>CAVWLQ010000002.1:0-1104944 GCA_963755995.1 uncultured Chloroflexia bacterium | reverse complement strand
AATTCGCTCCTGTCGCCGAAGGACTATTTGCGGCTCAAGCTTGGTGGCGAACGGGCATCCGACATGAGCGATGGGGCGGGGACGTGGCTGCTCGACGAGGCCCGACGAGACTGGTCGGGACAAGCGTTCGACGCCTGCGAGGCGGATCCTCGCCTGGGCGCCGCGCTTGTTCGAAGGATCGGCGCCGGCGGGAAAGATCCGGCTCGAAGCGGCCGACGCACTTGGCCTACCGCGCGAGGTTCTACTTGCGGCAGGCGGCGGCGACGCCGCCGTTGGCGCCGTCGGCTTGGGCGCTATCGCGCCGGGCGAAGCCTTCATTTCGCTTGGAACAGCAACGCAGCTCATCGTCGCGACCAATCGCTATATGAGCGCGCCGGAACAACTCGTACATTCTTTCGCCCATGCCCTGCCGAACCGGTGGTACGCAATGGCGGCGATGCTCAACGGCGCGGGCGCCCTCGCTTTCGTCGGCCGCCTTCTCGGCGCCTCGCCCGACGCGCTCGAGGTTGAGGCGTCGGCGGATTATCAAGGGCCCAGCGCGCTTCTCTTTCTGCCTTATCTTAGCGGAGAGCGGACCCCGCTCGATGATCTTTACGCGCGTGGCGTTCTGTTTGGCATGAGCGAGACCACCTCGCGGGCGGAGGTCGCGCGCGCGGTTATGGAAGGGGTCGCGCTGACGCTTGCAGAGGCGCGCGATTGCCTTAGCGCCGCCGGCGCGAAGATCGAGCGTGTCGGCCTCATCGGCGGCGGCGCGAAGAGTTCTTCATGGACGCGCATGATCGCGGCGGCGACCGGCTTTACAATCGTGCGCATGAAGGGCGGCGGCGGCCCCGCCTATGGCGCGGCGCGTCTGGCGCGCCTCGCCGCGACCGGTGAGCGGCCCGAAGCCGTCTGCCTCCCCCCCGAAATCGCCGACGTGACCGAGCCGGACCCGAAGCTCGTCGATCTCTTCGCGCGGCAGCGCGAGCGCTTCAAGGCGCTCTACGCTGCGGTCAAGCCGGAGTTCCGGAAGTAGCGACGCGGCAGTTGTCCGCGCTCACGCCGCCGAGGCCTCGATCATCAGGACGTCGAGATGAAACGAGCCGTCCGCTTCAATGGCGAAATGCGCCATTCTTGCCGGCGGAGGCCGCGATCTGCAACGCGCGGATCGCCTTTTCACATTCTCCTCGGGCGTCTGCATGCGGGCAATCCAGACGGGGAAATCCATCCTCAGGCGCCACGTCCGGCAAGCGTCGAGGGCAAAGCGCGCGCGAGCGAGCAAGTCCAGACCGTTGCGCCCAGCTGTAATTGCGGACGTGGGATGGTCGCGCAGGAGTTCGATCGCCTGCAGATGCGTGTCGAACAGCGCCTGGCCCGGAGCATAGACATCGACGAAAGCGGCTCGGCCGCGCCTTTCAGCGTGCGGCGAACCTCCCGAAGCCCGGCGTCGAAGTCGCGCCAGTGATGCGCGGAGAAGCGGCTGGCGACAAAGTCGAATGTTTCGTTTTCAAACGGCAGTCTCTCCGCCGGGGCTTGCGCGGTCTCGACATTGCTCAAGCCCTTCTCGCGCGCGGTCCGCGCCACCGCCGCCGACATCTCGGACGAAAGTCCGTCGCAATCACCCGGCGGGCATGGCGCGCGAGGATGTAGGCGACATGGCCGCCGCCGGCGCCAAGATCGAGCGCGAGCTCCGGGCGCGACGTCTGCGCCAGCGCCCCGATGACTCGAGATCGGCCCCCTGACTGTGAACCGCGCTTTCGACATAGGCTTTTGCGCGAGGGCCGAACTGCGCCTCGACAACTCGCTCATGGGCCTTGCTCATCAATAGCTCCTCTCCGCCTCCGTAGCTTTTGTGTTCAATTAAACTGTTACAAGATCGAATATTATCCTATTACAACCACTGCCATGCTTGAAGCGGACCAAAGGCGGCTCCTGGGCGAGTTTGTGCGCGCGCACCGCGAGCGTATGCGACCGTCGACGGCGGCGGGACGGCGGCGGACTTCGGGTCTTCGGCGGGAGGAACTCGCGGCCCTCGCCGGCATCAGTGTGACCTGGTGCGCGTGGATCGAACAAGGGCGCGCCGTGCAAGCCTCGCCTGAGGCGCTTCGTCGCATCTCGCAAGCGCTGACTTTGTCGCGCGCCGAACGCGACTATCTGTTCAAGCTCGCCGGACGGCTCGATCCTGAAGGCTGGCGGGGGGCGCCCCGGACGCGCCTCCCTCCCTTGTCGCCGCGGTCAACGCGGTCCAGTGCCCGGCTTATGGCCTCGACCCGCTCTGGAACGCCTGCTGCTGGAACGAGGCCGCGGCTCGGCTCTTTCGTGGCTGGCTGGACGGCGCTCGCCAGCGCAACCTGCTACGCTATGTGTTTCTCGAGCCTGCCGCCCGGGTGCTTATTCCGGAATGGAAAGACAGAGCTCGACGGCTGCTTGCCGAATTTCGCGCGGACTTCGCCGGCGCCTTTCGCGATGCACAGGTCAGGCTATTCCTCGATACGCTTCGTGGCGAAAGCCCGTTCTTCGCCCAGGCGTGGGACGAGCAGGCTGTTCAAACCCGCGAAGGCGGCCTTCGCTTGTTCAATCATCCTGACGACGGCCCGGTGAGCTTCATTCAGCACACATTCGCTCCTGCGGAGCGCCCTGATTACAAGCTCGTCATCAACACACCGGTGAATCGCTGAATGGAGCGGCTGCGAACTCCTGGCGCCGCCCGGACGTGGTTCCGGGGCCCCGCCGCCCCATTTCTTGAGAAATCTTAATCCGCCGGCCAATTTCTGGATAGGCGGGAAGTCGCATGGTCGCTCCATCAACCGCGGATGCGGTCATTTTCGAATTTGGAGCGAGCTCATGTCATTCTCCAGTCTTGCGACCCCGCAGGGGCAGCGCAACACAATCCTCGCCTCGGTGGCGGTCGCGGCGCTTGGCGTCGCTGGCGTCGTCGGCGGGAATACGTTCTCCCCCACTCACCCGGCTTACGCCGCGGCTGTCTCCACCGCCGATCTGCCGCAGAACGCTCCGTCGTTCGCCCCGCTGATCGACCGTGTCAAAGCCTCGGTCGTGTCCGTCAAGGTCAAGATCCCCGCTGAAGACGTTGAAGCTGACGGCGATGGCGCCTCTTCCAGCCAGGGCCAGATGGACAATCTCCCCCCGCAGATTCAGCAATTCTTCAAGCGGTTCGGCGGCTGCCTAACGGCGGCGCCGTGCGCCGGCCCAGCACCGTGATGGTCCGCGAAGACTCGGGATTCTTCGTTTCGGCCGACGGCTACATCGTCACCAACAATCACGTCGTCGCAGAAGGCCAAGACCGTCACCTTCACCAGCAGGACGGCAAGACGCTCGACGCCAAGCTTGTCGGCACCGATCCCGACGACCGACCTGGCGCTCCTCAAGGTGAACGAAGCCGGCGACTATCCCTTCGTGGCCTTCTCCAAGGAAAACGCCCGCGCGTCGGCGACTGGGTCGTGGCGATCGGCAATCCCTTCGGCCTCGGCGGCACCGTGACGGCCGGCATCGTCTCGGCCGACGGCCGCGACATCGGCGATGGGCCTACGACCGCTTCATGCAGATCGACGCGCCGATCAACCGCGGCAACTCGGGCGGCCCGACCTTCGACCTGAAGGGCCATGTCGTCGGCGTGAACACCGCCATCTTCTCGCCGTCGGGCGGCAGTGTCGGCATCGGCTTCGCGATTCCCGCGAGCACGGCCGACACCTCATCGGCGCAGCTCGAGCACGGCGGCGTCGTTCCGCGCGGCTATCTCGGCGTGAAGATCCAGCCGGTGACCGAGGACTCGCCGAGGCTTCGGATGAAGACCGACAAGGGCGCGATCGTCGCCGAGGCTGCCGGGAACGCCGCCGCCGAAGCGGGCCTCAGCCCGGCGACGTGATCGCCAAACTGAACGGCGGAGCGTCGAGGACGCCGTCAGACCTCACCCGCCTGTCGGCTCGTTGAAGCCGGCGCCAAGGTCGAACTGACCTATATGCGCGACGGCGCCGAAGACTGCCCAGATGACGCTTGCCGACCAGAAGATGCGGCCGTCGCCGGCTGACAGCCGCAAACGAAGGACCGGCGCGTCGCTGGGCATCGAGTCGCTCCGGCGAAGGACTGGCGGGCGCGGGCGACCAGGGCGTCGCCATCGTCACGTCGACCCCAACGGAGCGGCGGCCGGCAGGGTCTCTCCGATGGCGACGTCATCCTCGATGTTTCCGGCAAACCCGTGTCGACGGCCGAAGTGAAGTCCGGATCGGGCGCGAAGGCCAGGGGAAGAAGGCGGTATGATGCGGGTTAAGACCGCGGACGGCTCGCGCTTCGTTGCGGTCCCGTTCCCCAAGACATAAATCCAAATCTTACGCCCGACGGGACGGGCGGCGGCGCGCTTTCTGGGAGGGTAGCGCGCCGCCGCTTCGACCCGTGGTTGCGAAAAGCCGGCTCGCCGGTCCTCCCAAAACCACTCCAACGCCGGGGCCTCGCGCCCCGGCGTTGCTGTTTTTAGGCCGACTTCGCGTGGCCGCCGCTGAGCCAAGGATTCGCCCGCAACATCGACCGCAATTGGGGGCTTCTCGCGCCCTTCGCCGGGATGAAGGTGACCGTGCCGGCGCTTTACATCGCGGGCGACCGCGACCTCGTCGTCCGCTTCCGCGGCGCGCCTGAGCGCATCGCCAATCTGACGAAGTTTGTCCCGAACCTGCGCAAGACGATCATGCTCCCCGGCTGCGGCCACTGGACGCAGCAGGAGCGGGCGAGCGAGGTCAATGCGGCGCTGATCGAATTTCTTCGCGAGGTCGGCTAGGGCAAGACGCGCTCGAATAGATCGTCATCGCGAGGAGCGCCGTACGCGCGATGCGGCGATCCAGGGATCGTATGGCGCCTGGGAGCCTTGGATTGCTTCGCTCCGCTCGCAATGACAACGGCGGTTCGGCCAATCGCTCCGCGCCCTCGTCACGGGGCGCCGACGCTGATCACGCGGAAGGTCAGAAGCTCGCCGTCCTCCTCGCGCAATGATACATACTCGCCGGCCTTGAAGGCGTGGTCGCCGAAGCGGAAGCCTTCCTCCTCGGTGTCGTCCCTGCGTCCTCCCTTCCATTCGAAGGCCCAGGTCGATCCACCGGGGCCGCGGGCGCGATGAGAACAGGTACCAGCCTCGTCGCCAACCGAGGACGATCAGGGCCACGGCGGTTGCGAAAGCGAGTGGCAGATAGGACGCGGCGGACGTCCCGCCATTCGACTGGATGGCACTCGGTTCCACCAGGTCCGGGAGGTGCCGCAGGAACATCCCCCACGGCAGGACGACCAACGACAGGGCGAGGACGACGCCAACGATCACGAGGTCACGCCACGCTCGCTCGGCAAGGATCGCCGGGATGAAGGTGACCTTGAAGACTCCGGCGAGCCAGCGCGGACCGATGACGAGGAACGCCAGAAGGATCGGGTCGATCGACCCCCAGAAGACGTCGAAGAGGAGCGGCGGAAACAGGATCCACCAGATCGGAAGATGGAGCGCACGCACCGCGAGCACTGCCGCGATGGCCCCCGCGCCGACCCACACCCAGGTCGCCGCCCCGACAGGCAGCCAGGCCGTCAGCAGGTACGGCGCGAGAGACGGCGGTGGAGCGATGAGGACCTGCGGTCCGAATCGTTGCGTATGCCGACGCCCATGGGTCCTCGCCGTTGAGCCATGTCTGGGCCGCAGCGTGATACGTCTGAACGTTGCCACCGAACAAATCGTGGGCCATCCAGATCGCGATCGAGACCGCATCGATCAGGACGAACCACCCGAGGAGCATCGGCGTCGCGAGACGAGCGAAGGCTACGCGCATCCGGTCGGCAAAGGTGTCGGCGGGCACCCTGTCAGATGGCTGATCCGGCGTCGATGCACTGGGCGCCGCCGTCATCCTCGTGGACCCGAATCGAGAGTGGGCTCAGGCTGCGGGCCGCCCGCTCGACGAGGCACGCGAAATGAGCCCAGCAGCCCGCGGTCACCGTGGCTCCACGTGACCAGTGCCAGCGCGCCAAGGGCGAGAAGCCCATTGCCGGCCACCGGCAGCGCGATGAGCGCCAGGGCGATCTTGCTCCCGACCGGCATGGCGATCGTGCCGTAGTAGAACTGCTGGGACGGCCAGATCGCCGGGACGACGAGCCACGCCGCGCGCTGGCGCCCGACGACGAGCAGGCTCAGGAGCACGAGCGGTGACAGGACCACCAGGAGGGCCGTCGGTAGCGTCAGCTTGGACTGGTCCGCGAGCCGCTGGGAGATGAGGGCGAACTCGTTGATATAGGTCGCCCACGGCAGGACCGGGATGGTCGCCAGCATGATCACGGCGGCGGCGGCCAGAGCACGCCAGCGGCCCAGGATCGCGAGCGGCAGCCCCGCGTAGATCTTGAGGATCACCGCCAGCCCGCCGGCCGGGACCAGGATCAACGGCACGATGAGCGACTGGACGTTGCCGGACAGGACGCACTGGACGAGGGGCGGGAACAGGAGCCACCACCACCGCAGGTGCAGCAGGCGGATCGTCGCGATCGCGCCACCGATGACGGCGAGGGCGATGAGCGCGACGGCCGCGTCGGCGGGCAGGACCGTGAACGGGGCGAAGGCGAGCAGCGTCGGCGGCGGGGCCGCGAAATAGTTGCCCGCGAGCTGCACGTTCCAGGGATCGCCGCCGGCCAGCCAGACGCGGGTCGCCTCGAGATAGAGACGGGCATCGAAGAACAGGTAGCGCCGGTCCTGCATGGCGACCGCGATCCCGAGGATGGACTCGATGGCGAACCACCACGGCAGCCCGTACCGGGACACCATCCGCCGGATCCACGGCGAGTTGAACGGCGGCCGATCGAACAGCGCCCGCGCGCGGGTCATGTCATCGCCCCGGTCATGCGGCCGATGCTAGCAGTCCGGTGCGTCGCCACACCGCCCGTCGATGGTCCTGCCCGACGCCGGACCAGGCGGCGTCGCGAGGGGTCCGCTACCGGTCCGGCGCGACCATGATCGTGCCGTCCTCGTCCGTGTAGACCGACTTCCAGCCGAGCTTGGCGAACCGGTCCACGACCGCCTGGTCCCGCTTCGCCATCACGGCGATCGTCGGGTCCCACGAGGCGAGTCGCTGCTCCCAGCCATCGCTGCCGGCGATGACCCCGCTGTAGTCACGCCAGACCTGGGGCGGATAGAACTCGATCCGGGAGTCCATCGCGACCGGGATGTCCGGCATCGTGAACTCGAACCACGAGCCCCACTCCTGGGGATTGAACACGCGGTCACCGGGCTTGGCGATCTCGCGCAGCTTGGCCGTGATCCCGGGTGGCGCGTAGAGGAGGATGCCCGTCGGCGCCTGCGTACGGGCGTCGACCGGACGCCAGATCGGCAGCAGCACGATCCCGACGAGGACGAAGATCACGACGATCGCGGCATTGAGCCGCCGGAACGCGCGCGGCGTCTCCGGCTCGGGTTTCGCGGGCTCGGCCGCCACCACGGCGGGATCGGGCGCCAGCAGTCCCGCGACGGCCGTGGCCGCTGCCAGTGGCCACCAGGCGATCCCGCGGGCCGCGTAGACGCCGATCAGGAAGAAGACGCCGAGCCAGGCGAGCGTCGGCCACGGCGTCGGCCGGCCACGCCGGGCGATGACGGTGACGACCCCGAACACGGACGCGAAGAAGATCAGCCCCGGGAACGTCCGGATCGACGTCGCCTGCCATTCGGCGATGTCGTTGGTGACCTGCGAGTTGGTCGTCAGTCCGACGGCGTAGATCCAGACCGCGGGGCCGAACGGCGTCACGCACGCGGCCAGCGCGGAGACGATGGCCACGAGCAGCGTCCGGTGCGGGTTCGGAACGTGATCGTCCAGGTCCTCGAGCCAGGCCAATCCCAGCACCAGCGGCGCGAGGAAGAACGAGCCGTGGACGTTGGCCCACACGAGGACGAGCGGCGGGATCGCCCAGATCAGGCGCGGGTGGGCGCGCCGTTCCGTGACCAGCAGCAGGAGGACGGCGAAGAAGGCCATCCCGAATGCCTGCGCGCGCAGGCCGAGGGCCACCGCCGCGACCGCGAAGGTGACGAGGGTCAGCAGGGCGGAGGTGCGCTCCGACAGGCCCCGCCGCCGGGAGATGGCGTAGACGCAGCCGAAGATGATCGCGACGAGGACGGCCCGCACCAGGACGAGGCCGGTCCAGCCCGCGACGTTGTAGACCGCCGCCAGGATGACCTCGGCACCCCACTGCTGGTCCACCCACGGCAGGCCGGCGGCGGTGAAGGTCCAGGTGTCGGCGTTGGGGATGGCCCCGGTCGCAAAGATCTCGTTGCCGGCGCGGATGAGATACGTCAGGTCGACCGTCGCGAGGCTGCCGATCAGGGTGGCCAGGACGGGCAGGGCGATGGCCAGGAACATCCACAGCCGGGAGAGTTTCACCCGCGGATGCTAGCGGGGAGCGGTGCCGAACCGCACCGGGACGTTGGTACGGGTCCGGCGGCGTTTCCGCCGACGGCTCCGATCAGACCGCCGCGACCTCGGACGGTCGCACCTTCCGGGCGCCCTCGTCGTAGATGGACGCGACGGCCTCCACCATCAGCTCCAGGCAGAACCGGTCGTGGACCAGGTCGTGCCCGGCCCGGCCGAGCATGTCGGCGTACGGGTGGTCGGTCAGGAGGCGGACGATCGCGTCGGCGAGGGCCTCGGCGTCGTGCGGCGGGACGAGGAGGCCGGTGACGCCGTCCTCGACCATCTCAGGGATCCCGCCGACGTCCGACGCGACGACCGGCCGCGACAGCGCCATCGCCTCGAGGATGGTCAGGCCCTGCGCCTCGCGATACGAGGGCAACACGGCGACGTCGAGCGCCGCGGTCACGGCAGGGACGTCGTCGCGGCGGCCGGTGAAGACGACGCGGTGGGCGATCCGCAGCTCGCGGGCCTGCGCCTCGAGCGCGTCGCGGCGGCTGCCTTCGCCGACGATCAGGAGATACGCGTCCGGCACGGCGCGCAGGATGGCCGGCCAGGCCTCGAGCAGCGTCGGGTGGCCCTTCTCCGGCTCCAGCCGCGCCACGACCCCGACGATCTGCGAGCCGGGCTCCATGCCGTATTCCTCGGGGAGCGTGCAGCACGGCTCCTGGTGGTCGTAGCGCTGGAGGTCCACGCCGTTGTAGATGAGGCTGATCGGGACGATCGCCCGGCCCTCGTCGTGGAGCTTGGCTTCGCTCGCCTTCGAGACCGCGATGAGATGGTCGAACTGCGGCGTGAGCTCGAGCAGTGCCGCGCGGTCCGCCTCGGACCGGACACGGCTGGAATGCGCGGTGGCCACCAGGTACGGCTTGCGCTGCCCGGCCTCGCCGAGCGCGATGACCGCGCGCGCTGCGACGGTCTCCGCGCGGTACATGTGGGCGTGCACCACGTCCGCCCGGACCTCGGCGAGGTGGGCCGCCAGGGCACCGACGGCGATCGCATCGTCCGGATCCTCGATGACCAACACCGCGACACCGGCTCGCTGGAGCTTCCGGACGGCGCTGCCGGCCGAGAGGGACACGACCGAGACGTCGTAGCGCGTCGCATCGATCCGGGTCACGAGTGAGAAGAGATGCTCCTGGGCGCCGCCGTTCGTGCCGGTCGCGAGGACCTCGACGACCCGGATCCGCCGGGCGCCGGCCAACGACGGGCGCGGCAAGGGCGTGAGGCACGGATCCCAGGGCAGCGGCGCGCTCACGCGAGGCCGTCCTGGCGCCGCACGAGGAGACGCTGGATCGGCTCGTCCGTCGCGCCCCACTCGTACTTGTAGCCCTCGTCGCCGCGCAGGAAGTCGAGCCGCCGCATCCCGGTCTCGAGCGCGCGCTGGACGTACGCGTAGACCATCAGGACGCCGGGCGAGAGGTCGCGTGCGTCGGGGTCGACCCCGGCGTTGTAGTAGAGGCAGCCCTCGTCGGTCTCGAAGCCGATCCCGGATGCGATCCGCCGGCCGCCGACGGACAGGAAGGTCAGGCGCAGCGGGCCGTCCGGTCCGTGGAGCTCGAACAGGCGACGAAACAGGACGCGGCTCTGGGCGCCGCCCGGCGTCTCCGGGAACAGGCCGTTGACGCCCCACTTCTTCTGGTGGAGCTCGATGAACGTGTCGATGTCGGCGAGCGGGTCCGCGGATGCCTCGAGCCGGACCTCCCCGACCGCCTCCGCCCGGCGGACCTTGCGCCGGATCTCGTGGCGCTCCTTCTTGCCGAGGCCCGCCAGGTAGTCGTCCATCGTTCCACCGACCGGCAGCGTCACGACCGGGCACACGTCCTCGCGCTCCACCGTGAGGGTCCAGCCTTCGGTCGTCTCACGCGCCCCGAAGGCGGCGGCGAGGGCGTCGGCGGTCGGGTCGCCGCAGCGGAGGCGGCGCAGGTCGATCGACATCCCAGCGGTGCCGGTCGCTGACGGCAGCCAGGTCGTCGGCCAGGACGTCGGCGATGGCCGGCAGGTCGGCCGGGGCGGCCAGGATCGTCGCGTAGTCGGCGTGGTAGGAGGCGCCGAAGAACAGCGCGGTGGCGGTCGGCGGGACGGGCGTGAGGTCCACGGCGTTGCCGCCGTGGCGCATCTTCGTGTGGGTCAGCACGTCCGCCGGCTCGACCTCGTGCCGGTGCATCAGCGGGACGATGGCGATCGGGTCGCCGCCGAGCGGCGCATCGGCCGGGACCACGACGAGCGTGTCCTCGTGGGCGTTCTCGCTGTAGGCGTCCCACCACGCGCGCTGGAAGGCCCAGCCGGAGAACGGAGTCGCCCACGGGTTGCGGGCGGCGAGGGCATCCCAGGTCGCCTGCGGGATGTCGGCGATCGAGCGTCGCTCGATCCTGAGCCCGGAACGACCCGCGTCCGGATCGTTCGAAACGCTGGTCGCCGCCGGACAGGCAGGCTCCGCGTCAAGGGTCTGAGAGGTCACGGCCGAATGCTAGCACCGGATCGGGGAATGGTTGCCCCGGCAACTTCGACTAGAAGCCGACGTGCAGATAACGGAGGAGGTCGGCGTAGTCGTCGGTGAACGGGTGATCGGCGGGAGCGGCGGCGTGCCAGCCCTTCGCCCGCAGCGCGGCAAGCCGTTCCGGGTCGCGCGACGCGGCCATCCAGCGGCTCGTGATGTCGGTCGAATCGGCCGTGGCGGTCAATGGCGGGCTGGTTCGCTCGAGTGGGGTGAGCCCCAGACGCTCCAGCGCCGCAGCGATGGACGGCGAGAGGTCGTAGTAGCGGTTCGAGATGTGGAAGGCGATCACGCCGTCCGGCTCGAGCGTGCGGACCTCTTCCTCGATCGCCTCGACGGTCATCAGGTGGATCGGGATCGCGTCGCTGGAGAAAGCGTCGAGGATCACGAGGTCGAACGCGGCGTCCGGCTCCGCGGCGAGTGAGAGGCGCGCATCGCCCTCCACGATCCGCGGCGGCGTCGGGGCGTCTGCGAGGTAGCTGAAGAGGCTGGCGTCCTCGGCGACCGCGATGACGACAGGGTCGATCTCGAAGAACGTCATCTCGGTCCGGTCGTCGATGTACGACGCGAGGGTCCCGGCACCGAGGCCCACGACCCCGACGCGGTTGGCGGTCCCGGCCGGTCGCCCGGCTTCGAGCGCGAAGATGTCACCGGCCGGGCCGATCGTGCCGTAGTAGGTGCCGGGGATCCGCCGCCGGGCCGATTCCGTGTACTGCGTCCCGTGGACCGTCGTCCCGTTCATCAGGACGGCGACCTTCCCGTCCGCCGGTCGGAGGACCTCCGTCACGCCGAAGAAGCTGCGCGCGCGGAACTCGACCGGCGGCTCCAGGACGAACGTGGCGAGGAGCAAGACGAACGCGGTCGCGATGGCCAGGAACCACGGCCGGGCACCGACGGTCAGGATCAGCCCGCCGACGACCAGCCAGCGGATGGCGATCTCCGTCACCGGCGAGCCGGTCACGACGAGGACGGCGGTCAGGATCCCGGCGCCGATGAGGTACGGCCCGACCCGTCCCCGGAAGCCACGGACGAACGGGCTCAGGTCCAACCCGAACCGCGTCCCCGTGCGTCGCGTGATGGTCTCGACCGGCGTGACGGCGGCCAGCGCGACCAACGCACCGACCAGCAGGATCGGGTACTCCCAGACGTTCGGAAAGACCTGCGGCGCGATCAGGGCGACGAACGCCGACGCCAGCGCGCCACCCGCGGACATGATCAGGTAGAACTCGGTCAGGTGGCTCGGATCCGGCCGGTCCTGGGCGAGGCGGCCGTGGAGCGCGACGGCGACGATCCCGAACGCGACGAGCTCGATGACCAGGAGGGCCAGGATGGGCCATGCCCCGGCCGTCCCGTAGGGCACCCACAGCAGCGTGACCATGGCCGGTGCCGCGAGGACGGCCAGCCTCACGAGTCGCCCGCCGCGGGGCGAGAACGCCACGATGAACGAGGCCAGGTAGATGGCCAGCGGCACGACCCACAGGAGCGGCGCGGAGACCAGGTCCGTGGCGATGAAGTTGGTGACCGCCGACAGCAGGCCCGACGGGATCGCCGCCAGCAGCAGCCAGCGGAGCCGGCGCGGCCAGTCGATCGCGAGAGCGTGGGTCAGCGCGATCGTTGGCGGTGCGGCGGTCGTGGTGATCGTGGTCGCCGTGGCAGTCGTCGCCAGCGTGCCGGCGCGCGCAGCGGTCGCCTGGGCTCGCGCGACGATGGCCGGCATGGCGCGAGTGCCCGCGAGGGCCAGCAGGACGACGAGGACGGCATAGCCGACGGTCCAGATCCCACGCTGGTCACCCAGGCCGAGCCGCGGTTCGATGACGAGCGGATAGGCCAGCAGGGCCAGCAGCGACCCGCCGTTGCTCAGCGCATACAGCCAGTACGGGATCGCCGTCTCGTTCGGACCGCGCGGCCTCGAACCAGCCGGAGACGAGCGGCGTGGTGGTGGTCAGGATGAACGCCGGCAGGCCGACCAGGACGAACAGGATCCTGAGCAGGTCCAGCGCGGGCGGCAGCGTGTCGATCCGCAGGCCGGCGACATGTGCGGGCGCGATGACCAGGGCCGCGAACCCCAGGCCCGCCAGCGCGATGTGGACGGGCGGGCCCCACTGGCCCAGGCGCGTGATCGACACGTGCCCGTAGAGGTAGCCCGCGAGCAGGACGGCCTGGAAGAAGAAGAGCGCGGTGGTCCAGACGGCCGGCGTCCCGCCGAAGACCGGCAGCACCAGCCGTCCGACGAGCGGTTCGACGCTGAACAGGAGGAAGGCCGAGAGCCCGATCGGGATCGCGAACGGCAGGGTCGTGCCCAGCAGCGCGCGCGATGCGGTCAGGGTGCGAGCGGTCATCCGTCCTCCGGTGTGGTTGGGCGGACTCATCCTCTCGTGCGGGGCGTCTCGGTCAAGTGAGAAGAACGGGTCATGGGAGTCCGTTGCCGAAGAGCCGGCGCAGCAGGAAGTATTCGGTGCGGGGATGGTCGTCCGTGATGAGCGGGCCGTCGCCGGCGACGTTCTTGGCCTCGTCCCCGGTCAGCCACGTCTGGCGGGCGATCTCGTCCACCCACGCATCGACGGTCTTGGCCGGCGAGTCGTAGGCCGACGAGATGTCGGCCAGGATGCCGGGCCGGCCGAGGACCTCGCGGATGTCGGCCGGGTCGAAGGTGATCGGCCGCGACGACCCGAGCATGTAGACGCCATAGCCACCCGCGCCCTTGACCAGCGTGACCTCGGGGAAGACGGCGTCGAAGGTCCGGATATGGTCGTTGAAATCGGCCGCAGGCCCGCCGTACGGCAGCCACTGCATCATGATCCCGCCGTCGGTCAGGTGATCCCGGCCGGCTTCGTAGTACTCGCGCGACGAGATGACGGCGGCGCCGGAGCTCTCGATCGGGGGCGGCGGGTCCGTGATGATGATGTCGTAGCGCTTGTCCGCGAGCTCCAGGTGGTTCCGGCCGTCGGTGACGATGACCTTGCCGTTGGGATCGGCGAGGACGGCCTCCGCGTCGGGGTAGTAGTAGCCGAACATCTTGGGCACGCTGGGCACGAGCTCGACGGCCTCCGTGTGCAGGCCCGCGATCAGCGCGGCGCGGAAGGCGGACCCCATCCCGAAGGCGACCACCAGCGCCTCCTTCGACTCGGGTCGGGCGATGAGTGGCAGGACAGGCATGAGCTTGGCGTCGACGGTCAGCAGCGTCATCGAGGTCCCGGCGACCCACAGCTCCGGGGTGAAGCTGATCTGCCCGGCCTGGACCGACGCGATCTCGTCCTCGGTGGAGTCGAACAGCCGGCCGCCTGCCGACGCGATGTACGCCTCGTTCGGCTGGACCAGGACACCCGGGCGCAGCGTCGTGACGACGATGATCGCGGCGACCACGACACCGGTCGCCGCGATCCAGCGTCCGGTGGGTCGCGCGACGCGGCCCCATCCGAGGGCGATGCCGAAGCACGCGTTCACGAGCGCCAGGACCGCGACGAGGACGGGCGACCCGAGCAGCGGGATCAGGACGAACGGCACGACCAGGCTGCCGAGGATCGCGCCGACGGTGTTGGTCGCGAGCAATCCGCCGGAGCCTTGGCCCGCATGCGACCCGTCGTCCTCGAGCAGCGCGGATGACGCCGGGAAGGCGATCCCGAGTGCGATGGTCACGGGCAGGACGACGAAGAGCGACGTCCCCAGCAACGCCTGGAGTGTCTCGATCGGCTTGCCGGGGGTCGGGGCATGCGGCGTCACCAGGACGAAGACGAGGCCGGCGATCGCGAGGGCGGCGGCGATGACCTGGCTGGCGGCGAGCAGCCGGACCGGGTCGCCCAGCCGTGTGCGCAGGACCGCGAAGAGGACCGCGCCGAGCGCGATGCCGATCAGGAACGTCGCCAGGATCGTGGTGAAGACGTAGGTCGTGTTGCCCGTCCCCGACGCGAGCAGCCGCGTCCATGTCACCTGATAGCCCAGTGAGGTGAGCCCCGAGATGAAGGCGACGGTCAGGGCGAGACGGGGATCGGCCCGGAACCCTCGGGTGGGCCTGTCGGCGGTCGATGCCGGCGCCGGAGCCGCGGGCGCGGGCTCCGGCTGAGAGCGGCCTCGATCGGTCGCCTCGATCGGTGCCGGCGTGACGGCCGCCCGCCCACCTCGGCCGAGCCACAGGGCGGCCAGTCCCGCGATAGCCGAGCAAGCGGCACCCACCGCCAGCGCCCCGGACAGCCCGAGCAGCTCGATCAGCACGAAGCCCGCCAGCGTCGTCCCGACGATCGCCCCGATCGTGTTCGCCGCGTACAGGCGGCTGAAGGCACCGGTCAGGCTCGCATCACGCGCGAGGTACCGGGTCAGCGTCGGGAGCGTCGCGCCCATCAGGATCGTCGCCGGCGCCAACGCCAGGATGGCCATCCCGACGCGCAGGGCTGCGAGCGCCTGGGGCGACCCTTCGAGGGTCGGGTAGATGCCGCGGTACAGGCCGTTGATCAGCTGAAAGGTGAACGGAGTCACGACCACGACGACCGCCAGAGCCAGCTCGAGCAGGCCGTACATCCGCAGGGGATCCCGGATCCGGTCGGCGACCCGGCCACCCACGAAGCTCCCGACGGCGATGCCGCCGAAGAAGCCGGTCAGGATCGCCGAGACCGCCTGCGTCGTGTTCCCGAAGACGAGGACCAGCTGGCGCGACCAGACGATCTCGTCGATCAGTGCGGCCGCCCCGGACAGGACGAAGATGGCCAGGATGACGATGGGTGGACGGCGCATCAGATCTTGTCGGCCCAGTAGACGCCGAAGCCCATGACCACGGTGCCGAACGCGATCAGCGCCATCCAGCCGAGGCCGACCTTGCCCCGGTGGACGGCGGCCAGGCCGCACAGCGCCATGACGAACGGCACCGAATCGAGGAAGTAGCGGTAGCCGTACTGGAGCCAGCCGCCGCCGTAATAGAGGAGGGTCGGGATGAGCACGGCGATCGTGGCGCCGAGGAGCCACCAGGACCGCGGCCGGCGCCAGTCCGCCTGCGTCGCGAACAGCAGCCCCGGGCTGGTGATGAACACGGACATGCCGAGCCCGTCGGGCTTGAAGTACGGGAAGTTCGGGATGATCGTCGGGAGGTGGAACAGGAAGTAGTCGAGGTTCATCGGGATGTGGGCCAGGGCGAACAGGCCCAGGGCGCGCTGGCGCTCGAGGAACGGAGGCAGGGTCGCGAGGGCATAGCCGGACTCCCCGGGCGACCCGAACCGGACCTGGTTGTAGGCGAAGAAGAACAGGATCGCCGGCAGCACGCCGAGGCCCAGCGCGACCCACTGCCGCAGCCGCGTGGACCGAACAGCCGACCGGACGTAGCCACCGACGACCTCGGTCGAGGGCAGCGCCGGTCTCGGCTCGAGCAGGAGCCCATAGAAGGGGATCGCGAACGCGAGCGGTGCCCGGGTCAGGAAGGCGGCCCCGGCGAACAGGCCGATGAGCCAGGCGCGCTGCCGCCCGAACACCTCGATCAGGGCCGCGAAGGTGAGGATGGTCGCGACGAGATGTCCGGTGTGCCAGACGCCGCCGCGCGTGGTGACCCACAGGATCTGGGTGGAGAAGCCGAACAGGATGGCCAGTGCCAGGCGATCGGTCAGGCGAGCCACGCCGATCCGGCCGAGGAGCATCCAGCACAGGCCGACGCCGGACGCGGCGAGGATCGCGTTGATGCCGGTCTCGTACATGTCGGCGTTGACGGCCCCGACGACTGCGACGAGCGGCATCAGCAGGATCGCGGGGAACGGCGCGAACGGCACGTAGAACCGGCCGTCGATGACGATCACGTCGTTGGGACCGGGCCGGAAGTCGAGCCAGGTCCGGCCGTGGAGGAACGCGTCCGCGAGGTAGAAGAAGTCGCCCCGGCCCGCGTCGAAGCCCCGGTCCGCGAGCCAGTAGATGACCGCCGAGACCGCGACCAGGACCAGGCCGACGGTCGTCCCGCGCTTCACGCGTCGCGCGGGCCGGGCACGGTCCTCACGACGTCCGCTCGACGCGTCGTGCCTTGCGGTGCACGAGCGGGATGCGGAAGAGATCCCAGGCGACCCGGATGGCAAGGCGAGGCCGGGCACGCATCCGCGATCCGAGGCGATCTGCCCACCGGATCGGGACGATGGCGATCCGGTAGCCGCGCCGCCGGGCCAGGAAGATGATCTCGACGTCGAAGACGATGCTCGTGATCCGCTGCCGGGCGAAGAGGTCGTGGGCCGCGGCGCGGGAGAAGCCCTTGAAGCCGCACTGGGTGTCCTTGACGGGGCCGACGACCCAGATCGACGCGAGCAGGTGGAAGATCTTGCCGAGGAGCCGCCGGTAGCCGGGCTGGCTGGCCCGCATGTCGCGACCCGTCCGGCTGGATGCGCGAGCCGAGCGCCACGTCGTGGTCGACCAGGGCCGCGACGAGGAGCGGCAGCTCGTCCGGCGGGGTCGCCATGTCCGCGTCGGCGAAGACGATCAGGTCCGAATCGGCGGCGAGCATGCCCGCCCGGACGGCAGCGCCCTTGCCGCCATGCGGCACGGTCATGACCCGGAGGTGCGCGCCGGCGAGGTCGGCCGAGGGCGCCGCTTCGGGTCGCGCGTTGACCATGGCGGCCGTCGCGTCCGTGCTGCCGTCGTCCACGACGAGGACCTCGATCCGCGGCGGCAGGTCGGCCGATCCGTGCGCGCCCTCGCGCGCCCGCTCCCCGCGCCGGCCGAGGTAGCCGAACAGCTCGTCGAGCGCAGGCTCGATGCGGTCGGCCTCGTTGTAGGCGGGCAGGATGATCGTCAATGTCTCGGGCGGAGGCATGGCGGGCAGTCTACGGTGTCAACGTCCGGGAGGCGCCGCTCGCTCCGTCGGGGGCGGTTCGGTCGGCCGGAAGGCGGCCAGCAGAGTCGACAGCTGGTAGCTCAGCAGCCGCGGCGTCGCGAACACGGACAGCACGATGGCGGCAGGCCAGCCCCATCGGGTCCTGGCCAGGACCAGCGCGACGACCGCCATGACCACGACCGAGACCTGCCAGAGGAGCGGCGACACCGCGTAGAGCGACAGGTTCTGGACGTTCGCCACCAGGTCGAACCGCAGGAAGTCGATGTAGCCGAGCGTCGCCGCCGGCTCGAGCACGAACTGGAACCCGACGAGAGCCGCCATCCAGGCCGCGAAGAGCCCGAGCCGACGCCACTCGCGACGACCGACCCAGTAGATCGCCACCAGACCCGGGAAGACCTTGATGTTGGCCGCCAGGGCGACCGCGAACGGATTGCCGTAGGTGAGCAACAGCGTGACGAGCGCCTGCGCCTGCCCGATCGCGAGCGTCCACAGGATCGGCAGCGCCAGGATGCAGGCGACGAGCACCACCGGCTCCCGCAGGCCGATCCGCCGGAAGGTCAGGACGGTGGCGACGAGGAGGACCGCCTCCCAGATGAGCGCCGCGGTCGTGAACGGCAGCAGGGCCAGCGGACGGAACACGATCGCCAGCAACGGCGGGTAGAAGTAGTAGTAGTTGAAGTTCGGATCCGCGGTCTGCTCGTACAACGGCAGGCCGGCGTTCAGCCGGGCTCCCGCGTCGTAATAGGCGTGCACGTCGGCCAGCGGGTCGGTGGTCAGGTGCAGGAACAGCACCTCGATCCCGAGCAGCAGACCGAAGCCCGCGAGGACCACGGCCAGCACGCGGAGACCGCGTCGGAGCCAGGTCCGGGCAGGGAGTGGGGCGTCGCCGACGGCCGAGCTCACGTCCCTAGTATCGGGGCTGTCCGGGACCCGATTCCCCTCGACCGGGGTCCTGCCGATTGGGCCTTTCGTACTGGTCGGTCATGAGGCGACCCGGTGCTACGCTGCACCGGCCGTGCGCATTCCCCTGCTCCTATACGGGCTCGCCCTCGCCGTCCGGTTGGTGCTCATCGCGCACTTTCCGTACCCGGCCTACCCGGACTCGGCCTACTACGCGGACGTCGCCGCGAACCTGCATGCGGGGCAGGGCTTCAACGTCGACTTCATCTGGATCTTCGCCGAGGTGGGCGGGTCGCTGCCCGCCGATCCGGTCCTGCCGATCCCCTCGAACGCGCACTGGATGCCGCTCGCGTCGATCGTCCAGGTCCCGTTCCTGTCGATCTTCGGGGACGTCGCGTGGGCCGCGGCGCTCCCCTTCGCGCTCATCGGCGCCCTCGCCGCGCCCCTCATCTGGGCCTTCGCGCGTGACGCCGGCGCGTCGCGGACCGTCGCGGTCGGGGCCGGGATCCTGACCGCCATCCCGCTGCTGTCGGCCGTCTACATGGTCCAGCCCGACAACTTCTCGTTGTTCCAGCCGCTGGTCCTTGGCTCGCTCTGGCTGGCGGTCCGCGGGATGCGCGGCTCCGGCCGGGCGTTCATCGGGGCGGGCCTGCTGGCCGGGCTGGCCACGCTCGCCCGGACCGACGGCGTCCTGGTGCTCGCGACGCTCGGGCTCCTGTTCGCCTGGGACCGCTGGCGCGCGTGGCGATCGGCGGGCGGGCGGACCCCCGCCGTCTCGGTCGCGGCGGCCGTCGGCTGCGTCGCGGTCTTCGTCCTGGTCATGGCGCCGTGGTGGGCGCGCCAGCTCGCCGTGTTCGGCTCGCTGTCGCCGTCGACCGCGTCGGGCCGTGTCCTCTTCATCCGTGCCATCGACGAGTGGGACAGCATCACGACGCCGGCGACCCTGGATCACCTGCTCGGCATGGGCATCGGCCCGCTGCTCGTGACGCGACTCGGCGGGCTGGTCGCTGCGCTGACGATCTACGCCACCCTCGTCGGGGGCGTGCTGCTCGTGCCGCTGATGATCATCGGCGGCTGGGCGCGCCGGCGATCCCCGGACTTCGGTCCGTTCTTCCTCTATGCCGCGATCCTGTTCGCCTTCTCCGCGCTGGTCTCGGCGGTCCACGTCCCGGGCGGCACGTTCATCCACTCGGCCGTCGCGCTCGCCCCGTTCACCTACGTCCTGGCCCTGGAGGGTGTCGCGGTCGCCGTCGCCTGGATCGCGGCACGTCGCCCGGCCTGGGACGCACCCGGCGCGACCCGGTTCTTCACCGGCGCGGTCATCGGGTTCGCCGTCCTGTGCGCCGTCGCCGGCTCGCTCGTCGTCCATGCGGCCTGGGAGGGCCGGCGCGAGCGCGGGCTCGCCGTGGCCTCCACGCTCGACGCGGCCGGCGCGCCCGCGAGCGACCGGGTCATGTCGCTGGACGCGGCATCGACCAAGTACTGGACGGGGCACGGCGGCGTCGTCCTGGTCAACGACCCGCTCGACACGATCCACGAGGTCGCCCGCGCGTACGACATCCGCTGGCTGGTCCTGGACAAGGACGACTCGGTCCCTGCCGCGACACCGGTGATGGCCGGCGAGCGGCCCGACTGGATCGGCCCGCCGATCGCGACCGGCATCGACGGGCTCACCGTCTACCCGCTGGAGCCGGGCACATGACCCGACGCGAGGTGGTCCTGTCGGCACTGCCGATCTTCGCGGTCGCGCTCGTCGTCCGGATCTGGTTCGCGGGGCAGGTCCCGTTCCCGGAGCTCCAGGACGCGGCCTACTACTTCGGCGTCGCCCGCAATCTCGTCGAGGGTCGCGGCCTCGTCTCCGATGCCATCTGGAGCTACCAGACGCCGCCGCTCGTGTTCCCGCGGCCGGCCTTCGAGGTCTGGCTGCCGCTGCCGTCCCTCCTCGCCGCGATCCCGATGGCGTTCGCCGGCGCGACCTTCGCGGTGTCCCAGTGGTCGGCGGTCGTCATCGGCTCGATCGTGCCGGTGCTCGCCTGGCGCCTGGCCGCGGACGTCGCCACGGAGCGGGGCCTGCCGACCTCGCGCAGCCGGACGCTGGCCATCGGCACGGGTCTCGTGACCGCGATCTACCTGCCGCTCCTCATCCATTCCGCGCTGCCGGATTCGACGATGCTGTTCACCGTCCTGGCCCTCAGCGCGTGCCTGCTGATGAGCCGGCTGGCCGCGCTGCCCGGCCCGGTCGCCCTGACCGATCGGCGCGTCATCGCGCTGGGGGTCGTGATCGGCCTGGCCGCCCTGACCCGCAACGAGGCGATCTGGCTCGGCTTCATCTGGCTGCTGATCGCCTGGCGGGCGGGCCAGCTGCGCCTCGTCGTCGCGGTCGGCGCGATCGCGCTGCTCGTCTTTGCGCCGTGGATGATCCGCGACTGGCTGGTCTTCGGGAGCCCGCTCCCGGGCCAGGCCGTGGCCAATGCGTTCAGCGTGAGCGGCCTGGACATCTTCGCCTGGAACGACCCGCCGACCCTGTCGCGCTATCTCGCGGTCGGGCCGGCCCGGCTGCTCGAGATGCGTGTGGAAGGGCTGTGGCACAACTTCTTCCAGGTCCTGCTGCTGCCGGGCGTGCCGATCTCGGTCATCGGCCTCGCAGCGCTGCCGTGGCAGGCGCGCGGCGCCGCCCTGCGACCGGTCGTCCTGCTGAGCGTCATCACGTTCCTGGCCACGAGCCTCCTGTTCCCGGTCGCGACGACCTGGGGCACGTTCCTCCACGCCGCGGGACCGGTCCAGGTGCTCATCGTCCTGTCCGCGCTGCTCGCGCTCGACGCCGGGATCGCCCGGCTCGGGCGCCGTCTGGGCTGGACCAATCCCGTCGCCTGGCTCGGTCCGGCGCTGGGGATCTTCGGGTCGGCGCTCTTCTCGGTCGTCCTTCTGTCCGGCTTCGGCGGCGGGGCCCGCGAGACGGCCGCCCAGTTCGCCGAGCTGGAGCGCCGGATGGCCGCGATCGGGCACCCGCTGGACGCGACGGCCGGGCCGGTCCTCACCAACTACCCGATCTGGCTGGCTGAGACGAGCCGCATCCCGTCGCTGGCCCTCCCCGACGAATCACCGTCGGACGTCCTGGACCTGGCGCACGATCCGGCGTTCGCCGGGACCCGCCTCGTCATCCTCGTCGGGGGCGAGCACGGGCGGTGGCCGGACGTCCTCGACACGGACGCGCCGGACGCCGACTGCTTCAAGGAGCTGGACCTCGGCCCCGGCCCGGCGGGCGTGCCCGATCCACTCAAGGAGACGCGCGCCTTCGAGATCGTTTGTCCATGAGAGGCGACCCGTATACTCAGTCCCCGATGGAGCCAGCACGCGCCGGTACCGATGCACGGGACAGTCGCTTCGACGGACTCCACGCGGAGGCGAAGGCGGCGGTCGGCTACAGCGCGAACACGCTCCGCAGCGTGCGCGAGCGCTACCGCGAGGCCTACTCCGACTCCCTCACCGACTGGCAGGCCCTGCGCGACGAGCTGGATGCGCAGGACCGCGGCACCAACGACCTCGCCCGGGCGCGATCCACGACGGCCCCGGTCGACCGCGCCGCGGACGCCGCCGAGGCGGGCGCCGACGACTTCCGGCGACGAGCGCTCCGGAGCGACGTCGAGACCTTGACGATCGACCTGGGCGAGCGGCAAGCCGAGCTGGCCAAGCTGGAGCTCGCGGAGCGAAGCCTCGAGCGGACCTGGCTCTTCCTCGAGCGCGGGGACGCCACCCTCATCACCGAGGTCGGTCCGCCGGCGTCCGAGGGCGATGCCCAGATGCGCATCGTCGAGGCCCAGGAGGCTGAGCGCTCCCGCCTCGCCCAGGAGGTCCACGACGGGCCGGCCCAGGCGCTCGCCAACTCGATCTTCCAGGTCGAGTACATCGAGCGGGTCATCGAGTCCGACCCCCTCCTCGCTCGCACCGAGCTGCGCTTCCTGCGCGAGCTCCTGCGGCGGGAGCTGGGCGACGTCCGGGCCTTCATCAGCCAGCTCCGCCCACCGATGCTCGACCATCTCGGCCTGGACGGGGCGATCGGCGACACGGTCGAGCACATGCGCGCGCTGACCGGGCTGGAGATCACGACGGACCTGGGGGCATCCGCCGACGGGCTGAGCGATGCCCAGCGGACCGTCGCCCTTCGCGTCGCCCAGGAAGCACTGCAGAATGTGCGCAAGCATGCAGCCGCGACCAAGGTCAGCGTGGCGACGCATGATGAACAGGCTGGCGAATGGGTCCTCGAAGTCCGCGACGACGGACGCGGGTTCGACGTCGGTGCGGTCGCGGCGCGCGGCCGCCGGAATTTCGGGCTCCAGTTCATGCGCGAGCGCGCCGAGCTGATCGGCGCTCGATTCGACGTACGATCGAGGCCGGAGGGCGGAACCGTCGTCCGTCTGACGATCCCGGCCGGGGACGCTATCGGAGGAGAGGAGAGCACATGACAGGCATCGACTACAGCGGGCCGGAACGCCGACGCGGTGGTCCGGACCGTCGGGCCCTCGACGACATCACGAGGATCCTCGTGGTCGACGACCACGCTCTCTTCCGGATGGGCATCGCCAACATCCTGGGCCACGAGCCCGACTTCGAGATCGTGGCCGAGGCCGAGGATTCGCGGGGCGCCATCGACCGGGCCCTGGAGACCTCGCCGGACATCATCCTGATGGACCTCTCGCTGCCCGCCCCCGGCGGCATCGAGACCACCCAGCGGATCAAGCGCGAGCTCCCCTCCACCGGGATCATCGTGCTGGCGCAGACCGAGGACGAGGACGCCCTGTTCGATGCCATCAAGGCCGGCGCGGCCGCGTTCATCCTCAAGGACGTCGGACCCGACGACCTGGTCACGATCATCCGCCGGGTCGTCGCCGGCGAGTACCTGATCAACGACAAGGTCTTCTCCAAGCCCGCCGTCGCCTCCCGCGTCCTCAAGGAGTTCCGTGAGCTCGCGGTCTACGGCCAGGACGCCGCACCGATCTTCGCCCCGCTGTCCCCGCGCGAGGTCGAGATCCTGGACAACATCGCCCAGGGCATGACCAACAAGCAGGTCGCCTACGCGCTGTCCATCAGCGAGCAGACGGTCAAGAACCACATGAGCTCCATCCTCCGCAAGCTGTCCGTCAACGACCGGACCCAGGCCGTGGTCTACGCCATGCGCCAGGGCTGGATCCGGATGCCGGAAGACTGATCGACCACGGCACCGCGACCCGCCCACCGATGACCGACATCGCGTCTTCGCCCACCCCGGCGACCAGCCTGCCCGAACTGTCCGGGCGGATGGCGGACGACCTCGCGCACCTCGACGCCGAGCTCGCCGAGGTCGACCTGCTCGTCGTGCAGGCGAAGACCGAGGCAGCTCGTCACGAGTCGCGCCGGGTGGCCGCGTCGGAGAAGCTGGCCACCGCGATCGCGACCGCCACCTCGGCCGGCGGCCCCCTCGACCCGACCGTCTCGGCGGACCTCAACGCCCAGCTCGTCCTCCTCACCAAGCGCGCGGCGTTGATGGAGTCGCAGGTCGACGTCCTGGAGGGCAAGCGACGCGCCCTCGGTCGGTATCGCGACGCCCTCGCCGTCTATGCCGAATCGCTGAGCCCGTTCCGGGACGTGCCCATCCCGGCGGTCCGTCCGGCCAAGGCGGGCGCCGGCGCCGTGCGGGCGGCCGATACCAGCGGCGTCCCGCCGGCCGTCTCGCGCCTCCTCCTCGACGCGCAGGAAGACCTGCGTCGCGAGATCGCCCGGGCGATGCACGACGGCCCCGCCCAGAGCCTGACCAACATCGTCCTCCAGGCCCAGATCGTCGAGCGGCTGGTCGCCACGGACCCGGCCGGGGCCGGCAACGAGGTCCGTCAGCTGATCGCCATGGTCCAGCAGACGCTCGAGGCGACCAAGTCGTTCATCTTCGACGTCCGGCCGATGGTCCTCGACGACCTCGGCCTGTCGCCCACCCTCCGTCGCGCGGCGCGCGAGCGCGGCCGGCGCGCCGGCGTTCCGGTCGAGTTCGACTCGCTGGGGCCGGAGCGGCGGCTGCCGATGGACCTCGAGAGCGGCCTGTTCCGCATCCTCGACGAGGCCATGGCCGCCTACCTGTCCGCGCGCGCCGAGCGGGTGTCGATCCGCCTCGACTGGGCCGAGCAGCTCGAGGCGCGCGTCTCCGCATCGCGGGCCGCCGCTATGCAACGGCCGGATCAGACCCCGGAGATCACGGCCGACAAGGACCTGCCGCCGGCCCTCGCCGCGATGATGGAAGATCGCCGGGCCGATGCACGCGACGCCATCGAGGCCGCGCGGCGCGAGGCGATCGTCGTCCTGCCGCCGTCGACCTGGCGCGAGATCCAGGGCCGGGCGGCCACCCTGGGCATGCTCGCCGAGCTGTCCCCCGACGGGGCGGAGCTGCGCCTCGTCGCAGACCTGCCGGCCGCGACAGCCCGGGCGACCGCCGACGAGTCGTGACCCGGAGATGGCGTCCGCGCCGGCTTGAACGGGAGCGCGGCCAGGGAGTCGTCGAGTACGGCCTGATCCTGGCCCTGACGACCACGTTCACCGCCGTGATCCTCGGCGTCTTCGGCGGCACGCTGGCCGACTTCCTCGGCGCCATCGGGTCTGCGATCGACGCCGCGACGGGCGGCTGACGCGGGGTTCGGTCCGGGCGGACCCCCCGTACCATCAGCCCAGTAGTCGATGCCGAGGGGCTTCCCTATATTGACCACGCCCTCGGTTCTGTGGGGGTCGTCATCATCATAAGGGGAGCCACCACATGGCACTCATCAACACGGTCCTCGCTTCGCTTCATCGCGACGAGGAAGGCCAGGGCCTCGCCGAGTACGCCCTGATCCTCGCGCTCATCGCGATCGTCGCGATCATCGCTCTGATCTTCCTGGGCAGCCAGGTCAGCAGCATCCTGAACACGGTCGGCAAGTCCGTCTAGTTCCAGCTCCCGCGGATACCGGACCGCCGGAGCCCATTGGGCCCCGGCGGTCTTTTTCATACGCTGACCCACCCGCGGCACCGCCGCGGAGATTCGAGGGAAGGAGGCACGGTACACCCAATGTCGCACCTCACCGCATTCATCGCACTCATCCCATCGATCCGCACCGACGACAAGGGCCAGGGCCTCGCTGAGTACGCCCTGATCCTCACGCTCATCGCCATGGTCTCCGTCATCGCACTCATCTTCATGGGGCTGCAGGTCAGCACCATGCTCCACACGGTCGGCAAGTCCGTCTGAGGGGCCACCGTCGCGAACCCGAAACAAGTTGGACCGCCGGGCCTTCGGGCCCGGCGGTCCTTCGTTTTGCCGACGCACCACTGTTCCGGCGGCACGCTTGACAGCGCTCAAAGGTCACCCGTACTTTCGTCCCTCGCCGGGGAGATCTCGAGGGAAGGAGGTGAACCCCATGACGCAGCTCTTCGCACTCATCTCGTCCATCCGCAGCGACGAGGAGGGCCAGGGTCTCGCCGAGTACGCGCTGATCCTCGCGCTCATCGCGATCGTCGCGATCATCGCCCTGATCTTCCTGGGCACCCAGGTCAGCGGCATCATCAACACGGTCGGCAAGTCCGTCTAGTCACACTCATCTGGAACAGCCGGACCGCTGGGGCCTTCGGGCCTCGGCGGTCCTTTGTCTTGCGGACGCACCGCTGGTTCGCCGGACGTCTTGACATGCTCCATGGCCGGCCCTAGGGTTCGCAATCCACGGCGGTCGCCGTGAGACTCAAAGGAAAGGAGGTACTGAATCCCATGACGCAGCTTCTCGCACTCATCTCGTCCTTCCGCTCCGACGACGAAGGCCAGGGCCTTGCCGAGTACGCGCTGATCCTGGCGCTCATCGCGATCGTCGCGATCATCGCCCTGATCTTCCTCGGCACCCAGGTCAGCGGCATCCTCAACACGGTCGGCAAGTCCGTCTAGTACCGCTCGCGCGGATACCGGACCGCCGGAGCCCACGCGGGTGCCGGCGGTCCTTCCTTTTCCGGCTCAGCCACCGCGGACGCCGGGGAGTCCCAGGAAAAGGAGGAGACTCCAATGACACAGCTCATCGCACGGATCCCCTCACTCCGCAGGGGCGACGAGGGCCAGGGCCTCGCCGAGTACGCACTCATCCTCACCCTCATCGCGATCGTCGCGGTGGTCGCGTTGATCTTCCTTGGCAGCCAGGTCAGCACCATCCTCGACACGGTGGGCCACTCCGTCTAGGCACCCTCCGCCAGATCTCCAGAGCCGCCGGCCGAAAGGCCCGGCGGCTCTCTTGATTCAGCCGCCGCGCACCACCCCGGACCTCCGCCCGCCGGCCGTCTCCAACCTTGCAGTCTTCCTTGCGCCAGCACGATTTCCTGCCGTTTCCTCCTAATGGTCCTAGCCCTTTGGTATAGTCGCGCGGCTTTGGGCGGTGCTAGAGTGGTGCCACCTGTCACACCTCATCTCTTCGGGGAGAACCAACTTGAAGCGCTCGAATCGGCTCGTCCTGCTCGTCGGGGTCTTCCTGGCGATCGTGGCCTTCGTCGGCATCCTCGTGCTCATCGAGTGCAGGAGACGCCGGCAGCACGACCGCCGCCGCCGACCACCGGTCCTGTCGTCGTCGCCACGGTCGACATCCCGCTGTCGACCCAGATCAGCCAGGACCAGGTCACGACCAAGACGGTCGACCTCAGCTCGATCGCTCCCGGGCGCCTTCACGGACGTCTCCCAGGTCGTCGGCCAGATCGTCCGCCAGCCGGTCGCGAACGGCGGCCCAGATCACATCCGACGACCCTCAACGGCGGCAGCCAACCCGGCGCGATCCAGCAACATCGACTGCCCAGTGACCCTGCGCTGCATGGCGCGTCCAGGTCGACCAGGTCAGCGGCGTCGGGACGGTCATCAAGACCGGCGACTACGTCGACATGGTCGTCGGCCTGACCGCCGACAAGTTCCCGGTCATCACGGTCGCCCGGGCGACAACGCGATCACCGTCGTCACCGGCCTCAACAGCACCAGCGTCAAGCTCCTGCTCCAGGGCATCCAGGTGATGGGCACGCTCCTCCCGCCGCCGCCGGCCGAAACCGCCGCCGCGACCCCTGTGCCGGTCGCCTCGGGCGGGCCCGGCACGGCGCCCCGTCGGGCCCCGGCACGAACCTCAACGGCCAGCAGGAGATCGTCATCCTGGCGGTCACGGCCCAGCAGGCCGAAGTCCTCAAGTTCGCCCAGATGGACGGCAACGTCACCCTCGCTCTCCGCGCGGCCGGCGACTTCGTCGACCCGCTCACCGGCGCCGTCCTGCCTCCGGTCTCCGCCGTCACGACCGGCGTCATCCTCAAGATGCTCGTCGACTCGTACGGCGTCCTGCCGCCGGAGGTCGTCCAGACCGTCACCCCGACCGCCACCAAGAAGTAGCGCCGCCGCGGCCGGGGGCCGGCCGCGACGGAACCAGCGACCGGGGGCGACGGGCGCACGGATCGCGAGATCCGGCGCCCGTCGCCGCTCCCCGCTCACACCTGACCAGGCAACGCGACCAAACGATCAAGGACCAACCAGAGCGAGATGGCCGACCAGATCCGTGTCCTCGTCGTCGATGACATCCCCGAGACCCGCGATCACCTGACGAAGCTCCTGGGCTTCGAGAGTGACATCGACGTGGTCGGCTCGGCGGCGTCCGGCACGGAAGCCCTCGAGATGGCCGCCCGGCTCAACCCGGACGTCATCCTGATGGACATCAACATGCCGGACATGGACGGCATCGCCGCCACCGAGCAGCTCTCCTCGAGCGTCCCCGGCGCGGCCGTCGTGATGATGTCCGTCCAGGGCGAGGCGGACTACCTCCGCCGCTCGATGCTCGCCGGCGCTCGCGAGTTCCTGGTCAAGCCGTTCAGCAGCGACGAGCTGACCGCATCGATCCGCCAGGTCAGCGCCCGCGAGCGCGACAAGCAGAGCCGGATGGCGATGGTCCCGGTCGCCACCACGGCCGCGGCACGCCGGATGGCACGCCCCGACCGGCGGCTCGGGCGAGCCCGGCCAGGTCGTCGCGGTCTTCAGCCCGAAGGGCGGCGTCGGCCGGACGACGGTCGCGGTCAACCTCGCCATCGCCGCGGCCTCGGAGCTCGGCAAGAAGGTCGTCATCGTGGACGCCTCGTTCCAGTTCGGCGACGTGGGCGTCCTGCTCAACCTGAACCCCAAGAGCAAGTCGATCGCGGACCTGATCCCCGAGCTCGAGGCGGGCACCCTCGACTCGCTCGACACGTTCCTGATCAACCACACCGCCGGCGTCAGCGTCCTGCTGGCCCCGCCGTCGCCCGAGACGGCCGAGATGATCACCGCCGCCGGCGTCAAGGTCATCCTCGAGGCGCTCCGCGCGGACCACGACCTGGTCGTCGTCGACTGCACGTCGTACTTCAATGACACGACCCTGGCCATCCTCGATGCGAGCCGATGTGATCCTGACGATGCTCAGTCTCGAAATCACGAGCATCAAGAACATGCGCCTGTTCCTGGAGGTCGCCGAGCAGCTGGGCTACGAGAAGGGCAAGGTCCGGCTCGTCCTCAACCGCGCCGACTCGGCGCTCGGCATCCGCGTCGCGGACGTCGAGCATTCGATCGGACGGAAGGTGGACGAGACGATCGTCAGCGACGGTCGGAGCGTGGTGTACGCGCTCAACCGGGGCGTACCCTTCTTCCTGTCGAACCGGGAGGCCCAGGTGTCCCAGGACATCCTGCGGCTGGCTCGTTCGGTGGTCGGGGAAGGTGCCGCACCGGCGGCAGATGATGACAGTCGCAAGTCCACCCAGAAGAAATCGTTGTTCGCATGGCGATGATGCAGTCCTGGCAGGCCCTTCGGGGCACAAAAAGGGGTGTAGGCGATGTCCCTGTTGAAGCGGATCGAGAGTGCTCGACCGGGTACCGCCGGTGCCCCGGTCGCCACGCCGGGTAGCGCCGGGCGGCCGACGTCCCGGCGGCGCCTGGTGGCGCGCCCCCGAGCGCCCCGACGACCGGGCCGGCTGACCAGCCAGGCCCCGGTCCGGGAGTCGTTCCGGGACGTCAAGTTCCGGATCCAGAACCGGGTCATCCAGGACCTGGACCCCAAGCTCGACCTGTCCAACCAGGTCGAGGTCCGGCGCCAGATCGAGGAGATCTTCGGCAAGGTCATCGACGAGGAAGGCCTCGCCCTGACCCGCGCCGAGCGCGTCCGGATGCTCGAGCAGATCACCGACGAGATCATCGGCCTCGGCCCGCTCGAGCCGCTCCTGCGTGACGAGTCCATCACGGAAGTCATGGTCAACGGCCCGCGCCAGGTCTACATCGAGCGATCCGGCAAGCTCGAGCTGACCAACGTCGTCTTCCAGAACGACGATCACGTCATGCGCATCATCGACCGGATCATCGCGCCGATCGGACGCCGCGTCGACGAGTCGTCGCCGATGGTCGACGCCCGCCTCACCGACGGTTCCCGCGTCAACGCCATCATCCCGCCGCTCTCATTGGTCGGCCCCGTCATCACCATCCGGAAGTTCTCCGCCTCGCCGTTCACGGTCGAGGACCTCATCCGCTTCGGCACCGCGACGGCCGACATGTTCGACTTCCTCCGGGCGTGCGTCGAAGCGCGCCTGAACGTCTTCGTCTCCGGCGGCACGGGCTCCGGCAAGACCACGACCCTCAACGTCCTGTCGTCGTTCATCCCGAACGACGAGCGGATCGTGACGATCGAGGACGCCGCCGAGCTCCAGCTCCGCCAGGAGCACGTGGTCACGCTCGAGTCGCGGCCGCCCAACATCGAGGGCAAGGGCGCCATCCCCATCCGGGAGCTGGTGCGCAACGCCCTGCGGATGCGGCCCGACCGGATCATCGTCGGGGAGTGCCGTTCCGGCGAAGCCCTCGACATGCTCCAGGCCATGAACACGGGCCACGACGGCTCGATGTCCACCGGCCACGCCAACAGCCCGCGCGACATGCTGTCGCGGCTCGAGACGATGGTCCTGATGGCCGGCGTCGACCTGCCCCTGCGGGCCATCCGCGAGCAGGTCGCCTCGGCGGTCGACCTCATCGTCCAGCAGTCCCGCCTCAAGGACGGGACGCGCAAGATCGTCAACATCACCGAGGTCCAGGGGATGGAAGGTGATGTCATCGTCATGCAGGATGTCTTCGTCTTCGAGCAGACCGGTGTCGTCGAGGGCAAGATCCAGGGCCGGCTGAAGCCGACCGGCATCCGGCCGAAGTTCGTCGAGAAGTTCGAGGTGATGGGGATCAACCTGCCGCCCGGACTCTTCGGGTTCACCGTACTAGGGCCCGGGAAGGAGCACTGACCCGTGGAACCAACAACGCTCGCGATCGCAGGGGTCGCCGCCCTGGCGATCATCCTGATCGCGGTCGGCGTCGCGACCTCGGGTGGCTCGGGCATCTCCGACCGTCTCGAGCGCTACGCCGCCAAGCCGACCGATCAGAACAAGGCGGCGGTGACCGGTCAGGGCGGCGTGGCCGAGCTGATCGCCCAGAGCCAGGCGCTCAACAGCCTCAACAAGGTCGTCGAGCAGCGGGACTTCGGGGCGAACCTGTCCCGCGACCTCGCACGCGCCGACCTGAAGCTCAAGCCGTCCGAGTTCCTGCTCATCTGGGCCGGCAGCATCGTCGGCGTCCCGCTCGTCATGCTCCTCCTGTCGCCGTTCCTGCCGGCGCTCGGCAACCCGCTCTTCCTGCTGATCGGCATCCTGATCGGCTTCTTCATCCCGCGCTTCTGGCTCCGCCGCCGCAAGAACGGCCGGCTGGGGGCCTTCAACAAGCAGCTCCCGGACACGATCACCCTCATCGCCAACGCGCTGCGCGCAGGGTCGTCGTTCCTCCAGGCCATCGAGCTGGTCGTCCGCGAGTCGCGGCCGCCGATCTCGACGGAGTTCAGCCGGGTCATCCGTGAGGTCAACCTCGGCCTGCCGTTCGACCAGGCGCTGGAGAACATGGTCCGCCGCGTCCGCTCCGACGACCTCGAGCTGATGGCGACCGCCATCAGCATCCAGCACCAGGTCGGTGGCAACCTCGCCGAGATCCTCGACTCGATCGCGTACACCATCCGCGAGCGGATCCGGATCAAGGGCGAGATCCGCACCCTGACCGCGCAGCAGCGGCTGTCGGGCTACGTCGTGGCCGGCCTGCCGATCGGCCTGGCCGTCTTCCTGTTCGTGGCCGCGCCCGGCTTCATGGACCCGATGTTCGACAATCCGCCGGCGATCCTCGGCCTCCCGGCCGGCGTCGTCATCCTGATGTTCGGCGGGTTCATGATGTTCCTCGGCTTCCTGGCCATCCGCCGCATCGTCGACATCGAGGTCTAGGCCATGCCTTCCGATCATCATCGCCGCCCTCGCCGCCGGCGGGATCCTGCTCATCGTCCTCGGTCTCGCCGGCAGCTCGCCGGTCGACCCGGTCCAGGCCCGGCTGACCCAGCTCGGCTCGATGCAGGCCAAGAACCTGGAGGAGCTCGAGCTCCAGCAGCCGTTCCTCGAGCGCACCCTGCGCCCGTTCGCGAACCGCCTGTCCGGGTCCGTCTCGCGGATGGCCAGCACCTCGTTCACCGAACGGACCGAGAAACGGCTCGCGCTCGCCGGCAACCCCGGCGACATGCGGGTCGCGGACTGGCTGGGCATCAAGGCGATCGGCGCCATCGTCGGCGCGATCCTCTTCTTCTTCCTGTTCTTCGTCGTCGGGCTGCTCGGCTTCCCGAAGTTCATCGGCTTGGTCATGGCCGTGATCGGCGCGTTCTTCGGCTACACGATCCCGGAGTTCTGGCTGGGCGGCCGCGTCAAGAAGCGCCAGAAGGCCATCCTGATGATGATCCCGGACGCGCTCGACCTGCTGACGATCTCCGTCCGCGCCGGTCTCGGCTTCGATGCCGCGCTGGGCAAGGTCGTCGAGAAGCTGAACGGGCCGCTGTCGGACGAGTTCCGGCGGGCTCTGGCCGAGGTTCGCGTCGGCAAGGCGCGCCGCGAGGCCCTGCGCGACATCGTCGCCCGGACCGAGGTCGTGCCGCTGACCAACTTCATCGGCGCGATCGTGCAGGCCGAGCAGCTGGGTGTGTCGATCTCCAAGGTCCTCCAGGTCCAGTCGGAGCAGCTCCGCATCGAGCGCCGCCAGCGCGCGGAGGAGCAGGCGGCCAAGGCGCCGATCAAGATGCTGTTCCCGCTGGTCGGGTGCATCTTCCCGTCGCTGTTCATCGTCATCCTCGGGCCGGCCATCATCCTGATCGTCCAGAACCTGAAGGTCTGACCTCGACCTTCGGGGCCCTGGACCACCGACGCCGACGACCGTGCCCCTGCGTGTCCGCAACCTGAGCCGCGCCACGGAGCTGGGCGATCGCCTCGACGTGGCCGACAGCCTGTGGGCCAAGTTCATGGGCCTCATGGGCCGGCCCGCGCTCGACGCCGGCTCGGGCCTCTGGCTGACCGATAGCAACGGCATCCACATGATGTTCATGCGGTTCCCGATCGACGCGATCTTCCTCGGCCGGCCCGATCCGGCCCGCGAGGACGCGCGGGTCGTGGTCTCCGTCCACCCGGGTCTGCGCACCTGGACCGGGCTGGTGCCGCTCGTGCGGGGCGCGAACGGCGTGCTGGAGCTGCCGGTCGGGACGATCGAGCGGAGCGGGACGGCCGTCGGCGATCTCATCGCCCTGGAACCGACCGCCGAAGCGCCGGTGGACTCCGCGTAAAGCCCCGTCGGTCACCATCGGGCGCATGGCGGCGCTCCGCCGGCTCGCGACCGGCCTCCTGGATCTCGCCCTGCCGGCCTCGTGTGCGGGCTGCGGTCGGGAAGGTGCGCCACTGTGCGGGGACTGCCTGCCCGCGCTTGACTCGCGTGTCGCCTTGCCGGCCGGAACACCCATCGGCCTGCCGGCGGACATCCCGGCACCGCTCCTCCAGCTCGAGTGGTGCGCTCCGTACGCGGGCGCGGTCCGGGGCGCCCTGCACGAGCTGAAGTACGGCGGCGAGCAACGGCTGGCCGTGCCGCTGGGGCGTGCCGTCGCCCGTCGCTGGGCGCGGGTCGGCGTCGGGGCGGAGCTGATCGTTCCCGTCCCGGTCCACGCGGATCGCGAGCGACGGCGCGGCTATGACCAGGCCGCGCTCATCGCTGCGGTGGCCGCGGAGCAGCTGGACCTGCCGGTCGAGCGGGCACTCGAACGCGGGCGCGCGACGATCGCCCAGTTCGAGCTGGGACGCGACGAGCGCGCCACCAACGTGGCCGGCGCCTTCCGGCTCCGGCGCTCCGCGGGCGCAGGAGCCGCGGTCGCGGGGCGCTGGGTCCTGCTGGTCGACGATGTGGTCACGACCGGCGCGACGCTGGCGGCGTGCGGGTCGGCGCTGGTCGCCGCCGGTGCCGCCGCGGTCTCGGCGATCGCCGTCGCCCGCGAGCGCTGAGGGCCGGCCCGGGTGGACGGGTATACTCGGTCAGGAGGGTCAGCGACCCGACCGCCAGCATCGGATCCGCTCACCTCGGGACAGGGCGACGGCCCAAGGGGGATGCGTGAGGACGATCGTCAAGGGCAAGAATGCCGAGATCCCGGATCGTGTCCGCGACTTTGCGGAACGCAAGCTGAGACGGATCGAGCGGCTGCTGGACGATCAGACCGATGCCACGGTGGAGCTCTGGCACGAGCCCCATCGAAGCACGACCGACTCCCATTTCGCCGAGGTGACCCTGATCATCCACGGCCATGTCCTGCGCAGCCGGGCGACCGGGGCGAGCTACGAGGAGGCGCTGGACGACGTCGTCGACAAGCTGGAGCGCCAGGCGGTCGGCTACAAGGAGAAGCCGCGGCTTCGAGCGCGGCCCGAGCAGGAGAAGCAGATCCTCCGCCGCCTGGCCGACGGCAGCGACGGCCCGCCGCGCGAGCCGCGGATCGTCAAGGTCAAGCGCTTCGCGATCGAGCCGATGTTCGAGGAGGACGCCCTCGCCCAGATGGAGGACCTGGGGCATCGGTTCTTCGTCTTCGTCAGCGCGGAGACCGAGCGGGTGGCCATCCTCTACAAGCGCGACGACGGTGACTTCGGCCTGATCGAGCCGGTCGTGGGCGGCGACTACACCCAGCGCGGCAGCTCCTCGGGCACGCCGGCGCGGGCCTCATCGGGGCGCCGCTGAGCCTTCGCCTCGCGGTCGCCGGGACCGCCCGCGGAAACGGCGGTTGCGCGGCGTACGATGCCGCGGATGCTTCCCGACGGACGACGCCTCGGTGCTCACCTGCCCCTCGGGGCAGGGATGGTCAAGGCCGTCGATCGGGCGCACGAGATCGGCGCCGACGCGCTCCAGATGTTCGCCGACAACCCGACCGCCTGGCGACGGCGGACCGAGCCACCGAGCGAGCAGCCCGCCTGGCGGGCACGACTGACCGAGCTCGACATCCGGCCGATCGCCATCCACGCCTCGTACCTGGTCAACCTGGCCGGGCCGGAGGAGGACTTCTTCGCGCGCTCGGTGGAGGTGCTGGCGAGCGACCTGCGCGCGGCGCCCGGGTTCCTCGGCCGCTTCGTCAACGTGCACGTCGGCTCGCACCGTGACGCCGGCGTGGAGGCGGGGACCCGGCGCCTCGCCGACGGGCTTGCCCTGACCCTGGCCGAGGTCGACGACGGTCCCGACGCAGCGATGGTCGTCCTCGAGAACTCGCCCGGGAGCGGCTTCGGGCTGGGCACGGATGTGACCGAGCTGGCCGGGATCCTCGATGCCGCCCTGGCCCGGGGCGTCGCGTGCCGAGCGTCTGGGCTTCTGCCTCGACACGGCCCACGCCTGGGCCGCCGGCATCGACGTCGGCGAGCCGGGCGCCATCGACGCCTTCCTCGACGACTTCGACCAGCGGATCGGTCTCGAGCGGCTGGTGATGCTCCACCTCAACGATTCGAAGTCGGAGCGCGGCTCACGCCTCGACCGTCACGAGCACCTCGGCGCCGGCCGCATCGGCGTCCCCGGCCTGCGCCATCTGCTGTGCCACCCGGCACTCGCCCACGCGACCTACTACCTCGAGACCCCCGGCATGGACGAAGGCTACGACGCGATCAACATCGCCCGAGCCCACGACATCGCCGCCGGCCGCCCCCTGCCGACCCTCCCCCCAGAAGCGATGACCCTCAAAGGCAGCCGAGCCAGAACGGCCCCCGCGCCAGACGACCCGCCTGACTCGCCCAAGTGAGTGACCTCACCGGCCCGATGTCCGCCGGGCGCGGGGCGGCCAGGAGCGGCACCGTTAGGCGCAGCGCCGTAGGTGCCGCGCATGGGTGGTCGGCGCGCCGCGAACGGCCGGGAATCGCGAACGCCGGCGCCCCAGACGCCGGCGTTCGCTGCCCCGAGACCCGGATCGTGGAGGGCGAATCCGGGTCGTGCCCTGGTGTGTGCTAGTAACGCCCCGGATCCCGACCGATCGAGCGCGAGACGGGACGCACCGTGCTGACGGTGGCCCCGGCCCCGACCCCGATCGGGCTGGGAGAGGCGGAGGTCCGGCCGGGTCGCTCGGGCGCGCGATCGGCGCCGTTGCTGACATCGGACGGCTGGAAGGAACGACCGTAGCGGCGCATCCGCACGGCCAGGTAGTACTCCATGATCTGGCGAACCTGCGGCTCGCTCAGGAGCTCGTCGGCGCGGAGCGCGTATTCGACCCGCGCGGTGGGATTGGTGTTGCCGGCCGCGACGAGGCCCAGGTACTGCGGCGTATCCGCATCGTCGCGAAGCTCGCGGAGGCCGCGGGCCAGCTTGGTGGCGGTCCCGAGCGACGGCATCCGATCGCCGCGGATCAACCGCGAGATCGTGGAATGATCCACGCCCGGACTGCTGTGCGAGCTGCCGCTGCGACATCTTCTTGGCCTTGAGCTGAGCTCGAAGCCATTCGTTGAACGCTCGGCCGTTCTGGGTCGTCATTGGGTGACTGAGTGCTCCGATGGATGGATCAAGGGATGAGTTCGCTGAATCCACTATCGATGGGGCGCCGGGACGTCTGTATCACCCGTTGGTACCGGTCGCCTCTCGAGGGGCTCGCGCGCGATCGCTGGGGTGCAGTGCGGTCCGTCGCGGTCTGGTCGGGGCGCCCTGGGATGCGACCCCCTGACTTTTGTACGTCCCACGATCCTGCTCTGGATCGCTGGAGCGCGTCAGGCGGAGGTCGCCGCCGGTGCGGTCGGGGGCTGTGGGATCCGCCCCATGCCGCGTGGCATCGGCGAGACGACGTACGTGACGGCGCCGAACACGATGATCGACAGCACGCTGATGACCCAGTCCAGGATCGTGATCGCCGTCGCCTCGGGCAGCGGCACGCCGTAGGCCACGGTCAGGACGCCGATGACGCCGGCCTGGGCGAAGCCGAGCCCGGCCGGGCTGAGCGGGATGGCCGTCAGCAGCGAGCCGATGAGCGCCACGAAGATCGCGCCGGACAGCCCGAGCTCGACGTCGGGGAAGCCGAAGGCGAGGACGACGATGTACAGGCGCAGTCCCTCGGTCAGCCAGATCAGGCCGGTCACGAACGCCAGCATCGGCAGGTGGCGGAGGCCGACGGCGCCGAACACGCCCTCCTCGAACCGCTCGTACAGCTCCAGGATCGATGGCGGCAGCGGCAGCCGGGTCAGGATCCGGCGCCCGAAGTTGCGCATGGTGAAGAGGCCCACGCCGGCCACGATCACGGTCACGATGCCGACCACGAAGACGATCCGGACGGCCGGCGGCATCCCGAGCCGGAAGCTCCAGAACCCGGCAGCCAGGCCGAGGATGGCGATCGCGAAGATGTCGAGGATCCGCTCGATGAAGACCGTCCCGAAGGTGCGGCTGAGCGACGCGTCGCTGTTCATCTTGAGCAGGTACGCGCGGTAGACGTCACCCAGCTTGGCCGGCACCACGCAGTTGACGAACCACGAGATGTACAGGATCTCGGTCGAGTTGCGCAGGCCGATGATGAAGCCGGTCTCACGCAGGAGCCGCTGCCAGCGGTAGCCGCGCAGCGGGAAGCCCAGGTAGAAGACGACCGCCGCGAGGAGGACCAGGGCGGGGTTGGCCTGGAGGATCAGCGTCGGGACCGCGGCCAGGCGCTCCCGGTTCAGGTACAGGAAGAAGCCGATGATCGCGAGCGGGACGACGATCGACAGGATCGTCCGCGGCTGGGTCAGCCTCCGACCGAGCGAGATCGGAGCGACCTCGGTCGGCTCCATCTCGAGGGCTTCGACGAGCGATTCCGGGTCGTGGTGGTGGCCGAACGTGGGGTCGACGGCCGGAGTGGCTTCCATCGCACCGGACCCTACCGGACCCTCCGTCCCGTCGGACATCGGTCGATGGTCCTGCCCGTCCTGATCGGTCACGGGCGACCGGCCGAGCCGGAGGTGGGATCGTCCGTGGGACCGGGTCGGACGCGTCCGTTGCCGCGCAGGCGGTTGACGCCCTTGGCGAACGGGGTCCAGAGCCGGGCGAAGTAGGTCGCGCGGCCGGGGATGACCTCGAGGCCGGCCAGTGCGGCCAGCAGGCCCGCCGGGGTCGACGGGTCGCCATCGAGGGCGATGTAGGCGACGCCGATCTCCATGATCGAGTGGGCGTCCGAGACGGCGACGCCCGGCAGGCCCTGCTCGAGCGCGAACTGCTGGGCGTCCTCGTTGCCGTGCCCGACGACGCGGGCGTTGTGCGACTCGACCCAGTCCACGTGGGGGGCGAGGCTGGCCATCGCGGCATCGCGCAGGAGCGACCCACGCATCCGGTCGAACGGATGCGGGATGCCCACCAGTCCGCCCTGCTCGCGGGCGGCCGCGATCGTCTCCATCGCGGACATCCCCGGCGGGATCGACCGTGTCGAGGAAGACGCAGATCAGGTCGCCCTCGGCGGTCTTGACCTCCTCACCGACGATGATCGTCAGCCCGGCCGGCGCCATCGCCTGCATCTCCATGCGCCACGTCGATCCGGTCGTGATCGGTGATCGGCCAGGTGGGTCAGGCCACGATCGCCCGCCGCCTTGATCATGTCCTTGGGCGCGGACAGCGAATCGAAGCTCCCGCGACTATGGCAGTGCAGATCGACGAATGCCCGCATCACCAGGACCGAGTCACGGCGTGGCTTGCCGCGCCGCCGGTTGGACGGCGGGGGTCGGGCGCCGAGGCGCGCGCCCGTTAGGCGCCGCGCCGTAGGGCGCGCAGATCGGTGCCCGGCCGCCGACGAGCGCGACGTCGATGAAGCGCATCAGACCTGCTGGACGAGAGACTTCTTGAAGAAGTCGAAGTGCTCGAGGGCCAGGCCGGTGCCGAGGGCGACGCAGCTGAGCGGGTTCTCCGCCACGTGGCACGGGACGCCGGTGACCTGGGTCAGGAGCTTGTCGACGTTGCGCAGGAGCGCCCCGCCGCCGGACATCACCATGCCCTTGTCGATGATGTCCGAGGAGAGCTCGGGCGGGGTCTGCTCGAGGACGGACCGGACCGCGGCCACCAGCTGCTGGAGCGGGGCCTCGATCGCCTCCATGACCTCGCTGCTGGTGATCGGGATCGTCCGCGGCAGGCCGGCGATCAGGTCGCGGCCGCGGACCTCCATGGTCAGCTCGCGGTCCAGCGGCAGGGCGGTCCCGATCTGCGATCTTGACTTCCTCGGCCGTCCGCTCGCCGACCATCAGGTTGTACTTCTTGCGGATGTAGGTCGCGATCGACTCGTCGAACCGGTTGCCACCGACCCGCAGGCTGTGCGACACGACGATCCCGCCCAGCGCGATGACGGCGATCTCGCTCGTCCCGCCGCCGATGTCGATGATCATGTTGCCGGACGGCCCGCTGATCGGGACGTTGGCGCCGATCGCGGCCGCCAGCGGCTCCTCGATGAGATAGGCCTCCTTGGCACCGGCCTTGAGGGCCGCATCGCGGACGGCGCGCTTCTCCACGCTGGTCACGCCGGCCGGGACGGAGATCATCACCTCGGGCTTGCCGAAGCCGATCCGCCGGCGCCGGACCTTGCCGATGAAGTGGCTGAGCATCGCCTCGGTGATGACGTAGTCGGCGATGACGCCGTCCTTCATCGGCCGGATGGCGTGGATGTTGCCGGGCGTTCGCCCGATCATCTCGCGCGCCTCCTCACCCACGGCGACGATCCGGTTGTCGTCCGATACGGCGACCACGCTTGGCTCCGTGATCACGATGCCCTTGCCCTTGACGTAGACGAGGACATTGGCGGTGCCGAGGTCGATGCCGATCTTCATGAGGGGGTGTCTGCTGTCCCTTCCGCGCTCCGCGAGATGCTGGCCCCGAGGTCGAGGAACTTGCGCTCGATGTTCTCATAGCCCCGGTGAACGTGGTGTGCACCGTGGATCGTGGTCGTGCCCTCGGCGGCCAGGGCGGCCAGCATCAGCGATGCGCCTGCCCGCAGGTCGCCGATCTCGACCTCGGCACCCACCAGGTGGGCCGGCCCGGTGATCGTCGCGTGGTGGGCGTCGGGCATGTCCACGTCGGCCCCCATCCGGCCGACCTCGGCGAGCCATTCCAGCCTGTCCTCGAAGATCGTCTCGTGGACGTGGGAGACGCCGCCGGCCTGGGTCAGCAGGACGGACGTCGGTGGCTGGAGGTCGGTCGGCAGGCCCGGGTAGGGGGCGGTCTCGATGTCGCACGCCCGATAGCCCCCGGCGCGGAGGGCGGCCCCGTCGACGTCGATCGAGTCCTCGCCGACGTCGAGCGTGACCCCGATCCGGCGCAGGGTGTCGATGAATGCGTCGAGATCGCGGCAGGGCGCCCCTTCGAGCTTCACGTGGCCGCCGGTGACCGCGGCGGCGACGGCGAACGTGCCCGCCTCGATCCGGTCCGGGATGACCCGGTGCTCCGCGCCGCGCAGGCGCTTGCGACCCTCGACCTCGATCGTGTCGGGGAAGGTCCGCTCGACGGCCGCGCCCATCGCCTGGAGGAACGCGATCAGGTCGTCGACCTCCGGCTCCTGGGCGGCCGGCCGGATGACCGTGTGGCCCTCGGCGAGGGTCGCCGCGAGCATCGCGTTCTCCGTGCCCATGACCGACACGAACGGGAACCGGATCTCCGACCCGCGGAGCCGGCCGGGTGATGTGGCGAAGTAGTAGCCGTTGCGATACTCGATCGAGGCGCCGAGGGACCGCATCGCCTCGACGTGGAGGTCCACCGGCCGCCGGCCGATCCGGTCGCCGCCTGGGTTGCTGATGATGACCCGGCCGAACCGGGTGAGCAGCGGCCCGAGCAGCATGAAGCTCGCCCGCATCCGGGCGGCCGCCTCGAGCGGGCACGAACAGCCACTCGACGTCGCCCGAGGCGACCTCGTAGACGTTGTCCGCCGGGTGGTCGACGACGACGCCCGAGGTCGCGCAGGGTCTCGGCCATGACCCGCACGTCCTCGATCTCCGGGACGTTCGTGAGCCGGCAGCGTTCCCCGGTCAGGGTCGCCGCGGCGAGCAGCTTGAGGGCCGCGTTCTTGGCGCCGCTGATCGGCACGGTCCCGTGCAGGGGCCGGCCGCCCTCGATCCGGAAGACCTCGCGCGCGACCGGCTCCGGCCGGTACTCCCAGTGGAACGGCCGCGCGTCAGCCACGGTCCGTCACGGGCGAGGCGCCGAGGTCGGTCTTCGGGGACATGTGGCGCTAGCCGCGGTGCCGCGGGCCCTCGCGGTGGCGGCGCTCTGCGACGCGGATCCGGAGGAGAGCCTGCTGGAGCTGGGCCCGGGCGGCGGCGAGGTCGACCGCATCCGTCTGGGCGGCACCCTCGAGCGCACGCTCGGCCTCGCGCCGGGCCTCCTGCGCCTTCTCGAGGTCGATGTCGCTGGCGAGGTCGGCCGTCTCGGCCATGACCACGACCCGGTCCGGCCGGACCTGGAGGAAGCCGCCGACGATGGCGAACGACTCCTCCTGCCCACCTTTGCGGATCCGCAGCTCGCCGACACCCAGCATCGACACCAGCGGAGCGTGGTGCGGCAGCACCCCCAGCTCCCCTTCGATCCCGGGCAGGTTGACGGCGTCCACGGTGTCCGAATACGCGAGCCGCTCCGGGGTCACGATCTCGAGCAACAGGGGCATGGGTCAGCCCGCCAGCTTGGCGGCATTCTCCCGAACGTCGTCCAGCGTGCCGGCCAGGAAGAACGCCTGCTCCGGCAGGGTGTCCGTCTTGCCCTCGAGGATCTCCTTGAACGACGCGACCGTGTCCTTGATGTTGACGTACTTGCCGGTGCGGCCGGTGAAGACCTCGGCGACGAAGAACGGCTGGCTCATGAACCGCTGGAGGCGGCGCGCCCGGGCGACCGTCGACTTGTCCTCCTCGGACAGCTCGTCGATGCCGAGGATCGCGATGATGTCCTGGAGGTCGCGGTAGCGCTGCAGGACGCGCTGCGTCTCGCGGGCGACGTCGTAGTGGTCCTGGCCGACGACGTTCGGGTCGAGGACGCGCGACGTCGAGGTCAGCGGGTCGACCGCCGGGTAGATGCCGAGCTCGGCGATGCTCCGCTCGAGGCGGATCGTCGAGTCGAGGTGGGCGAAGGTCGTCGCCGGCGCCGGGTCGGTGTAGTCGTCGGCCGGCACGAAGACCGCCTGGAGCGAGGTGATCGAGCCGTCGCGGGTCGACGTGATCCGCTCCTGGAGCCCGGCCATCTCGGTCGCGAGGTTCGGCTGGTAGCCCACCGCGGACGGCATGCGGCCGAGGAGCGCGGACACCTCGGAGCCCGCCTGGGTGAACCGGAAGATGTTGTCGATGAACAGGAGGACGTCGCGGTGCTCCTGGTCGCGGAAGTACTCGGCCATGGTCAGGCCGGTCAGGCCGACCCGCTGGCGCGCGCCGGGCGGCTCGTTCATCTGGCCGAACACGAAGGCGGTCTTGGCGATGACGCCCGACTCGGTCATCTCGGCGATCAGGTCGTTGCCTTCGCGGCTGCGCTCGCCGACGCCGGCGAACACGGACACGCCGGCGTGCTCCTGGGCGACGTTCCGGATCAGCTCCTGGATGATGACCGTCTTGCCGACGCCGGCCCCGCCGAAGATGCCGATCTTGCCGCCCTTCTTGAACGGGCAGATCAGGTCGATGACCTTGAGCCCGGTCTCGAAGACCTCGATCTCGGTCGACTGCTGGTCGAATGCCGGCGGGTCACGGTGGATCGGCAGGCTGACCTCGGAGACGACCGGGCCCTTGCCGTCGATCGGGTGGCCGAGCACGTCGAACACCCGTCCGAGCGTCGACTCGCCGACCGGGACCGTGATCGGGGCGCCGGTATCGCGGACGTCGACGCCGCGGGCGAGGCCGTCCGTGGTCGTCATGGCCACCGCGCGGACCCAGTTGTTGCCGAGGTGCTGCTGGACCTCGCAGACGAGCGGCTCCTGGCCTTCGCGCAGGATCTCGACGGCGTTGTAGATGCCCGGCAGGTGGCCGGCCGGGAACTCGATGTCCACGACCGGGCCGGTGATCTGGATGACCTTCCCGGTCGCGGCCGGTGCGGCAGTTGCCATGGTGGGGGTGCCTCCTGCGTCCTTCAGCGTCAGCGTGCGTTCGCGCCGGACGCGATCTCGATCATCTCGCGGGTGATGTTGGCCTGGCGGACCTTGTTGTACGACAGGGTCAGGTCCTCGATGAGCTCTTCGGCGTTCTCGGTGGCGTTCTTCATGGCGACCATCCGGCTGGATTCCTCGCTGGCCTTGGCCTCCAGCACCGCCTGGAACAGGCGGGTGGCGACGTAGCGCGGCAGGAGCCGTTCGAGCACCGCCGAAGCGCTCGGCTCGAAGATGAACTGGTTGCCGGGGATGCCCTCGGTGTCCTCGGCCGGCTGGATCGGCAGGATCGTCAGCGCCGTCGGGCGCTGGACGAGGGTCGAGACCCACAGGCTGTAGACGATGTCCACCCGAGCGTATGCGCCGGCGAGGAAGTCGTCGGTCACGAGGCGCGCCAGCGGCAGGACGTCCGCGAACGTCGGCCGGTCGCCGAACGTCGCAAAGTGCGCCTCGAGCGGCACGCCCGTCCGGCGCATCGCGTCGCGGCCCTTGCGGCCGACGGTGATGACCGCGACGTCACCAGGGTTGTCGATGATGTCGCGGGCCACGAACCGCACGATGTTCGTGTTCAGCGGGCCGGACAGCGGGCGGTCCGTCGTGATCAGCACGATCAGGCGCTTGCCGTCCGTCGGCGTCGCGAGGAGGGGGTGGTCCTCCTGCCCCAGCACGGCGGCCAGGTCCGCGAGGACCTCGTCCAGCTTCTCGCTGTAGGGCCGCGCCGCGAGCGTCGCGTCCTGGGCGCGCTTCAGCTTCGACGCCGCCACGAACTGCATGGCACGCGTGATCTGCTTGATGTTCTTGACGGATCCGATCCGCCTGCGGATGTCCCGCTGACTTGCCACGTGTCTGCGACTCCCTCGGGCCTAGGCCAGGAAGGACGTGCGGAAGACGTCGATGGCTTCGTCGAGGCTCGCCGACAGCTCGGGCGAGAGGGCCTTCTTGTCGGCCAGCTCGGTCAGGATCGCCGGGCGCTCCGTCTCGAGGAAGCGGTAGAACTGGCTCTCGAACTCCCGCACGCGCGGCGTCGGGACGTCGTCCAGCTTGCCCTTCGTGGCCGCGTACAGGATGGCGACCTGCTTCTCGACGCCGAGCGGCTGGTACTGCGGCTGCTTGACGATCTCCGACAGCTTCTCGCCGCGGGTCAGCTGGTCGCGGGTCGCCTTGTCCAGGTCGGACGCGAACTGCGCGAACGCGGCGAGCGACCGGTACTGGGCGAGGTCCAGCTTGAGCGGCGCGGCGACGGTCTTCATCGCCTTGGTCTGGGCGGCGGACCCCACCCGCGACACGGAGATGCCGATGTTCAGCGCGGGCCGCTGGCCGGCGTTGAACAGGTCCGTCTCGAGGAAGATCTGGCCGTCGGTGATCGAGATGATGTTGGTCGGGATGTAGGCGGACACGTCGCCGGCCTGCGTCTCGACGATCGGCAGCGCCGTGATCGAGCCGCCGCCGTTCTCGTCGTTCATCCGCGCGGCCCGCTCGAGGAGCCGGCTGTGCAGGTAGAAGACGTCGCCCGGGTAGGCCTCGCGGCCGGGCGGACGGCGCAGCAGGAGGGCCATCTCGCGGTACGCCCAGGCGTGCTTGCTGAGGTCGTCGTAGATGCACAGGGCATCCTTGATCACGCCCTGGCCGGGCACCTCGACGCCGGCCTCCATGACCTCCTCGGCCATGGCCACGCCCGAATACGGGGCGAGGTACTGGAGCGGGGCGGGATCCTCGGCGCCGGCCACGACCACGATCGTGTATTCCATGGCGCCGTACTGCTCGAGGACCGCGACGGTGTTGGCCACGGTCGAGAGCTTCTGGCCGATCGCGACGTAGATGCAGACCAGGCCCTTGCCCTTCTGGTTGATGATCGTGTCGAGGCAGATCGCGGTCTTGCCCGTCTGGCGGTCGCCGATGATCAGCTCGCGCTGGCCGCGGCCGATCGGGATCAGGGCGTCGATCGCCTTGACCCCGGTCTGGACCGGCGTGTCGACCGACTTGCGGACGATGACGCCCGGGGCGATGCGCTCGACGGGGCGGGTCGCGGTCGTCGCGATCGGGCCCTTGTCGTCGAGCGGACGGCCCAGCGGGTCCACGACCCGACCGAGCAGCGCGGCCCCGACCGGGACCTCGACCACGCGGCCGGTCGTCTTGACCGTGTCGCCTTCCTTGATCGCGGTGGCGTTGCCCGAGGATGACCGCACCGACGGTCTCTTCCTCCAGGTTCAGCGCGAGGCCGAACAGCCCGCCCGGGAACTCGAGCAGCTCGGACGACAGCGCGCCGGACAGCCCGTAGATCTGGGCGATGCCGTCGCCGACCTCGACCACGGTCCCGACGCTGCGGGTCTCGACGCCCGAATCGAAGTCGTCGATCGCGGACTTGATGATGCTGGTGATCTCGTCGGAACGAATGGCCATCGCTGTCAGATCTCCTAGAGGGCGCCCGAAACGAGCTGGTTCCGCAGGCGCTCGAGGCGGCCCCGGACGCTACCGTCGATCAGGCGGTCGCCGACTCGCACGATCAGGCCACCCAGCAGGCTGGGATCGACCTGGACGTCGAGCTCGACGCGACCGCCGCTGAGCTGTTCGAGCCGCGCGGTGATCGCCCGGATCTCGTCCGGGCTGAGCGGCGCGGCGCTGGTGGCAGTGGCGAGGGTGATGCCCTGGCGGGCGTTGTCGAGGCGCCGGAACTCGGCGGCCACGGTCGGCAGCTGGTGGATCCGGCCGCGCCGGAGGAGGAGCTGGATCATGTTGAGGACCGGGCTGGCTGACGACCTTGCCGAAGATGGACCGTGCCATCTCCTCGCGCGATCTCGAGCGGGGCCGCCGGGTTCGCGAGCATCCGCCCGACCTCCTCGTCGGCCGCGATCTCGCCGGCGGCGTCCAGCTCGGCCCGCCACGTGGCGACCGTGTCGTCACGCACGGCCACCTGGAAGGCGGCCTCGGCGTAGCGGCGGGAAGCGGTGTCGCGGGTGGCCATCAGTCGGTCGCCATCAGTTCTTCGCGTCGCCTGTGCCGGCCGTGCTCAGGAATTCCTCGACGAGACGCCGCTGGCGCTCATCGGTCATGGTCTCCCCGACGACCTTGCCGGCCGCCTGCAGGGCAAGGTCGGCGACCTCGGCCCGGACGTCGGCGATCGCGCGGGTCTTCTCCGCCTCGATCTCCGCAGCGGCCCGGACGCGCAGGCGCTCGAGCTCCTCGCGGGTCGCGGCGATGTCCGCGTCACGCGTGTCCTGGGCGACCTTCTGGGCGCGGGCCAGGATCTCGTTCGCTTCGCGGCGTGCCTCGCTCAGCGTGGCGACACGCTCGGTCTCCGCGCTGTCCCGATCGCGACGGGCCTGCTCGGCGTCCTTCAGGCCCTGCTCGATCCGCTCCTGCCGGTCCGACAGGATCTTCGTGACCGGCTTGAGCGCGAACGCGTAGATGATCGCGAAGAACAGGATGAAGTTGAGCGCGCCGACGATGACCCAGAACAGGTTGATCTGGAACAGGGCGTCGCCTTCGGCGGCGAGCTGTGCGATCTGGTGGCCCGCCGCGGAGGCGACGGCCAGCGTCTCCACTGTCGACTACTTGATGAAGATGGCGAGCAGGCCGACCACGATCGCCAGGACGCCGAGTCCTTCGGCGAAGGCGGCGAGGATGATCGCGATGCCACGGATCTGGCCGGCCGCGTCGGGGTTGCGGCCGATCGCCGCGGCGGCGAGGCCGCCCAGGATGCCGATGCCGATGCCCGGGCCGAAGACCCCGAGGGCGGCAAGGCCGGCGCCGATGTGCTCCATGTCGTGAGTTCCTCCTACACCCCGGGCGGGCGGCCCGGGTTCATTTTGGGACCGATGGTGGATCGCGCCTTCAGGCGCCTCAGTGAGCGGGCTGGAACTCGGGTTCCGCCCCGTGCGGGTGGTCGAGCGCCTCCTCGGCGACGTGCCCCTCCTCGTGTCCGTGGCTCTCGATGGCGAGGACGATGAACATGAGGGTCAGGATGCTGAAGATCAACGCCTGGATGGCGTTGAGCATGACCTCCAGGCCGAGCAGGCCGACCGGGATGAACGCGATGGTCAGCGCGGTGATGACGCCGAGCGCGACCTCGCCGCCGTAGATGTTGCCGAAGAGCCGCATCGACAGGGTGACGGGCTTGACGAACTCGAGCATGAGCTCCACGAGGCCGACGAAGAGGGCGATGATCCCGGCGCCGATCCCGTTCTTGAACTCGTAGAGCGGGAAGAACTTCCCGGCATAGCCACGGACGCCGAGCTTGCGGAAGCCCTGGAACTCGAAGTAGATGAAGCTCACGAGGGCGAGCCCGATGGTGATGTTGACGTCGCTGGTCGGGGCGCGCAGCTCCTCGACCCGGCCGATCGGCGGGATCAGCCCGCTCCAGTTGCAGAACAGGATGAGGATGAAGAAGGCGACGAACAGCGGGATGTAGGGCTTCGCGGTCGGGCCGGCGATCCCGAGCCCGAAGTCGCTCAGGAACTCGTACAGCCACTCGAAGGCGTTCTGCGCCCGACCCGGGATGAGCCGGCGGCCTCGCGTCATGAGGATGACCACGAGGAGGACGACCGCCATGACGATCCACATCGTCAGGATCGTCGAGCTGATGCTCGGGTAGAAGACGATCAGCTGGTCCGCCGACGGAGCCGTGGAACCCTCGGGTGCCCAGACCACGTGGGGCGCCGGGAACTCGAGCGTGCTCTCGATGTAGCAGACCGGGAAGGCGCACGCGTCACCCGGGGCGCCCTCCTTGGGGAACGGCGGCACGAGGATCAGGGCGACGATGTTGAAGACGATGACGGCGCCGATCAGGAGGAACCAGCGCGAGGACAGACCGCGGCCGCTCTTCGGCTGGGCTGGGGCCTCGGGGGCTTCCGGGGTCACGACCTGCTCGCTCGACACTCTTGCTCCACACACAGGAGCGCGGCTCGACGCCGCGCTCGGATCCTCCCTGACCGGTCGGGGCAGACCGGCTTAATCGAATGACTTCAGGAACCGACTCACCAGCCGGATGATCATCAGGGTCCCGGCACCGGCGCCGAGGAAGAACCCGATGAGCATGAAGGCCGGAAACGTCAACCCCAGCTGCTCGTCGACCCAATGGCCACCGAGCGCTCCGACCAGCGTCGTCACCAGGAGTGAGATGCCGATCTCCGAGAAGAGGACTAGGTAGCCCCCACCTCGTCCGGGCTCGATCATGGGCGACCTGACACGGCCGCGGCAGTATAGCAGGTGCCTCGCACGCCGGGCATCAGGGCTCCCGCCTCAGCGGTAGAGGAGGAAGGCGTCCAGGTAGATCCGACCGCCGCCGATCGGACGCAGCTCGACCGTATGCGTGCTGAGCGTCGTGAAGTGGCGTGCGAACACGAGCTGACGATAGAGCGTCTTCGAGCTGCGCAGGTTGATGGTCGCGGCCAGGACGCCGTCGACCCAGACCTGGGCGGACCCGCTGGTGGTGGTGCGGGTGGTCAGCCAGGCGATGTCGCGGGTGGTCGTCCTGATCGTGACCCGGGCCGCGGTCGAGGTCGCGTACCGATGGCTCCCGCCGCTCGCGCTGCTGCTGGAGCTCGTCGCCCACGTTCCCGTGTAGTGGACGCCCGTGCTCGTGTTCTGGATCCGGGACGCCTTGAACGTCGGGCCGTAGACGTAGCTGCCGACATTGCCCTGCCGGTCGATCGCGCGGACCCGGAAACGGTAGGTCCGGCCGTCGGTCAGGGTCCGGTTCACGGCCGTGGAGGTCGCGCTGGCAAGACTCACGGTCGCGTAGCTCCCGCCGTTCGTGCTGACCTGGACCTGGTACCTGGCGATCCCGGTCCCGTTCGTGTCGGTGCCCGACCAGGCGATGTGGACCTTCATCGAGCTGGTGCCGACCGTCTGGGAATAGAACGATTCGACGGGCGCGATGGCAACGGGCTTGGTCGTGTCCTTGGTGATGGTGAGGAGGACCGTCGCGCTGTCGGTGCCGCCGTGGCCGTCGCTGAGGGTGTACGTGAAGACATCGGTCCCGTAGTACATCTGGACCGGATCGTAGGTCAGCCCGGTCCCACCGCCCGTGATCGCGACCGTGCCGTGGGCGCCGTTGGTCTTGGCCACGATGGTGAGGGTGTCACCGTCCGGGTCGCTGTCGTTCGCCTTGACCGCGAGCGCGGTCGCGCCGGCGCTCTCCCGGACCGAGAGGGTCGCGTCGTTGACCGCGTTGGGCGGGTCCTGGACCGGGCTGATCGTGACGGTGACGTTCCCGACCGCGGTCCAGCCGTGGCCGTCGGCGATGGTGTACGTGAAGGCGTCCGCCCCGTTCGCGTTGGCGTTCGGCTTGTAGGTGAGGCCCGTCCCGCCGCCGGTGATGGTCACCACGCCCTTGGCGCCGTTGGTCTTCGCGGTGATCGTCAGCGCATCGAGATCGGGATCGCTGTCATTCAGGAGGACGTTGATGGCGGTCGGCCCGGCGTCCTCGGCCATCGACCCGGCGTCATCGTCCGCGACCGGTGGCTGGCCGTCCGCGATGGTCACGTGGACCGTCGCCGTATCCGTGCCGCCGTGGCCGTCATCGATCGTGTAGGTGAACGTGTCCGGTCCGAGCTGACCGAGGGTCGGCTCGTAGGTCAGGCCGTCACCGCCGCCGGTGATGACGACCGTGCCCTTCGTGCCGTCGGTCGTGCCCGTGATCGTGAGCGTGTCGCCGGCATCGGGGTCGGAATCGTTGAACAGCACGTCGATCGCGGTGGCACCGGCGGTCGCGCCGACGGTCTTGGTGTCGTCGGTGGCAACCGGAGGGTCCTCCGCCGGGTCGATCGTCACGGACACGCTGGCGATGTCGGTGCCGCCGTTGCCGTCAGAGACGGTGTAGGTGAACGTGTCGCTGCCGGTGGAGTTGGTCGTCGGCCGGTAGGTCAGGCCGGTCCCGCCACCCGTGATGACGACGACGCCCTTGGCACCGTCCGTCTTGGCCGTGATCGTCAGGCTGTCGCCGTTGCCGTCCGTGTCATTGGCCAGCACGGGGACGGCTGTCGCCAGCGCGTCCTCGGCGACCGTCGCGACGTCGTTGACGGCATCGGGGGCGGTGTTGGTGATGTTCACGTGGACGGTCCCGGTGTCGACGCCGCCGTTCCCGTCGCTGATGGTGTACGTGAAGGTGTCCGTCCCCGCCGGCCCAGGGGCCGGATCGTAGGTGAGGCCGGTGCCGCCGCCGGTGATCGTCACGGTCCCCTTCCCGCCATTGGTCTTCGCTGTGATCGTCAGGGTGTCGTGCTCTGGGTCCGTGTCGTTGTCGAGGACGTCGACCGCGGTCGGCCCGGCGTTGCGCGCGACGGTGAGGCTGTCGTCGACGGCACTCGGATCGTCGTTGTCGGCGGTCACGTCGACCGTGATGGTGTTCGCGGACGGGTCCAGATCGTGACCACCGTCGGTCGTGCCACCGTCGTCGCGGACTTGGAACGTGAACGAGGCGTAGCCCGACCCGCTGGCGTTGGCGGCCGGGGTGAACCTGAGCTTGCCGCCGCTGATGTCGGCGATGCCGACCGGATCGCCCGCGCCGACGGGGCTCCCGTTGTCGGTCAGGGAGCCTGCGCCGGGGAGCGTCGTGACGACGATGCCCGCCAGGCTGTCGGCCGGTGCGTCGTTCGGATCCGTGAAGCCGAAGTCACCGGCGACGAACGCGTGCGCGGTGTCCTCCACGGTGACGATGGTCTTGTCGGCGCCCGCCGGAGCATCGTTCACGGACGCCACCGTCACCGTGACGGTCGCGGTGTCCTGCCCACCGTTCCCATCATCGACGGTGTAGTCGAACGTGTCCGTGCCGTGGAAGTCGGCGGGCGGCGTGTAGGTCACGTCGGTGCTGTTGTTCGTCGCGGTCCCTTCGGTCGGGGCCGTGACGTCGATGATGGTCAGGACGTCGAGGTCGTCGTCCGTGTCGTTGCCGAGGACATCGATATGCGTGGGGCCGGAATCCTCGACCGTGGGGTAGGCGTCGTTGACCGCGTCCGGGCTCGCGGCCATCGCCACGGCCGGCAGCAGGCCGGCGAGGAGCCCGGCGACGATCAGCGCGACGGCTGCAGAGCGGAGCGGGACCTAGACAGGGGACATCGATCACCTTGGATGCGGAGCCGACTACGGCACCGGTACCCTCGTGACCGGTCCGACCCGGACGACTTCGTGACGGTCAGCTTCGCCTGGCAGGTGCCGTCGAGTGTAGGGTGGCACCGGAGATTGGCGGAACGGACGCGGCTCCGCCATCCTCGTAGGTCCAGCGTGTACGTCGTGGCGAACGCGTGTGGACCCATCGCATTGAGCGAGATCAGCGCCACCTGCGCCGAGCACGAGACCGAAGGCGATCGGCTTCGAGCTTCGGAGTCGGGGTCGGCTTGGGTGTCGGTTTCGGGGTCGGCTTGGGTGTGGGTCTCGGTGTCGGCGCTGGCGTGGGCACCGCGGTCGGGCGGGGCGTCGGGCGAGCGGTCGGCCTCGGAGTCGAGCGCGGGGCGGCCCTGGTCGGCTTGGGTGTGGGCTTCGGCGTCGGCGCTGGCGTGGCCGTGACCAGCGGTGTCGGCGAGGCCGTTGGCACCGCCGTCGGGACCAGTGCCGCCGTCGTTGGGGTGGGTCTCGGGGTCGGATCGGGCGTCGGACTGTCCTCCACCACTGCCACGAACTGGGTGGAGGTCGGTGGCGCGACTGGATTCCCCTGCGGGAAGAAGTTGAGCACGACGAGACCGATCACGACGAGGCCGATGAGCGCGACCGCCGCGTCGCGGACGAGGCGCACCCGCGGGCTTGCCGCGCCGTCGGGCGCACCGGGCAGCGCGCCCGGCACCCGCGGACCGAGGGTCGAGACCACCGGCGTCATCGCGGCCGGATCGCCGATGAGCAGATCGGCCGGGCCGGCGGTGGCCAGGCTGGCCGCTGCCGCCGCGGCCCCGGCGCCCTTCACCGGCGGAGGCACGAACGTCTCCGAGCCGGGAGGAGGCACGGGCGCCCCGGCGACACCGATCCGATAGGCGACCTCGTCGGCGGTCAGGGCGGTCGGCGGGACGATCGTGTCCGGCTCGCCCGCGGCCGGTCGCCGGGTCAGGCGGCGCACCAGGTACATGCCGATGGAGCGGTCGAGCGCGCCTCGGACACCATCGAGGGGGCCGGGCCGATCAAGGCCCGCGGCGCGGCCCTCCAGCCGACTCCGTATGCCGAGCACCAGTCCAACGAGGCCGGCCACGACAAGGGCGACGGCGATGACGATGACGAATTCCAAGTCGATCGAAGCTCCGAATCCCCCGGTCGCCTCGGTGCGACACGGTTCGTCGGGATGCTAGCACCGGTCGCCGCAGAGCGCCCATCGGACGTCCGGCCTACTCGCCCCGGACCTCTGGCTCGCCCTCCGGCTCGTACGCCTCGGCCTCCAGCTCGTCGGGCCGATCGAAGTCGCCGCGCGTCGGGAGGAACAGCACGAGCCCGAACGCGACGAACACGCCGAGGAACGCGTACAGCTGCGTGACGCCCGACAGCAGCAGCGACAGGACGGCAAGCGCGAGGCAGATGCCGTAGATGACGAGGACGGTCTGCCGGTGCGACAGGCCCAGGTCCAGCAGCCGGTGGTGGATGTGCGTCCGGTCCGGGCTGAACGGCGAGCGACCCTGCGACAGGCGCCGGACGATGATCCAGAACGTGTCGATGATCGGGACGCCGAGGACCAGGAGAGCCACCGCGACCTTGGCCGTGCCGAGGATCGCCAGCACCGCGAGGGTGTAGCCCACGAACTGCACGCCGCTGGTCCCGGTGAAGATGGTGGCCGGGTGGAAGTTCCAGCGCAGGAACCCGAGCAGGGCACCGGCGAGGGCGAAGCACAGGACCGCGATGAGCGGCTGCCCGGTGGTGACCTGGGTCGTCAGGCTGATGATGCCGAGCGTGATCGCGGCGATGAAGGCGACCCCGGATGACAGGCCGTCGAGGCCGTCGATCCAGTTGATGCTGTTGATCATGCCGACGATCCAGAAGACCGTCAGTCCCGCCGCGACGACGCCCGAACCCGCGAACGAGATCGGACGGCCACCGAACGGGTTGGCGACGAAGTCGATGGTGATGCCGAGCGCCACCGCGCCGCAGGCCAGCAGGATCTGGCCCAGGAGCTGGTAGCGCGCGCGCAGGTCGAACAGGTCATCGATCGCGCCCAGACCGGCAGCCACGGCACCGCCGAACAGGAGCGCCGCGGCCTCGGTCGGCGAGAAGGAGAGCGGGACCGGCACGATCCGGCCGCCGTCGTTGACGAGGAGGAAAGCCGACGACACCGCGAGGAATGCCGCGCACACGGCGAGCCCGCCGCCACGCGGCACGGGGATCGTGTTGACCCGTCTGGCCTCGGGCCGGTCGACGATCTCGTAGCGCAGCACCACCCGGCGGACCAGGGGAGTCAGGGCCAGGGCGAGCACGGCCGCCGCGATGAACGTGAAGAGGATCGGTCCCAGGTAGTCGCCGATGTCGGGGATGAAGGTCATCGGCGCCCTGGCCGATGGGTCACCGCGAGCTCCGTCCGGTGTCTCACGCGCTCGGCAGGCCGGGCACCGGGAACCGGCTCACGATCTCGCGGACCTCCGCGGCCAGCCGAACCCCGGCCGCCGGCTCGTCGCGGTCGCGGATCGCCTCGATGATGAGTCGCCCGATCGTGCGCATCTCGTCCGGCCCGAACCCACGCGACGTCGTGGCGGGCGTTCCGACGCGGATCCCCGAGGCGGTGTTCGGGGGCAGGCTGTCGAACGGGATCGCGTTCTTGTTGACCGTGATCCCGATCTCGTCGAGCAGGTGCTCGGCCTCCTTGCCGGTCACGCCCAGCGGGGTCACGTCGACGAGCATCATGTGGTTGTCGGTGCCGCCCGATACGACGCGGGCGCCCTGGCCGGCAAGGGTCTCGGCGAGGATCGCTGCGTTCTCGACCGTCCGGCGCTGGTCGGCCTGGAAGGCGCGGCTCGGCGGCCAGCTTGAAGGCCACGGCCTTGCGCCGCGATGACGTGCATCAGCGGCCCGCCCTGGATCCCCGGGAACACCGTGCGATCGACCGATGCGGCCAGCGCCCCGTCGGCCGCGCCGTTCTTGAGGGCCGGGAAGCGCTCCGGGTCGAGCCCGGCGCGGCAGCGTCCGGCGCGTGAAGACGAGCCCGCCGCGCGGGCCGCGCAGGGTCTTGTGGGTGGTGGTCGTGACCAGGTCCGCGTGCGGGAACGGGCTCGGGTGGACGCCGGCCGCCACGAGGCCGGCGACGTGCGCCATGTCGATGAACAGCAACGCACCGACGTCGGCGGCGATCTCCGCCATCCGCTCGAAATCCCAGGTGCGTGGGTAGGCCGAGGCGCCACCGACGATCAGCTTGGGCCGGACCTCGCGGGCCTGGACCGCCATGGCGTCGTAGTCGATGCGCTCGGTGTCCTGCCGGACCCCGTAGGCGTGGACCTCGTACAGCCGGCCCGAGAAGTTCAGCGCCATCCCATGGGTCAAGTGGCCGCCATGGGCGAGGTTCATGCCCATGATCCGGTCGCCCGGCTCGAGGACGCTGAAATACGCGGCCATGTTGGCCTGGGCCCCGGAGTGGGGCTGGACGTTGACGTGCTCGGCGCCCGGGATAGAGGGCGAGGGCGCGGTCCTGTGCGAGCCGCTCGGCCACGTCGACGTACTCGCAGCCGCCGTAGTAGCGCTTGCCCGGCAGGCCCTCGGCGTACTTGTTGGTCAGCCAGGATCCCTGGGCCTCCATGACCGCAGCGGATACGTAGTTCTCGCTCGCGATCAGCTCGATCTTGTCGTGCTGGCGCCGGCGCTCCCCGAGCATCGCCTCCCAGAGGACCGGATCGACCTCGGCGATCGACTCGAGCGCGAGGCCCGTCGGTGGCGAGATCGTCATGGTGTCGCCGACTCCCTTCCCTGCCGCTCCGGGCCCTCCCTGCGCCGCCGGCGCGCCCGGCCGTATCTTCCCACGAACGCGGCGCACGCCGGGACCGCGCGGTCGTCCTCAGCCGGCGCCGATCTCGTGCGGGATGCCGGCGGCGGTCAGCAGTGCCGCGACGCGGGTCGCCGGGACCGCGCCGTCGCGGAGGATCCGGGGCGGATCGTCGGTGCAGTCGACCACCGTCGAAGCCGGCCCGCCGTGCGCCGGGCCGCCATCGAGGACCAGGTCCACCGCGTCGCCGAGCTGGGCGACGATCTCCGCTGCGTCGCCCGCCTCGGGCAGGCCGGAGATGTTCGCGGACGTCGTCGGCAACGGCCCGACGGCGCGGGCCAGCGCCCGGGGCGCGTCGTGATCCGGCACACGGAGGCCGATGGTCGGCGAGCCGCCGGTCAGCACGTCCGGCAGCCCGATCGTCCGGACGCCTCGCGAGGACGATGGTCAGCCCGCCCGGCCAGCAGCCGGCGCCGAGCGCCACGGCCGCCGGCGTGACCACGGCGATGTCCGTGGCCTGGCCAGCATCGGCGATGAGCAGCGCGATGCCCTTGTCCGGCGGGCGGCGCTTGATCCGGAACAACCGCTCGATGCCGCCCGGCGTGTCGAGCGCGACCGCGATCCCGTAGACCGTGTCGGTCGGCAGAGCCACGACGCCGCCCGCCCGGAGGGTCGCGATCGCGTCGGCCCGGCCGGCGTCGTCGTCGGCCACGACCCGGGCGGTCATGCCGGGATGTCGCGCCGGGCCTCGGCCTCGGCAGCCAGCCGCTCCGACGCCGCACGTGCGCTCGCCGGCCGTGCCAGGACCAGGGACTCGACGAGGCGGGCGACGCCTTCATCGGCCAGGGGCTGAGCGACGTACCGCGCGACGGCCTGGACTTCGGCCGGGGCGCTCGGCATCGCGGCGCCGTGCCCGACGTCTGACAGCATCTCGAGGTCGTTCCACTGGTCGCCGACCGCGAGGACCGCACCCAGCGGGACGCCGAGCCGTCGCGACAGCCAGCGCACGGCACGCCCCTTCGACACGCCCGGAGCGACGAACTCGAGGAAGTGGGGATGGCTCACCGTGACGTCGGCGCGACCCGCGAAGGCGGCCCGGGCCAGCGGCAGGAGCTCGGTCGGCAGCGGCGGCTCACCCGCGCACATGACCTTGGTGACCGCGTGGGTGATCGACGCGACGAGGTCGTCCTCGAGGTGCGGCCGCGAGCCCATGAACGTCGTGTACTCGTCGGCCCTTGGGTCCGCGGACCGGACGATGAATCGCTCGAGGTGGTTGAGGTGCGGATCGAGCCCGCGCGCCCGGGTCCAGACGACGACATCCCGGGCGACGTCCGCCGACAGGGGTGTATGGATCAGCAGGCGGCCGGGGCGGGTCGAATCCGCCGCCGGCATCTCCCGGATGAGGGCGCCCTGGTAGCCGACGAGCGGCGCGACGAGGTCGAGCTCGCGCGCGAAGCGCAGGGCGCTCGAGACCATCCGGCCGGTGATCAGGCTCACGAGGACCCCGCGCCGGCGGGCCGCCCGGATCGCCGCGACGCGTGTCGGGGCCGATCACGAGGTCGTCACCGACGAGGGTCCCGTCGATGTCGAGCGCGATCAGGCGGATGGGCAGGATGGGGTCGGGCGTCACGATGCCGGGCACAGGACGGATGATGCCGGACGGCCGGTCCCGGCGCTGGCGGCGAGGGTCGCGCCCCCGCGAAACGCTGCGCGACTCTCAGCTCTCCGCCCGGGTCACGCGTGCCACCCGCGGCAGGCCGGCCAGGTCCGTCTCGACCGTGCAAGCCCAGTCCGGCAGCCGTTCCGCGACACAGTCGAAGATGGCCTGCCCCTGGTCCGCACCGATCTCGAGCAGCGCGACGCCGCCGCCGGCCAGCGCGCCCGGCAGCCGATCGAGCAGCCGGCCGACGACCACGAGCCCGTCCGGCGCCGCCGTCGAGGGCGAGACGCGGCTCGAAGGTGGTCGCTCGTGGCAGCTCGGCCATCGCGTCGTGGCGGACGTAGGGCAGGTTGGCCAGCACGAGGTCGAAGCCCTCGCCGTCCGGCCCGTCCGGCAGCAGGTCCGCCGAGCGCGAAGGCGATCCGGTCGGCGACAGCGTGGCCGACGGCGTTCTCACGAGCGAGATCGAGCGCATCCGGTGAGATGTCCACGGCGAGGATCTCGACGGCCTCGATCGCACGGAGCTTGCGGCAGCCCGACGGCCAGAGCGACCGCGATCGCCCCGCTCCCCGTCCCGACGTCGACGATCCGGAGCGGCGCGGCGGTCGTCTCATCGCGGGTCAGGACACCCAGCCTGCGCATCGTCTCGGTCTGGGCGAGCTCCACGAGGCGCTCCGTCTCCGGCCGCGGGATCAGCGCCCGCGGATCCGCCTCGAACGCGAGCCCGTAGAACTCCTTGAACCCGCGCAGGTACGCGACGGGCTCCCCGGCGGCGCGGCGGTCGAGATCGGCTCGGTAGCGCCGCGCGGCGTCCGGCCCGACCGGCGCGTCGGGGTGGGCGATCACGGCCGTCCGGCCCGACCCCGATCGCGTGCCCGAGCAGCAGCTCGGCATCGAGCCGCGGCGTCTCCGACCCGCGATGCCGTCAGCCGCTCCGCGCCCTCGCGGAGCAGGGCGCCGGTCGTGCCGCCCGACGCGCCCCCGGTCGGACCGGGCCCGTCAGCCGACCCCGTCACCGTCGCCGAGGCGGTCGGCCTGGTCGGCCATGATCAGCGCGTCGATCAGGTCGTCGAGGTCGCCGTCCATGATCGCCGGCAGGTTGTGGACGGTCTTGCCGATCCGGTGGTCCGTGACCCGGTCCTGCGGGAAGTTGTAGGTCCGGACCTTGTCCGAGCGGTCGCCGGCGCCGACCATCGATCGCCGGGCCGACCGAATCGGCCGCGCGCTGCTTCTGCTGCTGCAGGTCGTACAGGCGCGAGCGCAGGACCGGCGATCGCCTTGGCCTTGTTCTTGTGCTGGCTCTTCTCGTCCTGGATCTCGACGACGAGGCCGGTCGGCAGGTGGGTGACCCGGACCGCGGAGTCGGTCGTGTTGACCGACTGGCCGCCGGGCCCGGACGCGCGCTTGACGTCGATCCGCAGGTCGCGCTCCTCGTCGATCTCGATCTCGACCTCGTCGACCTCGGGCAGGACGACGACGGTCACGGTCGAGGTATGGATGCGGCCCGACGATTCGGTCGCCGGGATCCGCTGGACGCGATGGACGCCGCCCTCGAACTTGAGCCGGCTGTACGCGCCGTCGCCGTGGATCTGGAGGATCGCCTCCTTGATGCCGCCGATGCCGGTCTCGTTGAGGCTCAGCACCTCGGGCGTGAACCGGTGGCGCTCGGCGTAGCGGACGTACATCCGGAAGAGCTCGGCGGCGAACAGGGCGGCCTCGTCGCCGCCGGCGCCGCCGCGGATCTCCATGATCACGTCGCGGTCGTCGTTCGGGTCGCGCGGCAGGAGGAGGACCTTGAGCTCCTCGATCAGCCGCGCCTCGTCGGGCTCGAGCCGGGCGATCTCGTCGCGGGCCATCGCCCTTGAGCTCGTCGTCGGCGTCGGCCGAATCGCGCATCTCGCGGGCGCCGGCCAGCTCGGCCCGGGTCGCCTCGAGGCGCCGGTACGCCTCGACGACCGGCTCGAGCCGCGCCAGCTCCTGGCCCAGCCGGCGGATGGCGGCCGGATCGGTCGAGGTCTCGGGCTTGCGCCAGTTCGGCCTGGAGCTCGTCGTACTGGCGGGCGATCTCGGCGAGCTTGGCGTCGAGGTCGCTCATGTCCCGGGCGGCGGGTCGCTCGGAGCGGGCGAAGCCGTGGTCGGCGGCCGGGTCGGCAGCGAGACCGGCGGGGTCGTCGGGGTCGCCGGATCCGTCGCGACGGCGGCGGCCGCGGAGTCCGGGTCGCCACGCGCATCGGACGCAGGGCGAAGGCATCCGAGCCGGCCGGCACGGCTCGCCGTCGGCGACGAGGGCCTGCTCCATCGAGACGATCGCGACCTCGATCATGTCGTCGGTCGGCTGCTTGGTCGTGATCATCTGGACGAGCAGTCCCGGGTACAGGAGCACCTTGACGATCGGGTTCCCCCGGTGCCGGGCGCCGAGCCGGAGCAGCTCGTAGCCGACCGCGGCGATGACCGGGATGAGCAGGATCCGGCTGGCGATCATGATCAGCGGCGGCTGCCGGCCGACCAGCGAGAAGGCGATGATCGAGAGCAGGATGACGATCACCAGGAACTCGGTGCCGCAGCGCTGGTGGGCGGTCGGGTACTTGCGGACCTCGTCGACCGTCAGCGGGTCGCCGGCCTCGAGCGCGTGGATCGTCATGTGCTCCGCGCCGTGGTACTGGAAGACGCGCGAGACGTCCGGCGACCGGCCGATCAGCGAGCAGGTAGCCGAGGAAGATCGCGACCCGGACCAGCCCTTCGACGAGGTGCTGGACGATGCCGTTGTCGATGTTCGAGGTGGTGACCGAGGCGATGAACAGGGGCAGCAGGAAGAAGACCCCGACGCCCGCCGACGAGGGTCAGGCCGAGCATCAGCGCGACCGAGCCCTTGCCGAGCTCGACGCCCGTCCTCCTCGGCCTGGACGTTCGCGCTCCGGACGAGCCAGCGGGTGCCGACGACGAGCGTCTCGTACAGGACGACCAGCCCGCGGATGAACGGCAGCTTGGACCAGCGGGTGCCGTGGAACCCGGAGTCGAGGCGCTCGGTCGCGTAGACGATCTCGCCGTCCGGGTGGCGGAAGGCGACGGCGATCGCGTCGCGGCCGCGCATCAGGACGCCCTCGATGAGGGCCTGGCCGCCGTAGGTGTAGCTGGGCATGGGGCAAGTCTACCGGGTGCGACGCCGGCGGCCGGAATCGAAAACGGCGGGCGTCGGCCCGCCGTCCCTGGTGGCGTGTTCGGGTGCTAGCTGCGGACCTGGCGCTCCAGGCGCTTCTGGAAGCGCTCGACCTGGCCGGCCGTGTCGATGATCGTCTGCTTGCCCGTGAAGAACGGGTGGCAGTTGCCGCAGACGTCGACGCGCAGCTCCGGCCGGGTGGAACCGACCGTCCACTCGGTGCCGCACGAGCCGCAGTGGACCTTGGCCTGGTAATACTTGGGATGGATATCGGGCTTCACGAGGTTCTCTCCTCCGACGCCGTCCGTGCCGGGCAGTGGCCCAGCCGGTGGTCGCCGGCTATTCCGGGGTATCTAGGCGTTCGCGGGCGGTCGTCTCGACCGCCTCGACCCGGATGCGCTTCTTGGTCTTGGTGGCGTGCTCGAACTTCACCTTGCCGGTGACCGTCGCGAACACGGTGTAATCGTGGCCCAGGCCGGTGCCCGGCCCGGCGAGGAAGGTCATCCCGCGCTGGCGGACGATGATCGACCCGGCGTGGACCAGCTGGCCGTCGCCGACCTTGACGCCGAGGCGCTGGCCGACGCTGTCGCGGCCGTTCTTGACGCTGCCGCCCGCCTTCTTGTGTGCCATCTGGTCTACTCGTCCTTCTTCGTGGCGCGGGGCTTCTTGGGCGCGGCCTTCGCCTCGGTGGTGCCGGTGTCGGCCTTGGCAGTCGTCTTCTTCGGGGCTGCCGTCTTCTTCTCGGTCTTGGCGTCCGCCTTCGCGCGGTGCCTTTGCGTCGGCCTTCGGCTCAGCCTTGGCCTTCGCCGGAGTCGTGCTCGCCTTCGCCTTCGGCTCGGCCTTGGCGGGCTTGTCGGCGGCCAGCTTCGCGGCGAGCTCGGCGTCCTTGGCGGCCTGGGCGGCTGCCGCCTCCTCGAGCCGCATGCGCTCGGTCCGGGCCTTGTCCTCCGCCTTCTTCGCGTCCCTGGCGGCGCTCTTGCCGCCGAACGTGATGTCGGTGATGCGGAGCGTCGTCAGCTCCTGGCGATGACCCTTCTTGACGCGGCTGCGCGCCTTGGGCCGGTACTTGAACGAGATGAGCTTGGGACCGCGGGTCTGGTTGACGACCTCGGCGCTGACGGATGCGTCGGCGACCAGCGGACGACCGATGGCCGACTCGTCGCCGTCGGCGACGAGGAGGACGCGATCGATGGTGATCGTCTTGCCCGGCTCGACGTCGAGCAGCTCGACCTCGAGCTCGGTGCCGACCTCGACGCGGTATTGCTTTCCGCCGGTCTCGATGACTGCGTACATGGATCCTCAGGGCTCGTGCTTGGCGACCGCGCGCGGCGATCGCGATGTGGGACGGGAGAAGGCGCGCGGCGAGGCCGACGCGCAGAACGAGAAGTGTACGACTTCGAGCATGAACCGGTCAATCGGGCCGGCGCGGAGAAGTGAGTCGTCTGAGCGCTACGTCAGACGAGCCGCCAACTGGAAAGCCCGATCCCCTTCGGCCGCCCCGCCGTGGATCCAGATCAGGAAGACGATCAGGAGGGCAAACGCGAGGTACGCGAGGACTGCTCCGAGGACGAGGATGACACCTGCGCGGAGAAGAAAGGTCGCGACGCGCCGTGCCGTCATGGCCCCAGCATCGGCTCGCGCTTCGCGATCGTCAACGGACTGCGAGATCGAAGCAAATCACCTCGTGAGCGTCGCCACGATCGAGAGGCAGGCCAGAACGATGCCGAGGAGGATCAGGAATGGGGTTCCCTGACCTCGGCGCGGGTCATTCCGGACGTAGACTCCGATGCCAGCGACGATGATGCCCGCCCCGGCGAAGATGACCTGCGGAACGAGGCTCACTGCGCGATCAGTGTGGCGGCGTCGAGGCCGTTCGCGTTCGGATGTCACGACTTGGAGTGGAGGTCATCGATTCGAGCTCGGGATCCGTTGACGAGCCTTCAGCAAGCGATGACAGTGCCTGCATGACAAGACCCACCCGCGTGCAGATCGTGCAGATCGCCGTTCTGTCCCTTGTGATCTTCGTGGGGATCAAGGTCGTCATCGCACTCGTTGTCTTTGGCATCTCGGTGGCGACCGGCGGGTGGACGGATCGTCCGTGAGGCGACCGACGATCAAGTCGACGGATCGGTCTGATGAGGGCTCCTGACGCCGGATCGCGGCTGATCCTGCTGTGTGGCCTTCCAGGCTCGGGCAAGACGACATTGGCGAAGCGTCTTGCCGGCCGCACGCCGGTCGTCCGCCTCTCTCCGGACGAGTGGATGGCCGATCTCGGGATCGACCTCTTCGACGTGGGCGCTCGTGACAGGCTCGAACGCCGGTTCTGGATCCTCGCACAGGACGTGCTCCGGACCGGTGGCAGCGTGATCCTCGAATCGGGGTTCTGGCTGCGATCGGATCGCGACGAGAAACGCCTCGGCGCGAGAGTGATCGGCGCGGCCGTGGAGCTCCGTTTCCTGGACGTGCCGCTCGATGAGCTCGTTCGTCGACTCGACGCGCGCGAGGCGACGCCGGAGTCCGGACGGATCTCGCGTGCTGAGCTCGAACGGTGGCTACCGCTCTTCGAGCCGCCGGACGCCGCGGAGATCGCCTCGTTCGATCCACCGATCGATCCGGGCGGTTGACGCCGGCACGGAGCCTCCCTCAGTCGCCCAGGTCGTCCGCCAGGATCAGCCGCTCACGGACGACGGCACCGATGACGACCTCTCGTCCAGCCGCCTCGCCGACCGCTGCGACGACCTCTTCCGGCCGGCCGGTGCCCAGCACGGGATCGAACCGCGTCCGCGTCCGCAGAGCGACGGGTGGCCCGGCGTCCGCCACGGCGACGTCCACCAGCAGCGGCCTGAGGTCGTATCGGACCGAGGCGCCGGCTTTCATCCGCTCGCGTGGCAGGGATTCGCTCGCCAGGATCTCCGCCGCTGCCTGCGCCATCGCGCCTGCGTCAGCGTCGCCCAGCTCGATGCGGTAGTCGGCGGCAGCGACCTGACCCGCGAGGGCCGGAGCGCCAAGCCAGACGTCCTCGATGTCGATCAGGTGCCAGCCGCCGGGCACAGTCCCCGCGAGGCCCTCGCGAACGATCCAGGCTGGACACAGGTCCGTCAGCACGATATCGGCCAGCTCGCGCTCGAGCGCGATCGCGGCCGGCACAGGGGCGCCCAGCGCGATCCGGGCCCGGCTCTTGCCGATCGGGCGGTGGATCGGCAAGCCCGAGACGTCGAGCGCGTCCTCCCAGGCGGCCACCAGGTCGCGTCCGGTCAGCGCATCGGGCCCGGCGTCGCGGGACAGGATCAGGCGCCACCGCTGGCGCGGAACGGCCGTGATCTCGGGCGTCGACGGCTCGGCGGGTCCTGATCCGGGTTCCACGTCTGCTAGTCTGCGGCACGATGAACGAGCCCGCGCCACCGGTCGCTGCGGATCCGGTGCATCCGCTGGCCGGCTGGGTGGCGTCGCTCCCGACCCCGCCGTTCGTCAACCCGAACGCCGGACCGACCGAGTCCCGGTTCGTGCCGCTCTCGCCCCGCGTTGCGGTGCTCGTCGTGGCGGCCTCCGTCGCCGGCCTCGTCCTGTGGATGGCCCGCGACAGCATCCGGCCGTTCATCCTCGGCCTGCTCTTCGTCTACCTGCTGGACCCGCCGGTCCGCTGGCTGGTGCGACGCGGCGTGCGCCGGATCTTCGCGATCCTCATCGTGTACGTCGTCGGGATCGTCCTGATCATCGAGGGCCTGGCGCTGACGCTGACCCCCCTGGTCAACGAGGTCATCCGGTTCGTCGCGGACTTCCCGAAGCTCGCCGAGAACTTCGACCAGCAGCTGCAGAAGGCCGGCGAGTTCTACGCCAGGCTCCAGATCCCGAGCGCCATCCGGGAATGGATCGACTCGGCGCTGGGCGGGATCGGCCAGGGCGGAGGCAGCGGTGGCGGGGGCGCCGACCTGTCGTTCCTCCTGCCGCTGATCACCGGGGCCGGGAGCCTCATCGGGGCCGTTTTCGCCTACTTCATCCTGCCGGTCTGGGTCGCCTACATCCTCAAGGACAAGACGAGCCTGGTCGCGACGTTCGACCGCGCGCTGCCGGCCACCTGGAGGTTCGACACATGGGCCGTCATCAAGACGGTCGAGCGCGACTTCGGCCAGTGGGTGCGCGGTCAGATCCTGCTCGGCTTCGCGGTCGGCATCGCGACGTTCGTCGGGCTGCTGGTCCTGAGCCAGCTCGTCGACCCGATCTTCGGCCGGTACGCGGTCCTGCTGTCAGTGATCGCCGGTCTGTTCGAGCTGGTCCCGATCATCGGCCCGATCATCTCGGCCGTTCCTGCGGTGCTCCTCGCGGCGACCGTCGGGCCGTTCGCCGTGCTTGCGGCGCTCCTCCTGTACTTCCTCGTCCAGCAGGTCGAGAACAGCCTCCTCGTCCCCAAGATCCAGGGCAACGCCGTCCAGCTGCACCCCGCCGTCGTCGTGTTCGCGATCATCGTCGGCGGCTCGCTGGCCGGACTCCTCGGAGCGATCCTCGCACTGCCGGTCACGGCGGCCTTCCGCGATGTCGTCCGCTACCTGTTCCGGCGCCTGTCGCCGGACGAGGCGGCGGCCCTGGCCGCGTCGCTCACGCCGATCGGCATGGGCCCGGACGATGCCTGACCGGATCGACCCGTACAAGGTCCTCCAGGTCGACCACGAGGCGGAGGACGAGGTCATCCAGGCGGCGTACCGCCGGCTTGCGCGCAAGTACCACCCTGACCTGGCAGCGACGCCCGAGGCGGCCGAGCGGATGTCGGCTATCAATGCGGCATGGGAGATGGTCGGCACGCCCGAGGCTCGGCGCGCCTACGACGAGGGCCGGGCCCGGGCTGCCGCGGGAACACCGGCTGAAAGTGCGGCGTCCGCTTCCCGGCCGACTGCCCCGCCCCCTCCCTCCCCGGCCACCCAGCCGCGTCCGGCCCAGCCGCCACCGCCCGATGTCGTGTCGCGCGACTGGACCTCGGGTCGCTCCACCCAGGGCAGCGGGTTCGACGAGTCGATGCGCGCGGCCGAGGGGTTCGGCGCCGCGGGGCCGCCGCCCGGCCGCCCATCCGGGACGGTCCTGAACTTCGGACGGTATGCCGGCTGGTCGCTCGGCGAGGTGGCGCGCCACGACATCGAGTACATCGAATGGCTCGACCGTGCGCCGATCGGCCGGAACTACCGCTCCGAGCTCGACCAGATCCTGCGTCAGAGCGGGCGTCGCACGTCGGCCGACGGGGAAGCCGAGGATCGGCGTGGTCTCTATCGGCGGCGCTAGTGCGGCGTGTCGTCAGCCCGCCTCCCGCCGCCCGATCACGCGATGAGCGGGGTGCGGTCGGTCCACTGGGTCCCGATCGATCCGGGTCTCCGCTGGGTCAAGGACCCGGACATCGTCATCGCCCCGCCTGACGACGGCGGGGAGTGGAAGGCGCTGACGCCGAACGTCGTCTCGCTTCCCGGCGGCGGCTACCGGATGTACTTCGCGCTGGTGGGACCCGGCCGCGACTACGCGCCGACCCGCGGCGTGATCCGGAGCGCCGTCTCCGGCGATGGGTCGGTCTGGGAGGTCGAGCCCGGAGATCGGCTCGAGCCGTTCGGACCGGACGCCACCGTCCGCGTCGTGTGCCCGGATGTCGTTCCGATCCCCGCGGCCGAGGGAGGCGGCTGGCGCATGTACCTCGAGGGGCAGCCGGCGGAGCCGCGGCCCTGCGTCATCCTGTCGGCCCGATCGGTCGATGGACTGGCGTGGGAGCCGGAGCCGGGCATCCGGTTCGACGGCGGCCCGCGGCTCTGCGGCTCGCCACGGTGCGTGGTCGTCTCGGACGACCCGGCGGCCCCGATCCGCTATCGACTCTACTTCCATTCTTTCCCGCACCCGATGCGGTCCGGGCTTGACGCGGACAACCACCTTGCGTCCGCGACATCCACTGATGGGCTGACGTTCACGGCCGAGGCCGGCGTGCGGATCGCGCAGGACGGCCCGTTCCAGACGTCGTCCGTCCACGCGCCCGAGGTGCTCCGCGTCGGATCCGGCGAACCCGCCTGGCGGATGTACTACGTGGGCTGGCAGGACGAGCCGGTCCAAGGCAGGATCTTCGCGGCGTCGTCCGGCGACGGCGTGTCGTGGCAGCGCGACCCGGGGCTGATCCTGGACATCGGCGGACGCTACGACCGCGAGAAATGCTCCGAGCCATGCGTGATCCAGCTGCCCGACGGCCGCTACCGGATGTTCTACGAGGCGTCCGACGAGCACGCCGTCTGGCGGATCCTCAGCGCGACGTCGGTCGGGACCGTTTGATGCCGCGATAGCATCGCGGGCCGTCGGCCTTAGGGCGGCGACCCGTCGGCTCGCGCGGTCTCACGCCGGACGGTGTGGTCGACCACCCAGCCGATCGTGGTTCCCTGGATGAGCAACGTGAACAGCACGACCCCGAACGTGATCTCCTGGAGAAGGGGGCGCTGCGGGATGTCGGCCGGGAGGGAGAGCGCCATGGCAACGGCCACCGCCCCGCGCAGACCGGCCCAGAAGAGGACGTGGAGCCAGCTGCCCGGCACGTGGCCGGCGAGCCCGGGGCTCAATCTCATCCTGGACGCACCCCCGAGCAGGACGTAGACCACGAGTGCCCGTCCGATCAGGATCGCCACGATGGCCCATGCGATCGGTCCGAGCGCATCGACGAGCTTGGCCGGCGGGATGGCCAGGCCGACCAGCAGGAACACGACGGCGGTCAGGAGATACGCGATGAACTCCCAGACCGTGTCGACCTCGTCACGGCCGCCCACCGGGCGCGTGCGTGCCGGACCCACGTTCCCAAGCACGATCGCGGCCGTCACGGTGGCGATCACCCCGGACAGGTGGAACCAGTCCGCGAGCAGGTAGCTCCCGTATGCCAGGACGACCGTGAGGGTCAGCTCGATCAGGTGGTCGTCCACCCGCGTGGCGACCCGGGCGGCCACGAACCCGGTCACCGCTCCGATCAGCACACTGAGGGCGATGGTCCCGGCGAAGGTCACGACAGCGTCCAGCGGGGTCGTCGGGGCGTAGACCACTCCGACCGCGATCGCGAAGAGCACCAGACCGGTGCCGTCGTTGAGGAGGCTCTCGCCGTCGACCAACGTGGACAGGCCATGGGGCACCGTCAGGCGCTTGAATGTCGCCACCACGGCCGCGGGGTCCGTGGCCGACACCATCGCACCGACGACGAATGCGAGGTCCGCCCGGAGCCCGGTCGCGAGGGTGAGCACGAGCGCGACGACGGCCGCTGAGATGATCACGCCCGGGATCGCCAGCAGGGCCAGACCCCCGAACCACCGGCGCAGCTCGACGAAGTGCAGCCGGTACGCGGCTTCGAACACGAGTCCCGGCAGGAGCACGATCAGGACCAGATCGGGTGCGACCTCGATCGGCGGGTAGCCGGTGATGCTCGCGCCGACGCCGATGACGAGCCCGGCGATGACCAGCGCGACCGTGTCGGGCAGGCGAAGCGGCCGCGCGATGATCGCCACGGAGACCGCCAGGGCCAGGATGCCGACCAGCAGCCCGATCGCGTGCGGGATCTCCTCGTCGGCTAGCAGGTCGTCACCAGGATCGGTGGTCCGTCACCAGGCCGCCTTTGTCTGTCTCACGTTGATGCTCTGGAGGATGCCTAACCCGGCGGCCATGCTCACCAGCGACGCCCCGCCGTGGGTCACGAACGGGAGCGGGATGCCCGTGATCGGCATGACGCCGAGGACCATCCCGACGTTGACGACGAGCTGGAACATGATCATCGAGGCGACCCCCGCCGCGAACAGCGTCCCGAACGCGTCGCGCGAGCGCCAGCCGGCCACGAGGACCCGCCAGAGCAGCAGGACGAACAGCACGAACAGCACGACACCGCCGATGAACCCGAGCTCCTCGGCGAGCGTCGCGAACACGAAGTCCGTGGCCTGGACCGGGCAGGAAGTCTCCCTGCGTCTGGGTCCCGTTCGTCAGGCCCTTGCCGAAGAAGCCTCCGGCCCCCACCGCGATCTGAGCCTGGTGGAGCTGGAAGCCGGCTCCCTGGATGTCGCGGGTTGGCATCCAGGAAGGCCGTCAGCCTCGCCTTCTGGTAGTCGCGCAGGAGATAGGTCCAGGCGATCGGCACCATCGCGATGACCCCGACCGCGAGGACGGTCAGCCAGCGCAGGCTCGCGCCCGACATCCAGAGCATCCCGGCCAGGATCGCGCCGAAGACGAGCGAGGTCCCGAGGTCCGGCTGGAGCATGACCAGGACAAGTGGCGGTCCGACGAGGAGGCAGGCTCCGACCAGCGACACGATCGAGTCGAGCTTGCCCTCGCGCGAGGCGAGGTAGCTGGCGAGCACGATGATCATCAGGATCTTGGCGATCTCGCTGAACTGGAACGTCAGCGGACCGACCGTGACCCAGCGCGCGGCACCGCCGACCCCGTCACCGATCGCCAGCGTCAGCGACCAGGAGGCCGAGCTGGAGACCGTAGATCGGCCACGCGAGGGTCTTGAGCCAGCGATAGTCGAACGCGGTCGCGACGATGAACACGACGACGGCGATCCCGGCCCACATGAGTCCGCGACTGAAGGTGGTGGCCGCCTGGAGCGAGACGCCGCCGGCTTCGACGCTGTTGGTGTAGGCCATCACGAGGCCGATCGCGACGAGCAGCCCGGCGTAGGTGGTGAGCTGGAGGTCGTAGGCGCGCCAGGCCGCCCCGACGGACTTGGCGGCCCAGTCGGAGATGCGCGCGGGTTCGGCTCGGATGACGCCCATCAGTTGCTCTGGTAGAAGTTGCCGCGCTGGAGCAGGTTCGGGAGCCGGTAATCCTTCTTGATCCCGAAATGCATCTGGAGGTAGTACTTCACGATCTCGGTCGCCACGTTGCCCTTGGTCCGGGAGTCATAGGCGAACGCGAGCACCACGAGCTGCGAATCGGTCCCGTTGAACGATCCGTGACGGGCGTCCTTCGGGACGAACCCGACGAACCACGAGTGGAACGGCAGCCTGCCCTTGCTGTCACGGGTGCCGAACTCGGCCGTGCCGGATTTGCCGGCCACCTTGATCGGCAGGTCCACCAGGTTGTACGTGTGACGGCAGGGTGACCGTGCTGCGCGCGGCGTTGCGCATGGTCTTGAGGACGCTGGCCGGAACCTTCATCTTGCGGATGATCTTCGGCTTGAACGGTCGCACGACCTTGCCGTCGGGACCGACGATATCGTGGACGATCTGTGGCTGGTAGACGGTCCCGCCATTGGCGAGCGCTGCGTAAGCGTTGATCAGCTGGATCGGCGTGACGACGTCGTAGCCCTGACCGATGCCGGCCTGGTACGTCTCGCCGGGGAAGATCTTGGAACCGAGCGCGTCCTGCTTCCATTGATTGGTCGGCACGATGCCGGAGACCTCGCCGGGAAGGTCGATGCCCGTCGGCCGGCCGAAGCCGTATTGCTTCGCCCAGTAGCCCAGGCGGTCGATCCCGAGCTTGCCCGCCATCTGGAAGAAGAACGTGTCGCTCGAGTGGCCGAAACCGCAGTAGATCGTGCACAGCCCGAACCCGATGTGGTTCCAGTCGTAGAACCGGGTCGAACCAAGGGTCAGATAGCCCGCCGTCCGGATCTTGGTCTTGTCGGTGATCTTGCGATCCGCCAGGGCGCCTGTGCCCGCCACCAGCTTGTAGGTGGAGCCGGGCGGGTAGTGCGCCTGGATCGCGTGGTTGAGCAGCGGCTTGTCGGGGTTCTTCAGGAGCTTCGCGTAGTTGGCGTTGCTGATCCCGCGAGCGAACACGTTGTTGTCGTACGTCGGGAGGCTGACGAGTGCCACGATCTCGCCCGTCTGCGGGTTCATGACGATGACCACGCCACGCTTGATCCCGACTTCCTTCATCGCCCACTTCATCGCCTTCTGGGCGTATTGCTGCTCCTTCGTGTCGATCGTGAGCGTCAGCGAATCGCCCGGGCGGGCGTCGGTGAGCGTCTGGAGGGTCTGCGTCTTGCGCCCCGATCCGTCCCGTTCCACGCTCTCGGTCCCGTAGACACCGCGCAACTGCGTCTCGTATTGCGCCTCGAGGCCGACCTTGCCGATCAGGTCGTCCGGGAGGTACCCGGCGTCCTTGAGCGTCTTGAGCTGGTCGCCCGAGACCGGCCCCGTGTACCCGAGGATCTGCGACATAAGCGGACCGTCCGCGTACTGGCGGCGCGCTTCGACGTCGACCTCGACCCCCGGCAGATCTGCTCCCGATTCGGAGATCAGGCGGGCGGTGCTCTCATCGACGTCACCGGCGACACGCACCAGGTCGAAGGTGGACCCCGGGTTCCCATCGATCGTGGCATTGATGTCGGAAGCCGTGATGTGGAGCAACGCCGCCAGTCGGGCCACCACCGTCGAGCGCTGGTCGAGCGGCAGGTCAGAGGGCCGAAGCTTGACCACGAAGGTCGCGACGTTGGTCACGAGCGGGCGGCCTTTACGGTCGAAGATGAGGCCGCGCGGCGCGACCGTCGACTCGATCGTCGTCCGGTTGTGGGTCGCAAGGGTCGCAAGCCGGCCCCCGTCCACGACCTGGAGATAGAACAGGCGCGCCGTGAGGCCGGTCGCGCCGATCACGATGATCAGCGCGAAGGTCAGGAAACGCGAGATCGATCGGATCGGCTTCGGGCGGTCATCGAGGAAGACGGTCACCAGTCGACCCGATCCGTGTCGAGCCGGCGGTCGTGGATCGAGACGACCAGCGGGCCGATCAAGGCCGCCAGGATCGTGTCATAGACGACTGCCGGGAGGACGAGCGAGACGGGGTCACTGACCGGGATCGGCGAGGCGAGCGCATTCAAGGCGACGAAATGGATCATCGAATAGACCAGGCTCAGGAGGAAGGTTGCGAGGATCGGGACGAGTGGGCGAAAGCGGACAAACAGGCCCGCCAGGACGGACGTCGCGCCGATGCAGATGAGCAGCGCGAATGAGGTTGAACCAAGTGGCCGTTGTGCGAGGACGTCGATGACGAGGCCTCCAACGAAGGCCCAGACCAGACCCGCCTCGAGACCGATCGCCACCGTCACGATGATCCCGAGAACGAGAACAAGATGCGGTTCGGCTATTCCGACCTTCAGGTATGGCCCGACGGTCAGTTCCAGCAAGGCCGTCACCGTCGCTCCGACCGCGGCGAGCAGCAGGGTCATCGGGTGAGTGAAACCTCGGCGACTTGGCCGAAGGTCGCACCCGCCCGCACGGCCCCTCGAGTGACGGTCGAACGGCGGCGACCTCGCCGCGAAGTATCCCATGGACCCGCGTTCCGGGCAACGGACGAAGGGCCCTCCGGGACGCGGGTCGAATGTCCTCCCCGCCCGCCGCGAATCGCCGTTTCACGTGAAACTCCGGGCGTCGCCGTCTTGGCTCGAGCGAGCGTCCGGGTTTCGCTGACCGTTTCACGTGAAACACTGGCATGTGTCCCGGCAGCGGCTGCCGGGACCTCACCGATCTTCGCTCGCTCCGTCGGCACGAGACATACCAGGCGCCCAGTCCACGTCGCGTCCCGTTTCACGTGAAACACCTCACGCGGTCGGGTGATCGGCGGATGAGCGCGGGTCGATCCCGCGCTGCCACACTGATGCCACGCCTGGAACGGAGGTCGGAAGGCCAGCGATGGTAGAATTGAGCATCGTGAGACCCATCCGAGCAGGAGACTGAGTGGGCCAGACGATCGCCTGCGCGAACCAGAAGGGCGGCGTCGGCAAGACCACGACGGTCGTCAACCTGGGGAGCTATCTCGCCGCTGCGGGCGAACGAGTCCTCGTCATCGATCTCGACCCCCAAGGGAACGCGACGAGCGGGCTTGGCTTCCGACGTGACTCCATCGAACGGTCCGTGTATGACGCCATCATCGATGGGGCCGACCTGTCCGAGCTCGTTCTACGGGTTTCCATCGACGATCGGCTCGCCCTGATCCCGTCAACGATCGCGTTGGCCGGGGCCGAGGTCGAGCTGGCGCCGGTCGAGGGACGGGAGCGGCGGCTCGGTCGGCTCCTGGCCGAGATCCTCGACGAATACGACTACATCCTCATCGACTGTCCGCCCTCCCTCGGCTTGCTGACAGTGAACGCCCTGACCGCCTCCAATTCGGTCCTCATCCCGCTGCAATGCGAGTACTACGCCCTGGAAGGATTGACCCAGCTGCTTGCCACACTCGATCTCGTTCGGGATCACCTGAACCCGGAGCTCGTCCTGAAGGGCGTTGCGCTCACCATGTACGACGCCCGCACGAAGCTGTCCGCCGACGTCGCCGCGGAGGCGCGTCGGTACCTCGGCGATCGCGTCTTCGACACGGTGATTCCGCGCAGCATCCGGCTGGCGGAGGCGCCGAGCCACGGACTCCCGATCTCGCGATACGCCCCGGATTCGACGGGTGCGGTCGCGTATGCCGCGCTCGCGGCCGAGCTTCGGGCGAAGGACGGCCGGATCGACACGACGCCGAGCACGATGGTGGCGACATGACCGTCAAGCCCGAGCGCTCGCAGGGTCTCGGTCGCGGTCTTGCCTCGCTCATCCCGCAGCGGCATCCCGGCCAGACGGGCGCAGTCGAGATCCCCATCAACCGGATCCGCCCGAACCCACTCCAGCCCCGGAAGCGGTTCGATGCCGAGCAGCTTGCCTCCCTCACCGCCAGCATCGCGGAGCACGGAGTCCTCCAGCCGATCCTGGTCATGGAGACCATCGACGGCTACCAGCTGGTCGCCGGCGAACGGAGGTTGCGTGCTGCGCAGGCTGCCGGTCTCGAGCGGATCGCCGCAGTCATCCGCCAGCTCGCCGACCGGGAGCAGCTCGAGGTCGCGCTCGTCGAGAACCTCCAGCGCGAGGATCTCGATCCGCTCGAGACCGCCGAGGCATACCGCCAGCTGATCGAGGAGTTCGGGTTCAGCCAGGACGAGGTGTCGAACCGCGTCGGCCGCGCTCGATCGACGGTCGCGAACACTCTCCGCCTCCTCGACCTGGCGCCCGGCGTCCAGGCCGCGGTCGCGGACGGCCGCCTCAGCGAGGGCCATGGCCGCGCGCTGGGTGGCCTGGCCACGGAACTGCAGGATCGCGTCCTGGACTCGGTCGTCGGACAGGAGCTGTCCGTCCGTCAGACCGAGGAGCTGGTGCGCCGCCTGCGCGAGCCCAAGCCTGAAGCCGCCGGCGCTCCGACGCGCCGGACCGACCCCGAGCTCGAGCGCGTCGAGGAAGACCTCCGACGCTCTCTCGGGACGAAGGTCAGCCTCGCCCGCTCGCGGCGCGGCGGACGGATCGTCATCGAGTACTACAGCGAAGAAGAACTCGGGCGTCTCTACGAGCGCCTGACCGGAGGACCTGCGTGACCGAAGCCACCCGACCGACCGATCCGAAGCCGCCGGTCACCCCGAAGGCACCCGCCGCCGCCGACACGCCTGCCGCCAAGAGCGGCGGGAAGCGGGCGCGCAACGCATCCGACTACGACGCTGCCAGCATCCAGGTCCTGGAGGGGCTCGAGGCCGTTCGGAAGCGTCCGGGCATGTACATCGGTTCGACCGACGCACGCGGGCTGCACCACCTTGTCTGGGAGGTCGTCGACAACTCGATCGACGAGGCGATGGCCGGTGTGGCCACGACGATCCACGTGACGATCAAGAGCGACGGTCTCGTCACCGTCTCGGACGACGGTCGTGGCGTGCCGGTCGGCAAGCATTCGACGGGCAAGGATGCCCTCGAGGTCGTCCACACAGTGCTTCACGCCGGCGGCAAGTTCGGCGGCGGCGGCTACAAGGTCTCGGGCGGGCTCCACGGCGTCGGCGTGAGCGTTGTCAACGCCCTGTCGTCGTGGATGCGGGTCGAATCAGCGCGCGACGGTTCGATCTGGGCCCAGGAATACGAACGCGGCAAGCCGACCGGACCGGTCAAGAAGATCGGGCCGCAGGGGTCGCGCCGCGGCACGACGACCAGCTTCATGGCCGACACCGAGATGTTCGAGACGACCGACTACTCGTTCGAGATCGTCAGCCAGCGACTGCGCGAGTCCGCCTACCTGACCAAGCGCGTCTGGATCACGTTCATCGACGAGCGGAACGACCGCGAGCGCTCGTTCTATTTCGAGGGCGGCCTGCAGTCCTTCGTGCGGCATCTGAACCGCAACAAGGAGGTCCTCCACACCCGCCCGATCTATGTCGAGCGACGCGAAGGCGGCACCGCAGTCGAGGTGGCGCTCCAGTACAACGACTCCTACACGGAGAACGTCCTGGCGTTCGCCAACAACATCAACACGCCTGACGGTGGCACACACGTCACCGGGTTCCGGGCCGCGCTCACGAGCTCGCTCAACGACTGGGCCAGGCGCGCCGGCGTCCTGCGCGACGCGGATGGCAACCTGTCGGGCGACGATGTCCGCGAGGGCCTGACCGCGGTCATCAGCGTCAAGATGACCGACCCCCAGTTCGAGGGCCAGACGAAGGCCAAGCTCGGCAACGCCGAGGTCAAGGGCCAGGTCCAGACGGCGGTCGCCGACAGCCTCGGCCAGTACCTCGACGAGAACCCTGCCGACGGGCGCCGGATCATCGAGAAGTGCCTGACCGCTGCTCGCGCCCGCGAGGCCGCGCGCAAGGCTCGCGACCTCGTCATCCGCAAGGGCGCGCTCGACGGGATGTCGCTGCCGGGCAAGCTGGCCGACTGCCAGGAGCGCGACCCCGCTCGCAGCGAGCTGTACCTCGTCGAGGGCGATTCGGCCGGCGGCTCGGCCAAGCAGGGCCGCGACCGGCGCCAGCAGGCGATCCTCCCGCTCCGGGGGAAGCTGCTGAACGTGGAGAAGGCCCGGCTCGACAAGATCCTGTCCAGCGAGAACGTCCGCCCGCTGATCATCGCGCTCGGGGCCGGCATCGGCGACAGCTTCGACATCACGAAGCTGCGCTACCACCGGATCATCATCATGACCGACGCCGACGTCGATGGCGCCCATATCCGGACCCTGCTACTGACCTTCTTCTACCGGCACATGCCGCAGGTCATCGAGAACGGCTACCTGTACATCGCCCAGCCGCCGCTCTACCGCGTGAGCACGGGCAAGGTCACCAAGTACGCCCAGTCGGAGAAGGAACGCGACAAGATCGTCAAGGACTTCAACGTCAAGAACCTGTCCGTCCAGCGGTTCAAGGGCCTCGGCGAGATGAACGCCGACCAGCTCTGGGAGACGACGATGAACCCGGCGACGCGGACGCTCCTCCAGGTCGATGGGGAGAACGCGGCCCTGGCCGACGAGATCTTCACGATGCTCATGGGCGAGAAGGTCGGACCGCGCAAGGACTTCATCAAGACCGAGGCACGAAAGGTCCAGAACCTTGACATCTGAGGCGACCCGGATGCCCGGGGGCGCCTCACGCGCGGTCGCCGATCGGCCGGGGGCCGCCCCGACGGCGGGCCGGGCCGGGACGATCGCACCGCCATCGGCCAGACGCCGGCCCGTCATCGACACCCCGAACGGCAGGTTCGAATTCGCGCCACATCACTGCTTCGCATGCGGGACGCTCAACGCCGGCGGTCTCGGCCTCGACCTGCACGTCGAGCCGGGCCGGTCGCTGGGTCGAGCTCGCGCTCGAGCCCCGGTTCGAGGGCTGGGAAGGCGTCGTCCACGGCGGGATCCTGTGCACGATCCTCGACGAGGTCATGGCCTGGGCGCTGGTCGGCGAGGACAACTGGGGCGTGACGGCGCGGATGGCCGTCGACTTCCGCAAGCCGGTCACGGTCGGGCTCCCGATCCGGGCCGAGGGCTGGATCACCCACGCTCGCCGGAGGGTCGTCGACACGGCCGGCCACATCGTCGATGCGACGACCGGCGTCGAGCTCGCGACCGCGACCGGCGTCTACGTCGCGGCCAGCGCGGACCAGAAACGCGCGCTCCGCGATCGATATGCGTACCGCCCGACCGATGGTCGGGACGAGGGCGTCACAGCCGTTGGCTCCGGATTGCCCGACCCGGTGGACGGCCCGTCCTCGTGATCGAGGCACCGGTCAGCAGCGAGGCGACGAACCACGCCGTCGCGTTCGTCGCCGCCCACCGCGACGCGGCGGAGGCCCTCGGCAGTGACCTCGCCGAGTTCACCAACGACCCGGACGGCTTCGCGACTGCGCTGACGGCAGGACTCGCGGCCCTGGCCGATCCGGCGTACCTCGAGGGCCAGCAGCGGGTCGCGCCCGGCATCGGCCCCGTCCACGGTGTCCGCTGGCCGCTGATGGCGGCCGTCCAGCGCGGCTTTCGCAACGCGACCCGCGGCGAGCGCCCGACGCCGCTCCTGTTCATCGCCGACCGGCTCTTCCACGAGAGGGAGCTGGAGGCGCGCTGGTTCGCCTTCGGCCTGCTCGAGCGGACGCTGGCCGTCGAGACCGAACGCACCTGGCAGCTGCTCCGGCGCGCCGCCCGCGAGGCCGGCGACTGGATCACCGTCGATTCGCTCGCGCACCCCTACGCCAAGGGCATCGCCGCCGAGCCGTATCGGTGGGCCGAGCTGGAGCTGCTCGTCTACAGCCCGTCCCGCTGGGAACGTCGCCTCGTCGGCTCGACGATCGCGACGATGACCCACGTCGACCGGCACCGGGGCCGCGACCCGGAGGTGGCCGCCCACGCCCTGCCGCTGCTTGCGAATCTGATGGGCGACGCCGACCCGGACGTCCAGAAGGCGCTGTCGTGGGCATATCGCTCCTTGACCGTCGTCGACCGGGCCGCGACGGAGAGGGCCCTACGCGACGAGACGGAACGCGCAGCCCGCGACGACGACGGCCACCGCGCCTGGGTCATCCGGGACACGCTCGCCAAGCTCGACCGGGACACCGCCGCGGAGCTGCGTGCCCGCCTCACCGGCATCCGCAAGCGAGCCGGCGCCCCAGCGACCTCGGCCGCCGCCGAGACCGCGGCCCGCTTCGGCGGGCTCCCGGATCCCACCGGCTACCCGGAGCCGCCCCTCTGATGACCCCGCCACGCACCGTGTTGCCTGACCCGACAGGAGTGTTCCGAACGTGACCGACGACCTGGGCGATATCCGATCGATCCGCATCGAGGACGAGATGCGGGTCAGCTACCTCGATTACGCCATGAGCGTCATCGTGTCGCGCGCCCTGCCCGATGTCCGCGACGGGTTCAAGCCGGTCCACCGCCGGATCTTGTACGCGATGGGCGAGATGGGCCTGTCCGCGACCAGCTCGTATCGCAAGTGCGCGGCGATCGTCGGCGAGGTGATGGGCAAGTACCACCCGCACGGCGACAGCGCCCTGTACGACGCCCTCGTCCGGCTCGCCCAGGACTTCTCGATGCGCTACCCCCTGGTCGACGGCCAGGGCAACTTCGGCTCGGTCGACGGCGACACCGCCGCCGCGATGCGCTACACCGAGGCCCGCCTCACGGCGATCGCCGGCGAGATGCTGGCCGACATCGACAAGGACACGGTCGACTTCGTCGACAACTACGACGGCACGCAGAAGCAGCCGTCGGTCCTGCCGGCCAAGCTGCCGAACCTCCTCGTCAACGGCTCGTCCGGGATCGCAGTCGGCATGGCGACCAACATCCCGCCCCATCATCTCGGCGAGATCGTGGACGCGACGATCGCATTCATCGACGACCCGGAGATGACCTCCGACGGCCTGTGCGAGTACGTGAAGGGCCCGGACTTCCCGACCGGGGGGACGATCTATCGCTACGAGCGCCAGCGCAACGCCCTGACCGGCGAGTGGGAGACGGTCGACGCCATCCGCCAGATGTATGCCCACGGCCGCGGCCGGGTGATCATGCGGGCGCAGGTCGCGTTCGAGGACGTGAAGGGCGACCGGACCGCGATCGTCGTGACCGAGCTGCCCTACCAGGTCAACAAGGCCAGCCTCCTGGAGAAGATCGCCGACCTGGTCAAGGAGAAGCGGATCGAGGGCATCGGCGACCTCCGCGACGAGTCCGACCGCGACGGCATGCGCGTCTACATCGAGCTCAAGCGCGACGCCAACCCGCACAAGGTGCTCAACAACCTGTTCAAGCACACGCCGATGCAGCTCGCCTTCAACATGAACATGCTGGCGCTCGTCGACGGCCAGCCCCAGACCCTGCCGCTGCGCGGCGTGCTGGTCCACTACCTCGACCACCGGCGCGACATCATCCGGCGCCGGACCGAGTTCGACCTCGCCAAGGCGCGCGCGCGGGCGCACATCCTCGAAGGGCTCAAGATCGCCCTCGACAACCTCGATGCGGTGATCAAGACGATCCGCGAGTCGCAGGAGGTCGAGGACGCCCGCAACAACCTGATGAGCCGGTTCGACCTGTCCGAGCTCCAGGCCCAGGCCATCCTGGACATGCGTCTCGCCCGTCTTGCCGCGCTGGAGCGGCAGAAGATCGAGGACGAGTACCTCGCGATCATCCAGCTCATCGCCGAGCTCGAGGACATCCTTGCCAACCCCGCCCGGGTCAGCCAGATCATCAAGGACGAGCTGGCCGAGCTGAAGCGCAAGTACGCCGGCGAGCGTCGGACGCGTGTCGCCGACGACTCGAGCCGCGAGATGACCGACGAGGACCTCATCGCCGACGAAGACGTCGTCGTCACGATCTCCGGCCGGGGCTACATCAAGCGCCAGCCGGTCGCCACCTACCGTCGTCAGCACCGCGGCGGCAAGGGCATCATCGGCCACGTCACGCGGGAGGAAGACGCGGTCGAGCACCTGCTCGTCGCGAACACCCACCACTGGGCGCTGTTCTTCACCAACCGCGGCCGGGTCTTCAGCGCCAAGGTCCACGCCATCCCGGATGCCAGCCGCCAGGCCAAGGGCATCCCGATCATCAACCTGCCCGGTGTGCAGGTCGAGTCGGGCGAGGTCCCGATGGCGACCATCACCCTGCCCGACTTCAAGGCAGGCTCCTATCTCGTCCTGGCCACGCGCAGCGGCGTCATCAAGAAGACCCCACTCGAGCAGTTCGAGAAGGTCCGATCCTCGGGGATCCGGGCGATCACCCTGCGCGACGAGGACGAGCTCGCATGGGTCGACGTCTCGACCGGCGAGGATGACGTCATCATCGCGACCGCCCAGGGCAAGCTCGCTCGCTTCTCCGAGGACGAGGTCCGGGCGATGGGTCGCGACGCGGCCGGCGTCATCGGCATCCGCCTCGCCCGCAAGGGCGATTCGGTCGTGGGCATGAGCGTCGTCCAGCCGGAGAGCGACCTGCTCGTGTTGAGCGAGACCGGCTACGGCAAGCGCGTGGCGCTGACCGAGTTCCGGTCGATGCATCGCGGCAGCCAGGGCGTCCGGCTGATGAGCCTCGAGGGTCGCAAGACCGGCGACATCGCCGCGGTCCAGCAGGTGACCGACGAGGACGAGGAGCTGCTCCTGATCAGCGCCGGCGGCCAGGTCATCCGGACCGAGACGAACTCGATCAACCGGTACTCGTCGGGCGCTCGCGGCGTCATCGTCATGCGCCTGGCCGAGGGCGACCGGGTGGTGGCCATCGCCGCGTTCCGGGCCGGACTTGCGGAGCAGGACGGCATGGGCGAGGATGGCGCTCCCGGAGCGGACGGTACGGGCCCGAGCGGCGCGAGTCCCACCGATCCGGTGCCTGGCGGGTGAGGTCGGCGTGACAAACTCGGCGTTCGGCGGACGGGAGGCGGCGGGCTTGTACTCGGACCAGTTCGAGATCTACCACGGCAACGCGAACCCGGACCTCGCCCGGAAGATCTGCCGCTATCTCGGCACCGAGCCGGGCAAGCTGGAGGTCTTCCAGTTCGCCAACGAGAACATCTTCGTCAAGATCCTGGAGAACGTCCGCGAGAAGGACGTCTTTCTGGTCCAGCCGACCAACCATCCGGTCAACCAGTCGATCATGGAACTGCTGATCATGATCGACGCGTTCAAGCGGGCCAGCGCCGGCCGGATCACCGCGGTCATCCCGTTCTACGCCTACGGGCGGTCCGACAAGAAGGATCAGCCGCGGGTGCCGATCACCGCCCGGCTGATCGCCGACATGATCACGGTGGCCGGCGCAGACCGGGTCCTGACCATGGACCTGCACCAGGGCCAGATCCAGGGCTTCTTCAACATCCCGGTCGATGAGCTGACCGCTGTCCACATGCTGTCCAACTACTACCGCCACAAGCACATCCCGGACCCCGTCGTCGTGACCGACCTCGGGTTCGCCAAGCGGGCCCGCGCCTTCGCGGAGCTGCTGGACGCCCCGCTCGCGATCATCGAGAAGCGGCGGGTCGGCAACCTCGACCGCGCGGAGCTGATGAACGTCATCGGCGACGTCCGGGGCAAGCGCGCGATCATCGTCGACGACGAGATCGACACGGCCGGGACGCTGGTCGAGATCACCAAGGCGCTCGAGCGCGAAGGGGTCACCGAGATCTACGCCTGCGCCACCCACGGCGTCCTGAGCGACCCGGCGATCGACCGGATCGCGGCCTCCAACCTGATCGAGGTCGTGCTGACCGACTCGGTGCCGCTGCCCGAACGCAAACGTCTCGGCAAGATCACGACGCTGTCCGTCGCGCCGCTCATCGGCGAGGCCATCCGGCGGATCCACCGCGGTGAATCGGTCGGCGCGCTGTTCTCGAGCGAGGTGTCGCTGACCCAGGAGATGCTGCTCTGGGAGGGCGGCGACGAGGGGACGCTCGACACGCGCGGCCGCGTGACCGATCCCGCGCCACCCGATGGTGTCGCATCCGACGCCCTCGCGGCGTCCGCACAGGCAGGAGATCGATGACCCTCCAGCTCCACCGACCCGACGGCGAGGGCGGCCTCGAACCCATCCCGCCTGCCGAGGACTGGCGCGACCAGCTCCAGTCGCCACGCTGGGGCTCCGCCCTCGAAGGCGAGCGGCTGCCGACCCTCAAGAACCCCGAGATGAACCCGACCTCGCGGTTCATGTCCGTGCTGTTCTGGCTGGGACTGGGATTGCTGACGTTCCTGATCCTGGTCGTCGGCTACGGGATCGGCTTCTGGGCCTTGCCCAAGTAAGCCCGGCCGGTCGCGGCGCCGGGGCCTCTCAGGGAGCTGGAGCGGGCCTCCCCTATACTTGACGCGATATGCAATTCCTGAACCGGTTCGTCGACTCGAATGACCGCGAGATCCGACGCCTTCAACCCCTGGTCGACACGACGAACGCCCTCGAGGCCGAGATCGAGGCCCTCTCCGACGACGAGATCCGCGCCAACTTCGCGGAGCTCCGTGCCGAGGTCCAGGAGGCCGCCGAACCCGACGAGCCATCCGATGACGAGCTCCATAATCCGGATCTCGAGCGCCGGCGTGAGCTGAAGGCCGAGCGCCGGAAGAAGGAGAACGCCCGGCTCCAGGCGGCCCTCGACGACGCGCTGCCGGAGGCCTTCGCGATGACCCGCGAGGCGATGAAGCGGACCCTCGGGATGCGCCACTTCGACGTCCAGCTCATGGGCGCCGCGGTCCTCCACCAGGGCAAGATCTCCGAGATGCGGACCGGCGAGGGCAAGACCCTGGTCGCCCCGCTCGCGGCCATCCTGAACGCGATGTCCGGGCGCGGCGTCCACGTCGTCACCGTCAACGACTACCTCGCCCGGCGCGACCCGCAGTGGATGGGCCCGGTCTTCCATTTCCTCGGCGTCAGCGTCGGGATGATCACCCACGACGCCTCGTTCGTGTTCGAGCCCGGCTACCCGACCACCGACGAACGCCTGCTCAACCTGCGCCCGGTCACCCGGACCGAGGCGTACGCGGCAGACATCACCTACGGCACCAACAACGAGTTCGGGTTCGACTACCTGCGCGACAACATGGTTCTGGAGCTCGACCAGCGGGTCCAGCGCGAGCGCAGCTTCGCGATCGTCGACGAGGTCGACAACATCCTCATCGACGAGGCGCGGACGCCGCTCATCATCAGCGGCCAGGCCGAGGAATCGGCCGACCTGTACTTCACGTTCGCGCGCCTCGTGCCACGGCTCAAGGGCCGGCCGGAGGGCGACGAGGAGGGCGGCGACTACTTCGTCGACCTCAAGGACAAGGCCGTCTCCTCGACCGAGGAAGGCATCGAGAAGATGGAGGGCTGGCTCGGCGTCGAGAACATGTACGACGCCGACCCGCGGCTTGCCCGTCACTTCGAGCAGGCCCTGCGGGCGCACGCGCTCTACAAGCGCGACCGCGACTACATCGTCAAGGACGGCGAGATCGTCATCGTCGACGAGTTCACCGGCCGCCAGATGCCCGGCCGGCGCTGGAGCGAGGGACTCCACCAGGCGATCGAGGCGAAGGAGGGCCTGCGCGTCCAGCGCGAGAGCGTGACGCTGGCCACGATCACCTTCCAGAACTACTTCCGGCTCTACGACAAGCTGTCCGGCATGACCGGCACGGCCATGACCGAGGCCGAGGAGCTGCACAAGATCTACAAGCTGGAGGTCGTGGCGATCCCGACCCACCGGGAGATGGTCCGCGACGACTTCCCCGACCTCGTCTACCGCGACGAGCCGGCCAAGTTCAACGCCCTGATCGACGAGATCGTCGAGATGACCGAGGAGGGCCGGCCGGTCCTCGTCGGCACCGTGACCGTCGAGAAGTCCGAGATGCTGGCCACCATGCTCAAGCGACGCGGCATCGCCCACGAGGTCCTCAACGCCAAGTTCCACGAGAAGGAATTGGGGATCGTCGCGCAGGCCGGCCGGTCGGGGGCGGTCACGATCGCCACGAACATGGCCGGGCGTGGCACGGACATCCTGCTCGGCGGCAACCCGGCAGGCCTCGCCTCGGAGACCCTCCACAAGCGGGGCATCAACCCGGCCGAGGTGGATCCCGAGACGTACGACGCCGTCCTGGCCGAGGCCAAGGCCATCACCGAGGCGGACCACGACCGCGTCGTGGAAGCGGGCGGGCTCCACATCATCGGCACCGAGCGGCACGACTCGCGCCGGATCGACAACCAGCTCCGTGGCCGCGCCGGCCGCCAGGGCGACCCCGGGTCGTCGCGCTTCTACCTGTCCCTCGAGGACGACCTGATGAAGCGCTTCGCGAGCGAGCGGGTCACCGGCCTCATGGAACGGCTCGGGCTGGACGACGACGTGGCCATCGAGTCGCGCCTCGTGTCGCGGACGATCGAGTCCGCCCAGAGCCGCGTCGAGGGCTTCAACTTCGACATCCGCAAGCGCGTCGTCGAATACGACGACGTGATCAACAAGCAGCGCGAGACGATCTATGCCGAGCGCGACAAGGTCCTCCACAACGAGGACCTGACCGAGACCGTCCAGTCGTTCCTCGACGACGAGGTGGACGCGCTGGTCGAGACGTATCTCGTCGGCGAGGATCCCGGCGAGTGGAACCTCGAGGGCCTGTCGTCTGCGCTGCTCGCGATGGGCCTGTCCGGCGAGGGCACCTCGGCCGACGACCTGTGGGAGCTGCGGAGTCGCGAGGCGATCGAGACGCATGTCCGCGACCTCGCGGACGAGCGGCTCGCGGCCAAGTCGGCCGAGGTCGGCGAGGAGGACTGGAAGACGGTCGAGCGCCTGGTCCTCATCCGGACCATCGACTCGCTCTGGGTCGAGCACCTGACCGAGCTCGACGACATGCGGCGTGGCATCGGGCTGCGTGGCTACGCCCAGCAGGACCCGCTCAACGAGTTCAAGCGCGAGGCGTTCCAGCTCTACGACGAGCTGCGCGGGCTGATCCGCCACGGTGTCGCCTCGTCCATCTTCCGGGTCACCGTCACCCGCCAGCCTGCCCCCGGCACCGAGGGTCCCGACCCGGCGGTCGCCGCGTCACTGGCCGCCGGGGCTGCCGCCCTCACCAGCGGCAACGGCGCGAATGGGTCGGCCATCGGAGCGGGTGCTCGCGTTCCGGCCGCGGCTGCCGTGGCGGCCGGCGGGTCGGCCGTGCTGCGCGGCGGACCGGCCGCTCCGAGCCCGCGACCGATCCGCGAATCGCTCGGCGACGAGCCGGTCGCGAGCGGCGGCGGTCCATCGGCCGGCGGCGGCCCGAAGCCCGGCTTCACCCCGAGCGGTGCGAGGATCGGACGGAACGATCCGTGCTGGTGCGGATCGGGCGCCAAGTACAAGAAGTGTCACGGACGCTGACCGCCGCCGTTCCCGCCCGACCGGAGACCGTGGACACGCATCATCGGTCGGTCGTGCGCGACGTGGCCTGGCTGGTCGTCGCGGGCTGCGTGGCGCTTGCCGCCCTGGCCGGGTACGCCAGCTACCGGATCTGGATCCAGGGCCAGCGCGATGACCAGCGCCCCGCAGACGCCATCGTCGTCATGGGCGCCGCCCAGTACGACGGGCGGCCGTCACCGGTCTTCGCGGCGCGGCTCGATCACGCCGTCTCGCTGTACCTCGCCGGCCTGGCGCCCAACCTCGTCGTGACCGGCGGCAAGGCCGACGGCGACCGGACGACCGAGGCGGCCACCGCCCGGGCCTACGCGATCGCCCGGGGAGTGCCGGCGTCGGCGATCCTCGTCGAGGACGCCAGCCGCACGACGCGTGAATCGATCACCGGCGTCAGCAAGCTCCTGCGCGACCACCACCTGGCCGACGCGGTGTTCGTGTCGGATCGGCCGCACATGCTCCGGGTGCTGCGGATGGCCTCGGATGACGGCATCACCGCATGGGGCTCGCCGACCACCACGAGCCCGATCGAGGGGGACCCGGCGGGCCGTCTCGACGCGACGCTGCACGAGCTCGGTGCGCTCGCCCAGTACTTCATCCTGGGTCGAAGCTGACCGCTCGTCGCCACCGTTGGTCCCGATTGTCGACAAAACGGATTTCCCTCTTGGCGATAGGGGTTTGGCCCCGTATACTGTTCCAAAACCCGCCGATATCGGGCCTCCCCAGGGCCCCTGGCGACACCACACAACGTTCCCGAGTGACGCTGCCCGTGCACAGAGAGGGGGACCAGTGAAGCAGGCCGAGGAAGCATCCTTCGTCGACCTCATCGCCTGCGAGCGTGACTGCCGGTCATGCAGCTACGCCGCGGCCCTGGACTGCGACGGCAACTGCGGCGTCTGCCCGCACAACGCGTATTGCCCGTGTGTGAACCCCGTCGTCGCCCGAAGCAAGACCGCGCTGCGGCTCATCGAGCTGCGCCCGATCCTGCTCCAGGATCTGCAGGCCCGGAACTAGGTGGAAGCCGCCGCCATCCGGGACCTGGCTGAACGGATCCGGTCGACCTCGGGGCATCTTTGACCTCGAGGCCAAGGAAGCGCGTGTCGCGCAGATCGAGGCGCTGACCCAGGAGCCCGGCTTCTGGGACGACGGGCGAGCCGCCCAGAAGGTCCTGCGGGAGGCCGACGGCCTCCGTTCCGAGATCGCCACCTGGCGTGAGCTGCTGGTCCGCGCCGACGACCTGCTCGCCGCGGTCGAGCTCCTGTACGAGGCCCCCGACGCGGAGCTCGAGGCCGAGCTCGAGCGCGATGCCGCGGGGCTCGAGACCGACTTCCGGCGCGAGCGGACCGCCCTGCTCTTCTCGGGCGAGTACGACGAGCGCCCGGCCCTCCTCTCGATCAGCGCCGGCGCCGGCGGCACGGAGGCGACCGACTGGACCGAGATGCTGTTGCGGATGTACCTCCGCTGGGCGGAGCGCCACCGCTTCCCGACCGAGATCCTGGACCAGCAGGAAGGCGAGCAGGCCGGCCTCAAGAGTGTCACCGTCGCGGTCAACGGCCGCCGCGCCTATGGCTGGCTGCGCGCGGAGCGCGGCGTCCACCGGCTCGTCCGGATCAGCCCGTTCGACTCGCAGAACCGGCGGCAGACGACCTTCGCCCTCGTCGAGGTCCTGCCCGAGGCCGACGATGACGTCGAGATCGAGCTCGACTGGGACCAGATCCGGGTCGACACCTTCCGCTCGCAGGGCGCCGGCGGCCAGCACGTCAACAAGACCGATTCGGCGGTCCGCCTGACGGACCTCAAGACCGGCATCGTCGCCCAGAGCCAGAACGAGCGGAGCCAGACCCAGAACAAGGAGATGGCGATCAAGGTCCTCAAGTCCCGCCTCCTCGAGCGTGCCCTCGAGGAGAAGGAGGAGGCCGTCCGCAAGCTCAAGGGCGAGCACGTCGAGGCCGGCTGGGGCAACCAGATCCGGAGCTACGTGCTGCACCCGTATCAGATGGTCAAGGACCTGCGCACGAACTACGAGACGGGCAACACCGGCGCGGTCCTCGACGGCGACCTCGATGCGTTCATGCAGGCCGAGCTCGAACGGGGCATCGGCGAGGAGGCGGTCGCCCGGTGACCGACGGCGCTCGGACTGGGGGTCCCACCGCGGGGCTCGCCTTCCGTCCGGTCCGGGCGACGGAGCTGGCCGACTGTGCCGCGATCTGGCGGGCGTCGATCAACGACTACATCGTCCATCTCGGGCAGACCGAGATCCCGCTCGAGATGGCCCCCATCGTCCGGCTCTACACCCACCTCCAGGCGACCGACCCGGATCGGTTCATCGTCGCGACGCTCCCCGACGGTGCGGAGGACCGGGTCATCGGCTTCGCGGCTGCGACCGTTCGCGAGCACCTCTGGTATCTCTCGATGCTGTTCGTGCTGCCCGAGTTCCAGGGTTCGGGCCTGGGCCGTGATCTGCTGGCGCGGGTCGCCCCGACCGATGGCGCGATGGTCCGCGCCGTGGCGACGGACAGTGCCCAGCCGATCTCCAACGCGATGTACGCCGGCGAGGGCATGGTCCCGCGGATGCCGCTGTTCAGCCTGACTGGCCTGCCGCGGCGGCCCGAGGCGTTCGGTGAGCTGCCGTCCGGGGTCAGCCCGATCGCCTTCGACGAGATCGTCGCGGGGCCGCCCGGCGGCCAGGGCCACCAGATGCTGGTCGAGGCGATCGACACGATCGATCGCGAGCTGCTCGGCGTGGCCCATCCGGCCGACCATCGATTCCTCCGCACCGAATCGCGTCACGGCTGGCTGTATCGCGGGCCGGACGGAACGCCGATCGGCTACGGCTACGCCGGCGAGGCGGGCCGCGTCGGACCGATCGCCGTCCGGGATGAGGCACTCCTCGGACCGGTCCTCGGTCACCTGACCGCGGTCGTCGTGCCGCGCGGCGCGTTCGCGCTGTGGGTCGGCGGCGCCGCCGACCGCGCGGTCGTGACGGCGCTCCGGGCGGGCTTCCGGATGGACCAATTTCCCGTCCTGTTGTGCTGGGACCGACCGTTCGCGACCTTCTCCCAGTACCTGCCGATCTCGCCGGGACTGCTCTGACCGGCCCGCCCGACCGGGCGCGGACAGCGGCGCCCGACCGGCTCGTTTGCCGGACCATCGCGCGAGTGGTAGCCTCGGCTCCGATGTGGCTCCCAGTCGTGCCCGCCGTGGGGTCATGAGTGTCGTGACGATGCGTCGCGACCGCCACCCCACCGACCCGCGGAGCCCATCGTGACCGTCGCCCCAGCGTCGAGCGCCACGCGCTCTCTCCGCCGCCGCGTCCTCGGCCGGTCGAGGGATCAGGCCAAGCAGGAACGAGCGGTCCTCATCCTGCACGACGTCACCAAGGAATACCCCAACGGCAAGCTGGCCCTGCGTGACGTCGACCTGGTCATCCCCGAAGGCGACTTCGTCTTCCTCGTCGGGCCGTCCGGGGCCGGCAAGTCGACCCTGATCAAGCTGCTCATCCGGGACGAGGTCGCGACCCGCGGTGCGGTCGTGCTCGACGGCCAGGACGTCGCACGGCTCGGCCGCCGGCAGGTGCCCAAGATGCGCCGCAAGATCGGGATCATCTTCCAGGACTTCAAGCTGCTGCCGTCCAAGACGGTTTACGAGAACGTGGCCTTCGCGCTCGAGGTGACCGGCACGCCCCGTCGGAAGATCCGGCCGGCGGTCGATCGGGTGCTGGCCCTGGTGGGCCTGACCGCGCAGGCCAAGCAGACCCCGTCGCAGCTGTCCGGTGGCGAGCAGCAGCGGACCGCGATCGCGCGCGCGCTCGTCCACGACCCACGGCTGATCATCGCCGACGAACCGACGGGCAACCTCGACCCGCTCATCAGCTGGGAGATCCTGCAGCTGCTGCTCCGGATCAACGAGCTCGGCGTGACGGTCATGATGGCGACCCACAACGCCGAGGTCGTGACGGCTCTCCGCAAGCGCGTCGTCGCGCTCGAGGAAGGCCGGATCATCCGAGACGAGGTCGGTGGCGCCTATCACCGCGAGGACTGAGCGGTGATCTCCTTCGTCCTGTTCAGCGTGGGCCGCGCCTGGCAGGGGTTCTGGCGCAACGCCGTCATGAGCCTCGCCGCGACGGCCACGATGGTCCTGATGCTGCTCCTGCTCGCCGGGTTCTGGATCATCCAGACCGGCCTGCTGGCCGGGCTCCAGTTCACCGAGCAGAAGGTCGAGGTGGTGGCCTACCTGCAGCCCAACGCGACCGACAGCCAGGTCACGGCGCTCCAGACGACGCTCAAGGCGATGCCGGAGGTCGCGTCGGTCGCGTACGTCGACCGGGATGAGGCGCTCGTGCGCTTCCGCGCCTCGATGCAGGCCCAGGGTCGCGAGGACCTGACCCGCTACCTCGACGCGAACCCGCTGTACGCCAGCATCGAGGTCAAGATGGTCGACCCGTCCCAGGTCCGGGTCGTGGGCGACGCCCTGCGCGCGGACCCGAGCGTCCGCAACGTCATCAACATCGAGGACCTGGTGGAACGCGTGCTGACCGTCACCAGCATCCTGCGGACGGCGGGGACGGTGGTCCTCGTCATCGTGGGCGTCATCGCCCTGTTCATCATCATCAACACGATCCGGTTGGCGGTCCTGGCCCGGGCGGAGGAGATCGAGGTCATGCGCCTGGTCGGTGCGTCTGACGCGTTCATCCGCTGGCCGTTCGTGTTCGAGGGCGCCTTCGTCGGCCTGCTCGGGTCGGTCCTCACGCTGGCGATCCTCGCTGCGATCGCGGACCCGTTGAGCGCGTTCATGGCCGATTTCTTCCGGGTCCTGCCGCTCCAGTTCGGGTCCCTCACGCGGGACCTCGTGGCGCTGGTCATGGGCGCCGGCGTTGGTCTCGGGATCCTCGGATCGTGGCTGTCGGTCCGGACGTATCTCATCCGCTGAACGAGCCATAGCCTCTCAGCGCGACCCGATGTACGCTGTGCGCCGTTTCGGGGACGCCGCACTTGCAGGACACGCACATGGACCCAGTCGACCCTGATCCAGCCGTCCCCGATCGGTCAGAAGACGACGCGGCCGGCACCTCCCCAGCGGTCCCCGCGCCCTCCGACCATGGCCCGCCACCCCCGAAGCGCCGCCGAGCGCTCCTCCCGGTCTCCATCGCGCTGGTCGTCCTGCTCGGCGGGTCGGCGCTGTTCGTGTCCGGCTACACCCTCGGCCGACAGGCCGGCTCCGATCCGGGCACGCCGGCGTCGCAGCGGGCCGCCTTCCAGCCGTTCTGGGACACCTACCACTCGATCACGGACCGGTACGCGGGCGGCAGCGTCGACACGGAGACCCTGATCCAGGGCGCCATCCGCGGGATGATCGGCGCCCTCGAGGACCCATATTCGGCCTACCTGTCGTCCGACGACTATCGCAAGAGCCTGCAGGGCATCAGCGGGCAGTTCGAGGGCATCGGCGCCCAGATCACGGCAAAGGCGCTCGACGGCACGGAGGGCTGCACTCCGCTCGGCGTTGCCTGTCGGCTCGTCGTGACCGAGCCGCTGCCCGGCTCGCCGGCCGAACGGATCGGGCTGAAGCCCGGCGACGTCGTCACGCTCGTCGACGGCACATCCGTCGACGGGCTGACCGTCGACGCCGCGCGCGACCGGATCCGGGGTCCGAAGGGCAGCGCCGTGGCCCTGACCATCGATCGCGGAGACGGCGTCCCGCTCCTGCTCTCCATCACGCGCGACATCGTGCAATCCCAGGAGGTCGAGAGCCGGGCGCTCGCCGACGGGACCATCGGCTACATCAAGATCGCGGGCTTCTCGGACGCGTCCGCCGATCAGGTCGTCGCCGCGCTCACGGCCCACCTCGCAGCCGGCCGCGAGCGCCTGGTGGTCGACCTCCGCGGCGATCCCGGCGGCTATGTCACGGCCGCCCGCAAGATCGCCAGCCAGTTCATCGGCTCGGGCGTGGTCTTCTGGCAACAGGATGCGAAGGGCAACCAGGTCCCGACCGAGGCCCTGACCGACGGGGTCGCCACGGACCCGCACGTGAAGGTCGTCGTCCTGATCGACGGCGGGAGCGCCTCCGCGAGCGAGATCGTCGCCGGGGCGCTCCAGGACAGCAAGCGGGCGGTCCTCGTCGGGCGGCACTCGTACGGCAAGGGGACCATCCAGCAGTGGCAGGAGCTGACCGGCGAGGGCGGGGCGTTCAAGCTGACCGTCGCGCGCTGGCTGACGCCGGACAAGCGCTGGATCAACGGCATCGGCCTGATCCCGGACGTCGCGGTGACCCTGCCGGCGACCGTGCCGGCCGGCACGGATCCGGACCTGGACCGGGCGCTCGAGATCCTCGGCGGCCCGGGACTCGGGGCCGTCGTCCGACCGGCGGCCTGACGCTCTCGGTCGGTCGTGCCGCGCACGTGCCCGTGCTCTTGCGCTCGCCTCGTGCATCGGGTACGGTTTCGGGGAACGAAAGGAGGTGATGTGCAGTGATCGACAGTACGCGTAGCTGCACCACCTCACAGGAGATGGCCGTCTAGTCGGACACCCCTGTGGGTGGTAAAGCACTCGAACGCCGGCCCGCATAGGGCCGGCGTTCGTGCGCTCCGGCCATCATCCGACCACCCAGGAGACCTCCATGAGCGACGAGACCACCGTCGCACTCAATCGAAGAGCCCGCCACGACTTCACCATCGACGAGACGTTCGAGGCGGGCATCGTGCTGACCGGCACGGAGATCAAATCGCTGCGCGCCGGCAAGGCCAACCTGTCCAACGCGTACGCCCGGATCGAACGGGACGAGGCGTGGCTGGTCGGCGCGGACGTGGCGAAGTTCGAGGGCGGCAACCGCTACAACCACGAGCCGAAGCGGACGCGCAAGCTGCTGCTCCACCGCTCCGAGATCGACGAGCTGCTCGGCAAGACCAAGGCCAAGGGCCAGACGATCGTCCCGCTGCGGCTGTACATCAACGAGAAGGGGCGGGCCAAGGTCGAGCTCGGGCTCGCGCGGGGCAAGCAGCTCCACGATCGCCGGCGCGACATCGCCGACCGGGACGCCCGGCGCGACGTCGCGCGCGAGCTGGCCGACGCCCAGCGTGGCCGCTGACGTGCGGCGACGCGACGGCCGGATTCTGAGGCCTCGCCCATGACCGAGATCCCCGGTCGGCTGCGGGTCGGTCCCGTCATCGAGGCGGTGGATGCGCACGCTGCGGGAGAGCCCGGCCGGGTCATCGTCGGCGGCGTGACCGGCGTGCCCGGCGCCACCATGTTCGAGGCGATGACCTGGCTCCAGGCCAATCGCGACGACCTGCGCCTGCGGATGCTGCGCGAGCCGCGCGGCTACCCGGCTTCCAACTGCAACCTGCTCCTGCCGACCTGGAACGCGGAGGCCGACGCGGGCTACGTGATCATGGAGCAGGTCGAATACCCGGGCATGTCCGGCACGAACACGATGTGCGTGGTCACCGTGCTCCTCGAGACCGGGATCCTGCCGATGACGGAGCCCACGACCGAGCTCACCCTCGAATCGCCGGCCGGGCTGATCCGGGTCACGGCGGCCTGCGCCGACGGCAAGGTCCAAGGCGTGACGTTCCGGAACGTCCCCGCGTTCGCCACCCATCTCGACGCCCCGGTCGAGGTGCCCCACCTCGGCACGGTCACCGTGGACGTGGCCTACGGCGGGATGTTCTACGTGATCGCCGACGCCGAGCCGTTCGGGCTACGGCTCACGCCCGACGAGGGCGCGGACATCGTCCGGATCACCGAGATGATCAAGGCCGCGGCGGCCGACCAGCTGCCGGTCGTCCATCCCGACCAGCCCGGCTTCGCCGGCATCACGATCGGACAGCTGTCCGGGCGGGCCCACGACCCGGCCAACAGCCGCCGGAACGTCGTCACGGTCTCGACCGGGACGCTCGATTGGGAGCGGCCCGCCACCTGGACCGGCGCGATCGACCGCTCGCCCTGTGGGACCGGCACGTCGGCCCGGATGGCGACCCTCCATGCCCGCGGCCTGCTCAAGGTCGGCGACGCGTTCCGGCACGAGGGCATCCTCGACACGGTCTTCACCGGACGGGTGGAGGAGGAGACCACGATCGGCGAGTACCGGGCGATCGTCCCGAGCATCACCGGGCAGGCCTGGATCACCGGGTTCGCCAGCTACGTCCTGGACCCGACCGACCCGTTCCCCGAGGGCTACACGATGGGCGACATCTGGTGAAGTTCGGGTTCCTCGTGACCGCCGGTGATCCGCGGACGGCTGCCGACCTGGCCGCCGAGGCGGAGGCGGCCGGCTGGGACGGGGTCTTCTACTGGGACGCCATCGCGATCGCCGGCATGGAGATCTACGACCCGTGGGTGGTCATGGCGGCCATGGCGATGCGCACGGAGCGGGTCCGCCTCGGTGCGATCGTGAGCCCGCCGTCCCGGCGCCGGCCATGGAAGATGGCCAAGGAGACGATGAGCCTGGACGTGCTGTCGAACGGGCGGCTGATCGTCCCGGTCGGACTCGGCGCCCTGGACGATGAGGCGTTCGGCAACGTCGGCGAGGCGACCGAGGCTCGGACGCGAGCCGAGATGCTCGACGAATTGCTGGCGATCCTCGAGGGCCTGTGGTCCGGCGAGCCGTTCGCGCACGAGGGCCGGCACTATCGATTCGGGCCGATGACCTTCCGGCCGACCCCGGTGCAGAAGCCCCGGATCCCCATCTGGGTCATCGGTGCGTGGCCCAACGAGCGGTCCGTCCGCCGCGCGCTTCGCTACGACGGGATCCTGCCGCAGACGACGGATCCGGAGGCGATCCGGGCGCTGGTGACGTACATCGAGCGCGAGCGACCGCCGTCGCCCGGCGTTCCCTACGAGATCATGGTCGAAGGCGTGACACCGCCCGACCCGGCGTCCGCCGGAGCACAGCTGGCGCCGCTGGCCAAGGCCGGCGCGACGTGGTGGGTCGAGTCCGACTGGAACGACAGCACCGTCGAGACGCTCCGGCGACGCCTGTCGGCCGGGCCGCCCACGATCCCAAGCCGGGGCTAGGGGCCGCCCGATCCAGCAGTCGCTGGTCGCGGCCGTCAGGAGCCCGGTCGACCCGCGTAGGTCGGTCCGGCCGACGCCCGGCGCGGCGAATAACGCCCGTGCTCGTCCGTCAGGCGTCCGCGCCATGGGCGGAACAGCTCGGCCCATTCCGGGTCCGGCTCGATCTGCCGGTCCGCCGTCTCCTCGTGCTGCCTGGCCCATTCGGAATAGAAGGCGACCCGCCTGGTGGAGATGATCCGCGCGTCCTTGCACGGGCAGCCGTCGACGAGGCAAGCGCGCCGGGTCGGCGGTTCGGTGAAGGCTGGGCGGTCGAGCTGGCTGTCCATCTGTGCCTCGTTCCGTTGATCTGGGTCGGCGCGAGAGACACTGGCGTCGATGGTCGGACGGTAGGGCGCCCGGGATTACAGATGCATCCGCTTCCGGGGCATCCATGGCGCGACCGACCGACAGCGGCGGCTACGATCCCGTGATGATGGTCGACTCGCAGGGCCGGATCCGGATCGAGCCATTCGAGGTGGCGCGGTTCAGCCATCCCGCCGGGAGCCCGCTCGCCGGTCGCCCCGGCATCGTCATGGCCTACGCAGTCGTGCATCCGGAGGGCCTGCTGCTGTTCGACACGGGGATCGGGACCGGGGACGCCGACATCGACGAGGCGTACCACCCGGTCGTTGGGGACCTGCGATCGCTCCTGCGTGGACGTGGGCTGGACCCGGACGACGTGGTCGCCCTCGCGTGCTCCCACCTCCATTTCGACCACGCCGGCCAGAACGCCGCGTTCCCGGGTCGCCCGATCCACGTCCAGGCGGCCGAGCGCGAGGCGGCCGTGGCCCCGGACTACACGATCGACGCGTGGGTCGACTTCCCCGGCGCGCGCTACGTCGAGGAGGACGGCGAGGCAGAGCTGCTGCCCGGTGTCCGCCTCGTCCCGACGCCCGGTCACACCCCCGGTCACCAGTCGCTCGTCGTCGAGAGCGGGGGCGGGCGGACCGTGCTCGTCGGGCAGGCGCTCTACACGCGGGCTGAATGGGGTGGCGCGAGCGGGCCGGGCGTCTCCGGCCTCGAGAGCGCCTGGGATCCGGCCGCCTACCGTGCCTCCGTGGCGCGGCTGCGAGCTCTGCGGCCGGACGTCGTCCTGTTCGGTCACGACAGGTAGGTGGTAGCATCCGCGTCCGAGTCCGGTACTCGGACCTGTGGGGATGTGTGGTTTCGACAGGGCCTGGCTACCGGGGAACGCGAGCCGAGGACGCCACTGGGCCTCGTTAATCAGGTGGCAAAAAGAAGTACCTGGCAACCGCCAGTCGACTCTCGCTCTCGCTGCTTAGGCAGTAGAGTGAGCGTGGAAGCTGCCTCCGCCTCGCGGGTAGTGGAAGCGTCATGCAGCGAGGCTGCGATCTGGATGAGCGTCGCGTAATCCGGAGTCAAGCCCGATCTAGGGACACGTGACTGGATCGCCCGGCAGAGTGCCGATGCCCGTCCGGGCGATCGACGACAAACCATCGGACACGCTCGTAGTGGTCTCCGGCGAAGGGTTCTGGACGGGGAGTTCGACTCTCCCCCATCTCCACCAATACTCGCTCAGGCGCGGTCGGGCAGGTCATCCGGCCGGCGCGGGGCCCGGGTCGATCACCGCCAGCTCCCGCCAGCGACACAGGTAGACGCGTTCGTCGGGGAGCCAGATCGTCCGGTATTCGATGACCCGTCGACTGCCGTCAGCGCGCGGGAAGTCGAACACCGACTGGACCGGCCGTCCGTCCTTGAGCGGTCCGAACAGCCACTCGCCATCGGTCTCGCGGGCTTCCGGGGGAACGAGGACGCGCCACGGGACTCCGCACAGCCCGCCCGGTGGGAGGTCGACGAGCGCGCACGCCGCGTCGTCACCGTCGACGAACACCTCGTCCTCTCCCAAGCGCGCCGTGGACACGTCGTCGGCCTGCCACCAGTCCTGTTCCAGGCGCACCCCGGCGTGGCCGTCGCGGTAGACGTACCAGGTCGTCTCGCCGAGGCGTGCCAGCTCGTGCTGGGGTCGGACCTGGGCCCGGGTGTGCCATCGACGGAGGGCGGTCTGGACCTGGACCGGGTCCTCGCGGGCCTGAGCATCCAGCGCGGCGATCGTCGAACGGACGAAGGCCGCGAAGGCGGTGTCGCCTCGTGGGAATGTGACGATCAAGTGGGACATGGGCCTACGCACGTGACGGGTTGTGGCGGGCCCCCCGGTCGCCGCAGCGACGGTATCAGAAGTCGGAGCGGCAGACGCCCCAGGCCGAGGCCCGAGCTCGTCCGCCGCCCCGCCAGACGAATCGTCCCGGCCCGGGGCGGACCCGGGCCGGGAACGTCCTACTTGAACGCGAGCGTGCCCTGGTCGTGCAGCGTGATCGTGAGCGCGTTGTTCGCGACCGTGTAGCTCGCAGCATTGCCCAGACCGAGGACGAACAGGTCGGCCAGTGAGCCATCCGGGCAGGCCACCGTCGTCATCGGGCCGACCGTCATCGCCAGGTCGCCGGCGGCAGCGGACGGGTCGGCGGTGACATAGGTCCCCGCAGCGGCATTGCAGTCGGCCTTGGCGGTGAACGTGCCGTCCGCCTTGAACTCGATCGTGTAGTTGGGCTGCTGCGCTTCCGGCACGTTGCCCTGGAACGCCGGCGTCTTCTCGGTGATCGATGTGAGCTGCCACGCCTTGCCGGTCAGGCCGGTGACCGGTGCCGGGGCCGTGCTGGCGCCCGGCGCCTTGGTCGGTGCCGCCGTGGGCTTGGTCGTGGGCTTCACGGTGGGCTTGGCCGTCGGCTTTGCGGTGGCGGCCGCCGACGCCGATGCGGCCGGCGTCGTGGCGACGGCCGACGCGGCCGGGCCTGTAGCGGCGGCGCTCGCGGCGGGCGACCCGGCCGGAGCCCCGACCACGAACGTCATCGTGCCCTCATCCGACAGTGTCAGCGTCAGCTGCTCACTCGCGATCGCATACGTCTTCGCCGTGCCGAGCGAATGGACGAACAGGAAGCCGAGCGAGGCTTCGCTGCACATCGCCATCGTCGAGACGCCGGGGGTGATCGTGATCCCGTTCGAGCCCGACGTCGTGTAGGTGCCGGCGATCTCGTTGCAGTCGGCCGTTCCCGTATAGGTGCCGTTCGGGTCGAAGGTGACCGCGTACCTGGCCTGATCGGCGGGGGGCACCACGCCCTGGAACGCGGGCACCTTCTCGGTGAAGGCCGTGAGCTGCCAGGCCTTGCCGGTGAGCCCGCTGGCGCCGCTCGAGCTACACGCTGCCAGGACGGCCGCGGCGCTCATGGCGAGCGCCAGGAAGATGGACTTTCGCATCGGAACCCCCTGCGGCAAGCCCCTCTGCGATACGGGAAGCAGGGTCAGGCGCCGGGCGCAGTCTAGCAATCCCGGAGACGCCCATTTCGATGGCTTGACATGCGTACATCGTACGCAGTAGTGTACGGCTTACACAGATGCGTACATCGTACGCACTGGCTCAGGAGAAGGGGGACGGGGCATGAAGGCCATCACGCACGAGACGTATGGGTCCACTGAGGTCCTCCACGCACGGGACATCGAGATGCCCGAGATCGGCCCGGACGAGGTGCTCATCCGAGTCCACGCGGCATCCGTCCACCTCGGCGACTGGATCGTCATGACCGGATCGCCGTTCGTCATGCGCTTCGCGACAGGGCTGCGCACGCCGAAGAACCCGATCCCCGGGACCGACGTCGCCGGGACCGTCGAGGCAGTAGGGGCCGACGTGACGACCCTGCGACGCGGCGACGAGGTCTTCGGGTGGTGCACCGGGGCGTTCGCCGAGTTCGCGAGCGGGCCGGAGAGCCAGTTCATCACGAAGCCCGAAAACCTGACCTTCGAGCAGGCGGCAGCCATCGGGGTGTCCGCGACGACGGCCCTCCAGCTCCTTCGCGACACAGGCAAGGTCCAGGCCGGTCAGACGGTCCTCGTCAACGGCGCGTCAGGCGGAGTCGGCACCTTCGCCGTGCAGATCGCGAAAGCGCTGGGCGCGGAGGTCACGGGCGTGACGAGCACGAAGAACGTGGAGCTGGTTCGCGCGCTCGGCGCGGACCACGTCATCGACTACACGCGGGAGGACTTCACCAGTGGCGGCCCTCGCTACGACCTGATCCTCGACAACGTGGGCAACCACTCGATGGCGCGGACGCGGCGGGCGCTGACCCAGAGCGGGACCCTGATCTCGAACGGTGGCGGACATGCCAGCGGCAAGCTCGGCCGCACGATCCGGGCGTTGCTCGTCTCGCTGTTCGTGAAGGGGCAGGCCGGTCCCACCGTCAAGACGCAGAACCACGACGACCTCGTCGCCCTCAAGGACCTCGTCGAGGCCGGGGCGATCACGCCCGTGATCGACGGGACCTACCCGTTGGAGGAGACGCCCCGCGCGATCGATCGCGTCGCCGCCGGACACGCGCGCGGGACCGTCGTCATCTCGGTCGCGACGGAGAGGCGCGAGAGGATCGCTCCGGACCACTCGCCTGCGCGCATCGCCGCTGCCGTGCCGACTGCCGGCTGACCGGCCGGCTCTCACCACGACCCTGCGGGGCTCCTCGCGGCGTCGCGCCCGGACGGCGCGACCGCTCGTGTGGCGTGCAGACTTGCTCCGCCTTCCCGGATCCCGCCCGAGGCTCCAGGAGAGGCCACCCACGAAGGGGTTCCGAGAATGAGCGACAGGCCACGCCATGACCGTTGAGGTCCTCACCGCGCTCCTCCTGATCGTGCTGCCGATCGGGTTCAACGTGGCCTTCTTCGAGCTCAGCCGGGCATTCGACTATCCGGACATCCTTCGCAAGGAGCCCGACGAGATCCTGCGGCGTTTCGATGCCGGCGGAGCCGGGCTCATCCTCCGGTGGGAGGCGTTGCTTGTGAGTGCCCTGCTGATGCTCCCGCTCGCGGCGTTGCTCGCCGTCGTCCTCGGGGCATCGCCTGCACTCTCGGTCCTGTCCGTGGTCGTGGGGGCCGTCGCGGCGCTCGTCCAGGGCCTGGGTCTCGTGCGCTGGCCGTTCGCGGTACCGGAGCTGGCTCGCCGATACGTGGCGGCGCCCGACGGACCGGCCGGTGACTCGACGCGGCAGTCGGTCACCGTGATCTTCGTCACGCTCCACCGGCTCCTCGGCGTGGGCATCGGCGAGCACCTCGGCTACCTGTTCACCGGCCTGTGGACGTTGCTCGTCGCGGCGTCGATCCTGTCGACGGCCATCCTCCCCGGGTGGCTGGGGATCGCCGGCGTCCTGGTCGGGATCGCGCTCCTGATCGGCACGCTGGAGTTCGTGGGGCCGAACGAGCGCGAGGGCTGGGCGCTGGCCGGCACCATCGTTCCGATCGCCTACATCGCCTGGTCGATCTGGCTGATCGCGCTGGGGATCTTCCTGCTGCTGTGAGTGGCTGCCGCCGCGCGACGGCCCGGGTCAGCCGGCTCGCGCCGCCCGCTCGAGGCCGTCGAGGACCAGGTCGAGCCCGTACTCGAATTCGCCGCCATAGTCGTAGCCCGGCTTCATGGCGTGACCGGTGATGAACTCGACGAGGTGGGGATAGGTGTCGGCAGGGAAGGGCTCGAGCATGCGGTCGGCCATCTCGCTCATGTCCGTCGAGGCATCGAAGGGCAGGTTCATCTTGGTCAGGGCGAAGCCGTAGATGTAGCTGTCGAGCGCCGAATAGGCGTGGGCAGCCAGCTCCAGCGAGAAGCCGGACGCCCGGAGGTTGCCGAGCACCGCGTCGTGGTGGCCGAGGTTGGCCGGGCCGGGGCGGGCGCGTGACTCCATGAGGCCGGTCGCCCAGCGGTGGCGCAGGAGGGCGTCGCGGAGGGAGATCCCTCGGCGACGCATCGCCGTTCGCCAATCGACGTCGGGCAAAGGGGCCTCGATCTCGCTGAACACGACATCGATCATCGCGTCGATCAGGTCGTCCCGGTTCGCGACGTGCCGGTACAGCGCCATGGGCGCTACGTGCAGCGCGTCCGCCAGCTTGCGCATCGTGAGCTCCTCGAGCCCGCCTCGATCCGCCTGGACCATGGCCGCGCGCAGCACGCGCTTCCTCGTCAGCGGCCGTCGGGCCGGTCGTGGCGTGGCGGCGGGTGCGACCATCGGACTCCTCTGGTTCTCACGGGCTTCGGACGTCCCCCCGCCTGCGTACATTGTACACACGCGTACGGCGTACGCACCGCAGGTTCGCGAGACGTGGCCAGCCGTCAGGGGCCGGCCACAGAGACGCCCGCGATCAGTCGAGGAAGGCGCACACGTCGAGCTGGTTGCGTGCCGGCGCGAACGCCAGCCACCGGCCGGTCGCAAGGTCGACCTCGACGTGGCTGTGGCCGGTCACGACCCACATGCCCGGGCCCCCGGCGTCACCCTCGAAGTTGTAGAAGAGCCAGGTGCCGCGGGCATCGATCTTGAGTGTGTCCCCGTACTGGAACGTGCCCGGTCCGGAGATGTTCCATGTCCCGCTTCGATGGTTCTCCAGGTTGGTGATGGTCGCGACGATGTGGCCGCTGACGATGACCCGCTGGTGCCCGTCCGGGGTCGTCGGGAAGACGATCGCCTTGCCGTTATCGATGTCGACGCGGTACTCGAGGTCGAACCCGCAGATCTCGCCCGCGAGGTAGACCACGGGATCGCCGATGACATCCGGGACCTTCTCCGGTTTGGCGGCCGCAGCCGGTGACGCCGACAGGACGATGAGCGCGAGGGCCGCGAGGACAGCGGGGGTGCGACGCATGAGGACCCTCCTGGACGCGGTGGGCCGGCGTCGATCGATCCGGGCGGGGCTCGTCAGGGCACCGATGTCGCCGCCGTCTGCGTCGCGGCCGAGTCTAGGGGACCGGCGTCAGGCTCCCGTCTGGTGCGGGGACGGGACTGACCACCTCGATCAGGTCGAGGCGATCGATTCGGTCTCGTGCGTGGCCGACGGATCGGCCGTCCCGTTGGTCGTGCCCGCGTCGGCTCCGGTCGCGGCCTCGATGGCCTTCTCGACCGTCTCATCGGCGTCGGCGCGCTTGGCCATCATCTCGTCGTGGAACTGGGCGGTCCCGCGGTCGAGCTCGGACATGACCGCGAAGCCGCCGGCGATCAGGAGGCCATCGATGGTCAGGGTCGGGGCGTCCTCGGAATAGCCCTTCGCGCCGCGGATGTCCTGGAGACCGCCCATGCCGCGGACGTTCGAGACCACCCGCCACGAGGCGGGGACGAGGATCTGGCCACCGGCGAAGATGGCGCGCACGTGCAGCGTCGCACCACCGGGTGCCATCATCGCGTCCCGCAGGTCGATGACGCCGCCGCCGTACCACAGCTCGAGCGTGCCGCCGCGGAAGGCCGAGGCCGTGCTGTGGTAGTCGATCGGAGCGAAGATCGCGCTCGCGACGATCTCATCGGCGCTCTCGTCCGTCGTCGGGCCGACGCGTCGCTTCGCCTGGAGGGCCGCGATGGCCCCGACGATCATGCTGGCGATCCAGCCGATGACGACCAGGCGGATGATCCGGGTGAACATGTTCGTCCCTCCTAGGCGAGCCCTGGGGTCGTTGGTTCTCGGACCGCTGAGGGTACTCCCTCCCGGATGGATCGGCCCGTCAGCGGACCGTCGGGAGCAGATGCTCCGCTTCGAAGCCGAGCATCTCGCGCGCAAGGGTTCCGTCATACGGGACCTCGCGGCCCGACAGTGGACGCCGGATGACGGACGTCGGATGGAAGCGTGCCAGCAGGTCCGCGGTCGGTTCGGGCGAGATCGTGTCCGGGGCCATCACGTTGATGACGTGACAGCCGGGCAGCGTCCGCTCCACCGCGAGCGCGAAGGCCCGGGCCGCATCCCGGGCATCGAGGTACGCCCACAGCTGGCTGGCGAACTCGCCCGGGTCCCGCGCGGCCTGGGCGGCGCGCTCGATCTGATCGGGCATGGGTGACGTGTTCGAGATCCGGAGCGCGACGACCTGGTAGCCGTGCCGGCGCCGCATCGTCGCCGCGGTCGCCTCGTCCACCTGCTTCGAGAGCGCGTACGGGTCGCTGCCGACGAAGGGATGCGCCTCGTCGACCGGCACGTACAGGGGCGAGACCGGACGGCGGGCGAACACCATCCCGAGCGCCGACGTGCTCGAGGCGATGGCGACACGCCGGACGCCCGCGTCCCCGGCCGTCTCGAGCGCCACGAACGTGGCCTGGGTGTTGGTCGCGAAGACCTCGAGCGGTGTGCCCAGCGACGGCCGGGGGATGGCGGCCAGGTGGACCAGCGCCTCGGGGCGGGCGGTCGCCATCACTCGGGTCATGAGGTCGGGATCGCCGACGTCGCCGACGGTCCATGAGGTGACGTTCCCGCCGACGTCCGTCGGGCGCTCCGCTCGATCGACGGCGGCCACCTCGTGCCCGCGGGAGGCGAGCTCCGCGACGACGTGTCGTCCCACGTTCCCCCCGGCGCCAGTGACGACGATCCGCATCAGGCGTCCGTCCCGCGCCGCTGCCAGCCCGGTTCGAACAGCCGCAGGCGCGCTCCGGTCCGCGGATGCCGGGCGCAGGCGTCGTGGTCGAGTCGCAACCCCAGTCCGGGCCGATCGGACGGAGCGAAGCAGCCGTCGGCCGGATCGACGGCCGGCGCGACGTCCACGAGCTCGCTCACCCACGGATCGGCGAAATCGTTGAAGTGCTCCAGGACGTCCACGTTCCGCGTCGCCGTCGCGAAATGGACGTTGGCAGCCGTCGCCACCGGGCCACCGACGTTGTGCGGTGCCAGCGTCAGGTAGTGGGCCTCGGTCCAGCCGGCCAGCCGTCGCAGGCCGGTGAACCCACCGAAGTGGGTGAGGTCGGCCTGCACGACGTCGACGTTGCCGCCCTCGATGAACGGCGCGGCATCCCAGATCGAGTGGATCCGTTCGCCGATGGCGATGCTCAGGTTCGTCGCGGCACGAACGCGGGCGAGCGGCCCGGCGTGCTCCGGCGGGATCGGTTCCTCGATCCAGCGTGGCGCGAACGGTTCGAGCTCGGCTGCGATCTGGGCGGCGGTGTCGGGCGAGAAGCGGCCGTGCATCTCGATCATGAGGTCGATGTCGGGTCCGATCGCGTCTCGGACCGCGGCCACCACGGCCAGGGCGGCTCGCCGCTCGGCGGTACCGAGCCGGCCACTCGCCGCCCCGAACGGGTCGAGCTTCATGGCCCGATAGCCGCGCGCAACGACGGTCGTGGCGAGCTCCGCGATCCGGGCGGGCTCCAGGTCGGCCTGGTACCAGCCGTTGGCATAGGCCGGGACACGCTCCCGGAACCGACCCCCGAGCAGCTTCCAGACGGGGACGCCGAGCGTCTGGCCGATCAAGTCCCACGACGCGATATCGAAGGCGGCCAATGCGGACTGGCCATGCTCGCCCGGGCGCCCGTACTCGAGGCGTTCGATGGCCCAGGCAAGCCGCTCCGTGTCGAACGGGTCGGCCCCGATGACATACCGCGCGGCCAGCTCCTCGACGACCGCGACGAACGAATCGGTCTTGTTGACCGGCCGGACCTCACCGACCCCGACCAGCCCGTCGTCCGTTTCGAGCTCGACGAAGACGAGGTCGCGCCACGGCGTGCCGACCACGGTCGTCCGGACGCTGGTGACCTGCATGGGCCTCCTTGCTGGAGCCGTGCCCGCCGGCTGTGCGGCCCTGTCGCCGCCGTCGATCAGCCGGGTGCGTCAGTCGACGACGCGGGGCACCAGGACGACGCGCCGGTTGGGCTCCTCGCCGATCGACTGCGTCGCGACGCCGGGGTGGTCGCGCAGCGACAGGTGGATCCAGCGCCGCTCGAGCGCGGACATCGGTTCGAGCTGGAGCATCTTGCCGGTCTCGACGACCCGCGCGGCGGCGCGATCGGCGAGCTCCCGGAGCTGGCGCTCGCGTCGGCCCCGGTAGTCCTCGACGTCGACGAGCACGCGGGTCCAGGTGCCCATCTCCTTGGAGAGCATCAGGTTGACCAGGTGCTGCAGAGCGGACAGCCGCTCGCCCTTGCGCCCGATGAGCGCGCCGAGGGCCTCCTTCTCGTCACCGTCGGCGACGACGTTGAGCCGGCTCGTCTCGCCGGTCTCGACCTCGACGCGGACGTCGAACCCGAGGTGGCCCATCAGCCGTTCGAGGATGGCCTTGCCTGCGGCGAGCGCCTCGGGCGATGCCTCGGCGGCCTCGAGATCGGCCCGCTCGGCGGCGAGCGATCCGCGCGCGGCGGCCACCTCGGCGGCCTCGGAGGCGGACAGGTCGGCGGAGCCGCCACGATTCGGAGCGCTCTCTCGGTCATCGCGGCGAGGCCGGTCATCACGACGCGGCGGACGATCGTCGCGGGGCCGGTCGTCGCGGCGCGGGGGTCGATCGTCGCGGCGCGGCGGGCGGTCGGCACGGGGCTGATCATCGCGTGGTCGGTCGTCGCGCGGACGGTCGTCGCGCGGACGGTCGTCGCGGCGGGGACCGCGGTCGGGGCCACGGTCGTCGCGGGGCCGGTCGTCGTGCGGCCGGGCCGGCTGCGTCGGGAGCGGGATGGCCGCGGCGGCCTCACGCTTCGGGGCGGCACCGCCGAGAGCGGCCCGCGGCGCGGCCACGATCCGGGCGGGCTCGGCGCCCATGCCCAGGACGCCCCGGCTGCCGGGCGTGAGGATCTCGAAGTCGAGGTCGTTGAGCTCGGCACCGAACGCCTCGCGGGCGAGCTTGAGTGCCTCCTCGACGGACTTGCCGGTGAATTCCTGGTACTCGCTCATGTCAGCGTCGTCTCCCTCGTCGGCCCTGACGGCCCCGCTCGCGGGGGCGGATCGTCTTTTCGGCCGTGTTCTTCTTGTCGGCGTCGTTCAGGATCGGCGCCCGTTTGCCTGGCTCCGGTGGGGGTGGCATCGACACGGGAAAGCGCGGCGTGTGGTCGACCGCGAATCTCGGTGTCCAGCCGAACAATGGGAACATCCCGCCCCAGCCCACGATCAGGTACTGCTGGGCGACCGAGAAGATCGTGGCGGTGATCCAGTAGATGAACAGGCCCGCCGGCAGGAACCCGCCGTAGGCCACCGAGATCAGCGGCAGGAACAGCATCGTCTGGCGCTGGATCTTGGTGTTCGGGTCGTCGTCCTCGGGCTTCGTCTTGGGCAGCATCATGCGCGACTGGACGAGCTGGAGCCCGGCCGAGACGATGGCCAGGATGCTGATCCCCAGGACGAACCCGCCGAGCGCGACCGAGAAGATCGTCGACGGCAGCCCGACATTGATCGAGGTGTTGAGGAACGGGATGACCGTGTCGATACACGGCCCGAGGGCAGCGTCCGGCTGGCCGGTGGCGGGGTTGATGTTGTTGCAGGCCAGCGGGACCACCTGGTGGCCGAAGACCTCGAGCATCGCCGTCGGGTTGACGTTGGTCAGGCCGTTCTGGATGACCGAATACATGATGAACAGGAGCGGCATCTGGAGGAGGAGCGGCAGACAGCCGGCCAGCGGGCTGACGCCGCGTTCCTTCATCAGTTCCTGCTGCGCCACCCGCGACTTGACCGCGTCGCCCTTGAAGCGCCGCTGGATCTCCTTGATCTCCGGCTGGAGCAGCTGCATCCGGCGCTGCGATGTGAGCTGTCGGCGGTAGAGCGGGATCACGATGGTGCGGACCAGCAGTGTCAACGCGACGATCGCCCAGCCGATGGCCGCCGGGACGCCGAGGCCGCCCAGGAAGTCGTAGACGGCGACGAGCACGATGAACATCGCCTGGAAGATCGGCGTGAACAGCCAGGCCAGGGCACTGATCGGGTCCGTCGGCTGGGCAGGGGTCAGCGGCGGGTGCGGTGTCGGCGACGGTGTGGGCGCGCCGGATGCGCCTGGCGCCGTTCCGGGAGCGGCGCAGGCGGCGACGAACAGGACGACCATCACCAGGAGTGCGATGTAGCCGATCCGGTCCCACCGGAGCCGACGGAGTGTCACAGGCTTGGCGCCTCGCTAGCGGACCGGGTCATAGCCGCTCCCGCCCCAGGGGTGACAGCGGGCGATCCGCCGGGCACCCATCCAGCTCCCTCGCAGGAGTCCGTACTTCTCGATGGCCTGCTCCGTGTAGCGAGAGCAGGTCGGTTCATAACGACAGCTCGAGGGCATCCAGGCGAACACGATCCGGTACAGCCTGATCATCCCGATCCCGATGCGCTTCACCGCGTGGATCCTCCGAGTGCGCCGCCCTTGACGAGGGTTCGGCGCAGAGCCCCGACCAGCGTGTCTTGGTCGGCCTCCACGATCGCGGGCCGGGCGATGATGAGGACGTCCCAGCCGGGCTGGAACGAGGGCGCCATCACCCTGAGCGCCTCGCGAAGTCGGCGACGGACGCGATTGCGAACCACCGCCCCGCCGAGCGCTCGGCCGGTCGACAGCCCGAATCGGGTCGTCTCGAGATCGGTCCGCCGGAACCGGGCGGTCATGAGCGGGTGGGACCTGGTGGTCCCGCCTCCCTGGAACGCCGCGAAGTCCTGCGGTCGGGTGAGCATCACGAGCCGCGGCATGTTCGAGCCGCGCCCGACGGTCAGGCTGTCAGCCGCTTTCGACCGCGAGCTCGGCGAGCTGCCAGGATGCGGCGGCCACCGGCCGACTTCATCCGGGCGCGAAAGCCGTGCTCCTTGGCGCGGTGGCGCTTCTTGGGCTGATAGGTCTGCTTGGTCATCGGGGTGGTCCGGGATCCTCTCCATCCGGCCTCGGGGACGGTCTGTCACTTCCCCTGAAGGCACGCAAACGCGCCTGGCGCCCGAAAGCGCACGGCGCGTCGTCGTCGCCGGATGATAGGCCGGGGCCAAGAGGAGTGTCAAACCTCCCCGACCGGCCACGCTGCGAGGGCGGTCCGCCGGGTGTCGCCGGGCTGCCCGGGCGCGGGTCGGCAGTTGCGTCGGGCCATGCTGCGATACTCCCCGGGGGTATCGCAGAATCGCCTTGCGGCGCGCCTCCGGCCGGTGCTATCCTCTCCGGGCCCTCGGCGCCGGAGACGTTCGGGGAGCCCCCGAAAACCCGATCAGGATCCTCGGGACCATCACGGACCGGCGCCAGCAACGGGAGCACCCGAGACGCGCGCGACCCATGGCGAATCCCATCCGTGGCCGACGCTACCCATCGACCGATCATCACAACGCAGGATCCCATCGAAGAATGGATGCCAAGCAAGTCTGGCGAGCGGCGCTCGGAGAGCTCCAGGTGTCGCTGTCGCCGGCGAATTTCGAGACGTGGCTGCGCGATACGCAGCTGGTCGATGTCGACGAGCAGCGCTTCCGGATCGCCGTCCCGAATGGGTTCGCCAAGGACTGGCTGGAGTCCCGCTACCGCTCGCTGATCAGCCAGACGCTGGCCCGGATCGTGGGCTACAGCGTCCAGGTCGAATTCGTCATCGGACCCTCGCCGGAGGCCGCCGGCGATCCGGTCGCGCCGGCCGAGACGCCATCCGCCGTCGCCGAGCGACAGCAGGTCCGGGTGGAGCCGACGCGGGTCGGCGGCGAGGGCGGCACGACTTTCCTCAACCCGCGCTACACCTTCTCGAACTTCATCGTCGGCTCGGCCAACCGGCTCGCCCACGCGGCCAGCCTGTCCGTGGCGGAGCGGCCCGGTCATGCCTACAACCCCCTGTTCCTGTACGGCGGGGTCGGCCTCGGCAAGACCCACCTGATGCACGCCATCGGCAACCAGGTCATCGCCAAGTTCCCGCGCAAGCGCGTCGTCTACGCGACGAGCGAGAAGTTCACCAACGAGTTCATCGCCTCGATCCAGCAGGGCAAGATCGACGAGTTCCGGGCCCGCTACCGCCGGATCGACCTCCTGCTCATCGATGACATCCAGTTCATCGCGGACAAGGAACGGACCCAGGAAGAGTTCTTCCACACGTTCAACGCGATCCACGAGGACGGCAAGCAGATCGTGCTGTCGTCGGACCGGCCGCCCAAGGCGATCCTGACCCTCGAGGAACGGCTCCGCAGCCGGTTCGAGTGGGGGCTCATCGCCGACCTGACCGCGCCGGACCTGGAGACGCGCATCGCGATCCTCCGGGCCAAGGCGGAGGAGGGCGCGGTCCCGATCACGTCGGACGTCATCGAGTTCATCGCGCGCAAGGTCGTCAGCAACATCCGGGAGCTCGAGGGGGCCCTCAACCGGATCGTCGCCTACGCCAGCATGGGCGCCATGCCGATCGGCATCGAGCTCGCCCAGGCCGTCCTCTCGAACGTCCTGTACAACCCCAAGAAGCGCCAGGTGACGCCGGAGCGGATCGCCAAGGTCGTGTCGGAGTACTACAGCGTCCCGATGGACGCCCTCCAGGGACAGAAGCGCGACAAGGCCATCGTGGTGCCCCGCCAGATCGCGATGTTCCTGATGCGCGAGGAGACGGATGTCTCGCTCCTCCGGATCGGCGCCGAGCTGGGCGGGCGCGATCATTCGACCGTCCTCCACGCGTGCGACAAGATCACCCGCGAGGTGGCCGTCAACGACGAGCTGCGGCGCGAGATCGCCGCGGTCCGGGAGCTCATCTACGCCGACTGAGGCCCGCCAGCGGGCGACACGCGACGGCCGACGCCGGCCCGCGAGGCACCTGATCCAGCCAGTCTCTGTGGATAACCGCGCAGAATCGGTGGAAAACCGTGGTGGACTGTGGACATCCGTGCGGTTTGGCGGGTCACGCAGTGGCCGTCGCCGTGGAGATCCCGGGCCTTCTCAGCGGCGCCCGTCGGGCGGACGCGGATCCATCCACCGTGCGTCCGCATCTGGCCCTCGAACGGCGGATCCCCGGTCCACCGTCCCGCCCCGTCCGTCCACCGGGCCGTCGATCGGCGGCGAGCGTGACCGTCCACCGTATCCACACCATGAATACGGTGATGACGGGGTGAGAAGATAGAGGGAAGATACCCACGACCGACAGCGCGACCCGAGACCACGGCGCGACGTCGGTCCCCGATGGCAAAGCCCAGCCGACCCGCGCCATCCCGACCAGCCCCGTTACGTGGAGTGAGCCCGACGTGAAACTCTCGGTCATGCAGGAGAACCTGGCGCGCGGCCTGTCGGTCGTCAGTCGCGCCGTGTCCAACCGGAGCACGCTGCCGGTCCTGGCCAACGTCCTGCTCAAGACGGAGGACGCCGGCCTCAAGCTGACCGCCACCAACCTCGAGATCGGGATCACCTACTGGGTCCCGGGCAAGATCGAGACGGATGGCGCGACGACAGTCCCGGCCAAGCTCCTGACCGACCTGGTCAACTCGCTGCCGGCAGGCGATCGGGTTGACCTCGACCTGGGGGCCGGCGACGTGCTGCACCTGACCTGCGGCCGGTTCGAGACCCACGTCAAGGGCATCGACGCGGACGAGTTCCCAGCGATCGGGGCGGCCGGCGAGCGGCCGACCACGAGGATCGCCCAGAACGTCCTCCGCCAGGCCCTCGCCGAGACGGCCTTCGCGGCGGCCAGCGACGAGGCCCGACCGATCCTGACCGGCGTGCTGGCCCGGTTCGAGGGCGACCAGCTGACCCTGGCGGCCGCCGACAACTACCGGATCGCGGTCAAGACCATCCCGATCCTCGACGCCGTCCCGGAGACCAGCGTGGTCATCCCAGCCCGGGCCCTCAACGAGCTGGCCCGGATCCTGGCCGACGTCGACGAGCCGGTCGAGGTCGTGCTGGCCGGTGGGCGCAACCAGATCCTGTTCCACCTCGATGGGATCGACCTCGTCAGCCGCCTGATCGACGGCCAGTTCCCCAACTACCAGCAGGTCGTGCCGCAGAGCCACACGACGCGCGCCGTCCTCGACCGCGAGGAGCTGCTCCGTGCGGTCCGTCCGGCGGCGCTCATCGCCCATGAGTCGGCCAACATCGTCAAGCTCCAGGTGAGCGCCGACGGCGAGTCCGGGATCACGGTCAGCGCCAACGCCGAGGTCGGCGATCATGTCGGCCAGGTCGAGGCAGCCGTCGAGGGCGACGGGACCACGATCGCGTTCAACGCCCGGTACCTGGCAGACGTGCTGACCAACGTCGCCGCCGACCAGTTCGCCCTCGAGCTCAACGGGCCGCTTTCGCCGGGCGTCTTCAAGCCGATCGGCGACGACCGCTACATCCACGTGGTCATGCCCGTGCGGACCACTTCCTGACGGCCGCCAACCCGGAGGCCGTCCCGGCGCTGCCCGGGACCGGACGACCTGTGCTCGAGACGATCAGCCTGCTCGACCTCCGGGGCTACGCATCGCTCGACGCGTCGTTCGGGCCGGGTCCGCACCTCATCTGGGGCCCGAATGCGGCCGGCAAGACCAGCCTGCTCGAGGCGATGGCCCTGCTCGCGTGGGGCCGATCGCACCGCACGAGCGCCGATGGCGAGCTGATCCGGTGGGGCACGGACCTCGCGCGGGTGGAGGGCCGGATCGGGTCGGATACGGTCGAGATCGCGATCGTCCGGGCCGGCGCGACCGGGTCCGCCGGCCGCAAGCGGATCCGGGTCAACGGGCTGCCGCGCCGGGCGGCCGGTCTGGCCGGCATCCTCCGGGTCGTCCTCTTCGCGCCCGAGGACATGCTCCTGATCGTCGGCAGCCCGTCGCTGCGCCGCGCGGTCATCGACCAGCTGGCCGCGTCGGGCTCGCCGGCCTACGCCGACGCGTTCGCGACGTACGCCCGGACGCTGCAGCAGCGGAACAGCCTCCTCCGTGCGATCCGCGAGGAGGGCGCCGGGCGGGACGAGCTCCGGTTCTGGGACGCCGCGTTCCTCGACTCCGGGGGCGCCATCGTCGCCGAGCGACGACGCCTGCTCGCCACCCTGTCCGGGCCGTTGTCCGCCGCGCACGCCGAGATCGCCCCCGATGAGGCGGCCGCCGGGCGGTTGACCCTCCGCTACGAGACCAACGCCCCGCCACTCCCCGGGGAGTCGCCGCGGGACGCCCTCGCGCGGCGCCTGGCCGAGACGGCCGACAAGGAGGTCTGGAACGGCTCGACGCTCGTCGGGCCACACCGCGACGACCTGGTGTTCGAGCTGGATGGCCGGGACCTGGCGACGTTCGCCTCGCGCGGCCAGCAGCGGACGGCGATCCTGGCGCTCAAGCTGGCCGAGCTCGACGTCGTGACCGACCAGGACGGCCGGCCACCCCTGCTGCTCCTCGACGACGTCTTCTCCGAGCTCGACCCGGAGCGCCGGTCGCACCTCGTCCGCCGGATCGCGGCCCTGCCCCAGGCCTTCGTGACCACGACCACGCTCGACGACCTGGACCCGGAGCTGCGCGCCATCGCGACCGCCTGGGAGGTGCGCGCCGGAGCCGGTGGCGCCGAGCTTGCAGCCGGCGCCTCCGAGCTCGCCGTCACCGACGCGGCCGACGCGGTGTCCCGGCCGTGAGCACGCCACGCCGCCGGCCGATGGTCCGCCTCGGTGACCTCATCCCCGATGCGGCCCGGGCGCTCGGCCTCGAGGACGAGCTCCGTCTGTCCCGGGCGATCGCGACGTTCGAGGCGCTCGTCGCGGAGCGTGTCCCGGCCGCCGCCGGCGCGTGCCGGGTCGTGCGTCTCGAGGGGTTCACGCTCGACATCGAGGCCGACGCGCCGATCGTCGCGCAGGAGCTGCGGTTGCGCAGCAGCGAGCTCCTGACCGCCTTCGCGGCGGCCCCCGGCGGCGTCGGGGCGCGGGAATTGCGCGTCCACGTCCGGCGAACGGGTCCCCGCGTATAATCCCGGTCACCTGCCAGCCACCTCCTGAGGCCACCGAGCCGGACGCGCTCTGATCGACACCCAGACGCAGCCCGGATCGGCCCTCGACCGCCCGTCCCCGCGACCCCCCGGATCGAGGGGATTCCGCCTGATCAGAGAGGCCCGGATGGCCGTACGGCTCCAGATGAAACTCGGCGTCGTCGCCGAACATGACCGACTGGCGGACTCGCCCGACACGCTGATCGTGGTCGAGCCGAGCGTCGGCTCGGTCGCGCGGTCAAAGGGCCACCTGTACCTGCTGGTCACGTCGCGGATCTCGTCGCGACACGCCCTGGACGCCACCCGGCTGGCCGCCGAGACGATCCGGAACGAGTACTACTACGACGAGTCGGCGGGCATCCGGGTCTGCCTCCAGAAGGCCATCGGCACGGCCAACAAGCGCCTCGCCCACCAGGCCGACCGGCTGGGACTGAAGGCGACCGACGGCAACGGCCCGATCGGGATCGGCGTCGCCGTCGTCCGCGGCAGCGAGATGTACGTGGCGACCGTCGGACCCGCCGAGGCCTACCTGATCCGTCAGGCGCGCCTGTCGACGCTGCCCGATCCGTACCGCGAGCGCGGTCTGCCATCCGGCGCGCTGGAGCCCGACGTCTGGCGGGGCGAGATCTCGGTCGGCGATTCACTCGTCCTGGTGTCGCCCAACGTCATCGCCAAGCTCGGCGCGGACGAGCTCAAGGACGCGATGCTGACGCTCCACCCGCAGTCGGCCATGGAGCACCTCCACCACCGGTTCGTGGCCGCCGACGGCTCCGGCAGCGACGGGGCGATCGCCTTCGAGGCGACCGAGGTCGCGTCCACGAGCCGCGTCCGGACGCTCGTCCCGGTCCGCCCGGCCGAGCCGCTCGCCGGCGCCCCGGACCGCTCGCCGATCCCGCTGGCCGACAACGTCCAGGCGGCCGGGACCGCGGTCAGCAGCGCGGCCGAGAACGCCAAGGTCGCGGCCGGCAGTGCCGTGGCCCGGGCCGTGACCCGCGTCCAGGACCTCATGCCTCGGCGCAAGCCGGCCTACCGGCGGGTCACCCCGCTGGCATCCCGTCGCGAGACGCAACGCCGCGGCGCCCTTGCGATCCTGGCCCTCGTGATCGTGGTCGGCGGGCTGGGCCTGGCCGTCTATGCCTTCGGCGGGAGCACGCCACGGGAGGCCATCAGCTCGGTCAACGCCGGCCAGAAGGCGCTCGACCAGGCACGGGCGGACCTGGCGAAGGTCACCGGTCCGGGGATCGACCTCGTGACGGACGATCCGGACCAGGCCCTGAAGCTCCTGACCGACGCCCACGACCAGCTCCAGATCGCGCAGACGGCCCGGGTCGGCACGGTGGTCATCGCGCCGCTCCTCAAGCAGGTCGAAGCCGGCCTCGACCGGCTGTACGGGGTCGTGCCCGTCGCGTCGACCCGGATCTACACGTTCAAGCCGGCGGCGAACGCCCCGGCCTTCGATCTCAGCGCGATGGTCCGTGGCCCGGACGGCAATCCGTACGTCATCGACAAGGCCACCAAGGCCGTCTACCGGATCAACCTCAAGACCAAGGCAGCCACCCTCGTCGCCCGGTCCGGCACGAAGAACAAGAGCGGGACCGTCTCGACGCCGCGGTACCTGGGAGTCGGTGGCCAGGACCTGCTGATCCTGGACGCGAAGAACGTGCTGTGGCGCTGGCGGCCGGCCGACGACTCGGGCAAGGGCACTCTCACCCGGGTCACGCTCCAGGGCTCCGCGTCGCTCGGCGACGACATCATGGGCATCAACACCTTTTTGCGGCCGGGGACTCGCGGGCTGTACAACCTGTACATCGTCGATCCGTCCGAGCAGCAGATCCGGGCCTACTCGCCGGCCGCCGACGGCAGCGGCTTCCCGGCCAAGCCGATCCCCTGGCTGGCCACCGCGCGGGACGTCTCCAAGATGACCTCGACCTACGTGGACGGCGACGTCTTCGCGGCCGAGGACGGCTCGATGCTCCGGTTCGTCGGGGGCAAGAGCGAGGGCTGGGACGCCAAGGATCCCAAGGACCAGGTCCTGCGGCCGGTCCCCAGCTACTCGATCGTGGCGTCCGGCACGGCGCGTCGCGAAGGCGACATCTACGGCTTCGACCGACCCAACGCGCGGGTCATCGCCCTCGCCAAGTCGGACGGCACGTACCACGGCCAGTACCGACTGGCCGGCGAGGCCCCCGACTGGACCGACCTCCGAGGCGATGTACGTCGTGCCCGGCGCCGAAGGCCAGCCCGCGACCCTCGTCTGGATGTCGAAGGACGGGGTCAACCAGGCGATCCTGGTGGCCGTCCCGGACGCGACCACGACGGCCAGCCCAGGGCCGTCCGCCTCCCCCAGCGGATCCCCAGCCAAGGCCACCCCGAAGCCCACCAAGAAGCCCTGACCGGAGCGGTCCCGTGATCCCCCTGCGGGATGCCAATCCGACCCGGCAGACGCCGGTCGTCACCCTGGCGCTGGTCGTCGCCTGCTTCGTGGTGTTCGCCTGGGAGCTCGGCGTCCTGGCCACCGGCGGGAGCACCGCCCTCGACGCGTTCATCACCCGCTGGGGCGTCGTCCCGGCCGACCTGACCGCGGCCTGGGCCCGGGGCGACTACCTGTCCCGCGAGACGGCGACGCTCGTGACCAGCCAGTTCCTCCACGGCAGCTGGCTGCACCTGCTCGGCAACATGCTCTACCTGTGGATCTTCGGCAACAACGTCGAGGACCGCTTCGGGCGCGCCGGGTTCCTCGGCTTCTACCTGCTGGGCGGAGCCCTCGCCGGCCTGACCCAGGTCGCCATCGACCCGACCTCCACGGTTCCGACGATCGGCGCCTCCGGGGCGATCGCGGCGACGCTGGGCGCCTACTTCGTGCTGTTCCCGCGCGCCCGGGTCACGTCGCTCGTGTTCCTGGGCTTCTTCTACCAGCTCATCGACGTGCCGGCGATCATCGTCCTGGGCTTCTGGTTCGTGCTCCAGCTGATCGACGGGCTCACCTCGCTCGGTGCCATCCAGGGCGGTGGGGGCGTGGCCTTCTTCGCCCATATCGGCGGCTTCGTGGTCGGCGCGGTGATGGCCCGGATCGTGCTCTTGGTGTCCGCCCGGCGCCATCGACCGACCGCTCCACCGACCCCGTCGGCCCCACCGGCCGTGGGATAATCCGGCGATGGACGACGGGCTGGTCGAGATGGTCGTCGAGAGCGTCCGGGTCCACATGCTCTCGAGCCGCCACGTGGTGATCCTCAAGGAGGCCGCCCGGGACCGCTACCTCCCGATCTGGATCGGCCCCTGGGAGGCCAGCGCGATCGCGATGAAGCTCCAGGGCCTGACCCCGGAGCGACCGCTGACCCACGACCTGTTCGCCACGACGCTGGAGGCCCTCGGAGCGCGGATCCAGCGGGTCATCATCAGCGAGCTGGCCGACGAGACCTTCCATGCCCGGATCCTGCTCGAGCGCGACGGCCACGCGATCGAGGTCGACGCACGGCCGTCCGACGCCCTCGCGCTCGCGGTCCGCTCCGGCGTCCGGATCTTCGCTGCCGACGCGGTGCTCGAGCAGGCGGCTCTCGGTGACAGCGCGATCATCGACGACGGCGAAGGCGGCGAGGGTTCGACGCTGGAGGCGACCGGCGAGAACGTGGTCGACCCGCGCCTGGACGTCTTCCGGGATTTCGTGAACTCGCTCGACGTCGACGCCGAGGGCGAGGGCCGCTCCAGCTAGCCGCCGGCGCGTCGCGAGCGGCCGGGGCGGAACCGAGGTCCCGGCGCCCTACGAGCCCGCGGCGCCCTTGAGCCCGATCACCTTGGTCAGCTTGCTCGCGTCGGTGCCGTCGATGTAGTCGAGCTCGTAGCGATCGGCCAGCAGCTTGACCTCGCGCGGATCGGCCCGGATGACGTAGACGGGCCGCTTGCCCAGGTTGGCGTCGATGGTCTCGGTCAGGCCGCCGAGGTTCTCGTCGAGGCGCGTCCGGTCGTCGATGATCGCGATGTCCGGACGCTCGCCCTGGACGCGCTGGGCGTACCACAGCGGTGTCGAGTAGCTCCACCAGCTGAGGATCGCCGCGTCCGGCTCGGCGACGTCGAAGACGTGGCTGACCCAATCCGCCGCGACGTGCTGGCGGCTCTCGTCGACGGCCTTGAAGCGTGCGCCGGCGGCAGCCGCGGTCGGGACGAGGAGGAGGACGGCGAGGACAACGGCGACCACGCCGGCGATCGGGGCCGCGCCACGCGTCGTCAAGGACGTGCCGTCCGGGTCCGGCTCGGCCGGCGCCGGGCCGCTGACGGTCGTCTCGATGAGCTCGATCGTGGCCGCGGCGAGGATCGCCAGCCAGGTCCAGGCCATGAGCGCCGGGCCGAGGTAGTAGCGATCGATGTCGGCGTTGACGTAGGACGCGGCGAAGAAGACCGTGATGAGCGCCGCGGACCCGGTCAGCAGCGCGTACCTGGGGTGGCGCATCACGGTCGCGACGAAGCCGAACGGGATCAGCAGCGCAAGGACCCCGAACTGGCTCCATGCCAGGGACACGAGGTCGCCGACCTTGCCCGACAGGTCGCCGAACGGGTTGGACAGGCTGCCCCGGAACTGCTCGGCGAGGACGATGTAGCGGAAGCCGTCCAGGGTGTTCGGCGTGCCGTAGACCAGCGCCGACCGGAACGGCCCCGCACGGAGCGGCAGCTCGAGATAGACCAGCACGACCGTCCCCACGAGGACCGCCAGGCAGGTCAGCACGAGCCGACCGCGGCGCAGGATGCCCGGGTCGACCGCGAGCACGTACAGCCCGACCGGGACGGCGAGCAGCAGCGTCAGCGAGTGGTTGCCGACGGCGAGCGCGAAGACGAACGCAGCCGCGACCAGGTAGCGGTCGCCTCGGTCCGGGTTCGCGGCCGCGGCGATGGGGTTCGGCGGGTCGCCGTCCGCGGACGGGGCGCCTTCGATGAGGATGGTCGCGCCCGCGGTCGTCGGTCCGATGGCGTCAGCCGGGGCGCGGACCCGTGCGTCCCACGCGACGAGCAGCCACAGGAGGATCGCCACGAGGGCGAGGTGCAGGGAGTGGGCCTCGGCGTGCGTCGCGATGGCCCAGGCGATCGGGGTCAGGGCGAGCCCGATGCCGGCCGCGATCCCGAGGACCAGGTGCCCGGTCAGGGCCCGCACGAGGTCGACGGTGACCCCTGCTGCGACGGCCACGCAGAGCGCCGAGAACAGGTTCATCCGGAAGGCCGGCTCGCCGAACGGCTGGAGGACGACGGAGGCCAGCCAGCCGAGCAGCACGTACGTCGGGAAGCCCGTCGGGTGGGTCGTCCCCATCAGGGGCCCCACGGCCTGGAGCTCGCCCGTGTCCCAGAACTGGACCCCCGGCAGCAACGCCAGGGAAGCCGCGATGAGCGCGATCAGCGAGACGAGCAGGGCCGGCAGGAACCGCGTTCGCAGGACCGAGTCACCAGCCAAGGATGCGGCTCCACAGCACGCCCCAGGCGTTGACCGCCAGGGACACGACGATGAGGGTCATGCCCAGAAGCATGCCGTATCTGTGGCGGATCGCGATGCGCTGGAACCCGAGAGCGACCAGGACGAGCGCGAACGGCGCGGCGTCGTTGCTGAAGCGGTAGCCGAACTGGACCCAGCCCTGGCTGAAATGCATGAGGTCGATGGTGGCGATGGCGACGACCGCCAGGAGCGCGCCGGCTACCAGGCGGCTCCGACGCAGCGAGGCCAGCGCCGGGATCGCCAGGAGATAGGCCGGGCTGGTCAGCAGCACGCTCATGCCGGTGTCGCGCGGCACCGCCAGCGGGCATGACGGATCGAACAGGCCGCGCGTCGCGGCTGGATCCACACACACCGCGATCGCGTGAAGGCCGAGGGTGTCCGGGAGCGCCGCCGGGAGCACGGCGGGCGTGCCGAACAGCGCGAGCCCGAGGTTCTGGAACAGGTAGCGCGGGTCTTCGGCCGCCCAGTCGGCGTGGTAGCCGAGCGTCGGGTAGCCGGCCGTCTCGAGCCGGTACAGGTGGTCGTAGGCCGGGCTGACGAGCTGGCCGGTCGTCGCCAGGTCGTACAGGACAAGGGCCAGGATGGGGATCGCCGCGCCGAGACCCGCCGACCAGGCGCGTCGCCGCCAGTCGCCGCCAGCGCCGACGAAGGCGAAGAACGGGGCGCCGAACACGACCGTCAGCCGGGCGGTGCACGCGAGACCGAACAGGAAGCCGGCGAGGAACTGGTGCGGCTCGACGCGGAGCGGGGAGTGGCGGCTCGTTGGGCCCGGATCGCGAGCCGCGTCGACCTCCGCACCGGCGTCGCCGACCGAGGCTGGGTCGCCGCGGACCGCCAGGCCGATCGCCAGGAACGTCAGCCCGACCGCGACGATGTGCGCCTGGTACCAGGTCGTCGCGAGCTGCGCGGTGTACCAGAACACGGTCCCGAAGGCGAAGAACAGCGTCGTCGCGAGGCGCACGACCGGTCCGACCGGCAAGCGCCCGATGGCCCACCAGCAGATCGCCACGTCGATCGCGGCGAGGACCGTGAAGATGACCTGGTCGTTCGTGGCCAGCCCCCACAGCGCGACGAACGGGAGCAGGACGAGAGCCGGCAGCGGCGGGAACGGCAGCAACGCGCGCGGCACGCCGTCCGCCGTCGGGATCGGCAGCACGTCCTGGAAGAACGCGTTGCCGAGGAGCTCGCCGCCCGGCGCGACCGGGTAGCGGATCGCGGCGTGACCCTCGAGGAAGGCCGCCGCCTGCCAGACGAAATGGTCGTACCAGCGGTCCGTGTAGGTGAGCCCGTAGATCGCCAGCGCCGCCAGGACGAGGACGATCGGGACGGCGAGGGCCAGCCACCGGGCGACGGGCCGGTCGCCGGGAACGTCGTCCGCGGGGTCGGCTGTGGGGTCCGCCGGGCGACCCTGTGCTACGCTCCGATCCACCTTCCACGCTCGTGCAGGAGCCGATTCCCGGTGACTGGCCCCGCGACTGGCGGGACCGAGCGAGACACACGAGCGCCATCGCGGCTGACCGGGACGCAGGGAGCCGTCGGCGCGGTCCTCGTGGTCCTCGCGCTCGGTCTTGTCCTTCGACTCATCATCGCATACCTCCTTCCCGGGCTCCGGATTCGAGGTCGACCTGGGCGCCTTCCGGTATTGGGCGTCCAACCTCGCCTCGGAGGGCCTCAACGGCTTCTACGGCCGCGACTTCTTCCACGACTACACGCCGGGCTACCTCTACGTGCTGTGGCTCGTCGGGATCGTCGGCAACGCCCTCGGCGGTGTCGGCGACCTGATCAAGATCCCGCCGATCCTGGCCGACCTCGGGATCGGCTACCTCGCCTGGTCGATGGTCCGCGAGCTCGGCGGCCGCGATCGGCTGGCGCTGGCCGCGGCGGCCGTCGCGGTCCTCAACCCGATCTCCTGGTTCGACAGCGTCGTGTGGGGCCAGGCCGACTCGTTCGGCGTCGTCTTCCTCCTGCTCGGGCTGCGCGAGCTGTGGCGCGACCGCCCGGAGACGAGCCGCGATCTACACGGTCATCGCCGCGATCATCAAGCCCCAGCTGGGGATCCTGATCCCGATCGTCGCCGTCGTCGTCATCAGGCGCGCCCTGTGGCCGGCCGGCGGGTTCGGCGACCCGGAGCGCACCGGCCGGCCGATCCGGATCCTCACGACGGGACTGGCCGGGTTCCTGACGGCGGTCGTCGTCTGCCTGCCGTTCGGCCTGTCGGTCATCGAGTTCAGCAGCCAGCCGCCGTTCACCTGACGTCCGGCCTGCTCGCAGCAGGTCGGCGGTCGCCGCCGGCGGCTACCCGTACCTGACCGTCAACGCCTACAACCCGTGGGCGCTCGTCCCGTCGGACCTCGGCCAGAGCCTCGCCAACGCCGGCGCGTGGGTGTGCGACTACGCCGGCGCCGCCCAGGACTGCGGCGCGGGCATCGCCGTCTTCGGACCGATCCCGGCCGTCGTCATCGGCCGGCCCTGCTGCTGGCCGTCGATCGTCGTCATCCTCGTCGTCGTCGCCCGCCGTCCGGACCGCCTGACGCTGCTGGTCGGGCTGGCGGTCCTCGCCCTCGCCTTCTTCGTGGTCCCGACCCGCGTCCACGAGCGGTACGGCTACCCGTTCTTCGCGATGGGCGTCATCCTGGCCGCGATCTCGTGGCGCTGGCGGATCGCCTACCTGGTCCTGACCGTGGCGACCTTCGCCAACATGTACGTCGTCCTGACCACGCTCTACCCGGACAACCCGTCGATCGCGGACTGGCTCCGGATCGGGCCCGGCGATCCGCGACCCGGCCGTCGTCGTCGTGCTGTTCTCGCTGCTGCATGCGACTCGCATTCGTCTGGGCGTTCGTCCAGCTCCGCGCCGGTGCGCGTCGAGCGCCTCGAGGACGAGCTCGCGGCCGCCTCCGTGGCCGGCGAGCGACGACGGGCCGACGCCGGACCGGTCGAGGACGACACGGGCCACCAGCCCGGCCGGTCGCCGCGCCGCTCGTGGCGGCCGCGGCTCCGGCCGTCGCGCCCGTCGCCACGGGTACCACCGTCGCCGCGGGTACCACGACCGACCGCCGCAGCCGCGACCGCCGCGCCACCGGCCGCCGCACCGCCGCCGGACACCGGCCCGCCACGTCCCCTCGTCCCGGCTCGCAGCCGCTCGTGGCCGACCGCCGCGACCGCCGGCGCTCCGCCGACCTGGACCCCGCGTCCCGGCTTCGAGGAGCTCGGCATCATCGGCTGGTTCCGGGCACGGCTCAGCGATGCTGCCGATCCGGCCCGACCGCAGCGCGCTCCTCCGGTCCGAGGGCGGCGGCCGCCTCGACCGGCTCGACCTGTGGTTCGTCGATCGTGCTCGTCGTCGGGTCGATGGTGCTGCGCGACCTACCGGCTCGAGCCGAGCCCTACCAGATGCACTTCGACGAGGTCTACCACGCCCGGACCGCCACCGAGTTCCTCCAGGATTGGCGCTACGGCCTGTCCCACGACATCTACGAATGGACGCATCCGCATCTGGCCAAGTACGCGATGGCCGGTCGGGCTCGTCCTGTGGGGCGAGGACGACGTAGCCGCCACGAGCGACCTCGGGCGTGCCGGTCGTGGCGGCCGCCATCGAGCCCAGACGCATCGACGAGAGCTGGCGCCCGGTGGCCGCGCCGGCGAGCGCCTCCACATCGCGACCGGCACCGAGATCCGGACCTACGACCTGAAGACCCGCGCCCTCCTCTCGACCATCGCCGCGCCGGGGTGCAGCGCGCTCGCCGTCGACGTCAGACCGGCAGCCAGCTCGTCGTCGGCTTCGAGGACGGGCGGCTCGCGACCGTCGACTTCGGCCTGCTCGGGCGACGGCGGCGTCGATCTCGGCCTGCGAGCCGACGTCGTGACCTACCCTGGACCACCCCATCAGCCACCTGTTGGTGAGCGAGCAACGGTGCCGACGTGGTCGCCGCGTCGTCCGATCGCGCGACGACCATCGACCTCGCGGCTCCGGCACGTCCTCGGCATCGCTCGACCTCGCCGGACATCGCCGACCTGTCGCCGGGCGGCAGCGGCTCGCGCCCTGGCCGCCACGGTCGACGACGTCACCGACCACGCCGCGGTCGGCGTCGAGCCCTCGCCGACATCCTCGACACGACAGCGCCGCCGACGTACCAGGCGCGCCTCGACGCGGCGTCGCCCGGGACGACGATCGTCCTCGGCAACCCGGGCATCCGGCGACACCCGGACCGCACTCGATGCGGCCATCGCCGACGGCACGCTGCCCGGGCATCCACGTCGATACCGGTCAGACCGGGTCGCCGTCGCGACCGCCGACGGCGTGACCTTCATCGATCCGGAGCGCGCCTCGGTCGTCACGACCATCGCGCTCGACGGCGGGGCGCACGGGCTGGCCATGGTCACCGGGCTCGACAGCCGCGGGTGTACGCGACGTTCGGGACGAGCCGACGCCCGCAGTACGACGTCATCGCGGTCGGTGGCGACGCGGCCAAGGACCGGCCCGATCGACAAGGGCGCCCGGGTCTCGGTCCCAACCCGCTGCCCGGACTCGGCTCGCTCGTCGCCTACGACGAGGCCAGCCAGATGGTCCACATCCTCGGCCTCGCGCCCGGCGCGTCCGCCGGCGGGCCGTGGACGGTCTACGTCGTCGAGCCGCACGGCAACGCGACCTTCGCCGACGCCAGGCTGCCGGACGGCTTCGTCCCGACCGCGTGGGGCGCCGACTTCAACCCCGACTACCCGTCCGAGGATCGCCAGCAGCTCCTCCTCTTCGACGGCGCCGGCGCCTCGGCCGCGATCGACACGGGCTCGCACGCCTTCGCCTGGCGGCTGCCGGGCGTCATCGCGGGCGCGCTGACCGCTCGGCCTGCTCTACCTGCTCGCCCGGATCCTGTTCCGCCGCCGGCTGGTGGCCGCCCTGGTCGGCGCTGTTCGTCGTCTTCGACGGGATGTTCTTCGTCCAGTCGCGGATCGGCATGAACGACGTCTACGTGGGCCTGTTCATCGTCGCCGCCTACACGGTCTTCGCTGCCGTCTGGACCGGCTGGTGGCGTGGCCGAGCCGCGTTCTGGATCGCGCATGCCGGTCATCGGCGCTGCTGCTCGGGCTGGCGCTCGCGAGCAAATGGGTCGCGGCCTATGCCATCGGCGCGCTGCTGCTGCTGCATCCTCGTCCGGAGCGCGCTGGGCCGGGTGCTGGCGATCCTCGGGCTGATCGGGCTGACCGGCCGTGCTCGGCTACATGGCCATCAGCGTGCCCGTCGCGCCCGGCGCCACGGACCCGGGCTTCGGCAACCTGACCTTCCTGCTGATCATGATCGCGCTGACCCTGCTGGCCGTCGTCGTCGCGGTGCTCCACCCGGTCGCCTGGACCGACGAGGAGCTGCGCTTCGCGATCGGCGCGCCGGTCGTCCTCGGCACCTCGTGTTCTTCGTGCGCGCTGGCGGCCGGCAAGCTGGACACGCGCGATCGCACTCGGTTCGCTGTCGCGTCACGCCGCTGCTCGTCGCCATCGCGCTCGGCGCTCGGCTCGCTGGTCGTCGCTGGGCCTGTTCATGGTCGGGTGGCGCGCTCGGCTTCGGGCCGCTCGCGACGCCGCCCGCCGCCGACGACCCGATCCGGCTGCTCGACCCGCCCGGCCCGCCACCCGAGGGCTGGCTCCGGCCGGGCACGCTGCCGGGCCGCCGGTCGTCTGGATGGCGGCCTGCCTCATCGGCCTGCCCGCTCGTCGTCTACGTCATCTGCGTACATCCCGTGGGCGCTCATCGAGAACCACCAGCTGTTCCCCGGCTGGCCGCCCGGCCATACCGGCCAGACGCTGCTCGACCTACCGGGCCAGATGTACGCCTACCACAACGGCCTGACCGTCGGCCCACCCCGCCTCGTCGCCGTGGTGGGCCTGGCCGATGAACCTGAAGCCCGTCTGGTTCTACCAGGAGGGCCTGGCCGGCGGCACGTCCGCCGCGCTGTACGACGCCGGCAGCCTCGTCATCTGGTGGCTGGGCATCCCGGCCATGGCCTTCGTGGCCTGGATGGCGTTCAAGCGCCGGAGCCTCGCCCTGACCCTCATCGCCGATCGGCTTCGCCGCGCAGTGGATCCCGTGGGCGCGGATCGATCGGGCCGCCTTCCAGTACCACTACTACACGTCGCTGCCGTTCATCGTCCTGGCCCTGGCCTACTTCGTGGCGGAGATCTGGCACGGCGCCTCGCGCCACACCTGGGCGCTGGCCCGGGGCGCCGGCGGCGCTGGCGATCATCGGTCCGGCGCTGCTGTGGCTGCTTCGACCGGCCGTTGTGCGCGTTCGTCGGCGTCGAATTCGGTCAATCCCGGGTCGCAGGCCTGTCCGGCGGTCATCCCGGAGTTCGTCGCTGACCTCGCGGACGATCGCCGCTCGTCGTGGTCGTCGCTCGTCGGCCTCGTGTTCATCGTCCGGCGGCTTCCTGGCCTTCCAGCGCAGGCGACGGGTCAGGAGGCGGGCCGCGGCCAGCTCACGGCCGCCTTCCGGTCGCTGGTCCTGACCGGCGTCGTGGTCGTCGCCGCGCTCGTCATCGTCGCCCTCCTGCCCGAGACACGGTCATCCTGACCCTCACCAACATCCCGGTCGAGCCGATCGCCCTGATCGTCGCCATCCCGCTCGGCTATCTGGCGCTCCAGGTCTTCGCGTCGCGCGATGCCCGCCGCTTCGTGGTCGGGCCTGGGCGTGGCGGTCGTCGGCTGGTTCGCGATCCTCTACCCGAACATCAGCGCCCTGCCGCTGCCGTCGGCGGTGGTGGCGGCCTACCAGGGCATCCTGCCGACCTACCTGTACGCCTTCCAGTTCCCGGTCAGCACGGTGACCCGCGAACATCGACACGCCGCTGTTCACGCCGATGCTCGCGGTCCTGACGGTCGGCGCTCGACCGTGACCTGCCTGGTGGTCGCCTACTCGGCCTGGGTCTGGCGACTCGCGCTGGCCGACAAGGCGGCGGCCGCCGCGAGGCCTCGGCCGTGTCCGAACGACGCCGAGGCCCTGGCCCGGACCGGCGGCGCCTGAGGGATCGGCGAGCGGAAATCGGCTCGGGCAGCGCGCCGGCCGCCGCCAGGCGGCGGATGACGAACCCGTAGTAGTCCTCGACCTTGGCGGTCACCCGCGGCCAGCTGAACTCCTCGGCCCGGAGCGCGGCCGGCCGCGCTCATCTCGGCCCGCAGGCCCGGGTCGTCGAGCAGCCGGGCGATCGCGGTGGCGAGCTCCTTGGGCTCGTGCGGCGGGACCAGCAGGCCCTCGCGTCCGCGCCGGACGACGCCCTTGTAGCCGTGGATGTCCGAGGCGACGATCGGGGCGCCCGGCGGCCATCGCCTCGAGCAGGACGATCCCGAACGATTCGCCGCCGGTCGCCGGCGAGCAGAACATGTCCGCGGTCCGGAAGAGCTGGGCCTTCTCGGCGTCCGTGACGCGGCCGAGGAACTCGACCTCCTGGAGGCCACGCGTCGCCACGTAGCGGCGCGCCTCGCGCTCCTGGGGCCCGCTGCCGACGACGAGCAGGCGCTCCTCGTAGCCGGTCTTGCGCAGGATGCGGTGCGCCTTGAGCAGGTCGATCAGGCCCTTGCGCGGCTCGTGGCGGCCGACGAACAGGACGTTCGGCGTGCCGTCCTGCCAGCGAGCAGATCGGGCACCGCGCCGGCGAAGCGCGGGATGTCGACACCGTTGGGGATGACCTTGTAGTCGCCCGGGAAGAACCGGTCGATGAAGTGGCGCGCGGCCGCGCTGACCGCGATCCGGCCGTGGAGCCGGGCGGCGTGGGCCTTCATGACCCGGCTGCCCAGCTCGTACGACGGCGAGAAGCCGGCGTAGGCGTGGAACGTCGCGACGTTGACGCTGCGGGACTCGCGCAGGAGGAACAGCGACAGGAACGGCACGAACGGCTCGTGCAGGTGGAGGACGTCGAAGCGCTCGCGCTCGAGCAGGTCGCGGACCTGGCTGATGTAGCGCGGCGAGAACGTCAGCGTCCCCATCGAGCCGTTGAGCGGGACGCTGAAGCCGACCCCGATGCGCAGGATGTCGCCCTCGGAGGCGCGCTGCGGGCCGTGGCTGGCGGTGATGATCCGGACATCGTGACCGCGCAGCCGCAGGTTCTCGTACAGGTGGCGGACGTGCTGGGCGACGCCGCCGTTCTCCGGGTAGATGTACGGGCAGACGAGACCGATCTTCATGGCGCCCCCCGCTCGCGGACGTCCGGCGTCTCGTACCGGGGCGGCCGGTGGCGGCCGCCCGGGTAGCCGTGGTCGCGCCCGGTGCCGTCGCGCCGGACCCGGCCCGCGACCTCGTCGCGGGCATCCCGGCCGCGCTTGCGCAGCTGCCGCCCGAACGTGCCGAGCTGGCCGGCGGTGTCGTGGAACGAGCCGCCATGGCTGACTGGTGCCGGCCTCGATCGCTCGCCGCAGGTCCGCGGCGTCGCGGCCCGCGAACCGGGTCCAGCCCGTGCCGATCGCCTCGAGGGCGTGCGCGTCGCTGTTGCCGACGTGGGCCAGCCCGTGGTCGTCGGCGAAGCGGACGACCCGACGGTGCCAGGGCTTGCCGAGACTCGTCGGGTTGAACGTCTCGAGGGCGTCCGGATGGGCGGCCGGGTCGGGATCGTCCAACAGCCGGCGGAGCACCCAGCCCTGGGCGCACAGCGGGTACGGCACGAGCGGATGTGCCGGGATCGCCAGCCCGCCCGCGTCGTGGACGGCGAGGATCGACGACCGGAGCGAACGGTACGGCCGGACCGGCCGGTCGAGGTAGAGGCGCCAGGAGGTGGCCGCCGAGGGTCGTGATCTCCTCGCCGACCACGACCTCGGCGCGAAGGCCGCGATCGGCGCGCCATCGCCCGCGCGGCGACCGCCGCGTCGATCCGCTCGTGGTCCGTGATCGCGATGACGTCGAGGTCCGTCGGCGTGCTCGACGTGGTCGAGGATGGCCCCGACGCCGGCGGTCCCGTCGCTGGCGAGCGTGTGGATGTGCAGGTCGGCCCGGCCGCGCGGGCGCTCGGTGTCGGCGGGAGCCGCCGCCGCGTCGGGAGCCGCCCCCCCTGCCTCGCGATCGGTCATGCCGCGGCCTCCACCGGGGGCGCCGCCAGGTCGGCCGCCGGCGCCTCGAGGTCCGGCCAGATCGGGAAGAAGACCGCCCACCACTGCTCGGGCGCGTCGGCGATGAGGTCCTCGAAGGCTGCGGCCAGGCGCGTCATCGTGATCGTGACGCGCTCGCGGCGGGTGCCCTCGGCCGGGACCTCGATCGGGATCAGCTTGCCCAGGTACGAACCGTGTCCCGCGCGCCGCACGGTCATGCCGTAGACCGGCACGCCCGTCTCCACGGCCAGCATGGCCGGACCCATCGGCAGCACCGCCGGCGCCCCGAACAGCGGGATCGGGATCCCGCCGCCGGTCAGGTCGCGATCGCCGACGAGGCCGACCGGGATCCCGCTCCGCAGCGCGTCGAGCAGCACCCGGCGCGCCTCCTTCAGGCCGACCAGCCGGATGCCCGCCACGCCGCGCGTCCGCTCGAAGTAGGCCTGCAGGCCCGGATCGTCGATGGTCTCCATGGGCGTGACGGTCGTGCCCACCCGGAACGCCAGGAACGTGACCGCCATCTCCACGGATCCGAAATGAAGCCCCACGAAGAGGACGGCCTTGCCCGGCACGACCGCCTCGGCGATGAGGTCCGGTGTCTCGAGCTTGAGCCGCTCGTCGACGAAGGCCGGCGTCACGCCCGGCATCCGCGCGACCTCGAGGTAGTAGCGGGCCGAATGGCGGAAGGCGGAGCGGACGAGACGTTCCAGGGCCGCCGGGTCCGTGGCGGCCGCGCGGACCCGCGGGCTGCCCTTGCCGGACGCGGCGAGCGACTGGCACACGCGGCGGAGATTGCGCCGCGCCTGGGCCGCGCGGTCCGGAGCCAGCCGGTACCACAGGTCGCCGGCGAGCTCCGCCAGCCGGAAGACGAAGCGCTCGGGCAGCCGGCAGGCGAGCCAGGACATCGCGAGCAGGAGCCGGCCGCGGACGCTCATGCGTCGGCCTCGACGGGCAGCGCGCCGGGCGACGGTTCCGAGACCGCCGCGTCGCCCAGGGGCGTCCCGTCGCCCGGGGCGCGCGCGGGTCCGGGGTCCGGCCGGCCGGCCTGCATCTCACGCGCCCGCCGCTCCAGGTCGGCGCCCTCCTCGGCCGTGGCCGGCCAGATCGGCTTGAAGCTGTACCACTGCTCCGGTGCCGCCCCGACGGATGCGGCGACCGCGTCGGCGATGGCCTGGGTCGCCCGCTGGAGGTCGGCCGGGTCCGACGGCGCGACGGAGATCGGCTCGGCGAACACGACCCGGATGCGACCGTCCGGCCCCCGGGCGGTGATCGCCGGCAGGATCCGGGACGACGTCTTCGCAGCCAGCGTCGCCGGACCGGCCGGCAGCGTGGTCCATGCATCGAACAGCCGGACCGGGATGCCGTCGTTGCGGTAGCCCCAGTCGACGAGGAGGCCGAGCAGCTCGCGGCGGCGCAGGACGCCGAAGATGGCCCGCAGGTTGCGCCAGGGGATGAGCGTGGCGTGCCATTGCTCGCGCTGCCGGCGGAGGTGCTCGAACAGCTCGGGGAACGCGGAATCGTCGGCGACGACGTTGAGCGGCAGGCCCAGGTGGGCGATCGCCGCGCCGATGACGTCGTTGTTGCCGACGTGGGCAGCGGTCACGATGATCCCGCCCTTGGGCGTCTCGTCGCGGATCCGCTGGAGCGCTGCCGGGTCCAGCGGCTCCATGAGCGCGATGACCTGGTCCTCCGGCATGAACGGGACGCGCATCAGCTCGACGAGGTAGCGGCCGTATTCGCGGTACGCGCGGAGGGCGACCCGCCGGACCCGCGGGTGATCGGGCGGCAGCCCGAGCACGTGCCCGAAGTTCCGGTTGGACCAGGCCCGCTTGGTCGGCCACAGCAGGTACGAGGCCTGCGACCCGAGTCCGAGCACGGCACCGGTCGGCCCGGGCGGCAGGGTGCGCAGCAGCCAGGAGACGAAACGGTAGCCGAGCACGGCCGACCGCTCCACGATCCTCGGACTCGAGCCGCCGGGTCGGTGCGGCGCCTCGAGTCGTCGTCCGGCGGTCACCGCGCGGCGGTGGCCACCTTGGCCTTGGTGCCGGCCATCCGCTTGACCGTCTTCTTGACCGGCGCCTCGGTGCCCAGCAGGGTCTCGTTGTCGTCGCCCCGGATGAACGCCTCGACGCGGTTGAAGGCGATGTCGTCGTGGATCTGGATCGGCGGGCTCTTCATGAAGTAGCTCGACGGCGCGACGAGCGTGCCCTTCAGACCGCGGTCCAGGCCGAGCTTCAGGCAGCGGATGGCGTCGGTGATGACGCCGGCGCTGTTGGGGCTGTCCCAGACCTCGAGCTTGAGCTCCGCGTTGAGCGGCACGTCGCCGTAGGTCGTGCCCTCCATCCGGATGTAGCACCACTTGCGGTCGAGCAGCCACGGCACGTGGTCGCTCGGGCCGACGTGGACGTCGTCCGGATCCATCTCGTAGTCGAGCATGGAGGTCACGGCGTTGGTCTTGCTGATCTTCTTGGACTCGAGCCGCTCTCGCTCCAGCATGTTCAGGAAGTCGGTGTTGCCGCCGAAGTTGAGCTGGTAGGTGCGGTCGAGCCGGACGCCGCGGTCCATGAACAGCCGGGTCAGCACCCGGTGACTGATCGTGGCCCCGACCTGGCTCTTGATGTCGTCGCCGATGACCGGCAGCCCGGCCGAGGCGAAGCGGCGCTGCCAGTAGGGCTCGCGACCGATGAACACCGGGATGGCGTTGATGAAGCCGACGCCGGCCTCGATCGCCTGCTCGACGTACCACTTGGTGGCCTGCTCGCTGCCGACCGGCAGGTAGCTGACCATGACGTCGACCTCGCGCTCCTTGAGGATGCCGACGATGTCGGCCGTGGGGCCGGGCGCCTTCTCGATGATCTGGCTGACAGGTACTTGCCGAGGCCGTCGTGGGTCATCCCGCGCTCGACCGTGACGCCCGGTGTGCTGGACCTGCTGGAAGACGTATGTGTTGTTCGGCTTGGTGTAGATCGCCTCGGACAGGTCCTTGCCGACCTTGTTCTTGTCGATGTCGAAGGCGGCCACGAACTCGATGTCCTTGACGTGATAGCCGCCGAGGTCGACGTGCATCAGGCCCGGGACGAAGTCGTCCTTCTTGGCGTTCTCGTAGTAGTAGCGGCCCTGGACGAGGCTGCTCGCGCAGTTGCCCACGCCGACGATGGCGACCCGGATCTTGCCGTCGCCCCGGCGCCCGGCGCCGGCCCAGGTGTTGCTCGGCGCGTCGCGCCCTTGCCGTTCCCGTTCTTGCCGTTGGTTGCCACGGTGGTCTCCGTTCTCCCTCTAGTGGATCGTGGTGGTGTCGGCCGACTTGGCCTGGCTGCGGACGTGGAGGATCCGCTGGATGACGGTGATGACGGCACCGACGAGGATGACGCCGAGTGCGAACTCGATGGCCGAGGTGCCGATGCTCGTCCCGGAAAGGACGATGCCCAGCGAGATGATCACGAGACGGACCTCGCGGGGCATGATCCCGACCGCCGCCAGCCCCATGCCGGAGGAGTAGCCGAGGGCGTCGGACTTCGCCCGGGTGTAGCTGACCATGATCGACGCTCCCATGGCGCCGGCGGCCACGACCACGGGGACGGTCCCGACGTCCGAGTTCGCCAGGGCGGCGATGCAGCCGATGAAGACCAGGATCTCGCCGACCTTGTCGAAGGTCGAGTCCATGAACGCGCCGAACGGGCTGGCCTGGCCGGTGGCGCGCGCCAGCGTGCCATCGAACATGTCGAAGACGCCGCCGATGAAGACGACCAGGCCGCCGATGACCCAGAGCCTGGACGCCGACCAGCAGCGCCCCCGCCGTGGTGATCGCGAAGCCGATGAGCGTCAGGCCATTCGGGGTGAGGCCGGCGCGACCCATCGCGAGCGCGATCGGCTCGAAGATCTTCTTGATCCGGCCCCGGGATTCGTTGGAGATGGTCATCGGCTCACGCCCGCGACGCCAAGGATGGCGCGTTCCCGGGCGGCGAACTCCTCGAACGCTTCCTCGCGAAGGCGGCAGACCGTCTCGCGGCCCTGCCGCCGGGTCACCACGACGCCGGCCGCTCGCAGGCGACCCAGGTGCCACGACACGAGCGGCTGGCTGAGGCCGACGTGGGCGATGAGCTCCGCGACGGTCGCCTCGCTCTGGGCAAGACGGCGGACGATCCGCAGCCGGTTCACGTCGGCCATGACCTTGTGGAACGCACGCAGCTGGCGCAGGTCCTCGGGCTGGGCGACGGCGGCGGCGATGGTGCCGCGGACTCGGGCGGGCGAAGGGGACAGGATCGGGCACTCCGGCTGGGGCTCGGTCGTGGTCGCATCAACCACGGTTTATATCAATCGCCGTTGATGCTAATTCCGACGATCGACGATTGTCAACACGTCGTCGACGGTTTTGCGCAGCCGGGCGATTGGTCAAGGCTGCGACAATCGCGGCCAGGCGCCGTTCCTCCGGGGCACCGGCCCAGGCCCGACCTACGTCGCCGCGTTGACCCCGCCGGCACGCGACGCCCTGCGCGAACGGCTGCGCGGATCCGTCCAGCCCGACGGGGATGGGGCCATCCGCCTCACGGCTCGCGCCTGGGCGGTCCGAGGGCGTCGACCCGCCTGAGCCGTCGCCGAGCGGCCGGACCGGCCCACCCGGCACGACCGCGACGGCCACTACACTCCGCGGGATGGACCGACGCTCGGCGCTCGTGCTGCTCGCCGTCATCGGGATCGGGGTGTTCCTGGCCGGGCTGGAGCTCCTGGTCACGGCCGTGGCCCTGCCGTCGATCCTGGCCGACCTGGCCGATCCGACGGGTGGCTCCGCCTGGATCCAGCTGCGCAAGGCGAGCTGGATCATCAACGGCTACCTGCTGGTCTACATCCTGACCATGCCGATCGCCGGCCGCCTGGCCGACATCTGGGGCGCCCGCCGCCTGTTCATCGGCGCCCTCGCCGTGTTCATCCTGGGCTCCGCGCTGGCGGGGGCGGCCCAGTCGCTCGACCAGCTGATCGCCGCGCGGCTCGTCCAGGCCGTCGGGGGCGGTGTGCTGGTCCCGGTCGGGACGGCGGCTGCGTCGCACCTGTTCGGCGGGGCCGCCCGCCCCCGTGCACTGGGCGTCGTCGGTGCGCTGACGTTCCTCGGCATGGCCGCGGGCCGGTCGTCGGCGCGGCGATCCTCGCCTCGGCCCACCCCGAGGAGGCCATCGCCGCGGCCGGATTGAGCGGCACGACCGCGGCGGCCGTCCTGGCGCCCGCCTGGCGCTGGGTCTTCTACATCAACATCCCGATCGCGCTGATCGCGATGACCCTCGCCTGGGCGGCCGGCGGCGACTGGGAGACGCCGCACCGGCGCGGCCGGATCGACATCGCGGGAGCGTTCCTGTACGGCGTCGCCCTCGTCTCCGGCCTGCTCGGGCTGACGCTCCTCGGCTCGACCGAGATCGCCGGGACCGGCGTCGACCCGGTCGTGGTCACCGTCGGGCTCCTGGTCGTGGCCGTCGTGGTGTCCGTGGCGGCGGTCCTGCGCGGGCTGCGCGTGGACGACCCGTTCATCGACCCGCGCCTGTTCCGGAGCGTGCCGTTCAGCTCGGCTGCCCTCGTCTCGCTGTTGACCGGCTACGCGTTCGCGACCGCGATCATCGGCGGCGCGGTCTTCGTCGATCGCGTGCTGTATGGCGGTCCGGACCAGCAGCGACTGGCGCTCGGTGCGCTGGCCGGGGCGACCGCGGTCGGCGCGCTCGCCTCCGGCTTCGTCGTTCGCGTCGTGCCCCTCCGCCTCGTCGCACTCATCGGTCTCGGGCTGAGCATCGCCGGCCTCCTGGCGATGGCACGCTGGACGCCGGACACGTCACTCGAGAGCGTCGCGCTCGGGCTCGGCTTGTTCGGGTTCGGTTTCGGGCTGACCGTCACGCCGCGCTCGACGGCGGCCGTGGAGGCCGCCGGTCGCCGCGCCTTCGGGACCGCGTCGGCGGTGGTGACCGTGGCCCGCATGGTCGGGATGGCGGTCGGGCTGGCCATCCTGACCGCGTATGGCTCGACCACCATCGACCGCCTGTACGACGAGGTCTACGCGACGCCCGACGCGTACCAGCAGTTCATCCCGGAGGGGCTCCGCGATCGGCCGCTGCGCGACCCGCTCGTGGTCGGCGCGCTCGAGGACTGGGCGTCGCGTGAGGCGGCGTCGATCATGGTCGGCCTGTTCGTCGTGGCGGCGCTGGTCACCGCCGTCGCCATCCCGCCGAGCCTGGCGCTCGGCGGTCGACGCGGGGAACGGACGCGTATGCTGGACGGCGCAGCGGGCGCGGACGTCACGCTCGGTGCGACCGAACCGCCGTCCCCCGCCACGACCGACCCGCCCGCTCGCGAAGGACCCGACGCCGATGGCCTCGACTCGCCCGAACCCGGCCTCGCCCTCTGACGAGACGCCAGGCATCCCGCTCGGCGTGCGCGTCCAGCGCCACGGCGCGACCGGCCCCGCCGGTCAGCCCGGGACGGTCCGACTCGTCGCGCTGAAGGGCGATGAGCTCCACGAGCTCGAGGGCACGGCGGCGCTGGCGAAGCTGCCCGGAGCTGGTGCGGACGCCCGGCTGTTCAGCCTGGGTCGATCTCGTCGGCCCGACGGCAAACCAGGCCGCCCAGGTCGGCGAGGCCCTCGGCCTCCACCCGCTGATCATCGAGGACGTGCTCGAGGGCAACCAGCGGGCCAAGATCGAGACGACCAACGGCATCGTCCACATCGTCCTGTTCCACCTGAGCTACGGCGAGGCGGTCGTCGCGTCGGAGCTTGACATCGTGCTCGGGCAAGGCTTCCTCCTGACCGTCCACAACACGGACTGGGATCCGCGCGCGGGCCACCACCTGGCGGAGGGCGTCGAGCCCGTCCTCGCGCACGGGCCGGACCACCTGCTGTGGGCGATCGCGGACGACCTGATCGACGGGTATTTCCCGTTCGCGGATCGGATCGGTGACGCGATCGACGACGTCCAGGACCAGGTCGTCCGCAAGGCGACCCCGGAGACCGTCGAGCAGCTATTCAAGCTCAAGCGCGAGCTGATCCAGGTCCGCCGCGCGATCAGCCCGGTCCGCGAGGTGTTCAACCAGCTGACCAACCGCGACGAGCAGCTCATCGACGACAACGAGATCATCTACTTCCGCGACATCTACGACCACGTCATCCGACTCACCGACGAGCTCGACAACTACCGCGAGCTGGCCTCGTCGACGCTCGACGTCTACCTGACCCAGGTCAACAACAACCTGTCGGTGATCATGAAGCGGCTCACTGGCGTGACCGTCATCCTCGCCGGCATCGGCGCCATCGCCGGGATCTTCGGGATGAGCGAGGCCAGCGCCGCGCTCGGCGGGCACGAGGCGACCGGCTTCTGGGCGATCACCGCGGTGGTTCTGGCGATGGCGACCATCGCGGCCGTGTTCCTGCGCAAGATCGACTGGATCTGACGGCCGGGGCCGGCCGGCTACCGCGCCCCCCGTTCCAGAGCGCTCGCTAGGGCCGACAGCGCCCGGGCCGCCTCGAACGGCGTCGCAAGGACGACGTCCGCCGCCGCCCGGACCTCGTCCGGCATCCCGTGCGGCCCGACGACGCCGACCGCGAGGCCCTGAACCGACCCCGGATCCGCGCGCCGTGCGCAGGACCCCGAACCCATCCGCGTCGCTGACGTCGTCGCCGAACGCCACCACCGTGCCCGGTCGCAGCTCGGCGAGGAGTCCCTCGAAGGCCTCGCGCTTGCCGCCCGCGGTCCGTGGGCGCAGGTCGACCACGAGCCGGCCGCGGTAGTGCGCGAGGTCGTGCGCCGGCAGCTCGCGGTCGACGGTCTCGATGGCGGCCACCACGGCCGCGCGGGCGGCAACGCGGTCGTCGGCCTGACGGACGTGAAAGGCGACGGAGGGGCCCTTGCTCTCGACGAACAGCCAGGGCGGCGTGCCGAGGACCTCCGGGACGCGCCGGGCGAGGACCTCGGCGGGTACGAGCGAGTCGTCGTGGCCGGGCCGGAAGGTCGTGACGAGGCGCGCCGGATCCCCGCCCCGCGGGAACGTTCCCGACTGGAGGCCGTGATCGCCGAGATAGGTCAGGCCGCCGACGCGCACCCGCGACGCGACATCGAGTGCGGTCCGGCCGGTCAGGACGGCGACGGCGAGTCGTTCCGGATGCCCGGCGGCCACGCGGGCAAGCCGTCGGAGCGCGCGGCGGGCCAGGGGCACGATGGCGGTCGCGCCCGGATCGCGCGAGCCCTCGGCCAGCGTGCCGTCGAAGTCGGCCACCACGAGAAGCGGACCGGGCGATGACGCCAGCCCGGCGATCGCGCCGATGACCGCGTCGGTCAAGTCGTGACGTCGACGCCGGGCCCGAGGATCGCCCGGTCGATCGTCTCGCTCCCGGCCCCCTGGACGACCAAAGACGAGGGCGGCCGGCCGACCTGGGACGGGTCGGCGGCGGCGTTCGGGGCGACCGACGCCGACGGGCCTGCGTTCGGGGCGACGGACGCGGCCGGCGACGGGCTCGCGCTCGGGGCGACCGACGCCGTCGCGGAGGGTGTGCTCGTCGGGATCGCGATGCTCGGGACGGGCGCGGACGGCGGCGGCGGCACGGGGGTGAACGCCAGGATCCCCCCGAGCAGCAGCCCAGCGACCAGGACCCCGACGACGAGGCCAGCGACGATCGACAGGATGGGCTTCATGTCGCGCGGAAGGGTACCAGTACCAGCGGTCGGCGGCGCTCCAGAGGGTCCGCTGCTACCATGCCGCTCCCATGGCCGAACTCCTGACCTGGCTGCGCACGAGGATCGTGCCCGCCGTCCTGACCGCGCTGGGTGTCACGTTCCTCGCCGTCGGCCTGCTCTCCTTCACGGACCCGGTCGCAGCGGTCCCGCTGGCCACACCGTCACCCAGCCCCACTTCCACGGTGGACGCCACCGCCGCTCCCCTGATCACGCTCCCGCCGCTCGCGTCGGGGGGACCGCCGTCGGCCATCCCGTCGATCCCGGCCGACCGGGTCGCCAGCCGGATCCGGATCGCGGCCCTCAAGATCGACCTCCCGGTGATCGCGCCGTCCAACGGCTACCCCGCCTGCAACGTCGCGGCGTACTACGACGACCCGCGTCTCGGCCAGCCCGGTGAAGGCAAGGCCGTCTACCTCTACGCCCACGCCCGGACCGGCATGTTCCTGCCGCTCCTGACCTCGTCGAAGGTCTCGAACGGTAACAAGATGAAGGGGATGATCGTGGAGGTCTGGACCAACGACGACCAGCGCTTCCTGTACGTCATCACCCAGGTCCTGCGGCATGTGCCATTCGACGAGCCGTTCATCAAACCATTCGCGGCCAAGGGCGAGCAGCTGTGGCTCCAGACGTCCGAGGGGGTCGGGACGCAGCCCAAGCTCCAGATCGTGGCCGAGCCGTTGTCGCAGGAGGCTGCTCCCCACAAGGAAGCCAACCCGGTGCCGAAGCCGGTGAACTGCGACTAGCCGACCCGCGGCTAGTTGACCCCGAGACCCGGGACCTGCGTGATCGCGCGCGCCGCCGTGTCGGCCGCCTGGATCAACGGCGTCGGGAAGATGCCCAGCAGGATCGTGAACGCGGTGGCCGCCGCGAGACCGGCCCACAGCAGGCCGCCGTGGCGGAGCGCCGGCGCCTCGCTGGTCGCGTCGCGCGCGAACATGTAGATGATCACGCGCAGGTAGTAGAACGCGGCGACGGCGGCGTTGAGGACGGTGATGACCGCCAGGATCGTCAGCGGACCACCGGCCTCGACCGCGGCGAGGATGATGTTGGCCTTGGCGAAGAAGCCGGCGGTCGGCGGGATGCCCGTGAGCGACAGCAGGAACAGCGTCATCAGCACGCCCAGCAGCGGCTCCCGCCGGCCGAGACCGGCGAACGTGCCGAGGCTCGACGTCACCCCCGTCCGCTTCTGGAGGCCGGCGATGACCGCGAACGCTCCGAGGTTCATGAACGCGTAGGCGACCCCGTAGAACAGGAGCGCGGAGATCCCGGCACCCTCCGGGTCCTTCGCCCACGCGGCCAACCCGACCAGCATGTAGCCGGTGTGGGCGATGGAGCTGTACGCCAGCATCCGCTTGACGTTGTCCTGGGTCAGCGCGACGAGGTTGCCGAGCGTCATCGTGATCGTCGCCAGGACGATGACGACCGGCATCCACCAGTCGGCCAGCGGCCCGAGCGCCTCCACGAACAGGCGCAGGATCAGCGCGAAGGCGCCGACCTTGGGCCCGACCGACAGGTAGCCCGTGATCGGCGTCGGGGAGCCCTGGTACGCGTCCGGCGTCCAGTAGTGGAACGGCACCGCGGCGATCTTGAACGCGACGCCGGTCGTCAGGAACGCGAGGCCCATCGCCAGGCCCGGCGACAGCGGCGCGGTCCCGGCCACGATCGCGGCGAGGTCGGCCGCGATGGCATCCAGGCGCATCGTGCCGGTCACGCCCCAGATGAACGCGATCCCGAAGAGGAAGATGGCCGAGCTGAACGAGCCGAGGAGGAAGTACTTGATCGCGCCCTCGGTCGAGTAGGAGTCGGTCTTGTGGAAGCCGGCCAGCAGGTAGCCGGGCAGGACCATGAGCTCGAGGCCGAGGAACAGCAGCAGGAGGTCGGCCGATGCCGCGATCAGCATCGTGCCGGTCATCGCGAAGACGAGGATCGCGGCGAACTCGGCCACCGGCAGGCCGCGTGGCACGAGGTAGTCCGGCCCGAACACGATGGTCATCGCGATGATCGCCACGAACAGCACGTCGAGGAACCGCGTCAGCGAATCCACCTGGTAGCTGCCGCCGAACGCCGTCGCGTCCGTCGCCCCGACCGCGATCGTGAGCGCGCCGGTGATGGCCAGGCCGATGAGCGCCGTCGCCACCGCCACCGCGGGCTTGCCCGGGCGGATGAGGTCCACGATCAGGATCGCGGCCGCGGTCAGGAAGCCCGCCACGAGGGGGCTGATCGTGACGAAGTCATCCCAGCTCAATGGGCCGCCGCGCCTTCGGTCTCGAGCCGTGCGGTCCGCGGATGGAGGAGCACCCAGGCGACCCGGGCGAGGACCAGCACGAGCACGATCAGGACCACCCCGATCACGACGGTGCTCGGGACCGGGATCGGGTCGGTGCGGGCGACGGCCGCCAGCGTCTCCGTGACGGTGCTCGGGAACAGGTCGAGGAGGAGCCCGGGCTGGAGCCCGAAGATGACCACGAGCGCGCCGAGTGGCGCAAGGGTCAGGATCTCCACCGGGCTCATGTCGGTCAGGTGATCGCCGAGGTTGGCGAGGAAGTCGGACACCTCGCCGAAGGCCAGACGCCCGTACATCCACAGCAGGTAGCCGGCGGCCAGGATCATCGCGAAGGTCGCCACCGCGGCGGCGTACGGCAGGACCTCGAACGTGCCGAGGAGGACCAGGAACTCGCCGACGAACCCGGACAGGCCGGGCAGCCCGGCCGAGGCGAACACGAAGAACCCGAACACGGCCGCCCAGACCGGCGTCCGCGCGGACAGGCCGCTCATCTTGGCGATCGTCCGATCGTGGGTGCGCTCATAGATGACCCCGACGAGCAGGAACAGGGCACCCGTGATCAGGCCGTGGTTGATCATCTGGAGCACCGCGCCCTGGAGGCCCTGTTCGGTGAACACGAAGATGCCCAGGGTCACGAAGCCCATGTGGCTGACCGACGAGTACGCCACGAGCCGCTTCAGGTCCGGCTGGACGAGGGCCACGATCGCCCCGTAGATGATCGCGATGAGCGACAGCACGATGATCACCGGCGCGAACGTCTCCGCCGCCGCCGGGTAGAGAGGCACGGCGAACCGGATGAACCCGTAGGCGCCCAGCTTGAGCATGACGGCGGCCAGGATCACCGAGCCCGCCGTCGGCGCCTCCGTGTGCGCGTCGGGCAGCCAGGTGTGGAACGGGAACATCGGGACCTTGATCGCGAACGCGAGGAAGAAGGCGAGGAACGCGGTCAGCTGGAGCCCGTCGGCGAACTGCGGCGCGTAGACCCGCAGGACCTCGAAGTCGAAGGCGCCCGTCCACGAGCCGCCGTTGGCCGACTGGAAGGCGAAGGCCGTCGCCAGGATCGCGACCAGCATCAGGAGCGACCCGACGAGCGTGTAGAGCACGAACTTGATCGTCGCGTAGATCCGGTTCGCCCCACCCCAGATCCCGATGATCAGGTACATCGGGACGAGGACGACCTCCCAGAAGATGTAGAACAGGAAGGTGTCGAGGGCCAGGAACACGCCGATCATCCCGACCTCGAGGATCAGGAACGAGATCATGTATTCCTTGATCCGGGTCTGGATCGGCTTGAAGCTGGCCAGGATGGCGATCGAGGTCAGGGTCGTGGTCAGGACGACCAGGGCGACCGACAGACCGTCGGCGCCGAGCTTGTACTGGATCCCGAAGGCGGGGATCCACGAGGCCGTCTCGACGAACTGGAAACCGGGCCGTCCCGGCGCATAGCCGATGAGCAGCAGCAGCGACACGATGCAGGTCAGGACCGCCGTGCCGAGCGCGATCGGCCGGGCCGATGACGCCGGCGCCAGGGCGATGATCAACGCGCCGATGAGCGGCAGGAAGATGACGATGCTCAGGATCGGGATGCTGTTGACGTCCACGCTCAGCGACCCGCCAGCAGCAGGTACGAGCCGGCCATGACGATGAGGCCGATGGCGATGCCCAGCGCGTAGTTCTGGACCCGGCCGGTCTGCACCTGGCGCAGGCCGCGACCGGCGTCGATGGTGCCCACGCCGATGGCGTTGACGGTGCCGTCGACGACCTCGCGATCGAACCACCAGCACGCCGCGGCGATCTTGCCGCCGATGACCATGAACAGGAAGTGGTACAGGTCGTCGAACCACCACTTGTTGAGCGACGCCCGGTACAGGAACGGCGCCCGGGCGGTCAGCTCGCGGACGCGCTCGGGACGGGCCGGCAGCTTGATCGGCCCGATGCCGACGCCGAACAGCCGCCAGGCGAGGATCACGCCGATGGTCGCGATGGTCACGCTGGCGATGATGAGGACGCCGTCGATGCCGAACAGGTCATAGGCGGGCTCCTCGCGGCCGGTCGCGGCGTGGAGGATCGCCTCGCCCTCCTCGAAGATCGGGGCCAGCCAGGCCTGGATCCGGCTCGCCCCGAGCGGCAGGCCCAGGTACAGCCCGAGGAAGACGGACGGGATCGCCAGGAGGATCAGCGGGATGGTCATGACCCGGGGCGACTCCTGGATCTTGTCCCAGATCTCCTTCGGCCCGCGGAACGTGCCCCAGAAGGTCATGCCCATCAGCCGGAACATGTAGAACGCGGTCAGGCCCGCCACGACGAAGCCGATCGCCCAGACCCAGAGGAACCCCGCCTTGAGGGATTCGCCCAGGATCTCGTCCTTCGAGAAGAAGCCGGCCAGGGGTGGGATCCCGGCGATCGCCAGCGAGCCGATGAGCATGGTCACGTAGGTGATCGGGATCTTCGAGGACAGGCCGCCCATCTTGCGCATGTCCTGCTCCTCGTGGACGGCGTGGATGACCGAGCCCGAGTCGAGGAACAGGAGGCCCTTGAAGAAGCCGTGGGTCATGAGGTGGAAGATCGCCGCCGTCCAGGCGCCCACGCCGAAGGCCGCGAACATGTAGCCGAGCTGGCTGAGCGTGGAGTACGCCAGCACCCGCTTGATGTCGGTCTGGGTCATCGCGATCGAGGCGGCCAGGATCGCGGTGAAGATGCCGATCGCCGCGACGATCACCAGTGCTGACGGGGCGTGTGCGTAGATCGGGTTGGAACGGGCGACGAGGTAGATCCCGGCGTTGACCATCGTCGCGGCATGGATCAGCGCGGACACCGGGGTCGGGCCCTCCATCGCGTCCGGGAGCCAGACGTGGAGCGGGAACTGGGCGCTCTTGCCCATCGCCCCCGCGAACAGCAGCAGCGAGATGATCGTGATCGTCGTCGCGTCGAGCTCGCCGATCCGGTCGATGACCTCGCGGATGTCGAGCGTGCCGAGGCTGACGAAGATCAGCATGATCCCGAGGATGAATCCGACGTCGCCGACGCGGTTGACGATGAACGCCTTCTTCGCCGCCAGCGCCGCCGAGCGCTTGCGGAACCAGAACCCGATGAGCAGGTAGCTGCACAGCCCGACCAGCTCCCACGCCACGAAGACGGTCAGGAAGCTGCTGGCGAGGACCAGGAGCAGCATGCTGAACATGAACAGGTTGAGGTAGGCGAAGAAGCGCCAGTAGCCCGGGTCGTGGCTCATGTAGCCGATCGAGTAGACGTGGACCAGCAGGCCGATCGTCGTCACCACGATCAGGAGGCAGGCCGTCAGCTCGTCGACGACGAAGCCGAAGCTGACCTGGAAGTTGGCGGCCGGGATCCAGATGGGTCCGTCGACGATGTAGCCGTGCGACGTCTCGGACCCCGGCAGCAGGGGCGCCGCCCCGCTCAGGACCTGGTAGCACAGGCTCATCGCGATGATCCACACCGCCAGGATCGCGAGGACCGGGATCCAGTGAGCCTGCTTGCCCAGCCGTCGCCCGACGACCGCCGTCAGCAGGAACCCCGCCATCGGCAGCAGCACGAGCGCGGGGATCAACGATTGAAGGTCATTCACCTCGAACCGCCGCGCGCCGATCCAGGCGCCACAGAACGTTCACTGCTTCATCGCGTCGTATTCGTCGACCAAGGGAGTGTGCTTGTTCCGGTAGATGGCGATGACGATGGCCAGGCCGACCGTCGCCTCCGCCGCCGCCACGGCGATCACCATCAGCGCCACGATCGAGCCCTGCGCGGCCAGCGACGTCTTGGCGCCCGTCACCGCGTCGACGGCGACGCCGAACGCGCCGAAGGCGACGATCGCGAGGTTGACCCCGTTGAGCATCAGCTCGATGGACATCAGCATGCTGATCGCGTTCCGCCGGGCGAGGAACCCGAACGAGCCGATCGCGAACAGCATCCCGGCGAGGATCAGATACGCGTCCAGCGAGTCGCTCACGACGGCCCGTCCTTCTCGCGCTTGGCGAGGTACACGCCGCCGATCACGGCCGCGAGGAGCAGCACGCTGACGATCTCGAACGGCAGGACGTAGTCCTTGAACAGCGCCTTCGACAGGTCAGACGTGGCCAGGCGGACGTGGTCCGCGGCCTCGGCCCAGTCGGTCGCCGCGATGGCCAGGGCGATGACCACCGCGATGATGATCGAGGCGATCGCCGCCGGTACGGCCTGGGTCTGGAAGACCAGCCGGCTCGGGGCGTCCTTGGTCTGGGTCAGCATGATCGCGAACAGGATCAGAACGCTGATCGCGCCGATGTACACGATGACCTGGGCGGCGGCCAGCAGCGGGGCGCCGAGGATCACGTAGATCCCGGCCAGCGACCCGAAGCACACGATCATCGCCAGCCCGCACCGGATGATGTCGCGCATCGTCACGACCAGCAGGGCCGAGCCGATCATGACCGCCGAGAAGATCCAGAACAGGGCGTCGGCCCAGTCCTGGCCGAGGAACACGAGCATCACCGCGGCGATGGCCGTGACGAGCCCCAGGATGGCCAGTCCGACGATGATCGGGATCAGGCGACGCACCACCTCGGCGCCCTACTCGTGGTGGCTTGGGACGATGGCCGACTCGCCGCCGCCATGCCCGTTGCCGTGCGCATGGCCGTGGCCATGGCCGTTGCCATTGCCGCCGGCGGCGACGCCGGTGACGGTGGGTGGGAGCATCGGGAGCATCCGCCCCGTGTCGATGAGGCGGCCCTCCGCGGCGGCGCGCGACGCCCAGTCACGCTCGCGGCGGATGTAGGTCACCTCGGTCTCGCGATTGATCGCCGCGATGGCCATCAGGTCGATCATGGGCTCGGCGCGGCTCGTGTGCGCCAGCTCGATGTCCGCGCCGTCGCGGAGCGCGTCGTACGGGCAGGCATCGACGCAGATCCCGCACAGGATGCAGCGGCTCTCGTCGACCTCGTACTTCTGCAGGACGCGCGGCTTGGGCATGAGGGCGCCGGTCGGGCACGTCTCGGCGCACCGGCCGCACGACACGCACGGGGTGTCGTTGAGGCTCATGTCCAGCGGCGTCGTGACGAGCGTGTCGAAGCCGATCCGCATGAAGTCGTAGCAGGCCGCGCCCACCACCTCCGAGCAGACCTGGGCGCACCGCCCGCAGTCGATGCAGCGCGACGGCTCGCGCAGGATGAAGGCGTGCGAGTCGTCCCGGATGTAGTCGTGGTTCACGCCGGTGAAGCGGTTCTCGGTCACGCTCCGGTAGCCGGCGCCCTGGTGGTACCCGGGCTCCAGCGTCGGCAGCGTCGTGCCGTACTCGATGCCGAGGCGGCGCAGGTCGCAGAAGCCGATGGCCTCGCACGTGCACTGGAGACAGCGGGTCGACTCGGCGACCGCATCCTCGCGGGTGTAGGGCAGCTCGTACTCGATGTAGGAGTGGTTGCGCTCCTCGGCCTCGAGCGCAGTCATGCGGTAGCGCGGCGTCTTGGCCTCGCTGGTGAACGGCACGATGGACAGGAACTCGGGCTGCGGCTCGGCCAGCGTCTGGCGCGTCCGGATGGCGGCCAGGTCCATCCCGCGCAGGTAGGCGTCGACGGCGTAGGCGGAGCGACGGCCCTCGGCGATCGCCTCGACCACCGTCGCCGCGCCGATCCGCACGTCGCCTGTCCCGAACACGCCCGGCCGGTCGGTCGCGAAGGTGACGGCATCGGCCTTCAGCCGGCGCTGCTTCGTCGCCTCGACCCCGTCGGAGCCCGGGCCGATCCAGGTCAGGTCGGGTCCCTGGCCGATGGCCAGCAGCACCCGGTCGCAGGGGATGGTGAACTCGGTGCCCTTGGCCGGCTCCGGGCGTCGCCGGCCGGAGGCGTCGGGCTCGCCGAGGGCCATCCGGATGAACTCGACGCCGGTGACGTTGCCCTTCTTGTCGGTGACGACCCGGACCGGGCCGGCCTGGAAGATCGCCGTGACGCCTTCCTCGATGGCCTCGTGGACCTCGTTGGACGCGGGCATGTCCTTCATGTCGCGCCGGTAGACGAGCGTCACCTCTGCGGCACCCTGGCGGATCGACGTCCGCGAGCAGTCCATCGAGGTGAACCCGCCGCCGATGACCACGACCCGCTTGCCGGCGTGGTCCGGGTAGGGCAGGCCGAGGGTCGCGGTGCGGAGGTACTCGAGGCCGTCGAGCACCTCGGCCGCGTCCTCGCCCGGGATGCCCAGCTTGTTCGTGTCGTAGCAGCCGATCGCGACGACCACCGCGTCGAAGCCCTGGAACACCAGGTCGTCCAGCGTGAAGTCCGTGCCGAGGCCCGCGTTGCAGACGATCTTGCCGCCCAGCCGGGTCACCGACTCGTATTCGGCCTCGAGGACCTCGACCTTGGGCAGCCGGTACTGCGGGATCCCGTAGCGGAGCATCCCGCCAGGCGACGGGTCACGCTCGAAGACCGTCACGTCGTGGCCTGACAGCAGCAGGTAGAAGGCGGCAGCCATGCCGGCCGGGCCGGACCCGATGACCGCGGCGCGCCGGCCGGTGGGTGCCTGGCGCTCGAACGGCAGGGGCGGATCGATGCCCTCGTCGAGCATCGACTTGAGGACCTGGTCGCCGGCGTAGCGGTGGCTGTCGCGGATCGCGATCGCCTCGTCCACCTCGTCGCGCCGGCAGTGCTCCTCGCACGGCGCCGGGCAGACCCGGCCGAGCACGCTCGGGAACGGGATCGTGCGCTTGAAGATCCGCGCGCTCTCGCGCCAGTCGGCCTCCGCGTTGGCCTTCAGGAAGCCCGGGATGTCGATGTGGCTGGGGCACTTGTTCTGGCAGGGCGGCAGGCAGTATGCGTTGTGGTCGCTGAAGATCAGCTCGAGGTTCGTCCGGCGCAGGCGACGGAGCTCCTCGGTCTGGGTCTGGACCTTCATCTCCGGCTCGCACGTGCGCGAGCACGAGATCGGCGGGTGCTCCTCGCCCTCGACCTCGACGACGCACATCCGGCACGCCCCGAAGCCCGGCAGCTTGGGCTCGTAACACAGGGTCGGGATCTCGATCCCGTTGTCGCGGCAGACCTCGAGGATCGTCTGGCCCTCGAAGCCCTCCACGACGCGACCGTCCACCTCGATCCGGATGCGCGGCGATGACATCGGTCGCTGGGGCGCCTGCGTGTCGAGGAGGCGCTCGGCGAGCGAGCGATCGGCCGAGGGCTCGATCGCGGGGCGGCTGTCGGGGCGCGTGATCAGGTCGGCCATGGTCGCCTTATGAGATCGCACCGGCGGCCACCGCGATCGGGTGGCAGACGCCGGCTGGGCAGGCGCTTCGAACGATGTGGTCGTCCAGCTCGGACCGGAAGTATCGCATCCCGCTGGCCAGCGGGAGGGTCGTCAGGCGTTCGTGGTCGCACAGGGCGGAGGCCACGATGTCCTCGGACAGGTCGGTCAGCAGGGCCATGTCGGTGGGGCGCGGACGTCCGTCGACGACGCGATCCGCGATCTCCACCAGCCGGCGCGTCCCGATCCGGCACGGGATGGTCTTGCCGCACGCCTCGCCCGCGCAGAAGCGGGTCAGGAGGCGGGCCAGGTCGACGACGCACGAGCGGTCGTCCGCCACGACGACCGAGCCCGAGCCGACGTGGGCGCCGGCGGCGCGGAGTGGCTCGAAGTCGTACGGGGTGTCGAGCAGGTCGGGCGGGAGGAGCCCGCCCGACGGTCCGCCGACGAGGATGGCCTTGAGGCTCCGACCGGCCGGCAGCCGGCCGCGCAGGCCCACGACCTCGCGCAACGGCGTCCCGAGCGGGACCTCCGCGATGCCGTCGCCGGCCGGCGTCCGGACCTGGACCAGGATCGTGCCTGGGCTGGCCTCGGAGCCGGTGGCCGCGAATGCCGCGGCCCCGTTGCGGATGATCCAGGGCACGGCCGCGACCGTCTGGACGTTGTGGACGACGGTCGGCAGGTCGAAGAGACCGCTCTCGGCCGGGTGCGGCGGCCGCTGCTCGGGCTGGCCGCGCTTGCCCTCGAGGGCCTTCAGCAGCACGGTCTCCTCGCCCAGCATGTAGGCGCCCTGGACCGGGCGGACCGTGACCTCGATGTCGTGGCCGGAGCCGAGGACGTCGAAGCCGACGAAGCCGGCCTCCGTGGCCGCCCCGATGGCCGTCTCGAGCCGCCGGATCGCCTCGGTCGCGTCGGCCCGGACGGCGACGATGACCTCGGAGGCGCCGATCGCGAAGGCCGCGATCGCGGCACCCTCGATGACCGCGAACGGGTCGCGCTCGAGCAGGAAGCGGTCCGTCCCCGTGGCCGGGTCCGCGCCATAGCCGTTGACCACGACGTAGCGGCGGGGCGCGTCCGTGGTGGCCGCCGTGCGCCACTTGGCGCCGGCCGGGTAGCCCGCCCCGCCTCGCCCGCGCAGGCCCGACTCGGTGATCGTGGCGATCGTCGCGGTCGCGCCCAGCGTGCGGATGACCCGGCGGAGGGCCTCGAACGCCCCGGCGCGGGTGGCGGCGTCGAGGTCGGTCGGGTCCGCGGCGCCGGCTCGCTCGAGCAGGATCGTCGGCCAGCCGCGCGGTGTCTTGAGCAGGTCGGTCATGTCGTCACGCGCGCGCCGGCGAGCCGGGCGTTCCGGGAGCGCCGGGGCCGGTGGATCGAGTCGTGCCCGCCTTGCCGCGACCGCGACGCGCCCCGGTCAGCGCCGAGTCGAGTGCAGTCAGGTAGGTGGCCTCCGACGGCCGGTGCGCATCCATCGCCGCGGCCTGGACGGTCGCCGTCTCGGGCTCGAAGCGCAGGTGGCTGTAGTAGGTCGCCGTGCCATAGATCATGGCGTACCAGGCGCCGGTCCTCTGGCTGATCCGCTTGAGCGTGGCGACCGGCAGGTAGCCGTAGGCGGCCTGCGTCGCCTCGAGGATCTGGAGCATCCGGGCCGGATCGTGGTCGTTTTCCTCCAGGATCTCGTCGAGCGGACCGAGGTCCACCGCGGCGAACGGCCGGTAGGCGGGGTCCGGCACGGTCCGGCCGGATCGTCGGAGGGCGGACTCCTCGCGTCGTTCGCCGTAGGTCTCCGGGGCGCCCCAATGGACGTGGAACCGGCCACGCGTGTCGACGCCGCCCATGTCGATGCACTCGATCGGGCAGGCCTGGGCGCATTGGAAGCAGGTCTCGCACTTGAGCGTGCCCCACTCGTCGTAGAGCAGCTGCAGCCGGCCGCGGAACTTGTGCGGCGGATCCCGGCGGTCCTCCGGGTACATCACCGTGACCTTGGGCTCGAAGAACCGGCGCAGGGTCAACGCCATGCCCTTCGCGATGCCGAGACCGGGGATCATGCTCATCCGAGCCCCCTCGCAGAGGCGACGATGACGATCGCGGCCGCGGTGATGAAGATGTTCAGGAGCGACGCGGGGAGCATCCACTTCCACGCGAAGTCCATGAGCTGGTCGATCCGGACCCGGGGCAGCGTCCCGCGCATCCAGACGAAGACGAACACGAAGGCGTACGTCTTGCCGAGGAACCAGATGAGCCCACCGACCCAGTCCAGCCCGAGGTAGGCGATCCCGCCGATCACGGCGACGATGAACAGGTTGGCCAGGATGAACCCGACCAGGAGGGCCTGCCAGCCCTTGAGCCGGCTGCTCACCATCCAGATGGGCGCGGCGAAGACGAGGGTCAGGATCAGGGGCACGACGGCGACGAGGATCAGCAGCGCGATGCCGAGCGAGCCCGGGTTGAGGTTCAGCGTGACGTCCCACGGCCACGGGAACGGCGCGTTCCAGCCGCCGAAGTAGAGCGTGACGAGCAGCGCCGAGATGATGAACACGTTGACGTACTCGGCGAAGAAGAAGAACCCGAAGCGCATGCCCGAGTACTCGGTCGCGAAGCCGGCGACGATCTCCGAGTCCGCCTCGGTCAGGTCGAACGGCGTCCGGTTCGCCTCGGCGGTCGCGGCGATGAAGAAGATCAGGACGCCGAGCGGCTGCTGGAAGACGTACCAGTTCGTGAACCAGCCGGCCTGGTGCAGGACGATCGTGTTGAGGTTCATCGTGCCGGCCAGCAGGATGAGCCCGACCACCGACAACGTCAGCGGGATCTCGTAGCTGATGACCTGCGCGGCCGAGCGGAGGCCGCCCAGCAGGGAGTACTTGTTGTAGCTCGACCAGCCGGCCATCAGCAGCCCGACGACGGACAGCCCGCCGATCGCGAAGAAGTAGAGCAGGCCGAGGTCGAGCGCCTGGCCGAAGATGCCCGGCGCGAACGGGATGACCAGCAGGGTCATGACGCTGGCGAGGTAGGTGACGACGGGCGCCCACGTGAAGACGATCGGGTCCGCGCCGGTCGGCGTGAAGTCCTCCTTCATGAGGACCTTGAGACCAGGCACGACGGACTGGAGCGACCCGAACGGTCCGACCCGGTCAGGCCCGATCCGGAGGTTCATCAGCGCGATGATCTTGAGTTCCATGTAGATGATCAGGAAGGCTGTCGGGACCGTCATCAGCAGCACGATCGTGACCGCCACCACGAACCGGACGATCGGCAGGTTGTTCGCCAGGAGGTCCAGGATCGGGCCGCCCAGGATCGCGATCGCCGCGATCAACCCCACGGTCAGGACGACGAGGACAGGGATCGCCGTGAAGATGACCTTGCCGGGCAAGGTCAGCCGATTCCAGGTCTTCCCGACGACGGTCACTTGTCGACGCCCCCCATGATCGGGTCAAGGGACGCCATGATCGCCATCGTGTCTGCGATCAAGTGCCCCGGCATCATGAGACCGACCGACTGCAAGTGGATGAACGACGGGTCGTGGATCCGCATGCGGAACGGCTGGTCCGTGCCGTCGCTGATGGCGTAGGTCGAGTACTGGCCGCGCGGGCCTTCCACGGCCGCGTACGCGCGGCCGGGCCGCGGTCGCATCAGGCGCGGCAGCTTGGCGATGACCGGCCCGTCGGGCATGTTGTGGAGGCACTGGTCGATGATCCGCAGGCTCTGCTTGATCTCGTCCATCCGCAGGAGGTAGCGCGCCAGGCAGTCGCCTTCGGTCCGGGTCGGGATGTCGAACTCGAGCTCCGGGAAGACGCTGTAGGGATGGGCCCGGCGGATGTCGAACGGCACGCCGGTGGCCCGCAGGTTCGGGCCGGTCATGACCATCCGCAGCGCCGTCGCCGTGTCGATCGGCCCGAGGCCGCGCATCCGGCGGACGAAGATCTCGTTCTCGTTGAGCAGCGCGTTGCCGGATTCGATCTGCTCGGTCGCCTTGCTCATCCAGTCGCCCAGGCGGCTCATGAACTCGTGGTTCAGGTCGCCGTTGACGCCGCCGATCCGGAAGTAGTTGAACAGCATCCGCTGGCCGGTCAGCGAGGCCAGCATGTCGACGATCTCGTCGCGCTCGATGAACGACCACAGGATCGGCGTCAGGCCACCGAGGTCCAGGGCCATCCAGCCCAGGAAGAGGGCGTGGCTGGCGATCCGGTTGAGCTCGGACGAGAGGACCCGGATGTACTCGGCCCGGCGCGGCACCTGGACGTCCATGAGCTTCTCGAACGCCAGGACCGGGGCCCACTCGTTGAAAAGCGAGCTGACGTACTCCAGCGGATCCGTGTAGCAGATGGCCTGGTGGTAGTCGGCGTTCTCGCACAGCTTCTCGACGCCGCGGTGCAGGTAGCCGAGCACCGGATCGAGGTCGACGACCTTCTCGCCGTCGAGCTTGAGCACGACCCGCAGCACCCCGTGGGTCGACGGATGCTGGGGACCCATGTTGATGAACATCTCGCCGTCGCCGAGCGTGTAGAACTCGGCCTCGCGCTCCGTCCGCGGCGGGTACGGCGGCACCGGCTCGAAGACGCCCAGCTCGCGATCGAGCGTGACCCGGGGGTCGTCGGCGGAGGCGTGGGCGGGGCTGACGGGCATGGTCGGTCCCTCAGCCGCCGGTCCGGCGGACGAGCGCGGTCGACGGTGCGTTGACGGGACTGTGCGTCCGCTCCATCGGACGGACGCCGCCACCCGGCGAGCGCGCCGCGTCGTCCGGCAGGAAGAAGTCCTTGCGCAGCGGGAAGCTCTGGTAGTCGGGCGGCATGTAGATCCGGCGGAGGTCGCGGTTGCCCTCGAAGATGATCCCGTACATGTCGTACGCCTCGCGCTCCATCCACTCGGCGCCCTTCCACAGGAAGGTGACCGACGGGACGCGCGGGTCCTCGCGCGACAGACCGTCCGCGGTGACCCGCAGCCAGTCCGGTGTGGTCTCGCTCCAGAGGTGGTAGACGACCTGCATCACCACCCCGGTGTCCACGCCCGCGAGGTCGCTCAGGAACTGGAAATGGAGGTCCGGCTCATCGTGCAGCGCGGTGATGACCCGCACGACGTCGCCGGCACCGATCCGGATCTCGGTCTCGTCGTGGCGCTGCCGGACGGGACCGGTCAGCTGCTCGCCGAAGCGGGCCTCCAGCCGCGTCTTGAACGCACGGTCCACGTCTAGACGTCCTCCGGCACGGTCGGGCCGATCGCCCGGTCCGGCCAGTGGCCGCGTCGATCCTTGACCAGCTGCTGGAGCTTCATCATCCCGTAGATCAGGCCCTCCGGACGCGGCGGGCAGCCCGGGATGTAGACGTCCACCGGCATGACCCGGTCGATTCCCTCGACCGTCGCGTAGCTCCGCTTGTAGCGGCCGCCGGAGCAGGTGCAGTCGCCCAGCGCGACGCACCACTTGGGTTCGGGCATCTGCTCCCAGAGCCGGACGAGCGGGCCGGCCATCTTGGTCGTCAGCGTGCCCGCGACGATGAGGACGTCCGCCTGGCGCGGGCTGGCCCGGAACGGGAACATGCCCCAGCGATCCATGTCGTTCTTGGAGGTGGCGGTCGACATCATCTCGATCGCGCAGCACGCGAGCCCGGACAGCAGGGGCCACAGGCTGTTCATGCGGATCAGGTCGAGGACGTAGTCGGCCTTGGTCGGGATGACCTCGAGGACGCCGCTCCAGCGGGCGTCGTCGCGCCGGCCCAGGCCGCTCGCCTCGTACTCGCGCAGGTGGGTGATGTCGCTCTCCTGGCCGCCGTCGTAGGCCTCGGGATCGGCCGCCTGCCAGAGCGTATTCGGCACGATGATCGGGGCCAGGACGTCGGTCGAGCCGATCACGACCGCGGGCAGGTCCGAGCCCGCCGGGCGCGGGGCCCCGGCACCGGGCTTCACCGCCACGACAGGGCCCCCTTCCGCCAGGCGTAGGCCAGCCCGAGCAGGAGGATGAGCACGAACAGGCCCATGCTCGCGAGGCCGCCGAGGAGCAGGGTCCGGAAGGCGATCGCCCACAGGTAGATGAAGATGACCTCGATGTCGAAGGCGACGAACAGCAGGGCGTAGATGTAGAACGAGAGCCCGAACCGGCCGTGGGTGTCGCCGTAGGTGTCGATGCCCGATTCGTAGGGAAGGCCCTTGTGCTCGTCGCCGCGATTGCGGTGCGAGATGAGCCAAGCGGCGCCGATCGTCAGGAACACGAACGACACGCCGGCGAAGGCGAACCCCACGACGTACCAGAGCTGTTCCAACGAACTCCCTTCCAGCGACGCGCCCTGGGTCCGGCGTCGCTGCCCCGAAGCATGCTGTCGAGCGCACAGCCACACGCTGGAAGGCGTTGGCTGTCCTCGTGCTCATTCTAGCAGTGGGAGCGTGGCCGGGCGGTGGGCGCACGAGGTCCACGGACCGGTCGGTGGGGTCGGTTCGGGCGGGGATGTCGGGGAGCGGCGCGCGCCGAGCGCGCGTGCAGGTTCGCGCGCCACTCCCCGTCAGGTCGTGCCCGACCGTGGTGAATCGTGCGACCCGGCGCCACGGGCGGGCAATAGGTAGATCGCCCTATTCCCGCGTGCGATGTGGGCCGGTCGCGGCCGGTCCGGTGCCGTCTCCGCGCTGCCTCCCGCGGCTATCCAATCGGCGCCTGGCGGCCGCCGACGCCAAGACGATAGTCGAACCCCAGCGGTGCCGGTCCGGCAGGCCAGGAGCGACCGAACGCCATGACCCGGAACCGGCCCATCGCGCTCGGGTCGAGGAGTCGCATGAGCGCAGAACGGACGGCCAGGTAGCCCTCGATGGTCGTGGCCGGGTCGGCCTGGATCGCCTGGAGGAGCGATTCGGTCCCCAGCCCGACCAGGTATTCGGCCTGTGTCGTCGTTCCCAGATGATCCAGCCCCGCGGCAGCGGCGGCCCGCTCCACGGCCGTGACGTCGACGTGAGCGGTCAGGTCCTGGCGCCCGACGTGGACGTACGGGTCGTCGTGGACCCGGTGACGGAGGTAGGCGCGCAGCGTCCCGTCGCGGCGACGGACCGGGTCGTAGAGCTCCGACGCGGGGTAGCCGTAGTCGATCAGCAGGATGAGTCCGCGGTGGAGACCGGCCGCCACGCTCGCGATCCAGCCATCGACGGCGAGGCAGACCTCGGCGCGCTGGCCCTCCGCCAGGGTGATGCCCTCGGCCTGGAGACGGGCGTGGATGGCGGGTGTCGATGGCTCGGCCTCCACGTCGACGAGGGCCCCGTCCTCCGATCCGACGAGGACCTCGCGGGGACCGTCCGCTCGGCCGATCAGCCGGTGCGTCGGCAGCGCGTCGAGCACCTCGTTGGCCAGGATCACGCCGGCGATCGGGGCGACGAGATCCGTGCCGACGCGCGCGAGCGCAGGTCCGTAGCCGGCCGCGGACAGCCGGGCGGAGAGGGCCTCGATCCGGGCCGGCTCGACCTCGACCGGCTGATAGCCGATGACGGCGGCGAGGTCCGGACGCTCGGCCGCGAGACCGTCGAGGATGGCGACGGCGAGGGCCCCGGTGCCCGCCCCGTGCTCGCGGAGGACGAACGGCACCGGCCGGCCGAGCCGATCCCAGGCGTCCGCGACGGCCCGCGACAGGGCCGCCCCGAAGATCGGGTGCGCCTCGGGCGCGGTCAGGAAGTCCCCGTCGCGACCGGGCCGGGCCGTCGCTGCCCGGTAGTAGCCGCCGGCCGGGTCGTACAGCGCGAGGTCCATGAACCGGGCGAACGTCATCGGTCCGTCTCGTGCGATCTCCTCGTGGATCCGGGCCGACCAGCTCGGTGTCCTCGCCGACCGCGTCGAGATCGGGCTGTGGGTCGCGCCGCAGACCCGGCGTCGCGTCCATCATGTCCGCCCGCCCGGCGCGCCGCCGACGACGAGCCGCACACCCGGTCCCACGAGGGTGTGGCCACCCAGGACGATCGGGATCCGTGCCGCCGCGGCGGACGTGGTCAGCTCCGCCAGCCACGGATCGGCGATGCGCTCGGCGAGCAGCAGGTCCGAGGCGAAGCGGTCCTCGGCCGCCGGCCAGCGCGCCTCGTCGGCGCCGAGGCGGTGGGCCAGGAGCACCCGGCTGTCGACGATCGCCCCGTCGCACAGCCGCGCCAGGTGGCTCCCGAGCGACCCCGGTCCATCGCGCTCGATCAGGGCGCCGAGGACCGAGGCCGGCGGCCGCTGACCGGCGACGCTCGTCCGCAGGCCGCGCTCCTCCACCAGCGCGCGGGTCCGGGCCGCCGTCGAGCGCTCCAGCCAGGCGAGGGTAGTCGCGGACGTTCGGCCGGCGACCAGGAGCTCTGCCTTCGGGTCGCTCGCCACGGCCCGGACGGCCGCCAGGCGTTCACGCACACGTGTCGTGTCGACCGTCGCGGCCCCATCGTCGATCGCTCCCGTCCCGTCTGCGCCGTCGATCAGCACGAGATCGAGGGGCCCGTCGATATCGATGCCGAGCCGCCATCGACGTCGCAGGTCGCGCACCTCGTAGCCGGCCACCTCGGCCAGCCAGCGCGGGAGCGCGTTGTCGGACGGGAGGTCCGGCAGGTCGCGCAGGACGTCCGTGGCGCGGCCGATCGCGATGGCGTCGGCGGAGTAGCGATTGTTGGTCAGGGCGACGCGATCGTCGGCCGCTGCGACGTCGACCAGGTCGCGCACGTCGCGTCGCGTCGCGAGCGGGATCGCGCCCGAGCCAAGGAGCACGAGCCCGGCCGGCCTGTCTGCCGCGATGATGGATCGCACGCGGGCGCCGAACGCCAGCCCGTCTGGTGGGCCGGCCACGATCCCGACGTCGCCGGCACCGGCCGCGGCGAACCGCTCGGCGTGGTGATCGGCCAGCCGGGCGCGGGCGGTGGCCACCCACGTCTCCAGCGGCCCGGCCTCGGGTCCGGGCTCCGGGTGCATGATTCGGACCGTGACCGCGGGCATGGCCCGGAGTCTAGCCGCCGCCATCGAGGGGACCGTGACGACCCGCCGGATCCGCGCGTACATCGGCCTTGGTGCGAACGTGGGTGACGCGACCGCGACCCTGACCGAGGCCGTGGCGGCCGTCGCGGGTCTGCCCGGGGTCCGGCTCCGGGACGTCTCGCGCCTCTACGCGACCGCACCGGTCGGCGTCACCGATCAGCCCGAGTTCCGCAACGCCGCCATCGCGATCGACGCACCGGCCGGACCCGACCCGGAGACCGGGGCGCTGGCGCTCCTGACCGAGCTCAAGGCCCTCGAACGCTCCTTCGGTCGGCGGCACCGCCGTCGCTGGGGCCCCCGCGAGCTCGACCTCGACCTTCTCGTCTTCGGGCGCTCGCGGATCGCGGTCGAGCGGCCGGCCGACGCCCGGTCCATCGATGCGGACCGCGACGCGGCCAAGGCCGCCAGGCTGCTCGAGGTCCCCCACCCGGCCGCCGCGACCCGGCTGTTCGTGCTCGCGCCGCTGGCCGACATCGCACCGCGCCTCGCCCCGCCCGGCTGGGGCGTGACGGTCGAGACCGCCCGGCGCCGGCGCGAGGTGCGCCGAGGGACCGGACGCCGTCCGGGTCGTCGGGACGTGGGACGCGCGCGGCCGCCGCTGGGAGCCCGTCGAGCCGGATCAGCCCAGGTAGCGGGTCGCCACGACGGTCTCGACCGCGGTCCCATCCGGCCCGCGCTCGACGCGGTAGGCGCGTGCGTTCGGCCGCGCCGCGACGACCTCCGCGAGCTCCCCGCCATGGAACACGAGCGCAGCGCCGTCGTCGGCCGCGTAGCCCGCGGGGAGCACGCCCTCCGCCACCAGTCGCTCGTAGTGCGGTCGTCGGGTCGCCTCGCTGTCGTAGTGCGGGGCGTGGCTGCCCGGGCACGAAGCCGAGCCCGCCGGACAGCGCCGCCAGGCCCTTCCCGAACGAATTGGTCGTCCCGGTCTCGAACCAGCACAGCGACCCGGCGGACTGCCCGGTCATGACGGTCCCGGCTTCCCAGGCGCGCCGCAGCGCCCGATCGACGCCGTGGACGCGCCAGATCGCGAGCATGTTCTCCGTGTTGCCGCCGCCGACGTAGACCACGTCCTGCTCGCCCAGGAAGCCGTCGATGTCGTCGACCGTCCGGTCGAACAGCGAGAGGTGGCTGGCCTCCGACCGGCGCGCGAACGCGTCGTAGAAGCTCGTGACATAGGTCGGCGCCTCACCGCTGGCCGTCCCCAGGAAGCAGACCCGCGGCCGATCCCGCCCCGAGGCGGACCGCGCGAGCGACAGGATGTGCTCGTCGAGCAGGGGGTCGAACCCGCCCGCCGCCCATCGCGACGACCGTCGGGACGCTCATTGGGAGGCCACCCGAAAGCCGATGTGCTTGTCGCCGTAGGTCGGCGGATCCTCGTAGTGCCGGTAGGCGGACCGAGCCACGAACTCGTTGCTGCCCCACCAGCCGCCCTTCTCGACCTTGACGTCGCCGGTCGCCGGCCCGGTCGGATCGCGTCGCCGGGCTGGCCGCGTAGTAGCCGGTGTCCAGCCAGTCGGCGACCCACTCCATCGCGTTGCCGGACATGTCCAGCACCCCGACCCAGCTGGCGCCGGTCGGATAGCTGCCGACCGGCTTGGGGGAGACGCTGTTGAGCACGTTGGCCCGCTCGCTGTCGAACGTGTCGCCCCACGGGTAGACGGTCGACTTCGGACCGCGCGCGGCGTACTCCCACTCGGCCTCGGTCGGGAGGCGGCCGGCCCGCCACGCGGCGTACGCCTCGGCCTCGTACCAGGTGATGCACGTCCGAGGTTGGTCAGGGACGTCGCCGTTGCAGTGCAGGGGCAGGCGGGCCGCATCGCGACCACCCAGCCACGTCCAGCCATCGTCCGACCAGAGTTCCTGGTTGGTATAGCCGCCCGCGGCGCGGAACGCGGCGAAGTCCTTGTTGCTGACCTCGTTCCTGTCGATCCAGAAGCCCTTCGACAGCGTCACCTTGTGCTCCGGCCCCTCGCTCGGGAACTCGCTGGCCACCCAGTCAGGTGGCGACTGCTCCGCCAGCTTGGCGATGGCGGCCTTGTCCGTGCCCATCGTGAACGTGCCGGCCGGGACCCAGACCTGCTCGATGCCGAACACATCCGTCCGGACCTGGCCGGCGGTCGCCCCGTCGGACGGGACCGCCGTCGGGACGACGGCAGGGGACGGGGCGACGCTGGGAGCCTCGCTCGGGGCAGCCGACGGAGCCCCCGTGGCCGCGCTTGTGGCGACCGCGGATGGCGGGGCGGCGGAGGGGGCAGCAGCAGACCCGGCGGAGCCCGCACAGCCGGCGAGGAACGCGGCGACCAGGAGCGCCGCGGTGGCACGGCGAACCCCGGCATGGATCGGGACGGGGTGATCGATCATCGCCAGATGCTACCCTCCGCTGGCTCCAGCCCACCACCGGAGGTCCGCCCATGACGATCCTGGAGCACGGATCCGGGGCCATCCCGCCGGACGAGGCGGACGCCCTGGCGCGCGATGCCGCCGACCCGCTGACGTCCCTCCGCGACCGGTTCCACCTCCCGATCGCGCCCGACGGATCCCCGGCCGTCTACCTCGCCGGCCAGTCGCTCGGGCTCCAGCCGCGCTCGGCGCGCCCGGCCATCGAGCGGGAGCTGGCGGCCTGGGCGGAGCTCGGCGTGGACGCCTGGTTCGACCCGGAACGGCCATGGTTCACGCTCGACCAGGCCGTGCGCGACCCGATGGCGCGCATCGTCGGCGCGCTCCCGGCCGAGGTCGCCCTGCTCAACAGCCTGACCGTGAACATCCACCTCCTGCTCGCCTCGTTCTTCCGGCCGGACGGGCGGCGACGTCGCATGCTGACCGACGGGCCGCTCTTCCCGTCGGATCGCCACGCGCTGACGACGCACCTGGCGGGGCGTGGCCTGGATCCGGAGTGCGACCTCGTCGTGGTCGGGCCGCGGGCCGGCGAGTCCACGGTCCGGACCGAGGATCTCGAGGCGGCCATCGCCGATGGGGCCGGGGAGCTCGCGCTGGTGTTCCTGGCGGGCGTCAACTTCGCGACCGGCCAGGCCCACCCGATCGAGCGGCTGACCGCGGCCGGCCACGCCGCCGGCGCGTTGGTCGGCTGGGACCTGGCCCACGCGGCCGGCAACATCGAGCTCGCCCTGCACGACTGGGACGTCGACTTTGGTGCCTGGTGCACCTACAAGTACCTGAACGGTGGGCCCGGCTCGGTCGGTGCGATCTTCGTCCACGACCGCCACGGGCGTGACGCCTCGGTGCCGCGGCTGGGCGGCTGGTGGGGGATGGATCCGGAGGCTCGGTTCGATCCCGATGCTCCGTTCGTGCCCGCAGTGGGCGCGGCCGGCTGGGCCACCTCGACGACCTCGATCCTGGCCCTCGCCCCGGTCGCGGCGGCGCTGGCGATCGTCGACGAGGTCGGCATGCCCGCCCTCCGCGCGCGGTCGATCCGGCTCACGGGCTACCTCGAGGAGCGCCTCGATCGGGTCGGCCTCGAGATCGTCACGCCGCGCGACCCGGCGGCGCGTGGCGCGCAGCTCTCGCTTCGGTTCGACGATGCGCGATCCGAGCTGGAGCGCCTCGCCGCGCGGGGTGTCGTGGCGGACCATCGGGCACCGGACCTCATCCGGGTCGCACCGATCCCGTCGTACACGAGCTACCACGACCTGTGGCGGTTCGGGGAGATCCTGCGCGAGACGATCGGCGGGTCATGACCCGGCCGTGATCGGCCGGGACCGTCATCGCGGCCCCGCCCGCGTCAGCCGAAGCGCGCTCGCAGGCGCGGCAGGATGAGGTCGGCGTAGCGCGCGATCGCGCCCTCCTGGTCGTTGCCCGGGAAATGGAAGACGAGGTGGTCGAACCCGTACCCGACGTACGTGGCGACCTGCTCGACGTGCTCGTCCGGGTCCGACGAGACCAGCCAGCGCCGGTACGCGACGTCCTCGACGCCCTTGGCCAGGCGCTCCATCTCGCGCGGATCGTCGACCCCGACCTTCTGCTCGGCGGGCAGGGCCAGGGCGGCCCACACCTTGGTGTCCTCCATCGCCCGACCCCGATCCGAGTCGAAGCTCACCTTCACCTCGATCATCCGGTCGACGCTGCGCGGGTCGCGCTCCGCCCGCAGGCAGCCCTCGACGACCGCCGGCAGCAGCGTGTCCGTGTACAGGTCCTCGCCCTTGCCGGAGGTGCAGATCATCCCGTCGGCGATCCGGCCGGCGAGGCGCGCGGCGGCCGGCCCGGAGGCCGCGATGAAGATCGGGACGGGCTCCGCCGGCCGATCGTAGATCGTCGCGTTCCTCGTCCGGAAGAACTCGCCATCGAAGGTGACGAACTCCTTGCGGAAGAGCTCCTGGATCAGCGTCACGGCTTCCTTGAGCCGCGCGAACCGCTCGCTCTGGTCGGGCCACTCGACGCCGACCGGGATCTCGTTCATCGACTCGCCCGTCCCGACGCCGAGGATGACCCGGCCCGGCGCGAGGCAGCCGAGCGTGGCGAACGCCTGGGCGACGACCGCCGGGTTGTACCGGAACGACGGGGTCAGCACGCTCGTGCCGAGGATCACCCGCTCGGTCGCCTGGGCTGCCGCACCCAGCCAGACCAGGGCGTTGGGGGCGTGGCCGTCGGTATGGCGCCAGGGCTGGAAGTGGTCGCTGGTCCAGACCGAGTCGAACCCGGCACGTTCCGCGGCGATCGCGAGGTCCAGGAGGCGGCGGGGCGGGAACTGCTCGGCCGATGCCTTGTAGCCGAGTTTCAGGGCCACGGGCCTAGAGCCTGACCCTGGGCGGGCTGTCGCGATCGAACATGTGCACAGTGTCGACGAAACGGACCTGCTTGGCTTGGTAGGCCATCACCAGCGAGTGGGTCCGTGCGCCGCCGCCGAAGAAGCGGACCCCCTGCAGCAGGTCGCCCGCGGTGACCCCCGTCGCGGCGAACACGAGGTTCTCGCCGGGGGCCAGATCCTCGGTCAGGTAGACCCGATCCTCGTCGCCGTGCCCCATCCGGGCGCCGCGCTCGCGCTCGTCGTCGCTGCGGTACCGGAATCGGGCCTGGATCTCGCCGCCGAGGCAGCGCAGGGCTGCCGCCGTGATGACGCCTTCCGGCGCGCCGCCGGTGCCCATGACCGCGTGGACGCCGGTGCCCGACACCGCGCACGAGATGGCCGCGGACAGGTCGCCGTCGCCGATGAGCTTGATCCGGGCGCCCGCCTGTCGCACCTCGCCGATGAGGTCGTCGTGCCGAGGGCGCTCGAGGATGACCACGGTGATGTCGCTGACCCGCCGGCCGAGGGCCTTGGCGATGCGGCCCAGGTTCTCCGTCGGAGTCGCGCGGATGTCGACCTGGCCGGCCGCGACCGGGCCGACGCACAGCTTCTCCATGTAGGTGTCGGGAGCGTGGGTGAGCCCGCCGGCCTCGGACGCGGCGAGGACCGTGATCGCGCCGGCCTGGCCGTGGGCGACGAGGTTGGTGCCCTCGAGCGGGTCGACCGCGATGTCCACCCGCGGCACGTCGTCGCGGTCGGCGCCGGTCCGGCCGACCCGTTCGCCGATGTACAGCATCGGCGCCTCGTCGCGCTCGCCTTCGCCGATCACGATCCGGCCGGCGAAGTCGATCTCGTCCATGGTCCGGCGCATGGCCTCGGTCGCGGCGGCGTCCGCCTCGTCCTTCTGGCCGCGGCCCATGAACCGCGCGGATTCGATCGCGGCGGCTTCGGTGACCCGGATCATCTCGAGCGCGAGAAGCTGTTCCATGGGCGCTGGTCCCTCGGTCGGCGGCTGGGGTGGGAGCGGCTCAGTGACGGAAATGACGCCGACCCGTGAAGACCATCGCCAGGTGGTGGCGATCGGCGACCTCGATGGCCATCTCGTCCCGGATGGAGCCGCCGGGCTGGATGATCGCGGTGACGCCGGCGCCGGCCGCGGCCTGGATCCCGTCCGGGAACGGGAAGTAGGCGTCGGATGCGAGCACGGCCAGCTTCGCCCGGTCGCCGGCGCGACGGACGGCGATCTCGACCGAGACCTGGCGGCTGGCCTGCCCCGCGCCGATGCCGACCGTCGCCCCGTTGCGGGCGAGGACGATGGCGTTCGAGCGGACGTGCCGGACGGCGCGCCAGGCGAACAGCAGGTCGGTCAGCTCCTCGAGCGTCGGCCGCCTCTTGGTCACGACCTGCAACCGGCCGCGGTCGAGCCCGAGGTCGTCCACGCTCTCGACCAGCAGCCCGCCGGCGACGCGCTTGAAGTCGAGGCTGGCGATGCCGTAGTCGCGCATCCCCTCGGTCGGGTCGGGCGGGATCGCGAGGAGCTCCAGCCCGGGCTTGCCGCGCAGGATGCCGAGCGCCGACTGGCTGAAGCCGGGCGCGACGACCGCCTCGTACGAGTTGGCCGCGATCTCCCGGGCGGTCGCGCCGTCCAGCTCGCGGTTGACCCCGACGATGCCACCGAACGACGCGACCGGGTCCGTCTCGAGGGCGTGGCGGTAGGCCTCGACCAGCTCGTCGTGCGAGGCCAGCCCGACCGGGTCGGTGTGCTTGACGATGGCGACCGTCGGCGCCGTGTAGTCACGGGCGATCCGGTAGGCAGCGTCCAGGTCGAGCAGGTTGTTGAACGAGGGCATGTCGCCCTGCAGCCGCGCCGCATCGGCCAGGGTGCCGCTGCGGTGAGTGGTCTCGCGGTAGAACGCCGCCCGCTGGTGGGGGTTCTCGCCGTAGCGCAGGTCGTCGACCTTCTCGAGCACGAGCGCCAGGTGACGCGGGAAGGTGTTGCCCGAGATCTGGTTGAGGTAGGCGGCGATCTCCGCGTGATAGGCGGCGACCGTGCTGAACGCCTCGGCGGCCAGCTTGGCGCGCATCTCCGGGCTGACCGTGCCGAGCTCGCGCAGCTCGGCGATGACCCGTGGGTAGTGCGCCGGGTCGGCGACCGAGGCGACCCCGGCGGCATTGCGCGCGGCCGCCCCGAGGAGCGCCGCGCCGGCGACGTCGATCATCTCGATCGCCTCGTCGAGCCCGACGAGCTTGACTCCGATCGCGGGCGCGAACGGCTTGACGTTGACGACCACGATGTCGATCAGGCCGATGCCCTGGGCCTTGAGCTCCTCCAGCTGGGCCGGCACGTCGCGCCGCGCGAGGATGCCCGCGTAGACCGCGTGGTGGAAGGTCTTGACCTGGCCGCCGACGTCCGGCTCGCCCTGCGTGAGCGACGAGACCGAGGCCACGTCGATGCCCTCGCCTGCCAGGTAGTCGCGGGTCCCGTCGGTCGCCACGACGTCGACGCCGACCTCGAGCAGGTCACGCGCCAGCTCGGCGATCCCATCCCGGTTCGCCACTGACAGCAGGGCTAGCACGCGGGGCTTCCTCCGATCCCGTGGGCTTGCGACACGTCAGCGGGGCGACCATGGACCCCCGGGACGGACGCGACGGTGCCGCATCGTTTGCGGCCGAGTATACCGCCCTGACATGGCATACTCCGGTGGCCCATCCACACGCGACCACGAGGTCCATCGGTGACGCTCGCTCCCTGGGACTACCTGTTCCAGTCCTTCAACAACGACAACTTCCCGGACATCTTCCACCCGACCTGGATCGCGGCACTCGTCCTGCTGGTCGTGCTCACGATCCTCTACAACGTGCGGACGCGGGCGTTGCATCGCCACCCGCCGTACCTCGAGATGTGGGAGTGGCTGTGGTGGACCGGCCTGATCACGTTCAGCCTCCTGATCATCGAATCGCTCTTCGTGTTCGACTACTTCATCGTCCTCGCCACGGAGATCGCGGGCCTGGCCACGCTGGTCTGGATCCGGTTCATCCGGTTCCCGCCGTTCCTCGCGGCGTACGAGACGAAGCTCGCGCGCGAGCGCTACTTCAAGAAGCAGAAGTTCTCCGACCCCGAAGCCACGATCAAGAAGCGCGCCGGCGGCCGTCGCCAGCAGCGGCAGCGCCGCCGGCGATAGGCGGCCGGGACCCGTGCCGATCGAGATCCGCCGCTTCGGGGTCGGTCACCGGCGCCCGGACGGCCCGATCGGGTCGGTCGGCCTGACCGGCCAGGTCATCCACTCCGATGGCCGCGGGACGGTGTCCGAGCTGGCTTTCGCGCGCAACGCGCGGATCGAGCCGCACGCAAGCCCGAACACGACCTACTTCATCGTGATCGAGGGCGGCGGCTGGGTCGGGGTCGGTGACGAACGGACCCGCATCGCCGCCGGCGAGGCCGCCGTGTGGCCGGCCGACATCCTCCATGCCGCCTGGACCGAGCACTCCGAGATGCGGGCGTTCGTCGTCGAGTTCATGTGGGCCGACGATCGCGACACGGTCATCGGCCGCGCCCGGGCCGTCGGTCCGGGGGATCGGCCGGTCGCCCGGGGCGCCGGTCAGCTGGCGCCCCGGATCGGGCCGCCCCCGACCGACCCGACCGAGGGCGAACCCGTCTGACCTGCGATGGGTGGGCACGGGGGGCGGCCCGGCCGGACCGCTCGAAACTCGATCGCCGGCGATCAGCCGCCGAGCTCGTCCATCCGCTCCAGGAACCGCACGAAGTCGTGGACCTGGTCGGTCGCCGGGAGACCACCGTCCTCGTGGGCGACGTCGAGGATCGTGCGCAGGTCCGGCCCGTCCGAGCCGCGCCCCGCACGGAGCGCCTCGGCAGCGGCGGCCACGATCGCGTCGAGCCGGAAGGTCGGGTCGGTCCCCGCGAACCGCGGCGCCACGTCGCCGGCGCGGATCTCGCTCCGGAGCGCGGACTCATGGCTTGCCCCGGGCTCCGTCCAGCGCAGCCGGACGGTCCCGAGCACGGCGTCGCGTGCGACTCCGTCGCGGAGCGACAGGTCGTAGAGGGCGGTGACCGCGTGGCCGGCCCCGATGGCGCCGGCGTCGACGCGCGGATCCCGGAAGTCGCGGTCGGCGATGGCCCGGTTCTCGTACCCGATGAGCCGGTACGTGGCGACCATGGCGGGATCGAACTCGACCTGCACCTTGGCGTCGAGCGCGACGGTCTGGAGCGTCGAGACGAGGTCGTCGATGAACAGCTGGCGGGCCTCCGACCGGTCGTTGACGTAGGCGTAAAAGCCGTCGCCCTGGTCGGCCAGCTGCTCGAGCAGGGTGTCGTTGTAGTTGCCCATCCCGACCCCGACCGATACCAGCTCGATGCCGGCGGCGGCATCGTCCCGGATCCGGCCCAGGATGCCGTCGGCGCCGGTCAGCCCGACGTTCGCGACGCCGTCCGAGGCGAGGATCACCCGGTCGATGCCGTCGTCGCCGAGGAGGGTCTCGCGGGCCAGCTGGTAGCCGAGGGTGAGGCCGGCCTCGAGGTTGGTCGAGCCGCTGGGCTGGAGCCCGTCGATGGCCGACAGGATCCGATCGTCGTCGGTCGCCTTGGTGGGCGGCAGGACGACGCGGGCGTCGTCACCGAACGTGACCACCGCGATCGAATCTCCACGCCCGAGGCCGCGGACCAGCAGCGCGGAGCGAATCCTTGACCAGCTCCAGCCGGTCCTCGCGGGCCATGGAGCCGGAGGTGTCGATGACGAACGTCAGCGCGGCTGCCGGGCGGGTGCGCTCGGATGACGTGCGGGCCTGGATGCCGACGCGGAGGAGCACGTCCCGTGAGGCGAGGAATGGTGACGGGGCGCCGTCGACGTGGATGCCGAACGTGGCGTCCTTCGGGGCCGGATAGCCCTGGTCGAAGGCGTTGACCCATTCCTCCGTCCGGACGCTCGCCGGATCCGGCGTGTTGCCGTCGGCGACGTAGCGCTGGGCGATCGAGTACGAGGCCGTGTCGACGTCCATCGCGAACGTCGAGACCCGGTCCTCGGTCGGGTCGGTGACCGGGTTGGTGCCGGGATCCTGGTAGGTGACGCCATCGTAGGGGGTCGCGGCGGCGACCGGCGGCGGGTACGTGGGCTGGTGATGTGCCGGGGGCGGGGGCTGTGCCGCGGCCCCTCCGTTCGACGATGCCGAGCTGCCGCAGGCAGCCAGGACGAGGGCGACCGATGCCAGGGACAGGAGTGGCTTGCGCATGGCGCAACCTCCCTGCGGGGAGTCTGGGGACTCCCGGCCGACGTGGGCGGGGCCGCAGAAGCGGAACCCGCAGGTCCCGGACGATGCCACGAGGTGCATCGGCGGGCCGCGGCAAAGACGCCGGCCGCAGGTCTCAGGTTCCCCGGCCGCCAGGCCGGGTCGGCATCAGGCGGCGCGACGCCCCGCGCGACTCAACTTCCGGATCGCGCGGCCGACGCGGCGCTTGGCGCGGGGCACCGCGAGGCGGGTGCGGGTGCGGGCGGCGGGCGGGAAGTCGGTGCTCGCCATCTTCCGGTCGAAGGCGGTCGGATCCTCGCCCGGCTGGAAGACGTGGCGGAGGCCCTGGCGCTCCACGTAGTCGATGAACGTCCGGAAGCGCCGGGCGTGACCGGCCTGGAGTGGGCCGTAGTCCGCCTCCTCGTACAGCCGGGCCGCGTCCGTGTCCGGCGGCAGGCCCGTCACGACCCGATGCGGGATCTCGAAGTAGCGGGCCAGCTCCAGCGTTCGCGAGTCGTGCGCCAGGACGTAGCTCGGTCGTCCGCCCAGGAGCGCGGCGATGTTGCCGTGGATGCGGGTCCCGAACGTGAAGTCCACCGTCCGCATGTGCTCCAGCCAGGGCCACGGATCGACGAAGCAGAGGGCCTTGTCGTCCCGGAAGAGCGGATGCGAGCGATGGATCGGCATGGCGTTGGTGAGCTTGGCCGCCTCGTCGTCCTCGCCCCACAGCATCAGGTTCAGCGCGATCCGGTCCTGGACGATGTACTCGAGGTTCGGGTAGCGCGCCAGGTGCGACGTCACGAGCGGTGCCACCTGGCTGACCCGGGTGGTGATGTTCATGGCGATCCGCGCGTCGCGCTCGAGGGTCGGCGTCCGCTTCGTGATGGTCATCTGGTCGCCGTGCAGGAACATCGACGGGCAGCCGATGACCTCGACGTCGCGGAAGCCGAGCTGGTTGAGGTAGTCCTGGGTGTACTCGCCGCGGACGCCGATCGAGGGGGAGCGGTCCAGCACGGCGCCGACGAACGCCTTGACCGAGTCGTCCCAGGCACGGCTGGCGCCCGACTCGTACGGGAGCGGGGCCTGGAGCCCGACGCCGAGCACCGTCACGGGGATGGTCAGCTTCTCGATCACGCTCGTCAGTCGCTGGAGGTACTTCTCGAACGACGGCCGGAAGGCATTGGCGAGCGTCACGACGTAGACGTCGAAACGCTCGTTGATCGCGCCTGGATCGATCGTCGGTGCCTCGAGCCGGTCGGGGGTGATCACGGCGTCGCGTGTGTCGAGCAGCTTGTACGCGGCCTCGAGGAAGATCAGGTTGCCGGTGTTGTAGGCGATCAGGTCCCGGCTCAGGGCGCGCTCGGGCGAGGCGATCTCGAAGGGGCCCTTGGGCATCCGCAGGAGGATCCGTGTCATGGCCGTCAGGATACCGGGCGTCCCGGCCGGCCATCGGCGCGGCGGTCAGGCCCAGGCAGGCGCGGTCAGGCGCCGGCGAGGACGGCACCCAGCTGGCTGAGGATGCGGGCGGTCGCGCCCCAGACGGACAGGCCGTCGACCTCGTACGCGCCGTAGCGCATCGGCCACCCGCCGATCTGGCGCTCGACGATGGCGATCGGGGCATCGGGCAGGAAGCGGCTCACGGGCGGCTCGATGATCCGCGCGACCTCCGCCGGTGCGGCGACGAGGGTCGGCTGTGTGGGTGCGACGGCGACGATCGGGGTCACAAGGAAGTCGCTGACCGGGATCCAGAACCGTTCAAGGCGGCCCAGCAGCCTGACCCCGGCCGCGGCCGGGTCCAGGCCGATCTCCTCGGTCGCCTCGCGCAACGCGGTCGCGGCCAGGTCGGGGTCCTCGGGCTCGGCCTTGCCGCCCGGGAAGCTGACCTCGCCGCTGTGGTACCCGTCGCGGCTGGCTCGTTCGGTCAGCACGACGCGGGCCAGGCCCGACGTCGTCCGGGTAGACGAGGACGAGGACCGCCGCAGGGCGACCCGGCCGACCGGGCGGCGGCGTCTGCGGCCGGCGCAGGTCGCCGCCTCCGGTGAGGACCGGCATGAGGACCTCGGCCGGCGCCGGCAAGGGCTCCGGCATGGCCTCCAGGCGCGCGACGACGTCGGTGAAGCGCATCGTCGCCGGAGGATACGCGCGGGCCACGTGCCGCCGTGCCCGGGCCGAACGCCCGGGTGAGCCGCGGCCTGCCCTGCGCCTGGGCCCGAGCGCTAGTTCAGCCGGTCGCCACCGGGCACCGGGACGCCCGACTCCGCGCGTCGAGTCCGCGCGTCGCGCTTCTGCATCCCCTCGGTGACGACCGTCGTCGACTCCGTCGCGAACACGAGCGTGCCGCTGACCCGGTCGGCGTCGGCCGCGATCCGGTCGCCCGGCCGGAACTCGCCGGCCACCAGGGCCCGAGCGAGCGGGTTCTCGACCAGCCGCTGGATGGTCCGCTTGAGCGGGCGTGCCCCGAACGCCGGATCGGTGCCCTCCCGGACGAGCAGGGCCTTGGCCGCGGGCGTCAGCTCGAGCGTGATGTCCTGCTGGGCCAGGCGCAGCGCCAGGTCATCCACCAGCAGGTCGACGATCCGGGCCAGATCGTTCTCGGTCAGGGCGTGGAACACGATGACCTCGTCGACCCGGTTGAGGAACTCCGGGCGGAAATGCGAGCTGAGCGACTCGGTCACCTCGCGCTTCATCTCCTCGTACGCGGCATCGCCGCTCCGGGCGCCGCTCGCGGCGATGGCGGAGCTGCCGATGTTGCTGGTCATGATGATGACCGTGTTCTTGAAGTCGACCGTGCGACCCTGGCTGTCGGTCAGGCGGCCGTCATCGAGGACCTGGAGCAGGACGTTGAAGACGTCCGGGTGGGCCTTCTCGATCTCGTCCAGCAGCACGACCTGGTAGGGCCGCCGGCGGACCGCCTCGGTCAGCTGGCCGCCCTCGTCGTAGCCGACGTAGCCGGGGGGCGCGCCGACGAGGCGTGACACGGCGAACTTCTCCATGTACTCGCTCATGTCGATCCGGACCAGCGCGTTCTCGTCGTCGAACATGAACTCGGCGAGGGCTCGGGCGAGCTCGGTCTTGCCGACCCCGGTCGGACCGAGGAACAGGAACGAGCCGATCGGACGGCGCGGGTCCTTGAGCCCGGCGCGGGCGCGTCGTACGGCGTCCGACACGGCCTGGATGGCCTCGTCCTGGCCGACGACGCGGCCGTGGAGCCGGTCCTCCATCTCGATGAGCTTGGCCGTCTCGCCTTCGAGCAGCCGGTTGACCGGGATGCCGGTCCAGGCCGCGACGATCTCGGCGATGTCGTCGGCGCCGACCTCCTCCTTGAGCAGCGAGCCGGGGCCCTGGAGGGCGGTCAGCGTCGTCTCCTGCTCGGCGAGCCGGTCGGACAGCTCCTTGAGCGTGCCGTACTTGAGCTCGGCGGCGGTCGCGTAGTCCGCCTCGCGCTCGGCCTGCTCGATCCGGGTGGTGAGGGTCTCGAGCTCGGCCTTGGTCGCGCGGATCGCGGCGATCGCCGACTTCTCGGCCTCCCAGCGCTGCTTCATCGCGCCGGCCTGCTCCTCGATGTCGGCGAGCTCCTTCTCGAGTGCCTCGAGTCGCGTCTTGGACGCGTCGTCGCTCTCCTTGCGCAGGGCCTCGCGCTCGATCTCGAGCTGGATCCGCCGGCGCTCGAGCTCGTCGATCTCGATCGGCATCGAGTCGATCTCCATGCGCAGGCGCGACGCGGCCTCGTCGACGAGGTCGATCGCCTTGTCCGGCAGGAAGCGCTCGGTGATGTAGCGGTCGGACAGGGTCGCGGCCGCGACGAGCGCCGAATCCGTGATCCGGACGCCGTGGTGGACCTCGTACCGCTCGCGCAGGCCGCGCAGGATGCTGATCGTCTCCTCGACCGTCGGCTGGTCGACCAGGACGGGCTGGAAGCGGCGCTCGAGGGCAGCGTCCTTCTCGATGTGCTTGCGGTACTCGTCGAGGGTGGTCGCCCCGATCGTGTGCAGCTCGCCACGGGCGAGCATCGGCTTGAGCAGGTTGGACGCGTCCATGGCGCCTTCCGCGGCGCCCGCGCCGACCACGGTGTGCAGCTCGTCGATGAACAGGATGACCCGGCCCTCGGCGTCCTTGATCTCCTTGAGGACGGCCTTGAGCCGCTCCTCGAACTCGCCCCGGAACTTGGCCCCGGCGATGAGCGCGCCGAGATCGAGCGAGACGACCCGCTTGTCCTTGAGCCCCTCCGGCACGTCGCCGCGGACGATCCGCTGGGCGAGGCCCTCGGCGATGGCCGTTTTGCCGACGCCCGGCTCGCCGATGAGGACCGGGTTGTTCTTGGTCCGGCGCGACAGCACCTGGATCACGCGCCGGATCTCGTCGTCGCGACCGATGACCGGGTCGAGCTTGCCGGCGCGCGCCTCGGCGGTCAGATCGCGGCCGTACTTCTCGAGCGCGGCGTATGTGCTCTCCGGGTTCTGCGAGGTGACCCGCTGGCCCCCGCGCACGCTCTGGAGAGCCTGGAGCAGGGCCTCCCGGCCGGCCGCGTGACGCTCGAGCAGGGCCTGGCCCTCGCCGCCGACCTCCGCGATGGCGAGCAGCAGATGCTCGGTCGAGACGTACTCGTCGCCGAGCCGGCGTGCCTCGGCCTCGGCCAGCTCCACGACGCGACGGGCGCGCGGATCCATCGACAGCGAGCCGCCCTGGATGCGGGCACGGCGGGCGAGGATGGCCGCCAGCTCGCCGCGGAACCCGGGCAGGTCGACGCCGAGCCGGCGCAGCGTCTCGGCCGGGATGCCGTCGTCGGGCTCGACGAGGGCGGCCAGGATGTGCTCGGCGTCGAGGATCGGGGAGTCGAGGCGCTGGGCCGTGGCCTGGGCCTCGAGGATGGCCTCCTGGGCCTTCTGGGTGAAGCGATCGAGTTGCATCGTGGGCTGCTTTCCTGTGGGTGGCTCGCGGTCAGCGCGGGTCGGGTTGCTTGAGGATGTCGAAGAGGGTCCGGGCGGCCGCCTTCGCGTCGTCGGACAGGCCGGTCGGCAGGACGACGCGGGCCTTGACGTACAGGTCGCCGGTGCCCGGAGGCCTTGAACCGGGGCATGCCCTGGCCGGTCAGCCGGAACGTCCGGCCGGGCTGGGTGCCGGCCGGGATCGTCAGCAGGACGCTGCCCTTGAGGGTGGTGACCTTGACCTCGCGATCCCAGCAGGGCTTCCTCGAGGGTCAACGGCAGCTCGCGCTCGAGGTCGGCGCCGCGGCGGGTGAACGTCTTGTCGGGCAGGACCTTGACGACCACGACGAGGTCGCCGCCACCGGGTCCGCGCTTGCTGAGCTTGATCCGGCTGCCGGTGTCGGCACCGGCCGGGATCGTGATCTCGAGCCGCTTGCCATCGACCTCGACCAGCCGGGTCGTGCCGTGGAACGCCTCGGCGAGGGTCAGCTCGGCGGTGGCTTCGTGGGTCGGTGGTGGCGGCGGAGTCGCCCGGCGAGCCCCCGGCTGCCCGGCGGTCGTGCCGTCGATGCCCATCCCGCTCAGGATGTCCTCGAAGCTCATCCCGCCGGTCGCACGGGTGCCGCGACCGGCCGGCCGGGTCCCGCCGTCGGCGGCCGCATCGCCTCCGAAGAAGACGTGGAAGAAGTCCGAGAAGTCGCCGGTCGGCGCTCGTCCGGAACTCGTAGCGCACGTTGTTGCCGCCACCGAAGCCCCCGCCACCGAAGCCGGCGTAGGGGTTCCCGCCGCTTGCCGCGCCCGCCTCACGGGCCCGGCTGATGGCCTCCCAGTTCGCACCGAGCTCGTCGTACTGCTTGCGTTTGGCCGGATCGCTGAGGACCTCGTTGGCCTCGTTGATCTCCTTGAACTTGTGCTCGGCGGCGGTGTCGCCGGGCTTCGCGTCCGGGTGGTGCTGACGGGCCAGCTTCCGGAACGCCTTCTTGATCTCAGCGGGTGACGCGGTCCTCGGCACGCCGAGGACCGCGTAATAGTCCTTGTATTCCATCCCAACGTTGCTTGGCATGGGACTCATCGCCGGTGGGTTGACCCCACCGGCGACTCCTTGCGTCTAGCTCTGGACGACGACTGGCGGCTGATCCGTCGGCGGGAAGTCGCGTCGTCGGACGGTCGGCTCCTTGGCCGGATCTGGATCGAGCGGGTCGTTGCCCTTGACGATCTTCGGTGGCTCGGCGACGAGGGCCTTCGGCTTGCGCCGGAGGGCCGCCTCGAGCACCTGCTCCATGTTATCCACGAGGACGAGCTTGATCGACTTCCGGATCTCCTCCGGGATGTCGCGCAGGTCCTTCTCGTTCTTGCGGGGAAGGATGACGATCTTGGCGCCCGCGAGGTGCGCGGCCAGGATCTTGCTCTTGAGCCCGCCGATCGGGAGGACCCGACCGCGGAGCGTGATCTCCCCGGTCATCGCCACGTCCTTGCGGACGGGGATCCCGGTCAGGGCGCTCACGATCGCGGTGGCCATCGTGATCCCGGCAGACGGACCGTCCTTGGGGATGCCGCCGGCCGGCACGTGGATGTGCAGGGTGTTCGTCTCGAAGACCTCGCGATGGATCCCCAGCTCGGCCGCATGGGCACGGGTCCAGGACAGGCCGGCTCGCGCCGACTCGCGCATGACCTCGCCCAGCTGGCCGGTCAGGATGAAGTCCTCGCGGCCTTCCATCCGGGTGACCTCGATGGCGACGACATCGCCGCCGACCTCGGTCACGACCAGGCCGATCGCGGAACCGGTCTGATCCTCGGCCTCCAGCTCGCCGTATTCGAAGCGCTGCGGACCGAGCAGGTCGGCCAGCTTCTTCACGTCGATGACGGTCTTGCGCTTGCGGCCCTCGGCGACCTGCCGGGCGACCTTGCGCATGACGTTGGCCAGCTCACGCTCGAGGTTCCGGACGCCGGCCTCGTGCGTGTAGGAGCGAACCAGCTCGGTCATCGCCTCGTCGGTGATCTGGATGTCCCGCGGCTTGAGGCCGTGGTTGGTCATCTGCTTCGGGACGAGGAAGCGCTTGCCGATCTCGATCTTCTCCTGCTCGGTGTAGCCGGGCAGGTGGACGATCTCCATCCGGTCGCGGAGGGCCGGCGGGATCGGGTCGAGCAGGTTGGCCGTCGCCACGAAGAGGACCTTGCTGAGGTCGAACGGCACCTCCAGGTAGTTGTCCTGGAACGTGTTGTTCTGCTCAGGGTCGAGGACCTCGAGGAGGGCCGAGCTCGGGTCGCCCCGGAAGTCCATCCCGATCTTGTCGACCTCGTCGAGCATGAACACCGGGTTGTTCGAGCCGGCTGTCTTGATGCTCTGGATGATCCGGCCGGGCAGCGCGCCGATGTACGTGCGCCGGTGACCGCGGATCTCGGCCTCGTCGTGGATGCCACCCAGGCTCATCCGCACGAACTTGCGGTTCATGGCCCGGGCGATGCTCTTGCCCAGCGAGGTCTTGCCGACGCCGGGAGGCCCGACGAATGCCAGGATCGGGCTGCGGATCTCGTCGGCGAGGGTGCGCACGGCGAGGTACTCCAGGATCCGTTCCTTGATCTTCTCGAGGCCGTAGTGGTCCTCGTCGAGGATCCGGGCGGCTTCCTTGATGTCGAGCTGGTCGTCGGTCGCGACGTCCCAGGGCAGGCCGATCAGCCAGTCCACGTACGTCCGGATGACACCGACCTCGGGCGAGGCCGACGGGATCCGGCTCATGCGGTCGACTTCCTTGATCGCGCGGGCCTTGATCTCGTCGGGCATGCCGGCGGCCTCGACCTTGTCGCGCAGCTCGTTGACTTCCGCCTGCTGGGGGTCGTCCTCACCCAGCTCGCGCTGGATGGCCTTGAGCTGCTCGCGCAGGATGTACTCGCGCTGGGTCTTGTCCATCTCGGACTTGACCTCGGACTGGATCCGGCCCTTGAGCTCGAGGATCTCGATCTGGTGCGCGAGGAAGTTGGAGACGAGCTTGAGGCGCTCGGTGACGTCGATCGTCTCGAGCATCTCCTGGCGCTGCTCCGTGGACATGTCCGGGCTGTACGCGACCATGTCGGCCAGCAGGCCCGGCTCGCTGATGTTGCGGGCGGCGACGGCGGCTTCCGGCGGGACCGGGGCCCCGTTCGCGACGTACTGCTCGATCTGGGCCTGGACCGTGCGCATCAGCGCCTGGACCTCGAGGCCGTCGGGGCTCTCGTCGGGGAGCTCCTCGATCGTCGCGCGCAGGTACGGCTCGGTCGCCGCGAAGCCGAGGACGCGCAGCCGGCCCTGGCCCTGGACGATGGCCCTGACGGTCCCGTCCTGGAGCTGGACCACCTGGGCGATCTTGGCCAGGGTCCCGATCGTGTAGAGCTCGGAGGGATCGTCGATGTCCTCCTGCTCGGCCTGGCGCTGGGTGACCAGCGCGATGGGGCCGCCGTCGGCGACCGCGGCGTTGAGGGCGTTGACGCTCTTCTCGCGGCCGACCTGGAGCGGGACGATCATCTCCGGGAAGATGACGGTCTCCCGGAGGGCGACGAGGGGAAGCTCGCGCGGACCGGTGGTCGGGGTGGTGGGCTGCTCGTCGACCGGGGTGGTCGGTCGCTTGGCCATTGTGGGTTCTCCTAGGTCTGCGGTTGTGCGGCCGGTTCGGCAGCGGGGGTGGCGTCCCCGTCATCCGTTCCTTCGGCATAGAGGGCTTCGAGGATCCGAGCGCCGAGACGCTCCTCGAGTTCGAAGAGGAGCCGGATGCCGGCGAGGTTCACGCCGCGCTCCCGGGTCAGGTGGCGGATCCACGTGAGCCGACGGATGTCGTTCTCGCTGTAGAGCCGGATGTTCGAGGGGGTCCGGGCCGGGCAGAGCAGGCCTTCGTCCTCGTAGATGCGGAGGGTCCGCGGATGCGCGCTCACGAGGGTCGCGGCCACGCTGATGACGTAGACGGGACGTTCGGGATCGCGTTCTGGGCGGATGGCAGTCATGGGAAACGCTGCTCGCGGTTCGATTCGAAGATGGTTCGCCGGGGTCGGTCAGGACGCCGGTATGGACATCTCGGACGATAGAACCTTGACAACACCATTGTCAAGACTATTGCGAGTTCTTTGCCTTGAGATGTGGACGCATGGACGCACCGGTGGTCTCGGGAGCGGCGCGCGGGCGCCTGCCGCGTCCTTCCCGGACGACTCCTCGCCCCGGCGCCCTGCGCCGTCCTTCAGCCCGCGGCGGCCTCCTCGGGGGCGCCGATCAGCTGGTCGTGGAGCAGGTCCTGGCACTCCTGCTTGCCGATGGCGATGATCTTGTCGCCCTCGAGCATGACCGTGTCCGGCCGGAGCGGGGTCGCGATGCCATCGCGGATGACCGCGAAGAGCGAGCAGCCCTCGGGGATGGCCAGGTCCTTCGGGGCGCGCCCGATGGCCGGCGAGCCGAGCTGGAGGTGTGCCTCGATGAGTTCGAGCTCGCCCTCGCCCAGCGCCGCGAGGTGGAGCAGCTCGTGGACCGGGATGTCCTGCTCGATGGAGCCCAGGATCATCCGGGTCGGACTGATCAGCTCGTCCACCCCGAGGTGCCGGAACAGCGCCTCGTTCTTGGGGTTGTTGACGCGCGCGATCGTGCGCGGGACGTCGAAGTGGTGCTTGGCCATCTGGCAGATGACGAGGTTGTCCTCGTCGTCGCCGGTCACAGCCGCGACGACGTCGGCGCGGTTGCAGCCGGCTTCGCCGAGGTATTTGCCCTCGCAGCCGTCATGGGCGATGACGATCGAGCCGATCTCGTCGGCGATCTGTCGCGCGCGATCGCGGTCCTTCTCCATGAGGGCCACCTCGTGGCCCGATTCGATGAGCTCCTTGGCGAGGTAGTAGCCGACCTTGCCGCCGCCCACGACGAGTACGAACACGGCTCAGACCTCCTGGGTCGCTGCGGGGCCGGCGACCGGCGGGGTGGTCACGGATGGGGCGAGCTCGGTGATGCGGACTCCACCGGAGGCACCGGAGGCGCCCGCCGGGATCGCGCGCGTCGTGCCGGGCGGGGTGCTGCCGATCGGCTCGTGGGCGTCGTGGTGGCCGGTGGGTGCGAGCATGCCCGGCAGCCCGCTCGGCGGGAGGCCGAGATAGCGGTCGACGGCGTCCTGCATCAGGCCCGTCCGGCACAGCGTCGCGATGCCGAGCTCGGCGTACGCCTTGGCCCGGAGCGGGTCGTTGATCTTGGCGATGACCCGCTCGATGCCGAGCGCCTCGTTCGCGAGCTGGGCCGCCATGACGTTGCGGTTGTCGCCCTCGGTCACGGCCAGGAAGACGTCGGCGCCTTCCGCGCCGGCCCGCAGGAGGACGTCCTCGTCCGTGCCGTCGCCGCGGATCGCCAGGCCGCCGAACGTCGCCGGCAGGCGGTCGAAGGCCGATGTCGCGATGTCCAGGATGGTCACCTGGTGACCGGTGCGGTCGTACGCCTCGGCGACGGACGCGCCGACCCGGCCGCATCCGACGATGACGATCTTCACGTTGACTCCTCGATCGGGTCGCGCACCACCCAGACGGCACACGGCGCGTTCTGGAGGATGTACGGGATGGTCCGGCCGATGGCGAACTCGCCACCGAACCGTTTGCGATAGGGCAGGCCAACGACGAGCAGGTCCGCCTGGCGCTCGACCGCCTCGTCGACGATGGCGGCGCCGACGTCGCGGGCCTGAAGAAGGACGGGCTCGAGGGTGGTCCGATAGTCCTCGGCCACCGACTCGGCGGTGTCGAGCACGCGCTGGACCTCTTCCGATCGTCCGGCGATGTCGGCATCGAGCGGCAGGGTCCAGTCGATCTCGACCACGTGGACCGCGATCAGCTCAGCCTTGTTCTGGCGCGCCTGTTCGGCGACGAGGCTGACGATCCGGGCGTCGCTCGTGCCGCCGTTGAGGGCGACCAGCGCGCGCCGGAAGACGGCCTTATGGGGATCTGACATGGCCAGTCACGATACCACCGGGACGAGCGGCGGTCAGCGACGGCGGTTCAGGCCGGCCGGTCGGGCGGCGTCCCCGGGCCGGGCCGCGTCCCCGGCCCTGGCGGCGTCCCCGGGCCGGGCGGCCGGTCCGCGCTCCGCTCGCCACCCAGCGCCGCCTCGAAGAGGGCCGGGTCCTCGCGCCGGTACGGGACCGCCACGACCACCGTGTGCGGCCGCCCGAGCAGGACCGTCCGCAGGCGCTTGGCCGCCTGGTTGTAGAGGATCCGCTCCCACCAGTGACGCGCGACGTACTCCGGGATCACGACGAACGTGATCGGTGCCTGCTTGTCGGGCGGCCAGGCCGAATCGAGCACGTCGAGGTACGCCAGCAACGGCCCGACGAGGGCCCGGTACGGCGACTCGACGACGACCAGCGGGACGCCCGGGATCTGGCGCTCGAAATCGGCCCGGAGGGCGGTCGCGTCCTCGGCGTCGTCGGTGATGTAGACCGCACGGATGTCGTCGCTGACCGATCGCCCGACGTTGATCGCCTGGACGACAGCCCGGGTCATGCCCGGGATCGGGACGACCACCCGCTCCTCGCGGTGCGGTGCCCGCACGATGAGGTCGGGCGCGACCGTCAGCTCGTTCTGGGAGCGCGCGTACTGGCCGTGGATGAACAGCATCATCCCGACGAGGGTCGGGACGAGGATGACGACCAGGTAGGCACCCGCGAAGAACTTCTCGTAGACCACGACCCCGAGCACGACCGCGGTCAGCAGGCCGCCGAACGCGTTGACCGTGGCGCGCCAGCGCCAGCCGGACTCGCGCTCGCTCCGCCAATGCCGGACCATCCCGATCTGGCTCAGCGTGAAGCACACGAACACGCCGACCGAGTACAGCGGGATCAGCGAATGGGTGTCGCCGCCGAACGCCCACAGCAGCCCGAATGCGATGGCCGCCAGCAGCACGATGCCCCACGAGTAGGCCAGCCGATCGCCGCGGAAGGAGAACTGGCGGGGCATGTAGCCGTCCTCGGCCAGGATCGCGGCCAGTCGCGGGAAGGCGTTGAAGCTGGTGTTCGCGGCGAGGAACAGGATGAGGGCGGTGCTGGCGGCGAAGGTCACGAACAGGGCCGATCCCTCGCCGAATGCCGCCCCCGCCGCCATCGCGACGATCGACTGTCCACCGGCTTCGGTGGGGCGCAGCCCGTACTGGACGGCGAACAGGGTCAGGCCGATGAACAGGACGCCGAGCAGGATCGACATGGCCGTCATCGTGTTGGCGGCGTTCTTCGCCTCCGGCGGCTTGAACGCCGGGACGCCGTTGGCGATGGCCTCGACGCCGGTCAGCGCGACGGAGCCGCCGGCGAAGGCCTTGAGCAGGAGCAGGATGCCGATCGGTTCGAGGTGGTTCGCCGGCGGGAAGGGCACGGCATCGTTCGGCGTCGGGACCTGGACGACGGTCCCCCCGATGATGTTGACCAGGCCGATCACGATGATCCCCATCGCCAGCCCGACGAACAGGTAGGTCGGGACCGCGAAGATGTTGCCGGACTCCCGCAGGCCGCGGAGGTTGGCGATCGTGATCAGCGAGATGGAGATGAACGCGATCTCGATGCGGTAGTCGTAGGCGATCGGGATGACCGACTGGATCTGGGTGATGGCGGCCGCCGTGGAGACCGAGACGGTCATGACGTAGTCGATCAGGAGTGCCGCCGCGGCGATCAGCCCGAAGATCGGGGCCAGGTTGGTCTTGGCCACGATGTAGGCTCCGCCGCCGCCCGGGTAGGCGCGGCAGACCTGCCGGTACGACACCGACACGACGGCCAGCAGGATCGTGATCGCGATCGACACCTCGAGCGACAGGAACAGCGCGCTCGCTCCGGCCAGGACCAGCACGCGCATGATCTCTTCGGTCGCGTACGCGGACGAGCTGATCGCGTCGGAGCTGAAGATGGCCAACGCCTTCGTCTTGGACAGGCGCTCGCCGATCTCCTCCTCGGTCGACAGGGGGCGGCCGAAGACGATCGCCCGCACCCGCCCGAAGAACCGCCCCGTCGGGGTCAGGGGGACGTTGGCGGCCGGTTTGGCGACCAGCTGGTTCGGCCCCATGTAGCGGAAATAGGGCGAATGGGGCCGTTCGACGCGGACGCGCCGGTCCGCGGGTTTGCGACCCCGCAGGGGCCGCCTCCCTCCGATCAACGGGGACTCCGATGTGATGTGGGCTGCATGCCGTCAGTGGCCGCGTCGATAGGGTACGTCAGCGACGACGGTGTGCTCGCGGCCGAGCAGGGCTGTCTTCAGCCGCTTGGCCGTCTGGTTGTAGAGCATCCGGTCCCACCAGTGGCGAGCGACGTACTCGGGCAGCACGACGATCGTGATCGGGGCCTCCTTGTCGGGCGGCCAGGCCTGGTCGAGGATGTCGAGGTAGGCGATCACCGGCGAGATGACGGCCCGGAAGGGCGACTCCACGATGACCAGCGGGATGTCGGGCAGCTGCCGCTCCCAGCGGGCACGCATCGCGTCGGCGGCGTCGAGGTCGTCGGTCACGTAGACGGCCCGCACGTCGCGGGCGATCGAGCGCCCGAAGTTGACCGCCTGGACCACGGCGCGATTGATCCCGTTGACCGGGACGATGACCCGCTGCTCGCGATGCGGCCCGGGCAGGACGCCCTCGTCCCGGACGTGCAGCTCCACCTCCTGGAGCTCGTACTGGCGGCGGATGAACGACATGATCCCGACCAGGATCGGGATCAGCACCAGCACCAGCCACGCCCCGTCGAAGAACTTCACGGCGGTCACGATGACCGCGACGACGCCGGTCAGCGCCGCGCCGAACGCGTTGATCGCCAGGCGCCGCCGATAGCCCGGCGATCGCTCGCGCAACCAATGCCGGATCATGCCGGTCTGGCTGATCGTGAAGTCGATGAACACGCCGACCGCGTAGAGCGGGATCAGGAGGTGCGTGGAGCCCCCGAAGATGACGATCAGGCCGGCCGCCAGCGAGGCGAGCGTGATGATCCCGTACGAGAAGGCCAGCCGGTCGCCACGGAGCGCGAACTGGCGTGGCATGTGCCCGTCGCCGGCCAGGATCGCCAGCAGCCGCGGGAACGCGTTGAAGCTGGTGTTGGCGGCCAGGAACAGCAGCGTCGCGGTGAAGACCTGGAACAGGTAGAACAGGACGCCGTCGCCGTACACCTGGCGGGCGACCTGCGCGATGACCGTCTGCTTTCCGCCGACGTCGATCGGGAGGACCGCGAAGTGGACGGCCAGGAACGTGATCCCGATGAACAGGACGGCCAGCAGGGCGGCCATCACCGCCAGCGTTCGGGCGGCGTTCTTCGCCTCGGGCGGCTTGAACGCCGGCACGCCCGTCGCGATCGCCTCCGTGCCGGTCAGGGCCACCGCGCCGGCCGCGAACGCCCGTAACAGCAGCAGGATCGTGATCGGCTGGGCCGTGTCCTGGAGCTGGCCGGCGAGGGTCGGGCCGTACGTCGCGCCCTCGCCCAGGACGATGATCCGGAACCCGCCCACCGCGATCATCAGCAGGGCGGACCCGATGAACAGGTACGTCGGGGCGGCGAAGATGTTGCCCGCCTCGCGCAGGCCGCGGAGGTTGGCCGCCGCGATGAGGCCGATGGCGACCACGCCGATGAGGACCCGCTCGGGGAAGAGCACGGGGAACGCCGAGACGATCTGCTCCACCGCGGACGACGTCGAGACCGCGACCGTCATGACGTAGTCGATGAGCAGCGCGGAGGCCGCGATGAGGCTGACCGTCTGGCCGATGTTGCGCCGGGACACGGTGTACGACCCGCCGCCGGTCGGGTAGGCGATGCAGATCTGGCGGTACGAGACGGCCACGGCGACCAGCAGGATCGAGATCGCGGCGCTGACCCACACGCCGAGCGCCAGGGCCGCCGCGCCGCCCAGGATCAGGACCCGCAGGATCTCCTCGGTCGCGTAGGCCGAGGAGCTGATCGCGTCCGAGCTGAAGATGGCCAGGGCCTTGGTCTTCGACAGCCGCTCGCCGAGCTCCTCCTCGCTGGCCAGCGGGCGGCCGAAGAAGACGCCACGCACGGCGGCGAATGCCCGCCCGCCGGTGGTCGTCGGGCCGCTGGCGGCCTCCTTGGCGGTCAGCTGGCCCTTGCCGGTGTAGCGGAAGTAGGGCGCGTGCGGGCGCTCCACGCGAACGCGACGATCGCCCGGCTTGCGTCCTTGAAGTGGGCGTCGTCCGCCGATCATTCAGGCGCCGACGCGCAGCCGATCGGCCAGGCGCGTCGGCAGGCCGGCCGACCGGATCATCGTGCCGACCGCCTCGATGTCATATGCGACGCGGCCCCACGTGGCCGTCGCGGCATCGGTGTCGAGGATCAGGTAGCTGGCCCGTGGGTCGCCGTCCCGCGGCTGGCCGACGCTGCCCGGGTTGAGCAGCGTGCGGCCCTCGCCGAGGGCCACGGTGTTGCCCGCCCGTGGCGTCAGCGTGCGCATCCGGCCGTCGACCATCGTGAAGGCGATCGGGACGTGGGTGTGGCCGTGCAGGCCGTGCTCCGTGGAGATCGCGGACAGGCCGGCCCGGGCCAGGGCCGCCGAGGTCACGTACTCCCAGGTCGGGTCGCGCGGGCTGCCGTGGACGAGGGTGAAGGCGGCCTCCGAGCGGCGCTGGGGCAGGGTCGCCAGCCAGGCACGTGTCGTCTCCGAGATGGTCGTCCGGGTCCACTCCATGGCTGCCCGGGCTTCGGCGTTGAACCAGTCGATGTCGATCGCGCCGCTGGCCGCCGCGTCGTGGTTGCCACGGACGCCGGTCGCGCCGAGGGCGGCGAGCCGTTCGACCACGGCATCGGGCTCGGGGCCGTAGCCGACCACGTCACCGAGGTGCCACAGGGCGTCGACCGACCCGATCCTGGCGAGCACGGCCTCGAGGGCGACGAGGTTGCTGTGGATGTCCGACAGCACGGCGATGCGCACGCGACCGAATTTAGCAGTGCACCGCTCACCACGGCCGTCGCTTGCGCGTAGCCGGATCGCGCGGGTACGCGGCCGGGCTATGGCCAACAGCCGTGGCGACGACCAGCCGGTGTCCGTCGAGCCCGGGGACGGCGACCTCCCGGACCTCCAGCGTGCCCCCGCCGAGCGCGGCGATCGCCCGGTCCGCGGCAGCCAGCTCCGGGCCGATGTCGCCGCGCTTCCAGGCGACGAGGCAGCCACCCGGTTCCAGCAGCGGGAACGCGAGCTCGACGAGATCGGCCAGGGACGCGACCGCGCGGGCCGTGACGGCCGGCCAGCGACCGCGATGACGGAAGTCGGCGGCGAGCGCCTCCGACCGGACCGCCGCGGCCTCCACCGTATCCCCGAGGCCGGTCGCGGCGGCCACGACGGACAGGAACCCGGCCTTCTTGGCGATCGGCTCGAGGAGCAGCGTCCGGGCGGTCGGCAGCGCCGCCGCGAGCGGGATGCCCGGGTAGCCGCCGCCCGACCCGAGGTCGATGGACCGCTCGGCTCCACGCTCGCGGAGGACACGGACGGCGGTCAGGCTGTCCACGACGTGACCGACGGCGACGGCCGCGGGCTCGCGGATGGCGGTCAGGTTGATCGCCGCGGTCCACGCCAGCAACAGCCGGGCGTGACCGTCGATCGCGGCGCGGGCCTCCGGGGTCAGCTCCAGGGCGAGGGCGGACAGGCCCGCGTCCAGGGCGTCGGCATACGCGGCGGGGAGGGTCGGGGTGTCCCGGACGCGCGTCGGGAGCGGCTCACGCGGTCGGTCCACACGCCTCCTGTGTCTGCGTGCCATCCGTCCACGCGGCGCCGCTCCCGGCGTCGGCATCGTCTCGCACCATGAGCCGGCTCTTCGGTCTTCCGCGGCCGGTCCGGTTCTCAGCCGGGTTTCCCCAGGCCCCTCGCGGACCGCGTTACCCTTGGACCTGCCCCAGTGCGGATGCCGGACGGTAGAGGTCCGGGCCATCCCGCGTCAACGGAGTTGTCCACGAATCCGCGGGCGCGCGGTGCTTTCGTGGATAACCGGGGCGGATGTCCCGCCCGGTCGCGTGGATCAGGCGGATCGACCCGAGCTGCGGACCGGCCGGCCGAGCGTCCGGCGCACGACGTCGATGACCTCGTCCACGTACTCGTCCGCCTTGCCCTGCTCGGCCGCCGTCCGGACACAGCCGCTGACGTGGTCCTCGAGGACGAGGATCGACAGCGAGTCGACGGCGGCCCGGAGCGCGGCGGTCTGCTGGAGGATGTCCACGCAGTACTCCTCGCGCTCGATCATCCGTGCGATCCCGCGGACCTGGCCCTCCATCCGCGACAGGCGGCGCACCAGCTGGGCCTTGTCCTTCGAATAGCTGTGGCGGAAGTGGCTGGGGTCGGGCGGGGCAGCGGCGCGACGCCCCTCGGTCGGACTCATCGGACGTGGGTTCCTCGATCGGTCGTCGGCTCCTGACGGCGCCGGTGGTGCCCGCATGATACCCCCTGGGGGTATGGATGGCCACGCGCCGTCGCGAGCGGCGCGCCTCGGCTAGACTTGCCGCCGATGGATCCCAGCGGTCGTCCACGATCGATCCCAGACGGCGCCACGTGCACCGCCTGCGGGGCGCCCGTCCCGACGCGGCCGGATCCGGATCCTCGCCACGCCGCGACGACGTCGCCTTCGTGGAGCTCGTCTGCGACGACTGCGGAAGCGCGGCGCTCGGCCTCCTCCTCGACACCGATGGACGGGACGGCGGCCAGGTCCTCGACGTCGCCACCGACGGCCCGCTTCCGCCGGCCCGCTCGTCGTCCAGGGGCCGCGGCAGGCCGATCGACGCGGCAGACGTGGAGGCCCTCCGGCTGGACCTCGCCGCCTGGCGGGGCGACCTGGTCGGTTGGCTCGACGCCATCGGACAGCCGGGGCGCGGGACGGCGCCCGACCGGTGAGCGTGCCCTTCGCGCATGCCAGCGAGGCGGAGATGTCCCGGATCCTCGACTTCTACGCCGTGCGCTGGGAGTACGAGCCGGACACCTTCCCGATCCTGTGGAACCTCGATGGCGACGTCGATCGAGAGCTTCTCGCCGGACTTCTACCTGCCGGATCTCGACCTCTACCTCGAGATGACGACGCTCCGCCAGAAGCTGGTCCGGAAGAAGAACCGCAAGCTCCGCCGGCTGCGCGAGCTGTACCCGGACCTCAACGTCAAGCTGTTCTACGCGCGGGACTTCCGGGCCCTGATGCTCAAGTACGGCAAGCTCGCCCTCGCCGACGGCCTGTCCGGGACGTCCGGGCCAGGTCGCCGTCCCCGTACGGTGCGCCCGAGCCGGCACGCGATGCCGACGATGCGCCGGCCCCGTGCCCGCCGTCGTGGTGCCCGAGACCGGCGGCGCCGCGACCGGCACCGCCCCGGCCCCGCCGTCGACGCCGCGCGCCGATCAGCTGACGCGACACCGAATGGGACGCCGGCATGAGCGAGACGGCGAACCTCCACGGCGACGTCGGCGAGATCCTGCTGACCGAGGAGGAGATCGACGCCAAGGTGCGCGAGCTCGGCGCCCGGATCAGCGCGGACTACCGCGGCCGCCGGCTCACGCTCGTGTCGGTCCTCAAGGGCTCCCTGCCGTTCATGGCCGACCTGATGCGGGCGATCGACATCCCCGTCCGGATCGACCTGATGGAGGTCAGCTCGTACGGCGGTTCGGCGACCGAATCGTCCGGCCTCGTGCGGATCCTCAAGGACCTCTCGGCGAGCATCGCGGACGAGGACGTCCTGATCGTCGAGGACATCATCGACACCGGCCTGACCCTCAACTACCTGGTCCGCTACCTGCGCGGCAAGGCCCCGGCGTCGCTCCGGATCTGCACGCTGCTCGACAAGCCCGCCCGGCGCCTGGTGGAGATCCCGGTCGACTACACCGGCTTCACCATCCCCGACCAGTTCGTCGTCGGCTACGGCCTCGACTACGGCGAGCTGTACCGGAACCTGCGGTACGTGGGCGTGCTCAAGCCGGAGGTCTACACCGAGGTCGGTGGCGGATGACCATGCATCGGCGCCCGCTGGGCCGCGGCCGGACGCTCGCCGCGATCGCCGGGCCGCTCCTCGTCGTCGGCTGCGTCCTGCCGTGGTGGCAGGTCGGTGGCACGCCCGGGATCACGGCGATCTCCGGCAACGGCTTCCAGGGCAGCGGGTTCCTCGTGTTCCTGGTCGGGATCGCCACGCTGGCCCTGGTCGTGCTCCCGTACGCGGTCGGCGACCGGCCGCTCGGCGTCGACCGCTGGCTCACCTACGCGATCCTCGCGGTCGCGGGCTGGATCGGCTTCGGCTGGCGGGTGATCGAGCTCGCCGTCAACGGCGCCTTCCATTTCACCACCCCGGCCGAGGTCATCACGAACGGCCCCGGTCTGTGGATCGCGGCCCTGGGCCTCGTCATCCTGTCGCGCGCCGCCTGGACGATGACTCGCGAGTCGGTCTACCGCTGACCACCGGGCGGGCTAGGATGGCCGGGTGTCCACGATCGATCGACTCGAGGGCGTCTGGAACATCGTCCCGACCCCGTTCCTCGAGGACGGCGAGCTCGACGAGGCCAGCCTCCCGACGCTGACCCGGTTCGTGGCCGGGTGCGGCGTGGACGGGATGACCATCCTGGGCGTGCTCGGCGAGGCGGCCAAGCTGTCCGACGACGAACGCGGCCGGGTGATCCGCGGCGTGCTGGCGGCCGCCGGCGACCTGCCCGTCTGCGTCGGTGTCAGCCACGCGGCGACGGGCCGGGCGGTCGCCTTCGCGCGGGAGGCGGAGGCGCTCGGCGCCCACTCGGTCATGCTCGCCCCGCCGGTCCTCGCCCGCCCGAACGACGACGCCGTGATCGCCCACTACCTGGCCGTGGCCGGTGCGGTGACGCTGCCGATCGTCGTCCAGGACCACCCGGCCAGCAGCGGCGTGTTCATGTCGGTCGAGCTGCTGGCGGCGATCGCGGACCGCGCCCCGACGCTGCCGCGTCGTCAAGCTCGAGGACGAGCCGAGCCCGCCCAAGGTCGGGCGGCTCCTGGCGCTGCGACCGGACCTGCGCGTGCTGGGCGGGCTCGGCGCGATCATGCTGCTCGAGGAGCTGCGCCGCGGCGCGGTCGGCACGATGACCGGCTTCGGCTTCCCGGAGGTCCTCGTCGACATCGTCGGTCGCTACCGGGCCGGCGACGAGGCGGGCGCCCGGGAGGTCTTCCACCGGGTCCTGCCGCTCATCCGGTTCGAGAACCAGCCGGGCATCAACCTGGCCATCCGCAAGCACCTGTACCAGCGCCGCGGGGCGATCGCGACGGCGAAGCTGCGCGCGCCGGGAGCGGCCCTGGACGCGGGCACGATCGCGGACCTCGACCTGGTCCTCGAGAGCGTCGGGCTGGCCGCGACGGCCCCGGTCTAGGGCAGGGCGCGGATCATCCCGCCGTCGACCGGGACGATCGCCCCGGTCACGTAGGACGCGGCCGGCGACAGCAGGAACGCCCCGACCCGGCCGAGCTCGAGCGGGTCGCCGTAGCGGCCCAGCGGGATCCGTTCGATCGTGCGCCGCTGGACCTCCTCGATATCCACGCCCAGGGTCGTCGCCCGGCCCGCGTCGAGCTGGGCGATGCGGTCCGTCTGGAAGCGGCCGGGCGCGAGCCCGTTGATCCGGACCGGGACGATCTCCTCGACGAGGGACTTGATCAGGCCGGCCAGCCCGGGTCGCAGCAGGTTCGACGTCGTCAGGCCGGGGATCGGCTCCCGCACCGAGCTCGACAGGATGACCAGCACCGCCGGGTCGCGGCCCTCGCGGAGATGCGGCAGCGCCGCTCGCAGGACCCGCACGGCGCTCCACAGCGTGCCGTCGATGGCGGTCTGCCAGGCGGTCTCGTCGACGTCCTCGAACCGCCCGGTCGGCGGCCCGCCTGAGTTGACGACCAGCAGGTCCAGGCCGCCGAGCGCCTCGACGGCGGCGGCCACCGCGGCGGCCGGGCCGTCCTTGGTCGAGAGGTCCGCCGGGACCGCCAGGGCGCCGAGCCGGGCCGCCGCGGCATCGAGCCGATCGCTCGGACGCGCCGTCAACCCGACGGCGGCTCCCTCGGCCCGGAGCACCTCGGCGATGGCGCCGCCGAGGCCGCCGCTGCCGCCACCGATGAGCGCGCGACGGTCGCGCAGTCCGAGATCCATGGTCGCCTCAGCTGGAGAGCTTGCCGGGTGGGGACCGGATCTCCACCCCGAACCACCGGGCGTAGGACGCGAGGTCCGACCCCTCGACCGCGAAGATATAGCGTCCGGCCGGCCAGTGCTCCGTCGTGCCGGCCGGCGGATCCGCCCCGATGTAGACGGGGACCCGGATCGTGGACGTCGTCCCCAAGGTGGCGGGGTGCAGCGCCAGGGCGGCCGGCGTGCCGGCGGTGTCGAGCCGCCAGGCGTCGAACCGGGCGTCGGCCGGCGGACCGTCGCTGCCGTCCGGCGGCGGGCAGTAGCCGATCCCGGCGATCCGGTCGGAGACGATCGTGACGAACGGGATGCGTTGGTCGCCCGGCCCGGACGCGGTCTCGAGCGGATCCACCTCCAGCCAGCGTCGGAGCGGATTGCCGATGTCCGTCCGGGCGACGGGCGGCGCGCTCGACCCGGCCACGCCGGTCGAGCCGTCACCGCCGAGGAGGTCCGGCGCCCCCAGCGCGAAGACCCGCCAGCCGCCCGCGAACGCACACTCGGCGGGCGGTGGCGTCGGCGACGGACTGGGCGACAGGCCGGCGCTTGCGGAGACGGCCGGCCGCTGCGCGACGGCGACCGCGGGAGTCGGGGTCGGGAAGAACAGGTCCCACGGTTTGACCAGGGCCGCCCCGAGGAAGATGCCGACGAGGAACGTCGCGATCGGCACGACCCGGCTGACCGCCTTCGAGCGGACAGGCTCGACCCGGAACTCGCCGTGATGATCGTCCATCGATGGCCGTCAGCCGGGCCGCTCAGGGCGGCGAGTCAGATCTCCCCGAGGTACGCCCGGCGGACGTCCGGGTTCGCCGCGAGCGCCTTGGCGTCGTCGGCGAGGATCACCCGGCCGGTCTGGAGGACGTAGCCGCGATCGGCGACCTCGAGCGCCTGGAGCGCGTTCTGCTCGACCAGCAGGATCGTCGTGCCGTCGACGTTGATCTCGCGGATGATCGCGAAGATCTGCTGGATCAGGATCGGGGCCAGACCGAGGGATGGCTCGTCGAGCAACAGGACCTTGGGCCGGGTCATCAGCGCCCGCCCGATGGCCAGCATCTGCTGCTCCCCGCCCGACAGCGTCCCGCCCTTCTGGCTGGCCCGCTCCTTGAGCCGCGGGAAGAGGCCGAACACGTGCTCGATGTTCTCCGTGACCTCCTTGCTGGTGCGGGTGTAGCCGCCCATCTGGAGGTTCTCGAGCACGGTCAGCCGGGAGAAGATCCGCCGGCCCTCGGGCGACTGGGCGATCCCTTCGCGGACGAGCTCGTGCGGCGGGGTCTTCGAGATGTCCCGGCCGCGGAACGTGACGGTGCCCACGCGCGGATGCAGGATCCCGCTGATGGTCTTGAGGGTCGTCGTCTTGCCCGCCCCGTTCGAGCCGATGAGCGTGACGATCTCGCCCTCGCGGACCGTCAGGTCGACCCCCTGGAGGGCGTGGATCTTGCCGTAGTAGGTGTGGACGCCGGTCAGCTCGAGGACGACATCGCCCTTCGCCGGCCCGGTCGGCGTCGCCGCAGGATCTGTCACGACGGTCATGCCGCGCCCGTCCCGAGGTAGGCCTCGATGACCTTCGGGTCGCGGCGGACCTCGTCCGGCGTCCCCTGCGAGATCTGCTCACCGTGGTCCATGACCATGATGTGGTCGCTGATGCCCATGACCACGCGCATGTCGTGCTCGATGAGCAGGACGCTCAACCCGAGCTCCGTCCGGAGCCGGCTGATGAGCGCGGTCATCTGGGCCGTCTCGTTCGGGTTCATGCCCGCCGTCGGCTCGTCCAGCAGGAGGAGCGCGGGGTCGTTCCCGAGCGCCCGGGCCAGCTCCAGCCGGCGCTGGTCGCCGTATGGCAGGTTCTTGGCCAGCTCGTTCTCCCGCCCACGCAGGCCGACCAGCCGGAGCAGCTCCCCGGCGCGTTCCGCAGCGGCCGTCTCCTCCCGGCGCTGGCGGCGCGAGGAGATCAGGTGGTCGATCATGTTGGCCTTGAGCTGGAGGTGCATCCCGACGAGGATGTTCTCGAGCGCGGTCATGTTCTGGAACAGGCGGATGTTCTGGAAGGTCCGGCCCATCCCGGCCGCCACCACGTCGTTTGGACGCGCGCTGCGCAGGATGCCCAGCCGGGCCAGGAGGGCCGTGTACCAGCCCGGCCGGATGGTGGCCACGACGAGCGTGATGACCAGCGCGATGAGGACCCCGGCGATGGTGAGGATGAGCCCGTCGTTGCCCTGCGAGGCGGCCCCGAGCGCGAGGGCCACCAGGGCCACCACGAGCGCCGGGACGATCCACAGGACCGATTTCGAGCCAGACCCGGCGCGGCCGGGTGATCAGGGTCTTGCCCTTGAACGCCACCGATCCGGCGGTCGGGTCGATGATCCCGGCGATGACGTTGAAGAACGTCGTCTTGCCCGCGCCGTTGGGGCCGATGATGCTGACGATGCCGCCGGCCGGGATGTCCAGGTTGATGTCCCGGACCGCGACGAGGCCGCCGAACCGCTTGGTCACGGAGCGTGCGGCCAGGAGGGTCTCGGCCTGCCCGCCGGGTGCCGTTGCCGCGGCCGCAGCCGCGGCTGCCGCGGCGTCGATCGCGTCGATCGCCTCCGGCGGCAGGTCGATCACGTCGATCGGGTCGATCGCGTCCGGCCCCGCGTCGGTGGTCGCGGGCTCGCCGGCCGGCGTCGCTGGCATGTCGTTCATTCGGGTGCCGCGCCCATCGGATCGCCCGATTCGCCGAACGCGACATCCTCGTCGGTGTGGAGCTCCCGTCTCCGGCGTTGACTCGGGAAGAGGCCCTCGGGTCGCAGCAGCATCATCGCGACCAGGGCGATGCCGTACAGGAGGAACTGGTACTGCAGGAAGTCGATGTCGCTCAGGATCGGGACGTGGACGTTGTCGAAGAACAGGTTGAGCTGCTTCAGGAAGACGCTCTGGATCATGAAGATGATGAACGCGCCGACGGCAACGCCCCAGATGTTGCCCATGCCGCCGAGCACCACCATGGCCAGCACGGTGAATGACACGTCGAACCGGAACAGGTTCGGGGTCACGGTCTGGAGCTTGGCCGCCAGGAAGACGCCGGCCAGACCCGCCGTCGACGCCCCGATGGCGAAGGCGAGGAGCTTCGTCGTGACCGTGTTGATGCCGTTTGCCGCGGCGGCCAGCTCGTCCTCGCGGATCGCGTTCCACGACCGCCCGAGCCGGGAGTCCAGGAGGCGGTAGATCAGGATCATCGAGATCACGATCAGCCCGAGCATCGTCAGGTAGTACGGCCACGGATTGCCGGTGGTCGGGAAGTCGATCCCGCCGATCGACGGCGCGTTGATCCCGCCGATGCCGTTCGGGCCGTCGGTGTAGTCGCTCAGATTCAGGATCGTGATCGGCACGATCTCGCCGAAGCCGAGGGTGACGATGGCCAGGTAGTCGCCGCGCAGCCGCAGAGTCGGCGCCCCGAGCATGATCCCGAAGAGGGCGGCGATCCCCGCACCGACCAGCAGCATCGGCCAGAACGGGTAGGAGTTGTTGTAGAACGGCGACGCGGCGAAGGCGTACGTGTACGCACCGATCGCGAAGAAGGCCGCGTAGCCGAGGTCGAGCAGGCCGGACAGCCCGACCACGACGTTGAGGCCGAGCGCCAGCAGGATGAACACGCCGGCGTTGGTGAAGCCGTCCATCCAGACGTTCTGGCCGCTGAAGCCGCTGAACGGCGGCAGCAGGACGATCACCGGCAGCGCCGCTGCGACGAGGCTGACGCCGACCAGCACACTCGTCGAGCGGTGACGATCGGCGAAGTCGGACAGCCGCTGGCGCGGGCCGGGCCCCTTGGCCTCGGCCTTGGCGGGAACCGTGGTGGCGCTCATGCCCGTTCTCCGAGCTGCTGGCCGAACAGGCCGGCCGGGCGGAAGACGAGAGTCACGATCAGGATCAGGAACACGGCCGCCTGCGCCCACACGAAGAAGCCGAAGTTCGCGCAGGTCACCTCGACGAAGCCGATGATGAACCCGCCGATGGCGGCACCGGTCAGGTTGCCGATGCCACCCAGGACGGCCGCCGTGAAGGCCTTCAGGCCGGACTGGAACCCGAGCGTGAACTGGATGTTGCCGAAGTAGAGGCCCTGGACCACGCCGGCCGCACCGGCCAGCGCCGAGCCGATCAGGAAGGTCACCGCGATCGTCCGGTTGATGTCGACGCCCATCAGTGCCGCCGCCTCGCGGTCGGACGCCGTGGACCGCATGGCCCGTCCCATCTTCGTCCGGGACACGAAGATCTGCAGGCCGGTCATCAGCACGAGGGCGGTCACGATGATGAAGATGTTCACCCAGCCGATGCTGATCCCGCCGATCTCGACCCTCGCCGTCGGCGGGATGATCTGGGGGGTGTTCACCGGCGACGGTCCGTAGATGATCTGGACCAGGTTCTGCAGGATGAACGAGACGCCGATGGCCGTGATCAGGGGGGCCAGGCGCGGGGCGTTGCGGAGGGGCCGGTAGGCGAACCGCTCGATCGTGACGCCCAGCACGCCGACGATCGTCATCGTCACGGCGAAGTCGATCGCCAGCACGAAGACGATCTGCTCGAGGCTGGTGGCCGAGCCCGTCTGGCCGAGCACGTTGGTGAGCACGAACAGCGACACGAATGCGCCGACCATGAACACGTCGCCGTGGGCGAAGTTGATGAGCTCGATGATCCCGTAGACCATCGTGTAGCCGAGGGCGACCAGGGCGTAGATCGCGCCGATCGTCAGGGCATTGACGAACTGGCGGGGGCCGAGGACGAAGTACATCACGATCGTCAGGGCCACGATGAAGAGATAGGGCCCGGCGCTGCTCCGCCTCATGACCGCCAGGGCGTTTGGCCTGGCGGGTGCGCCGACCGTCGTGCTCGCCATGCGACCTCCGGGCCTGCCCGAAACCGACCTTGATGCAGAACGGCCGGAGGGATCACCCCTCCGGCCGTTGCTGGATTACGGACTTACTTGCTGGCGAAGGACTGCTGCTCCTTGAAGACCCAATCGCCGGCGCCGCTCTTGGCGGCCGGATCGGTGACGTAGAAGGAGATGTACGGCTGGGTGGTGTCGCCGTTCACGTCGAACGACTCCGTCCCGAGGACCGTCTCGAACTTGTTGGCCGGGTCGCTGGCGTACTTGCGGACGCCCTCCCGGATGGCTGCGTCGTCGGTCGCGCCGGCCTCAAGGGCCGCCTTGAGCGAGTCGAGGATGACGACCGCGCAGGCATTCGCCGGGCCGGAGTACGCGCCCGGGGTGTTGAAGTCGCTGTCGGCCTTGAAATGCTCGGCGTACGCGGCGTCGAAGTCCTTCTTGCCGGGGAAGTCACCGATCGCGGCGACCGTGCCGTAGGAGTTCTTCGCGGCATCAGCGCCGGCGATCTGGATGAGCGAGCCCTTGTCCGCGCCGCTGCCGTTGACGATGCCGTCCGGGCCCATGAAGGGAACGGTCAGGCCCGCCTGGCGGAGCTGCTTGAGGAACAGGCCGCCGCCGGAGGTGACGACGCCGCCGTAGTAGACGCCATCAGGCGGCGTGGCCTGGAGGGCCTGGCTACTGATGATGCCGTTGAAGTCGGTCGTGTCGGCCGGAGCGCCCTGGCGGAGGACGACCTTGCCGCCGAGCTCTTCGTACTTCTTCTGGAAGTTGTCCGCGACGCCCTTGCCGAACGTGGTGACGTCATCGACGATCAGCAGGTTCTTGAGGCCGAGCGTGTTGAACGCGTAGATCGCCATCGCCGGGCCCTGGATGTCGTCCGTGGCCGCGACGCGGATGTAGTTGATCTTGTCCGGGTTGGTCTTGCGGAAGTCGAGCGCGGCTGGCGGCTTGGTCAGCGTCTCGTTGGTGTTGGCCGGGCTGCACTGGAGCAGGCCCGCGGCATTGCTGATCGGGATCTGGACCTTCGCGACGGCCGAGTTGTACGGGCCGACGACGCCGATCACCTTCGAGTCAGCGACGAAGGTCTGCATGTCCGCCGCGCCCTGCTGCTCGTTGTACTTGCCGTTGATGGCATGATCGAGCGGGACGAGCTTGATGGTGTAGCCACCGATGCCGCCGGCCGCGTTGGCCGCGTCGACAGCGAGCTGAGCGCCCTTGAGGGTCGGCTGGCCGTCGGCCGCCGCGCCACCCGAAAGCGGAAGCGTGACACCGAGCTTGAGCTCGCCCTTCGAGGCGCCACCGCTGGCAGCTGCGCCACCGCTGGCCGCCGCGCTGGCGCCCGTGCTCGGCGCGGCAGAGCCCGTGCTCGAGCTGCACGCCGCGAACGCCAGGATGCTGACGGCCGCGAGCGCACTCACCTTGTGCAGTTTCATTCAGTCTCCTCCAAGTCACCGGTCGATACCACCCGGCTCGATCCGGTGCCGGACCCTGACGTTCTCGCGCGATCTCCGGTCGGTCCCGTGCTGCCCTCCCTGGCGACGGTTCCCGGTCGATGATCGTGGACGAGGTGCGGCCATGGGGTCCCGCATCCGGGCGGCGCACAGGTGGCCGCCGAAGCGATGCCGTATATTACCCATCGGCGACCTGAATGCAATACCGGTCGGCCGCACCCTTGAGCGCGTCGCGAGCGATCCATCGCTTGCCGCCAACGAGCGGACCGCGGGCCCCGGTGTCGCCTCGATCGAACCCGGTCGAGGGCCATGGTCGCCGGACCCTGCGAGGTTGACCCGTCGCCTTGGAATACCTGGTCCGAGCAGCCCGTGTCACGGACATCGACCGGATCGTCGCCCTGGGCGATGACTCGGTGCGGATCGACCGCGGCCAGAGCCCGCTCGGAGCAGCCGATCTGATGCGCCAGCTGGTCTACCTGCCGCAGGCCAGCGTCGTCGTCGCGGAATCGGGGCGCGTCGTCGTCGGTGGCGCGATCCTCGCGCTTCGGCCATCGGTCCGAGCCGGTGGCTACGTCGGCACGATCGACTTCCTCGTGGTCGATCCGGAGTACGACGCGGAGCGCATCACCGCCGCCCTTCTCGAGGAGCTGCTCAGATCCGCCAGCAACAAGGGATGCACCGTCGTCGAGGCCGATCGGCCCGAGGCCGAGCTTCTCGGACGCTGGCAGCGGATGGGCTTCGACGAAGCCGGTCCGCGCATCCAACGAATCGTGGCCGCGGCGGGATCCGCCGCGCGTCACCAGTCATGACCGTCCCGGTCGAGCTGCGCGAGCGCGCCGGCCGGACCGAACCCTAACAAGGAGTCACAGTGGGCAAGAACGTCGCCGTCTTCGTGGACGTGGCGAACATCTTCTATGCGGCCAAGGCCGCGGGCGTGGACATCGATTACGTCACGCTTCTCAAGGCGGCCTCCGCCGGCCGCGATCTGGTGCGCGCGTACGCGTACACGGGGCTCGACCCGGACAACGAGAACCAGCGGAACTTCCACGACTTCCTCCGCCGGAGCAACTACAAGGTCGTCAGCAAGGACATCCGCAAGTACGGCGACGGCAAGGTCAAGGCCAACCTCGACATCGAGCTCGTCGTCGACATGATGAAGACGGCCCGGAACCTGGACATCGCGATCGTCGTGTCGGGTGACGGCGACTTCGCGCCGGCCATCCGCGCCGTGCAGGAGCAGGGCGTCCGGGTCGAGGTCATCAGCTTCCGCGGCAACACCAGCTCCGACCTCATCGAGGTCGCCGACCTGTTCACCGACATCGTCCAGCTGGCGCGGGTCGAGAAGGGCACGCGCTCCGGACGACGCGTCGCCGACGACGATGCGGATCTGTCGATGACCGAGGTCCCCGACAAGCAGACCGAGGGCACCGGCGTCGGTCGCGGCCGTGGTCGCGGACGTGGCCGCGGGCGTGATGCCGAGCCGGTCGCCGCGACCGCACGACCCCGCAGCCGGACCCGGTCCGGTGCGGCCGAGCCGGTGGCGGCAACGGCCGGTGGCGACGCGCCCGGCCTGGTCGCGCTGCCCGGCGAGCGGCTGTCGCGCTCGGTCGGGACGCTGACCGAGGCCGATCTGGCGCGCGCCGAGGTCTTCACCCTGGACGACCTCGACGACGCGGCGACCGATGCCGCCGACGAGGCCGCCCGTGAGCGAGGCACGCTCGAGGACGGCGAGGAGCCGCGCCGGCGCCGACGCCGTGGCGGTCGTGGCCGCGGTCGTGGCCGTGGCCGGAGCGAGGATGAGGCGGCCGAGGGTTCCGAGGAGGCACCCGAGCGGGCGCCTGCCGGGGAGGCGGCGGCACGAGCCGCGGCCCCGGTGGATCGCGAGGACGAGGACGAGGATGACGTCGACGTGGCGCCGCCCGCGCGCGCGCCGCGGGCGTCGGCGTTCGGGTCGGTGTGGGACTCCCAGATCGGGACCCCGGCCGCCTCGACCGCTCCGCGAGCCCCGATCACCGACGACGAGGACTTCGACGAGCCCGAGATCCCGGAGTACCTGATCGCCGAGCAACGCCGCGGCAGCAACAACCGGGGCGGAGGCGGTGGCGGCGGGCGCGGTGCCCGCGGCGGCCGGTCCGCCTACCAGTCGGCCATGGAGCGCGAGCGCTATGGACGCGGTGGCGGCGGCGGGGGTGGCATCAACCGCTACCCGGACGTGAGCGCCCGGCCACGGTCGTCGACGCCGCCGCGTGACGATCGGAACTACAGCCGGGGCGATCGTCCGGTCACCTCGGCGCCGCCGCCGCCCCGCAGCTCGAGTGAGCCGTGGAGCGACGTCCCGCCCGAGCTCGAGGCCATGCTCCGGGCGCAGGTCGCCCAGAAGCCCGCCCCGAGCCGGCCGTCGGCCGGTTCGGTCAACCCGGCCGCCGAGGACCTGGCGGCGCCCGTCGTCATCGACGAGGAGCCGATCGCAAAGCCCCGCGCCACGCGCAAGCCCCGGACGACGGCCGCCACGGCCGCGGTCGAGACGAGTGCGGGCGAGGAGGCGGCTCCGGCCAAGCCTCGGGCCACCAGGAAGCCGGCGGCGCCTCGCGCCTCAGCGGCCTCCAAGGCGACCCCGGCCACGGCCGATGACGGTGACCTCACCGCCGACGCCCCGGCGCCGACGACGGCCGCCAAGCCGCGGGCGACGCGGAAGCCCAAGGCCGCCGCGGACGCCGAGACCGCGGCCGACGCCGCCCCGACGGACGCTTCGTCGACGGGGCGCACGACCAGCAAGGCGGCGGCACCGCGCAAGCCGGCGGCACCGCGCAAGCCGGCGGCACCCCGGAAGACGGCGGCGACCGACCCGGCCTGACCGGACAGGGATCGCGGATGGACGGGGCCAGGACCCGGGGCCAGGCTGCCGCGCTCGCCGCGGTGGCCGCCATGGTCCGTGGGCCGGCCCCGCACGCCGTGCTCCTGGCCGGGCCCGAGGGCGTCGGCAAGACGACCCTCGCGCTCGACCTGGCGGCCGGCCTCCTGTGCACGGCCGAGCCGGCCGCCCGGCCGTGCCGGGTGTGCCGCGCGTGCCGGCTCGTCGAGCACGGCACGCACCCGGACGTGCATCGGCTCGGGCCGGCCGGGCCGGGGCGCCAGATCGTGATCGGCGGCCCGGACGCGCGATACCGGGGCGTCAAGGATCTCCTGGGTGACCTCACCCTCATGCCGGTCGAGGGTGGCGCGCGCGTGGCCATCATCGAGGCGGCCGACCGGATGAACGAGGACGCCCAGTCCGCGCTGCTCAAGACGCTCGAGGAGCCGCCCGCGGGCGTCACGATCGTCCTGTGTGCCGACCAGGAGGCGCGTCTCCTCCCGACGGTCCGGTCGCGCTGCTTCCGCCTGCGCCTCGGGCTCGTCGGGTCGCGCGACATCGAGGCGATCCTCGCCGACCACGGGCTCGTCGACCCGCCGACGGCCGCGCGGCTCGGCCGCCTGGCCGGCGGTCGACCGGGCCTGGCGATGGCCTACGCCCGTGCCCCGGAGGCGGTCCTCATCCGCGCCGAGCTCACTCGGGTCCTGCTCGACCTGACCGACGCCGGCGCCGGCCCGCGTCTGGCGGCTGCCCGGGCCGCCGTCCCGCGCGCGATCGCGCTGGCCAACGCGCTGGCGGCGGCCGGGACCGCCGGGTCGGCTGCGACCGCCCCTGCCCGAGCTGGTCGGCGTCGCGGCGCGGGGGCCGCGGCCCCCGTGGCCGTCGACCCGACACCCGCGGCCCAGGCGGCGGACGAGACCGTCGACGGCGTCGCCGGCACCGACCCCGACGCGGACCCGGCGGTCGCCACCCGCACGCCCGCCACGGAACGACGCCGCGGCGTCGAGGTGCTGCTGGGCCTGTGGACCGACGCGGCGCGCGACCTCGTCCTGATCGGTCACGGCGGGGTGCGCTCCGTCCACGACACGGTCCTCCTCGACGAGCTGGCCGGGGTCGCCGCCACGATCGACCCCGATGCCGCCGTCGCGTTCCTCGAGCGTGCCGCCCGGTCGGCCGAGTGGCTGGCGACCAACGTCTCACCGGAGCTCATCCTCGACGCGCTGGTGCTCGCCTGGCCGCGCCGCACGACCGTCGCGGCCTGAGACCGGCCGTGTCCGACCCGGCCGTCCGCCTCGACGCGACCGTCATCGGCCGCGTCCAGGGCGTCGGCTTCCGCTACTTCGCCCTCCACGAAGGGATGGATCTCGGGCTCGACGGCTGGGTAGCCAACGCCGCCGATGGCTCGGTCCGGTGCGTCGCGGAGGGACCGCGCGGGCAGCTCGAGATCCTCCTGGACCGGCTGCGGGAGGGTCCGGCTGCCGCCATCGTGGAGCGCGTCAGCGAGGCCTGGATGCCGGCCACCGGCACGCTCGGGCCGTTCACGGTTCGCAGCGGCGCCCACCGCGGGGACTGACCGGTCACCCTATCGGCCGCCGCACGACGGGACCCGTGGGCTATTCCGTTCCGTGGCCGGTCGGGGGCATCCTCAGACATGATGGAGCCGAATGCCGCCGCCGAGGAGCTGCCCGCCCTGTACCGCGCCGTTCTCGACCGCGTCGGCGAGCTGGTGGCAGACGGTCAGCGGAGCATGGCCAACCAGGTCCGTGCGGACGCCATCGCGATCTACTCACGAGCGTGGGACGAACGTGCCCGCCGCGACCTGGAGGCCCTCCTCCGTCGCAACGCAGCCGAGCTGCCCGGTGAGCGTGCCCTCGGCCGCGGGTTCCGGCGCCGGAAGCTTCGAACCGCCTGACGCCGGGGAGCCGGCCGGGTGCGCGCACGGCAGCGTAGGCTTGGGGCGTGCCAGACGAGACGATCCGTGACCTGATCGAGCGCGCGCTCGATGCCTACGCCGTCCTCGAGGAGCTCGGCGAGCAGATCGAGGACGAGTGGTCGTACGTGGCCGACCTGAGCGACGCGTGGCGCACCCGACTCGACGCGGTCGCCGCGCATCGCGGCGCCGATGACGCGTCGGACGAGGCCAGCGCCGCCATCGACATGGCCGTGGACGAGATCGGCCGGATCGAGGACCCGCACCGCGCGATCGACTGGCTGTCCACCTTCCCGCAGGTCGTCCTGCTCGCGATGGACGAACGACCGTGAGGTTCCAGGACGCGGCCAAGGATGCCCGGGCCGTGGTCTACGCCGGGATCCAGGCCGACCCGCAGGTCGCGCGGACGGCCGCCCTCCTGGCCGACGCCACACCCGCCCAGCGGCTCCTCGCCCGGGCGGTCATGAACGGCGAGACGACCGACGCCGCCCGCTGGCGAGCGATGTTCCCGAGCCTGTTCGGCCCGGGTGCGACCGGCGACGCCGGGGACGAGGCCCGGTCGGAGGAGATCCTGGCCGCGTCCCTCGGGGTCGCCGACCGGGGCGAGCAGGTCCGCAGCCAGGTCCGCGGGGCCCTCGTCGAGGAGCTGACCGCGGTGCTCCTGGCACGCCGCGTCGACGCGACCGCGGTCCGCCGCGAGCGCCGCATCCTGTTCGATGGCGTCCGTGCCGAGATCCATCCGTACGACGTGACGGTGGAGCGCGACGGGGCCGCGGAGGCGTACGACTGCAAGTGGGGCGCGCGGGGCATCAACGCCGACGTGCTGCACCAGCTCGACGACGCGCGCTCGAACGCCGCCGACGAGGACGAGCGGCTGACCGTGGCGCTCGTCGTCTTCGACGCCCGGCGTTCCTGCGACGTCCGTCTCGCGCGCCAGACCGCGCCGCACGAGTCGACCGCGATCGTCACCATCGAGACGCTCGACGGGCTGGCCGGGCAGGGGCGTTGACGCTCCAGGCGGCGGACACGCTGCAGCGCGCCGTACCGCGTGCGCTTCGACGAATGCGGTCCGGACGGGCTGGTCCGAACCTCCGTGTTGCTCCGCTATACGCAGGACCTGGCCGGCTACCACTCGGCGGTCCGCGGGTTTCGGGCGGGACTGGTATGCCGAGCACGGCATCACCTGGCTGGTCCGCGCCGCTGAGGTCGCCGTCGTCGGCCCGATCCCGCTCAATGCCGAGCTCGTCGGGACGACCCAGGTGGTCGGCTGGCGACGCGTCTGGGCCCGGCGGCGGACCGAGTTCCGCGATGCCGTGGGCAGCGCTCCTCTCCTGGGTCCACATCGACTGGGTCCTGATCGACGGCCGCGGTGCACCGACACGGATCCCGGCCGAGTTCGATTCGATCTTCGGCGCGCCGCCGGCGGCGTTCGGCCTCGCCCGGGTGACGCTGGACGACGCACCGCCCGAGGCGTTGCGGACCCGCCTGACGGTCCGCCCCCAGGAGCTGGATCCGATGGACCATGTCAACAACGCGGTCTACGCCGACTGGCTCGACGAGGCTGTCCAGGGCGCCGGTGGCATCGGCGCCGTCCGGGCCGTGCCGCGGCTGGCCCGCCTCGAGTACGCCCGGGCGGCGGCGCCGGGCGCCTCCGTCGACGCCGCGGTGTGGCGGGACGGCGAGGCTTGGTCGTGCCGGCTCGGGGACGACGAGGGCGACCTGCTCCGCGCCCGCCTCGAGCCGCTCGGGACAAGCGCGGCGGCCGTCCCGTGAGCCAGGACCTCGACCCGGTCTCCGCGCCGGACGCGTACCGCGCGTCGCTCCTCGGGGCCCTCGGCGACGACGACCCGGCCGTCGCGCAGCTCGAGACGCCGGCGCGCATCCGCGCCCTCGTCGCCGAAGCCGGGAGCCTGCTGCGCGTCCGGCCGGAGCCCGGCGAATGGTCGGTGCTCGAATGCGTCGGCCACATCGTGGACTCGGAGCTGATGGCCGGGGCGCGCGAGCGCTGGATCATCGCCGAGGACGAGCCCGAGATCGTCGGCTACGACCAGGCGCTCTGGGTGGACCGGCTCGAGCACAACGCGGACGACCCGGAGATCCTGATCGCGACCTTCGCGGCGCTGCGTGCCGCGAACCTCGACCTCTGGGCGCGGCGGCCGATCGCGGACCGTCCGCGGGTCGGCCGCCACCGGGAACGGGGCCCGGAGAGCTACGAGATGACGTTCCGTCTCGCCGCCGGCCACGACCGGGTCCACCTGGACCAGGCGCGCCGCGCGCTCGAGGCGGCCAGGGTGCGCGTCTCTCGCGACATCGATCAGGGCGACCCGATCCGGTAGAGGGTCCACATGCCGGCGTCGTCGATCTCGTCGAGTCCGTGGTCGGCCCGGATCGACGCGACCGTGAGGGCGGGCCGACGCCCCGCCCATTGGCCGGCGATCGCGACCGGGTCGACGACGAGGTAGCTCGGCCGACCGTCGGTCAAAAGGGCGGCGGCCGCCGTCGGGTCGAGGTCGAACAGCTCCACGACGTTCGGGAGGCCGTCGTGGACGAAGACGCCCGTCGGGCCCATCGCGATCAGCCGGGCGCCGTCCGGAACCTCCGCCTCGAGCCGTCGGATCGCCGCCAGGTCCGCGGTCTGGCGGTCGATGAAGCTCGCGGTGAACCGCCCGGCCGCGAGGACGGCGACGAGGACCCAGGCCACGGCGACGGTCGCGAGCAGGGCCGTCCGGAGTGCCGGCCGGTCGCGCGGCAGCCGGCCGTCGACCGTCCGGGCGAGCCGCCAGCTCCCGAGCGCCACGAGGATCGCGACGGGTGGCATCGCGGCAAGGAAGAACCGCGTGTTCTGGTACGCGGACCCGGCGAGGAAGACGAGCACGATGACGGGCCAGCCGATGAGCAGCACCGAGGCCGCGAGACCGCCGCGGCGCGCGACCCAGACCGCGCCCCAGATCGCGAGAAGGCCGGCCGGCCCGAACCAGTAGGGCGCGACGGCCTGGCCGACGTAGAACGCCCCGCTCGTCGTCACGTAGGTGAGCGATCCGTCGCTCGAGGTGAACGTGGCGCGGAGTGCGTTCAGCGGGTCCCACGCGTACGCGCCCAAGTCCGCCGCGAACGGCACGGTCGTTCCGTTGGCGACGGCAAGACCCATCGGCAGTGCGACCGGGGCGAGAACGATGGCCCCGACGAGCGCGGCGGCGCCCGCGTCCCGGATCGCCCGCGGACGGCCGGATCGCCAGACCGTCCGGACGCCGAGGATTCCGACCGCGGCGATCGGCACGGCCACCAGGCCGTCCACCCAACGTGTGTCGATGGCGGCCGCCACCGTCCCGGCGGCCAGCAGGAGCCAGCGCGTGCGTCCGGTCCGGCCATAGCGGCAGGCGGCCCAGGCGCCCGTCGTGGCCAGCGCCACCGCCAGCGTGTCCGACATCGCCACGGCGCTCGATTGCCAGAGCTGGCCCGGGAGCGCGGCGATGACGGCCGCCGCGACCGGCACCGCCACCATGGCGCGACCCCCGCCGACACGCCGCCCGGCCACCTCAGAGGCCAGGAGCCCGGTCATGACCGGGACGAGCGCGCCTGCCAGGAGGCTCACCGCGAGCCCGATCCGGCCGTCCGGCCCGGCCACGAGCGAGATCGCCGCGATGACGACGGGGAAGCCCGGCGGCTGCTGGAACGACGGGATCGCCCGGCCGTGCAGGAACGCGTCGCGCAGAGGTCCGAGGGCGAAGTTGACGTACCCGAACGCGTCCTGCCCGTATAGGCCGTCGAAGTGACGCGTCGTGACCAGGACGGTCGCGACCACGAGAACGAGCAGGCCCGGCGCGATCAGCGCGATCCGTGCGAGCCGGACCGACGTACGGTCCGTCACGACTCGGGCACGGCCGACCATCCCCGGATTATCCTCGACACCGTCGCCCTGACCGTGGTCGCCCAACGGGAGATGCCATGCCGAGGCCCAGTGCGCGTCGAACGCGATCGTTGCGTGGCGCCGGCGTGTTCGCGCTCGTGGCGGTCCTCGTCAGCGCCTGCTCGGGCACGTCGCCGTCGGCCGGGCCGGTCAGCCTGCGGCTGCAGGTCAGCATGACCCCGGAGGAGCTGGCGTCGTTCCAGCCCGCGCTGCAGGCGGTGGACGCCGCCCATCCCGAGTTCACGGTCCAGCTCGAGAACGTCCCGCAGGACTCGGAGACCCAGAAGATCACGACCGAGGTCGCGGCCGACGACCTGCCCGACGTGCTGCGGGTGACGGGCTCCAACGTCCAGCAGTGGATCCGCCGGGCCGCGTTCCTCGACCTGACCGAACGGGTGAAGTCGGCCGGGCTCGACCTGGCCGACTTCTACGCCGGTCCGCTCGACCAGTACCGCTGGCACGACGTCCTCTGGGGCATCCCGGACAGCGCCTCCCCGGAGATCGTCTACTTCGACAAGAAAGCGTTCGCCGATGCGGGCCTCCAGCCGCCGGATGACACGTGGACGTACGAGGACATGCGGACGGCGGCGCTCAAGCTGACCGTCGATGCCGCGGGGACACACCCGGGCGACGCGGGCTTCGATCCGACCAAGATCACCCGCTGGGGCTGGAACGGTGGCGTGACCTACTACTGGCAGGACGCGGCGATCCAGGGCCTCGGCGGTGAGCTGTGCGCGACCCCCGACTGCACGACGATGTCGTTCACAGACCCCGCGACGCGCAAGGCGTTCGACTGGTGGGTCGGGCTCGTCCGCGACGACCACGCCGGGCTGTCCGACCCGTATGGCGGGTCGCAGACGGGCGTGCCGGGCGACCCGTTCCAGTCGGGCAAGGCGGCGATGGGCTCGAACGGCTCGTTCGCGATCGGCCAGCTCAACGCGGCGGGCACGATCGACTACGACATCGTCCAGCCGTTCCTCGGGACGGACGGCAAGCGCCACACCCCGCTGAGCACCAATGGCTACGTGATCGCGGCCAAGAGCGGGCATCCCGACCAGGCCTGGGCGCTGATCCAGGCGCTCGTCGCGCCGGCGTTCCTCGAATCCGACCTGGGGCAAGCCCGGTCACGCGGTGCCGGCCCGGCGGTCCGTGGCGTCCTCGGTCATCGACACGTCGCACCCGCCGATCAACCAGAAGGCGATCCTCGAGGCGATGGAGGTCGGCGCAGTGTTCCGGCCGTACACCGCGGGCGCGCGGGCCGCGTACGACCGCACCCTGGACCTGTTCACCAAGATGAACACGGGCGCCCTCCCCATCCCGGATGCGCTCGCGCAGATCGAGGCGGCCGCGAACGAGGCGCTCGCCCCCGACCGGGTGCCGTGATCCTCGGGCGCGGCCGACTGGGCTCGCTCGCCCGGCGCGGGCCGGTCGCCCACCCGGGCCTGAGCCGGCCGCGGTTCCGTGGCCAGGAACGCTGGTTCTATCTGCTGATCTCGCCCTGGCTGGTCGGGCTCATCGCGCTCCAGGTCCTGCCGATGCTGGGGGCCGGGGCGCTCGCCTTCGCCGACTGGGAGCCGCCGCTCGCCCCCAGCTGGGTCGGGCTCGACAACTTCACGGCGCTCGCGGCCGACCCGCGCTTCGGCACGGCCGTCGTCAACACGCTCGTGTACGGGCTCGCGACGGTCGTCCCGGGGCTGGCGATCGGTCTCGGGCTCGCGCTCCTGCTGGGTCCGCTCCGGCGCGGCGGGACCGTCCTGCGCACGACCGTGTTCATGCCCGCGGTCGTCGCGGGCGTGGCCACGGCCCTGATGTGGGGCTGGATCTTCAACCCGCGCTTCGGCCTCATCGACGGCCTCCTGTCGGTCGTCGGGCTGGACGGGCCGGCCTGGCTGCGCGACCCCGCCTGGGCGATGCCGGCGATGATCGTGATCGGCCTGTGGAACGTCGGGGTCAACCTCGTCGTCTACGTCGCCGCGCTCGGGACCGTGCCTCAGGACTTGCACGACGCCGCGGCTCTCGACGGCGCCGGCGCGGGCGCCCGGTTCCGCTACGTGACCTGGCCGGCCCTGCTGCCGGTGACCTTCTACCTGGCGATCGTCAACGGGATCGCCGCCTCGCAGATCTTCACGCCGAGCTACGTCCTGACCCGCGGCGGTCCGGACGACGCGACCCTCACGACCGCCCTGTATACGTTCCAGACGGCATTTGCCTATGGCAAGCTCGGCTATGGGGCGGCCATGGCGATCGTCGTATTCGCCGTGGTCCTGCTGCTGACCGCGCTCGCGTTCCGGTTCGTCGGCCGGCGCGTGCCGTATCTCGGGGCCGAGTCGTGAGCGGCCGCTGGCGGACGATCCTCGCGGTCGTCGTGGTCATCCCGTTCGCGTTGCCGTTCGTCTGGCTGGTGACCAGCGCGTTCAAGCCGCGCGACCAGTTCTACGCGTCGCCGCCGACCCTGCTGCCGAACCCGCCCAGCCTCGACAACCTGGCCGGCGTCCTCAGCCTCCTGGACGTGCCTCGGCTGGTCGCCAACACCTCGCTGATCGCGGTGCTGTCGGTCATCGCGACGGTCGCCACCTCGTCCATCGTCGGGTTCGCGTTCGCGACGCTGCCCGCCCGCGGGGCGCGCATCCTGTTCGGGATCCTGGTCGCCACGATCCTCATCCCGCCGACCGTCGCGATCGTGCCGCAGTTCATCCTGTTCAGCCGCCTGGGCTGGGTGGGACCTACCTGCCCCTGATCGTGCCCAGTCTGTTCGGCAACGCCTTCGCGATCTTCCTGTTCCGGCAGTGGTTCCGGAACCTGCCGCCGCACCTGTTCGAGAGCGCCGAGCTCGAGGGCGCCAACCCGTTCCAGGCGTTCCGGCACATCGGCCTCCCGCTGGCGCGCCCGATCGTCGCCGCGGTCGCGGTCTTCGCGTTCGTGGGGTCGTGGAACGACTTCCTTGGCCCGCTGGTCTACCTCCGCGCGCCGGACACGTTCACGGTCAGCCTCGGGATGGCGACCTTCCAGGGCGTCCACGTCAACGATGTCCACTATTCGGTGGCGATGGCCCTCATCGCGCTCGTGCCGCCGATCATCGTGTTCGTCCTCGCCCAGCGGTTCCTCGTGCGCGGCGTCGCGGCCGGCGGGTGGCGAGCGTGACGATGCCGTTCCGGCGATTCGGGGAGCTGGCGATCCCCGTTCCGACGCTCGAGCGCCGGTATGGCCTGATGGCCGAGACGCTCCGCTTCGAGACGAACGATCCGGCGCTGCTTGCTGCGGCCGACGCATCGTTCGGGCGGTTCGCGGTGCCGGTGGACGGTCGCGATCCGCTCGTCGTCTCGCTGTTCACCGAGCCGGGGGGTCACGGCCGGCCGGGCGGCCGGGCGGCTCGAGGCGGACCCCGACGCCGGGACGATCACCGAGGTGATCAACCGGACCTACGGCAGCCGCTACGTCACCACCGGTGGAGCGCGCGACGTGTCCGTGGCCGACGTCGACGCCGGGGTCGCGCTCGGGTTGGTCAGTCCGGCGACCGCCCGCGACACGGCGACCGTCCGCTACACGTTCCTCGAGGGCATGGCGCTCTCGCTGCTCCCGCGCGGCCGGGGCTATCTCGTGCTGCACGCCGCCGGGGTCGTGTGGGGCGACAGCGGGATCGTCATCTCCGGACGGGCCGGCGCCGGCAAGTCGACGCTGGCCATGGCCTGCGCCCGTCGTGGCTTCGGGGTCTTCGCCGAGGACGCGGTCTTCGCCCGGGCCCGAGCGACCACGCTCGAGCTATGGGGGATCCCGTGGGTCCAGCGCCTGCTGCCCGATGCCGCGGCGTTCTTCCCGGAATTGTCGGAGATCCAGCCGCGCCGGCAGCCGAACGGCGAGACCAAGATCGAGGTGGACCTCGACCGCCTCCAGCCCGGGCGGGCCGTTCCGTGCGCGATGGCGGGACCCATCCTGTTGCTGGCGAGGGACACGGGCGGTCCGACCCGGATCGAGCCGGTCGACGACGCCAACGCCCACGACGCCCTCGAGATCCACTGGCCGTGGGACGGCGGGTGGTCCGCGCCGCACGACCACGCCGCGGAGCTCCTGGCCGGCCGGAGCGTCCACCGGCTGCACATGAACGGCACGCCGGACGAGGCGGTCGATGCGATCGAGCGCCTGATGGAGGGACCGGCGGGCTCGATCGCGGCCCGGTGACGCGCCCATCCGCGGCGGTCACGAACGCCCTGACCCGCGAGCTCGCCAGGTGGCTCGAGAACCCGCCGCCCGATCGCACCGGCGTCATCCGGCGCTGGAGCCCCTCGACGTGGGTCGCGTTCCGCACCGTCGTGACGATGCACGGGCTCGCGCCGCACCTCGCCCGCAGCCTCCCCGGCTCGGGGCTGGGCGGGGCGGTGCCGGCCCCGACGCTGGCCTGGCTCGTCGAGCAGGCGGGACGCAACGCCGACCGGATCGCCCGGATGCAGGCCGAGCTCGCGGCGATCCTCGGCGCGGCACAGGCCGTGGGTGTCGAGGTCATGCCGCTCAAGGGGGCCATCCTGACGACGATGCCGGGGGCCGACCCCGGCCGACGGCCGATGGCGGACCTCGACCTGCTCGTCCGCCCGGAGGACCGCGCCCGGTTCGGCGAGATCCTCGTCGGGCTGGACTACCGGCACATCCCGGATGGCCACCGGCGACCGACCCATGACGTCTTCATCGCGCCCGGCGGTGAGCACCTGGTCGACCCTGAAGGCGAGCACCCGGACAACCCGCGCCGGGTCGAGGTGCACGTCGAGGTCAAGCGACACCTGTGGGGCTGGGCAGACGACGACGACCTGACCGCGGCGCTGTGGGATGGCGCCACCCACGGCGAGATCCTGGGGCGGCCGGCGACGCTGCCCCGACCCGAGAGCCTGTTCGCGCACCTCGCCATCCATGCCTCGAGCGACCTGCTGAGCGGCCGCGGCCGGCTCGTCCAGTGGCTGGATCTCGGTCTGATGGCGCCGGTCGCCGGCGACCTCGGCAGGCTGCCCCATCCCCGGCTCGCCTATCCGTCGCTCCGCCTCGCCCGACGCGCCTTTCCCGTCGCGCTCGGTGACACGGACCTCGCCGGCCTCGAGCGTCAGGTTCCGGACGGGCTCGCACGGTGGGCCGAGACGGTCCCCCTCGACGCGTCATGCGGGCTGACGACCGGCCGCCCGCCCGACGAACCCGCGAGCCCCGGTGCGCGCTGGGAGCGCTGGCGCCCGGATCGATGGCGGCTGCTCGTGGCCTACGGGGCGGCGCCACTGCCCGTCGCGCTCGCCCGGCACGGGCTCACCGTCGCCCGCCGGGTTCGCCGTCGCGCCTGACCAGGCCGGCGTACCGCTCGAGGAGGTCGGCCGTCGTCCGTCCGAGATCGAACCGGGCGACCGCCGCGGTCCGTCCGGCAGCCGCCATCCGGGCGGCCCAGCCGGGATCATCGAGCACGGCGGCCAGCGCGGCGGCGAGCCCCGCTTCGTCGCCGACTGGCACCGTCGTGGCTCCATCGCCGAGGTCCGGCAGGACTCCGACCCGGGTCCCGACGACGGGCAGGCCGGACGCAGCGGCCTCGACCGCGACCATCGACTGGCCCTCGTGCCGGGAGGTCACGGCAAGCACCGCGGCCGTCCGGTAGAGCGCCGGCATCTCGTCGCGGGGGAGGTGCCCCGCGAACCGGACCCGCCCGGCCAGCACGGCGCCGGTGGCCGACGCCTCCAGCCCCGCACGCAGTCGGCCGTCGCCGACGAGGACGAGCTCCAGCCCCGGCCGGTCGGGCGCCAATCGGCCGAGGATGCGCAGCATCGCCGCGGGATCCTTGACCGGCTCGAGGCTGCCGGCGAAGAGGATCGTCTGCCGGGGGGGTGCCGCCCCGTCGGGGCCCGCCGCGTCTGCCCGCGTAGGATCGGCCGGATCGGCCGGTCGGAACACGGTCGTGTCGACGCCCAGCGGCAGCAGCGCGACCGGTCTCGTCGGCCGCCGTTCGACGATCGCGGCGAGCGTCGTGGACGACCCGGCCGTGACCAGGTCCGCGCCACGGATGGAGATCCCGACCGTCCACCGGCCGCCTCGCCCGAGGGCCGCCCCGTATCCGATATCCGGGATCCGCGCCAGCTCGCCGCCGAGGACCGACACGACGACCGGCCGACGGACGAGCCGTCCGGCGATCGTCGCGACCGCACCCGCCTCGTCGGCCCAGAGGGCGTGGACGAGATCGAACGGCCGGCGCCGATGGCGACGCAGGACCGCCACGACGCCACCCGCGAGCACGCGAGCCCGCCCGGACGCGCCGCCAGCCGCCCCGATGCCGAGCGTCGTGACCCGCGCGCCCGCGACCCGGTACGGCGGCCGTGCCGGCGGATGGCGCAGGGCGATCACCTCGCAGTCGTGCACGGAGGCGATCCGCTCGACGAGGTCGACGATCCCCGGCATCCCCGGCTCGTTCCGCTCCACGACGAAGCCCGGCGTCACGATCGCGACCCGCAACCGCCGGCCGGCCGAGCCGTCACCCATCGGGATCGGGCGTCGGGCGGCTGTCCGGCGCCGGCTCGAGCGCGACCCGGTACGCGACGACCCATAGTCCGAGGAGGATCCACGCCCAGGTCCGGCCGGCCGAGGCCGTCCACGGATAGAAGTCGAACAGGCCGACGACGGTGACGGCCGCGATCCCCGCCGACGCCCCCGCCAGCCAGCGCGTCCAGCGGCGCCTGGCCCGGACCAGCGCCAGCCAGGGTGCCACGACCAGCACGAGGTAGCACAGGGCTCCGACGAGGCCGGTCTCCGCCGCGACGTCGACGATCACGATGTGGGTCGGCTGGAAGGCATAGGCAAAGGTCGGGTCGGTCAGCCACATCGCCTGGGGCATGGTGCCGAGCCCCGTCCCCAGCACCGGGTGCTCGCCGATCACGCGCAGACCGAGATTCGCGTTCGCGAGCCGTTCGTCGATCGAGCGCGTCTCGGTCGGGACCGGCCCGGATACCTGCGCCCGCGCGGCCAGGTACGGCAGGAACGGGACGGCCAGCGCGGCGCCGATGACGCCGGCCGTCAGCGCCGCCGCCACCCACCGCCGCAGGCCCGGACCGTCGCGGCGGATCGCCAGCATGACGATCGCGACGGCCAAGCCGACCGCGAACGCGATCCAGGCCGCACGGGAGAAGGTCAGGAACAACGCGGCGACACCCAGGCCGAAGATCGTCATCCGGACCAGGCGCGCCCACCGGCCGTGGCCCTGGGCGCTCGCGATGACGAGGAGGCCGAAGGCCAACACCCCGCCGAGCACGTTCGGGTGGGACGCCAGCCCGTACGCCCGGACCCAGCGCGCCCCCTCGTCGGTCGCCACGATGCTGACGCCCGGCACATCCGGCGCAAAGCGCAGCTCCTGGAGCCCGCCCAGGCCGATGGCATGCTGGGTGGCCGCCTGGACGATCGCGATCGCGGCCTGCGACCCGACCATCACGAGGACCGCCAGGATGATCCGGTCGAGCCGGTCCACCTCGTTCACCACGTACCAGCCGATGCCGATCGTGACCGCCAGCTTGATCACGTTGAAGGAGGCCAGCTGCGGGTCGATCGACACGGCCGTCCCCAGCCCCGCGATCGCGAGCAGCCCGACGACCGGGATCCAGATGAAGGCCGGCCCGTAGCGCAGCGGCCGCGGCCGAAGCGCGACGCCCAGGAGCCACAGGCCGATGGTCACGATCATCGCCACGTAGGCCCACGGCAGGAGGAGGTCCGTGTAGGCGGGCGCCACGTCCGGTGCCGGCCGCGCCAGCAGGTCGAACCGCGCGGCGAGAGGGCTGAGCACGATGACCACGGCGAAGGCGAGCGCCGCCAGGCGCTCGGCCCACGAGGCGGCGCCGGCGCGCAGCCCGGCGCTCACGGACCGATCGAGACCGGGCGGCCGAGGACGGTCGCCAGCACCGCCAGCATCCCGGCGTCGAATCGTGCCCGGTCGAAGCGGCGGGCCGAGGCGACGAGGGCGTCGGGGTCCAGCACGTCCGTCATCGACCGGCGCATCGCCTCGGCGAGCGCCTCGGCCGTCGGCTCCGCGAAGGTCAACCCCGTCTCGCCGTCGCGGACGATCTCGAGGGCACCGCCCCGGGCGAAGGCGACCGGCGGCCGGCCGGCCGCCTGGACCTCTGCCATGGTCATCCCGAAATCCTCGATCCCGGGCACGATCAGGGCGATGCATCGCGCCATGGCCCGCGCGACCGCGTCGTCCGGCAGGCGCCCGTGGAACCGGACCGACGGACCGGCCGCGCGACGCAGGGCGGCCTCGTCCGGTCCTTCGCCGATGACGTCGAGCGGCCAGTCATACCGGGTCGCGGCCTCGACCGCGAGGTCGATCCGCTTGTGGCGACGGAGACGCGCGACGACCAGGAACCGCCCGGATCGCGCCGGATCCGGCGCGAACGCGGCGGTGTCGACGGGCGGGTAGACGACCGTGGCGTCGCGGCCGTACGCAGAGCGGATCCGCTCGGCCGTGGACGCGGAGTTCGCGACGTAGGCGTCGACCCGCCCGGCGGCCGCACGATCCGAGCGACGGAGGGCCGCCAGCCCAGGCGTGAGAGCCCACCCCGCCATCCTCCGGCCATGGAAGTAGTCGGCGGTATCCCACAGGAAATGGGGTGGCGCGTGGCAGTACGCGACGTGGACGGCGTCGCCGGGCGGACGGACATGATGGGCAAACGCGCTCGTGCTCGAGATGACGACGGTGGCGTCCTCGAGAGGCATCCCGCCGAACGCCGTCGGCAGGAGCGGTGCCATCAGCGTCAACGGGACGCCATGGCGTCGGAGCCGCTGGAGCGGCGTCGCCCGGATGCGGGCGGAGCGAAGCTCGTCGGGGAGGCGTTCGCGGTCGTAGACGGAGGTGTGGATCGACGCCGCCGGCAGAAGCCGCGCGAGATCGCCGACCAGGCGCTCCGCGCCACCCTGCTGCGTGAAGTAGTCGTGGACGATGGCGATCCGGTCGGTCCGGCTCGAAGGCGCCGGAGCCGGCTCGGCAGGTCCGCGGCGCGCCGCGGACGGCCTCAGGGCGACCGATCCATGACACCGCCACCGGCCGCCGCGACCGTCCCGGCGCCGCTCACCCCGCGCCGGCGTCGGGCGCGCTGGTCGAGGAGCTTCGCGACGAGGGCGGTCCAGCCGGTCTGGTGGCTCGCCCCGAGACCATGACCGGTGTCACCGTCGAAGTACTCGTGGAACAGCAGCAGGTGGTCGTCCACGGAACCTTCCGGCTGACTCGTGGCGTCCGGCCCGCGGAACGGCCGCCGTCCCCGGTCGTCGCGCAGGAACAGCGTCTCGAGCCGCCGGCCGAGGTCGTCGGCGACCTCGCCGAGCGACGCCAGCCGGTCGCCGCCGGTCGGCAGGGACACGGTGAAGTCGTCGCCGTAGTAATGGTCGAACCTCTGGAGCGCCTCGATCAGCAGGTAGTTGATCGGCCACCACACCGGTCCTCGCCAGTTCGAGTTGCCGCCGAACGCACCGGTCCGCGACTCGGCCGGCTCGTAGTCGACCATGTGCTGCTCACCACCGAGCTCGAGCATGAACGGCCGCTCCCGGTGGATCGCGCTGAGGGACCGGATGCCGTGGTCGGACAGGAACTCGTCGGGGTCGAGCATGCGGGCGAGCAGGGACTTCATGCGGTGCCCGCTGACGAGCGCCAGCAGACGCCGCTCGCCGACCCCGCGCTCCTCCCACGACGGGACGAGGGCGGCGAGCTCCGGTCGGTTCTCCAGGAACCAGTCCATCCGGCGCTTGAAGCCGGGGAGTCGCTCGAGCAGCTCGGGCTCGATCGTCTCGACGGCCAGGAGGGGGATCAGCCCGACCAGGGAGCGGACCTTGAGCGGGACGTACTCGCCGGTATCGAGATGGAGCACGTCGTAGAAGAACTCGTCGTCCGGATCCCAGAGCGGCGCCGATTCGATGTCGACGCCGTTCAGGGCGCCGGCGATGTACAGGAAGTGCTCGAAGAACTTGGTCGCGACGTCCTCGTACACCGTGTCGTCGCGGGCCAGCTCCAGCGCGATCGCCAGCATGCTGAGCGAGTAGAAGCCCATCCAGGCCGTGCCGTCCGCCTGGCCGATGTGCCCGGGCACCGGGAGCGGTGCGGACCGGTCGAACGCCCCGATGTTGTCCAGCCCGAGGAAGCCGCCCTGGAAGACGTTGCGGCCCTCCGTGTCCTTGCGATTGACCCACCAGGTGAAGTTGAGCAGGAGCTTCTGGAAGATCCGGCGGAGGAAGTCGCGGTCCGGCTTGCCGTTGACCCTCCGGTCGATCTTGTAGATGCGCAGCGCCGCCCAGGCGTGGACGGGCGGGTTGACGTCCGAGAACGACCACTCGTAGGCGGGCAGCTGGCCGTTGGGATGCTGGTACCACTCGCGGGTCAGCAGCAGCAGCTGGTCCTTGGCGAAGTCGGGGTCGACCAGCGCCATGGGCAGCATGTGGAAGGCCAGGTCCCAGGCGGCGAACCACGGGTACTCCCAGCCATCGGGCATGGACAGGACGTCCATCGTGTTGAGCTCGCGCCAGTCGGCGTTGCGACCGGACCGCCGGGCCTCGGGCGGCGGCGGGCCGGCCGGATCGCCGTCCAGCCATTTCCCGACGTCGTAGATGTAGAGCTGCTTCGTCCAGATCAGGCCCGCGATCGCACGCCGCTGGACCAGGGCCTCGTCACCGGTCAGGCCGTCCGAGAGCGGGGTGTAGAAGACGTCCGCGTCGCTCAGCCGGGCGCCGAGGACCATGTCGGCGTCCGAGAAGGGCGCATCGCCGACGGCGCGCGCCAGCCGGAGCCGAACGGTCTCCGTCGCGCCCGGTGTGAGGTCCAGGACGACGTGCGCGGCGGCCTTGGTCCCGGTGCCCGACGGATCCACGGCGTCCGCGCGACCCTCGACGATCGCCGCGTGGAAGGCGTCCTTCACGAACGGCGTCGCGTTGGGCGTTTCGTAGAGACGCTCCGTGTTGGTGTCGTTGCCGGTGAACAGCCACGGCGCCTCACGGTCGATGGCGAGCCGGTAGTCGCCCATCCGCCGATGTGACGCGAGCACCGTCTGCCGGTCCCGGCGGTGCGGGTCCAGGCCGATGGAGGGCTGCTCCGGGTCGCGTCCCCACGACCAGGTGTTGCGGTACCAGAGCGTCGGCAGCAGGTGGAGCGTTGCCGACTCGGGCCCGCGGTTCGTCGCGGCGATCCGGATGACGATGTCCTCGGGTCCGGCCTTGGCGTATTCGACGACGACGTCGAAGAAGCGATCCTCGTCGAGGATCCCGGTGTCGGCCAGCTCGTACTCCGGCTCCTCCCGACCGCGCCGCGCGTTCTCGGCGACCAGGTCCCCGTACGGGAACTCGCCCTGCGGATAGCGGTAGAGGGCCTTGAGGTACGAGCCGGTCGGCGTCGCGTCGAGGTGGGCGTAGACCTCCTTGACATCCTCGCCGTGGTTGCCCTCGGGGCCGGTCAGCCCGAACAGCCGCTCCTTGAGGATCGGGTCGCGACCGTTCCACAGGGCGAGCGCGAAGTTGAGCCGGCCGCGCTCGTCGGAGATCCCCAGCAGGCCGTCCTCGCCCCAGCGGTACGCGCGCGACCGCGCGTCGTCATGCGGCAGCTCGGCCCACGCGTCGCCGTCCTCCGAGTAGTCCTCGCGGACGGTGCCCCACTGCCGGTCGGCGAGATACGGGCCCCAGCGTCGCCAGTTCGCCCGGCCGTCGCGCGTCTCCACGAGCCGCCGGTGCTCGGGGTCACCCGCGGCGGGACGACCGTAGAAGTTCACGGTCTCAGCTCCGCTCCGCGCCGATTCGTCCGGTCATCGGGGCAGCCTCCCTGGCGTCCGTCGGGGCATGCCCGGCGGTGGTTCGCGCGCGCTCGGTGGCGTCGAGTGTACCGAGATGGCCCGCTTCGGGCCGGGCGAACCTCATCCGCCGACGGTCCTCCCGCGCTCGACCGGCGGCCTATCCTGTGGACGGACGCCGCCCGTCCGCACTGGAGCCCCGACCTTGACCTATCCGACGGATCCTCGTGTCGATGCCTACATCGAGGGGTTGCCCGACTGGCAGGGGGCCATCTGCCGCGAGGTTCGCGACCTCGTCCACGCCGCCGATCCCGAGGTCGTCGAGACCATCAAGCGCACACGCCAGCCGTACTTCGTGCTCGACGGGAACATCTGCGCGTTGCTCGCCGCGAAGGACCACGTCAACGTCTTCCTGTACGACGGGGCGATCGTCCCGGACCCCGAGGGGATCATCACCGCCGGCCACGACAACAAGACGGCTCGCACGGTGGCAGTTCGCAAGGGCGAGCCGATCAACGCGCCGGCCCTGACGACCATGTTCCGCGCGATCATCGCCAACAACCGGGCCGGCGGCTGGCGGAAGCTCAAACGGCAGGGCTGACCCGGAGATCAACCGGCCCGGAGCGCCTCCATCGGCGGCAGCCGCGAGGCGCGCAGCGCCGGGTACGCCCCGGAGATCGTCCCAACGACGACCGCTGCGCCGATCCCGACCACGAACAGCCAGGGTGGCAGGTCGAGGCGCCACTGGTTCGCGTACGCGAAGGCCATCGTGAGCGCGGCGCCGGCCAGGCAGCCGGCCACGCCGCCGATCCCAGCCAGCAACACGGCCTCGCCCAGGAACTGGCCGGCGACATGTGACCGTGTGGCACCGAGCGCACGTCGCAGCCCGATCTCGGCGCGTCGCTCCAGGACGGCGATCAGCATCACGTTCACGATGCCCACGGCGGCGACCAGCAGCGCCACCAGACCGAGGGCCACGAGGAGGTACGTGAACGTGTCGTTCGCGGCGGCGCGTGCAGCAAGAGCGTCGGACGGCCGGCTGACGACGACCTCCGATGGATGTTCCGGGCTCGCCGTCCGGCCGAGGATGTCCCGGACGGTCACGACCTGGTCCCGGTCGGTCCGCACGTAGATCGAGGTCGGCCGGCCGTCGAAGCCGAACCGGCTCGCCGCAAGCGACCAACCAACCAGGGCGGCGCGATCGAGCTCGGGTGCCAGCGGGACCGGATCGAGGATCCCGGCAACCACGAAGGGCTGGTCGTCGATCCAGACCTGACGATCGCCGGCCACGGACTCGATGCCGAGGTGGTGGGCTGCGTCGGCCCCGAGCACGACGACGGGATACGCCGACGTGGCCGCGTTGAGGAAGGACCCGGACCGAAGGCGCGCATCGACGGCCTCGAGGAGCCCTGGGTCCGTGGCCCGCACACCGATCCCGCCGCTCGCAAATGCCGGGATGAACGGGGATCGGCGCACGGTGACGCGGCCGATCTCGGCCGCGCCGGCCGCGACGTCGACGAGTGGGATCCGCCGGATCATCGCCACGGCGACTGGCGAGAGGGTGGCCGGGTCGCCGGTAAGGGACTTGCCGGCCTCGATGGTCAGCAGGTTCGTCCCGAGCCGATCGAGCTGGGCGAGGAGGTCGGCGCGTGACGAACCGGAGATCCCGGTCACGCCGACGATCGCCGCGATCCCGATCGCGATCCCGAGCGCCGACAGGCTGGAGCGAACGCGGCGCATCCGCAGGCCCAGGAGGCCGAGCCCCAGCGCGTCGCGCCGGCGGAGGCGACTGCCCGACGATTTCGACGGCCGTCGTCCGGTCACGCCGCCACCCGGCCGTCGAGGATCCGGATCCGGCGCGTCGCGGCCGCGGCCACGGGCTCGCTGTGGGTGATGACGGCGATCGTGGTGCCAGATCGGTTGAGCTCCTGGAGGAGGTCGAGGATCTCTGCGCCGGCGACGCTGTCGAGGCTCCCGGTCGGCTCGTCCGCGAGGACGATCGACGGTCGTCCGACGACCGCCCGTGCGATCGCGACCCGCTGCCGCTCGCCGCCCGACAGCTGGTTCGGACGGTGGCTCACCCGGTGAGCCAGTCCGACCCGATCGAGCGCTTCGATCGCCTGCTGCCGTCGCTCCCGGCCGGCGACCCCGCGGTAGAGCAGGCCCTGGGCCACGTTCTCCCACGCGGCCAGCCCGTCGAGAAGGAAGTACTGCTGAAAGATGAACCCGATCGACGCTGCCCGGAGCCCCGACAGAGCGTGATCCGGGAGTGCCGTGACGTCATCGCCGTGGAGGATGACCCGGCCGGCGGTCGCGCGCTCGAGGGTGCCCATGATCCCGAGCAGTGTCGACTTGCCGGAGCCTGACGGGCCGACGATCCCGACCATCTCGCCCTCGTGCACATCGAGGAAGACGTCCGACAGGGCGACGGTCGGCGGCGCACCCGGATACGCCTTCCCGACCGCCTCGAGGCGGATGATCGGCGTGCTGCTTGCGACGGCGTTCATGCCGGGACCACGACCTGGTCGCCCGGTGCGATGCCGCTGCCTTTTACTTCCACCATCGTCCGGTCATAGATGCCGGGGGTCACCTGCACGAAGTGGGTGGTTCCGGCCGCGGCCACCTCGACCCCGAAGCTCCCGTCGGCGAGGACGACGAGCGCGGCGACCGGGACCGCCAGCGCGTCCGGTGCAGTGCCGGTCGTGACGTCGGCGAGCAGGTCGGTCCCTTCGAGGTCGGCCAGAGCGGCCGGATCGGTGGCGGCGGCGATGACCTCCACCGACGGCCCTTGCGGTGGGCCGTTGCCGGTGTCAGGCGGTGCGGTGGCCACCGAGGCGACGCTCACGATCGTGCCCGGGATCGCCGTCCCGTCGATCGTCGTGAACCGGATCTGGTCGCCGGGATGGATGGATGGCGCGAGGTGTGGGTCGACCGCGAGCTTGACGATCTCGTCGACGGAGGTGAGGTCGAGCATCGGTGCGCCAGGCAGGGCCGCCCCACCGACCGCGACGTGCGCGTTGCCCACGCGCACGGCCGCGGGGAGGACGATCGCGTCGCCGAGCCGAACGACACCGGTTGCCGGCACGTGGCGCATCGTCTGCCAGCGCTGGACCGCAAGGTTGGTGGCGTGATCGAACGTCCCGTCGGTCCGGAGCGCCGGTGATCCGCCCACGCCGAGGGCGACGAGGTTTGCCTGGAGCTGGGCCACATCCGGGCCGGTCTCGCCTTCGCGGAGCGCTCGATATCCGGGAACGGTCCCGATCAGGAGGACGGTCGGGCGGCCATCGAGCGCGTACAGGGCCTCGCCGCGGGCCACGGTCGTCCCAAGCTCCGGCAGGTCGGTGACCGTCCCTCCGGGGGACGCTTCGGACGCGCGCCGGGCGGCCAGTTCGCGCGCCGCCGCGGCAACGGCACGCTGGGCGTCGGCGAGCGCCGCCCGGGCCGCCCCGACGGCACGATCCTGGTCGATCCGATCAAGCGATCGTGTTCGGACGGCCTCGCGGCGGGGCGCGCCAGGAGGGCTGGCGCTGACCGCAGCGTCGTCCCGGGCCTTGACGAGCGTCCGTGCCCGTGTGGCGGCGGTGAGGTCGGTTCGGGCCACGGTCAGCTGGTCGTTCGCGGCGGCAACGGCGTCACTGGCCTCGGCGACCTCCTCTGGGGACGCACCGGTCGGCAGCGCGATCGTCCACGACTCGGTCGAGGTGACCGTACCGGACACTGGCTGGCTGGCGACAAGAGTCGTCCGGGTGACCGCGACCAGCTGCGTCGCCGGCCCCCCTGCGCCCTTGCCCGTGGCCAGCGCCGCGCCGCTACCCGTGCCTTCTCCGGTCGCCGACGCCGAGCCGAACCGCTGCGAGATCAGGACGCCTGCCCCGATCACCGCCGCCACGGCGACCACGCCGACGATAGCCGTGCCCAGCCGGCGGCCGCGCATCACAGCCCCGGCGACGGCGAAGCCGCCGTTTCGACGAGGACATGGTTGCATGCGTCGAGGGCCGCGAAGACGGCCGGATCCTCCTTGTTGAAGCCCTCGGGCATGCTGCCCGCGTCGGTCGTCGAGATCGGATCGGGCCACGTCGGGAATCCGTGCTCGCGCATGCAACCGGCGAACGCCAGCTCCGACTCGAACGTGAACGTGGGACGGTTTGGCTTGTCCCCTTGGCTTTCGAGCGCCGCGAGGATCGGCTGGCAGGCGGCCTGGACCGGCGCGGTCATGTATTGCTTGATCTCGCCAGCCCATTGCGGGTCGCCGTTCCGGTCGAGCACCGGATCGGCAATGTTCGCGCCGTGGGCACGGAGGCATGCGGCGAAGGCCGGCCACGCCTGCGCCGGATCCGTGAGCGCGCCGGAGGGCAGCGCGCCCGACGGCTCGGCAACGGCGCCGGAGGGGGCGGGTCCCGTCGTCCCCGGGAGCGCGGTGGGCAGGGCGTTCGTGGCCTGGCCGCATGCAGCGGTGCCGGCCGCGAGGCTCAGGGCAAGGGTCAGGATCCGGATCGTGCGGGATCGCAACAGTGGCATGGCGTGTCTCCTCAAACTCGTCGGCCGAGGCCGGTGCATCGGATTCGAGCGCACGAGGCTGTGGTTCGCGGATGCCTTGCGTGTGAGAACGCTGTGAATCTCGGTCGTGATCCGGTCTTCACAGACGCCTCACAGGAATATCGGCGACGATCGCGTCCAGCCATGAACGACTTGCAGCACCAGCCGTCTCCGGGACCCTCGAGCGGGCGGCCGTTGCGCGCCCTGGTCGTCGATGACGAACCACATATCTCGGACCTGCTCGCCACCGCCCTTCGATACGAAGGGTTCGAGCCGACCATCTGCGATCGTGGCGGTGCCGTCGTCGACGCCGCGATCGACCTGCGTCCGGACGTCATCCTGCTCGACGTGATGCTGCCCGACCTCGATGGTTTCGAGGTGGCCCGCCGGCTGCGCCAGCTCGGTCACCGTTTCCCGATCCTGTTCCTGACGGCGAGAGACGCGCCCGCCGATGCGATCCACGGCCTGACGCTCGGCGGCGACGACTACATCCGGAAGCCGTTCAGCCTCGAGGAGGTCATCGCGCGGGTCCGATCGGTCCTCCGGCGGGGTGCGGCCCTTGATGACCGGGCATCCCTGCGGTTCGCCGACCTCGAGCTGGACCTCGACGCGTACGAAGTCCGGCGGGGCGGCGTCCTGATCGAGCTGACCCCGACCGAGTTCAGTCTCATGCGGCTCTTCCTGGAGAACCCGCGACGGGTCCTGTCGCGACCGCAGATCCTCGACCGCGTGTGGCGCTACGACTTCGAGGGCAACGGCAACGTCGTGGATCTCTACGTCGGCTACCTTCGGCGCAAGCTCGATCCGCTTGGTCCGCCCCTCCTGCGGACGGTCCGCGGCGTCGGCTACGTCCTGCGACTGGAGTAGCGATGTCGCTCCGTCGCCGGCTTGTTCTCGTCACGGTCGCCGTCGTCGCGATCGCGCTGACGGCCGCGGATGTCGGCGCATACCTCGCCTTGCGTTCGATGCTCGTCAGGCGCGTCGAGCAGGATCTCGTGCAGTCGGCCAAGGCGTCGACGAAGCTGTTCATGGATCCCGCATTCGTCGCGGGGGCACAGAGGCTGCTCGAGGGACGCGACACCAACACCTCATACACCGTCTACGACGTCAAAGGCGCGATCGCGGCCCGGGCACCGGCGATCGGCAATGACAAGCGGCCGCTCCCTGATCCGGTCATCGCCGACCTCTCGACCGTTCCGCGGCTCGTAGTGGATGGCGAACAGGAGACCCAGCCGATCGACGCGAGCATCGAGGTTCCGTCGAGCTCCGGCGGCTACGACTACCTCGCCACGAGCGTCTCGGCGCCCACCGGCCGCATGGTCGTGGCGATGCCGCTCAACGAGGTATCGGCGACGCTCGGACAGCTTGCCGTCATCGAAGCGATCGTGACGCTGGTCGTGCTCGCGCTCGTGGCGGCGGTCGCGACGTGGACCGTTGGCCTGGGCCTGCGACCGCTCGCTCGGATCGAGGCGACCGCTGCCGCGATCGCCGCGGGCGATCTCGGGCGCAGGATCGAATTGACCGATCGGCGCACGGAGGTGGGCCGGCTGGGGCTTGCGCTCAACACGATGCTCGGGCGGATCGAGGTGGCCCTGACCGCGCGCGAGGCCTCGGAGCAGCGACTCCGCCGCCTCGTCACGGACGCATCGCACGAGCTGCGCACCCCGTTGACCGCCATCCGCGGCTATGCGGAGCTGTTCCGACGCGGGGCCGATCAGCGCCCGGCGGACCTCGCGCGGGCGATGCGCGGGATCGAGCTGGAGTCCGAGCGGATGGCCAACCTCGTCGATGAGCTGCTCCTGCTCGCGCGACTCGACGAGGGCCAGTCGCTGCCATCGCGGGACGAGGACCTCGTCCCGGTCGTTCGTGCGGCCGTCGACGCCGCCCGGGTCATCGAACCAGACCGACCGCTCGACCTGCGCCTCCCGGTGCACGCGGTCGTCCGCGCGGACGCCGCACGGATGCGGCAGGTCGTGGACAACCTGCTCACCAATGTTCGAGTCCACACGCCTCGTGGCACGCCGGCCACCGTGACGGTTCGCTCCGATGGCGGCCGGATCCTCCTCGAGGTGGCCGACACCGGGCCTGGGATGACGGATATCGCCGGGAATCGCGTCTTCGAGCGGTTCTTCCGAGCAGATCCGTCGCGGTCACGGGACAGCGGTGGATCCGGCCTCGGGCTGGCCATCGTCGCCGCCATCGCACGTGCGTACGGGGGCGATGTCTCCGTCGCAACCGAGACCGGCAAAGGCTCCACGTTCACGGTGTCCTGGCCCGCGGCCTAGCGGCCAGGCCGCTCGGGATCGGACGGTCGCGTATCCGCTCAGACCGGGTCGAAGGCCAGGTGGAGCGTCCTGAGGCCGCGGCTCGTGATGTCGGGCCGGACGTCCGGTCGCGGGTCGGACGCCGGGTCGATCTCGAGTCCCGCCAGCTGGCTGACCAGGGCCTCCACCGCGACCTGGGCCTGCAGCCGCGCCAGCGGTGCCCCGAGGCAGAAGTGGTGGCCCAGCCCGAAGCTGAGATGACGGGCCGGCGGCCGCTCGATCCGGAACGCGTCCGGGTCGTCGAACCGGTCCGGGTCGCGGCTGCCGGACCCGAGGGCCTGGCGGACCAGGTCGCCGGCCCGAAGCGTCCGCCCGCCGAGCTCGACATCCTCGGTCACGTACCGGAGGTTCATCTGGAACGGCGCGTCGAAGCGCAGCATCTCCTCGACCGCGGCGGGCACCAGGTCCGGCCGCCCGCGCAGCAGCTCGAGCTGGTCGGGATGGCGGACCAGCGCGCTCATGCCCAGGGCGATCAGCTGCGTCGTCGTGTCGTGGCCACCGAGGAACAGCGTGATCGCCGTGCTCAGCAGCTCTGCCTCTGTCAGCCGGCCGCCCTCGTCCTCGGCGGCGACCAGCGCCGTCAGCAGGTCGTCCTTCGGGTGGGCTCGACGTTCCTCGAGGAGGCCGTGGATCCACGTCCGCGCCTCGACGACGGCGGCGTTCGCGTCCTCCGCTGCGACCGGGTCGGCGGTCCCGGACTGGAAGAAGAACGAGTTGATCCGGTAGGTCCAGTCGCGGAAGCGCTCCCGATCCTCGACGGGGAACCCGGCCATCTCCGCGATGACGACGGCTGGCAGGGGGTGGGCAAGGTCGGCGACGAGCTCGATCCGGCCCGTCCCGCGATGCGGCGCGAGGTAGCCATCGACGTGATCGGCGATCCGGCCGCGGAGCCCCTCGACGCGGGTCGGCGTGAACGCCGCGCTCACCAGCCGCCGGACGCGGGTGTGATCCGGCGGGTCCGTCTGGGCCATCCCGACCGCGAAGTTCTCGTGGAGTGCTGCGAAGAGCCCGGTCTCCCAGCCGGGCATCCGCTCGATCACCCGGGTCACCCGATCGGCGCTCGAGAAACGGCGGGTGTCGCGGATCGTGAGCTCGATGTCCTCCGCGCGGGTCAGGAGCCAGCAGCCCCAGGGATCGACCCAATGGACCGGCGACTCCTCGCGGAATCGCCGGAAGATCGGGTAGGGGTCGGTGATGAACCCGGGCGATCCGAGCAGGTCATCGAGCGCAGCGGAGACGGCGGCCACGGGGCGAAGTGTAGGGGGCGTCCACCGCCGCGATCACGCGGACGACGCCTGCCTACGGGGCCGGATTTCGGTCGTACAACCGTCGTGCCCAGAGGAAGCCGACCACCGAGATCGCGACGCACCAGCCGACGGCGAGGAGCCCGCTGTTGCCGATCGGGGTCCCGAGCAGGAGGCCGCGGACCGTCTCGATGATCGGCGTGAAGGGCTGGTTCTGGGCGAACCAGCTGATGCCATCGGGCATCGTGTTCGTCGGGACGAATGCGCTGCTCAGGAAGGGCAGGAGGACCAGGAAGATCGGGAGGTTGCTCGCGGTCTCGACGTCGCGCGGCCACATGCCGAGGGCGACCGAGAACCAGGAGATGGCGAGGGCCGCGAGGGCCAGGACGCCCACCGCCGCGATCCATTCGGCGGGGCCGGTCGTCGGCCGGAACCCGATCACCAGGGCCACGATCGTCACGATCGCGAGCGCCAGGAGGGTCTGGATCACGCTGCCGACGACGTGACCGGTCAGGACCGACGTGCGACCGATGGCCATCGTCTTGAACCGGTCGACGATCCCCTCGGTCATGTCCATCGCGATCGAGAGCGCCGTGCCCTGGGCGGCGCCGGCAACGGTGACGAGCAGGATGCCCGGCAGGACGTAGGCGGTGTATTCGGCTCGCCCACCGGTGACGCCGCCCAGGCCCGCCCCGAGCGTCCCGCCGAGAACGAACACGAACAGCAGCAGGAAGATCACGGGGATGCCGGCGATGAAGAAGGTCAGGGAGGGGTAGCGGCGCATCCGGCGGAGGTTGCGCCGGAGCATCGTCGCGGAATCGGTCAGGACCAATGGATATGCGTTCATCGGACGGTCGCCTTCTCGTCGGTGGGGTCGCCGGTCAGCGACAGGAAGACGTCGTCGAGGTCCGGCGTTTCGACCGTCAGACCGGCAACGTCGATCGAATCTGCATCGAGCCGATCGAGCAGGGTCCGCAGGGACCCGACGCCGCCGTCGCTGGCGATCTGGAGGGTGAGCGCCTCGCTGTCGCGCGTCGCACCATCGAACGTCCGGGCCGCCCGTTCGAGCTCGGCCGGGTCGGAGAAGGACAGCCGGATGTGGCCCCCGGACACCAGCCTCTTCAGCTCGTCTGCGGTCCCCTCGGCGACGAGGACCCCGTGGTCGAGGACCGCGATCCGATGCGCGAGCTGGTCGGCCTCGTCGAGATCCTGCGTCGTCAGGAAGATCGTCACGCCGCCCGCGACGAGGTCGCGAACGGTCTGCCACATCACCCTGCGGCTGCGCGGATCGAGGCCTGCGGTGGGCTCATCGAGGAAGATGATCCGAGGCTCGCCGATCAGGGTCATCGCGAGGTCGAGACGCCGCTTCATGCCTCCCGAGTAGGTCGACACGGGCTTCTTCGCAGCCTCGACAAGGTCGAAGCGCTCGATCAGCTCATCGACACGCCTGCGGCCCTCGGCCGCCCCGAGGTGTCGGAGGTCGGCCATCAGCTGCAAGTTCTCTTCGCCGGTGAAGAGCTTGTCGACCGCGGAGAACTGTCCGGTGACCCCGATGACCGCCCGCACCGCGTTCGGATCGCGGGCGATGTCGTGGCCGGCGACCTGGACGTCGCCCCCGTCGGCGGCGATGAGGGTCGAGAGGATCCTGACCGCGGTGGTCTTGCCGGCGCCGTTCGGCCCGAGGAGGGCGAACACCGTCCCTTCGGCTACCTCGAGGTCGATGCCGTCGAGGACCACGTGATCGCCATAGGACTTGCGCAGACCGGTCGCGCGGATCGCGACCTGGGAGCCGATGGCCGTCATGCCACACCTCCCGGGGGGCCGGCGGCGTGGCGGCCATGGTCAGATGTCGAGGTCTTCCACCGCCGGCCGTTGGGCGTGACCGGCGACCATGTCGTAGAGCTGAGGTGGGATCTTGTCCCGAAGCTCCTCGAGCGTTCCGATGACCTCGAGGGTCGACTCGCCCGGCGAGCCCCCGTAACTGATGTTTCCGATCCCGAGATAGCCGCGCCAACCGGCAGGCTTGCCCTCGGCGTCCACCATGGTGTAGTCGGCGCTGCGCTCGACATGGAGGACGAACTTGCCTTTCCGGCCTCGGTAGACCCGGAAATTCTCGACACGGCTCGGGGAGGTGTTGAGCCACTCCCCAAGAAGGACGCCGGTGAAGCGGACCTTCCGACCCTTGCCGAGCCCGACCCGGACGATGATCTCGTCGAAGCCCTCTCGCTTGCCTTCCTCGACGTCGACATAGCGACGGAGGGCAGCAGAGATCGCCGCCGAGAGGTTGTTGCCAGCGAGCTCTTGGGCGCGCTCGTAGATGGGGAGGTCTCCATCGGAGACATAGATCGTCTTGTTCGGCACCACAACATCGTAACTCCAGATGCTTCGGTGGGTATATGTAGGAGTATACGTATATCACAGTGGCGCAAGAGTCAAGGAGGAAGATCGATGGAAGAGGACATGAAGGAGCTGGAGGCTCTCCTCGAGGACCCCCGACACGAACAGGAGTGGATCCGCCAGAACAACCTGATCTACGGCGGCCTGATCGGCGTCGGCGTCGTGATGGTCCAGCCGTTCCTGGCCACGCCGTCGCCCGAGCTGCCCGCGAAGGTGTGCGTGCTCGCGTTCGCGGTCGCGATCCCGCTGTTGGCCGCCCTGATCCTGCTCACCGAGCAGGAGGCCTTCGAACGCCGCGCCTCCCGATCACGTCTCACGAACGTTGCCAAGGTGGTGGCCCAGATGCTCGGATTCGTCGGCGTCGTCGCCGGCTTCTGGCACATCTGGTGGATCGCCGGCCTCGGCGTCGTGGTCAGTGGAGCCGTTGGCCTCGCGGTCCACTCGGCGGGTTGGATGGGTCTGGTCCGCTCGGGGTCCGCTCGACCGAGGCCGGGCGCGTGATCCAGCCGAACGACCCGGGGGCAGCGAGGACGATGAGCGCCAGGACCTCGGTTCGCACGTCGCCGCGAAGACTCATGCCGCCCTAGGCGGACGCCGTCGCTGCACCGGCGGACTGGCGCAGCCAGTCGTCGATGCGGATCTCTCCGCGGCGGGCGCCGTCCGCGGGCACCAGCGTGCGATCGCCCACCGCGATCCCGTAGTAGCCCGCGTCGGGGTCGGTCACGACCTCCCGTGGGTCGCCCCAGGCCGTGAGCACCCTGCGCATCAGCTCGTCGAAGCGGAACTGCTCCGGTCCACCGACCTCCACGATGCCGTTCACCGGAGAGCCCGCGGCCACCCGGGCCACCGCGGCCGCGACGTCATCGGCGGCCATCGGCTGGAACCGGATGGGCGGCACGCGGACCGCACCGCCATCGGTGGCCTCGTCGGCGATCCCCTTGATGAACTCGAAGAACTGGGTCGCGTGCACGATCGAGTACGGGATCCCGGAGGCCTGGATCAGCGCCTCCTGGGTCCGCTTCGCCCGAAAGTAGCCGGCTGTCGTGGTGGTGGGATCGCCGAGCTGGGAGAGGGCTTTCGTGCCGACGACGGACAGTGCGACATGATGCGTGACCCGCGCCGTCTCTTCGGCATCCAGGAGGTTGTGGGTCGCCCGTTCGAAGAACGGCAGCGCGGTCGCGTATTCGAAGTTCGGCGAGTTCGACACGTCGACGACGGTCGACGTGCCGTCAAGGGCCTCGGCGACTCCTTCACCGGTGAGCGTATCGATGCCAAGACGTGGCGAGGCAGGGATCGTCTCGTGGCCCATCTCGGTGAGCTTGGCGACGAGCTTCGAGCCGATCAGCCCGGTGCCACCGATGACGACGACCTTCATGAGCTCCTTCTCCTTCCTGCGCGGGATCTGCGCGGTCCCCGGGAGGCGAGCCGTCAACCCGGCTTGCCGCCGGCGATCCATCGTTCGAACAGGTCCACCTGCACCTGGGACCACTCGCCGTCGCACGGCATGGATCCATCCTTGACGCGCTCGAGGATCGCCTCGGCGTTCTGGCTGACGTCGTCGTACGACCAGAGGTCGAATGCGAACTCCATCGACTCACGGTCGCGTTCCCGGAACAACGGCTTGACCTGGGAGTCGAAGCTCACCGGCTCACCGGAGTCGTGGGTCATGGCTGCCCCTCCTGTGGCGAACGTCGCGTTCGACTACCGCACCTAGGCAGTGATCAAGGACTCGCGGAGCCAGTCATCGAGGCGGATCACGCCCCGGGCGGCCGTCGTTCCGGGTACGAGCGTGTGCTCGTGGACCGCGATGCCGAAGTACGCGACATCGGGGTCGGTGATCACCTCGCGCGGGTCGCGCTCGGCTCTCAGGAACCGCCGGACCGCATCTTCGAAGCGGATGGTTTCCGGCCCTCCGACCTCGACGATGCCGTTCCATGGCGCGGCGACCGCTGCGCGAGCCACGGCCCCCGCGGCGTCTGCGGCCGCGATCGGCTGGAAGAGCACCGGGGGCAGGCGGACCGTCCCGTCGTCGGTGGCCCCGTCGATGATGGTCTTCATGAATTCGAAGAACTGTGTCGACTGGACGATCGTGAAGGGGATCGACGACGCACGGATCAGCTCTTCCTGGATGAGCTTGGCCCGGAAGTAGCCGGCGTTCGTGGTCAGGAGATCGGCACTCTCGGAGACGTGCCTCGTGCCGACGATGGACAGCACGACGTGGTGATCGACATGTGCGGCCGTCTCCGCCGCGAGCAGGTTGCCGGTGGAGGTCTCGAAGAAGTCGCGTGCCGTCGCGTAGGCGAGGCTGGGCGAGTTCGACACGTCGACCACGACCGACGCACCGTCGAGCGCCTCGGCGAGGCCCTGACCGGTGATCGTGTCGACGCCGAGGCTGCGTGCAGCCGGTACGACCTCGTGACCGTCCCGTTTGAGGTGGGTGACGACCTTCGACCCGACCAGGCCGGTGCCACCGACGACGACGATCTTCATCGCGCAGGTCCTCCCCTCTCCCGCCCCGCCAGTTCCGACGGGGACCCCGCCGCCGCGCTCGACGCGATCGGCGCCGTGACCCGTGCGGTCGTCAAAAGTAGCACCAGGCGGCCCGGGCCTGACGTGCTCCCTGAGGTCAGCCGCGCCGTGGAGGCCAGAAGAGCGGCTGATCCTTCTCGTACACGGTGATCCGATAGCCGTCGGGATCGGCCATCGTGAAGGTCCGTCCGAATGGGCCGTCGAACGGCTCGGCGAGGACCGGGACGCCGTCGGCCACCACCTGCTCGTAGAGTGCCTGGGCATCGCTGGCCCGCCACCAGAGCTGGATGCTCGTCGTCTTGGGCGATGGCGGCGGAAGATCGGGACGCCGCGCGGAGCTCAGGGCGAACGTCGGCCAGCCGACGAACACCGCCGAGTCCGGGCCGTAGTCGAACGTGTCGCGCCTCGCGCCGAGATAGCGCTCATAGAAGTCGGCGGATCGCTCGGCGTCCCCGACGGCGATGGACACGAACCCCGGGCTCGGGGTCACGACGGTCTTCAGCATCGGTCATCTCCTTCCTGGCTCGCACCCATGTGAGCGTCCGGTCGCTCGATCCATGGATCGTCCCCGGGGTCGCCGCCGGCGGCGACCGCCGCCAGACGCGGCAGATAGTGGTCCCAGCCGCGGGTGTGTCGGTCCTCCGCCGCGCCCCGGGTGAGGCCGGCGTGCGTGACGCGCACGAGCGTGCCGCGACCGTTTGGGACGAGATCGAACGCCACCGTCGTCGAGCCGGGCGGCACCGACCCGGATGACGCCTCCCAACCCCAGGTGTGGACGAGGCGACGGGGCGGGTCGACCTCGAGGAACTCGCCGAGCACGACGTCGCCGGGCAGCACTTCGACGCGGTAGCGACCACCGGGTCTCGCATCGAGGCTGGCTGCGACGCCCATCCAGCGGACGGACTTGGCCGGATCGACCAGGAATCGCCAGACCGTCTCGGGAGATGCCGCGATGGCGACCTCGCGGACGACGGAGAACCGTTCAGCGGTCGGTGGCATCGGCCGCCTCCTCGTGCTCGACTTCGCGCTTGAGGGTCGCCAGCCGCTCATCCCAGAAGCCTTCGAGGAAGGTCACCAGCTCCTCGAGTCCCTCGGGCCGCGCCCGATAGAGCCGCCGGGTCCCGGCACGACGCTCGCTGATCAGGCCGGCCCCTTTGAGGACGGTCAGATGTTGTGAGATGGCGGGCCAGGTGACGTCGAATCGGGACGCGATCTCACCCGCCGAGAGCTCATCCGCTCGGACCAGGGCGAGGATCTGGCGTCGCCGCGGATCGGCGATCGCCCGGAGGGCTGCATCCATGTCGGCGGAATTGTAGTGGACGCTTTGCTAAGTGACAACTTAAGCATCGCCGCGAGACGACGTGGCTCCCACGACCGCCCTTTGTCCTCGCTCCAGCAGGTACCAGGTCTCCATGTCGCCCTTGCCCTTGACCGGGATCGTGCCTCTCGGTTCGCACACGAAGGCGTCCCCGATCAGGTCGTGGGTCGCACGGGTGATCTGGATCCGGCCCGGCGTGCCCGACGATTCCATCCGGCTGGCGGTGTTGACGGCGTCGCCCCACAGGTCGTACAGGAAGCGCTTCCGGCCGATCACGCCGGCCACCACGGGGCCGGAGTTGATCCCGATGCGCAGCTCCAGACCCAGGTGTCCGACCCCGTCACGCGAGGACATGGCCTCGACCATGTCGAGCGCCATGAGCGCAAGCGCGGTGGCGTGATCGGCACGCGGCGAGGGGATCCCCGCGGCGACCATGTAGCAGTCGCCGATCGTCTTGATCTTCTCGACCGCGTACCGCTCGGCGAGCATGTCGAAATGGCTGAACAGGTGGTCGAGGATGCCGACCACCTCCGCAGGGGACATCTTCTCGGTGCGCTGGGTGAAGCCGACCACGTCGGCGAAGAGGATCGATGCAGCGGTGAACTGGTCGGCGATCGTCTGGGGCTCGGCCTTCAGCCTCTCGGCGATCGGCCGCGGCAGGACGTTCAGGAGGAGGGTCTCCGCCTGGTCCTGCGCGATCGTCACGGCCCGCAGCGCATCCTCCCGTTGCTTGGCGAACAGCGCGAGGAGCGTGAAGACGATCGTCCCGCCGACCGCGATGTTGAGCGCCAGCATCAGGGTGGTGAACCAGCCCGGCAGCGGCGAGATGGTGCCCAGGATCTCGCCCGCGAGGCCGCACCCGAGGAAGACAGCGAGGAACGCGACGTACCAGCGGATGCCGGCGCGCACGCCCTCGAACACGAGCGCGCCCATCGGGGCCAGGATCCCCCAGATGCCGACGCCCGTGGAGGTGATGAAGCCGCCCAACAGGATCATCGACAGGTTCGGCGCAAGGAGGATGTCGAGGAGCTCGATGTGCAGGAACAGGGCGAAGTCTCGCGTCCGGGCAAAGACGGCGATCGCCCCGACCGAGACCGCGAAGTACACGAATGCCAACAGGCCGGACGGCGCGCCGAGCCCGACGTAGAGGCCACCCCAGAGCAGCGAGACCGGCAGGATCAGGACCGATACGAACACGAGGAGCGATTTCTTGGCCCGCGTCTCTTCGTCGTCCCGGCTGTCGGCGCCGATCGCACCAAGTCGCCCGAGTGCGGTCTCGAGCAGCGTTCGAGGCGAGCTCACCGGCCGAGGATACACACGCAAGGTCGACGTCCACGATGACCGAGCCTGACGAACGGGCTCGCCGCCGAGGTCAGCGAGCTCGGCCGGAGCGGCGGCCCGTCCCGAGCGAGCGTCGGATCCGCCGCCAGGCGTACGCGTAGAACAGGGCGCCCAGCAGACCCAGCGCCACGATGGCGAGGGGCTGGAGCGGATCGGGCAGGTACAGCGGGGCGAACCACAGGCGCGACTCCGAGCCCGACACGCGAAGCAGGGCCGGGGCGACCGATTGCGGGAAGAGCAGGATGCTGCCGACCAGGATCGCCACCCACGCGCTCGCGGGCACCTTGGCCTGAGCGGACGGTGCCGTCATCGGTCGCGCCGGCGGTCGCGATCGCATCCGGTCGAGGAGCTCCGGTCCGGCCGTGTCGAGCCGCCACCCTGCCAGGCGGCCACCGGCCCAGACCGCCGCGAGCCCCGTCAGGATCCCGACGGGCAGGCCCAACCAGATCGCCGGCGATCCGTCGCTCGACGCGACCGCAGCGACGACGAGTGCCGGCACCGCGACGAGTGGGACGAGGAACGTCATGAGGACGCCGTGGAGCATGTACGCGTTGGTCGTCCGTGGGTCATCGCCGAGATCGAGCAGATCGCCCGTCCGGCGGACGGGGAGCGGCGCAGGAACGAGGATGCCGAGGAGCGGGCCGAGCGCCGCCGCGCCGGCGACCACCCCCGGATAGGCGGCCAGCACCCAGGGCCATGCCCATGTCTCGCCGCTGAGCGCAGTCATCAGCACCGTGGCGATGAGTCCCGGGACGCCGATGACGAGGATCCAGGCGACCTGCCGCGCGCGGACATCCAGCGGCAGGTTCAGCGGGGTCATCAGGGTCAGCCAGATGGCGGTCCCGTCCATCCCGTACAGGTTCGCGGTCAGGACGCCGGCCATCAGCACGAACGTCAGACCGGCGAACGGGAGCAGCACCGTCGACCCGAACGCCGCCGGCAGGATCGCGAGGATGACCGCCGACCAGGCCGCCCCGCGGATCGCCACCCCCCGCCGCGGGTCGCGTTGCCACGATCGGATCTCACGCTCGAGGAGGGCACCATCGGGACCGCCCGGGGCGAGCCGCGCATCGAGCTGCCCCCGAGCCCGGCCAGGATCGTCCCGGCGACGCGCGCCGGACCTCGCCCGGGCTCCCCCGCCGGTCAGCCGCCTGTCCAGGAGCGCACCCCAGGCAGCCACGAGGACGACGACCACGACGGCGAGTCCGCCGAGCGTGGCGACGACGACGGGCCAGTCCGACCGGGTGGCTGCCTCGACCGCGACGACGCCCCACCCCGTCGGGACGACACGGGCGATCACCGCCAGGCCAGGCGCGGAGAGGACGGGCGGCGTGCTCGACCCGGACACGGCGGCGATCGGGATCCAGATCCAGATCAGCGCGATCAGCAGGCCCGACTGCAGTCCGGCCAGCTCGAGGCCGAACCGCGCGTTCACCGCCTGCCCGGCCAGGGCCACGATCACTTTGGCGAAGACGACGACCATCGGGAGGAGGAGGAGCGTGGAGACCAGCGCGACCAGCGTCGGTGCCGGTCCGAGGGCGACGGAGGTGACGACGAGACCGCTGAAGGCCACGATCGTGGCCGCGGGCAGGACCCCCACGAACGACGCGACGAGGAGGCCGAGGGCCAGGCGTCGCCGGCCGATCGGGAGGAGCGCGAAGGCCTCGGGCTGGAGCACGTCGCTGCCGGCCAGCGACACGAAGATCCAGCCGAAGAGCCACAGGGCGGTGAGCTCCGCCAGCGTGTCCATGGCGACTGGGCCGCCGGGTGGTGGCCCGAGGCCTGCGGCAACGGTTCCGAGAGCCAGCACGAAGCCGATCAGCCCACCAAGCCAGAGGTACGTCCGCTGCCCGCCCCGCAGCGAGTGGCGGAGGATGGCCAACTTCAGCCGGATCAGGAGCTCAGCCATGAAAGTCCGTCCACCGGGCGTGCCTCGGCACCGACGAGGTCGATGAAGACAGCCTCCAGGCTGTGCGTGCCCCGAACGTCGGCGAGGAGCCCGGACGCGAGGACGCGGCCCTTGGCGACCACGGCGACGTGGCTGCACAGCTGCTCGACCAATGCCATGACGTGGCTGGAGAAGACGACCGCACCGCCGCCGGCGACGAACCGCTCCAGGATCGCCCGGATCGCCAACGCCGAGACGGGATCGACAGCCTCGAACGGCTCGTCGAGCACGAGCAGACGCGGTGCGTGGATCAGCGCCGCGGCCAGGCCGATCTTCTTGCGCATCCCGGTCGAGTATTCGATGACGAGCGTGTCCTCATCCGCGTCGAGATCGAGCACCGACATCAGCTCGTCGGCCCGGCTGCCGGCGTCCGCCCGGGTGAGGCCATGAAGGCGGCCGAGATAGTCCAGCAGCTCGCGACCGGTCAATCGCTCCGGGAGAAGCAATCCGTCCGGCAGAACGCCGACGATGGCCTTGGCGTGGACCGGATCCCGCCAGACATCGAGCCCGAAGATCCTCGACGTCCCAGCGTCCGGTCGGAGCAGCCCCACGGCCATCGACAGCGCTGTCGTCTTGCCGGCCCCGTTCGGTCCGACGACGCCGTAGAACGAGCCGGCCGGCACCACGAGGTTCACGTTGTCGACCGCATGGGTCCGCCCGAAGGTCTTGTCGAGACCCTCGAGCTCGAGCGCCGGCGTGCCGGACGTCATCCCGGGATCCTCAATCGCTCCGGACGCCAGGGAGCGCGCGCGCGACGTCGTCGCGCATGACGAACAGGAGCGCTGCATTGACGATCACGACGACCGCGTAGACCACCGCGGCGGCCACCTGGCCCGTCGCGGCGAAGGCGCCCCCGGCGAGCAGCATGACGACCATCCCGCCGATGTCCTTCTGGGTCCAGCTGAGCCCGCGGCTCGCTCTCGGTGAGAGGAAGAGACCCCAGAAGGCCGCGAAGACGATCACCGCGATGCCGGCAGCGATCCAGCCGAGCACGCCCGGGCCAGCGAGGGTCCAGGCCGCGTACCCGACGAAGCCCAGGGCGAGCAGCTCGACGACGAAGCGGATCGCGAGATTGATCACTGCCATGGGGCGTCTCCTTCCTCGCCACCATCCACGCGTCGTTCAAGGATAGCCAAGGCTGGACGATCGAGCCCTCGCTGGAAGTGGCGCGTTCGACACGTCTGCCCCGACGGAGTTCAATTCGTTCATGCCGGCACGCGGTAGGACGGAGACAGCCATGAGCCACGATGGACAGTCGCCCGGCGCCGGGGGTGTCGCCACCGCTGACCGCTGGCCGGAGCTCCCGTGGCGTGAGTGGGAGCCCACGATCTCGACGCTGCACATGTGGCTCCAGGTGGTCGGCAAGGTCCGCCTGGCGCTGGCGCCGCCGCTCAACCACTGGTGGCAGGTGCCGCTCTACGTGACGGCGCGCGGCCTGACGACATCCCCCATCCCGAACGGCGACCGTGCGTTCCAGATCGACCTCGACTTCGTCGACCACCGCCTGACCGTCAGCGATGACGACCCCGGCGCGTTCACGATGAAGCTCGAGTCGCGGTCGGTCTCTTGGTTCTACCGCGAGCTCATGGCCGGGCTCCGAAGCCGTGGCGTGGACGTCGCCATCTCGCCCCTCCCGGTCGAGGTCGCCCATCCGATCCCGTTCGACGAGGACGAGGAGCACGCCACCTACGACCCGCGGCACGCGCATCTGCTCTGGCAGGCGTTGGTGCAGGTGGACCGCGTGCTGAAGGCGTTCGGGACGAGCTTCGTCGGCAAGACCAGTCCGGTGCACCTCTTCTGGGGCGGCTTCGACCTGACCATGACGCGCTTCTCGGGCCGCCCCGCCCCGCGCCATCCGGGCGGCGTCCCCAACTGCCCGGACTGGGTCATGGAGGAGGCGGAGTCGGGGGAGAACGTCACGGCCGGCTGGTGGCCGCTGAGCGACGGCCGGCCCGGCGTTCTATGCGTACGCCTACCCGGAGCCTGATGGCTTCCGGACGGCCACCGTCCGCCCGGACGGGGCGTCCTTCGACGAGCGGATCGGCGAGTTCCTGCTGCCGTACGACGCGGTCCGTGCCGCCCCCGATCCCGACGCCGCCGTCCTCGCGTTCCTCCAGTCGACCTACGAGGCCGGCGCCGACCTGGGCGGCTGGGATCGTTCTCTCCTCGAGCCGGCCGAGCTGCCGGGCCGCCCGCCGCGCCGGCCGTGGAGCGTCGCCCGCTGACCGTCTGATCCGGCGCGGCATCGGGGGCGGTCCACGGGGACCACGGGACGAGAGGCCGTCTGGCTCGCGGGCTTCGGGTAGTGTGCCGAGGTGACCGTCGATGCTCCCGCCCCTGGCGCCCCGCTCATCCTGGTCAACCCGCGGGCATCACGGCTGCAGGAGGCGGCGAAGCGAAGCCAGATCGTCGAGGCCGTCTCGGCAGCCGTCCGACGGAGGACGGGACAGAGCCCGATCGTCGAAGCGGGGTCCCTTGCGGCGACGCGCGACGCGCTCGCCTCGGCGACCGATGCGGCCCTCGTCGTCGTGGTCGGTGGTGACGGCACCGTCCGGGAGGCCGCGGCCGTCGTCGCCGACCGTCAGACGCCGCTGGCGATCGTGCCGGGCGGGACCGGCAACGTCCTCGCCTCCACGCTCGGCATCCGCGGGATCGGCCCCGCGACCGACGTCATCCGGGCCGGCCGGCCACGCCGCCTGGACCTCGGACTGGCCCGCTGGTGGCCGATCTCGCCCGATCCGACGACACCGCCCGGTGGCCACGAGCGGATCTTCACGGTGGCCTGCGGGATGGGCCTCGATGCCCGGATCATGGCCGCCGCCGAGCACGAGTGGAAGCGCCACCTGAAGTTCGGCGCCTACATCGGCGCGGCGGTCCGCGAGGTCGTCCGCCTCGAATCGTCACGCTTCCGGATCGTGGCCGATGGCGATCTGATCGAGATCGAGGGCTACCTCGTCCTGGTCGCCAACGCCGGGGAGCTCGTCCCGGGCCGGGTCGGTCCTCGCCAGCCGATCGACCCGTCGAGCGGCCGCCTCGAGCTGATCGTCGTCGGCGGCAGCGACCCCCTGGCCGCCCTGCGCGGGGCAGCGGAGCTGATGCTCAAGACCGGCGAGCTCACGGGCGGGGTGATCCGGCGGTCGGTCCAGGACGTCACGATCGAATCCGACCCGGCCCAGCCGATCGAGACGGACGGCGACCATCATCCGCCCGGGCGCATGGAGGTCCGGGTCGTGCCCGGGGCCATCTCGGTCCTGGTTCCCGGGTGATCGTTCCGGCCGTTCGGGCCGAGGCCGCGATGCTAGCCTGTCTCCGTGCTACCACGCGGCCTCCCGGCCGGCTCGCGATATCCCCTCGGCGTCATCGTCATCATCGTCCTGACGACGTTGCGCTCCGTGACGATCGTCGCGTCGCTCCTGGACGTCCAGGGCGGCCCGCTCGCCGATTGGATCCGGAGCGGCGCGCCGCTTCCGCAACCCCCGCCCGGCTCTGACTTCGACATCCTCCTGCGCGTCCTGTCGATCGGGCTCCTCGTCGTGAGCGTGCTCATCGTGGTCGGCCTGCTCGCTGGCCGGCAGTGGGCGTGGGTCCTCGCGATCATCTCGTCCGGCCTCATCCTCGCGATCGACCTGGGCTGGTGGTGGAGCGGCGAACCACGCTACGGGTCGATGCTCCTCAACTCCGTCGCGGTCTTCTACCTGAACCAGCGCGACGTCCGGGCCGCCCTGGGTGGTCTCAGGGCCGCGACATGACCGGGCCATCCGACCTCGACCTCCTGCGGCGACACGAGCCCATCCTGCGGTTCACCGACGGCGAGCTGTTCTTCCCGATGGCAGCCGGCTCGTATGTCGAGGCGTGCGACCTGCTCACGGGGCCGAACCTGCGCGAGGCGCGCGTGGCGATCCCGGCCGGCGAGCTGAACCTGGAACGGCTCGCGGCCGTGGGCGATCCGCCCCTGGGCGAGGCCCAGTTCCTCCGGTTCGTCCCGAAGCCGCTGTCGGCCCTCGAGCTCCGGCGCTGGCAGAGCCGCCCGGAGCACCAGCGCTTCTCCGCCCCGGGCCGGCTCGCCCGGGTCGGCCTGGCCGCCCGTCTCGTGGACGCCGGCCTCGTCACGTCGCTGCTGTTGCGCGGCCGCGTCCCCGGCGGCACGGCGGCCGCGGCCTCCGAGCGCTACGACGAGATCCGGGAGCGGGACCCGAGCGTCGTCTATCACGGCCGGGTCGTCCGCGAGGGCCGCTGGGTCGTCCTGCACTACATGTTCTTCTACGCGATGAACGACTGGCGCTCGACATTCGAGGGCGCCAATGATCACGAGGCCGACCTGGAGCAATGCTTCGTCGTCCTCGAGACCCTCGATGACGGCACGCTGCGGCCCGCGTGGTTCTGTGCCGCCGCCCATGACGAGAAGGGCGATGACCTGCGGCGACGCTGGGACGACGCACGGATGGAGATCGTCGATGGCCACCCGATCGTCTACCCGGGCGCCGGATCGCACGCGACCTACCTGGAGCGTGGCGAGTACATCATGCTGCTGCCGTTCCCCGGCGAGAAGAACATCCGTGGTCCGCTCGATCTCCTGCGGCGGTTCTGGCGCGACACCCTCGCCCAGCCGGACCCGGGCGACCTGGCGGCACGCGCGCGACGCGCGCTGAGCGTCCCCTTCGTCGACTACGCCCGGGGCGACGGCAGGGTCGTCGGGCCCGGCGGCGACGTCGAGTGGTCGCCGGCGATCGTCAGCGACGCGGACGGCTGGATCGACCGCTACCGGGGCCTCTGGGGCCTCGACACCGGCGACCGGTTCGCCGGCGAGCGAGCTCCCGCCGGGCCCAAGTACACGCGAACCGGCACCGTCCGGCAGTCGTGGCACGATCCGCTCGGGTTCGCGGGCCTGGGCAAGACTGCGCCGCCCTCACAGGCCATCCCCGTGCTCGAGACGCGGATCGCCGAGCTGGTGGCCACCAGGGCGACCGTGACGGCGGAAGCCGAGGCCCTCGAAGTCTCGCTGCCCGAACTCGACGCGGAGATGGGCGCGGTCCGCGGCGCAGCCGGCCTCGACAGCTATCGCGCCGCCCGCGCCCTCGAGCTGCGGACCGGCGAGGAGCGGCTGACCAGCCTGCGATCGCAGCAGGTGGAGCTCGACATGGCGATCGCCGCCGGACGAGAACGGGTGACGGCATTGCAGGCCGGCTATCTCGACGACCCGCGGCAGCATCTGCACCACGCGTCCGAGCCGGAACCGCCCTCGGTCACCCGCCAGCGGGCCTTCGGCGAGGCATGGGCCGCCGTGAGCGTCGGCCTCCTGATCGTCGTCCTCGCGATCGTCGTCTGGTTCCGGATCCTGCCGCCCGGGCTTGCGATCGTCGTCCTGTTCGGGTCCTACCTCGCCATCGAGTCCTTCTTCGACCGCAACATCCTGGAGCTGGTCCTCAAGATCACGGTCCTCCTGGCGATGGTGTCCGCGCTCATCCTGGCGATCGCCTACCTGCGCGAGGTGTTCCTGGCGGCGCTGTTCGGCCTCGGGATCATCCTCGTCCTCGATAGCCTCGGCGAAGTCCGACGGCGCTTCCTGCGCTGACGCGATGGCACCGCGGATCTCGCCGAGGCCGCCCCGGCGCCGCCGCGACACTATGCTTCAGCTCCCAGGAGGTCTCGCCATGACGCCGACGACGGGCAGCACACGATGAGCGAAGTAGCGATCCCGGTGCCGGCCGAGGAGGCAACGGGAGACCGCCGTCTGCCGATCCTGCTCGCCATGGCGATGTTCGTGCTCGTCGTGGACACGTCGATCATGAACGTGTCGATCTCGGCGGTCGTGGCGGACCTCGGCACGACCGTCAGCGCCATCCAGTCCGCGATCGCGATCGAGGCGCTCGTCTCGGCCGCCTTCATCCTGATCGGCAGCAAGATCGGCGATCTCTTCGGACGCAAGCGCGCCTACGTCCTCGGCCTGCTCGCGTACGCGATCGGTGCCCTGTCGATGGCCCTGGCCCAGAGCGTCACGGCGATCATCATCTTCTGGGCGATCATCGGTGGGCTCGGCGCGTCGCTCCTTCTGCCCGCCATGCAGTCGCTCATCCACGGCAACTTCGAAGGCAAGGCGCAGAAGGCGACGTACGCCCTCGTGGGTGCGGCGGCCGCCATCGCCGCCGCGGTCGGTCCGTTGATCGGCGGGTTCATCACGACCTTCCTGTCCTATCGCGTCGCATTCGGGCTGGAGGTCGTCGTCATCGCGATCGTCCTGGTCGGCAGCCGGCTCGTGAAGGACGTGCCCTACACCGGCCCACGCCATATCGACCTCGTCGGAGCCGTGCTGTCCGTCTTTGGCATGGGCGGCCTGGTGCTGGGCATCCTCGCCTGGCAGGAAGGCGGGGAGGCCGTCGGCCTGCTGCTCGCGATCGGTGCGATCTCGCTCGCCGGCTTCGCCTGGTGGCTGGTGCGCCGCAAGCGTGAGGGCAAGCCGACGCTGATCGATCCCGCGCTCTTCACGTCCGCGCTCTTCCGGCTGGGGATCTCCGGGCAGCTGCTCCAGAACGTCGCGCTCGGTGGCGCGATGATCACCATCCCGATCTACCTCCAGATGGTCCTCGAGTACAACGCCCTCGAGGCCGGACTGTCCCTGGCGCCTCTCTCGCTGAGCATGTTCGCGACAGCGATCGTGGCGGGTCGACGGTCGGGGAACCGGCGGCCGGCCAGCGTCATCAGGGCGGGCTACGGCCTCCTGCTGATCGGGATGCTGATCCTCCTCCCGATCGTCCCCCGCGCCGACGCGGGCTGGTACCTGGCCATCCCCCTGCTGATCGCCGGGACCGGTCTCGGGTTGCTCGTCTCGCAGCTCAACAACTACACGCTGGCGCCGATCGAGGAAGAGCGGGTCAGCGAGGCAGCCGGCGTGAACTCGGCCGCCGGTTCGTTCGGGCTGTCCTTCGGCCTGGCGTTCGCCGGCGCGATCATGCTCGCGGCACTCGCCCTCAGCTTCACCAACCTCTCCGATTCGAGCGCGGTTCTGACGCCTGAGCAGCAGGTGCTCGTGTCCGACACCCTCGAGCACGACGCCCAGGTCATGAGCAACACCGACCTCACGGTGTTGCTGGCCGGCCAGACGCCGGAGGTCCAGGCCGAGATCATCCGGATCAACACCGAGGCACGGCCGTTCGCCCTGCAGGTGGCCTTGCTCATCCCGATCATCGCCAGCCTGCTGGGTTTCGTGATCTCGCTCCGGATGCTGCGCCAGCCGGACCCGGTCTCGGCGGGGATCGAAGGACTCGTGCTCGCCTGAGCACCAGGAGGTCGTGATGGATATCGAACGTGCGCGCGCTCTCGTGGCAGGCGAACGCCGCCGGATCGAAGCAGCGCTCGCCGGACTTGCCGGCGACGAGGGGGCGGACGAGGGGTCGCGTGACGACCAGGCCGGCGAGGCTGCCGAAGCCGGCACGGACATCCAGCACGAGATGACCGACCAGGCGCTGACCGCCGGGCTCGAGGAGGAGCTCGCGGCGGTGGCCCGCGCCGAGGCGCGTCTCGCCGACGGGACCTACGGCCTGTCGATCGAGAGCGGGGCACAGATCCCGGACGCCCGGCTCGAAGCCCAGCCGCTCGCCGAACGCACGGTCGAGGAGCAGGCCCGGTTCGAGCAGGAGGGCCGGTAGCGGGCGCCGGGCGCCGGGTCTGTCGCGTTACTCGGCGTATGCCTGGTCCTGGCCCTGGGCGCTGAAGCCGATGCTCCAGACATAGCCGTCCGGGTCGGCGAAGGTGCCGCCGTAGCCGCCCCACTGGAGCGCTGCCGCGGGCTTGAGGATCGTGGCGCCGGCCTTCTCGGCTTCGGCCATCACCTCGTCGACGCGCGACTCGCTGCGCACGACGTAGTTGAAGACGATGCCGCTGAAGCCGCTGTGCTCGCGGCCGGCGCCGACCATGTCGGCCAGGCCGTCGCGCCCGTAGAAGCCGACGAGCGACCCGCCGTGGGGCACGAAGAAGACCGAGATCTTCCAGTCGTTCTGGATCGTCCAGCCCAGCCCGTCGACGTAGAAGCGCTTGGATCGCTCCATGTCGTCGACGCCGAGCAGGATCGCGCTGACGTGGGAATTCATGTGGGTGCTCCCTTCTGGTGATGCTGATGGGCTGAGCCCGATCGTAGGCCGGGAGGCGTGGCCGAGGGCTTCTCCGAAACTGCTGGAATCGTTTCGGTGGAGCGAGGGTCGTTCACGACCTCGCCGTGACCTCGAAGGTGCCCCGATCGGTCGTGACGATCTGGACGTCCGTCTCCGGGTCGGCCGGCGAGGTCACCACCTTCGGACCTCGCTGGTTCCACACTTCGAGCTTCCACCGCGCTGTGACCCAACGAAGGAGCGCCGTCATGAACACCCCCGCCGCCTCGATGACCATCACGCCGGTCCGCGTGGCCGACCTGCTCGCCGAGGGCGAGCGGATGCCGGTGTACGCCTACGTCATCGACCATCCCGACGGGCGTGTCCTGGTCGATACCGGCTTGACCGAGCTGCACCCGTTGGTGGCCGACATGGATCCCCGCCTCACTCCGCTGAGCGAGGGAGACTTCGACCTCGCCCGCATCGACATCGTCGTCAACACACACCTGCATTTCGACCACTGCGGCGGCAACCACCTCTTCGCGGGCAAGCCGATCTACGTCCAGCGTCAGGAGCTCGAGGACGCACGCACCGAGGACGACTACACCATCCGCGAGTGGGTCGACGCACCCGGCGTGGAGTACGTGCCGGTCGACGGCGAGCTCGAGCTCCTCCCGGGGATCCGGCTCGTCCCGGCGCCGGGCCACACGCGCGGCACGCAGGTGGTCGTGGTCGAGACCGGCGGGCGTCCCATCGTCATCGGCGGCGATATGGCGGTCTGGTTCGGCGAGCTGGACGAGCCGCACACGGAAGGCCAGCTGCTGGTCCGCGCGCTCGACCCCGAGATGGTCTGGCTCGCGCACGAGAGCGAGCCCTGGCGACCGCCCGCCGTCTGAGGCACGCCGGCGACGGTCCCCGGGGCTATGGTTCCCTCGATGACCGAGAAGCGAACGAGCGCCCGAGCCTTCCATGAGGCCGACGGAGTCGAGGATTGGCGGGTCCTGTTCTCGGGCGCACACGCCCACTTCCGGGTCACGTCGTTCGAGCATGGCGCCGCGCTCGTGGCGGCGATCGCCGCGGTTGCCGAGGCCGTCGGCCATTTCCCCGACGTTGACCTGCGGCCGGAGGGCGTGACCGTGCGCACGGCCTCCGGCGAGTACGGGGCCCTGAGCCAGCGCGATGTCGAGCTGGCCCGCCGGATCTCGGTCGAGGCTCGGCGGTTGCACGTCGAGCCGGACCCCTCCCAGGTCCAGGTGATCGGCATCTCCGTGGCGCAGGACGCCGGCAGCGATGTCGGTCCCTTCTGGGCCGCCATCCTCGGGTACAGGAGCCTCGGCGCGGATGAGGACGTCGTCGATCCACACAGACGCAATCCACACGTCTCGTTCCAGCGCCAGCGCCTTGGCAGGCCCGGCCGCGGCCGGGCGCACATCGACGTCAGCGTGCCGGCGGATCAGGCGGAGGCGCGAGTCACGGCTGCGCTGGCAGCAGGCGGACGCCTGGCCGATGAGAGCCACGCGCCCCAGTGGTGGTCGCTCGCGTCGCCGGAGAACCACGGCGTCGACATCGCGGCGTGGCCGGATTTCGACGACGACGACGGCTAGACGCAGCGTCCGAGTCGACGCCGACAGGGGTCGGAGTGGCGCGCCCGACAGGTGTTGGACGCGCGATTTCAACCTACACCATCCCGATCGAGGGGCGCGACGAGTGGCTGGCCGCTGCTAGGCGGCTGGCATGAGGGACGGGTACCAGCGCGGGGTGCTTCCGCCGCAGGCGACGCGGCGCCAGATGGACGTGCTTGCCGCCTACGTCGCCGCCGGCGGGTCGGTCCACGACGCGGCCGAACTCGTGGGTATCAGGCCCAGCACCGTCAAGCGGCACCTCGCCGACCTACGAGCGCGGTCGGGACTGACGACCGAGCAGCTGATCTATTCGGGCCGCGCCCTTGGTTGGCTCGTCGTCCCGAGCCTGGAGCCAGCGTGATCTCTTGAATGCAGGCTGAGCCCCCGCGCGCGACCCCGAGTGCCCATCGCTCGCTCAAGCCGGACTATGCGCCAACCACTCTCGCTCCGCAGTCAGGCCGTGCCGATGGGATCGGCACGGTCGGGCGACGCCCGGAGGCTGTCCAGACCGGCGAGGATCAGATCGAGACCGAAGTCGAACTCGCTGGCGAAGTCGTAGCCGGCCTTGCCCACGTGCTCGGCAACGGACTCGGCGAGGTAGGGATAGTCGTCAGCGGGGAACTGGCTGAGAATCTCGATCGCCAACTTGTCGACCTGGTCCGTGCTTTCGAAGGGCAGGGTCTGCTCTTGCAGCGCGAAGCCGAAGATGAAGCTGTCGAGCAGGGTGAAGGCGTGAACGGCCATCGCGACGGAGAAGCCAGCCTGCCGCAACGCCCGTATCACCATGTCGTGGTATCGCATGTTGCCCGGGCCTGGATGGACGCGGGACTGGATCACCCCCAGCGCCCAGCGGTGACGCGCGAGCACTTCGCGGATCGAGTTGGCTTGCTGACGCATCGCCCCTTTCCAGTCTGACCCTCCGGCGGTGACGTCGATCTCCTCGTACATCACGTCGACCATCGCGTCGAGCAGATCGTCCTTGTTCGCGAAGTGGTTGTAGAGCGCCATGGGGTATACCCCCAGCTCCTGGGCGACGTTCCGCATGCTGAGCGACTCGATTCCGCCTTCATCAGCGAGCTTGATGGCCGTTCGGAGCACTCGCTGCCGGCTGAGTGGGACTCGTCGTCTGGTCCTCGATCGTTGCTTGACAGACCATTTGCATCCCTCTCGGCACCTGGGTCTTGACGTATGTACGCTGTACATCTAATGTACGCCGTATTGGCGATGTACGCCGTACATTAGCAGGAGACCACCATGAAGGCAATCGTTCAACCAACCTATGGCTCACCCGATGACCTGCAGCTGCGCGACATCGACCAGCCCACGATCGGCGACCACGACGTGCTGGTGCGCGTGCATGCCGCGTCGGTCAACACCGCCGACCGGCTCATCCTGCGCGGCCGCCCCTATCTGATGCGCGCCGCGGGCTCCGGACTCGGCTTTAGCCCGCGTCGACCCCAGTTCGCCGTCGCGGGCACGGACCTCGCCGGTCGTGTGGCGGCGGTAGGCAGTTTGGTGACCGCCTTCCGCCCCGGCGACGAGGTGTACGGGAGCGTCCCCGGCGCGATCGCGGAGTACGTCGCGGCGCCGGACACCGCCCTGGCGGCCAAGCCGTCGAGCCTCAGCTTCCAACAGGCCGCCGCGATGCCGCTGGCCGCGCTCACCGCACTCCAGGGGCTTCGCGATGCCGGACAGGTCCAGCCCGGGCAGCGGGTTCTGATCAATGGGGCCTCGGGCGGCGTCGGCACCTATGCGGTGCAGATCGCCAAGGTCCTGGGCGCCGAGGTGACCGCGGTGACCAGCGGCCCGAACGTCGAGATGGTTCGATCACTCGGCGCCGACCACGTCATCGACTACACCAGCGAGGACTTCACGGAGTCAGCCAGTCGGTATGACGTCATCCTGGACCTTGTGGGCAACCACTCACTGTCGGCTCGACGACGCGCGCTGACCGCGACGGGCACGCTGTTGCTGTCATACGTCGGTACCAACCGCTGGGTGGGGCCGATCGGTCACATCCTGGCTGCCGTGGTGCTGACGCGGTTCACGAGCCACAGGATCGTCTCGTTCACGACCGCTCCGAGCAGTGCCGACCTGCTCGTCCTTGCGCAGCTGACAGACGACGGAAAGATCGTGCCGGTCATCGACCGGACCTACCGCCTCGACCAAGCAGCCGAGGCGATCCGCTACCTGGAACTCGGACGTGCCCGGGGCAAGGTCATCATCAGCATCAGCGACCGCGGCGCGCTGGCCGCGCTGACGCGGGCGAGTGTGGCGTCGTGACGGCGCCAGCGATGCCAGTGGGGCCGTACGCGGCTCGTCTGACCATTGACTACCCCGAACGCCTTGATCGGGTCACGACCTTCTTTCGCCTGATCTGGGTCATACCGATTGCCATCGTGCTCGGAGTGATCACGGGGAGCGGGACCCACATGATGGTCACCGCAGCCGGTGAGCAAATCGTCGGAGCCGGCGGTGGACTGCTCGCTGGCTTGGCTTTCGCCACGGCGCTGATGATCGTCATCCGCATGCGCTACCCGCGCTGGTGGTTCGACTTCGCACGGGAGCTGACCCGCTTCGGCGCCCGCGTCGGTGCCTACGTGGCCCTGCTCACGGACCGATATCCGTCCACTGTCGAGGAGCAATCGGTGCACCTCGAGATCGAGTATCCAGAGGTCGATCGCGACCTGAACCGCTGGCTTCCACTGGTCAAGTGGTTCCTGGCGATCCCCCATTACGTCGCGCTGATCGTCCTGATCATCGGAGCGGCCCTCGCCATCGTGATCGCCTGGTTCGCGATCCTCATGACCGGGCGTTATCCCCAGCCGCTCTTCAACTACGTGGTCGGCGTCGGGCGGTGGAGCCTGCGCGTGAACGCCTACGCGTTCCTGCTCGTGACCGACCGCTATCCCCCCTTCAGCCTGAAAGCAGGGTAGTCATGCGAATCCTCCGAGAGCTCTCGCGGCGCAAGCTGCGCACGAGCCTGACCATCACCGGCATCACCATCGGCATCTGGGCACTCGTGGTGTTCAGTTCGCTGGCCAACCAGATCAACGGCCTCGTCGGCATGGGCAGCGAATACTTCGCCGACAAGATCGTCGTCACCGACGGCGTGGCCTTCGGCTCGTCGCCGATGCGCCTCGACGACGTCGAGATCATCGCCGGCCTCGACGGCGTCGGTGCCGTCCAGCCCAAGGTCGAGATCCCGTGGGACCCCGATCCCGCTATCGGGTTCGGCGCGCCGGACTTCCTGGTCGGGACCATCCCGGGCGCCGACGCCGGGTTCGAGACGTTCACACTCGAGCTGGCCACGGGACGCCAGCTCATCGCCGAGGACACCGGCAACGTCGTGGTCCTGGGGTCGACCATCGCCCGCAAGTACGGCGTCGTCGCCGGCGGGACGGTCGACATCCGAGGCGAGTCCTTCGAGGTCCTTGGGACCCTGCAACCCACCCTCAGCTCGCCCGACACGAACGGCTTCATCCCGCTCTCGACGGCCCAGGCGCTGTACCTGGGCGACCTGCCCCCACTCGTCGCCGAGTCGCTCCAGGCGGACGAGCTGGCCAACCAGATCGTCGTCTTCCCCGAAGTCGGTGCCGACCCGACGACGGTGGCCGCGGCGATCGAGGCCGCGGTCGAGAACAGCGCGACCATGACCGGCGCCGAGTTCTCCGAGACGGTCGGCGCCACGACCGTGATCTTCAACGCGATCATCATCGGGGTGGCCGCCATCAGCCTCATCGTGGGCGGCCTGTCGGTGATCAACACGATGGCCATGAGCGTGGCCGAGCGGACCCGCGAGATCGGCATCCGGCGGGCCATCGGCGGCTCCCGGCGACGCATCGTCCGCGAGCTCGTCGCCGAGGCCGGGGTCATCGGGCTGCTGGGCGGCCTGATCGGGCTCGGCCTGGGCGCTGCGGTCGTCGTCCTGGTCAACGAGGCCGGCCGATCGAGCGGCACCGTCCTCTTCGACCTCACCGCACAGACCGCGGCGTTCGCGGTCGGCTTCAGCACGATCCTCGGGATGGTGGCCGGGATCATCCCGGCCTGGACTGCCGCACGGCTCGACCCGGTGTCGGCCCTGCGCTACGAATGACCAACGACCGAACGACGAAGGAGCGAACGATGAACCTGATCGAAGCGACCGACCTGCGCAAGACCTACCGGCTGTCGCGCCGGACCAGCATCGATGCCCTGCAGGGTGTTGACGTCAGCATCGCCGCCGGCGAGATGGTGGCGATCATGGGGCCGTCAGGCTCCGGCAAGAGCACGCTCATGCACCTGCTCGGGCTGCTCCACGCGCCGGATACCGACGACGGCCCGGCCCCGACCCTGCGCATCGATGGGGTCGATGCGACGACCCTCTCGGACGGCGAGCGAACGTCCATCCGGGCTCGATCGATGGGCTTCGTGTTCCAGTCCTTCAACCTGGTCCCGACGCTCACCGCCGAGGAGAACGTGGCCCTCGCCGCCGAGTATGCCGGGACGTCCGGTTCGGCAGCCCGTGTGGCTGCGCGCGCCTCGCTGGCGTCGGTCGGCCTTGCCGAGCGAGCGGGGCACCGGCCGATGGAGTTGTCAGGGGGCGAGCAGCAGCGCGTGGCCATCGCCCGTGCCCTCGTGAACGACCCGAAGCTGATCCTCGGTGATGAGCCGACGGGCAACCTGGATTCATCCCGGGCCGCGGAAGTCCTGGGCCTGCTCCGTCGCTTCAACCGTGAGCGCGGGCAGACCGTGCTCATCGTCACGCACGACCAGGAGGTTGGTGCCGCCTGCGACCGGATCATCCGGATGCGTGACGGGCGGATCATCGCCGACGAGCGCGTGGCGGACGTGCAGGTTGCCGCATGACGGCCGGAACAATGCGCGATCACGCACAAGCACATCGGCGAACCGATTATCCGTGCCGGGTTGCTGGCAGGCGCCACACTCGCGCTGCCCGAAAAGGTTGAAATGGCGCGCCCGACAGGACTCGAACCTGCGACCTTTGGGTCCGGAACCCAACGCTCTATCCACTGAGCTACAGGCGCGCGACGGTCGCGGCGCTCGTGGAGCGCGGGTGACCGGGCGGGAATGATACCGCGCCTTGCTCGGCCGACGGGCTCGGGCGTCGTCGACGGGACGCGCGGCACCCGCCCGGGAGGAGAGCCCGGGCGGGTGCGAGACACGGACTGGACGATCGGGCCCCCCAGAGCCCTCCGCCCCGCGTCCTAGGACCGGACCGTGGCGGCCGGTCGGATGTTCTGGTTCAGGTGGAAGAGGTTGCCCGGGTCCCAGGCGTCCTTGAGCCGGCTGAGCCGCTCGAACTTGGCCGCACCGTACGTGGCCTCGATCCGATCGTCGCCGACGCTCATGAAGTTGACGTAGGACCCGCCGGTCGTCGCCGGCTCGATCGCCGAGTAGAGACCCCTGGCCCAGTCGATCTGGGCCGTGTCGGTGGCAGCATCGGCCCACCGGGCGATGATGTTGGTGAGGTACGGCGCGGCGCGTTCGCCATAGGCGGTCGCGTCCGCCGGGACCCGGGCGACTGCCCCGCCCACGTGGTGGAGGTGGATCTCGGACATCGGCGAGATGGTCGAGCCGTGGGCCTTGACCATCGACTCGATCGTCTCGTCCGACACGGCGTTCAGATAGCCCGACTTGAAGTAGTTGCGCACGCCGGACGCCCAGAGCGGATCGAGCAACGACTGGAGGGTCGTGTACGGCATCGGCCCGAGGAGATCCACGATCGGCGTTCCGAGCGAACGCAGGCCGTCGGCGAGCTCGCGTCCGGCATCCGGCGCCCCGGCGTAGACGCCGACGACCGCGACGATCTTCTTGCCGTGGACGGCCTCGGGCAGGAACGGAGCCGGCGGTGCGGTGGTCAAATTGACCAGCGTCGTCATTTCGTCCGGGAGGCTGGCGGTGTACTCGCGGAAACCGCGCAGGATCTGCGCGGCCTGTTCACCGGGGAAGAAGATCGGTCCGGCCAGGATCGTCGGTCCCACGCGGTGGAGCTCGAACTCGAACGACGTGACGACCCCGAAATTCCCGCCGCCGCCACGGAGGCCCCAGAAGAGCTCGGCGTTCTCGTGCTCGCTGGCGTGCACGAGCCGTCCGTCGGCCGTGACCATGTCGGCCGCGACGAGGTTGTCCGCGGCGAGACCGTACTTGCGCATCAGCCAGCCGATCCCGCCGCCGAGCGTGAAGCCGGCGACGCCGGTGCTCGAGATGAGCCCTCCGGTCACGGCCAGCCCGAACGCCTGGGTCTCGTGATCGAGGTCGTGCCAGGTCGCCCCGGCCTGCGCGACGACCCGCATGCGCTCCGGGTCCACCCGGATGCCCTTCATCGGCGAGAGGTCGATGACGACGCCGCCGTCGGTCGTGGAGAACCCGGGCAGGCTGTGGCCACCGCCGCGGACGGCGAGCTCCAGGTCCTGGCTGCTGGCGAACTCCACCGCGGCGATGACGTCGGCGACACCGGCGGCCCGCACGATCAACGTCGGCCGCTTGTCGATCAAGCCGTTCCAGATCGCCCGCGCCTCGTCGTAGCCGGCGTCGGACGGGGTGATGAGCTCGCCCCGAATGCTTTCGCGAAGCTCCTGGATGGTGCCTTCGCCGAGGATGGTTCCCATGTTCTAGGCCTCCTGCCTGTCGGATCTCGTCAGGCGCGGTCCACCGCGCTACCGGAACCTTGACGTGCGGGACTGAAGACGGACGTAACTGCCACTGAATCGGCGGCCATCAGCGGATCGCACCTCGTCAGGAAGGCGTTCGGGGCGGCCGGTCGGCCGCCCGCCGCCGCGTGCCCGGCCGCCGGGCGACCGGCGAGACCTCGAGCGCCAGGGCCGCCTCCTCACCCTGGCGGTCGCCGAGACGCCTGAAGATCTCGAGCGCCTCGTTCCGCATCGCGACGGCACCTTCAGGATGGCCGTCGAGCCGCGTGACGGCCGCCAGCTGAACGAGTCCCCAGGCCAACCAGCGGTGACGACGGACGGTCCTGTCCACCACCAGGCTCTCCTCGAGCCGTCGACCGGCGAGGGTCAGATCCCCCTCTGCGATGGCGAGGCTGGCGAGGTTGCCGAGGGCCGCGCCGTAACCCCACATGTCGCCCCGCCGACGGAACGCCACGGCACTCTCCTCGAGGAGGACCCGGGCGCGGGCGGGATCGCCCTCCGCGACGGCCAGGTTGCCCAGGTTGGCCTGTGCCAGCCCGGTGCCGCGCGAGTCGCCGATCCGGAGTCGGATGGCGAGGCACTCCTCGAGCTGTTCGCGCGCTTCGGCGAACTCGCCCGTCGCGGCGGCGAGGTTGCCGAGCCGTCCGAGCCCGTGTGCGACGGCTCGCTCGTCGCCGATCGCCCGGAACCGCTCGAGTGCGTCGACCATGTCCCGGTGAGCGGCCTCGAGCTGGCCGACGACGCGCCGGATCATGCCTCGATTCGCCAGCGCGTAGCCGAGCGCGACCGCGCAGGTGACATCCTGGAACGGCACGAACGTCTCCTGGAACACCAGCCGGTGCGTGCCGATCGCCGGCTCGGGGATGAGGATCTCGCCGATCCCGAGGATGGTGGGGGCCAGCTCGCTGCTGTCCGCCAGATCGCGGAACAGGCCCAGGCTGTCGTCGATCAATCGGCCGGCATACCGGACGTCGCCGGCGTACCAGCGGACGACGGCCAGCCCGTGGAGCGCCGCGGCCTGACCTGGCCTGAACCCGGCTTCCCGCGCGAACTCGAGGCACTCGCGATAGTCGCGCTCGGCGACGGTGAGATCGTCCTCGGACCACGCCGAGGTGGCCACCACCTGCAGCGCACGGCACGCCTCGCGGAGATCGCCGTGCTCTCGATGGATCATGACGGCCTCGTTGGCCCGCCGGGCCCCGAGCGCGGTATCCCCGGACCGGATGGCCAGTGCCGCCAGGCCCACGAGCGCCGTCGCGCGCGCCGGTGTCGGCGCGGTCACCCGCTCCAGGACACGAGTCAGCCACCGGCGGCCCTCGACCAGGTAGCCGTGCCACAGCCAGAACGCCCAGAGGAGGCCGGCCAGCTCGAGCGCGCGCTCGCGATCCGTCGACAGGCTGCGATCCAGCGCGGCCCGCACGTTGTCGTGCTCGATCTCGAGACGATCGAACGTCGTCCGCCAGGTCGGTCCCGAAAGGGCGGCGTGAGCGGCCTCGGCGATCGCCAGGGCCCAGGTGGTGTGGGCGGACTCGACCGCCGCCCGCTCGGCATGCTCGACGAGACGATCACAGCCGTACTCGCGGACCGTCTCCAGCATCCGGTAGCGGGGCATCGCGGTCGTGTCGTCGAGGGTGACGAGCGACTGGTCCACGAGCTCCCCGAGGAGCGTCACCGCGTCGCCGGCGCCACCCCACGTCCCCGCGGCGATCGCTTCGATGGCGTCCAGCGGAGCGCCGCCGACGAACACGGACAGGAGGCGGAGCATCCGGCGCTCCGGCTCGGTCAGCAGGATGTAGCTCCAGTCCAGCGTGGCCTTGAGCGTCTGTTGGCGGGACAGCGCAGTCCGGCTGCCGCCGACCAGGAGATGGAAGCGATCGTCGAGGCGATCGGCGATCGCCTTGACCGGAAGGACGGCGACACGCGACGCCGCGAGCTCGATCGCCAGCGGCAGACCATCGAGGTGGTGGCACAGGCGCGCGACGGCCGCCGCATCCTCGACGGTGAGCGCGAACGTCGGATCGACCGCCTGGGCGCGCTCGACGAAGAGCCTGACCGAGTCGATCGAGATCAGCTCCGCCGGGTCGACGTCCGCATCCGGGTCCGGCACCGGCAGAGACGGCACGCGGAAGACGACCTCGCCTGGGATCCGGAGAGCCTGACGGCTGGTGGCCAGGATCCGCACGCCCGGACAGCCTCGGAGGAGTGTCTGCGCGACCGTGGCGCAGGCGTTGACCAGGTGCTCGCAATTGTCGAGGACAAGCAGGATGTCGCGGTCGCGCAGATGCTCGACGACGAGCTCGATGTACGGCTCGGCCTGCCACTCGCGGATGCCGAACACATCGGCGACGGCCTGGATGACCAGGGCGGGATCGCTCACAGCCGCGAGCTCGACCAGCCACACGCCGTCACGGTATGTGCCGATCTCCGACGAGGCGGCCTCGATCGCCAGCCGGGTCTTGCCTGTCCCGCCGGGACCGGTCAGGGTGAGGGCTCGGGCGCCGTGCAGGAGCCGTTGGATCTGGCGGACCTCGCGTTCGCGTCCGACGAAGCTGCTCAGCTGGACGGGCAGGTTATGCGCCCGCGGCCCCTGGGTGCGGCGTCGGTCGCTCCCACCGGTCGCCGCCGGCGGCGGCGCGTGGATGGCGGCCTCGCCGGCCGTCGCCGCCGAGCCCGACGTGGTCGGGACGGCCGCGCCGAGCCGGCCTTCGAGGATGTCCCGGTAGAGCAGACGGCTCGCGTCCGCCGGCTCGACATCCAGCTCCCGTCCGAGGATCGTTCGCAGTCGCTCGAATTGCCTGAGCGCCAGCTGGCGGCGATCGTCGAGCGCGTAGACGCGCATCAGGCTCCGATGGGCCGCTTCGTCCGACGGCTCGAGCTCGAGGAGCTCGCGGAGCGCGTCGGTGGCGGCGTCGTACCGGCCGGCACGCTCCTGGAGCTCCGCGATCCGGGCAAGCACGGCGAGGTGGTCCTGGGCGAGGTTCTCGCGGAACCCGATCGCCCAGTCGGCGTATCGGTCATCGGGCAGAGGCTCGCCCACGTACATCGCCCGGGCGGCATCAAGGTCGTCGAGGCCGTCGCTCGCCCCGCGCACCGCAGCGTCGAAGGCCGTCGCGTCCACCCACACGTCGCCCGCCGGGGCAAGGCTGACCACCCCGTCGCGGAGCACCAGGGCCTGGCGGCTGCCGTCCTCGATCGAGCTGAGGGCTGCTCGGGCCACACGGATGGCCTGGTGGAGGTTGTTCGCGGCCGCCTCGAGAGGACGGCCCGGCCAGAGCTGCTCCATCAGGGCCTCGCGGTGGAGCCGGTGGCCCGGCGCGAGTGCCAGGATCCTGACCAGCTCACCCGCCTTCCGCAGGCGCCAGGCCGCACCGGCCACGGGTCGACCGTCGACCTCGACGGCGAAACCGCCCAGCACATGCACCCGGACCGCGGGCATGCCGGGACGCGGCACGCTCACGGTGTTCGGCTCTGCCATGACCCCTCCATGGGGAGCGTACTCCGGGGGCGGCGAGACGGTTTTTCGGGCGCTGGGTGTCCACGTCGCACCGGCGGAAAAAGCCGAGGCCGGCTCCCGAAGGAACCGGCCTCGAAGCTGTCCCGGTGAAGGAGTCCGCCGAAACGGACGCTTCTGCCACGCGTCAAGGGCATCTATCACGTCGGCTGCACCGACTACCCTGACCCTACCTACCCATGACCTTGCCGCTGGGGCAGCGCTGACTGAGCAGCCCCCATATCCTACCCCGCCGGGGGCCGTTTTCCAAGGGTTTTGACACGGGGGCGGGTGTAAATTCCTTAACCTTCCGCGTGGTGGATGGTCACCGAGGTCATCGCGACGGGATCGTTCGGGAGGTCCTTGCCGTCCCGCGGGGCGCCCACGATGGCATCCACGACGTCCATGCCGCGCGTCACCTGGCCGAACAGCGTGTAATCCTTCGGCAGCTTGCCGGTCAGGTCCTGGTGGCAGATGAAGAACTGCGAGCCGTTGGTGTTCCGCCCGGCGTTGGCCATCGCCAGCGACCCCCGGACGTAGTCCCCCTGGACCGGCTCGTCCTCGAACTTGTAGCCCGGTCCACCGGTCCCGACCCGGCCGCGCTCGAGCGACGACTTCTTGCCGAACTGGCCGTCGCCGCCCTGGGCGACGAAGCCCGGGATGACGCGATGGAAGACGACGTCGTCATAGAAGCCCTGCTCGGCGAGCTTGATGAAGTTCGCGGTCGCCTTGGGGGCGCTCTCGTCGAACAGGTCGATCTCGATGTCGCCGATCTCGGTGGCGATGGTGGCGCTGGTCATGGGCGTGGCCTCCTTGCTCTGGATGGACTACGGGTTGGCGACCGTCGCAGTGGTGATCGGGATGGGGTTGGCCGGCAGCTCGACTCCGCCGGATGCGGCGAAGATGGCGTCGGCGGTGTCCATCCCGGACGTGACGTTGCCGATGATCTGGTAGGTGTTCGCCGAGCTCAGGATCGCGCCGTCCTTGTCGTCGAGGACGATGAAGAACTGTGAACCGACGCTGTCCGGGGCGCTCGACCGGGCCATCGCGACGGTGCCCCGCTTGTACGGCGTCGTGACCGGCTCGTCCTTGATCGTGTAGCCCGGGCCGCCGGTCCCGGTGCCCGTCGGGTCACCGCCCTGGATGACGAAGGCGGTCCCGTCCTGGAGGGTCGGCGTGCGATGGAACGGCGTGCCGTCGTAGAAGCCGCAGGCGGCGAGGGCCACGAAGTTGCCGGCCGCGATCGGCGACAGGTCGGCTTCGATCGAGAGCACCATCGCGCCCTTGGGCGTGGTCAGGGTGACGGTCCGGGTCTCGCCTGCCGGGAGGGCGGGCGGCTGGCTCGTCGGGCAATCGCCGTTGCCGGTGCCGGCCGCCGTGGAGGCACCGGGACTGGCCGACGCACCCGCACCCGTGCCGCCGCCGTCGCCGGGCCGCAGGAACAGGAATGCTGCGGCGATGACCACCACGACGATGGCCCCGATGATGAGCAACGGTCCGCCCGGGATGCTGCTGGTGACGCTGCCGCCCGAGACAGGACCGGCGGGCGTGCCGGGCCGTCCCGTCGCACGGGTGTAGCCGTCCGCCCGGCGCTCCCGCTGCGACCCGCGCCGGCGCTTGCCCTTGCTCGGCTCAGGCACGGTCGGTCTCATCGGTGACGCGGCGGTTCATGCGGCGGCCTCCAGGGCTGCGGGATAGTCGATCGCCCCGGAGAGCAGGACCTCACCGAGGATGACACCGGCGACACCGGTGTCGCGCAGGCGGCGGATGCCGTCGATGTCGCGAGCCCCTCCGGCCACCAGGACCTCGGCATCGTACGACCGAACGAGATCGCGGGTGCGGGCGAGCCCCGCGGCGTCCGCCTCTGCGCCGCCATGGGTCAGGACGAACCGGGCGACCCCCGCGCTGACGAGCTCGCCGACGAGGCTCTCGACGGTCGGTGGCACCGGCCGCCGCCATGGGAAGGCGGCCAGCCGCTCCGGACGCGGGTCCAGCCCGACGGCCAGCCAGTCGCCGGCGACGGCGAGACAGGCACGCAGGTCGTCCGGTCGGTCCGCGATCACGGTCGACGCCACGATGCGGGTGGCGCCCGCCGCGAAGGCCAGCTGGATCGCCTCGGCCGAGTCCACGCCGCCGGCCAGCTGGAGCGGGACGGCGAGCCGTGCCGCGATCGCCCCGATCACCTCGAGGTTGGCCGGAGCACCGGCGCGCGCGCCATCGAAGTCGACGAGGTGGACCAGCGGGCGCCCATCGCCACGAACCGCTCCGCGATCCGCTCGGGTCGGTCGGTCGGGGCGCCGATGCCGGCGCCGGCGCCGGGCCAGTACACGACGCGCGACCGGCCCGCCTCGAGATCGATCGCCGGGATGACCTGCACTGGGTCAGGTGCCGGCCGTCATGAGCCGGCGATGGAAGGAGATCGGCAGCGACCCGTTGCGCAGCAGCGTGTCGTGGAAGGCCTTGAGGCTGAACGCCTCGCCGAGACGGTGCTGCTCGTCGGCGCGCAGGCCCAGGAGCAGCGTTCGCCCGAGCAGGTAGGACAGGGGATAGGTCGGGCGGTACGTGTACCAGCTGACCTCGGCGGCGGCGTTGGGCCGTTCGAAGTTCGTCTGCTCGACCAGGAAGTCGACGGCGTCCTCGGCAGTGATCTCGCCCCGGTGCAGGCGGATGTCGAGGATGATCCGGCAGGCCCGCCAGATCGCGTCGGTGTGCATGATCACCCGGAAGGCCGGGCCGTCGTCGAAGCCGTGCTCGCGCATCATCAGCTCCGAATACATCCCCCAGCCCTCGACGAACTCGGGCGCCTCGGTCGTGAGGCGGGTCAGCGACGGGTGCCGGCGCGCCGTGTCCAGCTGCAGGTGGTGACCCGGGTACGCCTCGTGGATGCTGGTGTTGCTGATGCCCGAGAAGTTGTGCTCGAGCATGGCCGACGGGTTGGCGTCGACGGCCGGCGTGACGATGTAGATGCCCTTGGGATCCGCGTCGAACGCGCCGGGGTCGAAGTAGGCGGCGAACGGGATGACGTTGCGGAGGTACTCGGGCGTCGCGATGACGTCGATCCGCTCGTCGTCGGGGACGGTCACGAGGTCGTGCTCGATCAGGTGCGACCGGGCGCGCAGCATGGACTCGCGATATGCCGCGAGCGCTTCCTCGAACGAGGCCGGGTGGTTGGCCTTGACCGCTTCGATGACCGCGATCTCGTCGGCGTCCGGGTCGATCTCGCGCGCTGCCGCCGCCCGGGCGGCTCGCTCCTCCGCCAGGCGCTGCCAGCCGAGCTCGAGGATCGCGTCGGCGTCGAGGCCGTCGAAGGCACGCAGCGCGACCATCGCATCGTGCCGTTCCCGGCCGATCGCCCAGTCATCGGTTCCGTGCTCCATGGTCCCCTCGAGCCAGGCCGTGTAGAGGTCGATCGCCACCTTGGCCGACTCGCTCGCGCGCGCCAGGCGGCGTTGCTCCCCCGCGGGCAGGACGTCCTCGCCGGCGGCCACGATCTCGTCGAAGAACACGGGCAGCTCGCCGGCCGTATCGATCTCGACCTGCTGCCAGCGCCGAACCTGCGGGACGGCCGCGCGGGTCTTGGCCTCCTCGAGGTAGGTCGCGACCGCCTCGAGCCGGCCGGCGATCGCGTCGAGCCGTTCGGGTAGCGGCGCGTGATCGCGTGCGAACAGCAGGAACAGGCCGTCGCCGACATGGTCGAGCGCGAACGAGCGCCGCTCCCAGATCCGCAGCTCCGCGTGGTCGAAGATGGCGCGGCGGACGTTGTGGACCTCGAGGTCCCGCTCGAAGGCGGCCTCGGCCGACAGGCCGGCCGAGTCGATCGCCTCGACCTCGGCCAGGTGCTCGCGCTCGTCGGCGAGCTCGCCGAGCAGGGCCTCGCGACTCCCGTCGCCGAGGAGGTCGTCGTCGTGGTGGAGGCCGACGGCCGTCGCGAACACGGGGTTGTCGCGCACGAGCCGGACGAACCGGGTCTCGACCAGGTCGTACAGGTGGTCGTCGAGCGGGCCGGGCACGGCCGCGCGCGCAGGGCGGGGGAACGGCGCGGCGGGACGTGGATCGGTCACGGTCTGGGGACCTCCCGGCTGGTTGGCTGTCGGATGGGCTGCGGATCCGCCGGCCCGATCAGGCGTTGGCGACGACCGGTTCGGGCGCCGCGGAAGCGGGGATCGTCGGTCTCGTGTCGGCCAGGGCCGCGCGGGTGGCGACGATGGACGTCTCGATGTCGGCGGCCGTCACCCCGTAGTGGGTCACGGCCCGCACCTGTCCGTGCGGATATTCCACCATCTCGACCCCTCGCGCTCGCAGCGCGGCGAGGAAGATGGCGCGGTCGCGTTCGACCTTGAACATGACGAAGTTGGTCCGGATCCGATCGGGGTCGAGCCGGCCGGGTGCGGGCTGGGCCGAGCCACCGGGGGACACGACGCCGTCCAGCTCGGCCAGGCCCTCGGCCAGGCGGCGAGCGTTGACGTGATCCTCGGCCAGGCGCTCGATCATGCCGTCCGGTCCGTCGCTCAATGCGACGAGACCGGCCGCGGCGAGGATCCCGACCTGGCGCATCCCGCCTCCGACCATCTTGCGGGCCCGGCGGGCGAGCCAGATCGTGTCGCGCGGTCCGACGAGGACGGAGCCGATCGGGCAGGCCAGGCCCTTGGACAGGCAGAACGTCACGGTGTCGGCCGGGCCGGCCAGGTCCATCACGGGGACGCCCAGGGCGACCACCGCGTTCCACAGCCGCGCCCCGTCGATGTGGAGAGGCACGCCGTGGGCATGGGCGATGTCGGCCACCTCGCGGGTGTAGGCCGGGGTCAGCGGCTGGCCCATCGCATGGGCATGGGTGTTCTCGATGGTGACGAGGCCGGTGATCGCCTCGTGGACGTCGGTCGCGTCGCGGAAGGCGGCGTCGATCTCGGCCGGGTCCAGGGTCCCGTCGGCCCGGTCCTCCAGTGCCCGGATGCTCGTGCCGACGATGACCGCGTGACCGGCCGCCTCGTCGAGGACGACGTGGTGCTCACGGCCGGCGATGGTCTCCTGGCCGCGCCCGAGGTGGGCCATCTGTGCGACGAGGTTGCCCATCGTCCCGGAGGCGACGAACAGGCCGGCCTCCTTGCCGAGGAGGTCAGCGGCGCGCTCCTCGAGCGCGATGACCGTCGGGTCGTCCCCGAACACGTCGTCGCCGAGCGCCGCGTCGGCCATCGCCCGGCGCTGCGCCGGGGACGGGTGCGTGACGGTGTCGCTGCGCAGGTCGATGCGGGCCATTCAGCGAGTATAGGTCGAGGCGCCGGAGGTCCGGTCCAGCGGCGACAACCCCGGGCGCCTCTGCTATGCTCCGCCCTCGCCGCAACTGGACCCGTGGTGTAGCGGCCCAACATGCCAGCCTGTCACGCTGGAGATCGCCGGTTCGAATCCGGTCGGGTCCGCCATCCGCATTTCCCGACGCCCCGTCCGCCCGCCCGGACGGGGCGTACCTTCTGCCCCGGCCAGTTGCCCTCGCCCTGCGACGGCCGATCTTCGCCGCCTCTGTCAAACTCCCGCCCGTGACCCGACGCCCCATCCCGATCGCCATCGGCCTGCTCCTCGTCGCCGTCGTGGCGGTCGTCGCCGCCGGCCCGTTCGGGCTCGTCGGTGGCGCGCGGCCGGCCGCGTCACCCTCCGCATCGACATCCGCGGCCGTGCGCGTGACGGCCGCCCCGACACCGACGGACGCCCCGCCCGCCCCCGGCGCGTCGGGCACCCCGTCGCCGACCGCCCAGCCGACCCCGGCCGCACCCGCCGCGATCGTCGACGTGCCGATCGTGCCGGTCACGAGCTTCCGGTCGACGGTCACGAGCGCCACGGCCAAGGATGTCGCGGCGGTCCTCGCCGGAACGAGCGCCCGCTTCGACGGCCTCGCCCTCGTCGAGGGCGAGGCACCCGCGATCCTCGGCGCGCTCGGCGTCGCCGATGCCGACCCGGCCCACATCGTCACGTTCGCCGATGAGCCCGCCCTTGCGGCGGACCTGGCCAAGAACCGCAAGCGACTGGCCTTCCTGCGGGCAGACGCCGTCGGGCCGGAGGTCCGTGCCCTGGCCTGGGGCGGCAAGGCGCTGTTCGGCGTCGACCGGGTCAAGACGATCGGCCGACTGGCCGCTGACCGCGCAGCTGCCCGCGCCGGCGACGGCCGAGGCGTACGACCCGGCGACCACCTGGACCCTGTTCGCCGGCGGCGACATCCTGCTCGATCGCGGGGTCTACCTGACGCTCAAGTCCAAGGGTGCGAACTTCGCCGTTCGATGGCGGGACCGCCGACATCACCGGTCGCTGCAAGGACTGCTCGTCGATGGGCTGGGACCTGCCCTACACGAAGCGGACCGGGAATGCCGGCGCCTTCCGGCACCTGATCAAGAGCGCCGACATCGCCGCCGCCAACTTCGAGAACCCGGCGCCGGACAACCCTCGCTTCCACGCCTCCGGAACGAGCTTCTCGGCCGATCCCCGCTACATCGACGGCTTGGCCGCGGCCGGGATCGACTACCTGTCTCCTGGCCAACAACCACATCCGCGACGCCGGCGGGGCCGGCCTCCTCCAGACGATCAAGAACGTGAAGAAGCGCGGCATCGCGGTCTCCGGCGCCGGCAAGAACCTGGCCGCTGCCCGGAAGCCGGCCATCCTCGAGGCGGGCGGCACGAAGGTGGCGATCCTCGGCTACGACGCGATCGCCGGCGGCTACCACGCGACCGCGACCCGGGTCGGCAGCGCCGGCCTGTCCGCCAAGGCGGTCAAGGCGGACGTGGCCGCGGCGCGCAAGGCTGGCGCCGACGTCGTGATCGTCTACCCGCACTGGGGCACCGAGTACGACCCGACGCCGTTCGTCAACCAGCGCAAGCTCGCCGAGATGATCATCGACGGCGGCGCCGACATGGTCATCGGCAACCACGCCCACTGGGCAGGCGCGATGGAGGTCTACAAGGGCAAGCCGATCTGGTACGCGCTCGGCAACTTCGTGTTCGACCAGACCTGGTCCGAACCGACGATGGAGGGGATCACCCTCGAGCTGACCTTCCGCGGCGCCGACCTCGTCCAGGTCCGGATGCGGCCGCACATCATCCTGGACAAGGCCCAGCCCAACTTCCTCGATCCGGCCGGGGCCGGCAAGTTCGTGATGGGCCAGGTGTTCGCGGCCTCGAAGGGGCTGCTCCCCTGGTAGAGGGTCCGACCGGGCCGGCTGGCCAGCCCGACCGCCGCGCCAACCCCGATCCGCCCGTCTTCGGTGCCGGATATGCGTGGCGTGGGTCCTCGGCGACGACGGGGCCGCCGCACCGGCCTCGCTAGACGCTGTCCACGCTCAGGGACGGGCCAACTGAGCCTCGGGATCGCCGGTACAGGTCGATCCCGTTACCGACGACCCGTCCAGTGGATATCTGGCCAGAATCAGGCGCCAAGGCCTGGCACTGGCCGGAGCGCCCTCGGCCCTGGCCCTGGCCACGCGGCTAGGCGATCCCGGCGAAGAGGTCCGTCTCGGGCAGAGCCGACTCGACCCGTGACTCGCGCAGGATGTAGGCCTCGGTGGCCCAGCCGGCGCGCCACCCGTCCAGCCCCAGCAGCATGAACGGGCTCTCGTCGCTGATCTGGGTCACGTGCTCGTGGATGGCCGCCCACTTCGCCTCGAGCGGCGCGCCGGAGATGTCCAGCCAGGTCGTGACGTCCTCGTCCGGGACCATCATCTTCGCGGCGAACTCCTCGAACTCGGCGATCTGCTCGGGCGTCGCGTCCTCCGGCGGCTCCCAGAAGCTCCGCTTGCCGAGCTCCTGCAACCGCTCCGCCATCGTCGTCCGCACGGACGCGGGGATGGCCTGCTCGTAGAGCTTGGACGGCGCCCACGTCGTCAGCCCGGGCTCCTCGAGCTGGGCCGGATACCAGGCCGGATCGCCGGCCCGGTCGAACGCGCGGACCGCGACGTCGTGCGTCCGGATGTGGTCGGGGTGCCCGTAGCCGCCGAACGCGTTGTAGGTCGTCATGACGTCCGGCTGGTAGCGGCGCACGAGCCAGGTCAGGCGACCGGCCGCCTCGTCCAGGTCCGCCTGCCAGAACGAGCGCGGGTCGCGGTTGCCGTCCGTGCCCATCATCCCGGAGTCGCGGTAGCCGAGGTTCTCCCACTCGGTGACGCCGAGCAGGCCCATCGCCCGCTCGAGCTCCCCGGCCCGGATCTCCCCGAGCCGCCGGTGGTTGTCCGCGGTGTCCATGTCCGGCACGACGATCTCGCCGAGCTCGCCGCGGGTGCCGGTCACCAGCACGACCCGCCGGCCATCCGCGACCGCCCGGGCCATCGCCCCGCCGGTCCCGATCGTCTCGTCGTCGGGGTGGGCGTGGACGGTCATCAGCGTCGGGCGATGGACGGCAGGGGCGGGGTGCTCGGTCTCGTCGGTCATGCCTGGAATGCTAGCGCGATGTGCCGGGAGGCACCGCGAGGCCGGTACTTTCGGATGCCGCGAGCCAGGACCCGGTCCCGGGGCTTCGGTGCCGCTCGACACCGCCTCGTGTTGACCAGTACGTCCGGCGAGGACCCAGCCGCCCGCGTCGGCCCGACCATCAGGGACATGATCGAAAGCGTGGGCCGCCGTCTCCGGATCGTCTTCGGGCGTGCCCGGTCCGAGGCGACCCAGTCCGACCCGTCCGGCTCGGCCGGTCCGGCCGGCCAGGAGCTGGAGTTCGTCGCGTACGGTGAGGACTGCCTCCTGTCCGGGCTGGTCCGCATGTCGTCGGACCGGTTGACGGACATGCTCAACGAGCACGACGAGTACGTGCTCGGCGACGTCCTGCTCGAGCGCCTCGACGACGGCGCCGGCGTCGAGCTGAAGGAGGTCCTCGTCATGCGGGACGACCTGCTCCTCGTCCACGCGACGGGTCCGCGGGGCAATGCCGAGCGGCGTCACCGCACGCGGGCGTACCCGGTCGCCGTCCAGATCGGCCCGTACCACCTGCGAGGGTCACTGCACGGGTCCCCGGGTCGCGACCCGATCCAGCAGCTCCGCCGGCGAAAGGCCATGGTGCCGCTGACCGACGCCCGGATCGACTACCGCTCCGGCTCGACCGTGCAGCACCGGTCGGTCGGCGTCGTCGTGCTCAATCGGGAGCAGATCGACTGGATCGTCCCTGCCGTCGACGACCTGCCGGCGATGCCCGACCTGCCGGAGCTGCCCGCCGACGACGATCCCGGTCCGCTGCTCAAGGACTTCACGGGGGCGCTCTTCGACCTCTGAGGTGCCGCGACCTCCCATGGCCGCGGCCGCTGGTGGGCCGCCGACCGCGGATGGCGGCGCTACGCTTCGAGCGTGACCGACACCGGATCGCGCACCAGCGCCGACGCCGCCAGCGGACCGCTCGCCGGCCTGCGCGTCATCGACGTCTCGACCGTCCTCGCCGGGCCGTATTGCACGATGCTCCTGGGCGACCTCGGCGCCGAGGTGATCAAGGTCGAGCCGCCCGAGGGCGACGTCACCCGGGGCTGGGGACCGCCCTGGATCGGCGGCGAGGCCGGGGTCGCCGGACGGCGCACGGCGGCCTACTACCTGGCCGTCAACCGCAACAAGCGCGGCCTGCGTCTCGACCTCAAGACCGCGGGCGGTGCGGAGATCCTGCGTCGCCTGATCGAAGGTGGCGACGTCCTGGTCGAGAACTTCCGGGTCGGCGGGTTCGCCCGGCTCGGCTTCGACGAGGAACGGTTGCGGGCGCTCAACCCTCGCCTCGTCCATCTCGCGATCTCGGGCTACGGCACGACCGGGCCTGCGGCGGACCGGCCCGGCTACGACTTCGTGATCCAGGCCGCCAGCGGCCTGATGTCGATCACCGGGGCTCCGGACGCCGCGGGTGGCGAGCCGACCAAGGTCGGGGTGGCCATCAGCGATGTCGTCTCGGGGATGTTCGGGGCGGTCGGCATCCTGGCCGCGCTCGTCGGTCGTGAGCGGGCGGACGGGCCGGTCGCCGGTCGCGGCCAGCGGGTCGACGTCTCCCTGCTCGGGTCGACCCTGGCGATCCTCGTCAACCAGGCCCAGAACGCGTTCGTCAGCGGGGTCGCCCCGGGCCGGCTCGGCAACGCCCACCCGAACATCGTGCCGTACGAGACGTTCGCCACGGCCGACGGTGCGATCGCGATCGCCGCCGGATCCGAGCGCCAGTGGCCGCGGCTGTGCGCCGCGCTCGGTCTGCCCGACCTGGCGAGCGACCCCCGCTTCGCCACCAACGGCGACCGGGTCGAGCGACGAGCCGAGCTGCGCCCGATCCTGGCCGCGCGGTTCATCGGCCGCACGACGGCGGACTGGCTGGACATCCTGGACGCGGCCGAGATCCCCGCCGGCCCGATCAACGACGTTGGTGCCGCCTTCGCCTCGCCGGAGGCCGTCGCGCTCGGGATGACCGTCGAACAGGAACACCCCGCCTGGGGAGTGATCCGCCAGGTCGGGATCCCGTTCACGCTGGCCGCGACGCCGGCCGACATCCGGACGCCGCCGCCCACCCTGGGCGAGGACACCGACGCGATCCTGGCCGCGCTCGGCTACAGCCCCGCCGAGGTCTCGGGGTTCCGCGCGGGCGGGGTGGTCTGAGGATCGCCCTCGGCCATGCTCAGAGCTCCTGACGCCGGAACGACCAGGCCGCGAGACCGATCGCCGCGACGATCAGGACGACCGTCGCGATGACCGGCGTCAGGACGTCGGTCGCGTCGACGGGCGCGCCCGCGGCCAGCGCGACCGCCGGGCCGGCCAGACCGCCGGGGAGGTAGCGCGCGACACCCGGCACGGCCGCGGCGATCGACAGCACGAGCAGCGCCACGAACCCAACGCCGGCCGCCGCCGCGGCGGAGCCGGTGACCGTGCTGGCGAGGAAGGTGATGGCCGCCCACGCCGAGAGGCTCAGCCACGCCAGGATCGCCAGGCCGACCCAGCCGAGCACGGGCAGCGGCTCGAAGAGGACCGCGGTGTAGAACCAGCCCGCCGCGACGGCCAGCGCGACGCAGGCCGCGAGGACCAGCCCGAGTCCCGCGACCTTGGCGCCGATGAACGTGCCGCGAGAGACCCGTTTCGCGAGGAGGAACGCGGCCGTGCCGCGATCCCGTTCCGTGGCCACGGAGCCCATCGCGAGCACGATCGCCGCCAGCGCCCCGAACTGGGCGAGGTTCTTCCAGAGCTGGTCCGCCGCGTCGGCCGGGACCGGTGTCGGGATGGGGATGGCCGGCAGCTGGTCACCGGCCGCCGCGGTGATGATCTCCGGCAGGAACCGCGCGAGCAGGGGCGAGGACAGGCCGACCAGCAGGAAGAGGCCGGCCACGATCGGCAGGCGCAGCGTCCGCCACGACTCGAGGAGCTCCTTGCGCAGCAGGACGCGTCCGGCGCTCATCCGGCGCGCGCCCCGCCGTCCCGGCCGACCAGGCGCAGGAAGACGTCCTCGAGCGTCGGCCGGACCCGCTCGAACGCCGTGAGCCGCAGGCCGGCCGCGACCACCAGGGGCAGCAGCCCGGCCGAGGCCGCTGCCTCGTCGCTGACCGACACGATCAACCGCCCGTCGTCCCCGCCGTCTCCGCCGGTCACCCCGTCCACCCAGGGGACGCCACGCAGCGTGCCGGCAAGAGCGGACAGGGCCGCCGCCTGCCCCGGCTCCGCATCGATCCGGTAGAGCGGCAACGCATATCTGGCGAGCAGGTCGGCCAGCGGCCCCTCCGTCACCAGCCGGCCGTCGGCCATGATCCCGACCCGGTCGCAGATCCGCTCGACGTCGGTCAGGACGTGGGTCGAGAAGATGACCGTCGCGCTCCCGCGGAGATCGGCGATGAGGGCCAGGAGATCGCGCCGGCCTTCCGGATCGAGCGAGCTGACCGGCTCGTCGAGGAGCAGCAGTCGCGGCCGGGCGACGAGCGCCTGCGCGATCCCGAGCCGCTGGCGCATGCCGCCCGAATAGCCCGCGATCCGCCGTCGCGCCGCGTCGGTCAGGCCGACGAGGCCGAGCGTCTCGGTCGCCCGAGCACGCGCATCGACGGCCGAGAGGCCCTGCAGCCGGCCGGCCAGCTCCACCAGCTCCTGCCCGGACATCCAGCCGTAGTAGCGCGGATCCTGGTCCAGGACGCCGATCCCGTCGCGAGCGCCGGAACCGTCGGCGGTGACCCCCCGGCCGTCGATCGAAGCCTGGCCGGAGGTCGGCCGCGCGAGCCCGGTGAGAAGCCGCAGCGTCGTCGTCTTGCCGGCACCGTTGGGTCCGAGCAGGCCGAAGACCGACCCGGCCGGGACGTCGAGGTCGAGCCCGTCCACCGCGAGGACCCCACCCGCGCCGCCGAACCGCTTGGTCAGGCCGCGGCACTCGACGACGGCCGGTGCGCCGGCGGTCACGCCTCGCGACGCCCGACGGTCAGGTACAGCAGCGGCCCCAGCAGGCCGATGAACACGATGAGGATCCCCCACATCACCTTGCTGTCGCCACGGACGAGCCGCTCGGGCTTGAGCAGGTCGCGCAGCGCGACGATGATCAGCACGATCTCGATGACGATGATCGGGCTCAGGAGCAGGAGGATCTGGGCCTGGCTCATGACGTCTGCATTCTTGCATCGAGGAGCGTCCGTCGCGCGGAGGGCCGCTGCTAGACTCGGGCGACTTCACCCCGACCACGGCACCCACCCCCTGGAGGCTTCCGATGACCGACGACCGCGAGCGCTGGGCGCTGATCCTCGGCGGCTCGTCCGGGATGGGCGAGGCGACGGCTCTCACGCTCGCCAAGGCGGGCTACAACATCTGCGGGATCCACCTCGATTTCCGGGCGGCCCTGGCACACGTCGCCGAGGTGACCGCCGCCATCGAGGCCGAGGGGGTCCAGGCGCTGTACATCAACATGAACGCCGCCGATGACGAGAAGCGGGCGGGCGCCCTGGCCGCCCTGCGCGCACGGTTCGATGCCTCCGAAGCGGCCGGCCGCACGCCCTATGTCCGGGTCGTCATGCACTCGCTGGCGTTCGGCTCGCTCGTGCCGTTCCTCGCCGAGGACCCGAAGGCCGCGGTCGACCGCAAGAAGATGGAGATGACCCAGGACGTCATGGCCAACAGCCTGGTCTACTGGGTCCAGGACCTGTGGCGCGGCGGGTTCCTCGGCCAGGGCTCGAAGATCTATGCGATGACCTCGGAAGGCTCCACCCGGGTCGTCCCGTCCTACGGCGTGGTGTCGTCCGCGAAAGCTGCGCTCGAATCGCACATCCGCCAGTTGGCGATGGAGCTCGCGCGGCAGGGGAGCGGGGCGACCGCCAACTGCATCCGGGCGGGCGTGACGATCACCCCGGCCCTGCTCAAGATCCCCGAGTCGCAGACGATGATCGACATCACGATGAAAAGGAACCCGACCGGCCGGATGACCACGCCGCAGGACGTCGCCAACGCGATCCTGGCTCTCTCCGGCGAAGGCACGGAGTTCATCAACGGCGACATCATCAGCGTCGACGGCGGCGAGTTCATCACCGGCTCGTAGGCGCGCGCATGAGCGGCCGCGTCATCGTCGTCGGATCGGTCAACGTCGACCTCGTCGTCACGACCGAGCACCTGCCGACGCCCGGCGAGACGGTCATCGGCGGGCGGTTCGCCCGGCATCACGGCGGCAAGGGCGGCAACCAGGCCGTCGCCGCGGCCCGCCTCGGGGCTCCGACATTCCTGGTCGGGGCGGTGGGTGGCGACGTGTTCGGGAGCGATGCCCGCGCTGCGCTCGAGGCCGAGGGCGTCGATGTCTCCGGGCTGCTCACGGTGCCGGACGAGGCTACCGGCGTCGCCCTGATCCTCGTCGACGCCGGTGGCGAGAACAGCATCGCGGTGGCCGGCGGCGCCAACGCGGCGCTCGGGTCCGTCCAGGTCCGGACCGCGCTCAAACGCCTCGCGTTGACCCGCGACGACGTCGTGCTCGTCGGCCACGAGATCCGGACCGGCGCCACGCACGAGGCGCTCCGGCTCGGCCGGATCGCCGGCGCGACGACGATCCTCAACCCGGCCCCGGCGACGGGCCTCGAGCCGCCGACCCTGGCGCTCGCGGACCTGCTGACGCCGAACCGGGGCGAGCTCGCGGCGCTCGCGGGCGCGGATGGCCGGGCGAGCGTGCAGGCCAAGCGCCTGCTCGGTCCCGAGCCCGGGCCGCCGCGCGGCCCTGGTCAGCCTTGGCGCGGATGGCGCGCTCCTGGTCACGGCCCGGCGGCCGCGGGCGATCAACGCGCCGCACGTCGTCGCGGTCGATTCGGTGGGGGCGGGCGACACGCTCAATGGGGCGCTGGCGGCTGCGCTGGCGGCCGGGTTCGACCTGTCTGTCGCGGCTCGTCGTGCCGTCGTCGCCGCGTCTCTGGCGGTCACCCGGGCGGGTGCCCGCGAGGGGATGCCGACGCTGGCCGAGCTCGAGGCGGCGCTCGCCGGCTGAGCCGGGTCAGGCGATGGCGCCGGCCCAGACGGAGAAGACGTAGATGGCGACCACGCCGCCGAGCGTCCCGACGACCACCCAGCGAGACCGGTCCGAGCGGTGGGCCTCGGGCAGCAGCTCGGCCGCGCCCACGTACAGGAAGAATCCCGCGAACACGGCCAGGAGGATCCCGAGCACCTCATCCGGGATGGTGACGACCAGCCCGAGCAGGACGCCGAGGACCGGTGCGATCGCCACGATGGCGACCCAGCGGTAGGCCTCGTTTCGCGGGGTGTGGCTCGCCGCCAGGAGGCTGACGACGGAGATCCCGTCGCTGAATCGATGGATCACCACGACGACCGCGATGACCAGGCCGAGCCCGCCACCGACGACGAGGCCCGTCGCGAGCGCCACCCCGTCGAGGAAGCTGTGGATGCTCATCCCGCTCGCGCCGATGACGCCGACATGCCGGTGGGCGACCTCGCCGTGGTCCAGCTCGGCCGCGGCTTCGTGGCCCACGTGGACGGTCGTCAGCTTCTCGACGGCGTAAAAGGCGAGGAAGCCGAACGCGGTCGCCACCATGACCTCATCGAGGTTGCCGCCCAGGAGCCCGGCCGCCTCCGGGATCAGGTCGAAGAACGCGGCCCCGATCCGGATCCCGGCGCCGATCGCGATGATCATCCCGACGTGGCTCACCGCGCGCAGCGCGACGAAGCCGCCGAGGAATGCGGAGAGGAATGCCGCGGCCGAGACGAGGAATGCGGCGACCGGCATCAGGCGAGGCCAGCCTGGGCGCCGAGGCAGGCCGGGCACACCCCGAACAGCTCGAGGCGATGCTCGTCCACCCGGAAGCCCGTCTGGCGAGCGACGTCACGGACCACCCGGCGCAGGCCGGTGTCGTCGATCTCGGTCGTCCGGCCGCAGCGCGAGCAGATGACGTGATGGTGGTGGACGCGGCTCGCAGCCGACGTAGGCGTGCTCACCGGACGGCAGATCGACGCGCTCGATGACGCCGAGCTCCTCGAAGACCTCGAGCGTCCGGAAGACCGTCGCCCGCCCGACCCCGAGGTGCCGCGAGCGCGCCTCGGCCACGATGCCCGCCGCGGTGAAGTGCCCGTCCTGGTCGGCGACGAGGCCGGCGAGCGACCGGCGCGGCTCGGTCAGGCGGTAGCCGGCCCGGTCGAGCGCGGTCACGAACGGGGTGGGATCGCTCATGGCCGGATGCTAGCACAAATGAGACTCAGTCTCACTATGTCAAGCCGCCGGCCGGGGCCGCGACCGAAGGTACCGGCGTCCGACCGGGACCATCGAACCGGGTGCGTCCAGACCACGCTCGAACGACACTTGGGGGACGATGACCATCAACCTGCTGCGCGGCAAGCGCACCCGCGGCGTGACCGGCGCGGAGGCGCTGGACGCGGCGATCGGCGAGACCGACGCCAGCGTCTTCAACTGTCCCGTCTGCCAGCGGCCGCTGTCCCACGGGACCGCCAGGTGCCCGGCCTGCGGGGTCCGCCTGATCATGGGCCTGCGCATGACCCAGGCCGGCGGGATCCTCGCTTTGGGCGTCGCCATCGGTGTCGCGCTCGGCGTCGCGATGACCGCCATCCTGATCAGCATGTCCATCCGGGAACCGTCCGTGGCCGCGGCGGCCGTTCCGACCGCAGCGCCGGCGGCCATCTCCAGTGCCGGGCCGGTCGCGGTCGGCCCGGGCGGGGTCACCGGCGGCGGCCTGCCGACGATCGCCATGGCTGCCCTCAGTGGTACAGCCGTGGTCAACGGGCGGATCACGGTCGACGCGGCGACCCTGCGGACGACGCTCTCGTCCAAGGCCTCCACCTCCGACATCGCCCGCGCCCTGCGCTCGCTGGCCGCCGACGCGGCCCTCGGCTCGGACCTGACCGGACGGCTCGCGCGCTGGCCGGACGCCGCGCCCGTGGCCGCCCAGCTCGACGCCTTCTATCGATCGATGGCGAAGACGGCCCGGGACGGGCTGCGCTACTCGCTGTCCGACAACGGCTCCTACCGATCCACCGGCGCCGACATGCTCAAGGTGCTCACCGGCCTGCGCGCCGTGGACGCCGCGTCGCGGACGCTGGCGGAGACGGTCAGTCTCGAGCTGCCGCCGGTCGACCAGCCCGCCCCGTAGTCGCGGCTGGACGCAGCGCGGACTCGTCGTCCGCCTTCAGCGGGCGCCCGTCACCGAGGCGGCGTAGCCCGTCAGCTCCACGTAGCCTTCGCCACCGAGCAGGATCCCGTGCCGCGTGGCGTGGACGCGCTGCGAGCCTTCCCAGTAGATGACGCCGGTGGTCGCCCGCGTGTCGAGCTCCTGCGCGGCGACGGTCGGCGCCAGGTCGATCGTGAGGTCGTCGCCCGGGATCCGGACCCGCCAGCCGGCCGGGTAGGTCGCGCCCGTGGTCGGGCTCAGCCAGTGGTCGGTCACCTCGACGGTGAATGCGTCACGGTCCAGGTTCCTGGCGACGCCGTCGGGTCCGATCATGGTCCCGTAGATGAGCGGGTAGCTTCCATCGGCCTCGCGGACGAGCGACAACGTGAGGTCCGTGCCGTCGTCGAGGTTCAGCGCGTACCAGTCCCAGCCGCCGCCGCCGACCGAGATGAAATCGCCCCACTGATGGTCGAACCAGGCCGAGCCTTCCACCGTCAGCGTCCGGCCGTCCAGGGTGACCGACCCCGTCGCGTCCATCGCCGTCCGGGAGTAGTAGTACGAGCCACCGGCCGGCCCGAAGTCGATCCAGCCCGCGCCACCGTGGAGAGCGGGCGGCTTGGTCGCGGTCAGGTCAAGATCGAGGCCCAGGCCGCCGGCCGACCCGGCGTGAGCGGCCTCCGCGGTCGTCATCCGCGCGTGCAGCGTGTCGTGCCCGGCGCCCCCGGCCATCGCCCAGGCATCGGCTGGCGGAGGCGGCAGGGTCTCGCCGGATGTCGCCGGCGCTGGTGAGGGCGCGCCGGAGGTCGCCGGCTCGGGCGACGCCGGGACGGACGGATCGGTACCTGCGGGTCCCGCCGGATCGAGCGACAGGTCGAACCCGGTCGGTGTGCCGTCGGGCGTGCGTGGCGATCGGTCGACCCCCGGCCCGACGATCAGCCGCTGGCCGTACAGGAAGCGGTCGCCGGTCTCGTCGGTGATCGCGAGGTGCGACACCCACGACGTCGGGAAGCGGCCGCGCTCCGCTCGGAAGACCACGAACTCGAACCCGAACCGCCCGCCGTCGGTCGCGCGCAGATGCCCGGTGTAGTACCACCACTCGGTCAGCCGGTCGTGGGGGCCGTCGTCCCGGGGCAGCGAGACGGGCACGGGATCGTGGGCCGCGCTCGCGACCGGGCTCGGCGGCGCGATCGACGGTGGCACCGCGGTCGGGTTGGCGAGGATCGGCCCGCCACCACCGCCGGTGCACGCGGCGACGACGATCGCAGCGACCACGAGCATTGCCCAGGCACGTGCAAAGCGCGCCCGCGAACTGAGGCGCGTCGCATTCCGCCGCGTCGTCATCGGCTCGTCGCCTCGACCCCGGTCTCGGATGCCGGCAGGTGCGCGGCCATGAACCGATCCAGCCTGGCCGGGATCCACCAGTTCCAGCGGCCGAGCAGCCGCATCGTGGCCGGCACGAGCAGGGCACGGACGACCGTGGCGTCGAGCGCCACCGCGATGGCCATCCCGACGCCCAGGGCCTTGATCAGGACGATGTCGGCGAAGGCGAAGGAGCCGGCCACCACGACCACGATGAGGGCCGCCGACGTCACGATGCGGCCGCTCCGCTCCATCCCGCCCGCGACGGCCTCCACGTTGTCGCCGGTGCGATCCCACACCTCCTTCATCCGTGACAGGAGGAAGACCTCGTAGTCCATGGACAGCCCGAACAGGACGCAGAACAGGATGACCGGCTGGGTCGTCTCGACGAACCCGAGCGGCCCGAACCCGAGCGGTGCCGAGAGGTTGCCGTCCTGGAAGATCCAGACCAGGGCTCCGAAGCTGGCGACGATGGACAAGGTGTTCATCACCAGCGCCTTGGCCGGCAGCACGACCGAGCGGAGCAGGACGAACAGCACGAGGTACGTGCTCACGATGATGAACAGGGCCGTGCGCGGGAAGTCGGCCCGGACACGGTCGACGACGTCCGCGACATCCGCGGCACCACCACCGACGAGGATCGTCATGCCGGCCGGCGGCGCCAGCGCGCCCACGCCCGCGGACGCGCCCGTCCCGCGGAGGTCGGCGACCAGCGCGCGACCCTCGTCGCGGTTCGGGCCGTAGGGCGTGTAGATGGTGAACGCCGTCAGGTCGTCGCGCGTCGTGGCCGCGAGCGCGGTCTGGACGTAGCGGTCGCGCGGGCCGTTCGGGTCCGCGTACAGGAGCGTGTACTGGGCCAGCGTCATCCGCGGGTCGACGTCCACCAGGCTGTCGACGCGGGTGATCCGCGGGTCCGCCGCCAGGCGCCGCGAGTAGTCATAGAGCGCCGCGAGATTGGCCGGCTCGGTCGCCGGACCGGACGTCCGGACGGCGATGACGATCGGCGCGAACTCGCCCTCCCCGAAGTTCGCGGTCAGACGGTCGAAGGCCGCCCGTGACGGCACCTCCGGCGGCAGGATCGAGGCGTCCGGCGCGTTGAACCGGACGTGGAGGAATGGCGAGCCCAGCAGCAGGAGGAAGGCCAGGGTCGGGACGAGGACAGCGACTGGATGCCGCATCACCCGACGAGCGAGCCGGGACCAGGCGCCGTCGGTGGCGGTCGCAGAGCCGGCCACCCGGCGCACTGCGAAGCGATCCACGCGCGTCCCGAGGATCGTCAGCAGCGCCGGCAGCAACGTCAAAGCCGACAGGACGGCGAGCCCGACGACGATCGCCCCGGCGATCCCGACCGAGCGGAGGATCATGAACTCGAAGAGGACCAGCCCGAGCAGTCCGAGGAGGACCGTGAGGCCGCTGAAGAAGACGGCCTGGCCGGCGGTCGCAACGGTCATCCGGACGGCGTCCGGGACCCGCTCCGGCCCGTCCGGCCGCAGGGCGAGCTCCTCCCGGAACCGGCTCGTCATCAGCAGCGAGTAGTCGACCCCCAATCCGAGACCCAGCAGCGTGGCCAGGTTGAGCACGAAGATGCTCATCGGCATCAGCGTCGCGACCACGAAGATGCCGGCCAGCGCCACGATGACGGCCGCGCCACCGACGATCAACGGGACACCCGCGGCGACCAGCGACCCGAACACGAAGACCAGCGCGAGGGCGGCGAGGGGCAGGGAGATGATCTCGCTCCGACGCAGGTCGGCCTCGGACACGGCCTGGACGTCCCCGTAGAAGGCAGGCCCGCCGGCCAGCTCGACCGTCAGCCCGGGCGCCTCGTGCAGTCGCTCGCGCAGGATCGGAAGCGCGTCCGGCGAGTCGTCCGGCGGCAGGTCGAGGAAGACGATGTCGTATGCCGTGTGCCCGTCGGCGGAGACCTGGCTTGGCGCCAGCACGTGCGACACGACCCGCGCGACGTGAGGGGCAGACGGCACGTCGCGGACTGCACCCGCAGCCGCAGATTCGAACGCCGGGGTGCCGGCCAGGAGCGTCGGGCTCGAGAAGACGATGACGAGGGCGGACGGCGGGACGCCGAGCTCGGTCCCGAGGAGGGTCTTCGCGCGGGCCGACTCGAGGTCGTCGAGGATGAAGCCGCCGGCGCTCAGCTGGCCGGGCACCTGTGGGGCGAACGGGATGGCGACCAGAAGCAGGGCGACCCACGCTCCCACCACCCACCATGCGCGGCGCACGACGAAGCGGCCGAGTCGATCGAAAGGGGTCACGTTCGCCATCGTACGCGTCGCGTTGGATCGCGGCCTCCGGAGCAAGTTTCCGGTCCGTCGAGAGCCGTTCAGGAGCGTTCCGCCACGGTCCCCGGCACCCGCCCATCTGCTAGCATCGCGGCGTGCAGCTCTTCCTGATCGCCTTCCAGCAGCCGATCCCCTTCGGGATCTCCGCGATCATCGTGATCACCATGATCGGGATCATCCTGAAGTCGGCGCTGTCGGTCGAAGGCGGGTCGCGCTGGGTCCGCTGGATCACCAACCCGAACGGCAAGTTCCTGTTCGCGTTCCTGTTCATCGTCTGGGCGGTCGTGTTCGGGATCGGCCTGCAGCTCGTCCCCCACACGGGCGCCAACTCGCCCTACGGCGGGATCGGCCTGATCGCGCTGTTCAGCGGCTTCTTCATCATGATGGGCTTCCTCTGGGCGGTCATCGGCGAGTAGGTCGCCCACCTCGCGCGTCCCCCCGACCCCGGTCCGTGCCGGGGTCGTTCGATTCTCGGGTCGGAAGGGTGACCATCGGGCGCTGGACCCCCTCCGGACCATCGCGCTATCATTCGCCGACTTGCAGACTGCATAGACTTTATGCGTCCGAGCCGGCTTTCCAAGTCCGGCCACGACGCTCACAGCCGGAGGCTCGCCCGCGTTGGACGCCCAGGAGATCCAGACCGCCGTGGCTCATCAGGACGCGGCTCGCACCGCGGCCGAGGCCCCGTTCGTCAACCGGTTCGACCCGGCCATGGCGCTCGGCCCGAACGGGGCGCCCGCCGTCAGCCGCCGGGCCCCGATCTGGGAGGACGTCCCCGACGCCCAGTGGAACGACTGGCGCTGGCAGCTGAGCCACCGGGTCAACGACCTCGCGGAGATCGAGGGGATCCTCGAGCTGACCGACGAGGAGCGCGAGGGACTCTCGGTCCCGGACAAGTTCCGGGTCGACATCACCCCGTACTTCATCAGCCTGATCGACCCGAAGGACCCGAACGACCCGATCCGCCAGCAGGTCATCCCGACCGCGCGCGAGCACGGCGCGTTCACCGGGATGATGGAGGACTCCCTCGCGGAGGATCGCCACTCGCCGGTGCCGGGCCTCGTCCATCGCTACCCGGACCGGGTGCTCATGCTCGTCACCACGCAGTGCGCGAGCTATTGCCGGTACTGCACGCGGAGCCGGATCGTCGGCGACCCGACCCAGAACTTCAATCGCAAGGACCACGAGGCGCAGCTCGAGTACCTGCGCCGCACCCCGCAGGTCCGCGACGTCCTCATCTCCGGTGGCGACGGCCTGACACTCGCGCCGAAGCTGTTCGAGTCGATCCTGCGCGGCCTGCGCGAGATCCCGCATATCGAGATCATCCGGATCGGCAGCCGGGTCCCGGTCTTCCTCCCGCAGCGGATCGACGACGAGCTGTGCGAGATGCTCGAGAAGTACCACCCGCTCTGGATCAACCTCCACTTCAACCACCCGAACGAGATCACTCCCGAGGTCTCGCGCGCGGTCGACAAGCTGACGAAGGCCGGCCTGCCGGTGGGCAACCAGAGCGTTCTGCTGGCCGGCGTCAACGACTGCGTCCACATCCAGCGCGCCCTCGTCCACAAGCTGGTGGCGAACCGGATCCGGCCCTACTACCTCTACCAGTGCGACCTGGTCGAGGGCTCCGGTCACTTCCGGACGCCGGTCGGCAAGGGCCTGGAGATCATGGAAGGCCTGCGCGGCCACACCTCGGGCTACGCCGTGCCGACGTACGTCATCGACGCGCCAGGCGGCGGCGGCAAGATCCCGGTCATGCCCAACTACCTGATCAGCTACTCGGACCACAAGGTCGTGCTGCGCAACTACGAGGGCTACATCACGACATACGAGGAGCCCGAGACCTACCGCAAGCACGACCAGGCCGGCTGCGAGTACTGCCAGCACGAGCGTCCGGAGGCCGGCCAGTCCGGCGTGCTCGGCCTGCTCGAAGGCGAGCGGATGTGGATCGAGCCCAAGGGGTTCGCCGAGGTCCATACCCGCGGCAACACCGAGGCACACCGGCTCCAGGATCCGTCGAAATGGGTCCCGTTCGGGGTCGGCGCCATCGAGGGCACCGCATCGTCCGCGCTGCCCGTCCTCGAGGCGGGTGACCCGTCCGGGGCCGGCGCGAAGGTCGTCTACGGTCCCGGTGAGGAGCCGCGCCCGCGCGAGGGCGAGCCGACCGCCGCCTCACACGGCGAGCTGCTCTAGTCGACGCGCGCCGCCGAGACACGTCGCCTCGCGCGCAGAACGGCCGCTAGCGGGTGCCGGTCGCGATCCGCAGGCAGAGCCGGCACGGGGCGTCCGGCTCGTTGTCGACGAAGTTGAGGTCGTCGACCGCCCAGAGGGGGCCGGTCGCGTAGCCGCACTCGGTCTCGAGCGATGGCCCCGGCCAATGGAGGCGCCAGATCACGTCGCCGGTGAACAGGTGCCAGCGCGTGGTCGCCCAGCCGCTCCGCGGGAAGTAGCGGCGGATCCAGGATCCGGCAGGCGGCCAGACCCGGCGGGACGAGGTTTTCATTTCGAGGTGTGCTCCAGGGCACGTCACGGGCGGACCACAAGGGCCGCGTCGCCGCGAACGCCTCGTCATCGTGACCGGTCGGGATTGCGTTTCGAGCGCGCCCACGGTCAAGGTTCCGCTACGTAGACGCGACCGCCGCCAGGCGGTTCGAGGCCGCCGCCGGGCCGTCCGAGCCCGGCCCGCCGGTAGACTGGCCCGGTGACGAAGAAGAAGGGGGGGTCGGTCGGGCAGAGCATCGGCGGGATCATCGTCGGCTTCGACCAGCAGATCTTCCGGACCACTCCGCCGGTCAACGAGCTGGTCGCCAAGGGCGCCCCGCTCCGCGCCGGAGCGGCTGCGGGCGGTGGCACGTTGACCGTCGGCCTGCCCGACGCCGAGCACGAACCAGATCAGCTGGAGCTCACAGCGCCCGGCGTCCGCGTTGTCGTCGACCTCGTCGCCGGTGGTCGCCTGGCTTCGTTCACCGTCGACGGCCGCGAGCTGATCAAGACGCACGGTGACGGCCCCATCACGTGGGGATCGTTCCCGATGGCCCCGTTCGCCGGCCGCGTCCGCGACGCGACCCTGACCTTCGCGGGCGCGACATACGCGCTGCGGCCGAGCCTGCCACCGCATGCCATCCACGGGACCGTCCTCGACCGTCCCTGGCGGCTGGTCGGCGACGGCACGATCGCGACCGATCTGGGTCCGGACTGGCCCTTCGCCGGCTGGGCGGTCCAGCGCTTCGAGCTCGGCCCTGATCACCTGACGTTCCGCCTCGAGGTCCACGGCAACGAGCCGATGCCCGCTTCGATCGGCTGGCACCCGTACTTCCTCCGGCGCCCGGCGGGCGTGGACGCCGAGCTCGAGCTGGACTTCGATGCCGGCGCCATGTACGTCCGCGACGCCGGCTGGGATCGCCACGGATCGGCGAGTCGACCCACCGCCCGGTCCTTGGGACGACTGCCTTCACCGACATGCGCCGCCCACCGGTCCTGCGCTGGCCCGGCTTCCTCGAGCTGACGATCGAATCGGACTGCCCGGACTGGGTGATCTACACCGCGCCCGAGGACGCCCTGTGCGTGGAGCCGCAGACCGCGCCTCCGGATGCGATCAACACCGACCCGACGATCGTGCTGCCGGACCGACCATTGATCGCCGAGATGACCTGGCGCTGGCGGTCCCTGGCCGGCTGACGCCGGCCGAGGGCAGTCAGTGAGCGGTCGTGGCGACCGCGGAGACGACGGTCAGCGCCTTGGCCAGCTGCGGGTCGGTGAGCTTCGCGATCTGAGCGGCGGTCATCTTGCCGACCTGCGCCGGATCGAGCGGTGCGATGTCGCTGGCGCGCTCGACGACGACGTCGGGCGTGATCCCGTTGTGCCAGATCTGGCGGCCCTTGGGGGTCAGCCATTCGACCGTGCCCACCCGCAGGGCGGATCCGTCCGACAGCGGGAACTCGCCCAGAACCGTACCGGTCCCGTAGGTCTTCACGCCGACGATCTGGGCCCGGCCGTTGTCCTGGAGCGCGCCGGACACGATCTCGGACGAGCTGGCGGTCCCGGCGTCCACCAGGACGACCATCGGGAGGTCCGTCGCCAGCCCACCCTCGGCGACCGGATGTGAGGTGGTGTGACCGTCGGCGGCGCGCTCGATGAAGACCGTCCCGCTCGACAGGAACTGGCTGGCGACCGCATCGGCCTCGTTGACGTAGCCACCCGGGTTGCCCCGCAGGTCGAACACGATGCGCTCGGCGCCGGCCGCCTTGGCGTCGGTCAGGGCGCGCTTCAGGTCGTCCGCCGCGCCCGACGAGAACTGCTCGAGGCGCACGAGGGCCGTCTTGGTGCCGGGGACGATCGCCCAGGAGACCGGGTCGACGGCCACGTCCGCGCGGACCATGGCCAGCTCGCGTGGCTTGCCGGCGGCGCCGCTCTTGACGGTCACCTTGACCGACGAACCGGCCTCGCCGCGGACCCAGTCGACGATCTCGTCGATCGTGTGACCGGCGGTGGTTTTGCCGTCCACCGCGACGATCTCGTCGCCTTCCTTGACCCCGGCGCCCTCGGCCGGGCTGCCCGTGAACACGCCGACCACGAGCGGCAGGCCGTCCGCGGCGGTGTCGATCCGCACGCCGATCCCGACGTACTTGCCGGACAGGTCGCTCGAGCGCTCGGCGCGCTGCTCGGGAGTCATGAACGTCGTGTGGCCGGTGTCGCCGACGGCCTGGGTCATGCCGTTGATCGCGCCGTAGATGAGGTCGCGATCGTTGAGCTGATCCGCGCCGACGTACTTCGTGTGCAGGGTGTCCCAGGCTTCACGAATGAGCCCGAAGTCCGTCGGCGCGGTGCCGTTGGGAGCCGAGGCCGGCGACCCGAGGCTGCCCAAGGCGGGCACCACCAGGTTTCCGACCCCGATCCCGACGCTGAACGTGAGCACCAGCGCGAGGCCCAGGACCGCGCGACGCACCATCAACCCGCGTCCGCGACCGGCCGCCGGTGACGTCGAGACCAGGGAGGGGCCGGGAACGACTGGCGTCGCGACCGGTGGCTCGGCGTCGGTGGTCGGTTCGGTCTGGATCGGATCGGAGTCCATCGTCGTCATGCTGCTCGTGTGGCGGGACGTTCCGACGGACCGCACTGCGCAAGGCCGTCACCGGACGCTTCGTCCGGTCGGCCAAGCATGACGCAATCGCGTGGCAATGCGATATCGGGGAGGTGAAGGTTCGTTCGCCTGTCGTGTGGACCCGTGCTCCGTCGTGCGGTAGACTCGGCAATCCCTAGTGAATCAGTCGGAGATGACCGACCCCGTGAGCGACGCCCCCACCACGACCATCGGCCTCGGACCGACCCGTCCGGCTCCCGACGGAATGCCCGATCCGAACATCACGCCGCCGACCATCGCCGAGGCGGGTGACCCGTTCACGACCGTCCGCGTCGTCGACCTGCTCGCCCGACTCGAGCGCGGCACGCCGATCCGATTCGCGGACATCGTCGATCGCCTCGACGCGACGTATCTCGACTGGCTGTTCAGCGTGCCGGTCGTCGTCGACGTCGCGCTGCAGCTGCAGGCGAACTGGATGGCCGACTATCGCAACGGCTCCGGCCTCGTCATCGACGAGGGTCCGCTCGGGCCGACCCTGACCATCGAGGACTCCAGCCGGGTCGATCCCTGGATCGTCCGCCAGGCCCAGCGCGCCGCGGCCGCCTGTACCGAGCGGCTGGCCGATTTCAGCCGCCGCGACCGACCGACGTCGGGCGGCTGAGCCGGGAGCCGCGACCACACCACAGGCCACCAGCCATCACCGACGGAGGGACCCCATGACCGACAACGGATACGCCACCAAAGACGCGCTCGTCGACAGCGACTGGGCGCTGGCGCACCTGAACGACCCGAACGTTCGCTTCGTCGAGGTCGACGTCGACACGACCGCCTACGAGCAGAGCCACATCCCGGGCGCCGTCGCGCTGGAACTGGACGAGCCAGCTCGCGGACGGGATCCGCCGCGACATCGCCGGGCGCGAGGATTTCAGTGCGCTCCTGTCCAGCTCGGGCATCGGGCCCGACACGACCATCGTCCTGTACGGCGACAACAACAACTGGTTCGCGGCGTGGGCGTACTGGCAGCTCAAGCTGTACGGCCACCAGGACGTCCGCATCCTCAACGGCGGGCGCAAGTTCTGGCTGGACAACGGTCTGGCCCTGAGTGTCGACGAGCCGACGTACGCGGCGACCGGATACCAGCTGCCCGAGCCGGACTTCAGCCTCCGCGCGTTCCGCGACGACATCCTGCCGCGGCTCGGGGACCCGGGTCTCGCGCTGGTCGACGTGCGCTCCCCGGCCGAGTTCAACGGCGAGATCATCGCGCCCCCGGGCATGAGCGAGACCGCCCAGCGCGCCGGCCACATCCCGGGCGCCGCGTCGATCCCGTGGGCCCAGACGGTCAAGGAGGACGGCACCTTCAAGGACGCCGAGGACCTCGCGACGCTGTACGAGGCCAAGGGCATCACGCCCGACAAGGACATCATCGCGTACTGCCGGATCGGGGAGCGCTCGAGCCACTCGTGGTTCGTCCTCCACGAGCTGCTCGGCTACACCCGGGTCCGCAACTACGACGGCTCGTGGACCGAGTACGGCAGCCTGATCGGCGTCCCGATCGAGAAGCCGGCGCCGGTCCCCGCGGGCTGAGCGGCCGGGCCGGGTCGCACCGGCTGACAGCCGGGGCCGTGGATGCCGCGGCCCCGGGGCCCGGGGGCGCCGGGGCTGGGCGGCTCCACGTTTCCGCCAAATGCCCACCATGCGAGCGTTGGTCAGGGAATTCCTGACAGAGCACGAGCGTGGCGAGCATGTGTCACCGGATTCGGTCTTGCACGCCTGATCCTCAGCGTGGGCAGCCGCCGATGAGCTTCTCGCCGGCGACGAGCGCTCGTATGGTGAGCATCTGTCAACGCTGGAGCGGCCGCGGACCCCGTCCGTAGCGCGCCATGACCTCGAGCAGCCGGTCGTGGGGCAGGGCGTGGGCGGTCACGCCGTCGCGCCCGGTCATCGTCTCGGCGGCGATGAGCGCGTTGACGATGGCCTCCTCCGTGGCCTCGATGACGGCGTCGAACAAGGCGTCGATGACGGCCGGTCCGACCGTCCGGACCTCGAGGGTGCGCGCGGACGGCTCGTCCTCGTCGTCGTTCGGCAGGTCGTTGCCGGTCGCGAACGCGATGAACAGGTCGCCGCTCGTGTGGCCGCCGGTGCCGCCGGCGCGCGCGATGCCGAGCCCGGCACGCTGGGCGAGGCGTTCGCACTGGTGCGGCAGCAGCGGGGCGTCGGTCGCGACGACGACGATGATCGAGCCGGCACCGGCCGGCGGCAGGCCACCCGGCGACGGGTCCTCGTCCCAGGGGCTCGGCACGACGTCCACCCCGATCTCGGCGCCGACCGGTACCCCGTCCACCCGGAGCCAGGCGCGCTTGCCGTAGTTGGCCTGGACGAGGACGCCGACCGTGTGACCGCCGCGATCCTCCGCGACGACGCGAGACGCCGTCCCGATCCCGCCCTTGAACTCGTGGCAGACCATGCCCGTCCCGCCACCGACGTTGCCCTCCGCGACCGGCCCGCCGACCGCCGCTGACAGGGCCGCCCGGAGGTGCTCCGACCGGACGTGGAAGCCGTTGATGTCGTTCAGCCCGCCGTCGTACGTCTCACCGACGACCGGCAACGACCACGACGTCGCCCGGGGTGCGGCATCCTCGACGGAGGCCGCGACGAGGGCGTCGCGGACGACCCCGACGCTGTGCGTGTTGGTGATCGCGACCGGGGTCGTCAGAAGGCCCGATTCGCGGACCCATTCGAGCCCGGTCATCTCGCCGTTGCCGTTGAGGCGATGGCAGCCCGCGTAGACCGGCTCGTGCCACCGCTCCGCGCTCGCGCGGCACGACGACCGTGACGCCGGTCCGGATCGGCCCGCGCCCGACCACGAGCGGCCCGTCGCCCTCGACGATCGTCGTGTGTCCGACCCGCACGCCGGGCACATCCGTGATGGCGTTCAGGGGCCCGGGCCGGCCCATCCCGATGGCGATGCCGAGGTCTCGTGTCCGCATCCTCGGATGCTAGCGCCCCAGCGTTCGACCTCCGACCGGTCCTGCGGGCCGGCACCGACCGATCCCGTGCGGCGACCGAGGCGGGCGCCGGCCGTATCATCGGGCGGTGATCCCCGGCTCATCCTCCAGCGCGACGCTCCGCCTCCGGCGGCTCCCGGACCGGGTCGCGGCCGGTCGCGCGATCGACGCCGCCGAGGCGTTCCGCGACCTGCCCGGCGCTCGTCCTGCTCGAGAGCGCCCGGCCCGGGCCGCAACGCCCGCTGGACCTACCTGACCGCCGATCCGGTCGCGGTCCTGGAGTCCCCGGCCGCCGGACCGGACCCGTTCGCCGTCGCCCGCCGGCTCGTCGCACGCCTCGATCGGACGCCGCTCGTGCCGGCGGACGCCCCGCCGTTCCTCGGCGGTCTCGTCGGCTTCCTCGGCTACGACCTGGGCGCCGTCCTCGAACGGCTGCCCGCCATCGCCCCGGCCGACCAGGATCTCCCGCCGCTGCGCCTCGCGCTGCACGACTGGGTCGTCGCCTGGGACCGCCGGACCGGCCACGCCTGGCTCGGCGGCCGGGCGCTCGATGGCGACGCGCGCCGGCTGGCCCGCCGTCTCGACGACGTCCACGCCCGCCTGACGATGCCCATCCGCCGCCCCGACGCGGCGGACGACCCGACGCCCGGCGGACCGATGGTCTTTCGTTCGGGTCTGAGCCGGGCTGCCTACCAGGCCGGCGTCGCGCGGATCCGCGACCACATCGCCCAGGGCGACATCTACCAGGCCAACCTGACGCGCCGGCTCGAGACGGCCTTCGACGGCGATCCGTGGGGCGCTGTACCGCCGCCTCCGGACCGGCGATCCGTCCCTGTTCTCCGCGTACCTGGACCTCGGGCCGGGGCAGCTCAGCGGCCGGCCCCGGGCCCTGCTGTCGGCGTCACCGGAGCCGTTCCTGTCGGTCAGCGCCGACGGGGTCGTGATGACCGACCCGATCAAAGGCACGCGCCCGCGCGGGCGCGACGCGGCGGAGGATCGAGCCCTGGCGCGCGAGCTGCTGTCGAGCGCCAAGGATCGCGCCGAGAACGTGATGATCGTCGACGTGCTGCGCAACGACCTCGGGCGGGTCTGCCGGCCCGGCAGCGTGCGCGTGCCGCGCCTGTGCCGGCTCGAGCGGACGGCGGCCGTCCAGCACCTGGTCTCGACCGTGACCGGGGTTCTCGCCGCGGACCGGGACGCGTTCGACCTGCTCGTCGCGGCCTTCCCCGGGGGCTCCATCACGGGTGCCCCCAAGATCCGCGCGATGGAGATCCTCGAAGGTCTCGAGCCCGTCCGGCGCGGCCCGTATACGGGTGCGATCGGCTGGATCGGGCCGGACGGGGCGATGCAGACCAGCATCGTCATCCGGACCTTCGTGGCGGACGGCCGGCGGCTGACCCTCCATGTCGGGGGCGGCATCACCTGGAAGAGCGACCCGGCCGCCGAGTGGGACGAGACCGTCACCAAGGCGCGCGGCCCGCTGGGTGCCATCGGCGCGGTCGAGGTCGCATGAGCAACCCCGGGACGCCACGGAGCGGCGAGGTCGGGCACGTCTGGGTCGATGGCCGCCTGCTGCCCGCGGATGGCAGCCACGTGTCGGTGTTCGATCGCGGCTTCCAGCTCGGTGACGGCGTCTTCGAGACGCTCCGCGTCCGGGGCGCCCATCCGACGGAGCTGGCCGAGCATGTCGCCCGGCTCCGCCGTTCCGCGGCGGGGCTCGACATCCCGCTGCCGGTCGACCTCGAGCAGCGCCTTGTCGACGGGATCACCGACCTGCTGGCGGCCGAGAGGCTCGATGGTCCGACCGGCGACGCGTCGGTCCGGATCACCGTCTCGCGTGGCCCGTTCCGCGGACGCGGCCTGCTGCCGCCGGACGAGGTCGTGGAGGCGACCATCGCGATCCAGGCGTGGCCCGTCCTGCCGCCGCCCGGGCAGCATCTCGAGGCAGGTCTCCATCTCGTCGCCTCGGCCGTGCGCCGGGACCCGTCCAACCCGATCGTCACGCTCAAGACGACCTCACGCGCGGACTACGTCTACGCCCGGCTGGAGGCGCGCCGCGCCGGCGCGGACGACGCCCTGTTCCTGACCGTCGACGGCCACCTGTCCGAGGGCACGACCGCCAACATCTTCCTCGTCCGGCGCTCCCCGACGGACGGGGCGGCCGAGCTTGCGACGCCGTCGCTCGACTGCGCGATCCTGCCCGGCACCACCCGGTCGTGGCTTCTGGCGTGGGGCGCGCGGGTCGGCCTGCGCCCGTTCGAGGGCCGCCTGGACCGGGACGACCTGGCCGGCGCCGACGAGGCCTTCCTCTCCTCCAGCGTCGCCGGCGTGCTGCCGGTGACCCGGTTCGAGGGCGCGGCGATCGGCGAGGGGCGGCCCGGACCGTGGACGCGGCGCGCGCGAGACGATCGCGAAGCGATGATCCGGGCCGGCGAGGACGGCGCGTGACCCGGGACGACCTGATCGTCGCGACCCGTCAGCTGATCGACGAGGGCGACCGGCTCCGCGCGGCACCGTCGCTCGCCTCGCTCCAGATCTGGCTGCAGCGATCGGACGACCTGCTGGCCACGGCGTGGGGGAGCATGGACCGGTATCACCTGGCCTGGCTGATGGTCGGCAAGCCGAAGGGCATCGTGCGTGGGCGGCCGATGTCGATCGACGAGGAGGCCGCCTATGTCCGCGAGGTCGCCGAGCAGAAGACCGCCGCGCTCCGGATGAGCCTCGACGCCGTCGAGCGGCAGGGGATGCCGTTCGTCGGCGAGACCGGCGGCGCGGGTTTCGGGGGCGGGGGATCGCGCGCGGACTCGGATACGGACGCGGACGCGGCCACCCGCCCGGACGTGGGGTCCGCCCGGGCCACCGACCGTCCGCCGGATCGCTCCGGCCTTCCGGTGGACCCTGCGCTCGCCGAGCGCCTGGCCGAGGCGCGCCGCCAGGCCGACGCCCACCTCGGTCACGACGTGCCACGTGCGCCACGCCCCGAGAAGATGCAGCGGTGACCGCGCTCGAGCGGGTCCCGGCGGTCGGTGGCACCCGAACCGTCCCCGTGCCTGACCCGATCGCCCGCGACTACATCCTGCTGGCCCTTCGGCTCGACCAGCACATCCCTGGGCTGGTCGATGGGTACTTCGGCCCGGCCGATCTCAAGGCGACGGTGGACATGGCCCAGCTCCGTGCGCCGGCCCGCCTGCGTGCCGACGCGGCCGCGCTTCGGGACCGGCTGCCGGCGGAAGTCGCTGAACCCGACCGCCGCGAATGGCTCGATCTCCAGCTGGTGGCCCTCGAGACGCACGCCGCGGCGCTGGCCGGCGACCCGCTCCCGTACGTGGAGCACGTGACTCGCTGCTTCGCCTACGCCCCGCCACGGATCCCGGATGCCCGGTTCGAGGCGGCCGCCGCCGCGATCGACACCCTGCTCCCGGGCGACGGTCCGCTGGCCGAACGGTTGTCCGCCTGGGACGCGCGGTTCGTGATCGATGTCGATCGCCTGCCCGCGGTCGTCGAGTGGCTGGTCGGACGCTTCCGGACGACGGCGGCCGGCGCATTCGGGCTGCCGGACGGCGAGGACCTGCGGGTCTCGCTCGTCACGGGTCAGCCGTGGAGCGCCTACAACTGGTTCGATGGCGGCCGTCGCTCGCGGATCGACGTCAACACGGACCTGCCGGTCCGTGCCACGGACCTGATCGGGCTGGTCGCCCACGAGGCGTATCCCGGCCACCATCTCGAGCACGCCTGGAAGGAGGCCGAGCTCGTGGATCGGGCCGGCCGCCTCGAGTCGTCGATCCTGCTGATCAACACGCCCGAATGCCTCATCAGCGAGGGGCTGGCCGACCTGGGCGTCCGCTTCGCCGCGCCGCACGCCGGCCGGGTCGACCTCCTGGTCGAGATCCTCGAGCGCGCCGGCCTGCCCATCGCCGCCGATCCGGCCGCGGCGCGCGAGGCGGCGACCCTCGCGGTCGCGCTCGAGGAGCCCCGCCACGCCCTCAGCTCGATCCGCGGCAACGCGGCGCTCCTGCGCCACGCCGATGGGCGCTCCCACGACGAGGTCCTCGGGTACCTGATGACGGTCGGCCGCTATGCGTCGGACGTCGCCGCGAAGCGCCTCGAGTTCATCGAGCATCCGCTGTGGCGGACGTACGTCTTCGTCTACGCCGAGGGCGAGGCGCTCCTCGGCCGCTGGCTCGAGGCGGTCCCGGAGAGCGAGCGAGCGGCGCGGTTCGACCGGCTGCTCCGGGAGCAGCTGACGCCGCCGGCCGTCACAGCTCCCGGCTGAAGACGACCCGGTCGTCGCCGTCGGCGTCGTAGTCCGGGTAGGCCGGAGTGCCGTACAGGTTCTGCGTGCCGTGCCCGATCTCGGCGTCGAACCCCAGGGCGCGGTGGAAGGCGATGGACCCGCGATTGCCAGGCCAGGTCACGGACGTCACCCGGCGGATGCCGCGCTCCGCGACGTCCGCCAGGAACCGCTCGTAAAGCGTCCGGCCCACGCCGCGCCGCCGATGGCTCGGGCTCGTGCCGATCATGTGGACGTAGGCCTCGCCGGGCCGGTCCGGGCTGACGAAGCCGACGACGAAGCCGACCAGCCGGGCGTTCTCGTCCTCGGCCACCCAGGACGTGCCGGTGAAGTGCTGGAACCACAGCCGCGGCAGGAGCGGATGCACCTTCCGGCCGCTCCACCACTCGTCGACCTGGCCGACCAGCCGCGCGTGGTCCGTCTCGACGGGGCGGCGCAGGCGGAACTCGGCGGGCTCGGTCATCGGGCCACTAGCCACGCGGCGACGATCCCCGCGGCGAACTGGACGGGCACGAGCAGCCCGAACACTTCGCCCAGGTAGTCGATGAGCGGCAGCACGCCGCCCTCGGATCGCGCGTACTGCCAGATGCCGAGCTGGCCCAGGGCGATCGCGCCGACCGTCAGGACGATGGCGATCCCGATCCGTCGCCGGGAGGTCAGGTGCTCGCCGGCCCCGACCTGGAGGGCGTATGCGACGAAGAGGCCCGTCGCCCCGGCGACGACGACGAGACCGGTCGTCACCGAGAGCACGCCGCCGATGACGACGAGGGCGACCGCACCCACGATCGCGATCGCCAGGGCGATCGCGAGGCCGCGGGCGACCGATGCCGATTCATCCGTGCGGGCGGCGTCGGCCGCGGCTGCCGCCCGGGCCTCCTCGGCCGCGCGATAGCGGTCGGACGGCGGGTGGGCGAGGCGCCGCTCACCGGGTGTCGGCGACGGGTCGGACGGCGGGTCCGGCGGCGCGGGCTCTGTCGACGCGGGGTCTGCCTCGGTCGTGGTCGCCGTCTCATGCGTCTGCGGCGTCGGATCAGTCACGGGAGCATCGTAACGGCGGCCTGAGGTCGACCGGTTTCGAGTGCGACGGATCTGCCATGCGTGCCGTGCACGCGTGGGCGCTGGCCACGTGGCGGCCGCCGGATGGCCACGCTAGACTCCAGCCATCGTGAGTCACCCGAGCCTCGGCCTTCCGCCACCCGACCGCTCCGCCGGCCTGCCCGACGCGGGTGCCCGGATCCGGGCCAGCGCGGAACGCCTCGGGGCCCGCGCGCTGCGCGTGGCGATGGACCACGACGCGACGATCGAGACCCGCAACGACGAGGCCGGCCTCCGGCAGCTCCTGCGCGACGCGCAGCTTTTGGCCGAACGGGTCGCCCTGACCATGGAGACCGGCGACCCGGGGCTGACCCGCGAGTACGCCGAGTGGACAGCGCCGCTCTACCGCCGCCGGTTCACCCCGATGGATGACGTCATCGGCCTGTGCGAAGGGCTCCGGGTCGCCCTCCCGAGCGTGCTCGCCCCGGGCGAGCTCCCCCTGGCGTCCGAGGCGCTCGACGAGGCGATCGGCCGCTACCGCTGGCATCGCCGGATCGCCGGCGACGCGCGCAAGAAGAACGCCCTGCTCCAGCTGCTCTACAAGGGCGGCTGACCGATGACGATCAAGTGGGTCCAGCGCGACCCCCTGGTCCTCAACGGCGAACCGTTCTGCTACGGCTCGCGGCTCACGGTCCGCCAGCTCCTCGAGCTCCGCGCCAACGGCTACGACCTGACCCGCATCCTGACCGACCACCCGGAGCTGCGCGTCCTGGGCATCGCGGCGGCGTACGTCTACGCGGCCGGCGACGGCGATCGCTATGCGGACTTCCGCGAGCGGGACGGCTCCTTCCGCGGACCGGGCTACACAGCGGCGGAGGCCGCGGGCCTGCCCGCCCAGTACCGGGTCCCGGGCGTCGTCATCAAGCCGGCGGCGACCGCGGTCCGCTGAGGCTCGCGCTGGTCAAATCCGACCTGGATGCTAGGATTAAGCGGTCATGACCGACCAGACCGCGACCACCCCCGCCACCGCCTCCGCTGAGGCGGCCGCCTTCGACCCGGCCCGCCGAGCCACGGAGCTCGCCATCCTCGATGCGCTGCGCAGCGTCGTCGACCCGGAGATCGGGATGAACGTGGTCGAGCTCGCCCTCATCAAGCAGATCATCCTCGGCCCGGATTCGACCGAGGTGAAGATGATCCTCACGACGCCGTTCTGCCCCTACGCCGGGTCGATGATCGCCCAGGTGAAGGAGCAGACCGAGACCGTCGTCGAGCACGACGTGACCGTGACCTTGCTGGCCGAGCGGTGGGATCCGCGCGACGCCGGCCTGATGTGGTGATGACCGAGAGCCAGGAGGGCGCCAAGCGATGACCCAGAACCAGACCCCCGACCAGATGCGATCGCCGTACGCGGCGAACCCGACGGCACCGGCCTCGCAGGTGGTTCGCGGCGTCGGCGCGAGCCCGTCGTCGCTCGGCGTCGTCCCCGACGCGCGCCTCCAGAACGCGTTCCTGTCGCAGGCGTTCCTGTGGATGTTCGCCGGCCTGCTCCTGACGGCCGGTGTCGCCTACGTCGTCCAGACCAACGCGCGGCTGCTCGAATTCGCGAGCGGCAACTTCTTCCTGCTGTTCATCGCCCAGCTCGCGCTCGTGTTCGTCATCACCGGAGCGATCACCCGGCTGAGCGCGACCGCGGCCCTGGCGCTCTTCTTCGTCTACGCGGCGACGCTCGGCCTGACCATCGGGCTGATCGTCGCGAGCTACACGCAAGGCACCGTCGCGACCGCGTTCCTGAGCGCGTCGGCGATGTTCGGCGCGGCGGCGATCTACGGCAAGGTCACGCAGCGCTCGCTGGCCAAGCTCGGCGGGATCCTGTTCATGGGTCTCATCGGCCTGCTCGTCGCGATGCTCATCAACATCTTCCTGGGCAGCCCCCAGGTCACGTTCCTCATCTCGATCGTCGGGGTCGTGCTGTTCACCGCGCTGACCGCGTACGACGTCCAGCGGATCCAGTCGGGCGATCTCGCGGCGCGGCTCGGGTCGATGGAGAAGGCAGCCGTCGTCGGCGCGCTCCAGCTCTACCTCGACTTCGTGAACCTGTTCCTGTTCATGCTCCGGCTCCTCGGCAGCCGCTGACCCTCGACGCGGGCGGCCCCGTTCGGAGCCGCCCTACGCCGGCCGTCGTCGACGCGGCGGCCCGCTGACCGATCTCGTGCGTGTCCGCGTGGACCGCGATCGCACGACCGGTCGCGACGGCTTCGGCTTCGGCTCACCCTCAGGCTTCGCCCGGATCTCCGCGCGGGTCGCCCCGCCGGATCGGCTCGGTCGCAGCAGCCGGGTCGCGTCGGCGGCCGGCAGCGGCTTCGCGAACAGGTAGCCCTGGCCGACGTCACAGCCCATGGCCCGGAGTGTCTCGAACTGGGCCTCGGTCTCGATGCCTTCGGCGACGACGCTGATCCGCAGGCCGTGCGCCAGTCCGATCACCGCGTCCACGATCGAGCGGTCCGCGGCGCCGTCCAGCCCGGCCACGAAGGTCCGGTCGATCTTGATCGTGTCGAGCGGCAGGTGCTTGAGATACGACAGCGACGAGTAGCCTGTGCCGAAGTCGTCGAGCACGAGCCGGACGCCCATGTCGCGCAGGCGTCCGAGGGTCCGGATGCCGACGTCCGACTGGTCCATCACGACGCTCTCGGTGATCTCGAGTTCGAGGGTCGTCGGGTCCATCCCGGTCTCGACCAGGATCGCGTCGACCTGCTCGACGAGGTCGGCCTGACCGAACTGGCGGGCGGACAGGTTGACCGACATCAGCAGGTGCGGGCCGTTGGGGCGTGCGTCGCGCCACTTCGTTGCCTGGCGACAGGCGGTCTCCAGCACCCACCGCCCGAGCGGCATGATCAGGCCGGTCTCCTCCGCAAGCGGGATGAAGGCCATGGGCGGGACGAGACCGCGGACGGGGTGCTGCCAGCGGACCAGCGCCTCGAAGCCGACGATCCGGTCCGTGGTCAGGTCGACGAGCGGCTGGTAGTGGACCCGCAGCTCGCCACGCTCGATCGCCCGCCGGAGGTCGTTCTCCATGTCGATCCGGTCCATCGTCTGATCGGACATCGAGGGCTCGAAGACGGCGTACCGGCGAGATGCGTCGGACTTGGCCCGGACCATGGCGATCTCGGCTTCGCGGAGCATCTCGCCCGGCGTCGCGCGGCCTGGCCGGCCGACGGCGATGCCCAGCGACGCGCTGACGAACCACTCCCGGCCGCCCATCGGGAAGGGCGCGCGCAGCTCGTGCCCGATGCGCTCGGCGATCCGCCGGGCGTCCTCGACGTCGACGATCGGGTCGAGGATGATCCCGAACTCGTCACCACCGAAGCGGGCGACCGTGTCGCTCGGCCGGAGCGTGCCGATGAGGCGCTGGCCGACCGCGGCCAGGAGCCGGTCGCCGACGGCGTGGCCGACGCTCTCGTTGATGACCTTGAACCGGTCGAGATCGAGCAGGATGACCGCGACCGGGTCCGCGCGGTCGGGATGGCCGGCCAGGGCATGCGCGATCCGCTCGGTCAGGAGCTCGCGGTTCGGGAGGCCGGTCGTGGGGTCGTGGAGGGCGCCGCGCTGGGCCGCGTCGAACAGCCGTGAGTTGTCCAGCGCGATCGAGGCGAGCTGGGCGAAGCGGACGAGGGCGTGGGTCTCGCGCGGCCCGAACGAGCGCTCCGTCGTCCCCGAGGCGAGCCCGATGACCCCGACCGTCGTCCCGCCCGACGCCAGCGGAACGCCCAGGACGGACCCGAACGTCGCGGTCGGCAGGTCCGGCGAGCGGTCGCCGAACGCGTCGTAGTCGGGCACGGCGAGTGGGGAGCCGGTCCGGTAGACCTGGCCGCCGACACCTTCATCGATCGGCATCTTGTGCCCGATGAAGTCGGCGAACAGGCCGCTGCCGTGGCTCACGACGAGCGTCCGCTCGTCCGGCTCGACGAGATAGATGTAGCCGTGCGGCGTGCCGAGCAGGGCCGTCGCGCGGGTCAGGATCGTCTCGAGCAGCACGCCCGGATCGTGCCGGTCGAGGAGCGCGAGCGCGGTCTCGTCCAGCGCCCGCAGGTACGGATCGTCGTTGCTCTGCCGGGCCAGCGACGAGCGGCCCTCCGGCTTGGCGAGGTAGAGCGCCCGGTCGGCCATCTCGACCAGCGCGTCCTTGGACGACCCGTCATCCGGGTGGCAGGCGACCCCGACGCTCACCGTCACGTGTGGACCACCGGTGGTCCCGGACAGCTCGGCGACGCCGCGGCGGATCCGGACCGCGACCTCGTGGGCGGTGCCGCGGTCGGCGTCCGCGAGGATGACCACGAACTCGTCGCCGCCGTAGCGATAGATGCGGTCGCCGGCGCGGGTCGCCTCGCCGAGGGCACCGGCGACCGCGACCAGGAACGCGTCACCGGCCGGGTGGCCGCAGGCGTCGTTGAACGACTTGAAGCCGTCGAGGTCCAGCATCAGCACGGCGAACGGCTCGCCCGCGGCTGCCGCCTCCACGACCTCCCCGAGCTCGCGCTGGAAGGCGCCGTGGTTGCGCAGGCCCGTCAGCGCGTCGAGGTCGGCCCGGATCTGGACGGCGCCGTGCGTCTCGGCGTTCTGCAGCGCGATCGACGCCTGGCCGGCGAACAGCTGGGTGAGCTCGAACTCGTTGGCGCTGAACGCCGCGTCGACCTCGCCGACCCGCCCGATGTTGAGCGTCCCGATCGTTACCCCGTTGACCAGCAGCGGGACGACGATCATCGCCTCCGGCTCGAAGGGCGTGCCGGGCACCTGGATCGAGCGTGGATCCAGGTGCGCCTCGTTGGCGAGGACCGCCTCCCCGTGGTCGATGACCCAGCCGGTGATGCCGGCCCCGAGCGGGATCTCGTGGGCGAGGATCGAATTCGGCGAACCGGTCGCGGGCGATGACCGCGCGGCGGACCCCGGCGGCGCGATCCGCGCGGTAGATGGTCAGGGAGTCGTACGGCACGATCGCCCGGAGCGAGTCGGCGATGAGGTCCAGCACGCCGGCCGGGTCGAGCATGGAGAGGAGGCGTTCGTTGACCTCGAGGAGACGTCGCTGGCCTTCCAGCTGGTGCTCGAGCTCCGCCTGCTGGCGCCGCAGCCGCTCGATGTTGGTGCCGTTGACGAGCGCCTGCGCGGCATAGCCGGCGAAGATCGCGAGCGTCGTCTCGTCGTCCGCGTCGAACCGGTCGCGGCCGGCCTTCGAGATGACGATCACGCCGTGGACCGTGCCGTCGAACGTCATCGGCACGAGCAGCATCGACTCGGGGCCGTCGGTCGAGCGGACGACCAGCGTGCGCGGATCGCTCGAGGCGTCCCCCAGCCGGACCGACTCGCCGTGCGCCGCGACCCAGCCGGTGAGCCCGCGGCCGACGGCGACCCGCAGCGTCTCGGGGTCGGGGTTGGTCGCGCCCAGGAAGACGCCCTGGAACGCGATCGGCTCGCACATGCCGGTGTCGTGGTCGACCCGATAGACCCGGATCGTGTCGTGGTCGATGAGGAGGCCGGCCTCGGCGACGATCGCCTGGGCGATCCCGTCGACGTCCTGGAGCCGGTTGAGCCGCCCGGCGAGCTCCGAGATGGCCCGCAGCCGCCCGGTCATCGTCCGCGTCGAGTCGGCCAGCCGCGCGTTGCCGATGGCGGTCGCGATGTGATCGGCGAAGGCGCGCGCGAGGTCGGTCTCGTCGGCGGTCCAGGCGTACTCGGTCATGTGGTAGAGCACGAGCAGGCCGAGCGGGACGTCGCGGAAGACGATCGGGACGAAGCAGATCGTCCGGACGCCGGCCCGCCGGTAGATCGTCCGGAGCCGTGCCGGGGTGGGGCTCAGGTCGCCGTCGATGACCCGGACGATGCGATCGCGGAGAGCGCTCATCCCGGCGGTCTGCGCGTCGCGCGGCAGGGTATCGATGATCGCGATGATCTCCTCGGACAGCCCGCGCTGGGCGACGAGCGTCAAGGGGTTGGGCGAGTCGTCGTAGGTCCACAGGCCGGCCTGGTCGACCCCGAACAGCGCGAACGACTCGTCGATGACGTCGCGGAACAGGCCGCCCAGGTCCTGGCGGCCGCTGACCTCCGCGGCGATCCGACGGAGCGCGTCGGCTCGGGTGGGGCGGTGGGGGTCGATCGGCGTGGGCGGAGCGGGCGGTCGCTCGCCGGACGAGGGGGGCGGTTCCTCGCCGGGTCGCTGTCGTGCGACGACCATCGGTGCGACGCACTCCTCCGTGCGGTGAGGTCTGGGCCATCCTGCATGGGATGGATGTCAGACCAAGGTACGGGTCGGGCCGTCGCACGGCGATAGCCCATCGGTACCACTCGCGCGAGGCACGGGACGGCGATCCGGCAGGCCCGCCCGATCAGTCGAGGCGCACCTTCTGGCGGCGGAGCTCGTCCTGCACGAGCCCGACATCGAGACGGTCGAAGGGCTGCCCGGTACGCAGCGAGACCGCCGCCGCCACACCGGCGCCCTGGCCGCTGACCGTGCAGCACATCATGTTGCGCACCGCCGCGTGCGAGATCTTGTCGCCGCCGATGCTGCGGCCCGCCACGATCAGGTTCCCGACGCCCTGCGGGACGAGCGACCGGTAGGGCAGCTGGAAGTAGCGGCCCGTGGTCGGCAGGACCAGGACCCCGTAGCCGTCGATGAACTCGGGGAAGATGCCGATCGAGTCGTCGAAGCGGGCCTGCTCCCGGACGTCGTGGTCGGTCAGGTTGTACAGGGCGTCGATCTTGCGCGTGTCGCGAACGCCGAGCGTCATGCCGAAGTTCCGGAGCTTGGCGTCCTCGCAGCCCGGGCATGAACCGGCGCAGGGCTTCGACCGCGTGGATGGCCTGGCTGCGACCCTCGATCTCGCCGCGCGTCAGGTCGCCGGCGTCCGTGCCGTCGATCTCGGGGATGTGGACCAGGTTCAGGTAGGTCAGGTCGCCCTGGTCGGTCACCGTGCCCCACGTGCCGGCCAGGGTGATGAGGCCCGGCGGGATCACCCCGGCGGCCACGGCCTGCTTGAACGGCTTGCGGATGAACGGCGAGAAGAGGTCGTCCTCCTTGCCGGTCGTCTCGATGTCCCACTCGCCGTTGCCCGTCCAGTCGCGGTAGGTCTGCGGATCCGCCTTGACCTGGTCGATGAACTTCTGCTTGTTCACCCCGGTCATCGAGAACATGACGGAGACCGCGAGCATCTCCTCGCGGGGCGTCTTCCGTGTGGGCGCCCCGGCGCGGAACGACACGTCCGCATCGCCCGTGGCGTCGACCACCCGGCTGGCGAGGATGGCCTCGCGCCCCGACTTGCTCTCCGTGATGACGCCCCGGACGACGCCGTCCTCGACGATGGGCGTGACGCACAGCCGGTGCAGCAGGGGCTGGATGCCGGCCTCCTCGACGACCACGTCCGCGACGTACTTGAACATCTCCGCGTCCAGCGCACTGCTGATGGACTGTGGCTCCGGCGACGCCGCGCCCATGCTCTTGGCCCGTTCCTCGAGCTCCCGGCCGACGCCTTCGCTGTCGACCGTCTTCTCGTGCCGGTACCAGGCGAAGCCCTCGACGCCGACCTGGGTGATGTTGCCGCCGAAGCAGCCGTTCCGGTCGAGCAGCGCGGTCCGCGCGCCCGCCCGGGCCGCGCCGAGGGCCGCACCCAGCCCGCCCGGTCCGCTGCCGACCACCAGGACGTCCGTCTCGAGGATCACGTCGACCGTGCGCGCCGCCTCGGTGACGCGCTTCAACCCACTCCAGCTCAGCTCGCTCACGGACGCGTCACGTCAGGCGGGTACCGCGAACACCGGCGCGGGCACGACCGTGACGCGAACGGCCGTGCCGGGCGCGAGCTCGAGCACGTCCGTGGCCGGAACCTGCGCGACGACGAGCGTGCCGTCGGGCAGCTGGACCTGGACCCGCCCGAGCGATCCCAGGAAGCTCACCGCGAGCACATGGCCCGGCCCGTCGTCGTCCAGCGCCAGCTTCACGGCTTCGGGTCGGACGAGCGCGGTGACCGCACCCGGACCGGCGGACCCAGCGAGGAGCGGCACCCGCGCGCCGAGGACGTCCACGATCCCGTCGCCGACCGTGCCGGGCAGTCGATTGGTCAGGCCGACGAACTCGGCCACGAACGCGGTCGCGGGCCGGTCGTAGAGCTCGGCCGGCGGCGCGATCTGCTCCAGCCGGCCGGCCGACATGACCCCGACGCGGTCGCCGAGGGCAAGCGCCTCCTCCTGGTCGTGGGTGACGAACAGGGTCGTCGTCCCGACGGCGATCTGGATGCGTCGGATCTCCTCGCGCAGCTGGCGTCGCACCTTCGCATCGAGCGCGGAGAGCGGCTCGTCGAGGAGGAGGACCTGCGGCTCGATCGCGAGCGCCCGTGCCAGGGCGACACGCTGCTGCTGGCCGCCCGACATCTGGAAGGGATACCGCTCCGCCTGCTTGTCGAGGCCGACGAGCTCCAGCATCGCGCCCGCCTTCGCGCGCCGCTCCGCCTTGCCGACGCCCCGGAGCCGGAGTCCGTAGCCGACATTCTCGATGGACGTCATGTTGGGGAAGAGGCTGTAGGCCTGGAACACGATGCCCATGCCGCGCTTGTTCGCGGGGACGCCGGTGATGTCCTTGCCGTCCACGAGGATCCGGCCGTCGTCGACCTCGTCGAGGCCGCCCAGCGCGCGAAGCGCGGTCGTCTTGCCGCAGCCGGATGGACCGAGAAGGGCGACGAGCTCGCCCGGCTCGATGTCGATGGTCAGCCCGTCGAGAGCGTGGACCTTGCCGTACCAGCGGTGCAGGCCCTGGAACTGGACCCGGACACCGGCGCGCTGGTCCGTGGCGGTCGCGATGGACGGAGCGGTCATGACGCGGGTTCCTCCTCGGGGGCGCGATCGGTGCGCGTCCCGCGCGCGACACGGGCGATGACGACCAGCAGGACGAACGCGAAGATCAGCGCCGCGAACGAGACGGCGACCGAGACGAACGCGTCGCGCTTGCCGAGCGCGAAGATGACGACCTGGAGGGTGTTGAACGACAGCAGCGACGAGATCGTGAACTCGCCCAGGACGAGCGCGATCGCGAGCACGGACGCCGCCAGGACCCCGGGCCGGATGTTCGGGAGGATGACCTGGAAGATCGCGCGCGGCCAGCCCGCGCCGAGGCTTCGGGCCGCCTCGGCGAGCGTCGCGACGTCGATGCCGCGCAGGCTCGCGTCGATCGCCCGGTACGCGAACGGGAGGACCAGGATGATGTCGATGAGCGCGAGGGTGAGGGGCGATCCGCCGACGCCGCCGAGGTTCTGGCCCATCCACCGGTAGATCGGGCTGATGCCGACCACGATCACGATGGCCGGGATGGCCAGCGGCAGCAGGCACAGGAACTCCACCACCCGGCGCATCCGTGGGACGCGGACGACGGTCCAGATCATCGTCGGGACGAGCAGGAGGAGCATCCCGAGGACCGTGAGCGCGGCGATCTCGAGCGACAGGATGATGCTGTCGATCAGGTCGGGGTAGGACAGGATGTCGGCGAACGCCCGCAGGCTCCGGCTGCCGTAGTCACCGCGCGTCGAGAACTCCAGCATCGCGAAAAGCGGCAGGATGAGGTAGCCGATGATCAGCACGAGGATGGCGACCCGCGACGCCGAGTGGAACCGGCTCCGCCGGCGCTTGCGTCCGCCACCCTTCGGCGGCGTCGCGATGAGAGCGCCTCCCTCAGGGGTGGCGGCTCCGAGGGAGATGCCTGGCTGCGTGGTCACTGCTTGACCCACCGTGAGGCGCGGCGCTGGATCAGCGCATACAGCGCCATGACGAGGCTGACGATCACGATCATCCCGAGCGCGATGGCCTTGCCGACATTCTCGCGGCCGAGGACGACCTCGCTGCTCAGCGCACTCCCGATCTGGAGCGTGATGATCGGTGCTCCCTGGCTGACGAGGGCGGCTGCCGTGGCGTAGGCGGAGAAGGCGTTGGTGAAGAGCAGGAGCAGCGCGCCCAGGAAGCTCGGCGCGAGGATCGGGCCGCCGACATGCCGCCAGAACGACCAGCTCGTCCCGCCCATGCTCGCAGACGCGTCGTACCACTCCTGACGGAGGCCGTCGAGCGCGGGCAGGAAGACGATGAGCATCAACGGGATCTGGAAGTACGTGTAGACGACGGCCAGGCCGGTCAGGCTGTACAGCCAGGACGAGTCGCTGAGCAGATCGATGTGGACGACGTTCCGGAAGAACAGTGGGACGAGCCCGTTGGCGGCGAACGTCGCGAGGAACGCGAACGCGAGCATGACCCCACCGAACTGGGCCAGCACACCTGACGCGGCGACGACGAGCGGCCGCAGCACGCCGCCGGGATCGCCGGTGGCGACGGCCCAGGCGAGAAGACCGCCGAAGATCGCGCCGGCGATCGCCGTGACGAGGGCCAGCTGGATCGACGTCACGAGGGCGCTGGTGATGGACTCGTCTTCGAAGACCGCCTGGAGATTCGAGACGGTCGGCTGACCGTCGGCCGTCGTGAGTGCGCCGATCGCCACGATGAGCGTCGGGAGGATCAGGAAGAGACCGATGTAGGCATGGAACGGGACGAGAGCGAGGTAGTCCCGGACTCGTGAGGCGCGCCGGGAACCAGCCCCGCCGGAGGCGGGGCTGGCTGCCTTGGCGTCAGACGACGCAGGCGTGATGACCGTCGCGTCCGCCATGCGGACCCCTTCGGTCAGCGGTCTGCGCTACTTGATGGTGATGAACTTCCAGTTGTCGGTCAGGTAGGTCGTGGCGGCCTTGGTCTGGTCCGCCGTGAGCTGGACGGGGGCCTGAGCAGGCGCGCCGATCGCGGCGAGGGCGGCCTGGTCGACCGTGGCGTTCTTGACCATCGTGGGAAGCAGGACAGGGGCTGCGAAGCCCTTCAGCCAGGTGTTCTGGCCTTCCGGCGAGAAGACGTACTCCATCCAGCAGCGTGCGGCGGCGGGATGCGCGGCGTCCTTGTTGATCGCGTCGTTGTAGTAGGCGGCGACGGGCGGGGCGTCAGTCGGGACGACGACCTTCCAGTCGATGCCCTGGGGCTTGAGCTTTGCGGTCTGGGACCCTTCGTTGTACGTCCAGTCGATCACGATCGGCGTCTGGCCGGATGCGATCGTCGACGGGTTCGGGTCGACCGGGATGAGATTGCCCGAGTCGGACAGCTTCTTGAAGAAGTCGACGCCGGGGGCGATGTTGTCGGCCGTCCCGCCGTTGGCGAGCGCCGCAAGGACGACGCCGTTGAAGCCGGCTGCGGCCTTGAGCGGGTCGCCGTTGAGGGCGATCTTGCCCTTGTACTTCGGGTCGAGGAGGTCGGACATCTTGGTGATGTCACCGAGCTTCGCGTCGTAGCTGATCGACTCGTAGCCGGTGTAGTTGTTGGTCCAGAGGCCGGTCGCCTCCTTGTTCGAGTCGGGGATGTCCGCCCACGCGGCGACCTGGTACGGGGCGAACATCGCGGTGTTGGCCAGTGCGACGCTCGTGGCCAGGTCGAAGATGTCCGGCTGGCGGCCCGTGCCGGCGAGGTTCTTGGCGGCGGTGATCTCGGCCGCGCTATCGACGTCGGGCTGGTCCGACTGGACCTTGATCCCGTACTTCGCGGTGAAGTCGGTGATCATCTGGCCGTAGTTCGCCCAGTCGGGCGGCGTGGCGATGAGGTTGACCTGGCCCTCCGCCTTGCCGGCGGCGCAGACGGCATCGACGCCGCCGGCAGCGGCCGCTGAGGTCGCGGTCTTGGGATCTCCGGCCGCGGCGGGGGATCCGGCCGCGGACGGGGCGGCGCCCGACGCCGCCGAGGTGGCCGCGGCCGACGGGGCGGCCGCGGACGGGGCCGTCGAGGCGCCCGATGACGAGCACGCTGCGAGCGCGAATGTCCCTGCGACGAGGAGACCCGACAGTCGGGTCACGGTGCGATGTGTCGACAACGAATTGCCCTCCGAGGATGGTGGACGTTTGATCGACGGCCCCGGGGACCTCCTCTTCCCCTGGGATGCCACGAGCGGCCTCCGGCATGGGAGGGGGCTCGATGCTCCGTCGTCGCGTTGCATTGGACAGCCCGGTCGGGCGTCCGTCAAGAGGATGGTAGCGATTTGTTAACGGCGGTTCATCACACGATGTGAACATCTCCGCAAATCGCACTCGTCCACACCGCACCGCACACCTATACTCGCGTTCGCAACGGCGCCTGGCCCCCGCAGGCGCGAGGCTGGAGGGACGGTCATTGACCGCTGACCCTGGCGAACCCGGCGTCCCGCGGACGCTCCAGGACCCCCTGGCCGAGGCCCTGCGCGTCGTCGACCTTGCGGACAAGCGCGGCCTGCTGGTCCGATTGATGGGCGGCATGGCGATCCGGGCCCACGCCCCGGACTGGCCGGCCCGGACGCGCCGCGTCGAGGTCGACCTGGACTTCGCCACGCGCGGCAAGGACCGCGGCGCCTTCTACGACCTGCTGTCCAACGAGGGCTATACGGCGGACAAGCGTCACAACGCCCTGTTCGGGGGCAAGCAGGCGTACTTCGTCGACGTGCCCCGCAGCCGGCCGGTCGACGTGCTGGTCGACAGCCTCGAGATGTGCCACCGATTCGAATTCGGCGACCGGCTCTCGAAGTCGACCCCGACCCTGCCGCTCGCCGAGCTCCTGCTGTCGAAGCTCCAGATCGTGAAGATCAACCGCAAGGACGTGCTCGATGCCCTCGTCCTCCTCGCGGAGCATCCGCTGGCGGGGGACGACGGGGCGCCCGACGCGCGCACCGGCCAGGGCGCGATCAACGTCCCGCGCATCCTGTCGTTCACCTCGAACGACTGGGGCTGGTGGCGGACGGTCACCGGCAACCTCGACACGCTCGACCAGTACCTGGCGGTCGAGCTGACCCCGGAGGACCTCGACCTCAACAACGGCCGGGCGGTCCTGTTCGAGCCGGGCGCCCAGGTCGCCGCGCTGCGCGCCGCGATCGCCGACGCCCCGAAGTCCACCCGCTGGAAGCTCCGGGCGCGGGTCGGCGAGCGTCAGGCCTGGTACCAGGATCCCGAGGAGATGGGGCACAACTGATGCGCGATCTTCTTCGCCACGGACATCCACGGCTCGGACATGTGCTGGCGCAAGTTCCTCAACGCCGGCAAGTTCCACAAGGCGGACGTCCTGATCATGGGCGGCGACATGACCGGCAAGGCCATGGTCCCGATCGTCGCCGACGGCTCGTCCTGGGAGCTCGAGCTCCAGGGCCAGCGCCACGTCCTGACCACGGAGGACGAGGTCCGGGCGATGGAGAAGCGGATCAGTCGACCGCGGCTACTACCCGGTCCGGCTGACCCGCGACGAGGTGGACGCCTGGTCGGCGGATCCGGCACTCGTCGACACGCGCTTCAAGGCGGAGATGCTGTCCGGGGTGGAACGCTGGATGGCGCTCGGGGACGAACGGCTGACCGGGACCGGCATCCGCTGCATCGTCTCGCCGGCCAACGACGACATGTTCGAGATCGACCCGATCATCGAGGCCGCGACCCACCTCGAGCTCGGCGAGGCCAACATCATCCCGCTCGACGGGTTCACGCTGATCTCCACCGGCTGGGCCAACACGACGCCGTGGAACACCTTCCGCGAGCTGCCCGAGCCGGAGCTGCGCGAGCGGATCGACGGGCTCGTGCGCCAGGTGCCCGATCCGCACCGGGCGATCTTCAACTTCCACGCCCCGCCGTACGGCTCGAACCTCGACAACGCCCCGAAGCTGGACGCGGACATGAACTACGTGTCCGGTGGCCAGGCGCTCATCCCGGTCGGATCGCGCGCGGTCCGCGAGGCGATCCTGGCCTACCAGCCGCCCCTCTCGCTCCACGGCCACATCCACGAGGGCAAGGGCGCGGTCAGCATGGGCGGGACCCTCGCCGTCAACCCCGGAAGCTCCTACGAGGATGGCGTCCTCCAGGCGGCCATCGTCGACCTCGATGAGAAGAAGGGAACGGTGAAGCGCTATCTGCTGATCAACGGCTAGCGCCCGGCGCATCGGACGTCCATCCGTTCGTTGGCCGCTCCGCGCGTTCGCTCACGCACCTGCGGGTGCGCTCGCTCTCGTGCTCCCGGCCGCCTTCGGCTGAACGCCCGCTCCACCGGGCTTGTTCGAGTGGAAAGGAGGAACGTCATGGCATCTGGCACTGGCACTGCACCGTCGCTGTTCCTCAGGAACGCGACCGGCCTGGTCAAGGGCTGGTCGGGGTTTGACGCGTTCTCGTACTCGTTCATGTCGGTCAACCTGGTCACGCTGGGCATGTTCTACAGCCTGGCCGTCTTCGCCTACGTCCCGGGTGCGAACCCGATCCTGTCCATCGTCCTGGCCGCGATCGCGGTCACGTTCCTCGCGGTCGCCTACTCCGGGCTCATCGCGGCGATGCCGCGGGCCGGTGGCGACTACATCTGGCAGAGCCGGATCCTCGACGGGATCCCGGGGACCCTGGTCGGCGCCATCGTCGGCGGGATCGGGTTCTTCCTGGTCGCCAATGCGCTGGCCCTGGGCGACGTCGTCGCCATCGTCGCCGCGATCGTGGGCGTCGTCGTCGGCGGCATCATCGGCCGGCTCAACGGCGGGATCGGGTTCGTCCTGGCCGCCACCGGCTGGTGGTTCATCCTCGCGATGTGGGCGCCGATCTACGGCGCGATCCTCAACATCGAGTTCTTCCAGCCGCTGGCCGCGCTGGTCAAGTCCTCCGACCTCCTGTCGTTCTTCGCCTCGAACAACGGCATCCTGTTCGTCTCGATCGTGACCATCATCCTGACCTCCGGGCTCGTGGCGCTGGGCATGGCCGGCTACGCACGGATCCAGAAGTGGTGCCTGTACCTCGGCCTCGTCGGCCTCGCCGTCATGTTCGTGCTGATGCTCGTGTCGAGCCAGGCCGACTTCAAGACCGCCTTCGACCGGGCCAACGAGAACCTCTTCGGCATCACCGGCGCGTACGACAAGACGCTTGCCGACGCCGCCGTCAACGACGCCTGGGTGACCACGCTCGCACCGACGGACCTCGGGGCGAACCTCGGCGACACCCTGCTCGCGACCCTCGCCATGATCCCGTTCATGCTGTTCTGGATCCTCTATCCGAACTGGGGCTCGACGCTGTACGGCGAGGTCCGCGGCTCGGGCGACTTCCGCAAGGTCCTGCGCGGCATGCTCGGCGGCATCTGGGTGACCGCCGGCCTCGCGCTCGCCTTCGTCCTGCTCGCCGCCAAGACCTTCGGCTGGGACTTCTTCACGGCCACCAACGCGAACTTCATCAACAACTTCTACGGGTACACGACGACGGCGCCGACGGTGCCGATCTGGAGCTACCCGCCGCTCATCGCCTCGTACCTGATCGACAACTCGCTCTTCCAGATCGGGATGGTCGTGCTGTTCGGGGTCTGGTTCCTGGGCTGGTCCGGGACGCTCTTCCTGTCGTCGACCCGGATGATCTTCGCCGCGGCGTTCGACCGGGTCCTGCCCGACCACGCCGCCCAGGTGTCCGAGCGCCGGGCGGTGCCGATCATCGCGCTCCTCTACATCATGATCCCGGCGATCGTGGTGAGCGTGATCTACGCCTACTCGTCCGACTTCCGGGCACTCACCCTGGATGCGACACTGGTCATCGCGGTGACCTTCCTCGGCAGCGCGATCGCCGCGACGATCCTGCCCTGGTACAAACCGGCGATCTTCGACAACTCGGCGGTCGCCCACCTGAAGCTTGTCGTCAGCGGGGCCGGCCTGATCACCGCGATCATCCTGGCCTGGACGATCACCCTCTGGCTCAAGGACCCGCTCTACGGGATCGGGGTCGGCAACACGAACTCGATCATCTTCCTGGGCGTCGTCTACGGCGCCGCGGCCCTCCTCTATGTCGGGGCGCGACTCGTCCGGCGGAGCCAGGGCATCGACCTCGACGCCATCCACTCGGAGATCCCGGCCGAATAGGCGCTGCCCTCACGGGGCACGCCGCAACGACGAAGGCCGGTGGGCGGACCCACCGGCCTTCTCGATTCGCGTGGGTCGGTCCGTCGATCCTGGCCACATATCCACGGGGTGGGTGCTGGGCGCGCTGCGGGACAGCCTCGACAAGCCTCGAGCGTGGGGATCGTGCCACCTGCCCACTCCGTGACCATCTGGCAAGGATTCGGACCCGATCACGGCCGAGGACCCGCTGGGTGCATATCTGGCCAGCGATGAGCCCCGCGGACGCGTTGTGGTCGCGGCGCCCCCGAAAAAGAGGTCGACCGCGGGCGCGTGGGGGCGCGCGCCCGCGGCCGTTCGGGAAACGCTACGCGGTGGCCTTGACGACCCAGCCCGGCTCCGGGTCGCCGAACTTTGCGATGAGGTAGTCGCGCGACGCCTCGACCGCCTTGCGTGGCGCGTCGAGCGACGCCTTCAGCCGGAAATCGTCCTTGAGCGTCTTGCCGGCGACGAGGACGGTCCGGACGTTGGAGATGTCCGCGGCGCAGACCACCGCCCCGACCGGGTCGATGACCGGTGCCACGTTCACGGCCGACCCGTCGATGATGACGATGTCGGCCTGCTTGCCGGGCGTCAGGGAGCCGGTCCGATCGGCGACGCCGGCGACCTCGGCACCGCCGATGGTCGCCATCGCGAGGACGTCTCGGGCGGTGATGAGCTTGCTCTCCGGCTCGTTCCACTCGAGGTTCTCATCCCACGAGATCTCGTACCGGCGCGCCCGTTCGGACGCGAAGATCGCGTGCATCTGGGTGAACTGGTCGGACGACGCCGTGGTGGCCACGTCGGACGACAGCCCGATCGGCACGCCGTGGTCGCGCGCCTTGACCGCCTGCGCCCAGCCGTGACCCATCTGCAGCTCGATCTGCGGTGCGTAGGACACGTTGCTGCCCGAGTCCGCGACCATCTGCCACTCGTCCTCCTCGAGGTGCGAGGAGTGGATGTACGTGGTGTTCGGGTAGAGGAGGTCGAGCTCCTTGAGCCGCCGCAGCTGCATCTTGGTGTAGCCGAAGCGGTACATCGCGACGTGCACCGTGATGTTGAGGCCGAGCTCCTTGGCCAGCTCCCACTCGTAGCGGACGACGTCCTCGCGACAGAAGTTCGTACCGCGCGTGGCGAGCGCCATCGTGATGAGGCTGTCGTTCGAGTTGAAGTACTGGGTCCGGAGGCGCCGGGCCAGGTCGCCGTCGATCTTCAGGTGGCTGCCCGCGTAGTCGGGCCCGAACCACCAGTCCTGGAGCGAGGTGTTCGGGAAGCCGAAGGCGAACACGGACCGGATGCCCGACTCCTGCAGGCCCCGGACCGCCTCGTCCGCGTGGGCCGGCGTATTCATGATGTGCGACCAGTCCACCAGGGTCGTGATCCCTGCGTTGGCGCACTCGAGGGCGCCCCACAGGTTGCCCGCGTACACGTCGTCGGGCCGGTAGTTCGGGGCGAACCGGTCGAGGATCCCGGCGAAGTACGCGCCGAGCGTGAAGTCCGGGGCGCACGTCCGGATCGACGTCTCCCACGTGTGCCGGTGGGTGTCGATGAAGCCCGGGATGACGATGTCGCCGGTGGCGTCGATGGTCCGGGCCCCGTCCGCGGAGAGGTTCCGGCCGACGGCCACGATCTTGTCGTCCTCGACCAGGATGTCGGCCCCGGCCTGTTCGCCGATGGTCGGGTCCTGGCTCAGGACATATCCACCCTTGATGAGCAATCGGTCGGTCATCGATGGTTCCCTCGTGCGGTTCGGTCACGTCCAGCTGGTCGTGGGGACGATGTGGCGGTCGGTCTCCTCCTCAACGCCGCTCGGTCATCGGCGGCCCTCCTGTCGCAGGTGGCTGGCAACGGTCGAGAAATCGGCGTCCTCGCCCATCGACGCCTCCGCCGCGCGGATGACCTCGAGGTTGACGGCCGCCTGGGGCATGTCCGTGCCGGACTCCTCGGCCAGGATGTCGATGAGCCGCAGATCCTTGTCGGCGAGGCCCAGCGAGAAGGCGACCGGCGTCGTCTCGGGCGACACGAACGCGTTCCGCTTGTAGCCGACGTAGGGCGCTCCGGCCGCGCTCGCGGCGAGGACGTCGTAGGCGAGCGCCCGGTCGATCCCGTTCCGCTCGGCGAGCAGCAGGCCTTCCGCGACGGCGCCGTTGAGCCCGTAGATCAGGGTGTTGACCGCGAGCTTCATCGCCGCCCCGGTCCCGAGCGGCCCGAGGTGGAAGACCCGCCGGGCGAGGTGATCGAGGATCGGCCGCGCCCGGGTGAGATCGGCCGCCTCGCCACCGACCATGATCGTCAGCTCTCCGGCGAGGGTCGAGCTGGTGCTGCCCGACACGGGCGCATCGAGGATCCCGGCATCGCGCGCCCGCACGGCGCCGGCGACGGATCGGATCGTGTCGGGCAGGACCGTGCTGCAGTCGACCGCCACGGAGCCCGCCCGGATCCCGGCGGCGACCCCGTCCGGACCCTCGAACAGCGCGCGCACCGCGTCGTCGTCGGCGACCATCGAGATCGTGACCTCTGCTGACGCGGCGGCCTCGGCCGGCGTGGCCGCGACGGTCGCCCCGATCCGTTCGGCCAGTGCGGCAGCCGGCTCCGGCGAGCGGTTGTAGAGGACGACGGTCACGCCCCGGCTTGCCAGGCGCTCGGCCATCGCCGAGCCCATCCGGCCCGTGCCGAGGATGGCGACGGTCGGCTCAGCCATGCGCTCGGTGCGTCACGCGGCATCGTCCAGCCGGCGCTTGATCGTCGCCACGATCCGCTCGACGGACGGCAGCGCGAGGTCCTCGAGGGCGGCCGCGGACGGAAGTGGGATGTGCGGCGTCGTGATCCGGACGATCGGGGCATCGAGGCTGTAGAAGCCCTCATCGGCGACGATCGAGGCGATCTCCGCGCCCCAGCCGCACAGGCGCGGGTTCTCCTCGACCGTGAACAGCCGGCTCGTCTTGGCCACCGAGGCGAGGATCGTCGCGGTGTCGAGCGGGACGAGCGAGCGCAGGTCGATGACCTCGATGTCGAGGCCGTGCTCGGCGGCCAGCTGGTCGGCGGCCTCGACCGACTTCGGCACCATGGAGGCCAGCGCGACGATCGTCGCGTCCTTGCCGGCGCGGACGACCTTGGCCGTTCCCAGCGTGTCGATGTGCTCGCCCTCGGGGACCTCGCCCTTGGTGGCCAGCAGCGCCTTGCGATGCGCAGAAGACGACCGGGTCGTTGTCGCGGATGGAGGCGGCCATCAGGCCCATCACGTCGGCCGGCGTCGATGGCGCGACGACCTTGAGCCCGGGGATCGCCATCGCCCAGTTCTCGACGCTCTGGCTGTGCTGCGCCCCGAAACGCAGGCCCGCGCCGTTGGCGGTATGCAGCACGAGCGGCAGCGAGACCTGGCCGTCGGTCATGTACCGGGTCTTGGCGATCTGGTTGGCGACCATGTCCCAGGCCACCGCGAAGAAGTCGCTGAACATCAGCTCGGCGATCGGCCGCAGCCCGGTCATCGCCGCGCCCATGGCCGCGCCGACGATGGCCTGCTCGCTGATCGGCGTGTCGCGGACGCGCTCGCCGCCGAACCGGCCGAACAGGCCCTCGGTCAGCTTGAACACGCCTCCGGCTGCCCCGACGTCCTCGCCGATGAGCACCACGCGTCGGGTCGCGGTCCATCTCCTGCGCGATCGCCGCGGCGAATGCGGCTCGGTAGGTCAGTTCCGCCACGACGAGCCTCCGTCGGTCCAGACCTGGGTCTCGAGGACGTCCGGGGACGGCTCGGGCGCGGCGCGCGCGATCGCCTCGGCGTCGGCGACGGCGGCGTGCGTCTCGGCGTCGATGGCGTCGAGCGTCGGCGGCCGCCAGGCCGCTCGCCTCGAGGATCGCCCGGTAGGCCGGGATCGGGTCGCGTGCCTTCCAGGCGGCGACCTCGTCGTCCGGCCGGTACTTGCCGGGGTCGGCGCGCGAGTGGCCGCCGTGCCGATAGGTGAGGGCCTCGATGAGCGACGGGCCGTCGCCGGCGCGGGCTCGGTCGATCGCTGCCCGGGCCACCTCGTGGACCGCCTCCACGTCGTTGCCGTCGACGATGATCGACTCGAGGCCGTAGGCCGACGCCCGGTCCGCGGCCGGATGCGCCACGGCGGTCACGTCGCCGATCGGCGTGTACTCCATGTACTGGTTGTTCTCGCACACGAACACGACCGGCGCCTTCCAGACCGCGGCCATGTTGAGGGCCTCGTGGAACGCCCCGATGTTGGTCGTCCCGTCGCCGAAGAAGCAGGCCGCGACCTGGCCCGACTTCCGGTACTGCGCCGACCAGGCCGCGCCCGAGCGCGATCGGCAGGTGGGCGCCGACGATGGCGTACGAGCCCATCGCGCCGTGCTCCACGCTGGTCAGGTGCATCGAGCCGCCCTTGCCCCCGAGGAGGCCGGTCCCGCGACCGAACAGCTCGGCGAAGATCGGCGCCATCGGCACGCCCCGGGCCAGCGTGTGGTTGTGGCCGCGATACGTGCAGAACGTGTAGTCGTCCTCGCGCATCGCCGCGGCGACGCCCGCGGCGACCGCCTCCTGGCCGACGCCGAGATGCGTCGTGCCCCGCACGAGGCCCTCGAAGAACAGCTCCTGGGCGCGGACCTCGAAGAAGCGGCACTCGACCATCGTCCGGTACATCCGGAGCCGGGTCGCGCGATCGAGGTCGGTGGTGGTCGTCACCGTGGCGGTCTCCTGGCTCAGTACGGGTTGGCGACGAACAGCTCGTCGGACGGGAAGCGGGTGATGATCTGCGGCCCGTCGGCCGTGATCACGACCTCCTCCTCGATCCGGGCCGCCGACACGCCGTCCTTCGCCGGGCAGTAGGTCTCGAGGGCGATGACCATGCCCTCCTTGAGCTCGACCGGGTGCTCCAGCGAGTTGAGCCGGCTGATGATCGGCCGCTCGTGGAGGAACAGGCCGACGCTGTGGCCGAACTGGAGGCCGAAGCACTCCATCTCGCTGTCGAAGCCGAAGTCCTCGGCCTTCGGCCAGACGCTCGCGACCTGGGCGGTGGACACGCCCGGGCCGCATCAGCTCGATCGACTTGTCGATCCACTCGCGCGCCTGCTTGTAGGCGTCGCGCTGCGCGTCGTTCGCCTTGCCGACCACGAACGTCCGGTAGTAGCAGGTCTTGTAGCCGATGAAGGTCTGGATGATGTCGAAGAAGGCCTGGTCGCCGGGCCGGATGATCCGGTCCGAGAAGACGTGCGGGATGCGGGCTGCAGCGCTCGCCCGAGACCGCGTTGATGTTGTCGACGTGCTCGGAGCCGAGGTCGAACAGGAACTTGGTGACGTTGGCCACGAGCTCGCTCTCGCGGACGCCCGGCTTGAGCTGCTCCGAGATCAGCTGGTAGGCGCCGTCGACCATCGAGCAGGCGGTGTTGAGCAGCATGATCTCGTCGATCGACTTGACCTCGCGGGCATCGAGCATCACCTGCTGGCCGTCGCGGACCGTGATGCCCTCGTCGGCCAGGGCGGCCAGCATCGGCGGCTCGACGATGTCCACGCCGATCGGCATGTCCGCCACGCCCTCGGCGCGGAGCAGGTCGCGCGATCTCGCGGGCCGCGGCCCGGAACAGGCCGGCGTCCGGTGCGACCGCGCCGCGCAGGCCGACCATCCCGGCGTGGATGTTCTCCGGGCGCAGCCACGGGCAGTTGAGCCGGTGGTGCTTGGCGGCCGAGCCGAAGTCCCAGATGTGGGGATCGCCGCCGCGCGTCAGCAGCGCGTAGCGGGTCATCTTGTCGCGCGCCCATTCCCCGATATGCGTGCTCGTGACGTACCGGATGTTGTTGAAGTCGAACAGCAGGACCGCGCCGACGTCGGACGCCGCGAGCGCCTCGCGGGCACGCGTCGTGCGGTAGGTGCGCAGCCGATCGACGTTCCAGCGCTCTTCCCAGTCGACGTTCATCGAGCCGGGCGAGGCGGGTGGTGGGATCACGACAGGGTCTCCGATGCGGATCGGTCCATGACGTTGCGAGTCGGGGGTCGGACGTTCGTTCATCCATGCTACACACGGACGGAGGGTGCGCAAGTCGCGCTCGCGGCACCCGTCCGTGGGTTGCGGTCTCGGAGTGTGCGCTCACACTGTGCAAGGTTGCAATACGGCTTGACACCTGTTCATTGGCTCTACACACTCCCGGGATCGTGGGGGAGGACCGCTGGACGTGAGGAGGATCACATGCGCATAGATCCGACCAGCGGGGTCCGCATGAAGCGGATCGCCGCGCTGCTCGGCGTCGCAACGTTGGCGTTGGCAGCCTGTAGCGCGGAGCACCGCGACGACCGCCCCGTCGGTCGCGGCCAGCGTGGCCGCCCCGAGTGCCGCCGCTCCGTCCACGGCCCCGAGCCAGGCCGCCGCCCCGAGCACGAACGACAAGCCGCTCGAGATCGCCTACCTGTCGTTCGCGGTCGCCAACAGCTACGACGCCCCGATGCTCGCTGCGGCCAAGGCCGCCGCGGCCGCCGGCAACGCCAACATCACCGTGTTCGACGCGAACCTCAACCCGGCCCACCAGGTCAAGCAGCTCCAGGACGCGGTCGCCTCGGGCAAGTACGACGCGATCATCACCCAGCCGCTGTACGGCGCGGGCATGGTCGAGGACGTCAAGAAGGCCATCGCCGCGGGCATCGCGGTCGGCAACATCGACCAGGTCCTCGGCTCCGACATGACCACCCCTGATTTCGCAGGTCCCGGGCCTGAGCTCGAACGTCGCCTTCGTCCCGAGCGAGCTCGGCAAGAAGATCGGCAACCTCGTCGTCACCGCCTGCGCCGATCTCAAGGCCGACGCAGCCCACCCGTGCAACGTCGGCTACATCTGGTCGGTCAAGGCGGCCGCCCTCGACATCGCCCTCAAGAAGGCCTTCGACGAGGCCATCGCGCCCCATCCCGAGATCAAGGTCGTGTCCGACTACCGGTGAGTCGTTCTACACGACCGCCCTCGGCCTGAAGGCCGCCCAGGACATCGTCGCCGCTCACCCGGACGTGTCGGTCATCGTCAGCGCCGACCAGGCCATCACCGGCGCCGTCCAGGCCGTCAAGGACATCAAGGACAAGGTCCGCCTCGTCGGCTACGGCGGCGGCGCGGTCGCCCTCCAGGGCATCAGCCTCGGGCGAGCGCTTCGGGACGGTCATGCAGATGCCCGCGACCGAAGGCGGCCAGGGCACGAAGGCGCTCATCGACGCCATCCGGTCCGGCACGCCGGCGCCCGGTGTCGATCCGCTCGCATCGCTGCCCGACGGCGGCGTCGTGACCAAGGCCAACGTGGCTACCTTCCTCCCGCTCGCGGAGTGGCCGGGCTGAGGCCGAACCCCTTCGGCTGACACCGTGGCCAGCACGGCGGACGGCAACGTCCATCTCGAGGTGCGCGCGCTCGGCAAGTCCTTCGGGGCCACGCGCGCTCTCGATGATGTGTCGGTCGCCGTCCGCGCTGGCTCGGTCCATGCGTTCGTCGGCGAGAACGGCGCCGGCAAATCCACCCTGGGCAAGATCATCGCCGGCGTCTTCCCGCAGGATCAGGGCGACCTGGTGCTGCGGGGGACGACGGTCTCGTTCCGCTCCCCGCGCGAAGCGCTCGTCCGGGGCATCGCCCTCGTCGCCCAGGAGGTCGCCCTCGTCCCGAGGCTGACCGTCGCAGAGAACGTCTTCCTCGGTGCCGAGCCGAGGCACGCCGGGTTCATCGATCGCGGCTCGCTGCGCGAGCGGTTCGACCGGCTCGTCGCGGACGCCGGCTTCGATCTGCAGGCCGGCACCGTCGTCGGACGCCTGTCGCTCGCCCAGCAGCAGCAGGTCGAGATCCTGCGGGCGCTCGCCCGCGACGCGGATCTCATCGTCCTCGACGAGCCGTCCGCGAGCCTCTCAGCGACCGAAGCCGACGCGCCTCCACGAGATCGTCCGCGGCCTGCGGACGCGAGGCCGGACGGTGATCCTCGTCTCGCATTTCCTGACCGAGGTGCTCGACCTCTCCGACGTCGTGACGGTCCTGCGCGACGGCAAGGTCGTCAGAACGAGCGCGACGGCCGAGGAGACCGAGGGCAGCCTGGTCACGGGCATGCTCGGCCGGCCGGTCAGCCGGACCTATCCCGACAAGCGGCTGGCCGCCGCCGACGCGCCCGTCGTCCTGACCGTGGCGGGCCTGTCCGGGCCCGGCGTCAGCGATGCGTCACTGACCCTGCGAGCGGGCGAGATCGTCGGCCTGGCCGGGCTCATCGGCGCGGGCCGGTCGGAACTGGCCCGGGCCATCTACGGAGCGAGCCAGGCCACGGCCGGCGCGGTCACGGTCGCGGGCGCCACCCTGCCCGGCCGGCCGGCAGCCTCGATCGAGGCGGGCATCGCGCTGATCCCGGAGTCTCGCAAGGATGACGGGCTGATCCTGCGGCGACCGATCCGGGAGAACGTCAGCCTCACCAGCCTGCGGCGCTTCCAGCGCTTCGGCTTCGTGCGCCGCGGTGCCGAGCGGACGCAGGTGCGCCACGCGCTCGATCGCGTCACCGGCTCGTCACTGCTCGAGGCGCCGGCTGGATCGCTGTCCGGCGGCAATCAGCAGAAGCTGCTCTTCGCCCGGGCGCTGCTCATCGAGCCCGGCGTCCTGCTCGCGGACGAACCCACGCGCGGCATCGACGTCGGTGCCAAGCGCGACATCTACGACGTCCTTGTCCGCCTGGCCGGCGACGGGATGGCGATCCTGCTCATCTCGAACGAGGTCGAGGAGATCCTGGGTCTCGCCCATCGCGTGCTCGTCATGCGTGCCGGACGACTCGTCGCCGAACTGTCGGGAGGGGACATGACGGAGGAGGCCATCGTGAGCGCCGCATTCGGCACGACCATCACGAGCGCCGCATGAGCGCGAACACCGTCGGCAGCGGAACCGGCGTCCGCGCCTGTCTCGCAGCGGGCGGGCCGCCTCATCGGCCGGGCCGGGATCCTCATCCCGTTCCTGATCGCCTTCGTCGTCCTGGCGATCATCAGCCCGCCGTTCCTGCGCTTCGGGAACCTCACCAACATCCTCGACCAGCAGGCCGGCATCATCATCGTGGCCTGTGCCGGGACGTTCGTGCTCATCGCGGGCGGCATCGACCTGTCGATCGGCGCGATCTACGGGCTGTCGGGCGCGGTCGCGCTGACGACCGCCTCGTCGGTCTCGCCGGTGGCCGGCATCCTGGCTGGCCTCGCGGTCGGTCTCGCGGTCGGCATCGCCAACGGCGTCATCGTCACGGTGTTCCGGATCAATCCGCTCATCGGCACGCTGGCCATGACCTTCGTCGTCAGCGGTATCGCGGCCATCGTCACCAAGGGCAACCTCGTCGTCGCCCTCGACCACCTCGACTTCCAGTCGTTCGCGGCGACCAAGATCCTGGGTCTCTCGAGCGCGGCCTGGATCATGATCTTCATCGCCATCCTCGCCGCCATCCTGCTCAGCCGGACGACCTTCGGGCGATACGTCTACGCGACCGGCGGCAACACCCAGGCGGCCCGCCTCGGCGGCGTTCGGGTCAATGCCGTCCGGGTCGCGACCTTCGCCCTGAGCGGGACGGCGGCCGCCCTCGCCGGGACCCTCGATGCGTCGCGCGTCCTGAGCGCCCAGGCCAGCAGCGGCCAGTTCCTGACGTTCACGGTCCTGACCGGGATCATCGTCGGCGGGACGAGCATCCTCGGTGGCGAGGGGACCATCGGACGGACGGTCCTCGGCTGCCTGTTCGTCGCGCTCATCGCCAACGGCTTCAACCTGCTCGGGCTCGATCCGTTCTACCAGCGTTGACGCTCGGTGTCATCCTCCTGTTGGCGGTCGGTGTCGACGCCTGGTCGCGACGGTTCGAATGACCCGGTCCCGATCCAACCCACGCTAGCGAGCCCTCAGATGCACTCCGTCAGCCGGATCGACTGGTCGTTCATCGACCGCCCCGCCCCCGCCTCGGCGACGTCGTCCGGGCTCGCCCGACTGCAAGCTCGTCGGCCCGGAGCAGGGCGCCGTCCATACCGACCTCGCCGCCATCGGACTGCAGCCGGGCGGCTGGCTGGCGCCCCACTTCCACTCGTTCGAGGAGGCTCTGTACATCCTGTCGGGCGAGCTCCTGGTCGACCTCGGCGGCCGCGTCCACCGGCTCGTGGACGGCGACTTCGCGCTGATCCCGACCGGTCTCCGGCACGCCCTCGGGAACACCGGGCCGGAGCCGGCGCGCTTCCTGTCGCTCAGCAGCCCGCAACGGCTCGATCCGTCCGGCACCGCGGCGCGACACGTTCTTCGAGGCCGCGCAGGACCTCGCCCAGATGGACGCCGACGCGACGCGACCGCCGTTCGGCGACCCGACCCTCCGTCTCGTCGGCCACTACGAGGGCACCGGCCCGCAGATCGAGGCGCTCCGGGTCAAGGATCCCGCGCGCGGCCGCGCTCCCGCCGGAGCTGACACCGCGATCCTGGCCTACAGCGGGATCTCCGTGAAGATGCTGGTCGACCGCACGTTCGGCGCCGACCACGTGACGATGTTCACGGTCGACTACGAGCTCGGCGGCGCCGCCCAGGCGCACGACCATCCGTTCGAGGAGGCGTACGTCTTCCTGGCCGGCGAGGTCGAGTGCGAGATGGACGGCCAGCACTACACGTTCCGGCCGGGTGACGTCGCCTTCGCGGGCGTCGGGTCCGTCCACGGCTTCTACAACACCGGCACCGAGCGCGTGCGCTGGCTCGAGACCCAGGCGCCCCAGCCGCCGGCCAGGCACGCGTATCGCTGGGTCGACGCCTGGCGTCGGTTCGAGGAGGGCTGACATGTCGACCGATGGCTGCACCCTGGTCGTCGGCGGGACGGCCGGCATCGGCCAGGCGCTCGCCCGCCACTATGCCGGCACCGGCCGCGAGACCGTCCTGACCGGCCGTGGCCTCCACCGGGCACAGGAGGTCGCGGCGAAGATCGGCGGGTCCGCCCGGGGGATCGCCCTCGACCTGGCCGAACCCAAGACGATCCGCGATTCCCTGTCGTCCGTCGGCCCGGTCCGCTACCTCGCGATCGTCGCCATCGAGCGCGACGACAACACGATCCGCGAGTTCGACATCGACCGCGCGCTGCGGCTGGTGACGCTCAAGCTGGTCGGCTTCGCGGAGGTGGTCCACGTCCTCCTCGACCGGCTCGCGCTGGACAGCTCGATCGTGTTGTTCGGCGGCCAGGCCAAGGATCGGCCCTACCCGGGCTCGACGACCGTGTCCACGGTCAACGGCGGGATCGCCGGTCTCGCCCGGACGCTTGCCTGGGAGCTGGCGCCGATCCGGGTCAACGCCATCCACCCCGGGATCACGGGCGACAGCCCGTACTGGCACGGCAAGCCGCCGGCGATCCTCGAGGGCCACCTGTCGAAGACCATCACCAAGCGCCTGGCCACGATGGACGACATCGTCGACGGCACGCGCTTCCTGCTCGAGAACCCGTCCGTCGACGGGCTCGACCTGGTGGTCGACAACGGCCGCATGATGTTCTGACGATGACGGCATGAGCGATCCCTCGACCGCGCGCGAGCCAGGGGCTCGTCCCGACTACCCGCAGATGGGGGAGCGGCTGCGCGCGGCGCGCGCCGCCCGGGGGCTGAGCCTGCGCGTCCTTGCCAGCCGGCTCGGTGTCTCGCCCAGCCTGATCTCGCAGATCGAGACCGGACGGGCGAACCCGTCCGTCAGCACGCTCTACGCGATCGCCGCGGAGCTGGACGTCTCGCTCGACGAGCTGCTGTTCAACGACCGGCGCCCGGCGGAGATGCGGGTGGCCCCGGCCGAGGCCGTCGCCACTCCGACGCCGATCGCCCGCGCCCGGAGAGGTGCCGGCCTCCTGTCGCAGACCGCGCCGGAGCCGGTCCAGGCGGCGGCGACGCGCCACCAGATCCGGCTCGCGTCCGGCGTCATCTGGGATCGGCTGACCACGACCTCCGAACCCGGCGTCGAGTTCCTTCACGTGACCTACGAGGTGGGCGGGGCGTCCAGCCCGGAGGACGCGTTCCAGCGCCACCCGGGGCACGAATGGGGCTACGTCCTGAGCGGCACCCTCCAGGTCCGGATGGGCTTCGAGGAGTACGTGCTCCAGGCCGGCGACGCGATCTCGCTCAACTCGACCATCCCGCACCGGCTGGCCAACATCGGGACCGTGCCGGTGGAGGCGGTCTGGTTCGTCATCGGTCGCGTCCAGTTCGACGCGCAGACGTTGCTCGACGACGGGCGGTCCGGCTCGGACTGACGTGGTCGCCCCGGCGAGCGGCGGACGCCACTTCGGGGAAGGCCGGTGCCGCAGCCGAGTCGCCGCCTCGTGGCCAGATACCCATGTGGTGGGTGCTCGGCCCCGTTCGTGGCCGAGGTGACTCGACCCTGAGCGTGGGAACCTTGCCGGGCGCGTCGGAATCGGCCGGATCGGGGCCGGATCTGTGCCGAGTACCCACCAGGCGCATATCTGGCCGTGAGGGCCGTGAGGGCCGCCACTTCACTCCCGCCTACCCTGCCTGGCGCAGGCTCTCGGAGATCCGCGCGGCGCCCGCCACGACCAGCGCGGCCAGCGCGTCGGTGTCGCCCGGCGCCGGGAACCGGTACGACGGCCCGTGGAGGTGGATCGCGGCGACGACCTCGCCGGATCCATCGGCCACCGGCGCCGCGACCGACGAGATCCCCTCGTCGAACTCTTCCAGCGCCCAGGTGTGGCCGTCCCGGCGGATCGCGCGCATCCGCTCGAGCAGGGCGTCCGCGGTGACCAGCGTCCGATCCGTGAAGCGTTCCATCGGGCGGCCCAGGTAGCGCTGGACGAACGTCGGCCGCGCGTAGGCCAGCAGGACCTGCCCGGACGACACGGCGTGGAGCGGGATCCGCGACCCGGTCCAGTCGCGGACGGAGACCGGGTTGGGACTGCCGACCTGGTCGATGTAGTGGGCGAGGTCGCCGTCCTGCACGCTCAGACCGGCCGCCTCCCCGGCCTCCCCGGCGAGGTCCTCCAGCGACGATCGGGCCAGCGTCGCCAGGGACCGGTTCGGCCGGATCCGGGCGGCGAGCGTCACGAGCCGCGGCCCCAGCCGGTAGCGCGTGTCACCCGGGACCTGCTCCACGACACCCTCGCGGGCGAGTGACGCGAGCAGGCGCGCGGCGGTCGACTTCGGCAGGTCGACCCGCTCGGCGACCTCGGTCACGCCGATCGGTCCGTCGGCCAGCGCGCCGAGGACGGCGAAGGCGCGCTCGATGGACTGGACTCTGGACATCAGGACCTGTGTCGGATAGATTCTCGAGTCACGGGAGTTCCATCATACGGCACGGTTCCACCATGTGGAACCCCCGAAACCCAGGAGAGCACACCGAATGGCGCAGGACGAGTACGCGGAGATCGACCTCGCGGCGCTCTCCGACGAGGAGCTCACCGAGCAGATGCACAACGATCTCTACGACGGCATGGCCGCGGAGATCGTCGAGGGCACCAACATCCTGCTGGGCCGCGGCTGGACCGCCACCAGGGTCCTCGACGACGCGCTCGTGGCGGGCATGAAGATCGTCGGCATCGACTTCCGCGACGGGATCCTGTTCGTGCCCGAGGTGCTCCTGGCCGCCAATGCGATGAAGGCCGGCATGGCCATCCTCCGCCCGCTCCTCGCCGAGACCGGTGCCGAGCCGGTCGGCAAGGTCGTCATCGGGACGGTCAAGGGCGACATCCACGACATCGGCAAGAACCTGGTCGGGATGATGCTCGAGGGCGCCGGCTTCGAGGTGTTCGACCTCGGGATCAACACGGACGCCGAGAAGTTCATCGCCGCGCTCGAGCTCCACAAGCCCGACATCCTGGGCATGTCCGCACTCCTGACCACGACCATGCCGTACATGAAGGTCGTCGTCCAGACGCTCAAGGACCGCGGGATCCGGGACGACTACATCGTGCTCGTCGGCGGCGCGCCGCTGAACGAGGAGTTCGGCGCGGCCGTCGGGGCGGACGCCTACTGCCGCGACGCCGGTGTCGCCGCCGAGACCGCCCGCCGGCTCATCGACGAGCGCCGGGCCAGTGCCGCCTGAGGCTCCGGCCACCGCCAACGCAGGTCCCGCGGCCACGCCCACGCGGCTCGTGATCGTCGGCTGCGGCGCGCTCGCGCGGGAGCTCCTGACGCTCACGCGCAGGCATCCCCGGCGTGCGGATCGAGGGCGTCGACGCCCGCCTCCACATGCAGCCGGCGAAGATCGCCGACGCGGTCGCGGCCAAGGTCGAGAAGGTCCGCGAGCGCCACGGCCGGGACGTCCGGATCTTCGTCGCCTACGCCGACTGCGGCACGGCCGGCTCTCTCGACGCGTACCTCGAGCGCGAGGGCCTCGACCGGATCGAGGGCGCCCACTGCTACGAGTTCTACGCCGGCGCGGCCGCCTTCGACGCCCTCCAGGAGGAGGAGCTCGGGACGTTCTACCTGACCGACTTCCTGGCCCGCCAGTTCGAGTCGATCATCGTCGCGGGCCTTGGCCTGGACCGCCACCCGGAGCTGCTGCCGATGTACTTCGGCAACTACCGCCGGCTGGTCTACCTCGCCCAGACCGACGATCCCGAGCTGACCGCCCGAGCGCAGGCAGCCGCCGATCGGCTCGGGCTTGCCTTCGAACGCCGGCTCACCGGCTTCGGGGACCTTGCCCCGTCCATCCAGCACGCCGTCGCAGGAGCCGCCTGAGATGCCCAACCTGTCGATCATCTGGTGGCGGGACATCCCCGCCCAGGTCGTCGCCAAGGACGCCCGCCGCTCGAGCAAGGTCGTCCTCCACCCGCGCTTCCAGGTCGCCATCGACAAGGCCGCCAACCGGGCCGGGATGCGCGAGTACAACAGCTACATCGGGGAGTGGCGCAAGACCCACCGGCCGTGCGGCGACGACCTCGAGCTCGAGGTCCGGACCGAGGCCGAGCGACTCGAGACCGACTACACCAAGCACCACCTGGCCGAATTGATCCAGACCGGCGGCGTCGCCGGCGGACCGGTCCTGCCGCCCGCCACGACATCGGAGATCTCGCCGACATGACCGACACGATCGTCAGCTCCGCCACGCGCGAGGTCGCCATCGGCTTCGAGCGCCCGTTCGTCATCATCGGCGAGCGGATCAATCCGACCGGTCGCAAGCTGCTGGCCGAGGAGATGAAGGCCGGCGACTTCAGCCGGGTCGAGCGCGACGTGCTCGCCCAGGTCGAGGCCGGCGCCCACATGCTCGACGTCAACGCGGGCATCCCGCTTGCCGACGAGCCGGCCATCCTGGCCCGGACGATCCGCCTGGTCCAGAGCCTGACCGACCTGCCGCTCTCGATCGACTCCTCGATCGTCGAGGCGCTCGAAGCGGGCCTGGCCGTGTACCAGGGCAAGCCGCTGCTCAACTCCGTGACCGGCGAGGAGGAGCGCCTCGAGCGCGTCCTGCCGCTCGTCCGGAAGTACGGCGCGGCGGTCGTCGCGATCAGCAACGACGACACCGGCATCAGCATGGACCCGGACGTCCGGTTCGCGGTCGCCAAGCGGATCGTCGAGCGGGCCGCCGACCACGGCATCCCGCGCTCGGACATCGTCGTCGACCCGCTGGTCATGCCGATCGGGGCGCTTGCGCAGGCCGGCCAGCAGGTCTTCGCGCTGGTCCGCCGCCTGCGCGAGGAGCTCAAGGTCAACACGACCTGTGGCGCCTCGAACGTCAGCTTCGGCCTGCCCAACCGGGAGGGCATCAACGCCGCCTTCCTGCCGATGGCGATCGCCGCCGGGATGACCTCGGCCATCACCAACCCGATGATGCCGGAGGTCAAGGCCTGCGTCATGGCCGCGGACGTGCTGATGGGCCACGACCCGGACTGCGGCCGCTGGATCGCGGTCAATCGCGTCCCGACCCCGGAGGGCGAGATCAGCCGCCGCCGGGTCAATCGTCGCGCCATCGCGGTCGGCTGACGGAGCGTCCGCCGGTGGCCGACGACGCGCTCGTCATCTTCACGCCGTCGGGTCGGCGCGGGCGGTTCCCCGAAGGAACGACCGTCCTCGACGCCGCGCGCTCCCTCGGCGTCGACATCGACTCGGTCTGCGGCGGGCGAGGCATCTGCGGCCGCTGCCAGGTGACCCAGGGCCTGGGCGAGTTCCCCAAGCACGGCATCACCTCCGCGCCGAGTCACCTCTCGCCGTTCGCGGCGCTCGAGGCGACCTACCGCGACGAGAAGGGCCTGGCCGCCGAACGCCGTCTGTCCTGCACGGCCGAGGTCTGCGGCGACGTGCTGATCGACGTCCCGCCCGAGAGCCAGGTCCACCGCCAGGTCGTCCGCAAGGGTCTCGACGTCCGGACGTTCACGGTCGACCCGGTCGTCCGCCTCCACTACGTCGAGGTCACCCCGCCGGAGCTGGCGTCACCCACCGGCGACCTCGCCCGGCTGTTCGAGGCCCTCGAGCGCGAATGGCAGCTGACCGGCCTGGAGGCCGACCTGGAGGTCATCCGCGCGCTCCAGCCGGCCCTCGAGAAGGGCAAGTACGGCGTGACCGTCGCGGTCCACGAGGCGCGCCAGGTCATCGGCATCTGGCCGGGTCTGCACGAGACGGCCTACGGCGTCGCGATCGACATCGGCTCCACCACGATCGCCGGCCACCTCGCCAACCTGGCCGACGGGGCGGTGCTCGCCAGCAACGGCGTGATGAATCCGCAGATCCGCTTCGGCGAGGACCTCATGAGCCGCGTCTCGTACGCGATGATGCATCCCGAGGGTGCCGGCGAGATGACCGTCGCGGTGCGCAAGGCGCTCGACGGGCTGATCGCCTCGCTGGCCATGCGGGCCGGCATCAAGCGGACCGAGATCCTCGAGCTGGCCATCGTCGGCAACCCGATCATGCACCACCTCCTGCTCGGCATCGACCCGACGCCGCTGGGCGGCGCGCCGTTCGCGCTGGCCACCGACCGGGCGGTCGCGCACGACCGCCGCGGAGCTCGGCCTGCGCGCGCACCCGGGTGCCCGCGTGTACGTCCTGCCGTGCATCGCCGGGCACGTCGGCGCGGATACGGCGGGCGTGATCCTTGCCGAGCAGCCCCACCAGGCCGAGCGGATGACGCTCGTCGTCGACGTCGGCACGAACGCCGAGATCGTGCTGGGCGACCGGCGCCGCCTCCTGGCCGCCTCCAGCCCGACCGGACCGGCCTTCGAGGGCGCCCAGATCTCGGGCGGCCAGCGCGCCGCGCCCGGCGCCATCGAGCGGGTCCGGATCGACCCGGCCACCCTCGAGCCGCGGTTCCGGGTCATCGGCGTGGACGCCTGGTCCGATGAGCCGGCGTTCGCGACGGCGATCACGGAGACGGGCATCACCGGGATCTGCGGCTCGGGGATCATCGAGGTCGTCGCCGAGATGTTCCTGGCCGGCATCGTGACCGAGGACGGCGTGATCGACGGCGAGCTGGCCGCCCGCACGCCGCGGATCGTGCCCGACGGCCGGACGTTCAGCTTCGTCCTCCACGCGGGCGACGGGTCCGGGACCGGGCCGCGCATCGCGATCAGCCAGAACGACGTCCGGGCCATCCAGCTGGCCAAGGCCGCCCTGTACGCCGGCGTGCGCCTGCTGATGGACCAGCTCGAGATCGAGGCGGTCGACGAGATCCGGCTGGCCGGGGCGTTCGGGAGCCAGATCGACCCGCTCCACGCGATGATCCTCGGGCTGGTCCCCGACTGCGACCTTGCCCACGTCCGGTCGGCCGGCAACGCCGCCGGGACGGGCGCGCTCATCGCATTGCTCTCGGGCGCCGCGCGGACCGAGATCGAAGGCGTCGTCCGGCGGGTCGAGAAGATCGAGACCGCCGTCGAGCCGCGCTTCCAGCAGCACTTCGTGGAGGCGATGGCGTTCCCGCACAAGACGGCGGCGTTCCCGCATCTCGCGGCCGTCGTGGCGCTGCCGGCCCGCACCGCGACGAGCGGCGCGGCTGGCGCCGATGCCCGGGCCGAGCGACGGCGGCGGCGGGCCGTGCCGACCGGGACGAGGGAGGACGCCTGATGGACGACCCGCAGCGGCGACGCAGTGGCGGCCGGGCCGCCCGGCAGGCGCTCCGGCTCGCGACCCACGCCGAGCACGTCCCGTTCCTGACCCGCAAGCTCGCCCCGTTCGAGGTGCTCGGCGAGGAGGGCCTGGCCCTGATCGAGGACAACGCCGAGACGATCCTGGAGGAGGTCGGCGTCGAGTTCCGCGGCGACGACGAGGCGCTCCGCCTGCTCGCGGACGCCGGCGCGGACGTCGACGGCGTGCGGGTCCGGTTCCCGCGCGGGATGTGCCGGGGGATCGTCCAGGCGACGGCGCCGCGGCAGTACACCCAGTACGCGCGGAACCCCGAGCGCAACGTCGAGATCGGCGGGATGAACACAGTGTTCGCGCCGAACTACGGCTCGCCGTTCGTGCGCGATCTCGATAGCGGCCGCCGCTACGGCACCATCGAGGACTTCCGCAACCTCGTGAAGCTGACCTACCTGTCGCCGTACATGCACCACTCGGGCGGCACGGTCTGCGAGCCGGTGGACGTCCCGGTCAACAAACGGCACCTCGACATGGTCTATTCGCACATCCGCTACTCGGACAAGCCGTTCATGGGCTCCGTGACCGCACCGGAGCGGGCGCGCGACACGGTCGAGATGGCCCGCCTCACCTTCGGCGCGGACTACCTCGAGGACCACACGGTCATCACCTCATTGATCAACGCCAACTCGCCGCTCGTCTGGGACTCGGTGATGCTCGGCGCCGCGCGCGCCTACGCGGAGGCGAACCAGGCGACGCTCCTGACGCCGTTCATCCTGGCCGGCGCGATGGCCCCGGTCACCGCGGCCGGCGTCTGTGCCCAGACCCTGGCCGAAGCTCTCGCCGGGATGACCTTCGTCCAGCTCACGCGGCCGGGCGCGCCGGTCATCCTCGGCAGCTTCGCCAGCTCGATGTCGATGCAGTCGGGGGCGCCGACCTTCGGGACGCCCGAACCGGCGCTCGTGCTCTACGTGATGGCCGCCCTGGCGCGTCGCCTCGGTGTCCCGTTCCGCTCGGGCGGCGTCGCTGTGCGGCTCGAAGATCGCCGACGCCCAGGCCGCCTACGAATCGGCCGCGACGCTCCAGCCGACCGTCCTCGGCGGCGTCAACTTCGTGCTCCACGCGGCCGGCTGGCTGGAGGGCGGGCTGACCGTCGGGTACGAGAAGTTCATCCTCGACGCCGACCAGTGCGGGATGATGGCCGTCTTCGTCGAGGGCGTCGACATGTCCGAGAACGGCCAGGCGCTCGACGCGATCCGGGCCAACGAGCCGGGCACCCACTACCTCGGCAGCGCCCACACGCTGGCCAACTTCGAGACCGCCTTCTACCGCTCGGACGTCACCGACAACAACAGCTTCGAGCAGTGGCAGGAGGACGGCTCGCTGGACGCGGCGCAGCGGGCCAATGCCATCTGGAAGAAGATGCTGGCCGGGTACGAGGCCCCGCCGATCGACCCCGCGCGTGGACGAGGCGCTCCAGGACTTCATCGCGCGCCGCAAGGCGTCGATGCCCGACTCCGAGGTCTAGCCTCGTGCTTTTTCGCCGCCGCTCGTCGCTGACGCCCGCCCGCGCGGCGGCGCTCGCCGGGATCCTGCGGGCGCCCACCTTCGAGCTCGTGCCGCTCAAGAACGCGCTCGACCAGGCGGAGTTCCTGCCGGCCGGTGCGACGGTCTCGGTGACGGCCTCGCCGGCCAAGGGCATCGAGGCCACGGTCGCCCTGTGCGAGCAGCTCCAGGCACGCGGCTTCCGGGCGGTGCCACACCTCTCGGCCAGGATGATCCGGGATCGCGCCCACCTCTCCGAGCTGATCGCCTGGCTCGAGGGTGCCGGTGTCGATCGCGCCTTCGTCGTCGGCGGCGACGCGAAGGAGCCGGGCGACTATCCGGACGGGCTCTCGTTGCTGCGGGCGATGGCCGAGATCGGCCATCCCCTGGCCGAGATCGGGATCCCGGCCTACCCGCAGGGCCACGCCTTCATCGCCGACGCTCCGCTGCTGGAAGCGCTGCGCGCGAAGGCGGCCTTCGCCAGCTACATGACCACGCAGCTCTGCTTCGACCCGAACGCGATCGCGTCCTGGCTGACCGCCCGTCGGGCCGAGGGCATCGCTCTCCCCGTCCATCTCGGCCTGCCGGGCGTCGCGGAGCCGCAGCGCCTGCTGGCGATCAGCGCCCGGATCGGGGTCGCCGACACGCACCGGTTCCTGGTCAAGAACACCCGGTTCATCGCCCGGCTGATCCGGTCCGGCGGGTTCTATCGCCCGGACGGCCTCCTGGAAGGGCTCGCACCGCTCGTCGCGGATCCGGCGAACGGCATCGTCGACCTGCACCTCTACACGTTCAACGCGGTCGACGTCACCGAGCGCTGGCGGACGGCCTACCTCGAACGGTTGCGGGTCGCGTCTCCCGCCTGACCGCCGCGACGCGCGCGTCCTTGCTCATCTCGGCTCGCGTGGCGCACCATGGGCGGACAACTGAAGAGCGACTTATCAAGAGTGGCGGAGGGACCGGCCCGTTGAAGCCACGACAACCTATCGACATCGGTCGACAAGGTGCCAAGTCCGGGCAGGTCCTCCTGCGCGATAAGGGAACTCCCTGAGACCCTTCCGAGCAGGAAGGGTCTTGCCATACCCGGTCCCGCCGCCCGACCGACCGCATCCGACAGGGGACCGATGACCGACCTCGCGCCCGCCGGCTCGCCACGACAGCGCTTCCGGAGCCGCCTCACCGCGCGCCCGCTGCTGGTCGATGGCGGGCTGGGGACGCTGCTGTTCAGCCGCGGCGTGCCCCAGCGAGCCTGCCTCGAGGAGCTCGTGACGACCCACCCGGAGATGGTCGGGGCCGCCCACCGGGAGTATCTCGAGGCGGGCGCGGAGCTGATCGAGACGCTGTCGTTCGGGGCCAATCGGGGGCGCTTGGCGGCCTGGGGTCTCGAGGGCGGGGTCGCCGACATCAACCGGCGGGCCGCGCGTCTCGCCCGCGAGGCGCGCGAGGTCAGCGGGCGTGACGCGCTCGTCGGCGGCTCGGTCGGGCCGCTGGGGTCGCCGACGCGTGGCGGGCCGCCGATCGGGGATGCTGCGGCGCGGGCGGCCTTCCGCGAACAGATCGACGGCCTGCTCGAGGGCGGTGCGGACCTGATCGTCCTCGAGACCTTCTCGGACCTCGACCAGCTCGCTGCTGGCCGTGGACGAGGCTCGCCGCGCGTCGGACGTGCCGGTCATCGCCTCGCTGACGTTCGGCGAGGAGCTCGTGCTGGTCGACGGCAGCAGCCCGGCCGTGGTCGCGGAGGTCCTCGCCCGGGCCGGGGCCGACGCGATCGGCGTCAACTGCGGAGCCGGGCCCGCGGCCTGCCTCGACGCGCTCGAGGCGATGGGCGTCCCCGCCGAGGGCGACCCGGCGCGGTCGATCATGCCCAACGCCGGCCTGTCGCAGCGGCTCGAGGGGCGCTTCGTCTACGCCGCCAGCGCCGAGTACTTCGGGACGGTCACGCCGCGTCTCCTGGCGGCCGGAGCCCGGATCGTCGGCGGCTGCTGCGGGACGACGCCCGAGCACATCGCCGCGATGCGGGCCGCGCTCGACGTGGCGGAGGCGGCCACCTCGTCCGCCGCGCCCGCGTCGCTCGAGACGGACCGCCCGCGAGCCGACGACGTCCGTCGTTGACCGCTCACCCGCGACGGGCGATGCACCGCCACCGACGCGCCTCGCCGGACTCCTCGACGCCGGGCCGGTTCGTCGTCTCGGTCGAGATCGACCCGCCCCGGAGCATCCGGATCGAGCGGACGATCGAGGCCGCCCGCCTCCTGCGCGACGCCGGCGTCGACCTCGTCAACGTCTCCGACTCGGCGATGGCCCGGGTGCGGATGAGCGCCCTGTCCGTGGCGTTCGGGATCCAGCACGACCTCGACCTCGAGTGCCTCGTCCACTGCACGACCCGCGACCGGAACCTGATGGCCCTCGAATCCGAGCTGCTCGGCGCCCATGCGCTCGGGGTCCGCAACATCATCGCGCTGACCGGCGACCCGCCCCGGATCGGCGACTACCCGACCGGGACCGGCGATCTGGGACATCGACTCGATCGGGCTCATCGAGATGCTGTCCCGCCTCAACCTCGCCGAGGACCCGACCGGGCGCGTCGATCGGCCAGCGCGCCGGGCTTCACCATCGCCTGCGCCCTCGACTCGACGGCCGCCGACGCCGCCACCGAGTGGGACCGCCTCGAGCGCAAGATCGCCGCCGGGGCGCACCTGGTGATGACCCAGCCGCTCTACTCGATCGAGCAGGTCGAGGCGATGCTCGCGGAGGCGCGGCGCCGGTTCGGGCCGGCCGGCTTCCCCGTCCCGATCCTGCTCGGCGTCCTGCCGCTCGTCTCGAGCCGCCACGCCGAGTTCCTCCACAACGAGGTGCCCGGCATCACGATCCCGGAGGAGGCCCGCGCAGGCGATGCGCGCGGCCGGCGAGCGCGGCTCGGAGGTCGGGATCGAGATGGCCGACCGCCTCCTGAGCGCGATGGAGGGCGAGGTCGCCGGGACCTACATCATGCCGAGCTTCGGGCGCTACGAGCAGTGCGCGGAGCTCGTCCGCCGGATCCGGGCACGCCACCCGGTCGCGGTGATGGCGTGACCGCGTTCGATCGGGCGTCGCGGCTCGCGCTGCTCCCCGGTCTCCTGCGCGAGCGGATCCTCGTGCTCGACGGGGCGATGGGCACGATGCTCCAGGCGCACCGGTTCACCGAGGAGGACTTCCGCGGCGAGCGCTTCCGCGACCACCCGAGCGACCTGCGCGGCAACAGCGACCTGCTGTGCCTGACCCAGCCGGCGGCGGTCACGCGCGGTCCACGCCGCCTACCTGGCAGCCGGCGCGGACATCCTCAGCACGAACTCGTTCACGGCGACGCGCATCGCCCAGGCCGACTACGGCTTCGACGCGGCGACCGTCCGCGAGCTCAACGTCGCCGCCGCACGCCTGGCGCGCGACGCCGCCGACGCCGCCGAGGCGGCCGAGCCCGGGCGGCCGCGTTTCGTCGCCGGCTCGCTCGGACCCGACGAACCGGACCGCCTCGATGAGCTCGGACGTCGGCGATCCGGCCGCCCGCAGCGTCACCTGGGAGGAGCTCGAGGCCGCCTACCGCGAGTCGGCCGCCGGCCTGCATCGAGGGTGGCGCGGACATCCTCCTGATCGAGACGATCTTCGACACGCTCAACGCGAAGGCCGCGATCGCGGCGTGCAGTCGCTCTTCGACGAGACCGGCGAGCGGGTGCCGCTGATCATCTCGGGCACCATCGTCGACGCGTCCGGACGGACCCTGTCGGGCCAGACCGTCGAGGCGTTCTGGCACAGCATCCGCCACGCCGACCCGCTCATCGTCGGGCTCAACTGCGCGCTCGGCCCGAAGCAGCTCCGCGAGCACCTCGACGTCCTGTCGCGGGTCGCCGACCGGCCGATCTCCGCCTACCCGAACGCCGGCCTGCCCGAACGAGCTCGGCGGCTACGACGAGACGCCCGAGGAGATGGCCGCGGCGCTCGGCGAGTGGGCCAGGCACGGCCTCCTCAACGTCGCCGGCAGCTGTTGCGGCTCCACGCCCGAGCACGTCGCCGCGATCGCCGCGGCGGTCGCCGGCCAGCCGCCCCGCCCGATCCCGGAGTCGACCGGGACGACCCGCGTCTCGGGTCTCGAGCCGCTGATCATCCCGCCGCCCGGCAACGCCTTCGTCAACGTCGGCGAGCGGACGAACGTCACCGGCTCGCGCAAGTTCGCCCGGCTGATCGCGTCCGGCGCCGAGGACGAGGCGGTCGACATCGCGCGCGAGCAGGTCACCAACGGCGCCCAGATGATCGACGTGAACATGGACGAGGCGATGCTCGACGGCGTCGCGGCGATGACCCGCTTCCTGCGCCGGATCGCCGCGGAGCCCGACATCGCGACCGTCCCGGTCATGGTCGACAGCTCGAAGTGGTCGGTCATCGAGGCCGGGCTGCAGCAGCTCCAGGGCAAGGGCGTCGTCAACTCGATCTCGCTCAAGGAAGGCGAGGAGGAGTTCCTGCGCCAGGCCCGCCTGTGCCGGCGCTACGGCGCGGCCGTCGTCGTGATGGCCTTCGACGAGCAGGGCCAGGCCGAGTCCGTCGACCGCCGGGTCGCCGTCCTGCGCCGGGCGTACGACCTGCTGACCGGCGAGGTCGGCTTCAAGCCCGAGGACATCATCCTCGACGCCAACATCTTCGCGATCGCGACGGGGATGGAGGAGCACAACGCGCTACGCGGTCTCGTTCATCGAGGCGGTCCGCCGGCTGAAGATCGAGTTCCCGGGGACGCGGACCTCGGGCGGCGTGTCCAACGTGTCGTTCGCCTTCCGCGGCAACGACCGGGTGCGCGAGGCGATCCACTCGGTCTTCCTGTACCACGCGATCGCGGCCGGCCTGGACATGGCCATCGTCAACGCGGGCGTCCTGCCGATCTACGACGACATCGAGCCCGAGCTCCGCGAGCGGGTCGAGGACGTGGTCCTGGACCGCCGCCCGGACGCGACGGAACGCCTGCTCGACCTGGCCGCGCAGTACGCCGGCGGTGCCGGGATGGAGCGTGCCGCCGAGGACCTCGCCTGGCGCGAGCGGCCCGTGGAGGAGCGCCTGACCCACGCCCTGGTGGCCGGCATCGACGCCTACATCGTCGAGGACACCGAGGAGGCGCGGCTGGCGGCGGCCCGACCGCTCGACGTCATCGAGGGCCCGCTGATGGCCGGGATGAACGTCGTCGGCGACCTGTTCGGAGCGGGCCGGATGTTCCTGCCCCAGGTCGTCAAGAGCGCCCGGGTCATGAAGAAGGCCGTCGCCGTCCTCATCCCGTACCTCGAGGCACAACGCGAGGGCACGGGCAAGCGAGCCGGCACGATCGTGACCGCCACGGTCAAGGGCGACGTCCACGACATCGGCAAGAACATCGTCGGGGTCGTCCTCGGCTGCAACGACTACGAGGTCGTCGACCTCGGCGTGATGGTGCCGGCCGCCCGGATCCTCGAGAAGGCGATCGAGATCGACGCCGACCTGATCGGCCTGTCGGGGCTGATCACGCCCTCGCTCGACGAGATGACCCACGTCGCGTCCGAGATGGAGCGCCAGGGCTTCACGATCCCGCTGCTCATCGGCGGCGCGACCACGTCCCGGACCCACACCGCGGTCAAGATCGCGCCGCACTACTCGGGGCCGGTCGTCCACGTCATCGATGCATCGCGGGCGGTCGGTGTCGCCGGGCGCGCTGCATCCAGCCGGACCGGCGCGACGCGTTCGTGGCCGGCATCCGCGAGGAGTACGAGACGGTCCGGCGCGAGCGAGCGGGGAGTCGCGCCAAGGAGAAGCGGCTGACCGTCGCCGAGGCCCGTGCCAACCACGTGCCGATCGACTGGTCCGCGCTGGCCCCGCCGCGGCCCGACGTTCCTCGGCGCCGCGCACGTTCGCCGATTACCCGCTCGCCGAGCTGGTCGACTTCATCGACTGGACGCCGTTCTTCACGACCTGGGAGATGCGCGGCGCCTACCCGGCCATCCTCGACGACCCGCGGCTGGGTGCGGCCGCGCGCGACCTCCATCGCGACGCGCTGGCGCTGCTCGACCGGCTCGTCGGCGAGGGCCGGCTGACGGCCAACGCGGTCGTGGGCTTCTGGCCGGCCAACAGCGACGGGGACGACATCACGGTCTGGTGCGACGAGGACCGGCGGAGAGCCGCGCGCCGTCTTCCGGACGCTCCGCCAGCAGATGGCCAAGCCGGACGGCCGCCCCAACGTCGCCCTGGCCGATTTCGTCGGCGCCGGCGGAGACGGGCCTGACGGACTACATCGGCGCCTTCGCGGTCACGACCGGGATCGGCCTCGACGAGATCGTGGCCGAGTTCGAGGCGGCCAACGACGACTACTCCGCGATCCTGGCCAAGGCCCTCGCCGATCGCCTGGCCGAGGCCTTCGCCGAGCGGCTCCACGAGCGGGTCCGGCGCGAGCTGTGGGGCTACGCGCCGGACGAGGCCCTCACCAACGCCGACCTGATCGCCGAGCGCTACCAGGGGATCCGGCCTGCGCCGGGCTATCCGGCCTGCCCCGACCACACCGAGAAGGCGACGCTGTTCGACCTGCTCGAGGCGGAGTCGCGGGCCGGCATCCGGCTGACCGAGTCGTTCGCGATGTGGCCGGGCGCCGCGGTCTCCGGCTACTACCTGTGGAACCCGGAGAGCCACTACTTCGGCGTCGGTCGGATCGGCCGGGACCAGCTCGCCGACTACGCGGCGCGGAAGGGCGTCCCGCTCGACGAGGCGGCCCGCTGGCTCGCGCCGAACCTCGTCGACGAGGAGCCGGTCGACCAGCAAGCCTGAGGCTCGCGCGCCGGACGGGCCGGGCAGTCGGGTCGCGGTGACCCGGATGGGACTTCGGTCCTGGGACCCTCGTGCCCCAGCGCACCGGAATGTGCGCCGGCCGGTGTGGGGATGGGTGACGTCCTGTCCGGTCCTGTGCCGTCCGGTGGGGTGACTGATTCCGGCCGAGGTACTGGACGGATCGCGACCCGGCCGGATGATGGCGGTGACCGTCGGGGACGGTCGAATCGACTCCTGTTCTCGGACCGATCCCGGCACCGGTCCGCCGTCGGACCCGCCGCTGATCGAACATCCGGGCCGCCACCGGCCGCCCGACCATCTACGCCGTTACCCCGAACGGCGTCCGGCCGGGGCACTCCACCACTGGTGGGGCGCCCCGGCCGTGCGATGTCCGGGGCGTGCCGTCGGTCGGCTATGGTGACGGCGTCGTCAGCCGCACCCGAGGCATGGATGGAGTTCGAGCACCTGACCGTCGACGTGCCGGGCGGCAGGATCTTCGCCACCCGACGCGGCGCGGGTCCCGCCGCGCTCCTCCTGCACGGCGGACCCGGGATCGGCGCGGAATACCTCGTCGGGCTGGTCGAGGAGCTCGACGGCCTGATCAACGGGGTCCTGCCGCAGCAGCGCGGGCTGGAGCCGAGCACCCTCGACGGGCCGCGCGACGTCGAGACGCACGTCGCGGACATGCTCGCCGTGCTCGACGGTCTTGGCTGGGACCGGGCGTGGCTCATCGGGCACGCCTGGGGCGGCCACCTCGCCATGCACATCGCGGTGGCGCATCCGGAACGGGTGACCGGCCTGATCCTCTTCGAGACCTTGGGCGCGGTCCCGGACGGCGGCGGCGCGGAGCTGGTGGTCAACATGGTCGCCAGGCTGACCCCGGACGAGCGCGCGAAGCTCGATGCTCTCGTCGCGCGACAGGACGCCGGCGACGACGACCCGACCCTCATGGGCCAGCTCTACATGACCCTGTGGCCGTCGTACTCGTTCATCCACGGCAACGTCCTGCCGTTCACGTCGCTCCGGCTGGAGGTCCCCCTGGACGGCGAGCCAACGACGATCGATTCCGTGACCGCCCATTTCGCCGCCGGGACCCTGGAGAAGGGCCTGCCCGATCTGGACCTGCCGGCGTTGCTGATCCACGGTGCCGGCGATCCGATGCCGCCCTCCGCGACGACCGACACGGCGGCCCTGATCCCGGGCTCTCGCGTCGAGATCGTCCAGCGGGCCGGGCACTATCCGTGGCTGGAACGCGCCGGCGAGATCCGCCGGATCGTCGCGGCGTTCCTGGACGAGCATCCAGCCCCGATCGTGCCGGACCGCCTGCTCGATCCGGACTTCGTCCCCGAAGCCTGACGGTCCTGACGCCGATTGACGCCCCGGCGACCGGCCGCGTAGACTCATATCCGACGAAATCACTCGGATATCGAGGACCGGTCCCCTGACCCCCACCGCGACGACCGCGACACCCGCCCCGACCCGCCCCGCCTATCACGGCAGCGGCGCCATCGCCTTCTCCACGAAGGGCGAATACGGCGTCCGGCTGATGGTCCAGCTCGGGCGTCACTACGGGCGTGGGCCGGCCAGCCTGGCCGAGATCGCCGCCGAGGAAGACCTCCCGCGCGCCTATCTCGAGCAGCTCGTGGTCAACCTCCGCGAAGGCGGTCTCGTCACCAGCACCCGCGGCGCCCACGGCGGCTACGAGCTCGCCCGGTCGCCCGAGACGATCTCGATGGCCGAGGTCCTCCGGGCCCTCGAGGGCCCGATCGCGCCGATGCTGTGTGCCAGCGACGATCCCGAGCACGCCAACCTGTGCGATCGCTCATCCCACTGCACCGTCAACGTCCTGTGGGTCCGCGTCCGGGACGCCGTGACCGGCGCCCTCGACTCGATGACCCTCGCCGACCTCGTCCCGCCGCGCATCCCCGTCGCCGCCCCCATCCAGCCGACCCCACTCCAGGGAGCCCTGACCCGACCGTGACCACCAACGCCGACGACCAGCTGATCATCCGCGGCCTGCGCGTCGCGCCCGTCGCCGCCCCCGAGCACGAGATCCTCCAGGGCATCGACCTGACGGTCGGCAAGGGCGAGGTCCACGCGATCATGGGCCCCAACGGCTCGGGCAAGACGACCCTCGCCTACGCGCTGATGGGCCACCCGGCCTACGTGATCAAGGGCGGCGAGGTCATCTGGAAGGGCCGCGACCTGCTGAAGCTGTCGCCCGGACAAGCGCGCCCGGCTGGGCCTGTTCCTCGCCTTCCAGTACCCGACCGCGATCCCCGGCCTGTCGGTGGCGAGCTTCATCCGCTCGGCCCTCAACGCCAAGCTCCAGGGCATCGACAAGAACCCGGACATCGACCCGACGGACGCCGTCAAGGGCGGCGTCTCGATGCGCGACTTCCGGAACAAGATGCGCGAGAAGATGGCGCTCCTGCGGATGGACGAGGGCTTCGCCAGCCGGTACGTCAACGACGGCTTCTCGGGCGGCGAGAAGAAGCGCCTCGAGATGCTCCAGATGGCGGTCCTCGAGCCCGAGATGGCGATCCTCGACGAGACCGACTCCGGGCTCGACATCGACGCGCTGCGGATCGTGGCCGAAGGCGTCAACGCGATGCTCAACCCGAACCTCGGCGTGCTGCTGATCACCCACTACCAGCGGCTGCTCAACTACATCACGCCGGACTTCGTCCACGTCCTGGCCGCAGGGCCGGATCATCACGTCGGGCGGCAAGGACCTGGCCCTCCGCCTCGAGGACGAGGGCTACGGCCCGGTCCTGCGCGAGGCCGGGTTCGAGCCGGACCTGCCGGACGAGGCGCTGCTCGTCCCGAAGGCGCCCGCCGGCGCGGAGCTCGAAGCCGTGGAGTCCGCCCGCTAGGCGGGCTCGAACCCCATGACCATCACGTCCGAGCCGGCCGCGGCGGCCGAGGCGGCCGAGGCGGCCGCCGCGACCGGCGCGCTCGACCCGTACGCCCTTCGGGCCGACTTCCCGATCCTCGACCAGGAGATCAACGGGCACCCGCTCGTCTACCTCGACTCGGCGTCGACCAGCCAGAAGCCGCGCGTCGTCATCGATGCGCTGGCCGACTACTACCGCGAGTACAACGCCAACGTCCACCGCGGGATCTACACGATCGGCGAGAAGGCGACGGCCGAGTACGAGAAGGCGCGCGTCCGCGTCGGCCGGTTCATCAACGCGCCCGACAGCCACGAGATCGTCTTCACCCGCAACGCGACCGAGGCGATCAACCTCGTCTCCTATTCGTGGGGCCGGCGGAACATCGAGCGCGGCGACGCGATCGTCCTGACCGAGATGGAGCACCACGCCAATCTCGTCCCGTGGCAGATCCTCGTCCAGGAGAAGGACGGCGACCTCGAGTTCATCCCGATCACGGACGACGGGATCCTCCGCCTCGATGTGTTCGAGGTCCTCCTGCGGCTCAAGCCGAAGCTCGTCGCGTTCACCCACGTCAGCAACACGCTCGGCACGATCAACCCGGTCCGCGAGATGACCGAGATGGCCCACGCCGCCGGGGCGCTGGTGCTGATCGACGGCGCCCAGGCCGTCCCGCACGTCGCGGTCGACGTCCAGGCCATCGGCGCCGACTTCTACGCCTTCTCCGGCCACAAGATGCTCGGCCCGATGGGCTCCGGGGCGCTCTGGGCGCGGCGCGAGCTGCTCGAGGCGATGCCGCCGTTCCTGGCCGGCGGCGAGATGATCCGCGAGGTCCACCTGCGCCGCAGCGACTACAACGACATCCCGTGGAAGTTCGAGGCGGGCACGCCGGCCGTCGGCGACGCGATCGGGCTCGGCCTCGCCGCCGAGTACCTCGCCGGGATCGGCATGGACGCCGTCCGCGAGCACGAGCGCGACCTCGTCGCCTACGCGCTCGAGACGCTCCCGCGCGAGGTCCCGGACATCGCGCTCTACGGACCGATGGATCCGGCGCTGCGCGGCGGCGTCGTCCCGTTCAACCTGCCGGGCATCCACCCGCACGATGTCGCCCAGGTCCTCGATCGCTACGGGATCGCGGTCCGGGCCGGCCACCACTGCACGATGCCCCTCCACGAGCGGCTCGACCTCGCCGCGACGGCGCGGGCAAGCTTCAACGTGTACTCGACCCGCGAGGACATCGATGCCCTCGCAGCCGGTCTTCGGGAAGTCCAGCGCGTCTTCAACGGCTGACGGTGGGCCGGTCATGAGGATCCAGGGTGCCGTCCTCCGCACGGCCGGCGTCGCCCGCCCGTACGTGGACGGCCCCGCGCTCGAGGTCACCGAGCTCGAGCTCGACGCCCCGGGTCCGGGCGAGGTCCTCGTCCGGATCGTCGCCGCCGGGCTGTGTCACTCGGACCTGTCGGTCATCGACGGGTCACGGATCCGGCCGTTGCCGATGCTCCTCGGACACGAGGCGTCCGGCGTCGTGGAGCGGATCGGCCCGGGCGTCACGGATGTCGAGACCGGCGACCACGTCGTGCTGTCATACGTGCCGTCGTGCGGTCGCTGCGTGTCGTGCCAGTCGGGCCGGCCGGCCCTGTGCGAGACGGCGATGGTGACCAACGGTGCGGGCACGCTGCCCGGCGGTGTCCGCCGGCTGACGCTCGCGGACGGCGGCGAATCGATCAACCATCACCTCGGCGTCTCGGCCTTCGCCGACCACGCGGTCGTGTCGCAGGCGTCGCTCGTCCGGATCGACCGGGAGGCGGATCTGGCCACTGCCGCCGTGCTTGGGTGCGCCGTGCTGACGGGTGTCGGCGCGGTCATCAACACGGCGTCTCCGCGCGCCGGCTCATCCGCAGTCGTCTTCGGTCTGGGCGGGGTCGGTCTGAGCGCGGTCATGGGCGCACGGCTCGCGGGCTGCCACCCGATCGTGGCCGTCGACATCGTCCCGGCCAAGCTGGAGCTCGCCCTCGAGCTCGGTGCGACGCATGCCGTCCGTGGCGACGACCCGGACCTCGTCGCGACGATCCGCGAGCTGACCGGCGGTGGCGGCGAGACCGTCGTGGAGGCGGTCGGCCGTGTCGCGACGCTCGAGCTTGCCTACGCCGCCACCCGCCGCGGCGGGACCACCGTCGCGGCCGGCCTGCCCGCTCCGGACCAGAAGCTGTCGATCACCCCGCTCAGCCTCGTCGCCGAGGAGCGCACGCTCAAGGGCTCGTACATGGGCTCGGGCGTGCCGCGCCGCGACGTGCCCCGCCTGCTGGCGCTGGCGCAGGACGGCCGTCTTCCGGTGGAGCGCCTCGTCAGCGGCACGCTGCGTCTCGAGGCCATCAACACCGGCTTCGACCGCCTCGCCGACGGATCGGCCGTTCGCCAGCTCCTCGTCTTCGACTGAGCGACGGCCAGGACGCCACCACCGGTGTACGTGCCCGCCCATTTCAAGCCTGACGACGTGGCCGTCCGCGACCTGCTTGCCAACGTCGGCGCCGCGGACCTGATCACGGCCACCGCGGACGGGATCCTCGCGACGCTGCTGCCGATGATCCTCGACGCATCCGGCAGCCGGGAGCCAGGCGACTGGGGAGCGCTCCACGGGCACGTCGCTCGCAACAACGCGCAATGGAAGACGCCGGTGATCGGCGACGCGCTGGTCATCGTCCGCGGCCCGGACGCCTACATCTCACCCGGCTGGTACGCCACGAAGCAGGAACACGGTCGGGTCGTACCGACCTGGAACTATGTCACCGCCCACGTCTACGGCCGTCTCGTGATCCACGACGACCCGGCTTGGGTGGAGGCCAACGTCCGGCGGCTGACGGTGAGGCACGAGCGTGATCGACGGCCGCCCTGGTCGGTCGACGACGCGCCCGAGGCCTATGTCGCCGGTCAGCTCAAGGCGATCGTCGGGGTCGAGATCGTGATCGATCGTGTCGAAGGCAAGTTCAAGCTCAGCCAGAACCGATCGGACGCGGACATCGCGGGTGCGATCGCCGGCCTCGAGAGTCGCGGCGAACACGATGTCTCGGCCGCGATGCGGGCGCTGGGGCGGACGGCCGACCCGCCCGACTGAGCAGCCGTCGAGGGGGACGGGTGCGTTACGGGGTATCACCGCATGCGTGGCCCGTGTCGACCCGAGTAGTCTCCCGACGAGGGAGGGTAGACGACGTGGAACCGACCCCGCAGCGATCATCCATCGCCGTCGCCATCGTCGACGATCACCCCGCCATCGTCGCGTCCATCGCAGCGGCTCTCGACGCCGATCCTCGGATGGCGCTCGTGGGCACGGCAGGAACATTCGACGCCGCGTTGGCCTTGCTCGATCGGACGCGCGCTCCGGCCATCGACGTGCTCATCCTTGACATCCAGCTGGCCGGCGGGGCCGAGGGCTTGCGCCTCCTCACGGTCATCCGAGATGGTGCTGGGGACGGCCCCGACATGCCCGCAGTCGTGATGCTGTCGGCGTTCGACCAGCCATCGCTGATGCGCGCGGCATTCGAGCGCGGTGCCAACGGCTACGTCGTCAAGACTGCGGATGTCGTCGAGATCATGGAGGCCATCCGGACCGTGGCCGCCGGCGGCACGGCATTCACCGCGGCGGCGGTCAGGTCGGTTCGATCGGCCCCCCGCAGGCCCTCCGATCGGGAGATCGAGGTGATGACCCTGATCGGCGCCGGAGCGTCCAACGCGGAGGCGGCTGGATCCCTCCGTCTCTCGGAGAAGACCATCGAGAGCCACCTTCGTCGCCTGTTCGACCGATACCGCGTGTTCTCCCGGACGGAGCTGGCGGTCCTCGCGATCAACGAGGGCTGGATCCCCGGATCCCCGACCCGATCATGAGGCGGCCCTCGTCTCTCGCCGTGGCGGGAGTCGCCGGTCTGGCGATGACCATCCTGGTCCTGATGCTGATGCTGGGGAGCCCCGCGGGCGCGCCGCCTCCGGATCCACAGGGCGTCCTGCCAGTCCTGGTGGCAGCCGCCGGGCTGTGCGTGGCCGGGCTGACGCGGGTCCGCGCCCCGTCGATCGCCTGGCTGGCGACGATCCTCGTCCTGACCGTGGCGACGCTCTCGATCGCTGCGTGGGCTCGATCCAACCGCATCGCCCTTGCGGCGCCGACCTGGTCGCTGGTGGTCGCCCTCGTCAGCGTCGGAGCGCTGATCGCGACCGGCGCGGCGATGCGCTATGCCGTCGAGCGCCCCAGACGCCTGGGTCCGTGGGTGACGGCATGGGCACTGGTCGGGATCGGTGCCATCGGATCGATCGGCATCTGGGTCTTTGCGTCCCTTCGTCCGGACGCCCCCGTGACCGCCCTGTCGATCGGCGACCTCGCCCTCGTGACCCGCTCGGCGATCGCAGGCGTGCTCGTGTTCACCGTGCTCGGGATCGTCGGGGACCTGAGGCCGGCCGGACACCGGACCAGGGCGCGCCTCGCGGATGGCTCTGACGCGTCGGGCGGGCCGCTGGGCGTCATCGGTCGGACGGCCGACGCGGCGCGGATCTTCATCGACGAGCTGACACCCGGTGGACGGCGGGCGCGACGGGCCGCGGATGACGAGCGGACGCGGATCGCCATGGAGATCCACGCCGATATCGTCCCGTTGGTTCGCCGCGCGTTACGGGAGGCGGAGCACGGAGGGTCGCCCGAGCGGCTGGCCCTCGCATTGCGCGACGTCCTGGCGGAGGTGGACGGTCTCGCGTCGGATCGACATTCGGTCGCCCTCGACGAGCTCGGGCTGCTGCCGGCGATCGAATGGCTCGCCGAACGGACGGAGGAGCGTTCCACGGTCCGCGTCAGCATCGAGGTGGACGATCCCGACGGCGACCCGGCCTCTGGCCTCGGGCTGGGGCAGCGCCCGCCCAGGGACGTCGAGGCGGCAGCATTTCGGATCGCCCAGCTCGCCCTGGAGAACGTCGTCCAGCATGCGCCGACTGCCTCCACGAGCATCCGATTGAGCTCCGGATCCCGGCACGTCGAGCTCTCCATCCGCGACGACGGGCCCGGGCTGCCGCGCGATCCGGACCTGACCGCAGCCGCTCGGGGCCGGCGCGGTCTCGCCGACATGCGGACGGCGGCGGCCGGCTGTGGTGGGTCACTGGTCGCCGGGCTGGATCCCGGTGGCATCGGGACGACGATCCGTTTCGCCTGGCCCTCCGACTGAGGGCGACGGCTCAGGTCCTACGGGAAGACCCGCAACCTGGATTGCGTCGCATCGCGGGTTTCGTCGCGACGGTCGGCTGTCGATGCTCGACCGACTCACCGCCGGTGGGGAACGCCTCGATCCGAGGCGCCAGGGAGAACCGTCATGACATCGATCCACGACAACCCGCAAGGCTCGATCGAAGGCGAACAAGGCCAGGGCCTTGCGGAGTACGCGCTCATCCTTGCACTCATCTCCATCGTGGCCATCGTCGCGCTGATCTTCCTGGGTGGCCAGATCAGCCTGATCCTGTTCAAGGTCGGAGGGAGTGTCTGAGTCGATCGTTCCTTGGGCCGGGCGCGAGGGGGTGCGCCCGGCCATCCACCCCGGCGCTCAGCCGGGAGCGAGCGCCCGCCAGATGTCGAGCGCCCACTGCCAGTCGCCCGGGTCCTCGAACACGATCTTGATCGCGGCACCCGAGCCGACCACCGCCGAGTAGCCCTCGAGCACGCCGACCTCGACGCCCGAGCTGGCGTCGGTCACGAGCTTCGCCCGACCGACGACGCCGCCCGCCCGATGGTCGATCGCCTCCGGCCCGAGGTCGCCGCCGAACTGCTGGATGAAGGCCTGGCCGGCCATCGGCCCGGCCGCCGTCCCCGTCGTGACCGCGGCCAGCGTGATGTCCCGGCCGGCCCCGCCGCCCCACCATTCCTCGGTGGTCCGCCGCTCGGCGAACGAGCCGGGGATCTCCAGCACCCAGCCTTCGTGCCGGATGGTCACGGGCGCCCGCCGGTAGCCGATCGGCGCCTCGTCCGCGGCGGCCGTCGCGGCCCGGCTGCGCACCTGGCCGGCCATCGGGTCGTCGATCCCGGCGAAGTCCACCAGCTCGGCCCAGGCCCGCCACGGGTAGGCCAGGTTCGGGTCGTGCGGGTACGCCTTGGACAGCAGCCGATGGACCTCGTCGAACAGCGCTCGCTCGGTCTTTCCCGCCGGCGTCCGCCAGCGCACCTCGGTCCACATCAGGCACAGCGCGCGGTTCAGCAGATACGCCCCGTCCGTCGCGTCCGCCCACCACGGCGTGACATCGGTGGCGATCCGGGTGTCGGTCACGGCCACGTCCAGCCAGGCCATGTCGCGCGGGCCGAGGGCGGTGTGGATCGCGCCGTCGAGGTGGTAGCGGGTGTCGGTCGTGAGGCCGAGCGGGATCGGCGCCCCGGCGGACGGCCGCCGCGAGCGGGCCTCGACGAGCGAGCGACCGAGCCAGGTGAGGTAGCCACGCTCCGCGGCGGGTCGCTCGGCGAACGTCATCGCGGTCGCGTCGGTGAGCGGATCGCGGACCTCCTCGCCGCCGCGCTCCCAGACGATCGCGAGGTCCATGCCCATGCGCTCGAGGACCCGGCCGACGAACCGGTGGTAGCCCGGTCCGACGATCTCGGTCGCCGCGGTGACCGCCACCCGGCCCGTGTCCGAGGCGGTCATGACGAGCGGCGGTGCGGCCGGATGCAGCTCGACGGTGAGCTCCGCCTCGCCCTGCTCGCGGACCGGGCGCTCCACGGTCCGGACGGCCTCGGCAGAACGTCGACCGCAGCCACGTCTCGGCGTCGGCCAGGAGGACCTCGGCGGTCGGGACCCGGGGGATCAGACCTCGGCGAGCGGCCTGACCGGTGAGCCGCGCATGGAGGGGGCTGATGAGCATGGTCGCCATGGGTCGACCGACCTTACCCCAGCGGAGCCGCAGATCGAGCACGCGGGTGGTACCAGCGCGGCGGCGCCAAGAGTACGAGGCGATCCCCGGGCAGAGCGCTGGAACGAGCCGAATCTATATCCGAGCGATATGGTCGGGATTGGCTATTCGCGCTATAGTCGAGGTCGACATGGACGACCTCTACCGCGATTACATCCTCGAGCACTACCGGCGGCCCCACAACTTCGGGGTCATCGAGGACGCCGACGCGTCGTACGAGGGCGCCAACCCGCTGTGCGGCGACCGGATCACGCTGATGCTCGGCGTGACGGACGGGATCGTGGACCGCGTGGCCTTCACCGGCCGCGGTTGCGCCATCAGCCAGGCCAGCGCCAGCCTGCTGACCGACGAGATCAAGGGCAAGTCTGTGGAGGACGTGGCCGCCATCCGCGCGGACGACCTGCTCGACCTGCTCGGCATCGACATCAGCCCGGCGCGGCTCAAGTGCGCGATGCTCAGCCACGACAGCCTCCAGCACGTGCTCGGCGACCTGGGCGTCACGGCGCCCGCCGGAGCCGACGCATGACCCGGATCGAGCGCCGCTGCAGGTGTCTGGCGCCGGCCTGACGCCGGCTCGCCCCGACCCAGCGGACCTCCCGCACACCCCTCTCACCGCCCTGGCAGCCACGCCTGCCAGCCTGTCGACCATCGGAGCCCATCCAGCCATGCCAAAGTCCTACGCCGACCTCCTCCGCGAGGCGCGCGCCCAGATCAGAGAAGTCAGCCCGCAGGAGGTCGACGCCCTCCCCGCGGGCGCCGCCACGGTCGTCGACGTCCGCGAGGCGTCCGAGTGGGAGCAGGGCCACCTGCCCGGCGCCCGCCACGTCTCCAAGTCCTACATCGAGCAGCAGATCGAGGGCATCGCGCCCGACCGTGATGCGCCGGTGGTCCTCTACTGTGCCGGCGGCGTCCGCTCGCTGTTCGCCGCCCAGACCCTCGCGGAGATGGGCTACACCGACGTCGCGTCGATGTCGGGCGGGTTCCAGGGCTGGAAGAGCGCCGGGCTCGAGTTCGACACGCCGGTCGTCCTGACCGCCGAGCAGAAGCAGCGCTACAGCCGTCACCTGCTCATCCCCGAGGTCGGTGCCGAAGGCCAGGCGAAGCTGCTCGGCTCGAAGGCGCTCCTGATCGGTGCGGGCGGGCTCGGCTCGCCGGCCTCGCTCTACCTCGCCGCGGCCGGCGTCGGCACGATCGGCATCGTCGACTTCGACGTCGTCGACCTCAGCAACCTCCAGCGCCAGATCGTCCACACGACGGACCGGGTCGGGGAGCGCAAGGTCGAATCAGCGCGCAAGTCGATCAACGCGCTCAACCCGGAGATCAAGGTCGTCGCCCACGAGGAGATGCTCGTGGCGGCCAACGTCGAGCGCATCATCGCCGGCTACGACGTCATCCTCGACGGGACCGACACGTTCGAGACCCGCTACATCCTGAACGACGCGGCGGTCGCGGCCGGGATCCCGGTCATCCACGCCAGCGTCTTCCGGTTCGAGGGCCAGCTGACGACGTTCATCCCGTACGAGGGTCCGTGCTACCGCTGCCTGTACCCGACCCCGCCGCCGCCGGAGCTCGCTCCGGGCTGCTCCGTGGCCGGCGTGCTCGGCGTCGTGCCCGGCATCCTTGGCCTGCTCCAGGCGACCGAGGCGCTCAAGGTCCTGCTCGGGATCGGCGAGACCCTGGCCGGCCGGCTGCTCCTGTTCGATGCCCTCGAGACCGAGTTCACCGAGCTCAAGCTGCGACGTGATCCGAACTGCCCGGTCTGCTCCGATGCGGCCGTCGCCGCTCGGGCCGCGGGCGTGCCGCTCCAGGTCGACGGCGTCAACGTCGATGCGCCCTTCCTCATGACCGGCACCTTCGGGAGCGCTTCGTGAGCACGGTCTTCATCCCGGCGGTGCTCCGCGCGAACGTGGGTGGCGTCAAGACGCTCGAGCTCGAGGGTGGCTCCATCCGCGAGGTGGTCGACGTCCTCGTCGAGCGCCACCCCTCGCTCGGGTCCCAGCTGCTGACCGACGACGGCGACCTCAACCGGTTCGTCAACGTCTACGTCAACGGCCAGGACGTCCGCTACCTGGCGGGTCTCGACACGCCGGTCGCCCCGGCCGACGAGGTCCGCCTCCTCCCGGCGATGGCCGGCGGCTGACCGATGGCCGTCCCCAGGCGGCTGGACGATGCCGAACTGGAGCATGCCCACGCTCACGCGGCGCTGACGCCGCACGGTGGGCGGTACGGCGACATCCTCGAGGCGATCGGCCACACGCCGCTCGTCGAGATCCCGCGGATGTCGCCCAAGCCGTCGGTCCGCATCTTCGCCAAGCTGGAGATGCTCAACCCGACCGGCTCGGTCAAGGACCGCGTCGCGAAGTACCTGATCGAGGACCTCGAATCGCGCGGCCTGCTCCGCCCCGACTCGATCATCCTCGAGCCGACGTCCGGCAACACCGGCATCGCGCTGGCGATGATCGGCCGGCGCAAGGGCTACCGGGTCGCGCTGGTCATGCCCGACAACGTCACCAACGAGCGGCGGCAGATGGCCGCCCTCTACGGCGCCGAGGTCATCGACTCGCCCGGTGCGCTCGGGAGCAACGGCGCGATCGCCCTGGCCAAGCACCTCGTCAGCAAGGACGAGCGCTTCGTCATGCCCTACCAGTACGGCAACCCCGCCAACCCGCTGGCGCACTACGAGACGACCGGCCCGGAGATCCTCGCCGACTGCCCGGAGATCGACGTGTTCGTTGCGGGGCTGGGCACGGGCGGAACGCTGATGGGCGTCTCGCGCTACCTCCGTGAGCACAAGCCGGGGGTCCGTGTCGTGGCCGCCGAGCCGCTGCCCGGCGAGCTCGTCCAGGGCCTCCGGTCGCTCGAAGACGGGTTCATCCCGGAGATCCTCGATCCGAGCCTGATCGACGCCAAGTACCTCGTCTCCAACCGCGACGCGATCGCGGCGCTGCGCGAGCTCGTGTTTCGCGAGGGGATCTTCGCCGGCCCGTCGTGCGGGGCCGTCCTCGTCGCGGCGGCCCGCGTCGCGAATGGCATGAGCGGCGGCACGATCGTCGCGCTGCTGCCGGACGGCGGCTGGAAATACCTCTCCGCGGGGACATTCGCGACGAACCTGGACGACATGGAGGAGGCGCTCGAAGGCGGCGTCAACTGGTGGTGAGCGACCACCCGGGCCCGACCGCCGTGGCGGTGCCCGCGTCGATCCGTGAAGCGATCGTCGTGCAGGCGCGCGCGGACTATCCCAACGAATCGTGCGGACTCGTCATCGGCGATGCGCCAGCGGTGGATGGCGGCCGGGCACTGCGCTACGCGCCGACGCGCAATCGCGCCGCGTCGCCATCGCGCTACGAGATCGATCCGGACGACCTGCTCCGCCTGACCATCGAGACCGACGACGCCGGCGAGGTCTTCTGGGCCATCGTCCACTCGCACACCCACACGCCTGCCGTCCCGTCGCCGACCGACGTCGGGCTGGCGACGATCTACCGGGAGCCGCTGTACATCCTCGTGTCGTTGAGCGACGACGAGGCCGACCCGACGACCGGTGAGCCCAGCCTGCGGGCCTGGCGGATCGTGGACGGCGAGCGGTACGAGGTCGAGCTGGGATGAGCGGGTGAGCCCGCGCACTCTCACCGTCGGCGTGCTCGGTCTGGGCGTGCTGGCCGTGGTCGCCGCGACACTGGCCGGCTCGGACGGGGCCGCCCTCGACGCGCTCGTCCATCCGCCCGCGATCGTCCGGGCCGCGCTCGTCGGCGTGTCGGCCATGCTGGCCGTCGTCTGCCTGGCCCGAGGCCTCGCCCGGCTCGCCGCCGGAACGGAGGACGTCCCGGGTCTCGTCCGCGGCGTGCGCTGGATCTTCCTCGCGGTGGCCGCCGTGGCGGCCGGTGCCGGCTGGGTCATGGGCAACGCACTGCCCCTGATCGTCGCCCTCGTCATCGCCGGGATCGACGTGATCGAGACGTCGTTCCTGCTGCTGGTCGTCGGCCACGGGACGGCCGACCGCCCGGGCTGAGCGTCCCCGGAGCGGTCATGGCCCATCCGGGCTATCGTCTGCGCCGGACGACCACGTATATTCAGGCGAGATCAGGATCTGGGCGCCATCGACTGCTTGGGCGACCCGCAAGGTCGGGAGGAGAGGAACGTCGATGGTGACCGAATCCGGGGAAGCTTCGCTGACGACGCCGATCGCGGACGTCGACGTGGTCGCACGGACCGACGGCCGCGTCGCCGTGATCGGGCTGGGCTACACGGGCCTGCCACTGGCGATCGCCTTCATCGAGGCCGGGCTGCAGGTCGAGGCCATCGACGCGAACCTCATGCGCGTGTCGGAGCTCAGCCAGCGCCGCTCGCCGATCGACGACATCTCCGACGAGCGCCTGGGAGCCGCCCTGGACGCCGGCCTTCGCGTCGTCGGACTGGACGACGGCCGTCTCTCGGACGCCGATGCCGTATTCGTCTGCGTGCCGACGCCGGTCACGGCCACCAAGGATCCGGATCTGACCGCGATCCTGAGCGCCGCCTCGTACATCGGCCGCCATCTTCAGCGCGGTCAGCTGATCATCCTTCAGTCCACGACGTTCCCGGGAACGACCACCGGTCCGTTCCGGGAGGCGATCGAGGGGAGCGGACTGCAGGCCGGCACTGACTTCGACCTGGCGTACGCCCCGGAGCGGGTGAACCCGGGCGATCCGGCGAGCGCGTCGAAGGGCGTGCCTCGCCTGGTCGGGGCGACGACGGTCGATGGGACGCATCGGGCGGCGAAGCTGCTGGCGCGGATCAACGACGAGGTCGTCGAGATGTCCAGCCCGGACGCCGCCGAGATGGCCAAGCTCCTGGAGAACGTGTTCCGCAACATCAACATCGCCTTCGTGAACCAGCTGGCCCTCCTGTGCGAGCGCATGCACCTCGACGTGTGGGAGGTCATCGGCGCGGCCGCCACCAAGCCGTTCGGGTTCATGAAGTTCACGCCCGGACCGGGCGTCGGCGGCCACTGCATCCCGGTCGACCCGTACTACCTGTCGTGGCGCGCCCGCCAGTTCGACTTCATCGACCGCTTCATCGAGGCCGCCGGCGACATCAACCTGGCCATGCCCCGGCACGTCGTGGACCTCGTGGCGGAGGCGCTCAACGATCGCGGTCGCGCGCTCATGGGCTCCAAGGTCGGCGTGCTCGGGGTCGCCTTCAAGCCGAACATCCAGGACGCCCGGAACTCGCCGGCGGCCGAGATCATCGCGGGCATCGCCGGGCGCGGTGCGGACGTCTCGTTCCACGACCCCCTCGTCGACACGTTCCGCGACGCCTCCGGCGCGACGCGGTCGAGCACGTCGCTCGACGACCTGCTGGGCTGGGCGGACGTGATCGTCGTCGTCACCGCGCATCGCCAGATCGACTGGACCGACGTCTACGGACGGGCGGACCTCATCGTGGACACGGTCGACAGCTCGAAGGGCCACCCGACGCGTCCACGGCAGGTCCTGCGCCTGGGTGCCGGCTGGTCCTCACGCGCGTAGGGTCCGCGGCTCTCGGCCGCGGACGCCGAGAGCCCGCGCTCAGACGCGGATGCCGAGAGCCCGCAACAGCCCGGCCGCGTCGAGCGGCACGATGTCGAGCCCCATCCGCGCGGCCACCCTGGCCGCCGGCGGCGGGGTGAGCCCGGTCGAGGTGAGGAGATCGAGCCCGGCCGGCGCGAAGACACGCTCGGGCGGCCCGTCGGCGACGACGATGCCGTCGCGCATGATCACGACCCGGCCGAACCGGGTGGCCGCGAACTCCATGTCGTGGGTGATCGCCACGACCGTCCGGCCGGCAGCCCGCATCGCCTCGACGACCGCGCCGACCCGGGCGACACCGTCCGCGTCCTGACCGGTCGTCGGCTCGTCGAGGACGAGGATCGCCGGGTCCATGGCCAGGACCCCGGCCAATGCGACGAGCTTGCGGCGGGACAGGTCCAGGTCGTACGGATTCGTCGTGCGCTCCTCTGAGAGGCCGACCGCGGCAAGGCTGCCGCTGACCCGTTCCGCGATGGCCGCGGCGGGCACGCCCAGGTTGCGCGGCCCGAACGCCACCTCGCGTTCCACCGACCGCTCGAACAGCTGCTCGTCGGGGTTCTGGAAGACGAACCCGACAGTCGCCGCGAGATCCGCGATCGAGCGGCCCTCGGTGGCCTGGCCATCGAGCAGGACCCGGCCCTCGGCCGGGCGGAGGAGCCCGTTGAGGTGCTTCACGAGCGTCGTCTTGCCGGACCCGTTCTGGCCCAGGATCGCGACGGCCTCGCCCGGCTCGATCGCGAGCGAGACGCCGCGGACGGCCTCGATCCCGGTCGGGTAGCGGTGGACGAGGTCCTCGATCGCGACACGGACCGGCGAGCGGTCGCTCGTCGGAGCCCAGGCGGGGGTCGTGGCCGCGGGGTCGGCTGTGGCGCTCGCGTCGGCCGCGGCGTTCGCGCCGTCGCCGTCCGTCTCCCGGCCCTCGCGTCGTGCCGCGAGGCCGGCCGCGATCGCCGCCTCGTCGAAGGCCCCCGCGAGGTCGATGCCCGCCGCCTGTGCCAGCCGGACGAGGGTCGGAGCGGGCAGGGCGGCGACCGACGACGCCTCGGCCAGGGCCGCCCCGGGCACGCCCGACGCCACGGTCCCGCCGCGGTCCAGGACGATGCAGCGATCCATCCGGCCCAGCACGCTCGGGTCGTGCTCCACGCACAGGATGCTCGTGCCGCCGCGGGCCAGCTCCGCCAGGAGGTCGGCGACCCCCGCGGTGCCAGCCGGGTCGAGCTGCGCGGTCGGCTCGTCGAGGACAAGGACCGACGTTCCCATGGCCACGATGCTGGCGATGGCGACCCGCTGCTGCTCCCCACCCGACAACGCAAAAGGCTCCCGGTCGGCGAGATGGCCGATCGACAGGCGGGCCAGCGTGGCGTCGATCCGGCCGTCCATCTCCTCTCGGGGCACGCCCAGGTTCTCGAGACCGAACGCCAGCTCCTCGCGGACCGACAGCTTCGAGGCCGACAGCTGGTTGGCCGGCGTCGAGAAGACGATGCCGACCCGGCCGAGCAGCGCGCCGCCCGACGCCGTGGCGGCGTCGATCCCCTCGATCGCGACCCGCCCGTCCAGCTTGGCCCGGACGACCCGGGGGATGAACCCGGCGGCAGCCAGCGCGAGGGTCGACTTGCCCGCTCCCGTCCGACCGGCCACGCCCACCTGGCTGCCGGCCGCGACCGTGAGATCGACATCCGACAGGCTCGGTTCGCGACGGGCCGGATACCGCACGGCCAGTCCTTCGATCTGCAGCGGCGCGGTGGCGCCGGCGCCGGAACCAGCGGTGTCCGTCGTCATCGCGGGACGATCCCGAAGGCCACGAGCAGCACCCCGACCGCGGCCGCCACGACCAGCAGCCGCAGCCAGCGATCGATCGGCGGATCGGCGACGACGCGATAGGCCGTCCGATCCGGCCGCGCCGCGAACCCGCGCGCCTCGAGCGCGAACGTGCGCTCCCGGGCGTCCACGAGCGATCCCAGGAGGACTGGCGTGATCAATGGCACGAGCGACCGGATGCGGCGCACGAACGAACCTTCGAGCGACAGCCCGCGCGCCTGCTGCGCCTCGAGGATCGCGGCCGCCCGCGACCCCATGCGTGGGACCAGCTGGACGGCCGACAGGACGACGAACGCGATCCGATAGCTCGCACCGCGGGCGATGAGCGACTCGAGCATGTCGTCCGCGAGCGTCGTGAACAGGAAGGCGACCGATGCGAGGAAGGCCACCAGGACGCGCCCAGCCGAGATCAACCCGAAGGTGAGCCCCTCACGCGTGATGGACAGCGGCCCGAGGGTCACGAGCTTGTCCGTGCCGCCCGGGAAGAACAGGCTGTTGACGATCAGGATCGACAGCAGCAGCAACGCCGGGATGCGCATCGCGCGGGCCATCGGCCGGAGCAGGCCGGCCGTCCACGCGGCGATGACGATGACGACGGCCAGGACGGGCAGCACCGTCGCGGGCAGCAGGAATGCCGCCAGGAGGATGAACCCGAGAGTCAAGAGCTTCGTGACCGGATTGCGCCGATGCAGCCAGCTCGAGCCCGCGACGAAATAGCCGGTGGTGGCGGACATCCGGGCTCGTCAGTCCGCCACGAACGTCATTCGGCGACCGTGGTCTCACCGCGGCTGTACATCGTCCGGACCGTGACCGGCAGGGCGCCCAGGATCAGGAACACGATCGTGTAGCTGATGGTCTTGTCGAGCGGATCGCTGGTCAGGCCCTGCGCGAACGCGGACTGGAAGACGTTGAGCCCGAGCGTCCGGAACAGCGCCACCAGCGCGTCGGTGCCGCCGCCCGTCACGCCGCCGAACACGCCGGCGGCGATCGGTGCCGAGATCGCGGCCGCGACCAGGCCCGTCGTCAGGCCGCCGACCCAGACCGGGAACAGCCGGGCGTTCTCGCCGCGCGCGGCCCAGCGATACGCGAGGAAGCCGACGACCGCGGCGATGACCACGCCGACGATCAGGCCGGCCGGGTCGGTCAGGGCAAGGGAGCTCAGGTTGGCGCCGCCGAACAGCGGGCCGAGCGGGCCGTCGCCATCGGGGTCGGTCCCGTTGACCGTCGAGAAGTATCCGGTCGCCCCGAACAGCAGCCGGAAGATGGCGAACACGAGCGCGAACGCCGAGATCGTCGTTGCACCGACGAGGTACGTCCGCACCCGCGGATCGCCGCCCGGCAGGTTGAAGACGGTCCGACCGGTGATCCACGTCGCGGCGATGCCGATGAGCACGATCACGACCGAGATGAGGCACGAACCGGTTCTGCGAGCCCTCGTCCGCCGCATCGAAGCCGATCCCGATCGTCGACTGGACGATGAGCAGGGCGATGACCGCCGCCGCGATGCCGCTGGCGAGCGACAGGAAGCCACCGACCCGGCCGTCGTCGGAGCGAAGCTGGAAGACACCCCGGCTGGCCCAGAAGCCCGCCATCAGGCCGATCACGGCGGCGACGGGGGCGAAGAAGGCGGCCGTCGGCCCGGCACCGCCGGGGATCGGCAGGATCGACCAGATGAAGTTCGACAGGATGCCCGTCAACGCACCGGCCCACGGGCCTGCGAGCGCGCCGACCAGCACGGTCCCGATCGAGTCGAGATAGATCGGCAGGCGCAAGGCGATCGCGATCGAGCCGACCGCGATGTTGATCGCGATGGCGACCGGCATCAGGGTCAGGACGGCCGTCGTGAGGTCGCGCGACCGGCGACCGATGATCGCGAACAGGATCGCCCCGATGACCAGCGCGACCAGGTAGACGACCTGGATCGTCGGGATGCAGCCGTCCGTCTGGCCCTCAGCGCAGATCGTCAGCCAGTTGAGATCCATCGGTTCCTCCGGTGCCTCCTCGCGCCGCGTGCCGATGCATGGGTCATCGGCACGTCCTCCCTCCCTAGCGTGACACGTCCGGGTGCCCTGCCGCCAGCCCGCCGACGCGTTCGACGAGGCGATCGAGGAACTCGGTGACGTCCGCGGTCACGGCCACCGCGAGGTTGGGCGTCCTGCCGGTGAGACCGCGTCGGTCGGCCACGGTCATCCCGGTCGTCAGCTCGCCGCGCGTCTCGACGTCGACGAACCACGCCTCGGTCGTGACGAGACGCGGGTCGAGCGCCGCGGCGACGGCCAGCGGATCGTGGATGAACGCGCCGTAGAAGCCGTCATAGGTGGCGTGGAACTCCATGTAGAAGCGGAGCGCATCGGCCACGTACCGGACGATCGGGTTGCTGGCGACGGAGCGGGTCGCGTGCATCGGGTCCTCGCCCCGAGCCAGGGCGAGAGAGTCGTCGGGCGTGCTGCCGGCCCGCCGCGCCAGCCGGACGACGTCGTCGGGGAGGATCCGTGCGCGCTCGGTCACGTCGAGGCCGAGGGCCAGCGGCAGCGGGATGGACGGATCGGCCGCCCGCGCCTCCGCCCAGGCCCGGAACACGATCTTCGCCGCGTCCGGGTCGCAGTGGATGTTCCACTCGTTCGTCGGCGTCGTGTTGCCCGGCACGGCGAAGGCGCCGCCCATCAGCGTGTAGCCGCGGAGCAGCTTTGGCAGCGCCGGTTCGCGCAGGACCGCGAGGGCCAGGTTGGTCAGCGGTCCGAGCGTGACGAGCGTGATCTCGCCCGGTCGGCGGCGAGCCTCGTCGAGGATCAGGTCGACCGCGTGGCGGTCGGACAGTGGCGCGGCCGGCGGCGGCAGCTCGGCATGACCGATGCCCCGTGGGCCGTGCGTCTCCGGGCGTCGTCTCGAGCGCGCGGACGAGCGGCGTCTCGCGTCCCAGCGCGACTTCGACGTCGCCCCGGCCGGCCAGCTCGAGGATGGCCCGGGTGTTGATCGCGACCTGGCGGGCGTCGACGTTGCCCGACACGCACGTCGCCGCGACGAGCTCGGCATCGGGCGAGGCCGCGGCGTACAGCAGCGCGAGGCTGTCGTCGATCCCCGTGTCGACGTCGAGGATGAGCGGCATGCGGTCGGTCATGGGCCCGATGCTAGCCGAGCGCCTCCAGCGTGCGCGTGGCCACCTCGTCGGGTGTCAGCCCTTCGACCTCCACGACACGCGCGTCGATCGAGGGAAGCAGCGGCTCGCGCTGCGCGGCTTGCGCGGCCAGGAACTCCTCGCGGGAGATCCCGTAGGACGGCCGGTGGTCGTCGGCGGATCCGAAGCGGTCGGCCAGGATCTCGGGTCGCGCCCGGAGCCAGACCACCTCGACGTCGTCCCGGGTCATCGCCGCGCGGCAGGCAGGATCGTCGATGACGCTGGCCGCGGCGCTGATGACGTTGGCATCCGGCTCCGCCAGGGCATCGAGCAGCTGGGCGGCCTCGCGCGCATGCATCGCGTCCACACCGTCGCGGTTGCGGAGCTCGCGCACGGTCATGCCGGTGGCGGTCTCGATGTCGACGTCCGAGTCGCGCCATGCCACGCCCGAGGCGGTTCGCGAGCAGCCGGCCGGTCGTCGTCTTGCCGGCGCCCATGAGCCCGGTCACGACGATGTGGCGCGCGAGCTCGGGCGGGGTCCCATCGGGATCGGGGGAGGTCGGCATCGGCCACAGCGTATCGGACGCCGTGGCCCGTACACTCGGCCCGTGGACCGCCCGTCGCCCATCGCGCCGCCCGCCGTCGTCGGCATCCTCGGTGGCGGCCAGCTCGGACGGATGCTCGGGTCTGCCGCGCGGGCGATGGGCTACCGCGTCGCGATCCTCGACCCCGACCCCGATTGCCCGGCGGCGGCCGTTGCCGACCACGTCGTGATCGGGTCGTACGACGACGTCGGAGCGGCGCTCCGCCTGGCCGACCTCAGCGACGTCGTCACCTACGAGCTCGAGCACATCGCCGCCGATGTTGTCGCGACGCTCGCCCGACGCGTGCCGGTCCGGCCCGGACATCGGCCGCTGCTCGTCACCCAGGACAGGTTGGCCGAGCGCCGGTTCATCGAGGACGCCGGGATCGCAGTCGCACCATGGCGCGCGGTCCGGACCGTCGACGAGGCGCGGGCGGCGGCCGATGCCCTCGGGCTGCCCCTGCGGCTCAAGCTGCCGATCGGCGGCTACGACGGACGCGGCCAGCTCCGGATCCGGGCCGCCGCCGAGCTCGACGACGCGTGGGCTCGACTCGGCCGCGTCGAGGGCGACGCCCTGCTCGCCGAGCGCGAGCTCGACTTCGAGGCCGAGCTGTCCGTGGTCGTCGCGCGCGCCGCCGACGGCGCGGTCGCTGCCTACCCGATCGCCCGGAATCGGCACGACGCCGGGATCCTCATCGAGTCGATCGCGCCGGCGCCGATCGCGCCGGAGGTCGCGGCGCTGCGCGACCACGATCGGGACGACGCTGGCCGGCGCGATGGATCTGCACGGCACGCTGACGGCGGAGCTGTTCCTGCTCCGCGACGGCTCGCTCGCCGTCAACGAGCTCGCGCCGCGGGTCCACAACTCCGGCCACTGGACGATCGAAGGCGCCGCCGACCTCGCAGTTCGAGCAGCACATCCGCGCCATCTGCGGGCTGGGGCTGGGCGAGACGGCCGCGCACGGCCCGACGGCGATGGTCAACCTGCTCGGGACCGGCCCCCGGCGTCCGGCCCGGCTGGAGGGCGTGGCGGCGGCTCTCGGCGATCCGGCCGTCCACCTCCACCTGTACGGCAAGCGGGCCGTCTTCGAACGTCGCAAGATGGGCCACCTGACCGCGCAGGGCACCGACCTCGACGAGGCGCTCGCCCGTGCGATCCGGGCCCGGGCGGCGTTGTCCTGGGCAGCCGATCCGACGGAGGTGGACCGATGAGCGATGACGGGGTCGCGCCGATCGTCGGCGTCGTCGGCGGCAGCCGCTCGGACTACCCGACGCTCGAGACCGCGATGGCCATCCTCGAGGAGCTCGAGGTCCCGGCCGAGTTCCGGGTCGTGTCGGCACATCGCACGCCGGACCGGCTGTTCCAGTACGCGGAGGAGGCGGCCGGCCGTGGGATCAAGGTCATCGTGGCCGGGGCGGGGGGCGCCGCACACCTGCCCGGGATGCTCGCCGCCAAGACGCTCCTGCCGGTGATCGGCGTGCCGATCCCGACCCAGCACATGGGCGGCCTCGACTCGCTCCTCTCGATCGTCCAGATGCCGCGCGGCGTCCCGGTCGCCACGGTCGCGATCGGGAACGCGATGAACGCCGGTCTGCTGGCGGCGGCCATCCTGGCCCTGGCGGACCCGGCCCTCGCCGAACGCCTCGCCGCCTGGCGCGCCCGCCAGACCCAGGCCGTCCTGGACGACCCGGCGAACGTCTAGCCGCCGCCCACCCAGGGCGTGACCGCACCGCGGACGCCGACCTCGATCGACCAGAGGGTCGAGGTCGCGGTGACGAACAGGCGCCGACCGTCCGGCCCGCCGAAGGTGCAGTTGCTGGCCACCTCGGGGAGGACGATCCGGCCCAGCTCCGTGGCATCGGGCGCCAGGACGTGGATGCCGTCGCCGGCCGAGGTCCAGACGTTGCCCTCCACGTCGACGCGGAGCCCGTCCGACACGCCGGGCTCGATCACCGCGAAGACGCGCGGGGCCGCGAGGGTCCGTCCCTCGACGACGTCGAACGCGACGATGTGGTGGTTGCCGCCGGGGACGCGCGCGATCGACGTGTCCGACACGTACAGGATCGTCTCGTCGGGCGAGAAGGCCAGCCCGTTGGGGTGGAGGACCGCGTCGGTGGCGACGGTCAGCTCGCCGCTGTCGCGATCGAGCCGGAAGACGAAGCAGCCAGCCAGCTCCGAGTCGGCTCGGTAGCCCTCCGTGTCGTCGAGGATGCCGTAGGGCGGATCGGTGAACCAGATCGCCCCGTCCGAGGCGACGACGATGTCGTTGGGCGAGTTCAGCCGGTGACCCTCGTACCGGTCGACGACGGTCGTGCGCGAACCGTCCGCTTCGTAGCGGGCGACCCGCCGCGGGCCGTGCTCGCACGCGAGCACCGTTCCGTCCCGATCGAGGGTGTGGCCGTTCGCGAAGTCCGACGGGCGGTAGAGGTCGTGGGCGCCCGTCGCCGCGTCCCACCGGCGCACGACGTTGCCCCGGACGTCGCTCCAGATCACGGCGTCATCGGCGGGCAGGTAGACCGGACCCTCCGCCCAGATCGCCCCTGCCGCGTGGGGCGTGACGGACGCCTCGGCCGGGACGAGGCGATCGAAGCGCGGGTCGCGGACCACCCGCGTGACCGGTTTCGGCACCCCGAGGCGGGGCATCACCCGGCCCGCCCTCCGGGAAGCGAGGAAACCGCGACCGGCCCGGCATCCTCGCGGTGCTCGGCCAGGTGGAGGCCGAGGTCGAGCGCGGTCTTGAGCAGGACCAGGATCAGCACCGCGGCCGAGGGCGCCCCGGTCGTCGCGATCGCGAGGCCGCCGACGATGATCGTCAGGTGGAGCACGATCAGCCGGCCGTACGGCGCGTTCATCTGTTCGCTGACGCTGGTCCGCAGGTATTCGCCTCGCCCGATGTAGTTGGCCCGATACGAGACGGCGTGGCTGATGAAGAGGCCGACCAGGACGATGAGGATGGCGACGGGATCGGAGCGGATGCCGGCGCTCTCGCCACCGAACGCCTGGAACTGGGGCAGCGTGAGCACGAAGATGCCGTGGACGACCCAGAAGATGCCGTAGTGGACGATGAAGAACGGGATGAGCGTGGCCTTCGCGCCGGCGGTCGAGGCGACGGGCCGGCCGTTGTAGAGCGTCGCGGCGCGTCCGGTCGGCTCCGGCCCTTCGGCGCGGGCCATCTTCAGGATGTTGAAGATCCCGACGACGCCGTTCTCCAGCCAATAGATGGTCAGGATCGTCCAGACGTTCCAGCCCAGGAACAGGACGCCGATCAGCGGGATCGCGTTGGCGACGACCAGCGCGACGACGGCGCCGACGGAGGACCCGATGCGATACCAGGCGACAAGGCGCTCCATGGCGCCCGATGCTAGCCCGTTCGTCCGGGCGTGTTCGGGCCGCGGTGACGGGTTTGGCCGCCGCGGGGCCCCTGGTGGGCCGTGCCCGGCAGTCCGGCCGGCGGCTAGTCGGTCAGCTCGACCGGGTTGACCGCCACGGACCGCACCTCGCCGGCACGGTCGATGCGCAGGTCCACGGACCGCCCGATGACCTCGCCGCCCAGCCGCCGCTGGAGGTCGCCGACGCCTTCGATGGGGTGGCCGTCCAGCTCGAGCACGACGTCGCCGACACGCAGGCCGGCGCTCGCCGCGGGACCGGGCTCGAGCAGTTGCACGATCTCGAGACCGCGCGTCCGTCCGACCCGCGCCGCCACCGGCTGGGGCAGTGTCCGCGTGCCGCCGACGATCCCGAGGAAGGCGCGACGGACGCGCCCGTCGACGATCAGCGAATCGAGGATCCGGCGCGTCGCGTCGTCGATCGGCACGGCCAGGCCGAGCCCGATCCCGGCGACCGCCGTGTTGATCCCGACGACGCGGCCACGCGAGTCGGCCAGGGCGCCACCGGAGTTGCCGGGATTGAGCGCGGCATCGGTCTGGATGACGTTCTCGACGAGGCGGCTCGTCCGCCCATCGCGCGTGCCGAGCGACCGGCCGAGGGCGCTGACGACGCCCGCCGTCACGGTCCCGGCGAAGCCGAGCGGGTTGCCGATCGCGACGACCAGCTGGCCGACCTTCAGGCGGGCGGCGTCGCCGAGCGGTGCGGCCACCGGCGCGCCGCCCGTCGTCCGGACGACCGCCAGGTCCGACAACGGGTCGCGACCGACGACCTCGAATGGGAGCTCGGCGCCGTCGACGAACGTCGCGCTGCCGCGCTCGGACCCGGCGACGACGTGGGCCGACGTGACGAGGTATCCGACCGGCTCGATGGCGACCGCCGAACCGGCGCCGCTCGCCGACCAGCCGCCGACCTGGCGGGTCACCCGGAGGCTGGCGACCGATGGGATGAGCCGCTCCGCCGCGGTCGAGACCGCCACGGAGTAGGCATCGAGGAGCTCATCGTCCCCGCCGTCGGATTCCGACGGGGACGGGACGGCTCGGAGCGCGGGCGCGAGCATGTCGATCAGGCCTCGCCGGTGGCCGTGGTGCCACCGCCGACCTGGACCGTCCGCTCGTCGTTGCCGCGGACGACCTTGAGCTCGAACGGGACCTCGAGCGACGCGAGCGCCACCTGGAGGTCGTCCGCATCCGTGATGGCCTTGCCGCCGGCCTCGACGATCAGGTCGCCGGCCTCGATCCCGGCCGCCGCCGCGAGGCTGCCGTCCTCCACGCCGCGGACGAGGATCCCGTCACGCTCGGGGAGCCCGACCGATCGGCGCATGCGGCGAGCCACGTGCGACGGCGCCACCGCGACGCCGAGGCGCGGACGCGCCGGCGACTCACCGCGGGCGAGCGCGTCGACGCGCTCGCGCAGCGCGGCGTCGGCCGGCAGGGCGAGGTAGAAGCCCTCGCCGATCCGGTTCGTGTTGAGGCCGACGAGCTTGCCGGTCGCGTCGAGAAGCGCACCACCGGACGATCCGGGCGCGAGCGGGGCGGTGTGCTCGACGCTGCCGTCGATGCGCCGGCCGCCGGGGCCGCGGAACGCGCGGGCGACCGCGGACACGAGGCCGAACGTGACCCGGGTGCCACCGCCGTGGCTGGCCCCGGCTCCGAAGACGGCGCTCCCGACGGAGAGGTCGGCGCCGTCGGCCCAGGCGACGGGGGACGCGCCGGCGGTGTCGACGTCGATGACCGCGAGGTCGCCGTCGCCGTCCCAGCCGGCGACGGTCCCGCGCGTGCGACGGCCGTCAGCGAACGTGACGGTGACTTCGTCGCCGCGCAGGTTGTGCGCATTGGTCAGGACCTTGCCGTCGGCGATGACGACGCCGGAGCCGCGGGTCCCGCGGCCGATCCCGACGATGGACGGTCCGACGCCCTCGGCGACGGTGGCGACGGCGGTCTGCAGGTCTTCGATGGTGCTCATGAGATGGTCGGCTCCAGGGTTCGTGGGGGACGCGATAGACTTGTGACTTGCAATCTACTACCGACTGCGAGCCGTGACAAGCCCCGACCGCCCACCTACCATCGAGCCCATGGCTCAACCCGCCCCCAGTCGTGAGGCATCGCCGCTCGAGGCCGCGCTCGAGCGCGTCGGCGATCGGTGGAGCCTGCTGATCGTCGAGGCGCTGCTCGACGGGCCGCGACGGTTCAACGAGCTGGGTGACGCCGTGGCCGGGATCGCCCCGAACATCCTCACGGACCGGTTGCGCCGGCTCGAACGCGAACGGATCGTCGTCGCGACGCCCTACCAGCAGCGCCCGCCGCGGATGTCCTACGCCCTGACCGCGGATGGCCACGACCTGGCGTCGGCCCTCCGGATGCTCGCCGACTGGGGCTCACGCAGCAGTCCCGCCGCCGAGCCGACCCGGCATGGGCGTTGCGGCACGCCGCTCGAGACGCGCTGGTTCTGCCCGACCTGCGAGGTCGTCGTGGACCGGCCCGACGCGGACGAAGCCCGGACGTTGTAGGCGGGCCGGCCGCCGGCCCCGGCTAGCCGGCCGTGGACCCGACCATCGCGCGACCCCGGCTACACTCGGTGCGATGGAAGACGAGCGCTGGGAACCCGGGATGCCGGTCCTCGATCGGCAGCCGGTGCGCGCGCCGACGGGCCCCGCGATCGGGACCTCGACCCTCCCCCGAGCCTCCAGGGCCTCCCGCCCCGCTCGGTCCCGGAGGTCGCCCCGACGCCGCTCCAGCATCACTACGTCCTCCTGAGCGTGCCCGTTCTGATCGCCGGCACGATCGCGATCACGGCCATGGAGCTCGGCGCCTCACCGGGGAGCCTCCTCGTCAAGCTGTGCGTGCTGATCGGTGCGCCGCTGCTCGTGATCACGACGGCCGACGCGGTCGTGCGCATCTGGCGATCGGCCTGGGCGTGGATGCCGATCGATCGCGGCAAGGGACTCTTCCGGCTCGCGTGGGTCGTGGTCAGCCTCGTCGGTCTGACCGCGCTCATCGCCGCGTCCGTCCTGGTGATCCTCGCGTGACCGCGGCGGGACGATGACGGACATCGAGCCGCTCGGGCGCGGGCCGGACGGGCGATCGACCGACCTGCCCTCCGGCGGCGGCGTTCCCCGCTGGCTCGCGGAGTCGCTCAACTTCTGCTCACGGTGCGGGGCCCGGCTCGTCTTCGGCAGCCTCCCGGACGAGGACCGCGACCGGCTGGCCTGCCCGGCGTGCGGCCACATCGCGTACGTCAATCCTCGCCTGGTGGTCACGACGTTCCCGATCACGGACGCGGGCGAGATCGTCCTCATCCGGCGCGGCATCGAGCCCGGGAAGGGGTCGTGGGCCCAGCCGGGCGGCTTCCTCGAGGTCGACGAGACGGTCCACGAGGCCGCCATCCGCGAGACCCGCGAGGAGACCGGCCTGCTCATCGAGCCGGGCCGGATCGTCGGCCTCTACACGCGGCTGGAGGCGGCGGTCGTGACCATCGCCTTCGAGGCGCGGATCGTCGGCGGCGAGGCGGCGCCCACGCCCGAGGCAAGCGAGATCGTGGCCTATGCGCCCGAGGGCATCCCGTGGGCCGGCATCGCGTTCAGGACGACGCAATGGGCGCTGCGCGACCTCCTCGGTGGCCTGCGGCCCGACCTCGAGCTGCCATCCGTGATCGGCGGCTACTAGCGAGGTCCATGGCCGCGGCAGCGCCGCAGTCGCGCGTTCTTGTCAGATGCACATGACACGAGGACTCGTCAGAGCGCGTGGCGGCCGATGGCTCGTTCCGAGCGTGCGCGGCGCCGCCCGACGATGGCGATCGCTGCCACATGCTCGCCCAGTGGCCGGTTTGTCAGCGGAGCGGTGACGAACGCTCGGGTGGCGGGCATCTGTCAGAAACGGCTCGTGCCCGCGGCGCGCGCCGCGCCGATCCAGCCACGCCTCGGCCGCGGCGACCCTCAGCCCAGGTCGATGAAGACGTTCTTCGTCTCGGTGTAGAGGTCGAGCGCCGACATCCCGAGCTCGCGCCCGATGCCGGACATCTTGTAGCCACCGAACGGCGCCTCGGTATGGACCGAGCTGTTGGTGTTGACGCTGATGACGCCGGCCTGAAGCGCCTTCGCCGCGCGCAGCGCCTTGCCGATGTCGCGGCTCCAGATCGAGCCGGACAGCCCGTACGGCGTCGCGTTGGCCAGCCGGAGCGCCTCTTCCTCCGTGTCGAACGGGATGATCGACACGACCGGCCCGAAGATCTCCTCGCGCGCGATGCGCATGTCGTTCGAGACGCCGTCGAACACGGTCGGCATCAGGTAGGCGCCGCCGGCCAGCGCCGGGTCGCTCGGGGCCTCGCCGCCGACGACGAGCGTCGCGCCCTCGGCCAGGCCGATCTCGATGTAGTCGCGGACCCGGTCGCGCTGCTTGAAGCTGACCAGCGTGCCCATCTCGGTCGCGTCCTCGGACGGGGCGCCGACCTTGACGTTGCGGGTCGCCGCCGCGAACAGCTCGACGACCTCGTCGTGGGCGGACCGCTCGACCAGGATCCGGCTGCGGGCGCAGCAGTCCTGGCCGGTGTTGTCGAAGACCGAGTAGGGCGATTCGCGGGCGAACTTCTCGAGGTCGGCGTCGGCGAAGACGATGTTGGGGCTCTTGCCACCAAGCTCGAGCGAGATCTTCTTCACGTTGCCCGCGGCCAGCCGCATGATCTCCTGGCCGGTCGTCGTCTCGCCGGTGAAGGCGACCTTGCCGACGCCCGGATGGGCCGCGATGGACGCGCCGGCCGACCCGCCGGGTCCCGTCACGATGTTGAGGACGCCGGCCGGGATCCCCGCCTCGAGTGCCAGCTCACCGAGCCGGATCGCGGTCAACGGGGAATAGCTGGCGGGCTTGAGGATCGCGGTGTTGCCCGCGGCCAGGGCGGGGGCCACCTTCCACGAGGCCATGAGCAGCGGGAAGTTCCACGGCACGATCAGCCCGACCACGCCGATCGGCTCGCGCAGGGTCAGGTCCAGCCCCGGCTTGGACACCGGGATGGTCTGGCCGAAGATCTTGTTGGCGGCACCGGCGTAGTAGTCGAACACGAGGCTGGCGCCGATGATCTCGCCCCGGGCAGAGGTGATCGGCTTGCCGACGTTGCGGCTCTCGAGCTGGGCCAGCTCCTCGCTGTGGTCCTTGATCAGCGCGGCCAGCTTGGCCAGCGAACGACCGCGCTTGCCGGCGGCCCACGATGCCCAGCCCTTGCGCTCCTCGAACGCCGCCCGGGCGGCTGCCACGGCCCGGTCGACATCCTCGCGACCGCCCTGCGGCACGCTGGCGATCACGGAGCCATCGGCCGGATCGACGACGTCGAACGTCTGGCCGTCGGCGGCGTCGACGGGCTGACCGCCGACGATCATGTGCGCGGCCTGCACGCCGGCGCGGGTCTCGGTCGTCATCGGGTGGGGCCCTCTCGGCGGGTGGGATCGGGCCTCGATGATACGCCCGGCCTCTCGGACCGGCCGCCAACCCCGGCGAGCGATGACCGGGGGATCCGGCTCAGCCCTCGCCGGACGGGACGGCGGGGAACACGGATGCGGGCCGGGCGGGCGGCAGCGCCGTCTCCGCCGCGATGATCGCCGCGCCGATGATGCCCGCGTCATTGCGGAGCGTGGCGGCGACGATCGGGCAGCGGACGGTGAGCCGCGGGATGAACTTGTCCGCGCTCTTGCTGACGCCCCCGCCGATGATCATCAGGTTCGGCCACATCAGCTGCTGGATCCGGTCGAGATGCTCGTCCAGGTCGGCCGCCCACGCCTTCCATGAGAGCCCGCGCCGCACGCGCGCGATGGCCGCCGAGCGGCGCTCCGCTGCCCTCCCGCGGATCTCCATCTGCCCGAACTCGGTGTTCGGGACGAGGACGCCGTCGTTGAACACGCCCGACCCGACGCCTGTCCCGAGCGTCAGGAAGATGACGACACCCGGCTGGTCCGCACCGACCCCGAAACGCATCTCGGCGATGCCCGCCGCGTCCGCGTCGTTGATGATCGCGATCGGGCGCTTGATGAGGCGGCTCGTCCGATCGACCACGGGAAAGTCGATCCAGGAGGGGTCGATGTTGGCAGCGGACTTGAGAACGCCATCGATGGCCACGCCGGGCAGGCCGATCCCGACGGGGGTTGCGTCCCCGAGACCGGACGACTTCGTCAGCCGCTTGACCACACGAGCCATCGATGCGATGACGGCATCAGGCGTGGACGGGGACGGGGTCGGCACGCGGATGCGTTCCGACCGGAGCCGGCCGCTCTCGACGTCGACCACTGCTGCCTTGATCCCGCTGCCGCCGACGTCGACGCCGATGGCGATCCGGCCGTTGGCCATCTCGGACGTGTCCTCCGTCATCGATGCCTCCCGGTCCCCCGGCTAGAAGTAGTTGACCGTGATGCCGCCGTCCACGACGAGCGAGGCGCCGTTCGTCCAGCGTGACTCGTCCGACGCGAGATACACGGCCATGTGGACGATCTCCTCGGGCTTGCCGAACCGGCCCGTCGGGTTGCGCGCGAGCCGGAGCTGCTTGGCCGCCTCGTCCTTGACCAGCCAGTCCATGAGCAGCGGCGTCTCGACCGGTCCCGGGCAGATCGCGTTGGTGCGGACGCCCTTCGGTCCGAACTGGACGGCCAGGCTGCGGGTCAGCGACAGCACCGCGCCCTTCGAGGCCGTGTAGGCGTCCTGCGGGACGCTGCAGCCGAGCAGGGCCACGAAGCTGGCGATGTTGATGATCGACCCGCCGCCGCCGTCGACCATCGCCGGGATCGCGTACTTGCAGCCGAGGAAGACGCCGCGCACGTTGACGGCCATGACCGAGTCCCACGTGGCGACGTCGGTGTCGGTGACCGAGTGGTCCGCCTCGGGCATGATCCCGGCGTTGTTGTAGAGGCAGTCGAGCCGGCCGTAGGTCGCGACGGCGTGGTCGATCATGGCCTTGGCGTCGGCCTCCTGCGAGACGTCGGCCCGGATGAAGGTCGCATCGCCGCCGGCCGCCCGGACGAGGTCCACGGTCTCCGCCCCGGCTGCCTCGCCGTACTCGGCGACGACGACCTTGGCGCCCTCGGAAGCGAACATCTGGGCGGCCACCCGGCCCATCCCGCCGCCGCCGCCGGTGATGATCGAGACCTTGCCCTCGAGTCGCATCGAACTCCCTCTCGCGCGTCCGTCGCCGTCAGAGTACCGCTCGGTCGAACCAGCCGCCGCCTCGATCGGCGCGACATTGCAACCGCGTGACAGTCGCTCGCCAGGGCAATCCGGACGGGGTCGAGTGACGCACCCCGGTCGTGACCCTCCCCCAAGTCGCTCTCGATCGCGTCGCCCCTCGTCTGCCGTCCGAGGACCGCGGCAGTGCCGGGCGCCTCGCCGGCGCCGTCAGCGGCCTGCTCGCGGCCGCGACCGCGATCGCCGTCGGCCACCTCGTCGCGGTCGTCATCGCGCCGGCAGCATCCCCGTTGCTGGCCGTCGGCAGCACGTTCATCGACCTCACACCGGAATGGCTGAAGTCCTTCGCGATCCGGACCTTCGGGAGCAACGACAAGGTCGCACTGCTGGCCGGCATCGCGGGCGTCCTGGCGGTCGTCGCCGTCGGCATCGGGCTCCTCGGCCGCCGCCGGCTCGGCCTTGCGGTCGTCGCCATCGGCGGCTTCGGCCTGGTCGGCGGCGTGGCCGCGCTGGTCCGGCCGGGCGGATCGTTGATCAGCCTTGTCCCCGCGATCGCCGGGAGCGTCTCGGCGATGGTCGTCCTGATCGTGCTCGAGCGCGCGGCCGCCGGCCAGCACGATGCGCAGCCCATGCCGGCCACGGAGGGCGGCGCGATCCGGGGGTCCCGGCGCGGCTTCCTCGCGGCGGCCGCAGCCACCGGCGTCCTCATCGCGGTCTCCGGCGGTCTCGGCGTCCTCGTCACCGCTCGTCGCTCGGGGGGCGTGGCGGGGGCCGGCGGACCGGCCATCCCGGCGCCTCTCGAGCCGGCCGCTGCCGTGCCCGCGGGTGCGGACCTGGCACTCGACGGGGTCAGCTCGTTCATCACCGCCAACGACGCGTTCTACCGCGTCGATACCGCGCTCCAGGTCCCGGCGATCGCGCCTGACGACTGGCGGCTGCGGATCCACGGCATGGTCGATCGCGAGGTGACCCTCACGCTCGCGGACCTGCTGGCCTACCCGGTGATCGAGCGCGACATCACGCTGACGTGCGTCTCCAACACGGTGGGCGGCGACTACGTCGGGAACGCGCGCTGGATCGGGGTCCCGCTGGCCACGGTGTTGGAGCAGGCCGGCGTCCAGGCCGGTGCCAGCCAGATCGTGTCCCGCTCCATCGACGGCATGTCGATCGGGACTCCGACCGCGGTCGCCCTCGACGGTCGCGACGCGATGCTGGCCGTGGCGATGAACGGGGAGACGCTGCCGGCCGTCCACGGCTACCCGGTCCGGCTGATCGTGCCCGGCCTGTACGGCTACGTCTCCGCCACCAAGTGGCTGGTCGAGCTGGAGCTGACCACGTTCGACGCCTTTGACCCCTACTGGGTCGAGCGCGGCTGGGCGAAGGAAGGCCCGATCAAGACGATGGCCCGGATCGACAGCCCGAAGCCGTTCGGGCGGGTCGCCCCGGGCAAGGTCGCCATCGCCGGCGTGGCCTGGGCGCAGCATCGCGGCATCGATCGGGTGGAGGTTCGCGTTGACGGCGGGCCCTGGCAGGCCGCCCGATTGGCGGCGATCGACACGATCGACACCTGGCGCCAGTGGGTCCTCGAATGGGACGCGCCCAGCGGGAACCACACCATCGAGGCCCGCGCCACGGACGCCACAGGGGAGACCCAGACCGACGCACGAGCCGAGCCATTCCCGGACGGCGCCACCGGTTGGCACTCGGTCGTCATGACGGTGACCTGACCGTCCCACCACCACGTCGTCCGGGCATGTCGCGCCGGGCGTTCACCCCAGCCATCGGGCGCGGCCGCAAGGACGGCCCTGCCCACAACCAGGAGAGCATGATGAACAAGCGCACTCGCACCGGGGCCTTCGCCGGCCTCATCCTCGCCTCGGCATTCGCCGCGGCCTGCTCCAGCTCGGGCGCCAGCACGGCCCCGTCGGCCGCCGCCAGCTCTGCCCCCTCGGCTGCCGCACCGACCGCGGCCGCATCGGCCGCTGCCGCTGCCAGCGGCAGTCCCGACATGATGGCCGACGCCCCGTTCGGTCCTGCCTGCGCTTCCGTCCCGGCCACCGGTGCCGGCAGCTTCAGCGGGATGGCCGGCGATCCGGTCGCCACCGCGGCTTCCAATAACCCCGCCCTCAAGACGCTCGTGTCCGCCGTCACCGCGGCCGGCCTGGGCGACACCCTCAACGGTGCCAAGGACGTCACTGTCTTCGCGCCGGCCGACAGCGCGTTCGCGGCGATGGACAAGGCGACCCTGGACGCGGCCATGGCCGACCCGAAGGGCCTCCTCACCAAGGTCCTGACCTACCACGTCGTCCAGGGTCGGCTGACCCCGGCGATGCTGGCCGGCTCGCACCCCACCCTCGAGGGCGGGATGCTGACGGTGGCCGGCAGCGGCGAGGACTTCACTGTCAACGGGACCGCCAAGGTCGTCTGCGGCAACGTCCAGACTGAGAATGCCACGGTCTACATCATCGACGGCGTCCTCCTCCCGCCGGCGAGCTGATCCATCGGGTCGTCCTGGGGGGCGGCCCGGCACCGGATCTGTCGGGGCCCGGATCGCGCGACTCGCTTCGGCGGGACTCGCTGTCCGGGTCCTGGCACGCCGGGCGCGGCACGGCCACCACGGCGCGATCCCGGCGGCGGCGGTCAGCGGACCGGGCCGTCGCGTGGGACGATGCGGCCCGGAGGGACGACCCGATGGCGACCGCACAGGACATGATCACCGCCGTCACGACCGACGACGCGGCCCGGGTGGCGGAGCTCGTGGCCGAGGACCCGGACCTCGCGTCCGCGCGCGATCGCGACGGCGTGTCGATGCTGATGCTGTCCCGCTACCGGTTCGATCGCGGCACGACGGACGCCCTCCTGGCCGCCGACCCGGAGCTGGACGTCTTCGAGGCGACGGCGCTCGGCTACATCGACCGCTTGCGCGAGCGTCTCGACGAGGACCCGGGCCGAGCCGTCGCCTGGTCGGCCGACGGGTTCACCGCCCTCCATTTCGCCGCCTTCTTCGGCAAGGCCGAGGCGGCCCGGACGCTCATCGACGCCGGGGCCATGGTCGACGCGGTGTCGGGCAACGACATGCGCGTCCAGCCCCTCCACAGCGCCGCCGCCGGCCGCCACCACGAGGTCTGCCGGCTGCTCATCGCGTCCGGCGCCGACGTGAACGCCACGCAGCAACATGACTTCACGCCGCTGCACGCCGCGGCCCAGCACGGCGACGACGAGCTGGTCGAGCTGTTCCTGTCCGCCGGCGCGGACCCCCGGGCACGGACCGATGCCGGCGACACGGCCGCGGACACCGCCGAGGCCGCCGGCCACGTCGACGTCGCGCGCCGCCTCCGCCAGGTCGCCGAGGATCGCGGGGCGGGCTGACCGGCCTAGGTCGGTGCCCGTGTTCCGGTCGCGCGGCGCGCCGATGTTCCCGTCAGGAACCGGCCGTCGCCAGACGAGCGCACCCACTCCCCGGCTCATGCCTTCTGCGTCGGTTTCGGTGGACGACCACGCTGGGACGGCGCGATCGCGTTCCTCGGAGGCGCGCCCGGGAGTCCGTCAGCCGCGCTCGAGGTAGCGCTCGCGGTCCCAGGGGTGGACCATCGAGTCGTACGTGTCCTGCTCCACCCGTGCCGCGTTGAGGTAGTGGTCGACCACATCCTGGCCGAGGATCTCGACCGCCGCCTCCGACCGCTCCAGCTCGCGGATCGCCTCGTACAGCGCGCGCGGCATGCGATCGACGCCGGTCGCCAGGTAGCCGTTGCCCTTGAACTCCGGGTCGAGCGGCAGCTCGTGCTCGATGCCGTACAGCCCGGCGCCCATCATCGCGGCGTAGGTCAGGTAGGCGTTCATGTCACCGCCGGGGAAGCGGTCCTCGACGTGGAGCCCCGGCCCGCGACCGACCAGCCGGAAGCCGGTCGTCCGGTTGTCGCGGCCCCAGACGACGTTCACCGGCGCCCACGACAGCGACGCGTAGCGCTTGTACGAGTTGATGAACGGCGCGACGAAGACGGCCAGCTCGCGCGACAGCTTCATCATCCCCGCGACGAAGTGCTGGCCGACCTCGGACAGGCCGTAGGGCCCGGCATCCTCGCCCTCGGCGGCGTGCATGAGCGGGACGTCCGTCGCGGCGTCCCACAGGCTCATGTGGAGGTGCCCGGATGAACCGGTCCAGTGATGGTCCGGCTTGGCCATGAACGTGATCCCCCAGCCGTTGAGGTAGGCGATCTCCTTGGCGCCGTGCTTGAAGACGACGCTCCGGTCGGCCGATTCGAGGACGTGGTCGTAGCGGATGTTGACCTCGTGCTGGCCGTTGGCCGCCTCGCCTTTGCTGAACTCGATCGGCACGTCCGCCGCGGTCATCTGGTTGCGCAGGAGCCGATGCAACGGCTCGGCCTTGGTCGCCTGGAGGAGGTGGTAGTCCTCGTTGTAGTGACCGAACGGGCGGGGCACCGGCCAGCCGCGGTCGGCCAGGTCCTCCCAGGAATCCTTCAGGACGTAGAACTCGAACTCCGAGCCGGCCTTGAGCGTGTAGCCGGCCGCGGCCGCCCGCTCGATCTGGCGCTTGAGGATCGTCCGCGGCGCGATCGGGATCTCGAGGCCGGTCTCTTCGTCGACCACGTCGGCAAGGACCATGGCCGTGCCGGGCAACCAGGGCAGGACCCGGAGCTGGTCCCAGACCGGCTCGGCGATCCAGTCGCCGTAGCCCGTCTCCCAGTTCATGAGCTTGAAGCCCTCCGGCGTGGTCATCTCCATGTCCGTGCCCAGGAGGTACGTGCAGAAGTGGGCGCCGTGCGAGATGACCCCGTCGAGGAACGCCTGGCCCTGGACCCGCTTGCCGACCAGCCGGCCCTGCATGTCCGTGATCGCCACCACGATCGTGTCGATCCGGCCGTCGCGGACCATCTCCTCCAGCTCGAGGAGGCGCCGATGCTTGCTCGCGTGGCCCGCGTCGTGGTCGCTCATGGTGGGCCTCCGGTTCGATGCCCGATGGTCGTGGGCCGACGGGTGGGGTCCGGCCGGCTCAGTAGAGCATCGTCGTCCCGGTCGGGAAGACGAACGTGAAGGCCGTGCTCGGCAGCGGGGCGTCGGGCTGCAGCTCGGTCGCCTCCGCGTGGCGGGTGACCGTGCCGCCGATGGTCTCGACCAGGCGCGCGATCACGCCGGTCTCCCGATCGACCGCGATCGCGATGTGGAAGTCCGGCCGGTCGCCGGCCAGCTCGGTCGTCCGCGGGTGGTCGCACTCGAGCAGGATGGCCTCACGACCGGACACGAGGTCCGTGCCGGTGACCGTGCACCGGCCCGTTGCGAGGACGTTCTGGCAATAGCCCGCCGGGTGCACGAACGTCTCGGGCAGCGTCTCGGCCGGCAGCGCCGTGATCGGCTCGTACACGCGGGACGGGCCGGGGAAGTCGCGATCGGCCAGCCCGCGCGGCCGGTTGCGGATCGGCCGCTGGGTGCCCAGGCCGTGGGCGCTCGAATAGGTCCGGACGAGCTCGCCGTCGGAGATCCAGATCTCGTATTCGGCCCGCGCACCATCGACGTCATGGGTCGTCGTGACCCGCGCATCGCCCGGGTGCCGCAGGACCGTCTCCATCGTGACGAGGTCGTCGCCACGCGCGGTCTGGCTCCGCTCCTCGATCCGCAGCCGCAGGGTCCCGAAGCGCAGCTCGGCATCACGCATGAAGTCGAACAGCTCGTCGACCGTCGGCAGCTCCGACGAGAGGGCCACGATCTGGGGCAGACGCCGCCCGTCCGTCGTGGCTGGAACGACGGCGGCGCGGTCCCACAGGCGGGTGTCGGTCATCGGGCGGATTGTAGCCGCGGGGCGGTTGCTCCGGCGGCGTATCGTGGCGTGGTGAAGCGGACCATCGTCAGTGGCGTGATGCTCGCGGCCCTCCTGGCCCTGACCGGTCCCGTCGCGTCCGCCTCGAGTCGGGGCGTCGCGGCCGCCACGGATCCGGGTGCGCCAAGCGCGCTGGTCGTCCCCGCGGTGCCGGCCCGCGCGGCTCCGGTCGTCTCGGTCGCCGCGGTCGCGGATGCGGATGCGGCGCCCGCCCGGAGCGCACCGCGCCGGCCACGTCCGCCGGCCGCCATCGTCCACATCGTCCCGTTCGTGTGCGCGGTCCACCTCGCCGAGGGCAACGACGGGTCGGACTCCTCCGACTAGGCGCGATCAGCCACCGCCGCCGGCGCCCGACCCCAGCCCCGGCTCGGTCATCGCAGCCGGGTCCAGCAGCCGATCCAGCTCGGCCGGGTCCATGCCGCGTTCCAGAGCGAGCGCCCGGATCGTCCGGCCCGACTTGAGCGCCTCCTTGGCCAGCGTCGCCGCCTCGTCGTAGCCGATGACCGGGGCCAGGGCGGTCGCGAGCATCAGCCCCTGCTCGACCAGCTCGGGTCCGCGCTCGGTCGCCTGGATGCCCTCGACGCAGCGGGCGCTGAAGTTGTCGGCCGCGGCGGCCAGCAAGGTGATCGACTGGAGCAGGGCGTCCGCCGTGACCGGCAGCATCACGTTGAGCTCGAGGAAGCTGCCGGTCTGGCTGAAGGCGATCGTGGCGTCGTTGCCGACGACCCGGGCGACGACCATGGTCAGGCTCTCGACGATGACCGGGTTGACCTTGCCGGGCATGATGCTCGACCCGGGCTGGGTCTCGGGCAGGGCCAGCTCCGCGATCCCGGCGCGCGGGCCCATCCCCATCAGCCGCAGGTCCGAGGCGATCTTCCAGAGGCTCAGGGCGATCGTCCGGATCGCGCCGTGGGCGGCGATCGCCGCATCGAGCGTCGCCTGGGCGTGGAAATGGTTCGCGGTCTCGCGGACCTCCAGGCCGGTCAGCGTCGACAGTCGGGCGCAGGCCCGTCCCGCGTACTCCGGGTGGGCGTTGATGCCGGTCCCGACCGCGGTCCCGCCCAGCGGCACCTGGAGCAGCTCGGCCTGGGCGGCGCGTGCCCGCCGGATCGACGCCTCGACCTGCCCGGCGTAGCCGCGGAACTCCTGGCCGAGCCGGATCGGGGTCGCGTCCTGGAGGTGGGTCCGGCCGGTCTTGACCACCGGCCAGAACGCCTCCGATCGAGCCGTGAGGGCCGCGTGCAGCCGCTCCAGCGCGGGCAGCAGCTCGTCCTCGATGGCGACCGCCGCCGACAGCTGGAGCGCCGTCGGGATCGTGTCGTTCGAGCTCTGGCAGCGGTTGACGTCGTCGTTCGGGTGGACCTTCCGGCCGCCCAGCCGGGCGCCGGCGAGGTGCGCGACGACCTCGTTCATGTTGGTGTTGGTGGAGGTGCCCGGATCCCGTCTGGTAGATGTCGATCGGGAACTGGTCGTCGTGGTCGCCGTCGGCAACGGAGGCCGCGGCCGCCGCGATCGCATCGGCGACGTCCGCCTCGAGCAGGCCGAGGTCGCGGTTGGTCTCGGCTGCCGCGAGCTTGATCAGGGCGAGCGCCCGCAGGAACCGCCGCGGCATCGGCTGGCCGGAGATCGGGAAGTTGAGGACGGCCCGCTGCGTCGATGCGCCGTACAGGGCATCGACCGGGACCTCCATCTTGCCCATCGAATCGCGTTCGGTGCGGGTGGCTGGTCGGTCCATCTTGGTCATGTCCGCGATTGTAGGTTCCCGGGTCGCGGCGGTCTCCGCGGGCCACCGCGGTCTTGGGCCGCCGGCCGGCACTGCCACTAGACTGCGCGCCATGGAAGCCCGCACCACGAACGCCATCGACTCCGACACGTTCCGGCAGGTCATGGGCCACTTCGTGACCGGCGTGACCGTGGTGACGGCGCTCGATGGCGAGCGGCCCTTCGGGATCACCGTGAACGCCCTGAGCTCGGTCTCGCTGGACCCGCCGCTGGTGATGGTCGCGCTGGATCGGCGCCGGTTCCTGACCCCGATCGTCCGGGCGGGTGGCCGGTATGCGGTGTGCATCCTGTCCGAGGACCAGCAGGCCACCTCCGATTGCTTCGCCGGCGCGGCGGTCGAGCCCGGTCGCGACGAGTTCTGCGGGGCTGCCTGGCATCCGGGCCCGACCGGCCTGCCGCTGATCGACGGTGCGATCGCCACGCTCGAGTGCACGGTCGTCGAGACGTTCTCGGCGGGCGACCACGACCTGTTCATCGGTCGGGTCGATTCCCTCGACAACGAGCACCTGCACGCCATGCCGCTGCTCTACTACCGGCGCAAGTACCTGCGCATCGAGCGGGCGGCGTCGGCCGAGGTCGAAGGCAAGCCCGAGCGCTGAGCCGGGGCCCCATGTCGACGCACAAGGGGTCCGCCGACGCCCGTTTCATCACCACGGCCGAGGCGGGCGACGTCGCCGGCGCCGTTGTGGCAGTCGACGTCCTGCGCGCGTTCACGACGGCTGCCTACGCGCTCGCCGGCGGGGCGCGGCACATCTACCTCGTCGCGACGGTCGCCGAGGCCCTGGCGATGAAGACCGCCGACCCGGCGGTCATCGCGATGGGCGAGGAGCACGGCCATCGCCCACCGGGCTTCGACCTGTCGAACTCGCCGGCGGCGGTCGTGGCGGCCGGCGCCGAGCTGCGCGACCAGATCGTCGTCCAGCGGACGTCGGCCGGGACCCAGGGCGTCGTGGCGGCCGCTGCCGCGACCCGGCTGTGGTGCGCCAGCCTCGTGGTGGCGTCGGCGACGGCGGCCGCGGTCCGCGCATCCGGTCTGGGCCCGCCGATCTACGTGCTCACCGGCCGGGACCCGGCTCGCGGCCCTGACTCGGGCTCGGACGATCGGGTGACGGCCGAGCTCATCGAGCGCGCCCGGCTCGGCCGGCCGCTGGAGGCGGAGCGGACCGCTCGAGAGGTCGCAACATCGGCGGAGGCCGCGCACACGCTGGCGCTCGGGCCGGCCAGCGCCCCGCCCGAGGACATCGAGCTGGCCATCCGGGTCGACGCGTTCTCGTTCGCGATGGAGGCCGTCCGGGTCGCGCGCGGGATCCGGCTCGAACGGCGCGAACCGGGGCAGTAGCATCGCGGCGATGCCGCACGTCCGCGCCAACGACCTCGACATCGGCTACGACGTCATGGGCGACGGTCCGCCGATGGTGTTGCTCCACGCGGCGGCGTCGGTCGGGCGCGAGACGTACGCCGCCCAGCTCCCTGCGCTCGCCGCCCGGTTCCGCCTGTACCTCCCCGATGCGCGCGGCCACGGCCGGACGCGCTGGGATGCGGCCCATGGCTTCGAGGCCGGCTGGCTGATCGACGACCTCGAGGCCTTCGTCGACGCGCTCGATCTCGATCATTTCCACCTCGTGGGCTACTCGATGGGCGGGATGACCGCGCTCGGCGGCGCGGTGCGCGCGCCCGAACGGCTGCGGAGCCTCGTCGCGCTCGGGATCGCCACCGCTCGCGAACCGCGGGCGAGCGTTGCCCGGCGACTCATGGATCCGGCCCGCATCCTGCGCGACGACCCGGCCTGGGCGGCGGACCTTGCCCGCCTCCACGACCCCGTCCAGGGGCCGGGCGCGTGGCAGCGGCTCCTGCCGGCGGTCGCCGATGACGTGGCGCGCCAGCCGCTGCTCGGGCCGGCGGACCTGCGCCGGATCAGCCCGCCGACGCTGGTCGCGTGCGGCGACCGGGACCCGCTCGTGCCCGTCGTGCAGGCCGCCGAGCTCGCACGGCAGGTCCGCGACGGACGTCTGCTCGTGGTGCCGGCCGGCGGGCATGACATCCTCAGCCAGCAACCGCGGCTGCTGACCGAGGCGATGACCGGCTTCTATCGTGCGATCGAGCCAGGCGCCGAGGCATCAGCCGCCAGCCCATCGGAGGGACGCCCATGACCACGTTGCTCGCGCTCTACCGCCGACCCGACGGCCTCCCGGACGCACAGGCCACCTTCGAACGACGCTACACGTCGGAGCACCTTCCGCTCGTCGCCGGGACCCCGGGCCTGCGTGAAACCCGCGTCCACCGGGTGGTCGAGGCGCTCGGCGCGGAGACCGATCTGATCCTGATCACGTCGATGCGGTTCGACGATCGCGCGGCGCTCGACGCCGGGCTCCGGTCCGATGCGATGCGCGCCGCCGGCCGGAATTTGCGCGAGATCGCGCCCGGGCTGGCGACCATGCTCGTCCTCGAGACCGTGCCCGAAATGGAGGCGGCGGCTTCCCCGGGCGTGGATACTGTCTGAACGACAGTCGAGGAGCGTTCGTGACCGTGACCGCGCCCAGGGACGATCCAGCGAGCCGCGTCGAGGTCGACGATCGGCGTCCGCTGGTGCGCGTCGAGTTCCCGGCACCGGCTCCCGCATCGGCGGCGCCGGCCGCCCACCTCCCCGGCGTCGCCCTCGTCACGTTCGATCGCCGCGAGGCGCTCAACGCGCTGAGCTTCGACCTGCTCGACGAGCTGGCAGCCGCGCTCGAGCGGCTCGACGCTGACCCCGCCTGCCGGGCCATCGTCATCACCGGCGCCGGAGGGCGGGCCTTCGCCGCGGGTGCCGACATCCGCGAGCTTGCGCCGCAGACGAACGCATCCCTCATCGACGGCGGCCGGTTCGGCGTGTGGGATCGGCTCGACGCCATCGGCCTGCCGCTCATCGCCGCGGTCCGCGGCGTCGCCCTCGGTGGTGGCTGCGAGCTGGCGATGACCTGCGACATGATCGTCGCCGCGGACGATGCCGGGTTCGGCCAGCCCGAGATCAGGATCGGCGTCATGCCCGGCGCGGGTGGCACGCAGCGTCTGACCCGCGCGATCGGCAAGGCCCGGGCCATGGAGCTGATCCTGACCGGCCGGACGATGACCGCGACAGAGGCCGATGCGCACGGGCTGGTCACCGCGGTCGTGCCCGCCGAGGCGACCGTGGACGCAGCGCTCGAGCTCGCCGGACGGATCGCGACGATGCCGCCGCTGGCGGTCCGCGCGGCCAAGGCGGCGATCCTCGACGCGGGCCGGCGACCGCTGGACGAGGGCCTGATCCGCGAGCGCGAGGCCTTCTTCCGCCTGTTCGACACCGACGATCAGGCCGAGGGGATGGCCGCCTTCACCGAGAAACGCCCGCCTGTCTGGTCGGGACGATGAGCGCAGCGCGCAGCGAGGAGAGACGCTGATGGAGCGAGACCCCCAGGGCGGGTCGGACGTGGGGCTCGACTACGAGCGCGATCTCGGCGACGAGGTCGGCACAGCGATCCGCGACACCGCGCCGGACTACCTGGCGCCGATCGACGCGGACGCGCCGGTCAGCGGGCACCAGCCCGCGCCGGAAGGGGGCGCCTCGCCGGCCGACACCCCGGAGCAGGACTGGGCCACCGCGAAGGACCTCCTCTACCCGGCCTTCCGTCCGGTCGGCACGCAGGGTCTCGCGCTCGACAGCATCGACCGCGCGAGCCTGGCCACCCACGGGACCCAGAGCCACGCCCAGCCGATCATCGACGAGGGCCCCGCTGGGCTCCCGGTCGTCTACACCATCGACGCCGGCGCCTACGACATCGTCGTCAACGGCGACCACCTGCTGACCTGGGGCATCGAGCCCGTCGAGGTCCAGGACGCGGCCATCCGCAACCTTGCCGCCTGGTCGGCGACGGCGCCGTGGACCGACGAGGTCTCGGGCGATCGCCGCCTGATCAGCTCGGACACGGGCAACGGCTGGGATGCCGCGCGGATCCTCCTGCCGGAGGTCGTCGCCCATCTCGTCACGGAGCTCGGCCCGTTCGGCCGGATCCTTGTTGGGATCCCCGAGCGACACCTGATGACCGCGGCGTCGCTGCGGCCGGGCGACGACGACTTCGCGAGCCTGTTCGCCGAGTTCATCGTCGAGCAGTCCGGGGGCGCCGACGAGCCGATCGACCGTCGCGTGTTCGAGCTGGTGGACGGACGACTGGTCGAGTTCGCCGGCATCTGAGGAGCCGCGAGCGTGGCAGATGGGGGAGCGGCGCCGGCCGTCGCGACGGTTCGCTACGAGGTCTCCGCGGCCATCGCGACGATCACCCTCGATCGTCCCGAGGCGCTCAATGCGCTGACCGTCCCGATGAAGCGCGAGCTGCTGGCCGCCCTGCGGACGGCGGGCCGCGACCGGAGCGTCCGCGCAATCGTGCTGACGGGGTCGGGTCGCGGCTTCTGCGCCGGCCAGGACCTCAAGGAGCGGCTCGAGCCCGACGCGGCCCCGCTGGCGGTCGAGGTCCGCGAGCGCTACAACCCGATCATCGCCGCGATGCGGTCCATGGACCAGCCGATCGTCGGGGCGATCAACGGGGTCGCCGCCGGTGCGGGCGCGTCACTCGCGTTCGCCTGCGACCTGCGGGTGGCCGCCGAGACCGCCAGCTTCGTGCTGGCCTTTGGTCGGATCGGACTGGTCCCCGACAGCGGCGCCACCTGGTTCCTGCCGCGTCTCGTCGGACCGGCCAAGGCGGCCGAGCTGGCGCTGCTCGGCGAGACCCTGTCGGCGACGGAAGCGGAGCGGTTCGGGCTGGTGGCGAGGGTCGTCGCCGCGGAGGACGTGACCGGCGAGGCACGGGCGATCGCGGAACGCCTGGCCGGGCTCGCGCCACGCGCACTCGCGTTGACCAAGCGCGCGCTCCAGCGCAGCTGGTCGGTGGACCTCGACGCGGCCCTGGAGGACGAGGCGTACCGGCAGGGGATCGCCGGCGCGACCGCCGATCACGCCGAAGGTCTCGCCGCCTTCCTCGAGAAGCGGCCGCCGCGTTTCACCGGGGAGTAGGCACGCTCGCGCGGCTTGACGCACGTCTGAGCGCGCCCTAGGCTGGGCGCCCTAACGAGCGTTTGTTAGGAGCCCGCGGATCGGTGGTCGAAACCAGTCGACGGCGCGAGATCGAAGACGCCGCCAGTTCCCTGTTCCATGAGCACGGCTATTCCGGCACGAGCGTGCGGGACATCGCGCGCGCCGTGGACATCCAGGGCGCCAGCCTCTACGCCCACGTCGCCTCCAAGCAGGAGGTCCTCTGGTCGATCGTCGAGCGGACGGCGTCGCGCTTCGAGGCGGCCGCAGACCTCGTCGAGGCAGCCGATCCCGGCTCCCTGGTCTTCGGGCCGGGCGTCCACCTCATCTCGCTGGTCCGTGCCCACGTCGGCGTCGTGACCGACGACATCGAGCGCGCGAGCGTGTTCGTCCACGAGTGGCGCGCGCTCGACAAGGGTCGCCGGGAGGACATCGCGCGCCGGCGGGACGCGTACGAGGCGCGCTTCCGGGCGGCCATCGCGGACGGCATCGAGAACGACGTGTTCGGACCGGTCGACCCGACCGTGACCGCCGCCTACATCCTGACCGCGCTCAACGGCCTCGTCGCGTGGTACCGCCCGGACGGTCGCCTGCCCGCGCGCGAGATCGCGGACGCCTATGCGGACCTGACGCTCCGAGCCGTCCAGGCCCACGGAGACCACGCATGACCGACCCGCTCGCGCTCGAGCCGATCCTCGGCCCCTTGGACCGCGGCCGCCTGGCCTTCAACGAGGACCTGCCCCACGACGAGCGGTTCGCCCTGTTCGAGGCGCACGTGGCGGCCGGCCGCAAGGTCGAGTCGACCGACTGGATGCCCGACGAGTACCGCACCTCCGTCCTGCGCTTCGTCGAGATGCACGCCAACAGCGAGCTGATGGGCGTCCTGCCCGAACGCGAGTGGCTGATGCGCGCCCCGACGCTCCGCCGCAAGCTGGCACTGACCGCCAAGGTCCAGGACGAGGTCGGCCACGCCCAGCTGCTCTACCGGGTGGCCGAGGATCTCGGCAAGAGCCGCGAGGCGATGTTCGACGACCTGCTGGCCGGCGTCACCAAGTTCCACAACGTCTTCCATTACCCGACGGTCGGCTGGGCCGATGTCGGGATGATCGCCTGGCTGGTCGATGCCGCCGCGATCGTCGCCCAGCAGGCACTGCGCGACTCGTCCTACGCGCCCTACGCGCGGACGATGCGCAAGATCTGCTGGGAGGAATCGGTCCACATCATGCACGGCCGCGATGTCGTGGTGACCATGGTCACGGGCAGCCCGGACCAGCGTGCGGCCATCCAGGACGCGCTCGATCGCTGGTGGGGTCCGCTCATGCAGATGCACGGCCCGCGCTCCCCGCGCGCGACGGACCGCGACCTGCACTGGCGGATCAAGGCCAAGACCTCCGAGGAGCTCCGCCAGGAGTTCCTGACCATCTACGTCCCGCGGATCCGCGAGCTCGGCCTGGTCATCCCCGACCCGGAGCTGCGCTTCGACGACGCGGCCGGGGAGTGGCGCTACACGGAGCCCGACTGGCACGAGCTGCGGACGGTGGTCACCAACCACGGACCGATGTCCGAGGCACGCCTCGCGTTCCGGCGGCTGGCCCGGGAGGAGTCCCGCTGGGTGCGCGAATCGATCCTCGGCGTGGCGGCCGCGGCATGAGCGAGCCGGTCATCGAGGCCTGGGAGGTCTTCCGCCAGGAGAAGGACGGCGACCCGATGCGCCACGGCGGGAGCGTCATGGCGCCGGATGCCGAGCTCGCCGTCCACTACGCGCGCGAGATGTTCGGTCGCCGCCAGGAGAGCATCCGCCTGTGGGTGGTCCGGCGCGGCGACGTGTTGGATCTCGACGATCCGGACCTGCTCCAGCCGCCCCTCGACCGCTCGTTCAAGAAGCCCGGTGGCTACGTCATGCGCGACAAGCTGGCCGCCGCGCGCGCCCAGTCCGGCCAGGCAAAGCCGAAGGCACGCTCGTCGTGACCGCGGCGGCCATCACATCGTCGACGGCCGCGGCGCCGGTCGCGCTCGAGCTCGCCGGCCTTCTCGCCTCGATGGCAGACGACGAGTTCGTCATCGGCTTCTCCGATTCCGAGTGGACCGGCATCGCGCCGCTCCTCGAGGAGGACGTGGCGATGAGCTCGATCGCGCAGGACGAGCTGGGGCACGCCGCGGCGCTGTACGGGCTTCTGGGCGACCTGACCGGCACCGACCCGGACGTCCTCGCCTACGATCGCGAGCCGGACGAGTACCGCCACTGCCGCCTGCTCGATCACGGGCGCGGCGACTGGGCGATGACGATCGCCCGGCGCTTCCTGTACGACTCGTCGGACGTCGTGCGGCTCGAGGCCCTGGCCGCCGGTGGCTGGGCGCCACTGGCCGAGCTCGTCGCCAAGCTGCTCCGCGAGGAGCGCTACCACCGGCTGCACGCTGGAACGTGGCTGGAGCGACTGGCCCGGAGTGACGGCGAACCGCGCGAACGCCTGCTGGCCGCTCTCGCCGAGCTGGCCCCGGATGCCGGGACGGTCTTCACGCCGCTCGACGGCGAGGCGGCCTTGGTCGACGCCGGGATCCTGGCCGCGCCGATGACCGAGCTCGAGGAGCGCTGGCGCGAGTCGATCGCACCGACGTTCACGGCGCTCGACCTGCCGCTGCCGCCGGCCGCCCCCGCGGACCCGGCGCGAGGCCGGCGCGACCACGGCGAGCCGTTCCGATGGCTCTGGGGCGAGTTCACAAGCGTGCGCCGGTCGGACCCGGGAGCGACCTGGTGAGCGAGTTCGGCACGCAGGTCGGGATCGCGCGGCTCCGGGCCGGTGCGGTCGTCGGTGGTGCGCGTCGAACGGATCCGGCGCCGGTCGACGAGGCCGCCGTCCGCGCCGCTCTCGCCGAGGTGAAGGACCCGGAGCTGCCGATGCTGTCCGTGGTCGACCTCGGGATCGTCCATCGCGTCGAGGTCGACCCGGGCCGCGGCCCGATCCGGGTCTGGATCCTGCCGACGTTCGTGGGCTGCCCGGCGCTCGAGCTCATCAAGACGTCGATCGCCGACCGGCTCGCGGCCTTCGGCCGGCCGGTCGAGGTCACCGCCACGTTCGAGGTCCCGTGGACGTCGGATCGGATCAGCCCGGCGGGCCGCGCGGCCTTGGCGGCCGCCGGGATCGCCCCGCCGGCGCCGGCCGCGGACTGGTCCAGAGGCGGGCCGGCTCTGATCGACCTCGAGCCGCGCGTTCCCTGTCCGCACTGCGGCTCGCGCCGGACGGTCGTCGAGAACCTCTTCGGGCCGACCCAGTGCCGGACGATCCGCTATTGCGCAGACTGTCGCCAGCCATTCGAATCGATCAAGACCGTCTGATGGGCCGGGCCGCGCCGGGGTCGGCCGGCGACCCACGACCGGTGATCGTCGGCATCGTCGGCGCGGGGACGATGGGCGCGGGGATCGCGCAGGTCGCGCTCGAGGCCGGTTGCGAGGTGGTCCTGTACGACGTCGACGAGACTGCCCTCGATCGCGGCCGCGAGCGCATCCGTGACGGCCTGACCCGACGGACGGCGAGGCTCGGCCTCGATCCGGACGGGACCGACGCCTGGGTCGCAGCCCGGCTGGACCGCCTGCGACATGTGCCGACGCTCGATGGGCTGGTCGATGACGCCGACCTCGTGATCGAGTGCGCCCTGGAGGACCTGGAGTTGAAGCGGACGGTCTTCCGGACGCTCGACGACGTGGCCGAGGCCGAGGTGATCCTGGCCACCAACACCAGCGCCCTCTCCGTTACCGAGATCGCCGAGGCGACGACCCGCCCGAGCCGCGTCATCGGGCTTCACTTCTTCAACCCCGCGCCGCTCATGGCCCTCGTCGAGGTGGTCGCACCGGCGCTCGCCGACCCGGCCATCGTCGCCCGTGCCATGTTGATCGTCAGCGCCTGGGGCAAGACCCCGGTGGTGTGCACCGACCGGCCCGGCTTCATCGTCAACCGGGTCAACCGGCCGTTCACGATCGAGGCGCTGCGCATCCTCGAAGCCGGCGCCGCGCGCGTCACCGAGATCGACGAGGCGCTCCGCGCGGACGGCTTCCCGATGGGCCCGTTCGAGCTGATGGACCTGACCGGGGTCGACGTCAGCCTCGCCGCCGCGACCGGGATCTGGGACGGCCTCGGGCGACCCGAGCGGCTGCGCCCGTCGCCGATCCAGGAACGGCTCGTCGAAGCCGGCGAGCTCGGCCGCAAGACGGGGACCGGGTTCTACCGATACGCCGGCGAGAGCCGGATCGGCGAAGCGGGGCCACCGCCCGACTCCGATACCGACGAGCGGCTGGCGCCGACGGCGATCCGCGACCGGATCGTGGAGGCCATCGCGGAAGAGGCGCGGATCGCGGTCGCGGAAGGAGTGGCGCCGCCGCACACGATCGACCTCGCGCTGCGTCTGGGTGCCGGCCACCCGCGCGGACCGTTCGAGCCTCGGGTCCGGGCATGAGCGACACGAGCGGCCAGACCGGACTGGCATGGCCTCCCGGCGGCGAGGGCGGGTCGTCGCGGATACCATCAGCCGCGTGAGCCGCGACCTGAACCGCCCCCTGCGCGAGGCCTGGATCGTCGAGGCCGTCCGGACGCCCGATCGGCCGGTATGGCGGCGCGCTCGCGTCGGTCCGGCCGGACGACCTGGCCGCGGCCGTGCTGCGCGCGGTCGTGGACCGGGCCGGGCTCGATCCCGCGTTGGTCGAGGACGTCATCCTCGGCTGCGCCAACCAGGCCGGTGAGGACAACCGCGATGTCGCGCGGATGGCCCTGCTCCTGGCCGACTTCCCGGTCGAGGTCGGCGGCCTCACCGTCAACCGGCTGTGCGGATCCGGGCTCCAGGCGATCAACTCGGCGGCCCACGCCATCGCGGTCGGGGACGGCGACGTGTTCATCGGCGGCGGCGTCGAATCGATGACCCGCGCCCCGTACGTCCAGCTGAAGGCCGAGGGTCCGTGGGACCGCGGCCCGCGCGAGATGGCCGACACGACCCTCGGCTGGCGCTTCGTCAACCCGCGCCTGGCCGAGCGCCATTACCCGTACTCGATGGGCGAGACGGCGGAGAACGTCGCCGAGCGCTGGAACGTCTCCCGCGAGCGCCAGGACGCGTTCGCGCTCGAGAGCCAGGAGCGTGCCGTCGCGGCCATCGAGGCCGGCCGCTTCGCCGACCAGATCGTGCCGATCGCGGTCCCCCGGCGAAAGGGCGAGGCCCTCGTCATCGACCGCGACGAGCACCCGCGTGCCGACACGAGCCTCGAGGCGCTGGCCAAGCTGCGCCCGGCCTTCCGGCCCGAGGGCGGGACGGTCACGGCCGGCAACAGCTCCGGGATCAACGACGGGGCCTCCGCGGTCCTGCTCGTGGAGTCGGAGCGCGCGCGAGTCCTCGGCCTCCGTCCGATGGCGCGCGTCGTCTCGACCGCCATCGCCGGCGTCGACCCGGCGGTCATGGGCATCGGCCCGATCCCGGCGACCCGCAAGGCCCTCGAGCGGGCCGGCATCGGGATCGGCGACCTCGACCTCATCGAGCTGAACGAGGCCTTTGCCTCCCAGTCGCTCGTGTGCATCGACGAGCTCGGCCTCGACCCGGCCAGGGTCAACGTCAACGGCGGCGCGATCGCGCTCGGCCATCCGCTGGGCATGAGCGGCGGCCGGCTGATCACGATGCTGGCCCACGAGCTGCGCCGGACCGGCGGCCGCTACGGCCTCGCCACGATGTGCATCGGCGTCGGCCAGGGCATCGCCACGATCGTGGAGCGGCTGGACGGCTGAGCGGGCCGGTACGTGAGTTTCGGCGCGGGTGCTTGTCGAAACCCGTTGCCGTGCGTACGATAAGGACCGGCACCGCGTGATCGGCGCCCCAACCTCGCACCCACGCTTTCCCGGAGGGTCACGCTCGATGATCGACCAGCAGCCGACGACGATCGATGTGCAGCCGTTGACGACGACGGTGGTCTCGCTCACCGACGCCGCGGTCAGCAAGCTCACGGAGCTGACCAAGGAAGAGACCAACCCGGCGATCGGCCTGCGCGTCTACGTCTATTCCGGCGGCTGCTCCGGCTTCCGCTACGGGATGATGCTCGAGGATGCCCCGACGCCCGAGGACCGCGTCCTCGACGTGAGCGGGATCAAGGTCTACGTGGACGGCCAGAGCGTCGACCTCCTCAAGGGCTCGCAGATCGACTACGTCGACACGCTCATGGGCGCCGGTTTCACGGTCAACAACCCGAACGCGGTTGCGGCCTGCGGCTGCGGCTCGAGCTTCCGGACCGCGGACGATGGCGGCGCTCCCAAGGGCTGCGCGCACTGACCCACCCACCCGTGCCGTGAACGGCCGGGCACAGCACGATCCAGAAGCCGCCGGGCGACCGGCGGCTTCGTCGATTCCGGTGATCGCCGGCCGTCCAGGGCGCTTGACCATTGGTCACGGCCGACCGGTACGCCGGGGCCATGGGCGACAGGACGTCACGCGACGGAGCCTGTCGTGGGGCAACCAAGCTTTCAGGACCGCCGCCGCCATGTGATGCCGATGACTCGAGCCAGCAACCTGCGCGTGACCCTGCCGATCGCCTACCTCGCCATCGGCGTGTTGCTGGTCGTGGTCCACGCGACGCTCGAGACCGGCAGCCTCCCGCAGAGCCTGCTCTACGACGTGATCGGGGCATCCGCGGTCACCGTCGCCCTCGTCGGTGTCTGGCGCAACAAGCCCGACCGCGCCGCGCCGTGGATCCTGATGGCCATCGGCCAAGGCCTGTTCGTGGCCGGCGACCTCCTGTGGAACTGGTACGAGGTCATCGGCGAGGACCCCTTCCCGTCGATGGCCGACGTGCTGTATCTCGCCGGCTACCCGTTCATCGCGCTCGGGCTCCTGATGATGATCCGCCGGCGCGTCGGTGGCGGCGACCGTGGCGGAGCGCTCGACGCGGCCATCCTCACGACGGCGGCCGCGATCCTGTCCTGGACATTCCTGATCCAGCCGCAGCTGGTCGGCTCGGAGCTCGACAGCACCTCGCTCCTGATCACCCTCGCGTACCCGATCGCCGACCTGATCCTGATCGGCGTCGCGATGGGCCTCCTCACCACACCCGGTGCCCGCACGCCGTCGTTCCAGATGCTCGCCCTGAGCCTCGGCCTGATGCTCGTGGCGGACCAGATCTACGCCATCCAGAACCTCGACGGGACGTACGTGAGCGGCGGCCCGATCGACACGCTCTACCTCATCGCGTACCTGCTCTTCGGCGCGGCCGCCGCGCATCCGTCCATGCGTCGCCTGACCGAGCCGCATCCGGTCCCCGTGACGTGGCTCGGGCCGGTCCGGCTGGCCTGCCTGGCCGCAGCGATGATCACCGGCCCGATCCTGGTCACGTTGGGACCCGGCACCGACGGCGGCCTGGCGGTCGTCGCGGCCGGCACCGCGGTCCTGTCCCTCCTGGTCCTGGCGCGCCTGGCCGGCCTGGTCGGGATGCTCGCCCGGGACGTGGCCCAGCGCCGGGCGCTGGAGGCGCAGCTGAGCTACCAGGCGTTCCACGATCCGCTGACCGGGTTGTCCAACCGCCGCCGGTTCGTCGAGGCGGCCGAGAAGGCGCTCGAGGCCAAGGTCGGGACCGGCTCGGTCGCGGCCCTGTTCCTCGATCTGGACGACTTCAAGACCGTGAACGACAGCCTCGGCCACGCAGCCGGCGACAGCATGTTGATGGCGGTCGCGGCTCGCCTCCGCTCCGACCTGCGGACCTCGGACGTGGCCGGCCGGCTGGGCGGTGACGAATTCGGCGTCCTCCTGACCGATCTCCCCGACGAGGCCTACGCGGTGTCCGTCGCGGAGCGGCTGCTGGCACGGCTGGTCGAGCCGATCGAGCTGGCCGGGGTCTCCATCGAGGTCGGCGCCAGCATCGGGATCGCGGTCGTCGCGGCTGGAGTGGGGACCGTGGACGACCTGCTGGGCGACGCCGACGTCGCGATGTACCAGGCCAAGGCCCGCGGCAAGGGCCGCTACCAGGTCTTCGACGCGGCCAGCGGCGACGAGCGAGCCGGCCGGGTCCGTGCCTGGGCCGAGCGCGGCCCGACCGTGCGCCGGCCCGGGTCGATCGGCACCGTACGCCTGGAGCCCGGGGCGGGCTAGACTCGACGCAGCGGCCGGTCGGGCCGCCAATCGCACCGAACCGCGAGGCACGGTCGATGGAGATCCCGCTCTTCCCGCTGCACACCGTCCTCTGCCCCGGTATCGTCCTGCCGCTGCACGTCTTCGAGGATCGGTACCGCGCTCTGACCCGGCACTGCCTCGACACGGGCGAGCCGTTCGGGGTCGTGCTCATCCGCGATGGCCAGGAGGTCGGGCCGAGCCGGACGCTCGCGCTGGCCGCGGTGGGAGCCCTGGTCGAGATCCGCGAAGCGGGCCGCTATCCGGATGGGCGCTACGACCTTCTCGCGGCGGCGACCGGCCGGTTCGCCATCGACACGGTCGATCCGGCCCGCGAACCCTACCTGGTGGCCGACGTCACCCCGCTCGAGGACGAGGTCGGCGACGAGGCGCGGGCGGAGCGCCTGGCGGCCTCCGCGATCCGCCGGTTCGTCCGCTACCTCGAGCTGATGCGGGCGCGCGACGGCGAGACGAGCGAGGTCCTCGACATCCGGGTCGAGGTGGAGAGCGCCCCGTTCGAGTCCGACGACGACGACGACGCGACCGAGGACGACGATGACATCACCGATGACGACATCGTGGCCGCCATCGAGGACGCCGCCGCGACGGGCGTCGTCCCGGAGCCGATCGAGTCCCGCGCCGACGACGACGCCGGATCGACCTCGGGCGAGCGGCGGCGCGACCTCGTCATCCCCGACGATCCGACGGTCCTGTCGCATCTCCTGTCGGGGATCATCGGCATCGAGCTGCCGCGCCGGCAGGCCCTCCTCGAGGCGCATACCACCGTCGAACGGCTGGAGGCGCTCATCCGCCTGCTCGATCGGGAGCTGCTGCTCCTGACGAGCCGTCTGCGCCTGTTCTCGCCGGACCAGCGCCTGCTCCGCGGCCCGCGTCGGAGCTAAAGGGCGGCTCGTCCGGTCAGCGCGTCTCGAACGAGCGCTTCGACAGCCCGTAGAAGTAGCCCTCGATCGCGTAGTCCGGCGCCCGGTCCGGCCTGGTCGCGGCACCGAGCGTGACGAACAACGGCGCGAGATGCTCGACGGTCGGATGTGCGTAGGGCATCCCGGGCGCCTTCTCGCGGAAGGCGAACAGCGTGTCGATGTCGCCCCGGTCGAGCGCCTCGGTCGCCCACTGGTCGAAGTCGATCGACCACTGGGGCGCCCCGGGCTTGCCCATGAAGTACTCGTGGATGAACGGCAGCCCATGAGTCAGAAAGCCGCTGCCGACGATCAGGACGCCCTCGTCGCGCAGTGGCGCGAGCCTGCGCCCGATCTCGAACAGGTGCCCCGGGTCGAGGTCGGGCATCGACATCTGGAGGACCGGGATGTCGGCGTCGGGGTACATCGCCTTGAGCGGCACCCACGCGCCATGGTCGAGACCCCGGTTCTCGCGCTCGAGGACGGGCTCGTTGACGGGCATGAGCCCGCGGACCTTCGCCGCCAGGTCGGGTGCGCCGGGCGCGTCGTAGGTCATCTCGTAGAAGCGCTGCGGGAACCCGTAGAAGTCATAGACGAGCGGGACGCGACGGGTGGCACCGATCGCCATCGGCGCGGTCTCCCAATGCGCGCTGACGATCAGGATCTCCTTGGGGCGTGGCATCGACGCGGACCAGGCGCCGAGCTCGCCCATCCATGCGGGATCGTCCAGGAGCGGCGGAGCGCCGTGACCGAGGTAGATCGCCGGCAGCGTCTCGGATGGGGCCGAGGTAGGGTCGCTCACCCGGTCACTCGCTGAACCGTTCTTCCTTCCAGGGGTCGGCGTCGTTGTTGTAGCCGTAGCGCTCCCAGAAGCCGAGCTGGTCGTGGTCCAGGAACTCCAGGCCGCGGATCCACTTGCTGCTCTTCCAGAAGTAGCGCTTGGGCACGAGCAGCCGGAGCGGGTAGCCGTGCTCCAGCTCGAGCGGCACCCCGCCGAACGTGTCCGCCAGCAAAACGTCGTCGTCGTCGAGCACGGACAGCGGGAGATTGGCCGTGTAGCCCTGCTCGGCGTGCGAGACGACGTGCGTGGCGCTCGGGCGGAGGGCGGCCATCTCCAGGATCGTCTGGATGGGGACGCCCTCCCAGGTCGTGTCGAGCTTCGACCAGCGTGTCACGCAATGGATGTCCGTCTGGACCGTCTTGCGCGGCAGCTCCTTGAACTGCTGCCAGGTGAGAGTGAACGGGCTGTCCACCTCGCCCCAGACCTTGAAGTCCCAGGTCGCGAGGTTCGTGTGTGGCACCGAGCCGTAGTGGAGGACCGGGAACTTGTCGGTCTTGTACTGGCCGGGCGGGATGCGCTCGGCGACGGCGGTGTCCTGTTCCTTCCCGCCGAAGAGTCGTTCGAACATGGCGTGTCCTCGGGCGTGTGGGCTGCTCAGCCAATCGTCTCACACCCGTCGCACCGATCCGGTGACCGTGTCCCCGCCCCGGGCTGCGGTACCCTTCGCGCGTGCCCCAGCCCGAGGTCTCGACCGAGCCCACTGCCGCGTCCGCCCGCGCGCCGCGGGTGATCATCGTCATGCCCGCCTATAACGCCGCCCGGACGCTGGAGCGCACGTACGCCGACATCCCGCACGACCTGGTCGACCGGATCATCCTGGTCGACGACGTGTCCCGCGACGAGACCGTCGGGATCGCCCGGCAGCTCGGCCTGGACGTGATCATCCACAGCCAGAACCGGGGCTACGGGGGCAACCAGAAGACGTGCTACGACGCCGCCCTGGCCGCCGGCGCGGACATCGTGGTCATGCTCCATCCGGATTACCAGTACGACGCGACCCGGATCCCGGCGCTGATCGCCCCGATCGTGGACGGCACCCGCGACCTGATGCTCGGCAGCCGGTTCCTGGGCGATCCCCTGGCCGGCGGCATGCCCCGCTGGAAGTACGTCAGCAACCGGTTCCTGACCGGGGTCGAGAACGTCGCTTTCGGGCTGCACCTGTCCGAGTACCACACGGGGCTCCGCGCCTACAGCCGGCGGCTCCTGGAGACCGTGCCGTACCAACTCAACAGCGACGACTTCGTCTTCGACCAGGAGCTGATCGCCCAGGTCGTGGCGGCGGGCATGGCGACGCGGATCGGCGAGGTCGGCGTCCCCACCCGGTACTTCGAGGAGGCTTCCTCGGTCGGGCTGAAGCGGAGCATCGTGTACGGGCTGTCGACCCTGCGCGTCGTCGCCCGCTACCTGCTCCACCGGCTGCGCGTCCGCCGCTCGCCGAAGCTCGCCGCCCGACGTCGCCACGACTGACCGGCCGATGAGGATCAGCCGGAACGCACTGCTCCGGGCGACGCTCGGGATCGCGATCAGCGTCGTCGCGATCGTCATCCTCATCAACTCGGTCGACATCGAGGCCGCCCTGCAGGTCCTCCGCACCGCGTCGCCGGCCTGGATCGCGGTCATGTTCGTGACGGCGATCATCGACATCGGCGCTCGGGGTGCCCGCTGGCGGGCCCTCCTCACGCCGATCGCGCCCCTGCCGTACAGCCGCGTCCTCGGGTACACCTACATCGGGTACCTCGCCAACAACGTCCTGCCGGCACGGCTGGGAGAGCTCTATCGGAGCCACGCCCTGGGTGAAGGCGAGGGTATCAGCCGGCCGACGGTGCTCGGCACGGTCGTCGTCGAACGGGTCGTGGACACGGTCATGGTGGTCGCGATCGCGGCGATCGCGGTCCTGGTCCTGAGCGTCCGCGGGGTGATGACCAGCGCCGTCCTGCTCGGGCTGGCTTTCGTCGCCCTGCTGGTCATCGCGCTCGGGCTGGGCATCGTGGCCCATCGACTGCCCGGTGCCGATCGTGTCGCGGCGATCATCGCCCGCCGGCCGCGGCTCCTCGAGCTGGCCCGTCGCCTGCGCGACGGCCTCGCCGTCGCCCAACGGCCCCGCGTCATCGTCCTCGCCCTCGCGTTCAGCGCGGTGGCCTGGACCGCGTCGACCGCCACGTTCCTGGTGGCCGGCCAGGCCGTCGGGGTGGAGCTGTCGGTCGCCCAGGCCGCGCTGATCACGAGCGGCGTGGCGCTCGTCTCGATCGTCCCGTCCGGTCCCGGCTACGTCGGCACGTTCGAGCTGACCGTCGTGGCCATCGCCGACGGGCTCGGCATCCCGCGCGACCCGGCATTCGCGCTCGGCCTGCTCGTCCACGTCGTGGTCCTGCTGGTCACGTCGGTCGGTGGCGTGATCGCGATGCTCGCCCTGCGCCGCCGGCGCGATGCCGCAGCCGGTCCGGCGGCGGCGGTCCCGGGGAGCAGGCCGGCGCCGTGACCGAGCCCGCGCCGACGACCGAGGCCGGGGGCTTTCCGCACGTCCTCGCGCCCCTCACCCTGCGGCACCGGACGCTGCGCAGCCGGATCAACTTCGGCGCGCACACCACCAACATGTCCGAGGAGGGCCTGCCCGGGAAGCGCCACATCGGCTACTACCGCGAGCGGGCGCTCGGCGGCGTCGGGATGATCGTGGTGGAGCCCGTGCCGGTCCACCGCACCGGGGTCCTGACCCGGGGCAACTTCCGCCAGGGCGACGACGCGATCATCCCCGCCTTCCGCCGCCTGACCGACGCCTGTCGGGAGGCGAACCCGGACATCGTGATGATCCACCAGCTGTACCACCTCGGTCAGCACAACGATGCCGACAACTCGTTCGCGCCGAACTGGTCGCCGTCCGGCCTGCCCTCGTACCACGACGCCGACGGCAGCCACGCGATGACCGAGGCCGAGATCGAGGAGCTGATCGCGGGGTTCGTCGCGGCCGCCGGCCGGGCGCAGGCCAGCGGCTTCGACGGGATCGAGATCTTCGCCGGCTACAACGGCGCGGTGGACCAGTTCTGGACGACCTGGACGAACCGGCGGACCGACCGCTGGGGCGGATCGTTCGAGAACCGGATGCGCTTCTCGTCCGAGATCCTGCGGCGGATCCGCGAGCGCTGCGGTGACGACTTCATCATCGGGATGGGCGTCAGCGCCGATCCCGACTCGCCGGCGATGCTGTCCGTGGAGGAGCTGGCCCGGACGGTCGGCTGGCACGACGAGCGACGGCTGATGGACTACGTCTCGTGCGGCACGGGCTCGTACTTCGACTTCTTCAAGATCATCCCGCCGTCGCTCTTCCCGCAACGGCTCGGCGAGCCGTACGCGGCGGCCCTCAAGGCCGTCTGCCGGAACGCCGTCGTCCAGGCCGAGAGCCACATCCGGACGCCGGCCGCGGCCGAGGCGGTGCTCGCGGCCGGCCATGCCGACATGGTCAGCATCGTCCGCGGCCAGATCGCCGACCCGCACCTCGTCGCCAAGACGCGCGCCGGCCGTGCCGACGAGGTCCGGCCGTGCATCTCGTGCAACCAGCTGTGCTGGGGCCGCCGGTCGCGCGACTACTGGATCTCGTGCCTGGTCAATCCCTCGGCGGGCCGCGAGTGGGAATGGGACGGCGACCGGTTCGAACCTGCGGCCCACCCCCGGCGCGTCCTGGTCATCGGCGGGGGACCGGCCGGCCTGGAGGCGGCCCGCGTCGCAGCGGAACGGGGCCATCACGTGACGCTGATGGAGCGCGGACCGGAGCTGGGCGGCCAGTTCCGTCTCGCCGGGCGCCAGCCGTCGCGCGGCCAGATCACGGACCTCATCGCCTGGTTCGGGCGGCGGCTGGGCGCCCTCGGCGTGGACGTCCGGCTGGGCGTCGAGGCGACCGCGGCAGACGTGACGGCGGTCGAGGCCGATGACGTCATCGTTGCGACGGGTTCACGCCCGCCGCTGACGGGGTTCCAGCGGGCCATGCCGGAGCTGGACCGGCTGCCCGGCGTGGACGGCCCGGACGTCGTTTCGGTCCAGGCCGTGCTGGACGGCGCCGTCCTCGCGGGCCGGCGCGTCATCGTCCTCGACGACGTCCAGGACTGGCGGGGTCTCGGCACGGCCACGTTCCTGGCCGAGGCGGACCACGACGTCACGATCGTGACCGCCGCGGCCGTGGTGGCGGGCGGCCTCTATCACAGCGCGGCCGACGGACCGCTCCGGAAGCGGTTCGCCGAGGCGGGCGGTCGATCCATCACCTCGGCCTGCGTCCTCGAGTGGCGCGCGCGCGTGGCCACCATCCGTTCCACGCTGACCGGCGCGATCTCGACGCTCGAGGCGGATGCGCTCGTCATCGCCGAGACGCCGGTCTCGGAGACCGGGCTCGCGGCCGACCTGACGGCGCTCGGCGTGCCATTCCACGAGATCGGCGACGCGGTCGCCCCCCGCCGGGCCAGCCTCGCCTTCTTCGACGCCCGGGAGCTCGCCCGCCGGCTCTGACGCGGCGCCGGCGCCCTACGATGGACGGGCACCATCCCGCGACACGGCACGGCACCCCGAGGAGATGCGAATGACCGCTCCGGACCTCGAACATCCCTCGGTCCGCCGCGGTCGTGCCGCCCGCCAGACGGAGCGCCTGGCACGAGCCATGGACAGCGTGCCGTTCCTGACCCGCACCCTCCCGCCCGTCGAGGTCATCTCGATCGAGGGTCTCGAACAGATCGAGGCGAACGCCGACATCCTGCTCGAGCGGGTCGGCATCGAGATCGTCAACTTCCCCGAGGCGGTCGAGATCTTCCGTGGCGCCGGCGCCGACATCGACGGCCAGCGCGTGCGCTTCCCGCGCGGGATGTGCCGTTCCCTCGTCACGGCCACCGCGCCGGCGGTCTTCACGCAGCGGGCGCGCAACCCGGCCCGGAGCGTCCGGATCGGCGACCCGTACATGGTCCTCGCGCCGGCGTATGGCTCGCCGTTCGTCCACGACCTCGACGACGGCCGGCGCTACGCGACCATCGAGGACTTCCGCAACTTCGTGAAGCTCGCGTATACGAGCCGGACGCTCCACCACGATGGCGGCACGGTCTGCGAGCCGGTCGACCTGCCGGTCAACAAGCGCCACTTCGAGATGGTCTACAGCCACATCCGCTACTCGGACCGGGCGTTCATGGGCTCCGTGACGCACCCGAGCCGGGCCCAGGACTCGGTGGACATGGCGCGGATCGTGTTCGGCGCCGAGACCATGGAGCGGGAGCACGTGATCATGGGCCTGGCCAACGCCAACTCGCCCATGTCGTGGGACTTCAACATGCTCGGCTCGGCCAAGGTCTACGCCGAGAACAACCAGATCATGCTCATGACGCCGTTCATCCTCGGCGGCGCCATGGCCCCGGTCACGGTCGCGGCGCAGGCCACCCAGACGCTGGCCGAGGTGCTGGCGGGTATGGCCTTCTGCCAGATCGTCCGGCCGGGCGCGCCGGTCATCCTCGGCTCGTTCGCGTCGTCGATGTCGATGCAGACCGGCGCGCCGACGTTCGGGACGCCGGAGCCGCAGCTCGTCCTGTTCGTGCTGGCCGCGCTCGCCCGGCGGCTCAAGGTGCCGTTCCGGAGCGGCGGCAACTTCACGGCCTCCAAGGTGCCCGACTACCAGGCCGCCTACGAGAGCGCGATCAGCTACATGGCGACGATGCAGGCCGGGGTCAACTTCAACCTCCACACGGCGGGCTGGCTGGAGGGCGGGCTGACCATCGGCTACGAGAAGTTCATCCTCGACGAGGACCAGGCGTCGATGACCGAGGCCTACATCAAGGGCGTCGACATCACCGACAACGGCTACGCGCTCGACGCGATGCTCGCCGGCGGCCCGGGCCAGCATTTCCTGGGCTCGCCCCACACGCTGGCAAACTTCGAGAACGCGTTCTGGCGCTCCGAGCTGTCCAACAACGACAGCTTCGAGCAGTGGGAGCTCGACGGCGGCCTCGATGCCTCCCAGCGCGCCAACCTGCGCTGGAAGAAGCGCCTCGCCGAGTACGAGATGCCGCCGATCGACGACGCCGTCCACGACGAGCTGGTCGACTGGATGGACCGCCGGAAGGCGAGCTTTCCGGACTCGGACGTCTGAGGGGGACATGTCGGGCGATCAGGCGCCTCGGAGGTACCGCAGCGCGACCGTCTCGTAGGCCAGCTTTGGGGTCGTCGTCCCGTCAGCCAGCGATCGCACGAGGGCGAACGAGGCGGCATCCAGGTCCGACGCGGGATCGGGGCCGGATGCGTAGCTCGGCGCAACGTAGGTGTAGATGAACGCACCGTCGACACCCGTCGCGTCCAGGGTGGCGAGGAGGTCGTCGAGCTCGGCCGCCTGCGCGGATTCGTCGCGCTCGATCCCATCGCGGAGGCGTCGGACCTCACCGTCGCGCTCGACCGCGGTCCACGCCATGGCACCCGCGTCGGCGGCTCCGCGGTAGGTCGCGCAGCCGACCTCGGTGACGACCACCGGCCGGCCGCCGGCGACCCGTGCACGCAGCTGATCCGCGTAGGTGGCGCGGTTCGTCGCGTCCCGATAGGCGTCGACACCGACGATGTCAAAGCATGTCCAGTCGACCTGCTCCCAAGGACCCGACGCATACGTCACGGGTCCCGCGAAACGGGCCCGGGCCGCGTCCGCCGCCCTCTGGATGACCTCCGCGAAACGCGCCTGCGGGTCCACCCCGGCGGCCGTGACGGTCGCGACGAGTCGGTCCGGGTCGGTCAGGAGGGCGAGCCGGTCGGCGTGCGTCGGACCGGGCAGGATCCCGCTCATGAAGACCGAGAGCTCGCACCCGACGACGAGGACGACCGGATGGCCCTCACGCCGGAGCGTTTTCGCCGCGTCAGCGGTGGCCTCGATGGCCGTGAAGGTCGTCGAGGCGTCGGCGTTCGGGAGCATCGGCGAGAGCCACGCCTCCAGCCCGTGCCGCGCGGCGATCCCCCCGGCCAGCGCGATCCGGCCCGGGTCGCCGCCGGTGATCCGGATCGCGTTCGCGTGGAGCCCGGTCGCGATGTCGCCGATCTCGCGCTCCATCACCTCGGGCGGCAGCGCCGGTCGCGTGGTGCCGCCGCCGATCATCTCGGTCCCGATGTCGTAGTGGATGCCGTGTCGTCGCACGTCGTCCTCCGATCTGGCCGGGGACGTGGAGAGGACGCGTCGACGGCCGGCCGCGCGAGTCGCGCGGGGTGCAGCTCCGGGGGTCGCGTCCAGCCTAGCCCGTGACGCCGGATCAGGCCGGCGGCGGGGCGTCCGGGCGCACCCGAGAGTCGAGGTCCACGGTCGGACAGCGAGTGGAGAATCAAGAACCCCCGGCCGAAGCCGGGGGTCCAGGACTCACGAAAGAGGTTTCGCGCTACAGGCCGTTCGCGGCGAGCCAGGCAGCGGCGACGTCCTTGACGTCCTTCTGGTCGACGGCGACCTGCACGCCGAGCTTGGTCAGCTCGTCGGTGGTCATCTTGGCCGACGCAGCGTTGAGGAGCGCCTCGAAGGAGGTCGCATCGACCTTGGCCAGGTAGTCGTCCCGCACGAGCGGGGCGATGTTCTCGGCCGGCTGGGTCTTCTTGTCGTCCTCGAGCTGGACGAACCCGAACTGGGCGATGGCAGGCTGCGTCGAGCACAGCTCAGCAAGATCGATCGCCTTGCCCTGGAGAGCGGTGGCCATCGGTGCGTCGCACGCATCGAGTGCCGTCCGGCTCTTCGGGGGATACGTGATCCCGTAGTCCTTGAGCGCACCCGAGCAGAGCGGGTTGGTGTCGCAGTCGGCCGGGAGGCCCCACTTGATCTGATCCTGGACGGCGGCCAGATCGCTCATCTTCGCGAGCTTGAGCGTGTCCGCGGTGTCCTTGCGGACGACGAACGCGTTGCTGTCCTGGCCGGGTGCGATGGCCAGGACGGTGATCCCGCCGCCCTTGCCCTTGAGGATCTCCTGGAGGGCAGTGGCGTTGGCGGTACCGTCGCCGGTCGTCTTGGTCTTGTCGTAGTAGCCGAGACCCGACCCGACGTACTCGGGCACGAGGTCCACCTGACCGCTTTCGAGGGCGGGCTGGCGCGCCTGGCGGGCGCCGAGCTTGAACTTGCGATCCACCTGGTAGCCGGCCTTCTCGAGGACCTGCGAGTAGACCTCGGCCATGAGGACCGACTCATAGAAGTTGTCGGATCCGATCTTGATCGGCGCCTTGACGCCGGCGCTTGATGGCGATGCCTCGGAGGACGCGGCCGACGTGGCGGCCGATGTCGCGGCGGTCGTGGCCGCCGGTGAGCTGCTGGATCCCCCTCCCGTCGAGCAGGCGCTGATCAGCACCAGCATCGAAGCCCCGAGGGCCAGCACGCGGTTCATCCGCATGTTGGGTCTTCTCCTTCCACGTTTCGTCGTCCTGTGAGCCGGCGACGTCGCGATACCTTAGCAGGGCGCCGCGAAACCGACCCTTCGGGTCATCCCGTCAGTCGCCGTCCGTCAGGTGGCGCCCGCGGGGGCCGTCGGGACCGCGATCTCTTCCCGCCGGTCCGACATGTCGCCACGCAGGGCGCGTGGGGTGATCCGGCGCTGGATGAGGGCGAAGATGAGGTCGACGCCGATGGCCAGGCCGGCGACGAGGATCACCCCGCCGAAGAGCTGGGCCGGCTGACCCGGGTTGTGAAAGCCGTCCACGATGAACCGGCCAAGCCCGCCGCCGCCCACCACCGCCCCGATCGTCGCGGTGGCGATGACCTGGAGCGTGGCGGTGCGGAAGCCGCCGACGATCACCGGCATCGCGATCGGCACCTCGAGGTCCTTCAGGATCTGGCGCTCGCGAAAGCCCATCCCGCGTCCGGCCTCGACGAGGTCGCGGTCGACCTCCCGGAGCCCGGCATAGGTGTTGACCAGGATCGGCGGGACCGCCAGGAGAACCATGGCGATGAACGTCGGGATCAGGTTGAGCCCGAGGTCGGGCGAGACGGACAGCGAGATCGGCAGGATGATCACGAGGATCGCGTACGACGGGATCGCCCGGCCCACGTTCGCGACGTTGATCATCAGGTTCGCCCAGCGACCGGTGTGGCCCACGTACAGGCCGAACGGCAGGGCGATGATCGTGGCGGTCACCAGGGCGACGGCCGCCAGCGCCAGGTGCTCGAACAGCCGGTTCGGGATGCCCGAGGTTCCCTGCCAGTTGTTCGGGTCGAGGAACCAGTTGACGACGTCCATCAGCCGCTGTCCGGACGCATCCGGGTCCACGGCGTGACCCGGCGCTCGAGGCGGATGAACAGGAAGTCGGCGGCGAAGGCGAGCAGGATCGACAGGCCCGCACCGAGCAGGTACTTCGTCGGGAAGAACGTCTGGAGCCCTTCGGTGATCAGCTGGCCGAGGCCGCCGAAGGTGTCACCGCCGATGATCGAGGCCACCGTCGCCAGCCCGATGACCGTCACCGTCGCGAGGCGCAAGCCGGTGATCATCATCGGGATCGCCAGCGGGAACTCCACGCGGACGAGGCGCTGGCGCCGGGTGTAGCCCATCCCCTCGGCCGCCTCGAGGACGTCCATCGGGACGCCGCGGAAGCCGGCGACGATGCTCCGGACCAGGATCAGCAGCGTGTAGGTCACGAGTGGGATGACCGCGGTGACGAGCGAGATCCCGGTGATCGGGATCAGCACCGCGAACGCGGCCAGGCTCGGGATCGTGTACAGAAGCCCCGACACGACCGTGACCGGACCATACGCGACCGGCTTGCGGACGATCCAGATCCCGAGGACGAGCGCGATCCCGAACCCGATCGCGACGGGGATCGCCGTGAGGATGATGTGCTGCCAGATCCGCAGCGCGATGTCGTCGAGGTGATCGAGGATCCAGCCGAAGTCGATGAGCGGTTGCCCGGGGATCATGCCGATCGCTCCACCGGGTCGTCCGGAAGGTCGTCGGGCAGGCCCTCCGGCGATGGTCCGGCCGTGAACGCCGGAGCGCGGTGGCCGGCCCGCATCCGCTCGGCGATCATGTCGATCGTGACGAGGCCCGTGACCGCCCCGGTCCGATCCGTCACGATCCCGATCTGGACACTGGCATCGAGGAGCAGCGACAGCGCGTCGCGCAGGGTCGTCCGCTTGTTGAGCAGCGGCGACGTCGGGTTGGCCATCGACTCGACGAGGGCGCCCTCCAGCGGAAGCCGTTCGGCGTCGAGCCAGCCGATCGGCTCACGCCCCGGGCCGACGAGGATCAGGAACTTGAGCGGATCGGCCAGGCCTCGCCGGCGCGCCTCGCCGGCGTCGGTCCCGACGGTCACCATCGGCGCAGGCAGGAGCGTCAGGTCATCGATCCGGCTGAGGGCGAGGCGCTTGAGACCGCGATCCGCGCCGACGAACCGTGCCACGAACTCCGAGGCGGGGCTGGCAAGCAGGTCCGCCGGGGACCCGAACTGGGCCAGCTTGCCGCCGACCTGGAGGACCGCGACGAGGTCGCCCATCTTGATCGCCTCGTCGATGTCGTGGGTCACGAACAGGATCGTCTTCGCGATCTCCTCCTGGAGTCGCAGGAACTCGTCCTGGAGCCGCTCGCGCACGATCGGGTCGACGGCACCGAAGGGCTCGTCCATGAGCATGATCGGCGGGTCCGCCGCGAGGGCCCGGGCGACGCCGACGCGCTGGCGCTCGCCACCCGAGAGCTGGCTCGGATAGCGGCGCGCATATCGCGCCGGGTCGAGTCCGACGATGGCCATCAGCTCTTCCGAGCGGGCGTTCCGGCGCGCCTCAGGCCAGCCCAGCAGGCGCGGGACGGTCCCGACGTTCTCGATGATCGTCTGGTGCGGGAACAGGCCGGTCGACTGGATGACGTAGCCGATCTCGCGCCGGAGCTCGGTCACGTCGCGCTTCGCGGCGTCTGCGCCATCGAGCAGGATCCGTCCCCCGGTCGGCTCGATGAGGCGGTTGACCATCTTGAGCGACGTCGTCTTGCCGCAGCCCGACGGTCCGACCAGGACGCAGATCTTGCCGGCCGGGATCGCCAGTGACAGGTCGTTGACCGCGCCGGGCTGATCCTTGAGCTTGGCCGCTTCCTTCTTGTTCTTCGGCTTCTCGTACGACTTCGAGACGTGGTCGAAGTCGACGGTTGCGGCGCGACGAGGATCGATGGTCATCGTTGGCACCTCGGCGAGATGGTCCGCTCCGACGATACCGGATGGTTCCATCGTCCGTGCTGGGTTCATGGACCTCATGCCGCCGGACCCGGTGAACGGCGATACTCCGCACGTGCGTATCACCGCGATCCGACGCGAGCGACTGGTCGTGCCACTGGACCCACCGTTCCCGGCCGCCTGGGACCCGATCCCGCGCCGGTCGTTCGCGGCCACGATCGTGCGGGTCGAGACGGACGAGGGCGTCGTGGGCATCGGCTCGGGCGACACGATGGACGGCTTCGACGCGTTCGAGCACCTGTTCATCGGGGCGGACCCGCTGGCCATCGCCCGCCACGTCCGGGCGATCGAGACGATCGATTTCCACGCCGGCCGGTACTGGCCGCTCGAGGTGGCCCTGTGGGACATCATCGGGCAGGTCGCGGGGCTCCCCGTCGCCACGCTCTTCGGCGGGGCCACGGACGCCATCCCCGCCTACGCCTCGTGCGGGATGCTGCTGCCGGCCGCGGAGCGCGCCGAGTCGGCCGTCCGCCTGCGCGAGGAGGGCTTCACGGCCCTCAAGATCCGGATCGATCCGCGCCGGCTGGACGAGGGCCTGGCCGCGGTCACTGCGACGCGGGCCGCGATCGGCAATTCGATGGCGATCATGGTCGACCTGAACCAGGGCTGGCGGATGGCCGGCGACCTGTCCGCCTCGCTCGGCCCGGTCGGCGCCCGCGAGATCGCGGCGCGCCTCGCCGACGAGGGCGTCCTCTGGCTGGAGGAGCCCCTGGCCGGCACCGACCTGCGCGGGCTGGCCGCCCTGCGCGCGTCGGCGCCCGGGATCCGGATCGCGGGCGGCGAGATGACCCGGACATTTACTGAGACGCTTGCCGCGATCGACGCGGATGCGTACGACGTCTTCCAGCCCGACGTCGTCCTGACCGGGATGCTCCGTGCCCGGACGATCGGCGAGCTGGCGCTGGCGCGCAACCGCTGGTTCACCCCGCACACCTGGACGAACGGGATCGGCGTGCTGGCCAACCTGCACGTCGCGGCCGGGGTCGGGGGCGGTCCGTTCCTGGAGTATCCATACGACCCGCCCGGCTGGACCGCCGAGCGACGCGACTTCATGCTCGCCGAGCCGATCCGCCCAGGGCCCGACGGCCGTCTCCAGGTGCCGGCCGTGCCGGGCCTCGGGATCGTGCTCGACGAGGCCGCCGTCCGCCGGTACGCCGCGTGACGGCCGAGGCGACCGGCACGACCGGCACGGCGCCGACCGGAGCCGCCCCGACCGCGGCCGACTGGATCGCCCGGGCCGCCGCCGTCGCGCCACGGAGCGAGCTGTTCATCGACGGACGGTTCGTGCCGGCCGCCTCGGGCCGGACCTTCGACGACATCACCGGCCGGGATGGCTCACGGATCGCCGCGGTCGCCGAGGGCGGTGCGGAGGACGTCGACCGGGCCGTCGCGGCGGCCCGTCGCTCGTTCGACGACCGCCGCTGGAGCGACACCCCGCCGATGGCCCGCAAGGCCGTCCTGCTGCGGCTGGCGGCGCTCGTCCGCGACCATCTCGAGGAGCTCGCTCTGCTCGAATCGCTCGACGTCGGCAAGCCCATCCGCGACACGCTCCGGGTGGACGTCCCGAGCGCGGCGACGACCTTCCAGTGGTACGCCGAGACGATCGACAAGACCTACGGCGAGGTCGGCCCGACCGGGCCCGATGCGCTCTCGCTCGTGACCCGCGAGCCGATCGGTGTCGTGGCGGCGATCGTGCCCTGGAACTACCCGTTGATCATCAGTGCCTGGAAGCTCGGCGCGGCACTGGCGACGGGCAACTCGGTCGTGCTCAAGCCGGCCAGCCAATCGCCGCTCAGCGCGCTCCGCCTGGCGGAGCTCGCGGTGGAGGCCGGCCTCCCGGACGGCGTCCTCAACGTCGTGCCCGGTCCGGGCGCGGTCATCGGTGACGCGCTGGCCCGTCATCCGGGGGTCGACAAGATCGCGTTCACCGGCTCGACCGAGGTCGGCCGCTCGCTGCTCCGGGCCATCGGCGAGTCGGACGTCAAGGCCGTCTCGCTCGAGCTCGGCGGCAAGAGCCCGCAGGTCGTCCTCGCCGACGTCGGGGACCTCGACGCGGCTGCCTCCGCGATCGGGTGGGGGATCTTCTACAACAGCGGCCAGACCTGCAACGCGGGCTCGCGTCTCGTGGTCCATCGCTCGGTCCGCGAGGAGCTCGTCCAGCGGGTCGCCGATCTTGGCCGCAAGCTCGCCCCGGGCGAGCCGCTCGATCCGCGGACCCGGCTCGGATCGATCGTGGACGAGCGCCAGCTGGCCAAGGTCCTCGGCTATGTCGACCTCGGGCGGGAGGAAGGCGCGCGTGTCGTCGCCGGGGGCGAGCGGGTCCGGGAGGAGACCGGCGGCTACTTCATCCCGCCGACCATCCTCGATGGCGTGGCCAACACGATGCGTGTCGCGCGCGAGGAGATCTTCGGCCCCGTCCTGACCGTGACCGAGTTCGAGGACGAGGACGAGGCGATCGCCATCGCCAACAATTCGCCGTACGGCCTGGCGGCGGGCCTGTGGACGCGCGACGTGAACCGGGCGCACCGCCTGGCCCGCCGGCTCCGGGCCGGGGTCGTCTGGGTCAACACGTTCGACACGGCGGACATCACGGTGCCCTTCGGCGGCTACAAGCAGTCCGGCTTCGGGCGCGACAAGGGCCTCCACGCCCTCGAGGGCTACACCCAGCTCAAGACGACCTGGTTCGACCTCTCGGGCGGCTGAGCGCATTTCTACGGCTGTCACCGTGCGAGCGGAGCGGTACACTCAGCCTTCGCCAATCTGAGATCGGACCGTGTTGCCGAGGGACCGAGCATCGTCGCAGGGGTGGTAGCCATGACTGAACCGAGGGGGACGGCGCCCGCGAGCGCCACAGGGGCTGAGCCGACGGTCACCGAGCCGACCCAGGCCGAGATCGACGAGTGGGCCGCCCGCGAGCGTCAGCGCCGCGAGGCGTGGCTGAAGGGCCCCACGGCCGAGGAGCGCGAGGCGTACGCCCTGCGCCTCCGTCAGCGCCGCATCGCGGACACGTTCGACGACGGTGAGGCCATGATCGCCGAGAGCGTCCGGCGCGGGATGCGTCTCGGGCGCGAGGGCCAGCTGGCCGCCGAGGGCGCCGTCGCCCTCGCGTTCAAGCTCTCACGGCGGACCTTTGCGGAACTCATCCGGGCCGGTCGCGAATGGGAGGAGGAGACCTCCCTGCCGACGCGGCGCAAGCGCGTCTCCATGGATGACGAGGTTTCCTGAGGGCTCCAGCCCCGCCCACGGGCCACGGGTAGCGCTCGACTCCCGGCCCACGACCTCTCGGCGGCGTGCCGCTGCTGATCGGCCCGACGCCACGTGAGAACGCTGTTCAGGCACCCGCGTCGGGTCTGGCGCGTCCTCATCGTCCTCTTCTCGCTTCTGGTCGCCCCGGCCCTCCATCTGCCGGGGTCCGACCGGCGCCCCGGCCCGGTCCGGCTGCGCCTCGCGTTCGAGCGCCTGGGCGGTGCCTGGATCAAGCTCGGCCAGATGCTGGCGCTGCGGTTCGACCTGCTGCCGGCGGCGTACTGCGACGAGCTCTTCCGGCTCCTGAACCAGGTCGAGCCGTTCTCGTACGACGAGGTCCGGGCGATCGTCTTCCAGGAGCTCGGGGCGGACCCGGAGGTCGTCTTCCGGTCGTTCAGCCACGAGTCGTTCGCGGCGGCCTCCATCGGCCAGGTCCACCGGGCCGTCCTCCACAGCGGGGAAGCGGTGGCGGTCAAGGTCCAGCGGCCCGGGATCCGGACGACCCTCGCCGCGGACATCGCGCTCATGTACTCGACGACCCGGATCCTGGACTGGAGCCACGTCTTCGGGGCGACGCGCAGTCGGGAGGTCATCGACGAGTTCGCGCGCTGGACGGCGGACGAGCTGGACTACCTCGTCGAGGCGCGCCAGGCCGTCCTGCTGTACCAGAACGCGCAGGGCGACAAGGTCGAGCGGATCGCGCGGGTCCATCGCGACTACACGACGTCGCGGGTGCTCACGACGGAGCTCATCGTCGGCATCCCCTTGATCGACATCATGATCGCCAAGCGGGAGGGCAACACCGACTACCTCGAGGCGCTCGCCGCGCGCGGCCACGACCTGGACCGGATCGTCCGCAACCTCGACTGGAACATGCTCAACCAGGTCTACGTGTTCGGCTATTTCCACGCCGACCTGCACCCGGCCAACCTGTTCGTGCTGCCGGGCGACGCGATCGGCTACGTCGACTTCGGGATCGTCGGCCAGCTGCCGAACCAGGTCCGGGACTCCCTGACCCGCTACAGCTGGCTGCTCTTCCGGGGCGAGGTGGAGGCGGCGGTCATGGAGCTCATGCGCTGGCTGGCACCGGGTCCGGAGACGGACGTCGCGACCACCCGCTGGCAGCTGATCCGTGTCCATCAGGCGTTCCTGTACGACACGGTCGCCGACCGGCAACGGACGACGACGGAGGCACCCGGCCCCGCCCAGCACACGGAGAACCCCTACTCGAAGCTGGCCGTGGACATCCTCGACACCATTCGCACGCAACAGCTGACGATGTCGGCGAGCATCGTCGGCTACCTCAAGATGCTGGTCACGCTCGGCACGCTCCGTCATTCGCTCGCGGTCGACTACGACCTGCAGGTCAACGTCCGACGCTTCGTCCGCCGCCTGGCGCGCCAGCAGGGGCTCGCGCTGCTCGACCCGCGGCGCACGTTCGACCGGCTGTACGCGGGCACCGGTCGCGTCCAGCGCGCGCTCCAGTTCCTCGAGTTCATCGAGGCCCAGGAGCCGGTCATCACCGAAGCCACGACCATGCTGTTCGGCTACCGCAACCGGATCCGGCGGGTCAAGGCGCGCCTGATCGGCTTCGGCACAGCCGTGCTGGTCGTCGGCGGCCTGCTGTACCTGGTCCTGGTCTTCCCGAACGACACCCGGCGGATCCTGCCGCGCGAGATGGACTACACCTGGTTTCAGCTCGGCCTCCTCGCCGTGCTCCTGGTTCTGATCGTCAACCTCATCCGGAACATGCGCAGCATGGGCGGCGACGATTAGTCCAGCCGGTGCCCCGCCCGGCCCGGACCGGGGGTTCCCGCTAGAGTTGGACCGGTGGTCGACCGGCGCCGGCGCGGCGGGTCACGACACCATCCCTGGGAGGCCTGCGTGACGGATATGGAGACGCCCGCGGGCGAGGGGCTGCGGCGACGCCGAGGCGGTGGCCGGGAGGGCCACGCCCGGAACGCGCTGCCGCAGCAGCCGCCCTGGGCCCAGCCCCGGATGCGCTACCGCCCGACCGAGGTCGTCTCGGCCGATGAGCTGGAGGCCATCCACCTCGGCTCCCTGCGCGTCCTGTCCGAGATCGGCATGGATTTCCTCGACGCCGAGGCGCGCGAGGTCCTGCGGGCCGCCGGCGCCCAGACGACCGAGGGCTCGCTCCGCGTCCGGTTCGACCCGGACATGGTCACGGAGCTGATCCGGACCGCCCCGGCGACGTTCACCCTGCACGCCTGGAACCCCGAGCACGACCTGGAGCTCGGCGGCGACTGGGTCGCGTTCGGGACCGTCGGCAGCCCGCCCAACGTCGCCGATCTCGACCACGGCCGGCGGATCGGCAACCGGGCCGACTACCAGAACCTGCTCCGCCTGGGCCAGTCGCTCAACTCGGTCCACTTTCTGGCCGGCTACCCGGTCGAGCCGGTCGACATCCACCACGGCGTCCGGCACCTCCACGCCACCTTCGACGCGCTGACGCTGATGGACAAGCCGATCCACGCGTACAGCCTGGGTCGCCAGCGCAACATCGACACCCTCGAGATGGTCCGGATCGCGCGCGGCATCGACGCCGCGCAGCTCGATCGTGAGCCGTCGATCTTCACGGTCGTCAACTCGAGCTCGCCGCTCCGGCTGGACGCCCCGATGCTCCAGGGGATCATGGAGTTCTCGGCCCACAACCAGGCCGTGTGCATCACCCCGTTCACGTTGTCCGGGGCGATGGCGCCGGTGACGCTGGCGGGCGCGCTGGCCGAGCAGAACGCCGAGGCGCTGGCGGGGATGGTCCTGACCCAGGCGGTCCGGCCCGGCGCGCCGGTGATCTACGGCGGCTTCACCTCGAACGTCGACATGCAGTCGGGCGCGCCGGCGTTCGGGACGCCCGAGTACATGCGAACCGCGATGGTCGGCGGTCAGCTCGCCCGCCGCTACGGCGTGCCCTACCGCTCGTCCAACGTCAACGCGGCCAACGCGCTCGACGCCCAGGCGGCCTACGAGTCCGTCTTCTCGCTGTGGGGCGCGATCCAGGGCGGGGTCAACCTGCTGATGCACGGGGCGGGCTGGATGGAGGGCGGCCTCCACGCCAGCTACGAGAAGATGATCCTCGACGCCGAGCTGCTCGGGATGGTCGCCGCGTTCCTGGAGCCGGTCGTCGTCGACGAGGAGACGCTCGCCTTCTCGGCGATGCAGGAGGTCGGCCCGGGCGGCCACTTCTTCGGCGCCGAGCACACCCAGTCGCGCTACCGGACCGCGTTCCACAAGCCGATGCTGAGCGACTGGCGCAACTACGAGACATGGCAGGAGGCCGGGTCGCCCGAGCTGCCCGCCAAGGCCAACCGGATCTGGAAAGAGCTGCTGGCGGCGTACGAGCCGCCGCCCATGGACCCCGCCGTCGCCGAGGAGCTGGAGGCGTTCGTCGCCCGGCGCGTGGCCGAGGGCGGCGTCCCGACCGACTACTGAAGAGGGACCGAATCGCATGAAGAATGAGTTCCAGGCCGTCGTCATCGGTGGTGGCGTCGTCGGCGCCAGCGTCCTGTACCACCTGACGAAGGCGGGCTGGACGGACGTCGTCCTGCTCGAGCGTCGCGAGCTCACGGCCGGCTCCACCTGGCACGCGGCGGGCGGCATGCACACCCTCAACGGCGACCCGAACGTCGCGCGCCTCCAGCAGTACACGATCAACCTCTACCAGGAGATCGAGAAGGTCTCCGGCCAGAGCTGCTCGATCCACCTGTGCGGCGGCCTGATGCTGGCCGACACCGAGGACCGGATGGACTTCCTTCGGATGGCCGTCGCGCGCGGCCGCTATCTCGGGATGGAGCTCGAGATGATCACGCCCTCGGAGGCGCACGACATCTTCCCGGTCATGGATCCCCAGTACTTCGTGGGCGCGCTGTACGACCGGGTGGAGGGCCACGTCGACCCGACCGGCGTCACCCAGGCGTACGTGAAATGCGCCCAGATGGCCGGTGCCGAGGTGCGCCTGCACACGCTCGTCACCGGGCTGTCCCAGCGGCCGGACGAGACCTGGGACGTCCAGATCGAGGGGGGCGACCCGATCCACGCCGAGCACGTCGTGAACGCCGGCGGCCTGTGGGCCCGCGAGGTCGGCCGGATGGTCGGCCTGGAGCTGCCCGTCCTCGCCATGGAGCACCAGTACGTCCTCACGGCGGACGTGCCGGAGGTCAAGGCGTTCAACGACTCGACCGGCAAGGAGCTGCCGATGACCATCGACTTCGGCGGCGAGATCTACGTCCGCCAGGAGGCCGGTGGGATGCTCCTCGGCACGTATGAGCAGGACGCCAGGCCGTGGTCGCCCAAGGTGACCCCCTGGGACTTCGGGTCGCAGCTGCTCAAGCCGGACCTCGATCGGATCACGCCCGAGATGTCCGTCGCGTCCAGGCATATCCCGTCGATGGCGACCGTCGGGATCAAGCAGGTCGTCAACGGCCCATTCACGTTCGCCCCGGACGGCAACCCCCTCGTCGGGCCGATCCGCGGGCTGCGCAACTACTGGCTCGCATGTGGGGTCATGGCCGGCCTGTCGCAGGGCGGCGGCGTCGGGCTCGCGCTCGCGGCCTGGATGTCGGCCGGTGACGCGGGCGATTCGGGGATGGACATCTTCGGCATGGACATCGCCCGGTTCGGCGACTACGCCAAGCTGGCGTACACGAACGCGAAGGTCCAGGAGAACTACAAGCGCCGCTTCCAGATCACGTTCCCGAACGAGGAGCTGCCGGCCGCGCGGCCGCTCCGGACCACGCCGATCTATGACCGTCTGACCGCCGCCAACGCGGTCTGGGGCGCGTCGCTCGGTCTCGAGCACGCACTCTGGTTCCAGGCACCGGGTCTCGTGCCCAAGGAGGACGTGACGTTCCGGCGCTCGAACGCCTGGGAGTGCGTGGCCGGCGAGGTCGCGGCCGTGCGCGAGCGGGTCGGCGTGACCGAGATCTCCAACTACGCCAAGTACCGGGTGACCGGGCCGGGCGCGGAAGCCTGGCTGTCGTCCCTCCTGACGGCGCGGATGCCGAAGGCCGGCCGGATCATCCTGACGGCGATGCTCAACGAGGCCGGCCGGATCGTCGGCGAGTTCACCGTCGCCCGGCCGACGGGCGGCGACGAGTACTACCTCTTCGGCTCGCTCGCCGCCGAGGTGCACCACGCGCGCTGGTTCGCCGCCCACCTGCCGGCTGACGGGTCCGTGACGTTCGAGGTCCTGGGCCTGTCGCTCGTCGGCCTGTCCATCGCCGGGCCGCACGCTCGGGACGTCCTCGCCGCGCTCACGGACGAGGACCTGTCCACGGCGGCGTTCCGGTTCATGGACTTCCGGCCGATCGAGGTCGGGATCGTCCCGGTGCTCGCCGGCCGGATCAACTACAGCGGCGAGCTCGGCTACGAGCTGTGGGTCGCGCCGGAATACCAGGAGGCCCTGTTCGACCGGATCATGGCCGCGGGCAAGGAGCACGGCATCCGGCTCTTCGGGTTCCGCGCCCTGATGTCGCTGCGACTGGAGAAGGGCTACGGCACGTGGTACCGCGAGTACCGCCCGATCTACACGCTGCATGAGGCGGGCCTCCAGCGCTACGTGAAGCTCGACCACGAGTTCATCGGCCGCGCCGCGTATGAGAAGGAGGCCGAGACCGGCCCGGAGCGCCGGCTGGTCGCCCTCGTGGTCGAGCCCGACCCGGACGCACCGGCCGACGTGATCGGCGACGAGCCGATCTGGCATGACGGCGAGGTGGTCGGCTGGGTCACGTCCGGGAGCTACGGCCACCACGTCGGGAAGTCGATCGCGCTCGGGTACGTGCCGACGGCGCTTGCCACGCCGGACGGTCCGGGCGGCAGCGGTTTCGAGATCGAGATCATCGGACGACGCCGGCCGGCCAGGCTCCAGCCGGAGCCGCTGTTCGACCCCGAGGGCCTGCGGATGCGCCAGTGAGCGAGGTGGGGGCGGAGGCTCCGCCGGCGCCCGCGGCCCCCGGCGGCGGGCGGATCGTCGTCGACGGTCGGCCCGTCGCGTTCGAGGCGGGCGACACGGTCGCGGTCGCGATCCTGCGCGGCGGCGAGGTCCCCGGGCGGGGCGGCACGCTGTGCCTGGCCGGCGACTGCGGCAACTGCCTCGCCGCGGTGGACGGGACCGCCTACGTGCGGACGTGCCAGACGGCGGCACGCCCGGGACTGCGGGTCGTTCGGCATCCGGCCGATTCGATGCCGCCCCTCCCCGTCGTTCGCAGCCCGGATCTCACGACGCCGCCGTTCCCGGTCACGGTCGAGCTGCACCATCTCGAGGTCGATGTCGCGATCATCGGCGGCGGCTCGAGCGGGCTCGTCGCGGCCGCCGAGGTGGAACGAGCGGGCAAATCCGTTCGCGTCCTCGATGCCCATGCCGGCGAGGAGGTCGTCGCGATCTACGCCGGGCCGATGGTCGTCGTCCGCACGACACACGGCATGCTCCACGTCCATCCCCGCGAGATCGTGGTCGCCACCGGCGCCGCCGAGATCCACCCGGTCGTGCCCGGCAATCGGCTGGCCGGGATCGTCACGGCGCGGGCCGCGGACGAGCTGCGGACCGCCGGCGTCGACCTGGGCCGGGTCGTCGACGTCGGCAGCGATCTCGTCCGGTTCGAGGGCGACGGCGGCCAGGTCCGGGCCGTCGTGACGGCGGACGCGACGGGCGCCGAGACCACGACGCCGGCCGACACCGTCGCGGTCGACCTCGGCCTGGCGCCGCGCGATCTCCTCGCGCGGATGGCCGGTCCCGTCCCGGTGAGCGTGGTCGGCGAGGCGGCCGCCGACCTGCCGCTCCCCCCGCCACCGACCGAGGGCGTCGTGTGCGGCTGCATGGGCACGACGGTCGCCGACCTCTCCGCCGCCTGGGACCGCGGCTTCACCGAGCTCGAGCTCCTCAAGCGCGCCAGCCAGGCCTGTCTCGGGCCATGCCAGGGCGGCGCGTGCCTGCCCCAGGTCCGATCGTGGATCGCCGCCCGGACCGGCGAGGTGCCCGATCCGTTCACGGCCCGGCCCGCCTCCCGCCAGATCACCCTGGCCGAGGCCGGCGCGGACGGCTACGTGGACGCGTTCCGCAGGACACCGCTCCATGACGAGCACCTGGCGCTCGGGGCGCGGATGGACCGGTTCGGTGGCTGGTGGCGGCCGTGGCACTACGGCGACGCGGTCTCGGAATACTGGGCGGTCCGGGAGGGCGTCTCGATCGGCGACGTGTCGACGCTCGGCAAGCTCGTCGTCTCGGGGCCGGACGTCGTTGAGCTGCTCGAGCGGATCTACCCGTGCAACGTCGCGGACATCAAGCCCGGCCGGTCACGCTACGCCTTGCTGCTCAATGAGCGCGGACACGTCATGGACGACGGGATGATCCTGCGCGAGAGCGAGACCCGGTTCGTGCTGTCGTTCACGTCGGGTGGCGCCGCCAACGCGGAGATGTGGCTGCGGGACTGGATCGAGGTCTGGGGTCTCCGTGTCCACGTCCTGGACCGGACGATGTCGCTGGCCGCGATCAACGTCACGGGACCGCTGGCGCGGACGCTGCTCCAGCGCGCCGGCCTGGCCGACCTGCCGCGCTTCCTCGGCCACGTCCACGCCGACGTCGCCGGCGTGCCCTGCCACGTCATGCGCCTGTCGTTCACCGGCGAGGCCGCCTTCGAGCTCCACCACCCGATCGACCGGTCGGTCGAGCTGTGGCGCGCGCTGCTCGACCTGGGCGCCGACCTCGGCATCCGACCGCACGGCCTCCAGGCGCTGTTCGGGCTCCGCCTGGAGAAGGGCCACGTGATCATCGGCATGGACACCGAGCTCGACACCACGCCGCGCCGGCTCGGGATGGACTGGGCGGTCCGGATGGAGAAGCCCCGGTTCATCGGCCGGGCGTCGCTCGAGCGAACGGCCAGGCTGCCCGACCACCGCCGCTGGGTCGGGTTCACGATGCCCGGCATCGCGCCGGCGGAGGGCGCGCCGATCTGGTCCGGCGGGAAGGTCGTCGGCAACGTCACCGGGAGCTGGACGTCGCCGCTGCTGGGTCAGGCGCTGATGCTCGGCTGGCTCCGCCGGACGCCGTTCCCGGAGCGCGTCGAGATCGACGGTCGCGAGGCCGTGGTCACGCCGACCCCGTTCTACGATCCGGAGGGCCACCGTGCCCGCGCTTGAGCCGTTGCGCGGGCTGCGCGTGGTCGCGGACCCGGCCGCCCTCGACAGCGCCCGGTGGCACGGCGCGGACGTGACCGTGCTCCGCCTCGCCCCCGACGACGTCTTCGCCCTCCGCGCCGAGACCGTCGATATCGACGACGAGCATGCGATCGTCGAGCCGGAGGTCGGGTTCGCCGGAGCCTGGCTGCCGGTCGAGGTCATCGCGCATCACCTCGAGTGGCCGCTCCCGGCGGAGCGACCGGCACTCGCCCAGGGTTTCGTGGCGACCGTCCCGGCCAAGGTCTGGCTGCCCGACGACGGCGAGGCGCTGCTCCTCACGGCCGCCGCCTACGCGGACGAGCTCGCGGGGCGGCTCCGATGAGCGCCTATACCGACACGCTGCCGGCGCTCCGGCGGTACGAGCCGAAGACGAGCTACGACGTGGTCATCGTGGGCGCCGGCGGGCACGGCCTGTCGACCGCCTATTACCTCGCGACGCGGCACGGGATCACGAACGTGGCGGTCGTGGAGGCCGACTACCTCGCGTCCGGCAACACCGGTCGCAACACGACGATCATCCGGGCCAACTACGGCATCCCGGAGGCGGTCCGGTTCTACCAGCATTCGCTCGAGATGTACCAGGGCCTGGAGGCGGAGACGGGCGCCGCGATCCTCCACCAGACCAAGGGCATCTTCTGGGTCGCGCACACGGAGATGGCGATGCGCACCGAGCGTGCCCGTGTGGCGATGAACACGGCCTGTGGCGCCAAGACCGTGATGGTCAGCCCGGCCGAGCTCAAGGAGCTGGTGCCGCAGGTCGACCTGACCGGTGGCGGCCGCTATCCGGTCCTGGGGGCCTCGCACCACCTCGAGGCCGCGACCGCCCGGCACGACCGGGTGGCCTGGGCGTTCGCCGCCGGTGCGTCGCAGCGCGGCGTCCACCTCATCGAGCACACGCCGGTGACCGGGCTCCTGCGCGACGCCGACCGGGTCGTGGGCGTGGAGACGACCCGCGGTCCGATCGCGGCCGGCGTCGTCCTGTCGGCGGTCGGCGGCCGGGTCACGAAGATGGCGGCCCACGCCGGCGTCCGCCTGCCGATCCGGACGCACCCGCTCCACGCGTTCGTCACCGACGACTACGCGCAGGGCTTCTCGCCGATCCTCGCCAGCACGGAGCTGTCGTGCTACGTGTCGCAGACGGAGCGCGGCCAGATGCTCATCGGCGCCGAGTTCGACTCGCAGCCGTCGTATTCGCGCCAGTCCTCCTTCGCCGCGCTGCGCAGCTACTCCTACAAGATCACCCGACTGCTGCCGTTCCTGCGCGAGCTGCGGATCCTGCGGACGTGGGCCGGCATCTGCGACATCTCCGCGGACTACTCGCCGATCATGGGTGCGACCGGCGTGGACGGGTTCCTGGTCACGACGGGGTGGGGGACCTGGGGCTTCAAGGCGATGCCGGCCGGTGGCGAGGGCATGGCCGAGCTGATCGCCACGGGCCGGCCGTCCGCGCTCATCGCCCCGTTCGGCCTGGACCGCTTCCGGCGCGACCACGTCCTGGCCGACCAGGGCTCGGCGGGGACGCGCTGATGCTCTGGCTCGATTGCCCGCGCTGCGGTCGGCGTCCGCTCGAGGAGTTCACGTTCGGGGGCGAGCGGCGACCGGTGCCCGACTCGATCACCGACCCCGACGAGCGCGACTTCGACGAGGTCTGGATCTTCGACAACCCGGATGGCGAGACGACCGAGCGGTGGTTCCACGCGGCGGGCTGCCGGCGCTGGCTGACCGTCCGGCGCGACACCTCGACCGACACCGTGCTGGAGGTCGTTTCGTGACCCGGCTGGCCGACCGGTCGATGGAGATCGTGCTCCGCAACCGGGTCCTGTTCGGGGTCGGGGCGATCGATCGGCTCCCCGAGGCCGTCGCGGCGGCCGGCGGCTCGCGCGTCTTCGTCGTGACCGACCCGGGCGTCCGTGGCTCCGGCGTGATCGACCGGGTCCTGGCCGTGCTGGCCGCCGCGGACGTGGAGGCAACGGTCTTCGCCGGCGTCGAACCGAACCCCGGCGCCTCGACCGTGGAGCGCGGCGCCGAGGCGCTCCGCACGTTCGGCCTGGGCGGCACGGTCGTCGTCCCGGTCGGCGGCGGCTCGTCCATGGACACGGCCAAGGCGCTGGACCTGCGGGCGACCAACGACCTGCCCGTCTGGGACCTCGAGTACGACGGCCCGGACCTCGCGCCCGGGCGCCCGGTCGTGGCGGTCCCGACGACCGCCGGCACGGGCGCGGAGACCAACTCGTTCGCGGTCATCACGGACGAGGCGGCCGGTCGCAAGGGCTACGTCGGCCATCCCTCGCTGCTGCCGGTGACGACGATCCTCGATCCGGCACTGACCCTCGGCCTGCCGCCGGCCCCGACGGCCGCGACCGGCATCGACGCGATGACCCACTCGCTCGAATCGCTGCTGTCGGCCAACCCCAACCCGTTCGCCGAGACGATGGCGCTCGGCGTGATCCGGACGATCGGGGCCTGGCTCCGGCGCGCCGTCGCAGACGGCTCGGACCTCGAGGCGCGATCGCAGATGCTGATGGCCTCGCACCTGGCCGGTGTCGGGCAGGCCAGCGGCACGGGCGTCGGCCTCGTCCACGCGCTGGGCCACTCGATCGGGACGCGCGGAGCGGTCGCCCACGGCACGGCGCTCGCGACCGTCCTCCCCGAGGTCCTGCGCTTCTACCTCGGGACGCGCGACCGAGAGCTGGCGCTGGTCGGGATCGCACTCGGCGTGGCGTCGACCGCCGAATCGGACGCGACCGCCGCGGCCGTCGCGATCGGCGCGATCGACAAGCTGCTCCGCGACGTCGACCAGCGCCCGAGCCTGCGACGCCTCGGCCTCGCCGACGATGCCGCGATCGACCAGCTCGTCATCGACACCCTCGACGACGCGGCGATCCGCAACTCGCCGCGCCTACCGACAGCGGCCGAGACGCGCGCGATCCTGGTCTCCGTGTCCGGCTGAACCCACCGCGCCCTCAGTTGAGCGCCTCGGAGCCCGTTCGCGTTCCCCTCAGGCACAGATCCGGACCATCCGAGCGTGGCCCGTCTCCGAAACCAACGCGTTCTGTACGAACTCGGCCGCGGCACGCTCGGATCCCGCGGATGCGTGCCTGGTGGAACGTCCGTCCACTCCGCCTGCCGCCCCAGACCGCGCCCTCAGTCGAGGAGCGGCACGACCTCCCCGATCCACCGCTCGAGGGACTCGGTGTCGTAGGGCGCCGGGTGCTCCGAGATGAACGTCCGGAAGCCCAGGTTGACGTACGGGCGCATCCGGTCGGCGATCTCCTCGGGCGTCCCGGTCCAGAACGTCTCGTCGTCCGCGACGTCGGCCATCGGCGTCCGGTTGTGGGACATCGCCCCGGCCCAGACGCGATCGGCCTCCGCCTTCGTGTCGCGGATCGTGACCTTGAGCCCGAACGTGAGCTCGATCTCGGCGATGTCGCGCCCGACGGCATCGCAGTGCCCGCGCAGGACCTCGAGCTTGTGGGTCATCCGCTCCAGCGACCCCATCCCGTTCCACATGTCGGCGTGGCGGGCGACCGTCCGGAGAGTCTTCTTCTCGCCGCTGCCGCCGATCATGATCGGCAGGTGGTCCTGGACCGGTGCGGGCAGGTGCTGGGCGTCCTGGAACGCGTAGTGGCCGCCCGGCGCTGATGTGACCGTCCTGCCATCGAGGAGTGCCCGCATCGCACCGACCGATTCGTCGAGCCAATCGAGCCGCTGCCCGAAGCCAGTGCCGAAGTCGATGCCGTGCGCCGTGTGCTCCTCCTCCATCCACGCCCCGCCCACGCCCAGGATGGCCCGGCCGCTGCTGGCGTGGTCGAGGGTCGCCACGGACTTGGCGACGATCCCGGGGTTGCGGAACGTGTTGGCGCCGACCAGGAGCCCGAGCCGGGTCCGCTCGGTCTCGCGGGCCCAGCCGTTGAGCAACGACCAGCCTTCGAAGATCGGCTGGTGCGGGTCGCCGAAGATCGCGTAGACGTGGTCCCACGTCCACAGGTGGGCATAGCCGAGACGGTCCACCAGCCGGGCGGCGTCCAGCATCTCCGCGTACGTCGTCGCTTGGCTCCAGAGCAGGATGCCGAGCTTGATGTCGGTCATGGGAGGGCCTCCGGGATGCGGTGGAGGCTCCGAGTGTAGGCGCCGAGCTACGGCAACGTGGCGAGGTCGCCCTCGATCAGCTCGCGATCGTCCGGGTCGGCGATCCCGTCCAGCGCTGCCGTCGCACGAGCCTTCCACGCGGCGACCTCGGCGGCGTCCCCGGCCACGAGGGAGGCTCGGGCCATCGCCTCGTACGCCGACGCGATGTCCCAGTCGACCGAGCCGGCCGCTTCGTTGATGGCCAGGCACCGGCGGGCGTGCCAGAGGGCCGGCTCCGCCCGGCCGAGGACGGCGTAGACCCGCGAGCACTGCCATTCGCCACGGGCGAGGTTGACCGGGTCCCGGTCGGCGACCTCGCCCCAGTGGTAGCGCGAGGCGTGGGCGCTGTGGATCATCTCGTCGTCCTGCTTTGGGGTCCGGTCGGGCAGCTCGAGCAGGGTCCAGGTGTGGTTGAACAGGTCGGCGGCGAGCGTTCGACGGGTCGTCACGTCGAGCTCGGTCGGGGCGGCGGATGGGGCGGTCATGGCGAGTGGGTCCTCCGAGCTGAGCTGGCCGAGGATGTGCAGGACGCGCTGGAGCCGGAACGTCCGGGCCTCGATCCGGGCGCGGTGCTCGCGCATCAGCCGCCGGCGTTCGGCCGGGTCGTCGGCGGCGAGGAAGAGGCGGATGGTGTCGAGCGGGACTTCGAGATCGCGCAGCCGGACGATCAGCCGCGCGGTCTCCAGCTGGCCACGCGCGTACAGCCGGTAGCTCGTGAAGGGGTCGGTCTGCGCCGGCCGGAGCAAGTCGAGCTCGTCGTAGTGGCGCAGGGCGCCGACGCTCAACCCGGCCAGCCGGCCGAACCGCCCGATCGTCAGCAGGTCGTCCATCGAGCGCATCGTGGACCCTCGACCGACCCGAGAGTCAAGAGGCCCGGCGCGGGCCGCCGGGACGGTCGCCTTCAGGCGTTGTCCAGCTCGCGGTCGACGGCGCGGAGGATGAACCGCGCGGCCTCGGCGCTCTTGCCCCCGAGCTTCTCGCCCTCGTCCTGCTCGAGCGCCAGCATCAGGTCGTTGAGGTACTGCTCCATCGCGGCCGTCCGCACCAGGTCGCCCGCCGCGAACGCCTGGTCGAGTCGTGCCACCGCGGCCCGTGCGTTGTCGACGGTATGGCCCTTGGCCACGATCAGCTCGCGGACCTCGGCCCGGGCCGTGGCCGCCGCGGCACCCTCCGTCGTCATCGCCACCTCCCGAACGTCCGGCGCGACCGTTCCGCGCCCCCGACCTCGACGACACCCGGCTCGTCCAGGGCGACCTCGGGCGTCGCGACCGCACCCGTTCCGTCGCGGCGCGCACGCCAGTCCGATTCGAGGACGCTCATCGCCAGCTCGTCCCACCACCGGCCGTCGCGCCAGATCGACTCGCGCGAGCGGCCCTCGACAACGAACCCGCAGCGCTGGTAGGCGCGGATGGCGCGGACGTTGAACTCGAAGACGTACAGCGCGATCCGATGGAGGCCCAGCGTCCCGAAGGCGTGATCGACCATCAGCTGGGTGGCCTCCGTGCCCATCCCGCGGCCCCAGGCGTCCGCCTCGCCGATCGTGATGTGGTACAGCGCGGAGCCGTTGTCACCGTCGAGCTGGCTGAACGCACAGGTCCCGATGAGCCGGTCGGTCGCCTTCTCGTGGACGGCCATCGCGAGCGCGTCCGTGCCGAGGACCCGCGCCGCGAAGAACCGCTCGATCTCCTCCGGGCGCATCGGGGTCGGCTGGTACCGCGCCAGCCGGGCGATCTCGGGGTCCGCGTACCAGCGCTGGAACGCGGCGATGTTCCCTGGCGCGTGCCTCCGGAGAACGACCCGCGAGCCGACCAGCGCCTCCGGGAACCACGGTTTCTGCACCATCCCGGGCACGGTATACCATCCCTGCATGCGTCGCTGGAGTGAGCTCGCCGAGCGCCTCGCGGCGACCACCCGAACCTCCGAGAAGACGGCCATCCTGGCCGACTACTTCCGCTCGGTCACGCCCGAGGAGCTCCCGATCGCCGCGGTGTTCCTGACCGGACGCCCCTTCGCCGAGGCGGATCAGCGGGCGGCGGGCCTTGGCTGGTCGGCCATCGCGTCCACCGTGACCGACCTCGGCCAGGTCCCGCGGTCCGCCCTGGGCGAGGCGTACGACCGGTCGTCCGACCTGGGCATCGCCGTGGCCGAGGTCCTGACCGCCGCCGGCCACCAGCCGCCGCCCGAGACGAGCCCGACGCTGCCCGAGGTGGCGGCCGCCTTCACCGAGATCGAGCTCGCGTCCGGGCCGGCCCGCAAGTCCGCGATCCTGCGTTCGCTCCTCGAGCGTTCGGATCCGTTGACGGCCAAGTACATCGTCAAGGTCCTTGGCGGCGACCTGCGGATCGGCCTGCGCGAGGGCCTGGTGGAGGCCGCCGTCGCGAAGGCGTTCGACCGCCCGCTCGATGACGTCAAGTGGGCGGGCATGCTCGTCGGCGACGTCGGCCGGCTGGCCGGCCTGGCACGTGACGACGAGCTGGGCAACGCGGCCCTGGCCCTGTTCCACCCGCTCAAGTTCATGCTCGCCTCCCCGGCGGAGAATGCCGCCGAGATCGTCACCCGGCTGGGGCCGGAGGTCTGGGTGGAGGACAAGTACGACGGCATCCGCGCCCAGCTCCACAAGCGCGGCCCGGACGTGCGCCTCTACTCGCGCGACCTGCACGACATCAGTACGGGCTTCCCGGAGATCGTCGAGGCGGCCGTTCCGCTCGGCTGGGATGGCATCCTCGATGGCGAGATCCTCGGCTGGCGGGACGGGGTGGTGCTCCCGTTCATCGCGCTCCAGGCCCGGCTCGGCCGGAAGTCGCCGTCCGCCGCGATCCAGGCCGAGGTGCCGGTCATCTTCGTGGCCTTCGACGCCCTCGCCGTCGGCGCCGGCGGCGACGAGCCGGTCGAGGCGCTCCTGCGCGAGCCGTTGACCGAGCGCCGGAGCCGCCTGGACGCCCTGGACCTGCCGCTCGTGGCGGGTGGCGGCCGGTTCACCCGCTCCCATCTGAGCGTGGCGGCGGACGTCGACGCGCTCGAGACGGCGTTCGCCGATTCGCGCGGGCGGCGCAACGAAGGGCTCATGGTCAAGGACCCGGACAGCATCTACGCGCCGGGCCGGCGCGGTCTGGGCTGGCTCAAGATGAAGAAGGCGCTGGCGACGATCGACTGCGTGGTCGTCGGCGTGGAGGTCGGCCACGGCAAGCGTCACGGCGTGCTGTCCGACTACACCTTCGCCGTGCGCGACACGGAGCACGACAAGCTGGTCAACATCGGCAAGGCGTACAGCGGCCTGACCGACGCGGAGATCGCCGAGATGACGCGCTGGTTCGAGGCGCACACGATCGCCCGCTACGGCCGCTACCACCAGGTCGAGCCGACCGTCGTCGTGGAGATCGCCTTCGATGTCATCGTCCGCTCGAACCGCCACGGCTCCGGCTTCTCGCTGCGCTTCCCGCGGATCGCCCGGCTCCGTCCGGACAAGACCGTCGACGAGATCGACACCGTCGAGACCGTGACCGCGCTGTACGAAGGGCTCCAGCACGGTGCCGAGCTGCTCGTGACCGCCGGCTCGAAGGCCAGGCCGGCCGGCTAGCCGCTCAGCGGTCGACCGGCAGGTCCATCCGGTTGCCCCAGTCAGCCCAGCCGCCGTCATAGACCGCGACGTCCTCGTGCCCGAGCAGGGTCAGCACGAAGGCGAGCTTGGCCGCGGCGACTCCGGACCCGTCATAGCAGACCATCCGCCGGCCGCGGGTGACGTTCGCCCGGTGGAGCAGGTCGCGCAGCGCCGCCCCGTCGCGCAGCCGCTGGCCGCCCGGCTCGCTGGTCGCCCCGACCGGCACGTTGACCGCGCCCGGGATGTGGCCGAGCCGCTTGGTGTTGCCCTCGAAGCCGTGGTACTCGGCCGGCGCCCGGGCGTCGAGGAGGGTCACGTCGGGCGACCCGAGCAGCCCGCGGACGTCGGTCGTGGTCAGCCGCGTCCGGTTCGGGCCGCGGACCGTGAAACCGGCCGTGCCGGGGGCGACCTGCGCGTTGGACACCGGCCGGCCCTCGGCGACCCAGTCGGCGTAGCCGCCGTCGAGGATCCGGACGGATTCGAGGCCATAGGCGCGCAGGCTCCACCACGCCCGGGCGGCGAACAGGCTCTGGCTGTCGTCGTAGACGACGACCGTGGTGTCATCGGTGATCCCGGCGCGCGCCGCCAGTGTCGCCATCCGGTCCGGCCCGGCGAGCAGGATGGTCTCGCCGTTGTCACCGTCCTCGATGAGGTCGTGGCGCCAGTCCACGAGCGCTGCACCCGGGATGTGGCCGCTCGCGTGGACCGTCGGCGCGCTGCCGTCGGGGCGCCAGCGGAGGTCCAGGACGCGGATCCCGAAACGGTCGAGATTCTCCGCCAGCCACTCCGTGGTGGCCAGGATCTCTGGACGGGCCAGGCCACTCATCGCCGGTATCATACGGCCGTGGTCGTCCCCTCCATGCCGGATCCGGAGAAGCTGGCGGCCGTCCGGACGGCCATCCCGTCCCTCGCTGCCGGGATCTACCTGAACACCGGAGGGGTCGGCCCGCTCCCGGCCGAGACCGCGGCGGCGATGGCCGACATCGCCACCTACGAACGCGACGTCGGTCGCGCGCACCCCGATTACTTCGCCGAGTTCCTCGGCCGGATGGACGAGGCACGCGCCGGCGTGGCGGCCGTGCTCGGGACGGACGTGGCCGCCGTCGGCCTGACCCACGCCGCAACGGACGGGATGAACGCGGCGAGCCTCCTGCCCGACTGGCGGCACGGCGGCCGGATCGTGACCACGACCAACGAGCACGCCGGCGGCCTCGGCCCGCTCTACGCCCTGCGCGAGCGGTCCGGCGCGGAGATCGCGTTCGTGGACGCCGGGGCGGACGGCGACGACGACGCGACCCTCGCGGCATTCGACGTCGCGATCACGCCCGGCACCCGGCTGGTCTCGCTCTCGCACGTGCTCTGGACGACCGGCACGGTCATGCCCGTCGCGGCCATCGCAGCGCTGGCCCACGACCGCGGCGCGTTCGTCGTCGTTGACGGCGCCCAGGCCGCCGGCGCGATCCCGTTCCGGTTCGACGAGCTGGGCGCGGACGCCTACGCCGTGCCGGCCCAGAAGTGGCTCCTCGGCCCGGAGGGGATGGGCGCGCTCGTGGTCGATCCGGGCGCGATCGAGCGCCTCGTCCCGGCCCTCGGTGGCTGGTTCACGTTCGAGCGGGCGACGGGCACCGGCGACGCACGCTGGTGGCCCGACGGCCGCCGGTTCGAGGCGACCGGTTTCCACCGGCCGTCGGTCGTCGGCATGGCCCGCTCGATCGGCTGGCTGTCGATGTTCGTGGGCCTCGAGTTCGTCTATCGGCGCGGGACGACGATGGCCGCGGCGGCCGCGGCGCGCCTCGCCGGGATCCCGGGCGTCACGGTCCTGACCCCGCCGCACGCCATGGCGACGCTGGTCACGTTCCGGATCGCGGGCTGGCCCGCCGAGGCTGCCCTCGACGAGCTGGGGTCGCGCTTCTTCGCCGTGGCGCGGACCATCGAGCCGCTCGATGCGATCCGGATCAGCGTCGGCTTCTTCACCACCGAAGCAGAGCTGGAGCGCTTCGCCGAGGGGGTCGAGCTCCTGGCCGCCAGCACGCCCGAGACGTTGCCGCCCCGGCGGGTCCTCACGATCCTGGGCGAGGGATGAACGATCGCCGCGATCCGGCGACGATCCCGCCGCGCCGGTCGTGGGCGGAGATCCGCTGGCGTCAGTTCCGGCACGCGCCGCGGCCCGTCGTGCGCGCGGTGGCGGCCAGCCTCAGCGTGGCGGTCGTGCTGGCGATCGCGTACCTCGTCTACGACCTCGCCCTCAGCCGTGGCGCGGTCCTGCCGGGTGGCGATCTGCGCACGCTGGCCGTCGCGATCTACGTGGTCCTCGTCCTCGTCATCGGCAGCCTCGTCACATATCTCGTGGTTCCCCAGCCGACCGGCTCGGGAACGGTCGCGCGTCGGAGCGCCTGGAGCGCGGCGCTGGGGTTCTTCGCCGCGGTGCCGATCGCGTACCTGGTCATGGTCGTCGCCGTCCAGATCATCCGGCCGCTGTTCGGCTGACGGCGCGAACTGGCGGTGCCATGACGCACCGATTCTGCGATGCGCGTGCATGGCGGCTAGCCCATCAGTACTGATACGCGGTACTCTCCACTGCGACATCATCCGGGGGTGCGGCCCACGTTTCGGGCGCATCACCTTCTTCGAGGAATCGCGCGTGTCCATCGACGAACAGCACGTCGCGCTGCCGCAGCTCTACGGTGCCCCGGCCTATGCCCGGCCACCGCTCCTCGTCCCGGAATTGGAGCGCCCCTTCGACCCGGACGAGCTGCCGATCGAGGCCGAGCGGACCGAGGAGGAGCGGGAGTTCACCGCAGCGCTCCCCGAGTACGCCTGGACGACGCCCGGCGGCGCCAGGATCGGTCGTGACGGCAAGCCGACCACGGACGAGGGCCAGGCACGGCCCCGAAAGCTCCGCCTGCGCGGCATCGGCGGACGGTTCCGCAGCGGCGGCTGACGGGCAGACCACGGCGCGCCCGGGTGTAGCATCCCCCGACGGGGGAGTAGCTCAATCGGTCAGAGCGGCGGGCTTATATCCCGCTGGTTCCAGGTTCGAGTCCTGGCTCCCCTACCAACCGCGCCGGACGTCCTCGGCGGCGGCCGTCCGGACGACGCCGACCAGGCGCGCAAGGCGACGCTCGGTCAGGCTCCGCTGGCGGGGCAGCGACGCGATCCATGCCGGGACCTGGTCGCGGCTGATGACCGCGCAGGTCGGCGTCCGCGTGACGGGCGCGTCGGCCATCACGATCACGGCGTGGACCCGCGCGATGAAGTCGAGGTCGGCCTCGCTGAGCTCGTGACGGAGACGATCGGCCTGGCGTGCCGCCCGGTCGAGCGGTGGCTCGGTGGGCGTCCACCCGTGCGTGGTCCGGGCTTCCCACGAGGGACCGGCCCCTCGGACCGTCGCGAGCGGGGCCATCTCGTGGACGACCACCACGCCGAACGGGCCGACGACCAGGTGGGAGGGGGGCCGCCCATCGCGGCTCGGGCTGCCGTCGACGACGGTGACGTCATCCGGCAGGCCGGCGAGGACGCGCGCAAGCGGTGAGCGCCGGCCGGCGCCCGATCGGATGCCCGGCAGGGCGACGGCCAGCCGGCCGGCCCCGGACACCAGCAGGCTGCCCCCGGCGGCGATCGCCAGGGCCCAGACGAGGAGGGCGGCCGACGAGGAGGAGGATCCGGCACCGCCGCCCGGCATCGCCCGCGCCACGAACGGCGTCTGGATGGTCAGGACCGCGAGGATGACCCCGGTGACGACGAGGGCCGCGCCGAGGAACGTCCCGGTGAGCGGCGAGGCGGTCTGTCCGTCGGGGCGGGACGAGGCGGTGGGATGCATCGGGCGGAGCGTAGGGCCGGCCGGCTCCCGGGGGCCATGACGATTCCGGGCCATCGACCCGCGGCGGTCGGCCCATCCGCCCGCCCAGACCGCACCGCACCGCCAACGCCCGTTGACGCGGGACAACGGGCCCCTCTCCCGGCCCGCCTGACGGCGGTTTCGACCCGGACCCCCGTACCATTGCCCGCCCCCTCCCCGGCACACATCCTCGAGCTGGCACCGGGCATCGCCCGGGCCTGGAGGCTGATCCTTGCGCGTCGGGAACCGTCGTACGACAACACAGGTGGCCTGGTGGCTCGGGGCAGTCGCCGCCGCCGCTCTGCTGCTGGCCGCGTTCGCGGCGCCGATGTCGGCCGCCCCGAACAAGACGAGCCTCTCCGACGCCGTCGTCTCGCCACGAAACGGGACGACGGCGACCAAGATCCTGATCAGCGCCGTCTATCGCAACGGCGGCGGATCGCACGCGGACAGCGTGACCGCGCGCGTCGGCGGCAGCGATCACACGATGGTGCGGACGAGGCTCGGCGCCTGGGGGACCGGCGTCACCTACTCCTGGTTCGGCACCCTGCCGGCGGGGACCCACACGGTCGTCATCTCGGCCATCGCGAACGACGGCAGCCTGGCGTCACTCGCGGCCGGCAGCGTGACGATCGGACCGGTCGCCACGCCCACCCCGAAGCCGACACCCACGCCGAAGCCGACACCCACGCCCACGCCGAAGCCCACGGCGACACCGAAGCCCACGCCCGCCCCGACGCCGAAGCCGACCCCACGGCCGACCCCGCGGGCCACGCCCAGGCCCACCCCGCCGCCGACCGTCGAGCCGCGGACGGCCCCGACGCCGCGGCCCACGCCCCGCCTGACCCCGCGACCGACCGCCACCCAGCTCGTCCTGCCGCCATCGACCGCGACGGCAGCCCCGACGGCGGATCCCACGGCCGACCCGACCCCGACCACGAACCCTCTCGCCGGTGTGCCGACCGAAGACCCGACCCTCGACCCGTCCGTGGTGCCGCTCCTCCCGAGCGCGACCCCATCCGACGGGCCGAGCGATCCGCCGCAGGTGGCCATCGTCACCGGCACCGACCCGGGCAGCGGGTCCTCGGGCGGCTCGAACGGCGGCTCGAACGGCCCGGCCGGCCCGGGCACGACCGGTCACGGCGGCCAGCCCGCCGCATGGGGCCCGGTCGCCGCCGTCATGGCGATGGCCGGGCTCCACGGCCCCGTGCTCCCCCCGCTCGGGCTCGCGCCGACGTTGGTCACGACGACCGGGGCCGTGACCGCGGCGATGGCCCTCGGCCTGTTCGGGCGCAAGCGCCGTGACGACGACCCACCGGACGGGGGCGCGCTGGCGGCGGCCGTCGCGGCCGGCGTCGGGGCCGTCCCACCCGGCGTCGCCTACCCGCCGTCCGGCATCGGCATCGTCGACCGACCCGAACCCGGCGAGGAAGTCGGGGACGTCGAGGACATGGAGCTGCTGCTGCCACGCTGGCGGCGACCGTCGCTGCTCCTGGCCCGCAAGGCCGATCCGATCCGGGACACGACGCCCGCTGCGCGCCTGACCTTCGACGCAGGCCTGGTCGGCCCGCTGGCCGGTCGGGAGCGCCGGGTCATCCGGTATCGCGTGGTTCGCCTGCTCGACTCGCCGGACGAGCTGCGCGGCGCCGAGATCGGGTACCTCGACCAGGGCGACGAGGTCCAGCTGATCGAGAAGTACGGCGCGTACTGGCTGGTCCTGAGCCCCGATGGCCAGCAGGGCTGGCTCCACAAGATGACCCTGAGCGACACCGCCCAGGTAGAGGAGCCGGCGCCGGACATGCCGGTCGCGACGATGCCCGCCGCGCCGGAAACGTGGACGATGGGCGAGTCGGACCTGGACAGCGACGTCTTCGAGGCCTACCTCGAGTCGCGCCGCCGGCGAGGCTGACGGGCACGTTCCTTGCGCAGCACCAGGATGTGCTGGTGGACGATGTTCGGGACGAAGGCGCGCGGGTAGCCGTACGGGCGCAGGCGGGTGCCGGCCTGGTACCAGATCAGATCGCCCTTCGGGACGAAGCCGACCGCCGCTGCCCGCGCGGCCAGGTCCGAGCCGGTGAACAGGTATCGGCCGTCCTGGTAGGCGTCGCGCACGATGACGACCGCGTAGCGATCCGTCGCGCAAGACCCGGAGCAGCTCCCCGAAGACCACCTCCATCCGGTCGAGGAAGGCCGGGTAGTCCGCGGCGTTGGCCAGGTCCAGCGGTGAGTCGGTGACCATCGCGTAGTCGGTCCGGCGGTTGGCGTGCGCCACGGACAGGGGACCGCCGGCCATCGTCATCGGCAGCTGCAGGTTGTACGGCGGGTCCGTCGCGATGTGGTCGATCGAGCCGGTCTCGATCGTCGGCAGGACCGCGAGCGCATCGCCGACCCGCAGCTCGAGGCCGCCCGGATCGAACGCCGCGCACCCCGCCGGGATCGGCCGTGCCCAGGTCGGCCAGCACCGGCCCGGCGCCGTCGCGCTCTCCCGTCAGGTCCCGGACGACCGATGCGAAGACCGCGGCCCAGCGCGGTTCGAGCTCGATGCCCAGCGCCCGTCGGGGGCCGCGCGCGATGGCCGCCCCGAGCAGCGTCCCGCCGACGCCCGCGAACGGGTCCAGGACGAGCTCGCCGGTCTGACTGAAGAACTCGATGAGCCGGGCCATCAGGCGCGGCGGCTTGTTGGCACCGTGCACCCGTCTGCGCCGCGTGACCGAGCTCCGACGGGTAGGCCGTCGTCAGCAGCGACTTGGTGAAGTAGAGCCACTCCTCGCCCGGCAGGTCGTTCAGTGTGTTGGCCGGGTGGGGCGCGTTCCGTGCGACGGTCATGGCGGCCAGCCTAGCCCACGCGGCCCGTAGAATGCGGCCATGCCCGCCCAGTACACGAGCGAGCGGTTCGTCGGCCGCGATGAGGCGTTCGAACGCCTGGCCGCACGCCTCGATGACGCCGCTGGTGGGCGGTCGCGGACGATGATCGTCACCGGCACGTCGGGCGTCGGCGTCACCCGGTTCCTCGGCGAGGCGACGGTCCGGATGCGGGCCCTCACCCAGCCGATGACCGTCCTGCGGGCGACGGCGTGGATCGGCGGCGTGGACGAGCCGTACGGGGCGATCGTCCGGGCCATCGGGCCCGCCCTCCGGGCGCTGCCCGACGACGTCCTGGCCGACCGGCTGGGCTCAGGCGCATCGGAGGTGGTCCGCCTGCTGCCGGACCTGGGCGAGCGGCTCGAGCCGAGCGGCGCCTGGACCGGCGACCGAAGCGTCACCGCGCCTGAGCGCCGCCAGGCGCGGACCCTCGAGAGCATCCTGGGCGTGCTGGGCCGCCTCGGTGAGCACAGCCCGGTCCTGCTGGTCATCGAGGACCTCCACCGGGCCGACGCCGCGAGCCGGGCGCTCGTCACGTTCCTGGCCCGGATCTCGCGGGACCAGCGGCTCGCGATCATCGGCACGTTCCAGCCGGACGTCGTCGGGCGCGACGACCCGTGGCTGGCGGACCTCGCCGCGATCACGTCCAGCCCTCGGCCACCCGACCCGGCTGGACCTGACCCCGCTCGATCGCGACGAGCTGGCCGCCCTCATCGAGGGCATCCAGGGCGAGCGTGCCTCGGCCAGCCTGCTCCTCCTGGTCGCCGAACGGTCGGGTGGCCTGCCGCTCGTCGCGGAGGAGCTCCTGGCGGCCCGCCGGGAGCTGCCGAGCAGCTCGCTGACCGGCTCGTTCGACGACCTCGTCATCGCCCGGATGGCGATCCGATCGGTCGAATGCCGGCGCGTGGCCCGGCTGATCGCGCTCGCCGAGCGGCCGCTGGATCGATTGCAGCTCGCGGCCCTGGCCGCCGCCTACGAGATCGGCACGGACCGGTCGGCGCCGCGCTCCGTGAGCGGCCCGCGCGCCGGTGACGGCGTGCTGGACGCGGACCTCCTGGCCGGTCTCGAGGAAGCCGTCGCGAACGGGTTCCTGGTCGAGACCGAGGAGGGGATCGCCGTCCGCCACGAGGGGATCGGCCGGGCGATCGCCAACGACCTCCTGCCGATCGCGCGGACGCGCAACCATGCGGCGCTCGCGATGAGCCTCGACGGGCCTCCGTCCGTCATCGTCAGCCACTGGCTGGCGGCGCACGAGCCGGCGGCCGCCCGCGCGGCGGCCATCGACGCCGCCGCCTTCGCCGGCGCCCGGCACGCCGCCGCCGACGAGCTGGCCGCGCTCGAGCTCGCCCTGTCGCTGTCGGACATGCCCGCCCCGGCCGGTCGCGGCGATCACCGCCGGTCCGCGCCGTCGGACCTCGTCGACCTGCAGGTCCGCGCCTCAGAGGCCGCGTTCGCCACGGGCCGGACGGCGCGGGCAACGAGCTTCCTCGAGGCGGCAATCGGCGGGCTCGATGCCCGCAAGGATCGCGTGCAGCTGGGCCTGCTCCACGGCCGGCTGGGCGTCATCCGGCGCGCGGCCGGCGACCCGGCCGGGGCGATGCTGGCGGCCCGCCGCGCCGTCGAGCTCGTGCCACGGGACGTGTCGCCGGAACGGGCCACGGTCCTCGCCACGCTCGCCCAGCTGAAGATGCTCGACGGCATCTTCTCGGACGCCCAGCGGCTCGCCCGGGAGGCCATCCGCGTCGCGCGGGCGTGCGACCCGCCGGCCGAGAGCCAGGACGTGCATGCCACGACGACACTCGCGGTGGCGCTCGCCTGGGGCAGCGACCCGAACGGCGCGATCGACCTCCTGCACCAGGCCGAGGTCGGCGCGACCGCCCTCGACGATCCCGAGGCGCTCTTCCGGATCCGGGCCAACCTGACGACGGTCCTCGACCTGGTCGGGCGGCGGGCCGAGGCCGTCGACGTGGCGTACGCCGCGATCGAGGACGCCAAGAGGGTCGGTCTCGAGGCGGTCTACGGCAACTTCCTCGCCGGGAATGTGGCCGACTCCCTGTTCATCCTCGGCCGCTGGCCGGAGGCCCGGGCGATGAGCTCCCGGGCGATGTCGTGGCTGACCGTCGGGGTCGTGTACATGGAGGCCGTCCTCGTGCTCGCGGCGGTCGAGATCGAGACCAACGCCGGCGAGGAGGCGTCACGCCTGCTCGGCCAGACCGTGCTGGAGCTGGCGGCGGTCCGGGAGCCCCAGCTGGCCGGCCCGTATTACCTGGCAGCCGCCTCGTTCGCCCTGTGGCGTGGCGACGTCAGCGATGCGAGCCGTTCGGTCGATCGCGGCTGGGCGAGCGTGCGCGAGACCGAGGAATGGGTCCTCGTCGCGCGGATGGCGGCCATGGTCGCCCAAGTCGACGCGGCAGCCGCCGCCGAGGCGCGTCACCACCGACAGCTGGCCCCGCTGGCCGGCGCCCGCCAACGGACGGCGGACGTCCTCGCCGCGGCCGTCGCGATCGTGCGGGCCGGCGGCGCACCGAAGAGTGCTGGCTCACGGAAGGTTGCGGAGGCCTCCCTGGCGACCGCCCGCGCCTACCAGCGCCGCCTGGAGGGCAAGGACGACGGACCCGCCTGGCGGGCGGTTGCGGAGACCTGGGAGACGCTGACGGCGCCCTACGACGTCGCGCTCGCGCGCTGGCGCGAGGCCGAGGCCTATCTCGGCAGCGGCACCGGACGGACCGGCCGGGCGAAGGCCCAGGAGCCGCTCCTGGCCGCCGTCGATCTGGCCATCGGCCTCGACGCCAAGCCGCTCCTGCGCGAGCTGCGGGAGCTGGCCGGGCGGGCGCGGATCACCCTGCCGGGCGCGGTGGACGAGCTCCTCGCGGACGCGCCCGAGCCGGTCGGCATCCCGATCGACGCCAGCGGCGCGACCGCTCAGCCGATGGCCGACGCGCTCGACGGCGCGCGGTCGGACCTGGTCCGGGCCGTCGCAGGCGATCCGCCCGTGGCGCACCGCCGGACGGACACGTTCGGGCTGAGCGGCCGCGAGCGCGAGGTGCTGGCGCTCGTCGCCCAGGGCCGGACCAACCGGGAGATCGGGGAGCGTCTGTTCATCAGCCAGAAGACCGTCGGCGTCCACGTCGGGAACATCCTGGCCAAGCTGGAGGTCTCCGGCCGGGTCGAGGCCGCCGCGGTCGCCATCCGCCTGGGCCTGACGGAGCGACACTGACCCCCGGACGCCGCGAGACCCGGAGGGAGGTCTCCGGGTCTCATCGGGGTCGTTTGGTTCCTCTCCCGGCATGAGGCCGGGGGAGGCGCGAAGATCAGTGTGGGATCAGCGCCACTTCATCCCGGCGGCGAGGCTCAGCGCGATCGCGGCGAGCGGGCCGACGGTGATGACGATGCGCCAGGCGCGGTGGGCTGTGTCCTTGATCATTGCGACGACTCCGGGCTGGAACGAATAAGTGCACACCCCAAGAAACGAGGTGGACGGCGAGCCTACGGCCGGCATCACCCGTCCCACAACCGGCCCTTTGGTACCGGCGGGGGGTGGCCCGTCGGTACTAGGACCTCCCTCCACGGCCCCGCACCCCTCCGCACGAACCTCGCGACAGGAGGTCGCCGGTCGCGGTAAATTCCCTGAGCCACGCGGTCCTGCCCGCCAACCCCAACGAAAGGCCCAACCGCTCATGCGTCACGCACGGCTCCTGTCGGTCGCCATCCTGGTCGCGGCGGTCCTGAGTGCCTGCACGACGGCGAACGCCGGCTGGACGTATGCGCCCGCGCCGAGCAAGACGGCAGCACCCAGCACGGCGGCGTCGGCCAGCGCCCCGGCCGAGCCGGGCGGATCGGGCAATCCCAACCTCGTGATGATCAGCGCTCTCGGGATCAAGTACGAGCAGGAGACGGTGACCGCCCCGGCGGGCGTTCCGTTCCAGATCGTGTTCGACAACAAGGACGCCGGGACGCCCCACAACGTCTCGATCCACCTCGGCGGCTCGACCGGTGCGGAGCTGTTCAAGGGCACGATCTTCAACGGCATCGAGAGCCGGACCTACGACGTGCCCGCGCTCGACGCCGGCCAGTACGCCTTCGTCTGTACGGTCCACCCCACGATGATCGGGACGCTCAACGCCCAGTGACGTGAGGGCGTCATGACCCCGACCGGCGAGCAGCTCTGCTACACGGACGCCTACGCACGGACCGCCGAGGCACGGGTCGCGTCCGTCGATGTCGGCGAGGCGACGCTGGTCGTCCTGGACCGGACGGTCTTCTACCCCGGCGGCGGCGGCCAGCCATCCGATCGGGGCCTGCTCCTGCGCACGAGCGACGGACGGACGTGGACGGTCCGGGCCGCACGGAAGGCCGGCGGCGAGATCGTCCACGAGCTCGAGCCCGGTGACGGCGACCCGCCGCGCGTCGGCGAAGAGCTGACGGTCGACCTCGACTGGGCGCGGCGACTGGCCCTGATGCGGACCCACACCGCGTTGCACGCCCTGTGCGGCGTCGTCTGGCGCGACTACGGCGCCCTCGTCACGGGCGGCAACATGGAGCCGGGCTCCGGCCGGATGGACTTCGAGTTCGAGCGGATGTCCGGCGATCTCGTGGACGCGATCGAGGCGACCGTCAACGCCGAGCTGGCCGTCGCGCGCGACGTCCGGGTCGCGGTCCTCCCGCGCGAGGAGGCCTTCGCCATCCCGGACCTCATCCGGACCAAGGTCAACCTGCTGCCCGAGGGCATCGCGGAGATCCGGACGATCGAGATCGTCGGGCTCGACCTCCAGGCCGACGGCGGGACGCACGTGTCGAACACGAGCGAGGTCGGCGGGATCCGGGTGACCGGCTACGAATCGAAAGGCCGGATCAACAAGCGCATCCGCATGGAGCTTGTCGACCCGGCCTAGGCCGGACGGTCAGGCCTTGGCCGCGGCCAGCATCGCCACCGCGTGGCGGATGCGCACGGTGCCGGGGACCCGGCGATCCATGCGCTCGGTGCCTCGCGAGGCACGCATCGTCCCGCGGAGGACCTCGCGTCGACGGGCGACCTCGGTGTCCAGCGTCTGGGGCTGCAGTTCGAACATCTCGTGCCCTCCTTCCTTGATGTTCGTAATCTAGCACCAGAGTATCTTCATGTCAAGATACTTGTAATGAAGAAGCACGATATCGTGCAGCACTATATGAAGTGGCTTGACGTCGACGGGAACGGGATCGATACTCGATCCATGGCCACGACCGCCGACGACCCGGACGAGCTGGACCACCTCGACGCCTCGCTCGCCATCTGGGCTCGCGAGATCCCCGATCTCGACCCGTTGACCGAGGGGATCGTCGAGCGGATCCAGATGCTCGCCCACGGGTTCGACGACTCGGCCGCGTCCAACCTCGCTGCGTTCGGCCTGGACCGGCGAGCGTTCAAGGTGCTCGGGCGGCTGCGCCGGGTCGGACCGCCGTATCGCCGATCGGCCGGCGAGCTGGCCGACGACATCCACCTCTCGAGCGGCGCGATGACCAACCGGCTCGACCGGATGGAGGCCGCCGGGCTGATCCGCCGGCTGGCCGACCCGAACGATCGGCGGGGGACGCTGATCGAGCCGACCGAGGCCGGTCACCGCGCGTGGGACGAGACCGCCGGGACGCAGGGCCGCCGCGAGTCCGCGATCACCGCCGCCCTCGAGCCGGCGGACCGGGAGCAGCTCAATCGCCTGCTGCGCCGGCTGATGGCCGCGTTCCCGGACGCGCTGGACCACCATCGCCACACCAAGGCGACCGAGGCGGACCCGGACGGATCATGACCGGCGTGACCGGCCCGTCGACGCCGGCCATCGCCGCCCTCGAGGCGGCCGGCGTCCCCTTCACGGTCATCCGCACGGAACGAGCCTCGAGCGCCGAGGAGAGCGCGGCGTTCCAGGGGATCCCGGTCGAAGCGCTGCTCCGGACGATCGTCGTCCGTCGTGGCGAGGACGACTACGTGTTCGTCCTCGTGCCGGCGGGCCGGCGCTTCGACTGGCCGAAGCTGCGCGCCCACCTCGGGGTCAGCCGGCTGTCGCTGCCGGACGCGGACGAGGCCCAGGCAGCCACCGGGTACGTCCGCTACACGATCACGCCGTTCGGCTCGACCCGCGCCTGGCCGGTCATCGCGGACGCCGCGATCGACGGGCTCGAGCGGGTCGCGATCGGGGGCGGCGACTTCGGGGTCAACCTGCACCTGACCCCGGCGGACCTCGTCCGGGCGCTCCGCGCGGACGTGGTGGACGTCACGATCCCGGAGCCCGACCACCGGCACTGACGCCACGGCCCGCCGCGGCCCTCCACGAGCGCGCCGAGGGTTGACGTGGACCCGCCCCGGTATGGCACGATCGTGGCCCGATGCCATCCGTCCCGATCCCCCCGGTCCTTGCCAGCCCGATCATCCGCCGCGTCGCGTGGCACCTGCGTCGCGTCAGCGGTCAGCTGGATCGCCGCTTCTTCCTGTCGCTGGGCGAGGGGATCGTCTTCGTCGTCCTCATCGCGGCGGTCCTGATCACGCTTCTCGAGAAGGACCGGACCTTCCAGGCACTGTTCGATTCGTTCAACTGGGGGATCGCGACCGTCCTGGGGGCCGGCGATTCCACCTTCGTGACCTCGCCCGGCGGACGCATCGTCAGCTGGCTGCTTATCCTGTTCGGGGTCGCCATGCTCGGGATGATCACCGGTGCCCTGGTCGCCATGGTCATCGACTTTCTGCTCAAGGAGGGTCAGGGCTTGGGTTCCTCCGGTCACAAGGAACACATCATCGTGTGCGGCTGGAACAGCACCGCCCGCGACCTCGTCGACGAGCTCAAGGGCGACGACTACCCGCAGAAGGTCGTCGTGCTGGCCGACCTCGACAAGAACCCCGCGGGCTCCGGCGTCTACTTCGTCCGGGGGGACGCGACGAACGCCGAGGACCTGGAGCGGGCCGGCATCGCGGATGCCTCGGCCGCGATCGTCTTCCCCGTCGACGGCTCGGACGAGGCGGACATGCACTCGATCCTCGCGATCATGGCCATCGAGTCCGTCGCGCCCCAGGTGCGCACGGTCGCCGAGGTCAACAACCCGAAGCATGAGCCGCACTTCATCCGCGCCGAGGTCGACGAGCTCCTTGTCACGTCCAAGGTGGCGTCGCGGCTCCTGGCACGGTCGGCCCTGTACCCGGGTCTGTCCGCCATCGTCACCGACATCGTGTCCGGCGGCGACGGCTCAGAGCTCTACCGGATCGCCCTGCCGGACGACTATCTCGGGCTGGCGATCGACGAGGTGGCGACGCGGCTGCGCAACGACCACCACGCCACGCTGCTGTCCGTGAACCGCGGCGGCCGCGCTTTCGTCAACCCGCCGAGCGACTTCGTGCTCCAGCCGGGCGACGATGCGATCGTGGTGGCGGAGGGTCTGGGCACGCTCGCCCCGCTCCAGATCCGCGACATCACGGCCGTGCCCCGGACGGCCTCCGTGGTGCCCAGCGCCTGACCCTCGCCCGACGCGGCCCGGATCACGGAACGACGAGGTGGACCGGATTGCCCTGGATCTCGGCTGTCCAGGTCGTGACATCGTTCGACGTGCCGGTGCCCGTCACCGAGTTGTGCATCGTGTACTGGATCTTCCACCAGCCCTGCTGTTGCCCGGTATAGGTGGTCGGGATCGGGATGTCGATCGTGAGCCAGCAGCCGTTGAACTCGCCGAGAGTGCCACCGTTCGACGTCCGGATGGACGATGTGGAGCCGGATGCATTCGTGTTGCAGGCGGCGTTCGGCCCGCTGCCGCTCGTCCCCACCTTGGCGGAGTACGACAACGGTGTCGAGGTCCATCCGGAGGATGTCGGGATCTGGACGGCCAGGTCGGCGATCAGTGATTGCGTATCGCCGGGATCCCAGAGATGGAGCTCGAGGGTCTTGCCTGCATGGATCGGGTCGATCTGGGCCAGGTAGAAGCTCGAGTTCACGGTGCTCGAGCCCGCCGTCAGCGGCGTGAACATCTGCATCGCGCCGAGGCCGTAGACCTTCGGCAGGACGCCGCCTGCGGCCGTATCCGTCGCGTAGATCGCGAAGCTCTGCTCGCCATCGGTGCCCTGCTGCTGGGTCCGGGCGGACGGGTTGGTTCCGGTCGTATGGACGCGGTAGACGGTGCCGCCGGGGCCGCCCGTCAGCGGAGTCGACGGGTTGAGCAGGAACCAGGAGTCGTGATAGTCGCGGGCATCGCCATAGGCGGTTGCCTTCTGGCGGCACTCCGAGCCGTTGTCGCCGCCCATCGACGTGTCCTGGTAGGCCATCCCGGTGAACAGGTTCCCGGAGGTTGCGAGCAGCGTATCGTCGGCGCGGGTGAAGAGGCTCGTCCCCGTGCTGTAGAGCTCATAGAAAGAACTGACTGCGTCCGACCCGCTGAAATGCCGATCGCCGGTTCCGCTCGCCACGTCCGTCTCGCAGAAGACGGGATCGAAGATGTAGACGTATCCGCCGGTCGAATTCGGTGGCATCTCGACGGCGTAGTTGTAGTAGTTGTCGGGGTCGTAGCACGCCCGCAGGGTGGCGGTCGGACAGTTCGGAGCGACGGTGGAACCGGTGTCGTAGTTGGGCTGGAACGCATCGCCGTTGATGTTGCCGGCTCCTTGCGTGTTCATCGTCGCCCAGAACCCGCGGGGATTGAGCGTCTGCCCCCCGCCGGCGGCGTCTGCCCGAGCGCACGCGGGCACTCCGTTCAGGCATGCGGCACCCGGGCCGTACAGGGTCGTGTCTGGCCACGGATCTGTTGTCGTCACGGGCGGAAGGATCGTCGTGGTCGTCTCGACGTAGAAGACCTGGATCCGGAGCTGGTCGACGTTGATGAATGTGCTGCCTGTACCACAGCCCTTGATCGCCGTCAGCCGGATCCGGAAGTTCGCGTCGGTGAAGTCACTGCGAGCCCACGGATGAGAGCCCCAGGCCGAGGTGGTGCCGCTGCCGCCCGTCGCGGGGAGCAGGTAGTCCCCGGTGGTCGTGCTCGTCCCGAGGACCGGCGTCTGGATCTGCGTGGACCAGGACCCCGCCGCGCCCGCATTCCAGTTGAGCTCGACGCCGACCTTGGAATTGGCGCACGTGGCAGTCAGGAAGGTGTCATCCAGGGTCACGACGATGCCCGTGATGTCGATGGTGCTGGTCGTGCTGCCCGACGTGTCCGGGTTGGGGATCGGCGAACCGGGGTTGGCCGTTGTCGCCAGCCCGAATGTGGCCCATTGCTGCTGTTGGTTGTTCGTCGATGACCGAGCGTAGACGTTATCGGTGGAGCTGTTGACCGCGTTGACGAGCGATCCACTCGTGGTGCTCCAGACATCAGTCCCGGGCCTCGTCGTCGCGACCCTCTGACCCGTCCCGGTGTTGGGGCCCGGATCGACATCCGGCGGCGGCTGGACCGTCGTGGTCGTCGTCGCGTTCCGGACTTGCCCGAAGACGCCGTAGTAGTTCTCGGGGCTGCCCATCGCGACGGGCAGGACATACTCCGCCCTTGCAGACCGCGTGGCCTGGATCGCGTTGATCCCGAAGACCTTCATGAAGAACGTCCCGACGGGCGCGCTGATCGTGACGTTGAGGCGCCGATCGTTGCCCGCCTGCTTGCCGGCCGTCAGCTTCAGGCCACCGACCGCCACGCCGTTGCTCGCGACCGTGTAGCCATTCTTCGCCGCTTCGTAGATCGCGGTCTGGATGGCCTTGGTCTCGTCGCCTGGGAGCCACACCACGCCGGCGAGCGCGGCGGCATCAGCCGCTTTCTGGACGCGGTTGCTGTTGATCCAGTACCACGAGATATCGATGACGATCGCCATCATCCCCATGAACACGAAGATCGCCATCGCGAAGATCACCAGGACCTGGCCACGGGATCGCTCGCGCGTCTCCGATGGCTTGGCCGGTGTCGCCGCGGACGGAGCGTGGGATGACATCGCGTCTACCTCGGGTCGTGTCAGGGTGCTGGAAGCTGTCTGCATGGAAGTCGTCAACTCGGGTTCATCGCCATGACTGTCCGTTCCGACTCCGCGAGCGATGACGCACCGGGTCCGCCGAAGAAGCCCATCGCCGCGTTGAGCGGGGTGACGAAGCGGTAGGTGTAGTTCACGCGAATGCCGATCGAGTCGGGTGGACACTGCTGGAGCCCGGCCGGCGGCGAACCGCATGTCGTCCAGACGAACGATCGCGAGCAGGGGGCCCACCCCTGTGTGCCAGAGGGGACGAAGTTCACCAGGCCGTCCGCTGTCGAGGTCCCCGTCGACGAGTAGGTCCAGACGTTGACCTTGCCGGCGGTTTCCGCTCCGGTGGAGGTGGCCTTGAAGATCCGGATCTCATCGACGTTTGCCAGAACAACGCGTGACCCGGGCGCGTCGAGGATCCGCTGGACCGCCGCGACGATCCGCCCGTCCACCGCGCCGGCATTCGGCGACTGCCCGGTACCGCACCCGAGCGTGTCACCGCCGTTGACCAGCGCCGAGCCCATCCGGGCGCCCTCGCGTGTGGAGTTGCCGACGGTCGTCGAATGGTCCATCGCGAAGCCGAATTCGAGCATGCCCAGCAGGATCAGCATGACGACGGGGACGATCATCGTGAATTCGACGAGGCCCTGACCACGTTCGGGCCTGCCCGGCCCTCGCGCGCGTCGGCTCACAGGATGGGCTCCATTCGCACCGTGCTCGACCGGGAAAAGGTGAGCCCCGCGCCGCCCCCCGGGATGAACTTGGACATCGGCGTCTTGAACAGGTGGGTGTATGTGATCTTCACGGTGATGAAGTCCGGTCCGCCCGTGTGGCTGATCCCTGCCGTCGCGGGGCACCGAGAGGGGGAGGGGGTGAGAAAGTTGCATCTGGCGATGGGCGGATAGTTGTTCGGCGACGGGGCACCGTACGGGACGGTGCCGCTGGTGCCGTCCGGGAAGGTGCATGTCGACGAACCGGACCTTGTGTATGCCGTCGTGGTCGTCGTGCCGGACCCCTTCGACACGCCCGCCGCGTCCGCCCAGGTGATCTCCACGGTGCCGATCTGGGTCCCCTGGGCTGGGGCAGTGATGTCGCGCTCGATCTCCTGCAGGATCGCGCAGTCCGCGACTGCGAGGCTACCCGGGACCCCGGCTGCGTCGCCGATCTCGGCTGCGATCAGGGCCGAATTCTGGGTGGCGAACTGGACGGCGAGGATGGCGTTGAAGACGAACGCGAATTCGATCGTGCTGAGGATCAAGGTCAGGAACAAGGGAAAGACGAGGGCGAACTCGACGAGCGATTGGCCCGAGGCGCCCGAACGGGAACGGCGACGTGCCGTCTGTCGGGTCCGGGGGCGGGCGTCAGCGTCCTGTGCCGCAGCTTGCACGACGCTTTCCTGCGGGACACCGTTCATGGGTGCTTGACGGCACGGGGGCTGTCCGCCTGCAAGCGGGCATGCCCCTCGCTCATCCGCCTTTGCCCCGGATCAGGTTCAGGCGTGCCCGGCCTGATAGAGAAGAACGCCGATGACGCCGATGATGATCGCCACGACGACCGACCACACCGCAAGCCAGCGCCAAAGTGGAGATCGCTGCACGTTTCTTCTCCTGCCTCCAGGCTGAAGATCCGCGCCGCCACAGTGATCGGATGACCGAAGCTGGCGGCGCGCAGGGTGATCCTGGACAGCTGCAGCGCCAGCGAGGATTCGACCAGGGCCCGGCCGCGTCTGCGGTCAGGCCCTGGTCGGCGCGTGGCCGGCCGATCCGATGTCGAGCATCGACTTGGCGTGCTCACGCAAGTTCCCCCGGCGGTGTCGATGGATCACAAGGCGTCAGGTGACGCCGGCGGAGGATAGAAAGAGCATCCATGCACGCGCCATAACGGCGGACTTATCAGACCGCCCGTCACGCGAGCGTGGTCGCGAGCCCCCGGTGCGTTCGGGCGACACCGCCTCGCGGTCAGTCGGGTCGTGCGTCCTCGGCCGGGAGCGTGAGCACGAAGACCGATCCGGCCGGGTCGCCCGGCCGGAACGTCAGTGAGCCCTCCATCGCCGTGGCCAGCCGCCGCGCGACGTCCAGCCCCATGCCGGTCCCGCCGCGACGCCGGCCGGCGGCGCCGCTCCAGAACCGCCGGAAGATATGCCGGCGCTCGGATTTGGGGATCCCCGGGCCGGCGTCGATGACCTCGACGTGGATGGTCGGGTCTGCCTCGGAGGTCGCCACCGTGATCCTGACGCGGATGGGGCCCGTCCCCGCGTAGCGAAGGGCGTTGTCGAGCAGGATCCAGACGACCTGCTCGATCGCCTCGCGGTCGCCGACCGCGATCAGTCCGCCGGCGGCATCGTCGAGCTCGAAGTCGCGGTCGGCGCCGAGCTCCGTCCAGACCCGCCCGACGAGTGGCGCGATGGCCACCGCGTCGCTCTCCAGCCGAACCCGGCCGGCGTCGAGACGTGACACGGTCAGGAGCTGGGCGACGAGACGCTCGAGCCGGTCGGTCTCGGCCCGGATGGCGGAGACCCGCGCTTCCACGAACTCGGGTGTCGCCGCCGGTCCCGTCTCGGCCAGGTCATCGGCGAGGAGCGAGATCGTCGTCAGCGGCGTCTGCAGGTTGTGGCTGACGCTGCGCAGGAACTCGCGCTGGATCTCGTTCCGACGCCCGAGCCGGACGAGGCGGTCGGACGCGTCCTCGTAGACACGGGCGTCCCGGAGGGTGCCGCTGATGAGCCGGGCATAGAGCCCGAAGAGGGCGGCGTCGGCCTCGGTCCAGGGGCGCTCCGGCGACGATAGGCCGACCAGCCAGGCGTGGTCGCCCATGGCCATCTCGATCGGCGTCTCGACGCGCTTCGAATGACCGGTCGTCTCGGCCTCCGGGTCACCGGACGTCGCGGCGACCGACCCGTCGGACCGGACCAGCGAGCACGCGACAAGGTCGAACACCTCGCACGCGCTATCGGCTGCCGCCTGGGCGACGTGATCGGCACCCTGCTCGGGTCGCAGCTCGCCGATGGCCACCGACGCGTCGCCCAGGATGCGATCGCGTCGGTCCGTGGCGGCGACGAGCTCGTCGAGCGCGACCGCCAGACGCTGGACATCCGGCTCCGTGGAGGGGAGAGACCGCAATGGGCGCCGCCCGGCGGCCATGGCGGTCAGGCCGTCGTGGACGGAGGCCAGTCGCCGGTTGAGCCCGCGCCCCAGGAACCAGGCGGCGATGACGGACAGGACGATCGCGATGAGCAGTGTCCCGAGGAGGACCGCGGGTAGCTGGCTCAGCAGGGACTGGATCGGCACGTCCCGCGAGGTCACCAGCAGCGTCCCAGCCCGACGGTCCGTGGAGCCGGCGGCCGTCCAGCCGGCGACGATGCCGTCACGCCGTGCGCCACCGTCGGCCCGGGTCACGTCGCCGCCGAACTCAGCCGCCGCCGCCGGGTCGCCGGCGACCGACACGTTCCCGGCGGGCATGAGCACCGCGACGTCGAACCCGGTCAATCGCAGGATCTCGAGAGCGAACTCGGGATCGAGGCGGCGTCCGAAGATCATCCAGTCGGACCGGCCGCCGGGCGGTGCGGGGATGGGTGACACCGACACCTGGTACAGGTCATGGTCGAGGGCGACGAGGGTATCCGAGGGACCGGTCGGCTGGCCGAATGCGCGGACCAGGGCCGCCTCCGTCGACGCGGTGCCGGCACCGAGGGGCTGGCCGTCCACGATCGCGACCGCGACGTCGACGGACCCACGCTCGACCAGGAAGCCGAGGATGTCCTGGCGGATCGCGGTCACGTCGCCCGAGTCGATCAGGGTGCGCGTCACCGGCCAAGTCGCGTAGGACGCCGTGGTCTCGGTGAGCTCCTGCTGCCGGCGCGCCAGCACGGTGTCGACGGCCAAGAGGGTCTCGTGGACCCGGTCGTCCGCGTTGGCGCTCAGGGCGACATCGATCCGATTGACCGCGAACACCGCGAACAGCAGGAGCGGCAGGACCGCCATCGAGACCAGCGCGATGCCCAGGCGCCGGCCGAACGGGACGGGCCGTCGGCGGCCCACGGTCGCCCCTGTCACTCCGGTCGGTCGGGCATCGGCAGCTGCACGAGACGGTAGCCGCCGCCGGGCTCCGACACGAGGTGGCGCGGCTCGACGGGGTCGATTTCGATCTTGCGACGCAGTCGGCGGACCGTCACCCAGACGTAGACGGCTTCGGCGGCATCGGCCTCTCGCCACACGTCGGCGAGGAGCTCCTCGGTCGTCACGACGTCGCCGAGCCGTCCGGCGAGGACCGCCAGGAACCGGGCCTCGATCGGCGAGATCGGACGCGGCTGGCCACCCACGATCGCCTTGCGGCTGTGCAGGTTGAGGACCAGGTCCGGGCCGAGGACGAGCGCGCCGGACGGGATCCGTCCGTTCATCCGGCGGAGCACCCGGTTCATGCGCGCGCGGAGCTCCGGGTAGTGGAACGGCTTGGTGACGTAGTCCTCGGCGTAGTGCGAGATGAGCTCGACCTTGCTCTCGCTCGCCGACACCGCCGACAGGACGATGACCGGGATGTCGCCGCGCTGCTTGATCTGGTGGGCGACCTCCTCGCCGGGCATCCCCGGCAGCATCAGGTCGAGGACGACCAGGTCCGGCCAACCGTCACCGAGCTGATCGAGGGCATCCGCACCCGTCGAGGCCGTCGACACGGTGTAGCCGTCGCGACGGAACCGGTCGGCCAGGAAGACGACGAGAGTCGGGTCGTCGTCGATGAGCATGACGTGACGTGCGGTCGTGGCGTTCAACCGCCGGCGTCCTGTTGGGGCTTCGGCTTGTGGGTCTTCTGGGGCTTCTGGGTCTTCTCCGGCTTCGGCACTGGGGTCGCACCCGGGTTGCCGTTGCCATTGCCGTTGTTCCCGTTCCCGTTGCCATTGCCGTTGTTCCCGTTCCCGTTCCCGTTCCCGTTGTTCCCCTGGCCGTTCCCGTTGTTGCCATTGCCGTTCCCCTGGCCGTTCCCGTTCCCGTTCCCGTTCCCATTGCCGTTGTTCCCATTCCCATTCCCGTTGCCGTGTGTGGGCGTCGGGTCGGGTCGGGTCGTCAGGACTGATGTGCCGGTCGGTGGCTCGGGCTCGCCCAGGCCTTTCGCGCCGCTGGACGGCCCCGGGCCCGTGGTCGGTCCGGACGACGTGCCGGCCGTCGCGACCTGGACGATGATCGAGGTCGGCGGCCCGGCGTCGCCGACCTTGACCATCAGGATCGTGGTCCCGCGCGTGAACGGGGTCCAGCCGTCCTGCCGCGGCTGCTTGGCAAAACCCGCCGCGATGAGGTCGGCCTCATAGGTCGCCCGCGCCTGCTTCGGCGGCAGGGCCGACGTGTAGCCGTAGTAGGGGCGACCCGAGTCGACCCCAGCGGCGCCGCCGCCGATGTCGGGGACGGCCGATCGCGGCGTCGGCATCCCGGACGGCGCATCCACGGCTCCGGCCGGTTTCTGCGTCGACGGTCCGCAGGCGGCCACCGACGCCACCATCAACGCGATGGCGAACGCGAGCATGCGACCGGACCGCGGCCGCGTGTGCGACGTCTTCATCCGTCCCCCGGAGTTCAAGACTGGGCTACCCCGGGCGGATACTACGTCACTCCCGCCCCAGCCTCGCGACGATGCCGACCCGACGGGTGCGGAAACGTGCGGTCCGGTGCCGCGAGGAGCGGTTAGAGCGCCTTGACTGCCGCGGTCAGCGCCGCCAGCCCGTCCTTCGCGTCGGCGAACAGCATCCCCGTCTTGGGATCGGCGTACAGCTCGTTGTCGATGCCCGCGTAGCCCTTGCCCATGGAGCGCTTGATCACGACGATCGACTTGGCGTGGTCCACGTCGAGGATCGGCATCCCCGACACCGGCGAACCCGGGCGCCGTGCGGCCGGATTGGTCACGTCGTTGGCGCCGATGACCAGCGCCACGTCGGCCCGGTCGAACTCGGGGTTGATCTCCTCCATCTCCTTGAGCTGCGGGTAGGGCACGTTGGCCTCCGCCAGCAGGACGTTCATGTGGCCCGGCATCCGGCCGGCCACCGGGTGGATGGCGTACTTGACGTCGACACCGCGCGCCTCGAGGAGCTCGGCCAGCTCGCGGACCGCGTGCTGTGCCTGCGCCACCGCCAGGCCGTAGCCCGGGACGATGATCACGTGGCTGGCGTACGCCAGCTGGATCGCGACGTCGTCGGCCCCGATCTCGCGGACCGTGCCGCCGGCGCCGGTAGCCGCCCCGGCCGCGGCATCGCCGCCACCGAAGCCGCCGACCATGATGTTCATGATCGAGCGGTTCATCGCGTCCGCCATGAGCTTGGTCAGGATCGCGCCGGACGCGCCGACGAGGGCGCCCGCGATGATCAGCACCGGGTTGCCCAGGACGAAGCCGGCCATGGCTGCGGCGGTGCCGGTGAATGAGTTCAGGAGGCTGATGACCACCGGCATGTCGGCGCCGCCGATGGGCAGGACCATCGTGACCCCGAAGATCAGGCCGGCCAGCACGACGATGAAGAGCACGGCCAGGGTCGCGCTGCTGCTCAGGACGAGGACCCCTGCCGCGCCCAGGATCAGCGCCGCGGTCCCGAGGACCGCGATGATCGCGAGCGCGATCGTGACCAGCTGGCCGCCCGGGACGTAGATCGGCTTGCCCGGGATGAGCCCCTGCAGCTTGCCGCCGGCGATGAGCGAGCCGCTGAACGTGACCGAGCCGATGAGTGCGCCCAGGACCACGAAGATCGTGGTGTCGACCGGGGCACCCGAGTTGAGCCGGATGAAGTCGTCGATCGCGACGAGGGCGGCCGCGCCGCCGCCGACCGCGTTGAACAGCGACACCAGCTGCGGCATCGCGGTCATCTTCACGGTCCGCGCGGCATAGAGCCCTGCGCCGCCGCCGATCAGGAAGCCGACCACGATGATGATGATGGCGGTCCCGCTCAGGCCGCCTTCACGGGTCAGGAGGTAGATGAAGGTCGCCCCGACGGCGATGACCATGCCCGCCGCGCTCAGCTGGTTGCCGCTCCGGCCGGTGGCCGGCGAGTTCATCCGGTGGAGGCCCAGCACGAAGCAGGCCGCCCCCGCCAGCCAGGCGAGGTAGACGATGGTGTAGATCCACTGCTGTGACATCGACTCGCTCCTCGGTCAGGCGCCGGGAGCGCTGTCGGCGCCCTCGGTGGTGGCCTTGGGGGCCGTCGGCTTCTTGCGGAACATCTGGAGCATCCGGTCGGTGACGACGTAGCCGCCGACAACGTTCATCGCCCCGAACACCATGGCCACGAAGGCGAGGGTGTAGCTGACCGGGTTGTCGGCCTCGGCGGCGATGATCATCGCGCCGACCAGCACGATGCCGTGGATCGAGTTGGCGCCCGACATCAGCGGCGTGTGGAGCGTCGCCGGGACCTTGCTGATGACCTCGAAGCCGACGAGGATCGCCAGCGTGAAGATCGCCAGCGAGGTCAGGAGTTCGTTGCTCACGCGGGTCCTCCAGCGGCCGGCGGCGCCGGCTCGAGCAGCTTCTTGACGGCGTCCGACACGACCGCGCCGCCCTGGCTGATCACGGTCGACTTGGTGACCTCGTCCTCGAAGTCGAGGGTGAGGTTGCCGTCCTTGACCATCCCGAGCAGCAGTGCCGAGATGTTGCGGGCGTAGAACGCGGACGCGCCGGCCGGCATCGAGGCCGGCAGGTTGTCCGGCGCGATGATCGTCACGCCGTTGGGCGACTCGATCGTCTCGCCGGCCTTCGACAGCTCGACGTTGCCGCCCAGCGCGGAGGCCGCCATGTCGACGATGACCGAGCCCGGCTTCATCTTGCTCACGGCCTCGCTCGTCACCAGGAGGGGCGGTTTGCGGCCGGGCACCTGGGCCGTCGTGATGACGATGTCCATGCCGCCGATGACCTCGTTGAGCTCGGCCTGCTGGGCCGCTCGCTCCTCGGCCGTGAGCTCGCGGGCGTAGCCGCCGGCGCCGGTCGCATCGATGGTCGTCTTGAGCTTGACGAACTGGGCGCCCAGGCTCTCGGCCTGCTCGCGCGTCTCCGGCCGGACGTCGTAGGCCTTGACGACGGCGCCCAGGCGCCGGGCCGTCCCGATCGCCTGGAGCCCGGCCACGCCGATGCCCAGGATCAGGACGTTGGCGGGCTTCGCCGTCCCGGCCGCGGTCGTCAGCAGCGGGAAGTAGCGACCGTAGGCGTTGGCCGCGATGAGCACGGCTTTGTAACCGCCGACGTTGGCCTGCGACGACAGTGCGTCCATGGTCTGGGCGCGTGACAGCGTGCGCGGGATCGCGTCGAGGCTGATGGCGGTCACGCCCCGGTCGGCCAGGGCCTTCGCGGTGGCCGGATCGATGAGCGGGGAGAGCAGTCCCAGCACGGCCTGGCCCTGCCGCAGCCGGCCGACCTCGGCCGCGGACGGCTTGGCCACGCGCAGGACCGCGTCGGCGTCGCGGTACAGGTCGTCGGTCGAGACGATCGTCGCGCCGGCCTCTTCGTAGGCCGCGTCGGGGATCGACGAGCCGGAGCCGGCTCCGCGTTCGACGAGGATGTCGAGCCCGGCCGCCTTGAGCTTGCCGAGCACTTCGGGTACCAGGGCGACGCGCCGCTCGCCGGGCGCGGTCTCCTTGGCGACACCGACCTTCATGGGCACCACCTTGAGTTGGATCGTTTGGACGGGGGCCGCGGACCAGGTACGTCCGCGGGGGACACGTGGGTCGCCCGCAAGGATAGCGCCGAGTCGCCCGGACCGCGTGGACCGCCGGGTTGCAGTTCAGGTGCGGAGTGGCGGCGGAGTGGCGGCGCGGTGGCTGGCGGCACGACGTCGGCGTCGACCGGAGACGCGCCGGTATCATCGGCCGGGTGAGCAGCCCGCCGCGCACCTACGAGGACCTGCGCCGGTCCTTCCGCTGGGGGGTGCCCGAGCGGTACAACATCGCCGTCGACGCGATCGACCGGCACGCCGCCGCCCGGCCCGACGCGCCGGCGCTCATCGCCGAGGACGAGGCGGGAGCGGTCAGCCGCTGGACCTTCGAGGACGTCCGGCGCGCGTCGAACCGCCTCGCCAACGTCCTCGCCGGTCACGGCCTCGTCCCGGGTGATCGGGTTGCGATCCTTTTGCCCCAGGCCCCGGAGACGGGCATCGCCCATGTCGCGGCCTACCGCGCCGGGCTCATCGCGGTCCCGCTGTTCGTGCTGTTCGGCCCGGAGGCCATCGAATACCGGCTGGCCGATTCGGGCGCCGTCGCGCTCATCACCGATGCGGCGAACTGGCCCAAGGTGGCCGAGGTCCGCGAGCGCCTGCCCGACCTGCGCACGATCGTCGTGGTCGACGGGGGCGGGGTCGACGGAACGCTCGACTACGCGACGCAGCTCGCCGCGGCGTCGACGGCGTTCCCGACCGTGGACACGCTGGCGGACGACCCGGCGATCATCATCTACACGTCCGGAACGACGGGCCCGCCCAAGGGCGCGCTGCATGCCCATCGGTTCCTGCTCGGCCACATGCCCGGCGTCATGCTTCCCCAGTCGTTCCCGCCGCAGCCCGGCGACATCTTCTGGACGCCGGCCGACTGGGCCTGGATCGGCGGCCTGTACGACGTCCTGTTCCCGGCCTGGCACTGGGGTCTGCCCGTCCTCGCCCACCGCGCCCGGAAGTTCGATCCGGAGCGCGCACTGGACCTGATGGCACGGCACGCCGTCCGCAACGTCTTCCTGCCGCCGACCGCGCTCAAGATGATCCGCCGCTCCGGCGCCCGGCCCGGTCCGGACATGCGTCTGCGGTCCGTCGGCCAGCGGCGGCGAGACCCTCGGCGCGGAGCTCCTGGGCTGGGGCCGGGACGTCCTGGGCACGACCATCAACGAGTTCTACGGCCAGACGGAGTGCAATCTCGTCATCTCCAACAGCGACGGGATCATGCCGATCCGGCCCGGATCGATGGGGCGCGCGGTGCCCGGTCACGAGGTCGCGATCATCGACGACGCCGGGGCGCCGGTCGCCGCCGGCGTCGTCGGTGAGATCGCCGTCGCCCGACCCGACCCGGTCATGTTCCTCGGCTACTGGAACCGGCCTGACGCGACCCTCGCCAAGTTCAGCGGCGACTGGCTGCGGACCGGAGACCGGGCGAGCATGGACGACGACGGATACGTCTGGTACCAGGCCCGCAACGACGACGTCATCACCAGCGGCGGCTACCGGATCGGGCCCGGCGAGATCGAGGACTGCCTGATCCGGCACCCGGCCGTCGCGATGGTGGCCGTCGTCGGCATCCCGGACGCGGATCGGACCGAGATCGTCAAGGCGTTCGTCGTGCCCGCCCCGGGCACGGTGCCGTCGCCGGAGCTCACGGCGGAGCTCCAGGCGTTCGTCCGCGACCGGCTGGCGGCCCACGAGTACCCGCGCGCGATCGACTACCTGGCCGAGCTGCCGCTGACGGCGACCGGCAAGGTCATGCGACGGGAGCTGCGCGCCCTCGGCTGATCCCGGTCGCAACGGACCTGCAAGGAGTCCAGCCGGGCGTCGGGAGTGGTCTCGGTGCCGCCGGTGCGACGATGCCGGCACGCCAGTCCAGGGAGGAACCACGATGGCCGAGCTCGACACCGCCGAACGCGACCGCCTGCGCGACAGTTCGTTCGCCTACATCGACGGCGAGGGCGAGCGCCACCTGCCGATCAACGACGCCGCCCACGTGCGCAACGCGATCTCGCGCTTCGACCAGACCGACTTCGAGAGCAAGACGGCGAAGCACGCCGCCGCGACGCGCATCCTCGCCGCCGCCAAGCGCCACGACATCGAGGTCGACCAGGACTCGGACGTCGCAAGGACGGCGCGGTCCTGATCGGACCAGGGCGCGTCCTTGGTTCGGGCCGCGGCCAGCGGCTCAGCTCGCGGCGAGGGTGAGCAGGGTCAGGATGTAGGTGTGCCCGATCGACCCCCAGACGATCGAGCGGGTCCGCCACGCCAGCCAGCCGTAGACGAGCCCGCCGCCGAGGGTCGAGAACAGCTCCAGCTCGGGCTTCCCGAGGTGTGAGAACACGAACGGCATCGTCGCGACGAGCACGCCGAAGGGGCCGATCAGCCGGACCAGGGTGAGCATGAGGAAGCCCCGGAGGGCGAACTCGGTCGCGGTGAGGTCCAGCGCATTGGTCAGCAGCACGCGAGCGGGCGGGGCACCGGCCGGGCCGTAGAAGGCCCGCGCGTCCGGCATCGTCGCGAACCACAGCACGATCGGGGTCATCACGACGCACCCGATGACCACGAGCGCCGCACCCCAGCGCCACTCGCCGATCGTCAGGCCGTAGCGCGACGGGTGGTCGCGGAAGCCGAACAGGACGACCAGCAGCGGGACCAGCCCGAAGAGGACGACCCGCTCGATCGACGTCATGAGCATCGCGTCGGGGCCGCGCCCGGCGTTCGCGCCGCCGGGGATGAACGTCCGCGAGTAATCGAACAGCAGGGCGAACGTCACCACCGCGACGGCGACGCTGGCCCGCACGGGGAGGCGGAGGCCGACCAGCGTCACCGTGCGCAGGTCGGCCGGCTCGGCGGGGTAGTCGGGACCAGCCGTGAACGCCGCCCAGAGCCGCCCGACTGCCGTCATCGCGAGAGCGTACGCTCCGGGGCATGACCGGATCGTTCCCCCTCGCTGGCATGGAGCTCACCCATATCCTCGTCGTCGCCGACGTGACCCGCGCTCGTTCGTTCTACCGGGACGTGCTCGGCGCCGAGGTCCACCGCGAGTACGGCGGGACGTCGTGCGTGCTGCGTGCGTTCGGGACCTGGCTCCTCCTGGTCACGGGCGGCGGGCCGACCGACGACAAGCCCACCGTCACGTTCGCGCCACCGGCCGATCCCGATCGCGTCAGCCACGCCATGACGATCCGTGTCCCCGACTGCCACGACGCCTACCGGACGCTGGTCGCCCGTGGCGCGCGGTTCCTGACGCCGCCGGTCGAGTCGGCCTGGGAGATCCGCGCCTTCTTCCGCGACCCCGACGGCCACCTGATCGAGATCAGCGAGGCACGCTCAGCCGGCTAGCGGCCGTTCCTCGTGCCGTCGGACCAGGAGGCCGCTGGCGGCAGCCATCGCACCCAGGATCAGCCCGGCGCCGAGGAGGCCGGCAGGCGACAGCCGGTCGCCCAGCACGACCGCCCCGATGACCGCCGAGGCGACCGGGGTGAGCAGGAGCGCGGCCGACGTCCGCCCCGCCGGGATGCGCCGGACCGACGCCATGAGCAGCAGGTTCCCCGTGGTGCTCGACCCGAACGCGATCGTCAGCAGCGCCGCGATCGCCGCCGGATCCGGGTCCCCCGGAATCACCCGTCCCGGGTCGAGGACGATGGCCGCCGCGAGCAGGAGCGGTCCGCGACCGATCAGGTTGGCGATGGTCACGAGCGTCCCGTCGAGGCGATAGGGCACGCTCCACCGGCGGGCGAGCACGACATACAGCCCGAACATCGCCGCCGCGACAAAGGCAAGAAGCACGCCCAAGGGCGAGGTCCCCGTCGGCACGGTTCCCGCCAGCAATGCGGTCCCGGCGAAGGCGAGCGCGAATGCGACGAACGTGGAGGTTCGGACGCGCTCGCCGAGGAGCGGGATCGCGAAGAGCGTGCCCAGGACGGCGTAGAGCGGTGCGACGAAGCCGGTGATCGTCGGGCCGCTGATCGCGACGGCGACGTTGACCCCGACGATGAACAGGACGCCGCCCAGCAGCGCCAGGACGATGAGACGAACGAGGCGCGGCCTGGTCAGGCCGTCGACGCCCGGCCGGGACAGGACCCCGGCCAGGGAGAGGCCGATGACGGTGACCAGGGCCAGCGTGCAGGAGATCCCGGCCACCGCCAGCGGCGAGAACGATCGAAGCGCGACCGCGGTCGCCGGATACGCGGCGCCGTAGACGATCGCCGCGCCGGCCGCCGCGGCGACCCCGAGACGCTCCTCGCTCGCACGGGATCGGTCGGCGGCGAGGGTCGTGACCGGCGCGGTGGGTGGCACCGCCTGAGGGTACCCGCCACCGGCCCTCGACCCGTCGCGGCCGCCCGGGCGCCTCCGCGGTCAGCTGATCTCGAAGACGACCGTGACCGTGGCGCTCAGGTCCTGGGTGCCCGGCTGGACCGGCGTCGCGACATCCGGGATCGCGGCCGCGCCCTTGAGCCCGCCGTAGCCGTAGTAGATCGGCGAGGACTGGGTCGCGTCCGTGATCGACACGACGGCGCCGAGCGACACGTTGCCCGCGCTCGCCATCGCCTGCGCGCTCGTCCGGGCGGCGACGACGGCAGCGGCGCGCGCGTCGTTCGTGGCCTTGATTGGGTCCGCCAGCTCGAACGAGATGCCGTTGACGTTGGTCGCACCCGCGGCGGTCGCCGCGTCGACCACGTCGCCGGCCTTGTCCAGGTCCCGGACCGTGACCTCGATCTGCTCGCTGATCTGGTAGCCGACGACCTTCGGCGTCGGGCCGCTGCCGTACTGCGGATTGAGGCTCACGTTGGTCGTCTGGATGTCGGCCTCGGCGACCCCCAGCGCCTTGACCGCCGCGATGATGTCCGTCATGGCCTGCGCGCCGGCCTGGCGGGCGGCCTTGACCGTCGGCTTGGTGACCGTCACGCCCAGGTAGATCCGGGCCACGTCGGGCACGACCGTGATCTTGCCACTGCCCGAGACCGTGATCGTATGGGCGGCGGGTGCGTCACTCGCCGGCGCTCCGGCGGCCGGGCCGGGCCGGACGGACAGGGCGGCCACCGCCACGATGAAGGCGCCCAGTGCGGCGGCGCCGAGGGTTCGAACGGTCTGCGACATCGAGGTTCACCTGCTGCCTGCCGCCCGGTGCGGGACGGTCGTGCCGCGGAGACGACGCGGACGGCCCCCCGGTTCCTCAGTACTCCGGCCGGGTCAGGCAGACGGTCAGGTCGAAGGTGCGATCACCCGTGCGCAGCTGGAACTCGTAGCGCCCGATCGGCCACGGCGTGCGATCGATGCGCTCGATGGCGGCGATGCCGGATCGGTCGCGCATGGCCACCACGGTCACCGAGTCGTCGATCGAGGCCGCGCGTCCGCCGTCCGTCCACCAGCCGGACCAGCCGTCCCCCACGTTCGTGGTCGGGCCGATGCCGACGGGGAGCGTGACCGCGACGATCGTGGGATGGTCGTCGGTCACCGGGACGCCGGTGCACAGACCGGTGCCGGGCCAGATCAGGACATGGCGAGGCAGGCCATCCTGGGCCGGGCCCTGCGCCACCTCCGGCTCGATCGCGGTCCAGTCGGCCCACGTGGCATCTCGTGAGAGGCGGGGTCCGACACCGATGACGCCGACCCCCCACGTCCCCCGCCGCGCATCCAGCATCGGGAGCGCGGTCTCCGCCTGGGCCGACACGAGCGTCGGACCGGTCAACGGCCCCGGCGGCACCGGCCAGGTCGGGACGGGCGCCGGCGTCCTCTCGGGGGCGGTCGTCGGGATGGTCCCGGCGGTCGCCTGCGGCGAGGCCACCGTGACGGCCAGGAGGTCGGGAACGGGCCTGATCGGCGCCGGCTGCACGCTCGCCCACGGCTTGACGATGACGAGGGCCAGGACGAGCACCGCCGCCCCGACGAGGGCCGGCAGCCTTCGGGACCGCGTGCGCCCGACGCGCTCGGGCTCCATCTCATAGCCGGTATCCATCGAGCCTACCTGGGATCCGCGACGACCTTGCTACCCGAGCATACGTCTCGTTGCGCTCGCAGGATCGCGGGGCCGATGGCCGAGCGCCGGTCTAGCGGGTCTCGCTCTCCGTCGTCGGCGCGAGGCCGTAGCTCACCGGCGTCGGTGCCGGCTCGTCACGCCGGCGAAGGCGCTGGACGAGCTGGTACGCCTCGAACAGCAGGAGCAGCGGCATGATCCGCCGGGGCAGGAATCGCAGGAGCAGGAATTTGATCATGGCCGCACCGTACGGCAGCTCGGTCCGGGCTGGGGATACCGTCGGCGGCAGTCTCGTTGCATCGGCGTCGCAGGTCGCGGCGACGAACCTCTGATCGGTCGCGGCAGGATCCACGTTGCGATGGACTCGCAAGCCGCAGGGGCAGCCGCATGTCGCCGGCTGGTCGGCGGTCGGACGAGGATGTCCGCCTCGCATCCGACCAAGGAGACTTCATGGACGCACTCGACCGCCGCAGCCGCGGCCTCATCCCCGGCCTGCGGATGGCCGGCATCGCCGTCGCACTGGCCGTGGCGCTCGGTGCCTGCTCGGCGACCACCGCCTCGCCCGCCGGCACGTCGACCACTCCGTCGGTCGCACCGGCCGACTCGAGCGGCCCTGTCTCGAGCGGCCCCGCCGCCTCGGGCGCGGCCGGCCCGTCATCGGCCGTCTGCCAGGACCTCGAGGCCACCAAGACCGCGATCACCGCTCTGGCGACGGTCGACGTCAAGACCGCAGGTGCCGACGGCGTGAAGGCCGCCATCACGACCGTGCGGACCAGCCTCGACACCCTCAAGGCCAGCGCCGGTGCCGAGCTCGCCCCGGCTGTGACCGGCGTCACGACTGCCCTCGACACCCTTCAGACGACCGTGGACGGCGCCAACGGCGACATGAGCTCGGCTGCCGCGCCGATCGCCCAGGCCCTCCTCGGCGTCGCTGCCGCCGTCACGGTTCTCGAAGCCACCGCCAAGAGCACGTGCGGCTAAAGCCGTTCCTCGAACCCCATCCGGTACGACAAGGAGGACTCCCATGACCACGCAATTCCCGACCTCGACCCCATCCGACACCGAGCCGGAGGTCGTTCCCGCGAGCGACCTCGTCCCGACTCAGCCGGGCTCCGACGAGCCGGCCGCGGCCCCGGTCCGCCAGCTCGACACGATCATCGAGAACCTGGCCGGCTACGCGGTCCCGGTCCTGCGCGAGATCGCGGCACGTGCCGCCGACCTCGCCGCGAAGGCCGGCGAGGCGGCCGGACCGATGGCCCACAAGGCGGCGGAAAAGACCGAGGAGGTCGGTGGCCGCCTGGCCACCAAGGGCCGCGAGGTCGCATCGGACATGCGCCGGGACCCCGCGACAGATGCGACGCCATCCCCGGTGAACCCGCCGACCACCGAGCCCGAGACCCAGGAGCCGGCGGCCGCGGAGGCGGGGCTGCCTCCGCGCTGATCGGCTGCCCGGCCGCGGGCGGCAGCGCCGCTCGCCCGCGCGCCTCCGCTCGCCCGCGGCCCTTCAGTGGCCTGCGGAGGTGGGAGACTACCTCCCATGGGCGTCGCAGCTCCGAGCGCGTCTGCATCGCGACTGACGCGGCTCGTCCCGATCCTCGATTGGTCACGACGGTACGACCGGCGGTGGCTTCGCGGTGACCTGATCGCGGGCGTCGCCGTCGCGGCGATGATCGTCCCGAAGAACCTCGGCTACGCGGGCATCGCCGGGATCCCGGTGGAGAACGGGCTGTACGCGGCCGCGGCCGCGGCGATCATCTACGCGATCTTCTGCACGTCCCGGCACATCTCCACCGGTCCGAGCTCGTCGCTCGCGGCTGTCGCCGGCGGCGCGGTCCTGGTGACGGGATCGAGCGGCATCGAGGCGGCCCAATTGGTGGCGGCGATCGCGATCGCGACCGGCGCCCTGTTCCTCCTGGTCGCGATCCTCAAGCTCGGCTGGCTCGCCAGCTTCCTGTCGCGGGCGGTCGTGACCGGGTTCCTTGCCGGAGCCGCGATCGACGTCGTCATCGGCGAGCTGCCGAAGCTCACCGGCACGTCGTCGGACGGGGTGAACGCGTGGCAGGAGCTCGCGTCATGGGCTCGCGGCCTTGGCGGTCTCAGCGCCACCGACGCTGCTCGTCGGGCTCGTCGCGCTCGCCGTGATCCTCGGGCTCCGCTTCCGGCTGCCGAAGGTGCCCGGCGCGCTCGTGCTCGTCGTCGGCGGCCTGATCGCATCCGTCGCGTTCGGCCTCGGTGAGCGCGGCGTGGCGCTGGTCGGCACCGTGCCGCGCGGCCTGCCCGTCCCGCAGTTGCCGCCGCTCGAGCTGGTGTCGGGGAACCTACCCACGGTCGTCATCGCGGCCTTCGCCCTGCTGCTGATCGGGTTCTCCCAGACCGCCGGCGACGCCCAGGCGTTCGCGACGAAGCATCGGTATCGGGTCGACCTCAACCAGGAGTCGGTGGCCCAGGGGATGGCCAACCTCGGGGCCGGCGTGTTCCAGGGCATGCCGGTCTCGACCAGCCTGTCCGCGAGCTCCCTCAACGAATTGGCCGGGGCGCGGACGCCGGTCGCCTCGCTCGCGACGGGCGCGGTCGTCCTCGGCACGCTGGTCCTGCTTGCGCCCCTCTTCTCCGAGCTGCCCAAGGCGGTCCTGGCCGCGATCATCATCGATGCGGTCGTGTTCGGGATGATCGACCTGGCCGAGTTCCGGCGGCTGCGCCGGGTGAAGCCGTTCGACTTCTGGATCGCCATCGCAGCGGTCCTCGGCGTGCTCTCGGTCGGCGTGCTGCTCGGCGTCGTCGTCGGCATCGTGCTGTCCCTGCTCTGGCTGATCCAGGTCGCGACCCGGCCGACGATGCCCATCCTGGGTCGCGAGCCGGGGACGCAGGTGTACCGCGACCTCGTCGAGCACCCGGGGGACGAGACGGACCCGGGGGTCGCGGTGATCCGCATCGACGGTGGCCTGTTCTTCGCGACGGCCGCGGCGCTCGACGAACGCGTCCGGTCGATCCTCGCGAACCAGCCCGAGCTCCACTCGGTGGTGCTGGACCTCGAGGGCGTGAACTTCGTCGATTCACAGGGCGCGGCGAAGCTGACCGAGCTGCTCGAGCTGACCGAGGCGAACGGGATCGACCTGCGCCTGGCGCGCCTGAAGCCCGCCGTGTCGACCGTGCTGGCGGCGGACGGGCTCATCGACCGGATCGGGCCCGACCACATCCACGGCAACGTGCATCGCGCCGTCGACGCCGCGCAGGCGGCCCACGCCGGGGGGCAGACTGTCAACGGTCGCCCGACCAGGTCCGAGCAATGACCCGGGACCGCCGGATCGTGAACGAGGGCATGTCGTGGATCTGAACGAGGTCATCCGCTGGGTCCTGAGCAATGGGGCACAGCTCCTGCTCGGTGCCGCTGTGCTGCTCGTCATCTATCGGGTCGGGGTGTCCGCCATCCACCGGGTCGTCCCCGCCGTCATCAATGCCCAGGCGGCGCATCTGCCGTCGGAGACGGGCTCGACGATCGAGGTCGGGAAGCGCATCCGGACGATCGAGGATCTGCTCCTCAAGCTCCTCCGCGTCGGCGTGCTGGCCGGGTTCGTCGTCGTGACGCTGGCCGTGCTCGAGTTCTGGAACATCCTCGCCGCCATCGTCGTCCTCATCGTCGCCGTCGTGTTCGCCACGCGCGATGTGGTCCTGGATTACGTGATGGGGTTCCTGATCCTCGTCGAAGGTCCGTACTTCAACGGCGACTACGTGGCCGTCAGCGGTCATCCGGGCGTCGAAGGCGTCGTCGAGGAGATCGGGCTGCGCCGGACGGTCCTGCGCGATGCGCTGGGGTCGTCGCACGCGGTCTCGAACGGGTTCATCAGGATCTCGTCCAACCTGACGCGGCTGTTCTCCGTGGCCGTCGTCGACCTCCAGGTCCTGCACGCTGCGGAGCTGGACCAGGCGCTGGCGATCGCGGCCAAGGTCGCCGCCGACATGCGCGCGGACGCGGACTGGGCCGAGAGGTTCGCTCCTGATGCCCCGACCGACATCTCCGTGACCGGGATCGGCATGGACGGCGCGTCGATCCGGCTCCAGCAGCGGGTCCCGACCGGGGTCCAGGCGGCCGTCGCCAGCGAGCTCCGGCGCCGGCTGGCCGGGGCCCTCGTGGAGGTCTCGATCGCGACGGGCCGCTGGGACACGCCGCTGCCGATCGTCAACCAGGGACCGTCGTAAGCGTCCGGGCCCGACGGCGGACTCTCGCGCCGTCGACCCTCAGACGATCGTCCCGATGAACGCCGCGTTGAGCAGCCACGCGGTCCCGAGGACGATCAGCACGAGCGCCACAGCCGACACCACGGCGCGGTTCCGATGCGGCGAGAACTCGATGGCGCCCGCGAGACCGAGGCTCGCGAGGGCGACCAGGGCGAGCAGCCCGAGGTTCAGCAATGTGTTCACGCTGCCGGTCACGAGCAGCACCACCGCCGTTGCGATGACCGTGACGATGGCCACGCCGACGAGGATCCGGCGCGCCTGAAGCGGGAGGGCCGGCGCCGCGTCCTCGGCCGTGGAGCCAGCCATCGCCCACAGGCCGAGCGCCGCAGGGATGCCGAGGACCGCGGCGAGGGACACCGCGACGACGCCGAAGACCTTCCCGAATGCCGCGCGGAGCCAGCCCTCGACCTCGGGCGGGTCTCCCAGCACCTGGATCGCGATGGCGAGCCCGAGCAGGACGACGGCTGCGATGAGCAGCATCGTCAGGACGAGCCGGGACGCGTTGACGAGGGCCGTTCGGTGCATCGGTCGCTCCAGGGGTGGTCGGACTGCGGCCGAGTGTCCGCTCGGCCGTTTCGATTTTCAACCCGTACCATCGCCCACCGTCACCGACGGCCGGCGCTCGTCGCTCCGACTCCTGACTCCCCTCGCCCCGATCGGCGCTACGGGGCGACGACGATCGTCGCCTTCATCTGCGGATGGATCGTGCAGTGGTACGCGATCGTGCCGGCGAGATTCGCGATCGTGGAATAGGTCTTCCCGACGTCGACGTTGCCGCTGTCGAAGCTCCCGTCATCGGCCGTGACCGTGTGCGCGGTCGCGCCGGTATTCGTCCACGTCACGGTCGTGCCTTTTGCGACGGAGATGCTGGCCGGCTGGAACGCGAAGTCGATGATCGCGACGGCTCCGCCGGCCGACGACCCGGCCGGGGCCGCCGCGCTCGGTGCTGCCGCGCTCGGTGCGGGGCTGGCCGAGGAGCCGCAGGCGACGAGCACCAGGGCCAGTGCGACGAGGAGGCCGACGATCCGTCGGCGGTGCTGGATGGAGGTCATGTGGGCCCCTCCTTCGAGCGTCGGCCATCATGGGCCGATCTGGCCCGCCCGGAGGGATTCGAACCCCCGACCTACTGATCCGAAGTCAGTCGCTCTGATCCACTGAGCTACGGGCGGACGGGCGGATGATACCCCGTCACGTCCCGGCCCTCCGGCGGGACCGCAGCGTCCTGCCGTCACGCGTCGAGGCTTCGGGGTGTATACCGGTGGCGTCCTCGTTCGTCCAGGCCGATCGATCAGAAAAGGGGCTCCGTCATGGGAATCATCTCCTGGCTCGTCGTTGGAGCCATCGCCGGCTATCTCGCGGGTTTCCTCGTCAAGGGCGACGAGAACCTCGGCGTGATCGGCCATGTCGCGCTCGGCATCGTCGGCGGTCTCGTCGGCGGCTTCCTCGCCGGTCTCCTCACCGGCGGCAACGACTACACCACGGGCATCAACATCTCGACCATCGTCGTCGCGGTGATCGGGGCCGTGATCCTCGTCCTGGGCTACGACTTCATCCGCGGGCGAACGAAGACCGGCGGCGGCACCGTCTGAACCCGCTCTCGGACGGTTGACGCCGTCCGTTCGCCTAGGCCGACTGGCGCTGGTCCTGCTGGCGCCCGCAGTCGGCCATGAGCAGCTCGCGCCGGCGCATGTGGCTGAGCTCGTACCAGGACAGCGTCGCGCGGTTGATCGCGCTCGGGCTGACGTCCGGGCCGCGGGCGATGACCGATGCCCGGACGGCGGCGCTGACCAGGACGGCCGTCACCTTGGCGGCGATGACGGCCGGTGAGTCGCCCGTCAGGCAGGCGGCTGCCTCGATGTCGGCGGCGCGGGCCAGGGCTGCGCACACGAACGCGTCGGCGTACTCCGCCGACAGCAGGCTCGCGCCCGACAGGAGCAGCGCGTGCGCCGCCTCGGTCGCGCCGAGATCGGCGCCATGGGCGTTGCGCAGCGGGATCTCGCGGCCATCGAAGCCGCGCAGGGGAAGGCCGAGGCGGAGACGCTCGGCGAGGAGGGGCAGATCGTCGGTGGCTTCGGGATGCATCGGGGCGGCGTTCCTTCGGGCGGCGCGGCCTGCACCAGGCCGATCCCCCCGAACATAGATGGCGCCGGTAGCGATGCGGTTGCCGGAACGATGAAGAACTCGCTATCGATCCGGGGCGGCCTCCGGGGACCGCGTCCAGTCCGGCGCGACCTGCCGATCGAGCCACTCCTGGGGGTCCTGGCGCGGCCGGATGAGCTCGGCCCGGCCGGCCCGGACGGCGACCTCGGCCGGGATCGGGTGCGACAGGAAGAGCGGCATCGACTCGGTGAAGCCGTACGCGCCCACGTCCAGGACCGCGACGAGCTCACCGACCTCCGGCGGCGTCATCACGGCCGCCTGGCTGAAGACGTCGAGCCCCGAGCACAGCGGCCCGGCGACCGTCACCGGCACCATCCGGGCCGAGCCGGCACCCTCCTCTCGGTCGCGGCCATCGCCCAGCGCCCGGATCCGATGCTCCTGGCCGACGAGCGCCGGCCGGAGCACGTGATGCACCCCGCCGTCGAGGATCGCGACCACGAGACCGTCCACGGTCTTGCGATCGACCACCCGGGCGAGGTACGCGCCCGACGAGCCGACCAGGAACCGCCCCGGCTCGAGGAGGAGTCGCGCGTCGCACAGGACCGGGTCGGTCGGCCAGTCGTCCACGATCGCGGTCAGGCCGGCACCGAGACGCGCGAGATCGAGCGATGCCTCGTGCGGCTCGTACGGGATGCCGAGACCGCCGCCCGCGTCGACCAGCCGGAGCGCGATGCCGACGGCCATCGCCAGGCGGCGCGCGGTCCGGACCGTGTCCCGGACGTGCTCGACGAGCGCGCCGGCGTCGAGCACGTTCGATGCGCCGAAGGCGTGCAGGCCGAGCAGCTCGAGGTGGGGCGAGGCGACCGCCTGCCGGGCTGCGACGACGAGGTCCGCCGCATCCATCCCGAACTTGCCCGCCCCGTCGTCACCGACGAGCCGGACCCGTTCCAGCCGGGCACGTTCCGAGACGGCGACGCGCAGCATGACCGGCTGGACCCGGCCGGCGGATCGCGCGATCCCCTCGAGCCGGGCGAGCTCGCCGGGCGACTCCACGGTCACTGCCCGGATCCCGGCCGCGACCGCGGCCGCGAGCTCGTCGTCGCGCTTGCCCGGACCGGTCATGACGATCCGGCCGGCCTCGATCCCGGCGCGATCGGCCAGGGCGAGCTCCCCGGCGGACGCGACGTCGGCACCAAGGCCGAGGCGACCGAGGTGCTGCACGACGGCCAGCGCCGGGTTGGCCTTCACCGCGTAGGCGAGGTCCACGACGGGCGGCAGGGCACCGGTCAACGCCGTGACCTGCCGCTCGATGACGTCGAGGTCGTAGACGTACAGCGGCGTGCCGAACCGCGTTGCGAGCTCGTCCGGGGCGATCCCCGCGAGGCGGTTCGCGCGCAGGATCTCGTTCCGTGCCGGCGGTCGTCCCCGACGCGGGCGAGGCGCGATCTCGAGACTCACCGAAGGGCGCCTTCGAGGGCCACGCGGGCATCCGTTCCGGCATCGCGGTCCTTGACCAGCAGCGCGACGGACACGGCCAGCCCGTGGTCCGCCGCGAACCCGCCGGCGAGGGTCCGCGTGCCGGGGATCAGCACGGCTCCCGGCGGCACGACCAGCGGCGCTGCCGCCGTCCCTTGCAGGACGGTCTCGCGAACGAGGTCGTAGACGCGCGACGTCCCGGTCAGCGTGACCCCCGCGCCGATGACCGCGCCGTGACCGACGAGGACGCCATCGAGCAGGGCGCAGCCCGCCCCGACGAACGCGTCGTCCTCGACGATGACCGGGCGAGCACCGGGCGGCTCGAGCACGCCGCCGATCGTCACGCCCGCCGCGAGATGGACCCGCGCCCCGATCTGGGCGCACGACCCGACGAGCACGTGGGAGTCGACCATGGTCCCGGGACCGACCCAGGCACCGACGTTGATGTACGACGGCGGCATCACGACGACGCCCTCGCCGAGGTGGGCACCGCGCCGGACGGCCGTGCCGCCGGGCACGATCCGCCACGGCCCGCCGTGCAGGTCGTGCCGGGGTGGGACACCGGTGCGATCGCGGAACTGGAGCGGGCCGGCGGCCGAGTCGCTCATCGTCCGGTCGGCGAAGCAGGCCAGGATCGCGGTCTTCACGTCGGGCCGGATCCGCCAGCCGTTGGGAGCCGTCGGGTCGGGCTCGGCAGCCCGAAGCCGCCCGGCCTCGAGCTCGGCGAGCACGGTCGCCGGGTCGATGGCCGCAGACGAGCGGTCGACGTCCTGGTCGGTCGGGATCATCAGCGCGCTCATGCCACCGCCTCCTGCGTCGCCGTCCGGAGCGCCGTCGGGGTGGCCGCGATCCGGCCACCGGCAGCCTCGACCAGTCCCAGCCCCCGGAGGGTCGCCGTCATCGCCTCGACACCCGCTGCCTCGAGGGGCAGGAGCGGCGCGCGCACCATGTCCGAGGCGAGGAGGCCCATCAGGACGAGCGCGGCCTTGACCGGGACCGGGTTCGGGCCGCCCCGGAAGTTGGCCAGGAACAGCGGGAGCCAGCGGTCGTGGATCCGCCGGGCGGCGGTCCAGTCCCCGGCGTGCGCGGCGGCGCACAGCGCGACGAGCTCGCCCGGGACCTCATTGGACGCGACCGAGACGACGCCGTCGCCGCCCATCGCGAGCACCGGCAGGGTCCAGGCGTCGTCGCCGGCCAGGACCGCGACGTCTCGCGGCCGGTCGCGGCAGATCCGGGCGATCTGCTCGAGGTTCCCGCTGGCCTCCTTGATCGCGACGATGCGCGGGTGCTCGGCCAGCCGCAGGAACGTGTCCGCATCGACGTTCGTGCCGGTGCGGGATGGGACGTTGTAGACGACGACCGGCAGGTCGCCCTCGTCGGCGATCGCCCGGAAATGCGCGTCGAGCATCCGGCCGTCGGGCCGGTTGTAATACGGGGCGACGACGAGCGCCGCGTCGGCACCCAGCTCGGCGGCCCGGCGGGTCGCGCGGATCGTCGAGGCTGTGTCGTTGGTGCCGGTCCCGGCGACGACCGTGATCCGATCGCGCGACGGGCGCTCGGCCGCGACCTCCACGGTCGTGGCGATGAGCCACTCCCGTTCCTCGGGCGACAGGGTGGGGGACTCGCCGGTCGTGCCGCAGGGGACGAGACCGTCGATGCCGGCCAGGATCTGCCAGCGCACGAGGCGGCGGAACGCGGCCTGGTCGAGGGTGCCATCGGCCTCGAACGGCGTGACGAGTGCGGTGAGCGCGCCGCGCACCGACGGGCGGGTGGTCATGGTCGGCCGGGTGGTGCCGGTCTCGCGGGTGGGGGTCATCGGTCGGTCCTTTCAGGCGGCGATGGGGCGGCGAGCGATCAGCTCGTCGACGATGGGGTCGAAGGCGTGGATGCCGGGTTCGCGTGGTGCGCGGGTGAGCCAGTCGCCGGCGGCGAGGATCCCGGCGGCGTAGGCGGACCGGTCACGCGCGGTCAGCCGGAGCTCGACGGTCTCGCCGGCGGCATCGAACCCGACCAGGTGCATGCCCGGCGACGACCCGGCCCGGACCGACACGACCTCGAGGTCGTCACGGTCATGCAGGCGCGGGTGCCCGGCGACGATCCGTGCGGCGAGGTCGGTGGCGGTCCCGGACGGCCGGTCGCGCTTGCCACGTCGGTGCCATTCGAGGAGGTACGGGTCGAAGTCGTCGAGCGGCCCGAAGAGCGCCACTGCCGTCTCGACGAGACGCCCGAACAGCGCCACGCCGAGGCTGAAGTTCGATGCCGCGACCGCTGTCGCGCCGTGGTCGCGCATCGCGCGCTCGACGGCCGGCCGGTCCTCGGTCCAGCCCGTCGTGGCGATGACGAACCGCCGACAGCCGGCGTCGAGCGCGGCGGTCACGTTGGCCACGACCGCGTCGCCACGCGAGGCCTCGACGACGAGATCCGCCCCGGCCAGTCGCGCCGGGTCGTGCGTCCCGGAGGTCGGCCGGCCGAGGACGTCGACGCGGGCAGGGCCGCCACGGCCGTTGTTGCCGGCACGGCCGCCGTCTCCCGCCACGGCCGGCGTCGCCTCCGTGGCCGGGCGTCATCCGATCGCGGGCTGCCGCCTCGACCGCGCGGCCGAGCCCGCCGTCACCGAGGATGAGCATCGTGTCCATGGGTTGGTCCCTTCCATCAGCTGTGGAGGGGGCCGCCGGGTCGGAGGTCGTGTCCGGGACACGAAAAAGCCGCGGTCACCGTCGTGGTGCCGCGGCCCCTGGAGCCTCCGTTCCCTGGAGGCCCCGGATCGTCTGTCGAACGTGCCGGTTAGAGCCCCAGGGCCCGTGCCTCCCGGCAGGGCCGCCAGAGCTTCTTCTTGGACTCGTCCGAGAAGGTGCGGCGGTTCATGCAGCAATCTTTGCGCATCCGGGCCGGATGATGCAAACATTTCTTTTCTGGAGCTCGGAAGGTGCCGGGCCGTTTGCGTCCGCCGCCCGCGGGTGATACACATCGCCGGTGCCGCAACCGCTCCGACGCTCGCGACGTTCGCGCCTGCTCGTCCCCGTCGGACTGACGGTCGTCACCCTGATCGGCATCGGCTCCGTGGCGGCGGCGATGAGCCAGCCAGCCGCCGCCGCGCGCGACGGCCAGGTCGCCGCAGCCACGGATCGCGCGCCAAGCCGCACGGCCTTCCCGATCTCGGAGGCTCCGGCCAGGACCGAGGCCGTCGCGGTCGCGCCGGCCGCCGGCCCGACTCCGACCCCGAGCATCCCCGATCCCAGGACGGTCAGCCCGATCACCGCGCCGCCGGCGTCGAGCCTGACCGGCTACCGCTGGCCGATCCCGAGGCCACGGATCACGCTGCCCTTCGGGGACACGCCGTGGGGCGACTGGCGCGTCGCCGACACCCCGGTCCACGACGGTATCGACATGGCGACGTTCTGCGGCGACAGGATCCGGGCCGCCCACGCCGGGACGGTCCTCGCCGCGGGGCGGCACTTCGACGATCAGCTCGGCTGGGTCGGCGACCTGTCCGCGTACTACGCCCGGCTCGACAAGAAGAAGCTGTGGGTGACGCTGCCGATCGTCGTCGTCATCGACGACGGCAACGGCTACCGCAGCGTCTACGCCCACTTCGGGAAGATCGTGGTCAAGGAAGGCCAGGTCGTGAAGGCCGGCACGCTCCTCGGCTACGAGGGCCGGACCGGCCACGCGACCGGCTGCCACCTCCACTACGGCCTGTTCAGCCCGCTCGAGGGGGCGACCTTCACGCTCGATCCGGCCGTCGCGAAACGCATGAAGCTGCCGGCCGCGGAGATCGCCCGGATCGACCCCCGGCTCGTCCTGCCGCCCTGGTCGAAGCCGGCCGCCACAGGTCCGAAGGTCTCCCGGGCCCCCGCCGCCAGCCCGGTGCGCTGACCCGCGCGAGCGTCAGGGACGGCGCCGATAGCGGCGGCCGATCAGCCAGTACGCCGGGATCGAGGCAAGCGCAGCCGCCACCGAGGCGTTCGATCCGTCGCGCATCTCCAGGGCCAGCAGACCGTCGGTCGAGGCCGCGTCCGACGGCCTGGCGTCGACCTCGGCCAGGTCGATCGCGATGCGCCCGGGCTCGGCCGGGCCGAGGCTCGCGATGAGCGCCTCGGGCCGGCCGTCCCGCTCGTACTCGGCGCGGATCTCGGCTTCCGCACGCCAGGTCGGCCGGCGCAGGAGGATCGCCTCCCAGCCCTCGGCCACCGTCGCGGGTCACGGTCCCGTCGCCGGGCGACGGGCGGTCGGCGATCGCCTCGCCCCGTGCCCAGCGGGCCGCCCGGTGGAGCAGGCCGTACTCGTCGAGGTCGGCGTAGTCGTCGAGCCGGTCGGCGGGCGACCCCTCGCCGAAGATGGCCCGGACGCTCGGCCCGAAGACCCCGCCGAGATCGAGGTCGATCGCACGGACGGTCCGGTGGAAGTAGACCTGCTGGTACATGAACCGGCGCGACGTGAGGAACATCTCGAGCGCCGGCAGGCCCGGTTCGAACAGCGTCAGGCCCCGCTCCGAGATGAACGAGTAGCGGCGCAGCCGCTCGACGTCGACGGGTCCGACCGCGACGCCGGTCAGGTAGGCGTCGCGCCGGACGTAGTCGAGGTTGTCGACGGTGAAGACGCCCGACAGCAACGGCTGGAGCCAGCGCACCCAGCGCGGCATCGCCGCGTCGGCGAGGGCCGGCTTCGACACGAGGAACGCCACCCAGGCCGGGTCGATCGTCTCGTCGTCGGCGAGGGCGTCGCGCTCGGCGACGGCGCCCGGCGCGCGGCGCAGGCCGCGGATGAGGCCGCCCAGCTCGCCCTCGATGATCAGCTGCGAGAGGTCCTCGTGGGTCAGGCTCTTGCCGTCCGGCCGGCGGGGGTCCGCCGGCGCGGGGAAAGCCGCCAGCACATGGTCGTCGAAGAAATGCGCGAACGGGCCATGCCCGACGTCGTGGAGCAGCCCGGCCATCCGGAGCGTCTCGACCACGAGCCCCTCGGACGGGACCGGCTCGCCGGCCGCCGCCAGCGTCGTCCGCAGGCTCGGGTAGAGCGAGCGTGCCCACAGGCCGGCCTCGTGCATGACCCCGAGCCCATGCGTGAAGCGCGAGTGCTCCGCGGTCGGGAAGACCCACCGGGCGCTCTGGAGCTGGCTGATCCGCCGCAGGCGCTGGAGCCAGGCCGAGTCGAGCAGGTCCTCCTCGGCGACGCTCTCGTCCGGCAGCCCGGCCGCCCCGGACTCGTCAGGCGTCAGTCGCTTGGTGAGCTCGACGTAGCCGTGGATCGGGTCGCTGATGAGGTTGACCGCGGCGAACGGGTGGCGCGCCATCAGTCGTAGCGGGCCAGCGCCCGGCGCAGCGTGTCGGCCACGTCGGCCCGGAGGGCGGGCGGCGCGATGACCTCGACGTCGTCGCCCCAGGACAGGATCCAGAGGCGGATCTCGATCGAGCCGGCCACGGTCGCGCGCCAGCGGAGCGAGCCATCCGGCTCGGTCTCCACGGTCTGGGTCGGGTGCCAGGTCGCCTCCAGCACCCGGCCGGCGACCTTGGGCACGAAGCGCAGCTCGACGGCCACGGGATCCTGGTCCGCGATGATGTCCCACGCCGCCCGGAGCGCGGACGTGGTCGTCGCCGGATCGGGCGGCTCGAAGGTGCGCGGCGTGAGCGCGGCGGTCCGGATGCGCTCGATCTTGAACGTCCGGATTGCGCCCCGCTCCTCGTCGAAGCCGATCAGGTACAGCGCGTGGGTCTGGAGAGACGGCTCCAGCAGGTACGGCCGGACGGTCGCCCGCCGCGGCGTCGCGCCCCCCTCGAGATGGGCGGGTGCGTAGTCGAAGGTCACCACCCGCCGCTCCGCCCAGGCCCGGGTCAGGAGCCGGACGTTGGCGCTGAAGCGCTCGTCACGGGGCGCCTTGGACAGGCCGTCGAGGGTCCGCTCGACGTGCTCGGCGAGCGGCGACGGGAGGCCGCGCTCGAGCTTCTCGAAGGCGGCCGCCAGGTCCGGGTCGTACTTGTCGGCATAGCGGACCATGAGCCGCGCCGACAGCACGACCGCCATCGCCTCCTGCTGGGTCAGCTTGAGCGGGGGCAGGAAGGCCTTGTCCGAGTCGATCCCCCACACGCCGTCCTCGCCCCAGACCGGCAGCCGGAGCTCCTCCTGGAGCGCCGTCAGGTCGCGGTAGACGGTCCGCACGGACATGCCCACGCGAGTCGCGATGTCGGAGGTCCGGATGCCCTCCGGGTGGGCCTGCAGGATCGAGACGAGCCGGGTCAGCCGAGCCAGCCGGTCGCGCTTCGTCGCATACCGCCCGCGGTCGTCATCGATGGTCATGGACCCGGAGGATAGATGACCGAGTCGCGGCCTCGCTCCGTGGCGGTCAGGCGCAGGTCGATCGTGCCGTTGAGCGCGTTCGGGACGATCTCAGCCGCCTCGCCGTTGGCGCTGCCGGCGACCTGGCCGAGCTCGCCGTCGAGGAAGATCCAGTAATCGAGCTGGCCGCGCCATCGATGGAGGTCGGCGTCGCCGACGAGCCGGTCGATCTCCGGGAAGGCCGCTCGGAAGGTCGTCCCGTCGATGGCGATCCGGCAGCGCCGCGCGCGGGCGCCCTCGATGACCTCGATGCCGTGGTCCTCGGCCGCGGCGCGGTAGTCCGGGGTCAGCGCGACCTCGAGGGCCTGCACGTCCACGGTGTCGTCGACGACGGCCGCCGGCGTGGTCCGGGTCCACCCGGCGCCCGGGGCGACGGTCCACGCACCATCGCTGTCGCGCGCGGCGCCGTACTGGCCGAGCTCCCTGGTCGACGCGACGTACGCCAGCCAGCGGAAGGCCGGACCGACCCGCAGCCCGGTCAGGTCGACCGTGCCGGTCGGACGCAGGTCGACCGTGGACGAGAGGTGGAGGTCGAGGCGGGCGCTGGTGCCGGCCCGCAGCGGTCCGTCGCAGAGCGGCGGCTCCTCGACGCCCGTGGTCGGCCCGAACCGGGAGGCGGATGGCGGTGTGTCGCGCAGCGCCGTGTCGTTGGCGAGCGCGACCGCCGCGAAGGCCATCCCCGCCACAGCGGTCATGGCGAGGGCGATCGCACCGCCCGTGACCAGGCGCCGACGGCGCAGGGCCGTTCCGCCCTGGAGGCGGCGGGCGATGCCGAACCCGGAGAACAGGCTCGTCGCGACGAGCGCGACCAGCCACGGATAGATCGCCTCCAGCGACGGCAGGAGGGTCCGGGACCCGAACGCCAGGAGCTGGGTGACGACGCCCGCGATGGAGGGCACCAGGCACAGCAGCGCCAGGATCCCGAGCCAGACGATGGCCGGGAAGGCGACGTTGCCGCGGGCGACCGGGGGCCAGACGGCCCCCGCCAGGGCGATCGCGATCGGGGTCATGGCGGTCAGGCCGACGATGAGGTCGAACGGGCCGCCGGGCCGGTAGGCGAGCAGCACGAGCCCGGCCGCGATCGTCCAGGACACGACGAGGGCGACGGCGATGAGGCGGAGCTCGAAGGTGCGGACCCGCATCGGCCGAGTCTAGAGGCAGCGGGCGCCGGGACCCGTCCGACGGGCTGCCGCAAGTACCGGCCACGGGGGTGACCGCCGGGTCATCGCCGCCGGTGCAGGCCCGCGCCACCCTGCGCATACCGCACCGGACCCACCGTCCGGGTGAACAGGAACTCGAGGACACGTGGGACATGGACGGCCGGCCACAGCGCGGATCACCGGGTCACGGGCGATCATCTCGCCACGGCTCGTCATCGCGTCGGGCCGGGGCGGCCTCCGCGGCCGGATCTGGGGCCGTCACCACAACGACGAGCCGGCCGGCCAAGGCGGTCCCGGCGGCACCGAGCGCGCCGGCGACCCGGGCGGTCTATCGGCTCCTTCTCATGAAGGGCATGACCGCGACTGAGGCCGCCAGCCTGACCGCCTTCATGTGCGGCCTTCCCACCACCGACCTCCAGTGGTCGCTCAAGCAGGTCAACCAGCTGCTGTTCCTGCGCCGGATGCGCGAGATCGGCCGGTTCGGCGACACCGACGGGGGCGCCGCCCGCCCGCACTGACCCCGACTCCATCACCGATCTGGACGGCGACCCTCCTCCCGTCGTCACGATCGTCCGCCCGAAGCGGCGCCGAGCCTCCTCTCGTCGCCGCTTCGGCGCGTCAGGGCCAGGGTCGCGGCGATCGGGCGGGGATCCATCGCGCACGGGTGGCGATGGTCACAGCGGAGGCCCCTGCGTCCACGGCGACTGGGGGGAGTCGCCGACTCGATGAGGCCTCCGCTGTCGGGATAGGCATCTCCGGTCCCGACGGTAGTTCCCGACGTGTGTCGAAACAGGATGAAAGCTCGCCCCTTTCGGTTGGCGAAGGATGGGCGTCGGCTGCGCGCCTGCCCCGGGCTCGTTGCAGGTCCCAGCCTGCAGAGGGGCGAACCCGCGGCTCGGGGGCTCGGGCGCGGTCACTGTCCGACTGCGGTCTGGCGACCCGAACACCCGCGCGAGCCGCGAACGCGCCAGGTCCCTCCAGCGCATCATCGCGGCCGGCCGCCTCTGATCAGCGGCGGTCGGCTGGCCCGCGTGCGGCGTCGACGAAGACGCTGAACAGCCGATCGAACGCCGGCGGGGTCGATTCGGTCCGCTCCGGGTGGCACTGGACCCCGAAGAGGAACCGGCCGTCGGCGGCCTCCAGGCCCTCGACCAGGTCGCCGGCCGGGCTGCTCGCCCAGGCGTTGGCCACGAGGCCGGGCGCGAGACCCGACGCCAGCACGGCCTGGTGGTGGTACGTGTTGACCTTCAGGACACCGCCGCCCGCGTTGGTCGGGAACAGGATCCGGGCCAGGCGCGTGCCGGGCGCGATCCGGAGCGGATGGGTCTTCGCCGGGCCCTTGCCCCAGCGCGGCCCCTGGTGGCCGTCGACGTGCTGGACGAGCGTGCCGCCCGAGAAGGCGTTGATCGCCTGGAGCCCGCGACACAGCCCGAGCACCGGCAGCCCGCGCGACTGGGCCGCCTGCCACGCCTCCCACTCGAGCGCGTCACGGTCCGGCTCCATCGTGGTCGAGCCCCGGCTGGGCTGGCCGTACCGCTCCGGGTGGAGATCGGCGCCGCCGCTGATGAGCAGGCCGTCCATGGTCGCGAACGCGGCCGCCCGCTCGTCCGGGCTGGAAGTCGCATCGAGGACGACCGGCGTCGCACCGTGGCGCGCCACGGCCGCCGCGTAGAGGTCGTTCTTGCGGGCAGCGAGGTCGGGCTCGGTCTGGCGCGCCGCGACGGCGACGGTCACCACGATCCGGGGAGCGGACGAGTCGGCTGGCTGCACCGCGTGAGGGTAGTCCAAGCCCGGCAAGCCGGTCGCCGCGGCCACGGTCCACGGGGCTCTCCAGCGCGTCTCCGCGCCGGCCCGTCAGTCGACGGCGTCGGTCGGCGGGTCGGACGGACCGTCGACGGGCTCGTCGGTCGCGCTGTCGTCCGGGATGAGGTCCTCGCCGTAGTCGTCGGTCGGCTCGGCGGTCGGGCCGCTGGCCGAGCTCGGGTCGGGCGACTCGCCCGGCAGGTTCTCCGGATCGACCTCCGAGTTCGGGATCAGCTGGAGCTTCCAGCCGACCTTGATGTAGTTCGGCCGGTACGTGCCCGAGTCAGGGTCGAGCGACGGATAGGTCGTCCGGTTCCAATAGGCGATGCTCTTGCCGGTCGTCCCGAAGTGCTTGGCGATCTTCTCGAGGCTGTCGCCGGACGCGACCGTGTAGACGAAGAAGCTCGGCTGGGGAGTCGGTGTCGGTCGCACGTACGACGGGATCGGGGTCGGCCCCTCGGGCGTCGGGATGGGCGTTGGGCTCGGCGTGGCCACGACCGCGTCGGCGGACGGGCTGCCGCGCCCCGGCGGATCCGGGACGCAGGCGGCCAGCAGTCCCGCGATGAAAAGGACCCCGATGAGTCCGCCTCGGTTGCGCATGTCGGTGATGGTGACGACCTCGTGACGCGGCGGGTGACGCCGGGTCAGCCGGCGACCGAACCCGCCGGCCCGGCCGAGTCGACCGGCGTCGGCTCCTGGAGGGACAGCTCCGCGGCCAGCGCGAGACCCTCGGCCGAGGTCGCGATGCGGTCGCGACCGCCGCCCTTGGCGACGTAGCAGGCGCGGTCGGCGGCCAGGAGGACGGCCGTGGCGGTCGCGCCATCCTGGGGGAAGGTCGCCACCCCGACCGAGGCGGTGATCGTGCCATCCGTGGCCAGGACGGCCTTCCTCGCCCGCTCGGCCACGTGCAGCGCGCCGGACTCATCGGTGTTGGGGAGCAGGAACGTGAACTCGTCGCCGCCGTACCGGAAGACGAGGTCGGAATCGCGACCGGCCCTGACCAGCTCCCCGGCGATGAGTCGGAGCATCGCGTCGCCGGCCTGGTGCCCGAGGTCGTTGTTGACGTTCCGGAAGTCGTCGAGGTCCAGCATGATCAGGCTGAACGGCACGTTCTCCCGGACGATATCGATCCAGCCACTCCTGGAACGTGCCGTGGTTGAGCAGGCCGGTGAGGTCGTCGGTCCGCGCCCGGATCTCGACCGCCTGGAACACCTCCGCGTTCTGGAGCGCGATCGAGACCTGCGCGGCGAACAGCTGGACCAGCTCGAACTCCTCGGCGGTGAAGGCGTTGCCGGGGCCGAGTCGCTCGATGGTCAGGACGCCGATCGCGCCGCCACGACCGCGCAGCGGCACGACGATGAGGCTGCCGTCCACGAGTCCGACGTCGCCGCGGAAATGGTTGACCCGCGCGATCCGTCCGCTCGTCGGCGATGTAGGCCGGCTCGTTGTGCTCGACGACCCAGGTGGCCACGCCGGTCTCGCCCGGTGCCCACGGCTCCAGGTAGTCCGCGGCGTGGATGCCGCGCGCGGTGAGAGGGACGAGCAGGCCGGTCGCCGGCTCGACCACCTCGATCGCCACGTTGTCGCACGCGATCAGGCTGCCGAGGCGGTCGGTGATGCTCTCGAGGACTCCGCGCGAGTCGAGCGTCGTCAGCAGCGACTCGGTGATCTGCAGGAGCTCGCGCTGACCGCGCAGCTGCTGCTCGAGTGCCAGCGTCTGCTCACGGAGGCGCATCGTCGTGTCGGCGTTGGCCATCGCCTGGGCGGCCAGGCTGGCGTAGATCACGAGGAGGCGCAGGTCGTCGTCAGTGAAGCGGTCGAGGCCGAGCTTCGAGAGCACGAGCACGCCGAGGACCTGGTCGTCGAAGACCATCGGCGCCAGGAGCATCGATTCGTCGAGGTCGTCCTGGGTCCCGGGGATGGTCGAGGCTCGCGGGTCGGCGGCCGCGTTGCCCAGGCGCTGGGCGATCCGATGCTCGGCGACCCAGCCGGTGATGCCCTCCCCGAGGGCGACGCGCAGCTGGTCGGGCGTCTCGTCGACGTACTCGCCGACCTGGCCGAGCATCGCGACCGGGATGAGGTCCCGGTCGATGAGCCGGTACACCCGGGCGTTGTGGTAGTCGATCAGCTGGCGCAGCTCCGTGGCGATCGACTGGCCGATCTCGGCCACGCTCGACAGCCGGCTCAGGCGGGCGCCGAGCTGCTGGATCGACTGGAGCTGGGCCGCCCAGGTCGCCATCCGCTCGTAGTCCTGGGCCGCCCGGATGGCGACGCTCGCCTGGGTCGCCAGCGCCCCGACCGTGTCGAGGTCGTCGGCCGTCCACTGGTGGGGCTGGTCGTGGTAGACGTTGAGCATCCCGAGGAGCTGTGTGCCGTCGAGCAGCGGTGCCGTGCACAGCGTGTCGAACCCCTCCTGGACGACCGCCGCCCGGACGTCCTGCGCCGCGCGGGTCGTCGCGATAGCCGACCGAGAAGAGCGGGCGGCGCGCGGCGACCGCGGCCGCCGCCAGGGACCGGGCCGGGACGTCACGCACGCTGTTCAGGTACGACGGAGAGAGGCCGCGGCTGACCTCTGCCGCGACGTGCCCATCACCCTGCTCGAGGAAGACCGCCCCCCGGTCGCCTTCGAACAGCACCATCGCGTGGTCGACCAGCCCGGCCAGGATCCGGTCGAGGTCCAGCCGGCTGCCGATGTCGCTGGCGACCCGGCTGAGCGCCTCGGCCCGGTGGAGCAGGTGGCCGACCGCTTCCGCCCGCTGGGCACCGCTGACGATCGCGCCGATCCCGTCGCCCACCACACGGGCCACGTCGAGGTCGCGCGGGTCGAGGGAGCCGCGCGTCTCGCCGACCACCAGGAGCGCGCCCCACGGACCGGCGTCACCCGGGATCGCAACCGCCAGCTCGGGCCGTCCGTCCGGCAGGACCGCGAGCTCGGCGTCGCCCGGGTCATCGCCCAGGAGGATGGCCGACAGGGGGCCGCGGCTGCGCCGGTCACGGCCGGTGGCGAGGGCCATCGTCCGGCCGAGGAGGCCCGCTCGCAGCGGGACGTCCAGGAGACGCTGCGGACCGGTCATCGCGCCGAGCTCCGCGCCGGCCACCGCACGCGGCGTCAGGTGATCGCCCTGCACCTCCCAAATGACGACAAGGTGGTGGCCGTAGGCGTCACGGACGGCCCGTGTCACCGCGTCGAGGGCATCGTCCGGGTCGTCCGTCGCGTTGATCGAGCGGGCGACGGTCGCCAGGATCGTCAGGTCGAGCTGGTGGCGCTCCGCGTCGAGCGGGTCGGCTGGCGCCGGGAGCGCCTCACCCCGCCGCCCGCTCGCGAACCGCGCGGCGGCCGCAGGATCGATCGTCCGCCGGCCGCCCCAGGCGCCGGTCGCCGGGGAGGGGACGCCGTCGATGGCACCGGTCTCGGCCGCTGCCAGGAAGCGCTGGAGATCGCTCAGCCGGTAGCGGCGGTCGCCGCGCGGGTTGATCCGGTAGTAGCGCAGCCGGCCGGCGTCGCTCCACGCGCGGACCGTGTTCGGATGGACGCCAAGCAGCCGAGCGGCCTTGGTGACCGACAGCGTCGCATCGGTTGGTCTGGGCGGCAGGGAGGTCGGCACGATCTCATCAGAGGAAATGTGAAGTTGATGGCACGAGCCTAGCAATCTCACAGTTCTTGCCAATAGGACGATGGTCCCCGGGCCGCGGTGCGCGACGGCACCGACGAGTGCGCTCGACTCGTTCACGAGTCGTTGACCGGACCGCCGGATTCGATGACACTCGGCCTCGCTGCCAACCCGGGGGTCCGGGTCACCTGGCCCGCTCGGGGGGATCGATGTTCCAGACACGCCAGCGCACGTGGCCGCCGCCGCTCGACCTGATGACCAAGCTCGGCCTGATGGCGCTCCTCGGCGTCGTCGCCGCGATCACGTGGCTGGCGGTGGCGCTTGCGACGCGGCTGGCCGGTCTCGCGGACGACGACGGCACCACCCACGGCGCGGCCGGCGCGATCATGGCCCTGACCGTCTACGCGCCGGGCCGCCACGCGACGGAGCGCCGCTACGTCCTGGACCTCGTCCTGCGCGAGTGGCTCGGCCTGGACTACCGGCTCGAGACGCGCGAGGGGAGCGAGGTCCGGATCTCGGCCGACGGGGACCCGACGACCGCCCTGTCACTGCCCGACGTCCTGTTCTCCACGACCGAGGCGGACTGGCTCACGGAACGGGCCATGCCGCGGCTGCCTCTCGCACGCATCCCCGACCAGTCATGGATCGCCGATCCGCCCGACCGGGACCTCCCCATCCTCTACGGGACCCTGGACGCCGACGGCGAGGCGTGGCGGCGGACGGAGACGGGGATCGACCTGAAGGTCGACGTCTTCGGGAGCGTGTTCTTCGTCCTCAGCCGCTTCGAGGAGGTGGTCCGCCCCGAGCGTGACGAGCACGATCGGTTCCCGTCGTCTGCGTCGATCGCGCTCCGCGAGGGGTTCCTCGGGCGCGCGATCGTCGACGAGTACGTCGACCTCCTGTGGGCCGCGCTGCACGAGCTCTGGCCCGCGCTCGAGCGTCGCCCGAGCACGTTCCGCCTCCGGACCTCGCACGACGTCGACCACCCGTGGGCGACGGTCGGCGAGTCGTCGCGGACGGTCGCCCGATCCGCGGCCGGCGACGTCGTCCGGCGGCGCGACCCGAGCCTCGCCTGGCGGCGCGTCCGCGGCGCGGCCGAGGCGCGATCCGGTCGGGTGGATCGCGACCCGTTCCACACCTTCGACACGCTGATGGCCGCGAGCGAGCGGAACGGCCTCCGGAGCACCTTCTACGTGCTCGCGGGCAACGAGCCCGGCGACCACGACTACCGCTACCGGAGTGACGATCCGCTCGTCGTCCAGCTCCTCGCCGAGATCCACGACCGGGGCCACGAGGTCGGCCTGCACGGCAGCTACGGCAGCTATCGGTCCGCCGACCGGCTGTCGTACGAGTTCGAGGCGCTCCGGCGCGCCTGCCGGATGGCCGGCTTCGAGCAGCCCGCCTGGGGCGTCCGCCAGCACTACCTGCGGCTGGCCCACCCGCACACGTGGCGCCACCACGAGGCGGCCGGGCTGGAGCACGACTCGACCCTCGGCTTCGCCGAATCGGAGGGGTTCCGCGCCGGGACCGGTCGCGAGTTTCCGATCTTCGACGTCGTCGCCGGTCGCCCGCTCCAGCTCCGGCAGCGGCCCCTGCTGGTGATGGACACGACGCTGTTCGTGTACCGGGGGCTGGACGTGGCCGCCGCCACGCGGCGCGCCTGTGCCGTGGTGAACGCGGCGCGCCGGCATGGCACCGACGCCGTGACGCTCTATCACAACAACCACGTCGCGCGGACGCAGGTCCGTCGCCACTACGACGAGATGATCGATTCGCTGGCGCGACCGGTCGGGATGCCCGCGACGGTCTAGGTCGGCCGACGCCGCCGGCGCCGGCGGCCCGGCACGCTCAGGTTCTGCGGCGAGCGGTCAGCCGGACGTAGACGACGGTCGCCAGGACCGACAGAAGCCCGATCGCGACGACCGCAAGCAGGGCGAACCCTGGATCGCCGACCAGGCCGGGCCCCTGCCCCGCGCTCCGCGGATCGCCTCCCGCCGGGTCAGGGCTGGGCGACGCGGCCAGGACGGTCAGGGCGGTGAGGAGCCAGGCCGCGCTCGCTCCTGCCACGGCCCCGACCAGCCGGCGGGGGGAGCTCACGACGCGGCGCCGATCACGGCCAGGACGAGCCCGATCGTGATCAGCCCGAGGCCGCCGCCGAGACAGATCAGGGCGACCAGCGGCCGTCGCCGTTCGCCCTCCGCCAGGACCCGGATCGCCTCGTCGGGTTCAAGAGTGGTCAGGATGAGCGGGCGGCCGAGCCCGGCCGAGATCCGCGGCGCGCCTGCCTCATCGAGTCCGGGAACCCCGACGACGACGGCGTGCTCGACCGAGGAGACCTGCTCGACCCACAGCCGGACCGGCGTCGTGGCTGCCGTCCCGGCCGGGACGCGGTCGGCGACGTCGGCGGCGGTGCCGACCGACTCGCGCGGCACGACGACGAGACCGGCATCCAGGGCGGCGTCGTCAACGGCGATCCCGTCCAGGCCGTCACGGATCTCGAACGGGACGCGCCGGCGGTCGTCCTCGAAGTCGACCCAGCGGCCGTCCCGGCGCAGCTGGAGGCGCGTCCGGCGAAAGACGAGCGGCCGGTGTGCGTCGTCCTCGAACTCGTCCTCGGCGTCGATCCGGCCGCTGATCCGGACGTAGCGTGCGGGTCCCGCCGCGAGGGCCACCGCCTCGGCGACGCTGACCGCGGGCGTGGCGGCCAGGAGGCGTCCGACGCGGTACCTGGGACCGTACGTCCGGAGGACGAGGATGCCGGCGACGAGCGCGGCGATGCCGGCCAGGACCGGGACGAGGGGAGACACGGCGGCGATGATACGCGCCGGACACGAAAGGGCCCGAAGAAACCTCCACGACACGTGGGCCTTGAGGCGATCTCAGCCGTTAGTGACGCTCGGCCTCTCCGGGCTGGTTCTGACGGTAGGGGCCGGGGTCCCATCCCGTCAATCCGCCTCGTCCACCGTTTCGGCCGGGACGGCCGAGGTTATCCACAGCCCGTCCACAGGCGGGGGCCGTGGCCGTCAGCCGGCGGTCCGTCCGGTCGTCGGGTCGAGGGCGGTGACCTGGCCGCCGAAGCCGGTCAGGACCAGCCTGCCGCCGACCAGGTCGGCGCCGACGACGACCTCCGAATGGGCCAGCCGCCAGGCGACGGTCCCGTCCGGTTCGATCGCGAACGTCTCGACCTCGGACTGGACGAGGACGTGCGCCAGCCGCGGCGATGCCAGCAGCGCGACGATCGGGCTCGCGGAGCGGTGGTCCCAGCGCGCCTCGCCGGTCGCGGTCTCGAGGCCGTAGGTATGGAAGCCGTAGGCGACGACCAGGAGCCCTTCGCTGTCCCAATGCAGCGCACGCGGGTCGTCGTGGATGAGCGACGCGAACCGGACCGTCCATGCGCCGCGTGGCCCTTCGATCCGAAGCTCCGCCCGGCAGAGGGCGTCCGGATCGGCCGAGACCGTGGGACCCAGGTCGATGAGCGAGCCGCCGGCCTCGGTCAGGGCGAAGACCGCAGGGCCCGAGCCGCTGCCGCCCCAGCGCCACCGCGCTCGCAATGCGCCCGGGTACGTGATGGTCGCGTTGCGCGGCTCGTCGCTCACGGCCGCCATGCCCGGATCAGGCGCCGGTCGCCACCGCCACGTCGGCCTCGCGATCGACGTCGGGGCGGTCTTCCGCGATCGGCGCCACCGTGGCGTTGGACAGGATCCGCAACGTCGCCGGAGGGACGCCGAAGACCGCCGTCGAGAGGCCGGCCGCGGCCCACACGACGGTGTAGCGGCCGAGGTCCGGATCCATGATCACGCGGACCGGCCGGATGTGACCGATGGGCGGGATCCCGCCGATGGCGAACCCGGTCAGGTCGTGGGCCTCCCGGGCGGAGGCGCGCCGGAGGTCGGTCGCCCCGGTCACGGCGGCCAGACGGGCGAGGTCCACCCGGTTGTGCCCGGCGACCAGGCAGACGAGCGGCTCCGGGCCGGTCTCGCCCGGCACCACGAAGACCAGCGATTTGACGATCTGCGCGAGCTCCACGCCCAGGGCTGCCGCGGCCTCGACCGCCGTGTGGGTCGACTCGTCGAAGGTCACGACCTCCAGCGTCACGCCCTTCCGGGCGGCGGCGTCCAGGACGCGCTGGATCGACGGGTGGACGGTCGTTTCGGGCACGGGCCGGAGTCTAGCATCGCACCGGCCGGGCCGGACCGAGACCCGCGACCGGGACGTGCCGGCCGCCGCACCGGCCGTCCGCACCGCGTAGCATGGCCCCGATGGTCGCCCTGATCCTGGCCGATGGCGACGCCCCCACGCGCGACCGACTCGATGCGGCGTGGCCGGACTGGGCCGACGGGATCGACCTGGTCATCGCCGCGGACGGCGGGGCGCGGCACGCCGACGATCTCGGCGTGGTCATCGACCTGTGGGTCGGCGACGGCGACTCCCTCGGTGAGGCCGGCCTGACGGCGCTGGCCGCGACGGGCGTGCCGATCGAGCTGTCCCGCCCGGACAAGGACGAGACCGACACCGAGCTCGCCGTCCGTGCCGCCCTGGCCCGGGGCGCGGATCGCCTCATCATCGTCGGCGCGCTCGGAGGGCCGCGGGTCGATCACGCGCTGGCCAATGTCGGCCTGCTGGCGCTCGCCGAGCTCGCCGGCCGGCCGGCGGTCATCCTCGAGGCCCGGTCGCGCATCTCGCTCGTGCGCGCCATCGGCGCGCCCGCGGGCGTGGTGCGAGTCGCTCTCGGCGGAGCGCCGGGCGACACCGTGTCGCTGCTGCCGCAGGGCGGCGACGTTGACGGCGTCACCACGGACGGCCTCGCGTTCCCCTTGTCCGACGAGTCGCTCGCGCTCGGTTCCACGCGGGGCGTGTCCAACGTCATCGGCCGCCGCGGCGCGTCCGTCGCCGTCCGGCGCGGTCTCCTGCTCGTGATCGAATCGCCTGCTACCCTCTGACCATGAGCATGCCAGAGGCCGGCGACGTCGCTCCGGAGGTCGCTCTCCCGGACGAGACCGGCACGGTCCACCGGCTGGCCGATCAGCGTGGCCGCTGGACGATCCTCTACTTCTACCCGAAGGACGACACGCCCGGCTGCACCGTCGAGGCGTGCGAGTTCCGCGACAGCAACGCGACCATCCACGAGCGCGGCGCGGACGTGTGGGGGGTCAGCCCGCAGGGGAGCGCGTCCAAGCGGGCCTTCCGCGAGAAGTTCGACCTGCCGTTCACCCTGCTCGCCGACGTGGACCACGCCGTCGCCGAGGCGTACGGCTCGTGGGTCGAGAAGCAGAACTACGGCAAGACGTACTGGGGCACGGCGCGGCGGACGTTCCTGGTCGATCCGGAGGGTCGCATCGCGCGGGTCTGGCCGAAGGTGAAGCCCGAGGGTCACGCCGCGGACGTGCTGGCGGTGCTCGACGAGCTCCAGGCGGCCCACGCCTCGTGACGGCGGACACGCACGAAGCTTCGCCCGTGGGGGGATACGGGCGAAGCCTCGACCGGAAGGGTACTGCCCGCGTTGACCCCGCGCAACGGACCTGCGCACTTCGGGTGACCGTTCCGACGCCTCGATGACGGACGCCGCGCCGCGCGAGCACCACGCCTGGCGACCGGCCCGGTTCATGCTCATCGTCGCCCACCCCGATGATGCCGACTTCGGCCCGGCGGGGACGGCCGCCCGCTGGATCGACGAGGGATCCGAGGGCTGGCTCGTGTGCTGCACGAGCGGCGACCAGGGCGGCGAGGATCCGACCGCCGACCCGCTTGCCCTTGCCGCCCTGCGCGAGACCGAGCAGTCGGCGGCGGCCGCGATCATCGGCTATGCCGGCGTGAGCTACCTGCACCAGCCCGATGGCGCGCTGGTCAACGACCTGGCCCTGCGCGAGCAGCTCGTCCGCGAGATCCGGACGTTCCGCCCGGACGCGGTCCTCGCCACCGATCCCGAGACGGTCTTCTATCGCGGTCGCGGGATCAACCACACCGACCATCGGGCGGCCGGAATCGCCGCGGTCGACGCCGTCTATCCGGCGGCTCGCAACCCGATGGCCTTTCCGTGGCTGGCACGCGACGGGCTGGCCGCGCATCGGGTCCGGCGGGTCTACCTCTTCTGGTCGGACCGGCCGGACACCTGGGTCGACGTGGCCGGGACGATCGGGCGCAAGATCGACGCCCTGCGCGCCCACGCCAGCCAGATCCACGACGTCGAGGGCCTCGAGACCCGGATCCGGACGTCGGCGGCGGAGGAGGGGGAGCCGATGGGCACGACCGCGGCCGAGGGCCTGCGGGTCGTGGTCATCGACGACGACGAGGACGAAGGGTCCGGCTGACGCCGCGCCGCGACCGGCCGGTCAGCCCTCTTCGAGCAGCAACGGCCGGATGCGGCCCCATTGGTTCCACACCTCGGCCAGGCTATCGGCCCGGCGCCCCAGCATCGTCACCATCTCCGCCAGGGTCAGGTCGCCGGCCACGCCGGCCAGGTACTCGTCCGCCGCGACGGTCACGTCGCGATACAGCCCCATCGTCTCCTCCGCGGTCGGCCAGTGCCGGACCCGCATCGGGTCGAGACCCGCGTACCCGAGCGCCAGCGACAGGTCGCGCTGCGACGGGAAGCGCTCGTCGGTCCAGCCCCCGAGACCATCGAAGCGATAGCCCAGCGACGAGAGGGCCCGGCTGACGTCGCGTGCCTGGACCTTGGTGAACGGCCCCCAGAACGGATGATCGAGCGGGAACTCCAGGGCCGCCGCCTCGATCGCGTCCGCGATGATCGCCTCGACCAGCGAGGTCATCAGGAGCTGCCAGTGCCGCCGGGCGTCCGGGTCGTTGTCGGTGAGTGCGGCGACGAGCGTGGACATCGCGTGGCGGTCGCCGCGCAGGAGCCGGAAGATGCACGGCGCCGTCCCGGCCTGGAGCGCCAGCCCGAGCGATTCGTCCTCGTCGAGCCTGACGAAGGCAGGCTCCGGGGAACCAGCTGACGCGACGGCCGCCGCTGCCACCGGCGTCGCCGGCGCGGCGGAGGCGGCTCGCTCGTCGCACTCGGCCACCGCCGACCGTGCCGCGAGGCACGCGACATCCGCGTTCTCCGCGCCGATCCGGGCCGAGTCGGCCTCGAGGCTGAGGCGTTCGAGGGTCGCGCCGATGGCCGACGCTGCGGCGTGCTCGGCGGCGGCCTTGGCGCTCGCGTCGCGGGCCTCGATGTTGATCCGGTTGATCTCGTTCAGCCAGTCGCGCGCGGCCGTCTCGAGGGCGTCGGAATCGGTCGAGGCGCCGACCGCCGCCCGGAAGGCCGCCTGGGCCGTGTCCTTCGCCTCGTGGATGGCGCGCGGATCGGCCCGCCAGGACGCGGTGACGGCCGCTGCCTCGTGCTCGTCGTAGGAGCGCTGTGCGGATCGCAGCGCAGCCAGCGCGGCATCGGCCTGGGCGCGGGCGCGGGTGGCCAGCTCGCATCGTTCGTCGGCACGGCGCCGTTCCTCGGCGCATCGCTCGGGAGCGTCGGGCACGGGGTCCTGGGCTGCCGTCATGGCCGCTCCGAGCCGGGCCGGCCGGTGGTCGCCTCTTCGCCCGGCGAGATCGGGATGCCGACCCTCCGACCCGGATCCGTCCGCGCCGGCTCGGGTCCGGTGAGCGGAAAGACCGGCTCCATGATCCCTCCGGGAACGGGCGGATCGGCACGGTCGTGCGATGGGGATCGCGCCGGCCATGGAGGGTCCGCCGGCCGTCGTCCCGGGCGTGCCTCCGCCGGCTGGCGCGGCCGCCTCGCTGAAGCGAACGGTCGTTCGACGTTCGGAGCCGCCGGCGGGCATCACGCCGCCGATGAGGCGCCGGTCGGCGGGTCCGCCGCGGGCCGGTTCCGGGCCGACCGCGACGAACGCGTCGTCGGCCAGGGTCGTCGCCCGGCGGGGGATCGCGTCGTGCGCGACGGTCAGCTTCACCTCACGCGGCGCGGGTGGCCGAGCACGGATGAACTCGACGAGTGCCGCACCGGTGACGAGACCGAGGACGAGGCCGAGCGCCAGGAAGCTGAACTCGCTCGCTGTCACGCCGTCCGCATCCCGAGGCTGGAGCTCCTATGGGTTCGCGAGACCATCGCCGGGCCAGCGTAGCTGCGAGCCTGAGTGCCGTCAACTTCCGCGGAGGCCGCGGCCGCCTCGGCGCGACCCTCCGGCCGTGCACGTTCAGGGGGCCGGATGGTAGATTCGGGACGTCGGCGAGTCGGCCGATCCTCCGTTCGCGCCCGAGTCCTTCCGACAGGGAAAGGCACGCCCCGCTTGGTGATCGAGCAGCCCCAGGAATTCCTCGTCCAGCCCGTCGACGCCTCCTGGCTCCAGTGCAACATCGAGTGCCAGGAAGCCTGCCCGGTCGGGACGAACTGCCGCGGCTACCTCAACCTCGCCGCCGAAGGCCGGTTCGAGGAGGGCTACATCCTGTCGCGCGACCCGAACCCGGTCGCCGCGATGTGCTCGTACGTGTGCTCCGCGCCGTGCGAACGGGCCTGCCGGCGCGGCGACATCGACCGGCCGCTCGCGATCCGCGCGATGAAGCGCTTCCTCGTCGAGTGGCACGAGGCGTCGGGCATCCCGGACGTCATGCCTCAGATCACGCCGCGCGAGGAGCGGGTCGCCATCGTCGGCGCCGGACCGGCCGGCCTGGCCGTCGCGCGCGAGCTCGCGACCAAGGGCTACCAGTGCACCGTCTTCGACAGCCTGCCGTACGCCGGCGGCACGATGCTCATCGGCGTGCCGGCCTTCCGCCTGCCGCGCGAGGCGATCGAGATGGACGTCCGTCTGATCGAGCGGCTCGGCGTCCGGTTCGTCTACGACACGACGATCGGGGTGGACATCACCTTCGACGAGCTCCAGCGCGACTACGACTCGATCGCGATCACCGGCGGCGCGATGGACGCGGTGGCCCTGGACATCCCCGGCGCCGACCTCGAGGGCGTGCAGTACGGCGTCGACTTCATGAAGAAGGCCAACCTCGGCCAGCCGCTCGACGTCGGCCAGGACGTGGTCGTCATCGGCGGCGGCTACACCGCGATGGACTGCTCGCGCACGAGCCTCCGTCACGGCTCCGACCATGTGTCGATCGTCTATCGGCGCACCCGGTCCGAGCTTGTCGTCGACGAGGAGGAGCTGGGCGAGACCGAGCGCGAGGGCGTCCGCCTGGAGTTCCTGGCCAGCCCGATCGAGATCATCGGCGAGAACGGCAAGGTCGCGGGCGTCAAGTTCATCCGCAACCGCCTCGGCGAGCCGGACGCCTCCGGCCGGCGGTCGCCGGTCCCGATCGAGGGCTCCGAGTTCGTCATCCCGGCCCAGACCGTCATCCCGGCCGTGTCCCAGGCGGCCGACCTGACCTTCCTGCCGGTCGAGGCCAAGTTCGAGATCAACCGCGGCCGGGTCAAGGTCGATCCGGCGACCTACGCCTCCAACGTCCGCGGCGTGTTCGCCTGCGGCGACTTCGTGACCGGCCCCACGACCCTCATCGAGGCCGCCGGCCACGGCAAGAAGTGCGCCTACGCGATCGACCGCTACCTGTCCGGCCGGACCGACGTGACGGTCGCCGCCAACGTCAAGATCACCAGCTCGTGGCGCCACGACATGCCCGAGTTCTACGACGTCCTGCCGCGCCAGCACATCCCGATGGTGCCGCTCACGGCGCGGATGCCCTCGACCGAGCCGGTCGTCAACTTCAACACCCCGGTCGAGCTCGGCTACGACGCCAACGGGGCGGTCGCCGAGTCGACCCGCTGCCTGATGTGCAACTTCAACATCTGGTTCGACCCGTTCCGCTGCGTCCTGTGCGGCGCCTGCGCGGATGTCTGCCCCGAGGGCGTCATCCACATGGTCGACATCAACCAGCTCAAGTCCGAGGGCCTGCTGCCCGGAGCTCGAGGAGGCGTACGGCTGGGACAACGGCGGCGCGATGATCCTCGACGAGGAGCGCTGCATCCGCTGCGCCCTGTGCGTCAAGCGTTGCCCGTTCGACGCCATTACGATGGAGCGGTTCGAGCTCCAGGAGATCTCGAGCGACGGTCGGCTCTACAAGGAGTCGTACCGTGACGCGCAGCTCGCCGGGACGCCCGGCGTGGCAGGAGGACCCCGGTGAGTTTCCTCGAGCGGGTGGACCAGACGCATCCGCCGAAGCGCCGTGTGGCGCTCGCTCTTCCGCCAGCCCTACCCGCGCGACGAGCGGTCGCGCGCGTACGCGGTCATGAACAACGTCTTCCTGCACATCCACCCGGTCCGGGTCCGCCAGCACGCGGTCAAGTTCGCCTACACGTTCTGCCTCGGCGGCCTGAGCTTCTTCCTGTTCCTCGTGCTGACCGTGACCGGCGTCTACCTGATGTTCTTCTACGTGCCCGTCGGCGACCCAGGCGTACACGAACATCCTGGAGATCCAGAGCCAGGTCACGTTCGGCCTGCTGACCCGAAACATCCATCGGTGGGCCGCCCACCTGATGGTGTTCTTCGTCTTCCTGCACATGATGCGGGTCTTCTACCACGGCGCCTACAAGCCACCGCGCGAGTTCAACTGGGTCGTCGGCGTCGTGCTGCTGTTCCTGACGATCATGCTCAGCTTCACGGGCTACCTGCTGCCGTGGGACCAGATCGCCTACTGGGCGATCACGATCGGCACGAACATGGGCGGCTACGCGCCGCTGTTCAACACGCCGACCAAGCTGATCCTGCTGGGCGGCCTGGAGGTGGCGCCAGAACACGCTGCTGCGCTTCTACGTGGTCCACGTCATCTTCCTGCCCCTCATCGCCGCGATCTTCCTGGCCGTCCACTTCTGGCGGATCCGGAAGGACGGCGGGATCAGTGGGCCGCTCTGATGACTGACGTGAAGGACCCGCCCGAGACCGAGAAGCGGTCGTCCTGCCGGTCGACCCGGCGCGCCGGACGGAGATCGACAAGCAGCGCGTGCCGATGTCGGCGCGGCCCTACCGGCTGCTCGCGCTGGTCAAGCAGGACGCCGTCGTCCGGGTCCAGAAGGAACCCGACGACACGGTCATGACCTGGCCGCACCTGCTGACGATCGAGTTCCTGGCGGCCGGCGTGATGAGCATCTTCCTGCTGATGATGGGCCTGTTCATCAACGCTCCCGCTCGAGGAGCTGGCCAACGGCAACGTCACGCCGGCCGTGGCCAAGGCGCCGTGGTACTTCCTCGGCCTCCAGGAGCTGCTGGCCTACTTCCACCCGACCGTGGCCGGCGTCCTCGTCCCGACCTTCGTGCTCGTCGGCGCGGCGCTCATCCCCTACATCGACCGCGGCAACATCCTGGCCGTCCGTCCCTCGGAGCGGAAGACGGCGGTCATGCTGTTCACCATGTTCTGCTGCCTCGGACTGATCGTGACGTTCGTCGGGATCTTCTTCCGCGGCCCGGGCTACACGTTCGTCATCCCGTACGTGACCAGCCCCGGCCTCCACTTCGCCCTATGACGACCCCTCGAAGGACACCGCGATCATGAGCAACTACCACGTCGAACTCGTCGACAAGCCCGCCGCCCTGACCAAGGAGGCGATCAAGTCGCTGCGCAAGGCAGCAGGTCCAGGGCCTGTCGCGCCGCCAGCTCCTGCGGACGGCCATCGGGACCGGGATCGGGCTGTGGCTGCTCGAGGTCACGGCCGGCACGCTCGGCTTCGCCTGGCCGAACCTGAAGGGCGGCTTCGGGGCGCCGATCCCGATCGGCGACCTCGACACGATCAAGCTCCAGAACTCGCACGCTGCCGATCGAGGAAGGCTTCCCGGCCTACTACCCGGAGGCGCGGGCCTTCGTGATCCTGTATCGACCCCGGCGCAGCAGCGGTTCGTCGCCGGGCGAGGACACGACCGGCGACGGCGAGGCCGCTCAACGTCCGCGCGCTCTACCAGCGCTGCCCGCACCTCGGCTGCAAGCCGAACCCGTGCCTCAAGAACTTCTGGTTCGAGTGCCCGTGCCACGGCTCGCGCTACGACCGGCTCGGGATCAAGGCCGATGGGGCCGCAGTACGGCCCGGCGCCGCGGAGCATGGACCGGTTCTCGATCACGGTCGACGGCGCCGGCGCCCTGACGATCAACACCGGCAAGATCACGCTCGGCCCGCTCCCGGTCGCCGCTCGGCCAGCCGGGCCTCATCCCGCCGCGCACGCCGACGGGCTGCATCTGATGACCGGATCGTCCCGTCCCGCATGCCGAGGAGACCGATGACCGACACGCCCGGGCGGCGAGCCGGAGCAGCGGCCTGCCCGTCCCCCGGCCGCCGGCCGAGCCGGCGCCGGTCGAGCGGTTCACGTCGCCGCCGTCCGCCCGCAGCGTCGAGCTGACGCCCGGAGCGCGCGGCCCAGATCGTCCGCCAGTCCTCGAACGCCCGCTGGGTCGGCTTCCTGGCGGTCGTCGTGGTCGTCCTGTTCATCACCGTCTACTGGTTCTACGAGCTCGGCGCCGCTCGGCTTCCGCGAGCCGCGGCTCGACGCCGAGGCCAACTCGCCAGCAGGTCACCTCGGTCGAGCGCGGCTACAACCTGTACGAGGCCAACTGCGCGCGGTGCCACGGCGCCAACGGCCAGGGCGGGATCGGCCCGGTCGCTCAACCGCCAGGACAAGCTGTACGCCCACCTGTCGGTCGACTACATCAACAACATGATGGTCGCCGGCGGCCGCTACGCCTGCGGCAACGTCAACTCGCGTCATGCCGGTCTGGTCCAACGAGGGCCACCCGCCCGGACCGCTCAACTACGTCCAGATCGACGACCTGATCGCGTTCATCCGCGCGCCCGAGCAACGAGACCTTCACGATCCGCGACCCATCGCTGGGCGAGCCGAAGCGTCGACCCGATCGACCAACGAGGTCCGGACGTTCAACGGCTGGGTCGACGTCAACTACAAGCCGGCGCCCGGCGCGACGCCGTTCCCGGCCTGCTGGTCGGACGAGTTCGCGGCGCGCGTCCGGTGCGCCGTCCGGAGCGCCCGCAGCCTCGGTCGACCCGAACGCGCCCAAGGTCGACGTCACCGCGTCGGGCATCGCGTTCACGACCGCCGACGCTGACGGCGCCGGCCGACAAGGCCTTCGTCATCGAGTTCGACAACCAGGACGCCCGGCACGCCGCACAACATCGAGATCAAGGACTCGTCCGGCGCGGTCAAGTTCACCGGCGCGACCTTCAACGGCGTCGCGACGCAGGCCTACCAGGTGCCGGCGCTCGCCGCCGGGAGCTACCCGTTCCTGTGCACGGTCCACCCGAACACGATGACGGGGACGCTCACGGTCAAGTGATGTCGCCGCCGGCCAGCTCGGCCGGCGGGTGAGGATGGAGGACGATGGCGCAACAGGCGCTCGGACCGGGAACCGCGGTGCCGCGACGGCGGGCCCTGTTCGGGCTGCTCGACGCGCGACGGCTGGGGCTGGGCCTCGATCAAGGCGTTCGTCTGGCTCGATCATCATCATCTTCATCCTGGGCTACCTGCCCGACCGGGCCTACTACCTGACGGTCGGGCGCACGGTCGACCTGGGCGTCCTCGTCTGGTCGCCGATCAACCTCTGCCCGCCGATCGAACGAGACGCTGCCCTGCCCGGCGCCGGTCGGGGCCCTCGTGCCGTGGCAGCCGTCGCCGGCCGAGCTGACCCTGCCCGCAGCCGCGGACCGACGGCGCAGCCATCCAGGTCGGCACGCAGATCTTCTACGTCGGCGGCTCGGACGGGACAGACCGCGCCAGTGCGGACGGTCTACGTGGCGGAGACGCGTGCAGACCGGCAACTTCGACAAGTGGACCGAGGGGCCGTCGCTGCCCGAGCCGCGGGCGGACGCGAGCGTCGTCTTCGTCGCCGGCAGCATCTACGTCATCGGCGGGCGCGACGCCTCGGGCGCCCCGACCAAGACCGTCTTCGTCCTCAGCCCGGATCGCCAGACGGGCGCGCTCGGCGAGTGGACCACCGCGGACTACGCTCGCCCTGCCCGAAGCCCGCAGCGGCGCGGCCGCGGCGATCACCCCGGACGGCCTGCTGCTCGTCGGCGGCCGGAACGCGACGGGCCGGTCGCGACGACCTTCAAGACGCTGCTCAACTCGACCGGCGCGCTCGGCGCGTGGTCGCAGGAGCAGTCGCTCAACACGCCGCAGGCCGACGCGACGGCCGTCCTGGTCGGCGACTACCTGTGGCTGTACGGCGGCAGTGATGCGCAACGGCCCGACCGCGGCGGTCCAGCGCGGGGCGTTCGGTAAGGCGGCGGCCGAGGGCCTGCCCGCCAACCCCGACGTGGGCAAGCTGATCCGCTGGGACGTCAACGCCAACGCCAACCTGCCCGCGGCCCGCGACCAACGCGTCCGGCTGGACCGCCAACGGCGCGATCTACCTGGCCGGCGGCAACGACGGCAGCGGTCCGCAGACCGAGCTCTACTGGGCGGTCCCGACGACGACGGGCGACCTGCCCGAATGGAAGCACCTGGCCGCCAGCGACCTGCCGACGCCGCTCGAGGGCGGCGCCCCGGTCATCAGCGGTCCCGACGCCATCATCGTGGGCGGCATGACGAGCACGGCTCCGGCACCGGGCGCAAGCGCGGGCGCGAGCGCAGCCACGGCCACTGCGAGCGCAGCCGCCTCCGATGCGAGCGCCGCGCCGGCCGCGAGCGCTGCACCCGCCCCGCCAACACGATCCGTGGTCTCGAGCAGCGTGCGGGCCAACACCTCACCTCTCAGCCCGTTCTTCCAGCTCGGCCTGGTCGGGGCGACGGTTCCCGGCTCAAGATCCAGGGCGAGATCGGCCAGCAGCTCGGCTATCTCAACGCGGCCAGGTCGGCACGATCAACTTCATCCTGCTGATCCTCATCGGCGTCGCGTTCGCCCACAAGGCCCAGACCCGGGCGCTGTTCGGGCGCATCCTCCACCGCGGCCCGCGCGGCCGCTGAGGCCGCGACGCGCCCGCTCGGCCGCAGACGCCCCCGTCGCCGAGGCCGACGAGATCAGGCTCAGCCCGGCAGGTCGCCCTCGCCCGGCTCGAGCGGACCGCGCCGGACCGGCAGCCCGGCCCGTTCCCAGGCCTCCATGCCGCCGGCCACGTTGACCACGTCCGTCCGGCCCGGCGCGGAGCAGGTAGCCGGTCGACGGCCGCCGACCGGCCGCCGACATGGCACACGACCAGGAGCGGCCGGTCGGCCGGCAGCTCGCCGACGCGGGTCATGAACGAGCGATGTCGGGACGAGCACCGCGCCGGGCGCCCGGACCTCGACGAACTCGCCGGCTTCGCGGACGTCGAGCAGAAGGATCGGCCGCGTCCGGATCCTCGCGGAGCCGCCGCTCGGCCTCGGTCGACGTCGACGGTCGGGATGGGCGGCGGCTGGTTCACGGGACGCTCCTTCGCAGCTCGGGCGGGCCCAGGGTCGGGCCATCGCGGGTGATCGGCCAGGTCGGCCAGCCGCAGGTCGATCGCGGCGATCAGGGCGTCGACGTCGATGCCGCGCGGGGTTCTCGGCAGGTCCGGTCGCCCGTGCGTCGACCAGCAGGGCGCGGGCGCCGTCAGGTTCCGGACGATCCCCGGCGGGTTCCCCCGGACGTCATGGACGTAGGCCGCGGCGACCTTGATCAGACCCTGGAGCAGGGCGCGCTCGGCGAGGTCCGGGCGTGCCCATCCAGGCCGGCTCCAGCAGCTTCGTGCGCCTCGAAGAAGTCGCCCCGCTCGTAGGCGGCCAGGCCCGCCGCCAGGGCCGCCGCTCGTTCCGTGCCTCCGGCAGCGGCCGGTACGCCTTGGCGCGGCCGTCGCGCCCGACGACGAGGCGCGCTCCGTCACACCGAGCTCCGCCAGCGGGCGGCGTCCCGGCGAACCCGGTGTCGAGCCCGTGCCACCAGCCGATCGAGCGTCTCGCCGCGCTGCCAGCACAGCCAGACCTGGCGGCCGGAGACGAGCGCCGGGAAGTCCACCAGGCCGTGCTCGATGTCGCGCAGCGTCAGGCCCAGCGCATCGATCCGGGCGACGCCGGCCGCCATCTGGTCGATCAGGCCCTGCATCCGGAGCCGGGTCAGGCGGAGGTCGTCGACGCGATCGGCGCCTCGGTCGGGCGCTCCGCGTTCGGCCGCGCTGTCGGCGGGCGCCGTCGCCGCCGCCACCACCGCGGGCCAGGACCTCGTCGCGCAGGCGGACCAGCTCGGCGCGCTGCTCGCCGAGCACGCGGACGATCCCGGTCAGCTCCGGGACCGCGCGTTCGGCCTCATCGAGTCGTAGTAGCGGGTCATCGCCGCGATTCTAGCCCTATGGTCGCCTATCATCCGGGGAGGCCCGACCGGGCCCGATCCTCGGAGGTCCCGATGCGCCGCGTGTTCCTGTGGGCCGCTCGCAACCGCTGGCTGAAGGAGCGTCTCCCACGGCTCCGCTTCATGAGTCGTGCGGTGCGCCGGTTCATGCCGGGCGAGACCCTCGAGGACGCCCTGGCGGCCGCGCTGCCGCTCCAGGCGGCCGGCATCGGGACGCTCTACACGCGGCTCGGGGAGAACCTGGAGGACCTGGCCGCGGCCGAGGAGGTCGCCGCCCACTACCTCGAGGCGGTCGACAAGATCGTGGCCGCCGGGATCACCGGTGAGATCTCCGTCAAGCCGACCCAGCTCGGGCTCGACCACGACGCCGGACGTCTGCCTTGCCCACCTCGTCCGGATCGCCGAGCACGCTGCCGCGGCCGGGTCGTACCTCTGGATCGACATGGAGGGCAGCGCGTACGCCGAGGCGACCATCGCCCTGTACGAGCGGCTGCGCGCCGTCCAGCCCCGGACCGGGATCTGCCTGCAGGCATACCTGCGCCGCACGGCGGCCGACATCGAGCGGCTGCGGCCGCTGGACCCGGCGATCCGCCTGGTCAAGGGCGCCTACGACGAGAAGGCCGCGATCGCCTACACCGATCGCCGCGGCGTCGATTCGCAACTACGTCGGGCTGGCCGTCCGCTTCCTCCTCGACGGTCGCGGCCGGCCGATCCGGCTTGGGCTCGGGCACGCACGACGTGGCCCTCATCGAACAGATCGCCGAGCAGGTCGGGCCGGCCGGCATCGAGCGCTACGCGTTCGAGGTCCAGATGCTCTACGGCATCCGGACCGACCAGCAGTTCCGGCTGGCGAAGCGCGGGCTATCGCGTCCAGGCCCTCATCGCCTACGGCGAATTCTGGTATCCGTGGTACATGCGGCGTCTCGCGGAGCGCCCGGCGAACGTCTGGTTCGCCCTCCGTCAGATGCTCCCCTGAGTTTTCGGAGGTTTCGCATGCGTCTCGCAGCCCGGATGGGCACCATCGGCACGGAGAGTGCCTTCGAGGTCTCGGCACGCGCACGCGCGCTGGAGGCCCAGGGACGGTCGATCGTCCACCTCCAGATCGGCGAGCCCGACTTCGACACGCCGGCCAACGTGCGCGAGGCGGCCAAGGCAGGCGCTCGACGCCGGCGCGACGCACTACCCGCCGTTCGCCGGGATCCCCGCGCTGCGCGAGGCGATCGCGGCGGATGCCTCGGCGCGCAAGGGCTTCCCGGTCGAGCCGGACCAGGTCTTCGTCACGGTCGGTGGCAAGGGCGTGATGCTGTACGCGATCCTCGGCCTGGTCGACCCGGGTGACGAGGTCCTCGTCCCGGATCCGGGCTATCCGATCTACGAGTCGCTGACCCGGTTCGTCGGCGCGACGCCGGTGCCGATCCCGATCCGGATGGAAAACGACTTCCGGCTCGACGTCGACGAGCTCGCGTCGCTCATCACGCCGAAGACGCGGGTGCTCGTGATCAACTCGCCCGCCAACCCGACCGGCGGCGTCCTGACCCGCGACGACATCGAGCGGATCGCCGCACTCGCCATCGAGCACGACCTGTGGGTGCTGGCCGACGAGATCTACGGCCGGATCCTGTACGACGGCGCCGAGCACGTCTCGATCGCCTCGCTGCCGGGCATGGCCGAGCGGACGATCGTCCTCGATGGGTTCTCCAAGACCTTCGCGATGACCGGCTGGCGGATGGGCTACGCGATCGTGCCCGGAGTCGCTGGTGGCGACCTACAGCCAGCTGATCATCAACACCATCAGCGGCGTCGCGACGTTCGCCCAGGTCGGGGCGGTCGAGGCGCTCGTCGGGCCGCAGGACGCCGTCGACGCGATGGTCGTCGAGTTCCAGGCGCGCCGCGACCTGATCGTCGACGGTCTGAACGCGATCCCGGGCATCGAGTGCCGTCGCCCGACCGGCGCCTTCTACGTCTTCCCGGACATCTCCGGGACCGGCATCACCGGAGCCGAGCTGGCCGAGCGGCTGCTCCACGAGGCCGGCGTCTGCGTGCTGCGCGGGCTCGGCGTTCGGCGGGCTCGGCGACGACCACATCCGGATCAGCTACGCGAACTCGCAGGCCAACCTGAACGAGGCCTTGAGCCGGATCCGGACCCTCGTCGAGCCGCTCGTCGCGGCCCGGGTATGAGCGGCTCCACCGACCGGCCGCGCGTCTTCGTCTCGCGCCGGATCCCCGACTGAGGGGCTGTCGGCCGTCTCGGCGGCCTGCGACGCGGACGTCTGGGAGGACGAGCTGCCGCCGCCACGCGACGAGCTCCTGCGCCGGATCGCCGGCCGCGACGGCGTCCTGAGCCTGCTCACCGACCGGGTCGACGACGCGTTCCTGGACGCGGCCGGGCCGCAGCTCAAGGTCGTCGCCAACTACGCGGTCGGCTTCGACAACATCGATGTCGCGGCCTGCGCGCGGCGCGGCGTCGCCGTCGGCAACACGCCCGGCGTCCTGACCGAGACGACGGCCGACCTGGCGTGGGCCCTGTTGATGGCCGCGGCGCGACGGCTCCCGGAGGCGGATCGCTACGTCCGGGCCGGGCAGTGGAAGACGTGGGGGCCGATGCTGCTGCTGGGCCCCGACGTCAACGGCGCGACGATCGGGATCGTCGGGTTCGGGCGGATCGGCCAGGCGGTCGCGCGACGTGCGCAGGGCTTCGGGATGCGGATCCTGTACCACGACGTCCAGCGCCTGCCCGATGACGTGACGGCGCCGCTCGGGGCGAGCTTCGTCACCCTGGACGAGCTGCTTGCCGAGAGCGACTTCGTCTCGCTCCATGTCAACCTCACGGAGGAGACGCGGCACCTCATCAACGAGCGGACGCTGGCCGCGATGAAGCCGACCGCGGTCCTCGTCAACACGTCGCGCGGGCCCGTCGTCGACCAGCTGGCGCTCGCCGACGCGCTGCGGGCGGTGTCATCTGGGCCGCCGGTCTCGACGTCACCGACCCGGAGCCGATCCCGATGGACGATCCGCTCGTCGGCCTCGACAACTGCCTGATCGTGCCGCACATCGCATCGGCATCCCGGGCGACCCGGGGCAAGATGGCCGCGATGGCCGCGGCGAACCTCATCGCGGGGGTTCGTGGCGAGCCATTGCCGACGCCGGTCACGCCGCCAGGCTGACGCTCGCGGTCGACGGCTCCTGCCGCGCGCCGGCTCGTCTCGATGAGACGTTCGCGCTGGCCGGCGCCTAGTCGAGCTCGGCCACGAACGTGTTGATCTCCCGAGCGAGCCGCTCCGGCTGGGAGAAGTGGAGGCTGTGGTCACCGCCCTCGAAGACGATGAGCCTTCCTCGGGGCACGGCTGCGGCGAGGTCTCGCTGGGCCTGGTCCCAAAGCGCGTCGAGCTTGGCGCCGGGCAGATCCGAGGGCCACGCCACGTTCCCGCTGTGCCACTTGGTTCCGGCGATGACGAGCAGTGGCACGTCGGGAAGAGGAGCGGCAGCCACGAGGCTGGTGCTGGCGATGACGTCGAGCGGCGGCTCCGTCCCCTGGACAGCATCGACCTCGACCGCCCATTGGGCAGGCGTGAGGAGCGCCTCCATGCCGAGATGGAACTGAGGTGTCAGGGTCTCGATCAGGATCAGAGCCCGAACCTCCGACGGGTAGCGCGCCGCGAACAACCGAACGTTGTATCCGCCGAACGACCGTCCGACCAGGACGTACGGCGGCGCGAGGTCAGCGGCCCGGAGCAGAGCATGGAGGTCCTCGGCCGCGGTCGCGCTGGTCCGCGGACCGGTGACCTTGTCGCTCTTGCCGAGGTTGGCGCGGTCGTAGAGGCAACGCCGGTAGTGGTTGTCGACGAGCCCGATGAAGCCCTTGCGGCTTGACTTCCAGGTCTCGCCCGTGCTTCCGGACCCTGCGTCGAACAGCATGACCGGCCCGTTCGTCCCGAAGCATTCCAGATACAGCGAGTGCCCGCCGACGTCGAACTTCGCCGCGATATCTGGTTCGGCTGCCCCGGGCTTCGGGGTGGCTGAGGCTATCGCCGACGCGCTGGGCTCACTCGATCGGATCGTCGTGGCGGCGTCGCTGGGCGACGCCGCAGCCGGGCCGCCGCAGGCCGCGACGATGACGGTGAGGAGCAAGGCGATGATCGACCGCAGCTCTCTGGACACCCTCAGCCGCATCGATCGGTCGGTCGCGCACGTGATGCCTCTTCGGTCGACGACACATGAGTGCTGCGTGGTCTGCAATCCCGACGCGATGCCCGCGCAGAGGTGGGCGTGACTATACGCTCCGGCGCGTTGGGATCGTCGTCTGGCGCGACCTGCGAGCGGCCATGTCCGCGATGTTGCCTGACGGCGTCGTCCCGACCGGCTACGTGGTCTGGGCCGTCGTCTGGCGACGGTCGGCCCGGACCGGGACCGGCCAGACAGCCCGATCTGAGCGTGATACGGTCGCTCGTGGGCCGGTAGCTCAGCGGCAGAGCACGGGACTTTTAATCCCTTGGTCGTGGGTTCGAATCCCACCCGGCTCGCTGATCCCCTGCTCGTCGATCGGGGTCCCATGCAGATCCGGCACTTCGCGGACGTCGACGCCTTCCTCGCGGCGGCCGGGCCGTTCCTCGCCGCACGGGAGGCCGAGCACAACCTGATCTTCGGGATCTGCTCGAGCCTGCGCGAGACGCCGGAACGGTACGGGGAGCCGTACCTTGCCGTCGTCGACCGCGACGAGACCGTGGTCGCCGCCGCGATCCAGACACCACCATTCCGGCTGATCCTGTCCGAGGTGGACGATCCGGCGGCCATCGACGCCCTGGTCGAGGACACGCTGAGTCGGACTCTTCCGGGGGTCGCGGGGCCGGCCGAGCGGGTCGGCGCCTTCGCGGCGACATGGAACGCCCGAGGAGGCCCGACCGCCACGCTCGCCATGTCGGAACGGATCTACCAGCTGACATCGGTCGTCCCGCCCCGTCCCGTCCCCGGGTCGTCCCGGATGGCGACGCCAGCCGACCGCGACGTCGTCCTGGCCTGGACCGAAGGGTTCATGCGCGAGGCGTTCGGCGAGGCCGACCCCGCCGAGGTCGCCGCCGACGTCGACCGCTGGCTCGCCCGCAAGGCCCGGACCATCTACCTGTGGGAGGACGGCGAGCCCCTGTCCATATGCGGGGTCGGCGGGGAGACGCCGAACGGGATCCGGATCGGGCCGGTCTATACGCCGCCGGATCTCCGGGGTCGCGGCTACGCGAGCGCCCTGGTCGCCGCCGTCAGCCAGGCCGAGCTCGATGCCGGGCGCCGGTACTGCTTCCTGTTTACGGATCAGGCGAACCCGACCGCCAACCACATCTATCAGGCGATCGGCTACGAGTCGGTCCGCGACGTCGACGCGTATCGCTTCGAGGCCAGCTGACCGTCACTCCGGTCGGGTCGGTCGCACCAGGCGCAGCGGCTCGAGGAACACCAGGTACGGGCCGATCACGCCGACGGCCATCAGGCTGCCGAACAGCATCGCCGCCGTCGGGGACGCCCAGGCGCCCTCCCGAAACGCGTGCCAGATCACCGCGCCGACGCCGGCCGCGAGGGCTCCGACGACGCCGACGACGACTCGGTGCCGCCGCGGGCTGAGCGGCGACCGGTCGACCCAGCCGCCGAGCCTCGCGGCAAGCCCGCGCGCGCCGACGGCCTCGACGATCGCGCCGACCTCGTCGATCAGGTCCGGCTCCGGGTCGGACCGGACTGGCGCGTGGCGGAGCGTGCCACGGGCTTGCCAGATGGCCATGAGTCCAAGCAGGGCGTTGCCCGCCGCGAGGACCAGGAGCGCGACGACGATCGGGATCGCCGGATCGCGCCGTGGCATGCCGCCGATGACCAGGGCCAGGACGTCCGACACGACCGCGATCGCGACGATGACGACGGTGATCGCGGCCCCGAGCGCGATCCGTCGCGCGACGGCGGGATCGGACGGTCCGCCCCGGTGGCCGATCGCACGGACGATCGTCGCCCCACCGACGATCGCGATGGCGATGACCGAGAACCACGTGACGGCGTCGTACGGATCGTCCGTGAAGGGCAGCACGGCCTGGATCGAGTCGACCTGCGTCGTGACCAGGACCAGCAGGAAGAACGCCGCGCTGGTCGCGGCGCCGGTCCACGTGACGAACCGGAGGTCATGCTTCGCGGCGATCTCGTCCTCGATCACGGCCGCATCGTACTCCGGGCTGATCCGCCGGCCGCTCGATCCCGGCTCGCAACCTCGCGGGCCACCGCGCCCGCACGCGGCACCGAACCGACACCTTCTCGGCCCTCCGGCGGGGACGACCCGAGGGGGCCGTCTCCGTAGCCTTCTGCCATGCCCGGGTCCGTCCCGGGCCATGCGTCGGAGGTCCTGATCGACGATGGACACTGGAGACACCGCGTGGATGCTGATGTCCACGGCGCTCGTCATGGTGATGCTCCCGGGGCTCGCCCTGTTCTACGGAGGGCTCGTCCGCCGCAAGAACGTGCTGTCGACGACGATGCACAGCTTCTTCGGCCTGGCGTTGGTCAGCATCGTCTGGGTGATCGTCGGGTTCACGCTGGCCTTCGGGCCTGACGTCAACGGGCTGGGCCTGATCGGTGGTCTCGACTTCGCCTTCTTCAACGGCGTCGGCCAGGCCCCGTCCGCGGTGTACGCCGTGACGATCCCGTTCATGTTGTTCGCGATGTTCCAGCTGATGTTCGCGGCGATCACGCCCGCGCTCATCACCGGCGCCTTCGCCGAGCGCAAGCGGTTCGGCTCCTTCGTCCTCTTCACGATCCTCTGGTCGATCCTCATCTACTCGCCGATCGCCCACTGGGTCTGGTCGACCGACGGCTGGCTGTACAAGCTCGGCGCGCTCGACTTCGCCGGCGGCACCGTCGTCCACATCAGCTCCGGCGTCTCGGCGCTCATCGTCGCGCTCATGATCGGCCGCCGGCGCATGAACGGCGAGAGCTCCGAGCCGCACGACGTGCCGATGGTCGTCCTCGGTGCCGGGCCTCCTGTGGTTCGGCTGGTTCGGCTTCAACGCGGGGTCCGCGGTGACGGCCGGCGGTCTCGCTGCCAGCGCCTTCACGGTCACCAACATCGCCGCCGCTGCGGCGACCATCACCTGGGTCCTCGTCAGCTACGCGCATTCGCGCAAGGTCAGCGTCGTCGGGGCCGCCTGCGGCGCCGTCGCGGGCCTGGTCGCGATCACCCCGGCGTCAGGCTACGTCACGCCGGGCGGCGCTCTCGTCATCGGCCTGGTGGCCGGCGGGCTCTGCTTCAGCGCCACGCTTCTGCGAGCTCGCTCCCGCGTCGATGACGCCCTCGACGTCTTCGCCGTCCACGGCGTCGGCGGCATGTTCGGGGCGATCGCGACCGGCATCTTCGCCTCGAGCACCGTCCAGGCCGCCTATTCCGGCCTGCTCGACGGCAACCCCCAGCAGCTCGTCACCCAGGGCGTCGCGGTCGGCGCCACCGTCCTGTACGCCGCCGTCGGCACGGTCGTCATCGTCAAGGTCGTCGACGTCCTGCTCGGCATCCGGGTCAAGCCGGAGGTCGAGGAGATGGGCCTGGACCTGTCCGTCCATGGCGAGGCCGCCTATCAGGTGTGACGCCCCGGGTCGCTCACCGCGACCCACGTCACGAATGCTTCCGCCGGCCGACCGTCGACTCCTATCGACGGCGGCCGGCTCGTCCCTTCTCCGGAGCACAGCCGTGAACCAGCACTCCCGGTCCCGACAGCAGCGCAGCCCGACCCCGCTGTACGACGCGCGGTTCGAGCATGACGCGTGCGGCGTCGGGTTCGTCGCAGACGCCGGCGGACGGTCGCGGGAGCGGGTCCTGCCGCTGGCCCTGGCCGGGCTGGCTGCCCTCGGCCACCGCGGTGCGTTCGGCGCGGACGGCGAGTCGAGCGACGGTGCCGGGGTCGCGCTGCCCCTGGATCGATCGCTCCTCGAGCTCCTGGCCGGCGACCGCGCCACCGAGCGACCCGGTGTCGTCCAGCTCTTCCTCCCACGCGGCCGGCTCGCGGTGCGCCGCGCCCGTGCCCTGGTCGAGACGATCTTCGGCGAGGCGGGGCTGGCGATCGTCGCGTGGCGGACGGTGCCCTTCGACGTGACCGCGCTGGGCGCCGCAGCGGCCGCCTCGCGCCCGTCGTTCCAGCAGGCCATCGTCGGCCGGCCGACCCGTGCCCACGGCGACCCGCGACCCATCACGGACGAGGCGTTCGAGCGACGGCTGGTCGTCGCCCGGCGACGCCTGGAGACGGCCGCCCGAGCCGCGGGCGGGACGCTTGCGGAGCTGTCCGTCCCGTCCGCCTCGGCGCGGACCATCGTCTACAAGGGTCTCGTCATCGGCGGGCGCCTGCCGGACCTCTACCCGGACCTGCGGGCGCCGCTGTCCGTGGACTACGTCGTCTTCCACCAGCGGTATGCGACCAACACCCATCCGGTCTGGCGCCTGGCCCAGCCGTTCCGCTCGATCGCCCACAACGGCGAGATCAACACCGTGCGCGGCAACCGCGAGCAGGTTCGCGGACGCGCGGCGGATGGCGGCGGCTCCGCGATGGCGCGCGAGCTGCTGGCCGCCGGCGAGCTGCTCTCGGCCGACGGATCCGACTCGCTGTCGCTCGATGAGGCCCTCGAGCTGCTGACGACGACCGGCTGGGAGCTGACGCCCGCCCTCCTGACGGCGATCCCGGAGGCGCTGGCGCTTCGCCGCGCGCCGCATCCGCACGTGGCCACGCTCCGTCGCCGCACGGCCGGGCTGCTGGCACCGTGGGACGGGCCCGCGGCGATCGTCTTCGCCGACGGCCGGCACGTCGGTGCGCTGGTCGACCGCAACGGGTTGCGCCCCGCCGCCTTTGCCGTGACCCGCGACCGGCTGGTCGCCGTCGCGTCCGAGACCGGCGCCGTCCCGTTCACCGCTGCCGAGACGGTCCGGCGCGGACGGCTCGGCCCGGGCGAGCTCCTGCTGGTCGAGCCGCGCCGGCGGGCGATCCTGGAGGATGCCGAGGCGAAAGCCCGGGCGCTGCGCGCGTTCCCGATCCACGACCTGCCGCGGCCGGCGTTCGAAGATCGGTGGCAGGGTCTCGGCGCGGGCGCCGCGGCCAATGGTGGCGGCGCGACCCGTGGCGCCACCACCGACCACGTCATGCGCTACCTCGCCGGTCTCGATGCCGAGCGCGCCCGGCTGGACATCAAGACGATGGCGCTCGAGGGGCATGAGCCGCTCTGGAGCATGGGCGACGACACGCCGACGCCCGGTCGCGGCCGGCTCGATCGGCCGGTCGCCGATCACCTCCGCCAGGCGTTCGCGCAGGTCACCAACCCGGCCATCGATCCCGAGCGCGAACGGGTCGTGATGGACCTGCGGGTGGAGCTCGGCCGCCGTCCCGCCCTCCTGGGTGGGCCGCCACGGGCGCCACGGACCGTGCGCCTGGCTCGCCCGATCGTCATGGACCTCGACGGGCTCCTGGCGACGGTCCGGGTCGGCCACACGAGCGTTGCGACCCTGGATTCGACCTGGGACCCGGCCGACGGCGCTGACGGCCTCGAAGCCGCGCTCGGCCGCCTGCGGACCGAGGCTGTGGCGGCGTCGCGGCGTGGCGCCGGCCTCGTCGTCGTCAGCGATGCGGCCTGGTCGATCGACCGGCTGCCCGTGCCGTCGATCCTTGCCACGGGAGCCGTGCACACGGCGCTCACCGATGCCGGCCTGCGCGGCCGGACCGACGTCGCGGTCAGCGCCGCCGACATCCTCGACGTGCACGCGATGGCCATGGTCCTCGCGGTCGGCGCGACGGCCGTCCACCCGCGTCTCGCGATCGAGCTCGCCGCCGAGCTCGCCGGGACCCGGGGCGCGGAGGCGATGACCCCGGCCGAATCCGTGCTCGGTCTCGTGGCCGCCTTCGAGGCCGGCCTGCGCAAGACGCTGGCCAGGATGGGCATCAGCGCCGTCGCGTCGTACATCGGGGGTGCCCTGATCGACGTGATCGATCTCGACGCCGCCGTCGTCGCGCGCTGCTTCCCGACCGCGGCGGCCTGGCCCGGCCGGACGACCCTGGCCGACCTCGCCGAGCGACAGATCCGGCGGCGCGACGCCGCGCTGGCGATCCCCGAACCGGCCGCCGGCCGCGAGCCCCGCCTCCCGGACCCCGGCTTCGCCCGATTCCGTGCCGACGGCGAGGCGCACCTGTTCTCGCCCCGGATCGCGGGCGAGATCCAGGTCCTGTCCGGGCACGGCGAAGCCGCCGACGCCACCGTCGCCGGAGTCGACCACGCCCTGGCCCGCTACCGCGCCGCCCTGGCCCGGCCCGCCACGGAACGGTCCGTGCCGCGCGACGAGCTCCGGGTCCGGACCGCGGCGACGCCGATCCCGCTGGCGGCGGTCGAGGATGCCCGCGCGATCGTGCGCCGGTTTGTCGTCTCCGCGATGAGCGTGGGCGCACTCAGCCCCGAGGCGCACCAGGCGCTGACCATCGGGATCCAGCGCGCCGGCGGCTCCGCCAACACCGGCGAGGGTGGCGAGGATCCGGCCTGGTACGCGCCCGGACCCGACGGCAAGCGCCATGACGCCCGGATCAAGCAGGTCGCCTCGGCCCGGTTCGGCGTGACGGCGACGTATCTCGCCCGCGCCGACCAGCTCGAGATCAAGGTCGCCCAGGGATCCAAGCCCGGCGAGGGCGGCCAGCTGCCCGGTCGCAAGGCGACCGCCTACATCGCCGCGCTCCGTCGCGGGCAGCCGGGGCAGAGCTACATCAGCCCGCCACCGCACCATGACATCTACTCGATCGAGGATCTCGCCCAGCTCATCGCGGACCTGCGCGCGATCAATCCCGCTGCCCGGATCGGCGTCAAGCTCGTCGCCGGGCGCGGGGTCGGCACGATCGCGGCCGGTGTCGCGAAGGCCGGCGCGTCGTACATCCACCTGTCGGGTCACGCCGGCGGGACGGGCGCGTCGCCGCTGTCGTCGATCAAGCACGTCGGGGCGCCGTGGGAGCTCGGCCTGGCCGAGGTCCACCAGGTCCTGCTGCGCAACGACCTGCGCGACCGCGTCGCGCTCCGAACGGACGGCGGCCTCCAGACCGGTCGCGACCTGCTGATCGCCGCCCTGCTCGGGGCGGAGGAGTTCGCGTTCGGGACGGCGGCGCTGGTGGCCATCGGGTGCGACATGGCCCGCCAGTGTCATCTCGACACCTGTCCGACCGGCATCGCCACCCAGCGCGAGGACCTCCGGGCCAAGTTCGCAGGGACGCCCGACGCGGTCGTCCGCTACTTCACGGCGATCGCGGAGGATCTCCGTCGCGAGCTGGCCGCGGTCGGTGCCCGCTCCGTCGGCGAGATCGTCGGCGAGAGCCGGCGGTTGCTGCGCGCCATCCCGGTCGCCCGAGCCGAGCTCGCGCCGGTCATCGGTGCCGCGCCGTGGCCGGCGACGGCGGCCCGCCGCGCCGACCCCGCCGGTGCGGGACGTGGCATCGGCCATGCCCCGGCGTCCGTGCTGGAGGTCGGCATCGCCTCGGCGTTCCGCGGCCAGGGCTCCGTCAGCGCCGCCGGCCTGCGGGTCACGACGGCGGATCGGTCCTTCGGCGCCGGGCTGACCGGCGCCCTCGAGCGCGGCGAGCTCCACGGCCCGATCCGGCTCGACCTGCGCGGCGTCGCGGGACAGTCGTTCGGCGCGTTCGCCGGGCCCGGTGTGGAGCTGCGGCTGACCGGCCAGGCCAACGACTACGTGGCGAAGGGCCTGTCGGGCGGCTCGATCACCGTCGCACCGGAGGCCGACTTCGGCGCCGACGCCGCGACCGAGGCGATCGCCGGGAACACCGTGCTCTACGGCGCGACCGGCGGCCGGCTCCACCTCGTCGGCCGGGCGGGGATGCGGTTCGCGGTCCGCAACAGCGGCGCGGAGGCCGTCGTGGAGGGCATCGGCCCGCACGGCTGCGAATACATGACCGGCGGGACCGTCGTCGTTCTTGGTCCCGTCGGCGCCAACTTCGGTGCCGGCATGACCGGCGGCCGCGCCTACCTCTACGACCCGAGCGGCCGGCATACCGCCGCGCTCGACGAGCGAAGCGTCGGGGCCGTGCGCCTCGCGACCGCCCTCGCGGATCGGCCCGATGGCCAGGCGCGCGTGATCGAGCTCATCCGGCTCCTCGAGGCGCACCGCGGCGCCGGCTCGGAGCTGGCCGGCCGACTCCTCGACGCCGCCGACATCGCGGCGCAGTTCTGGCTCGTCGAGCCGATCGCAGTGACCGCGCCTGTCGAGCTCGCCGTTGCCGATCCAGCCGCCGCGTCGATCGTCGCGCCCGAACCGGCAGGGACGGGGATCCAGGCGGCTCGGCTCTAGTCAGGTCGCGGGGTCAGCCGCCACAGCCCCGGCAGGGCTCCGGCGTCGCGTCTTCGAGCTTGCGTGACCTGAGCGGCTCAGGAAGCGTCACGCTCACGGCGGTCGGCCTGACGCCGCGACATGATCCGCGAGGCTTCTTCGACAGGACGAACACCTGGATCCGCACCGTGCCCGGCTCGAAGAAGACATATGCAGGTCCCAGTCGACCGGCGACCGGGACCGACGGTGAGCAGTCGACTTCGCTGACGAGAAGGTGCAGCTTGCGACTGGTCGGCGTCGGCTTGTGGAATGCTGGGTCGATCGTCCAGTTCGCGCCACCCCAGGCGTCGCCTGGCTCTCCAGTGAGTCGACACCCGCCGCTCATCTCGGCCCATGTCCAGCTGGCGCCATCGAAGGCGACGCTGACCGATGCGAACGGGCCCTCGGGATGCCCCCGGTCGCCGAGGAAGACGACCGATGACGCATCTCGATCGACCTCTCGGAACGTCGCCGCCTTCAAGGCGAACTCGGGATCGGTCCCGTAGCGCGCGATCGTCGCCCGAAGCACGTCGTACTCGGGTCCGGGCCGGTCCTCGGCGCCGGTCGGCTGGAGGAGCGTCGCGAAGCTGAACGGCCCCAGGCCATTGCAGCCGATCGCCCCGGGCGCGCCATCCCGACCCGCGATCGGAAGGACGACGCCGTCGACCGGGCGCAGATCCCCGGGCACGGGTGGCAGGACGGCTGGCGAGGACGGGACCCTGTCGGATGCCGATGCAGCGGCCGAGGGGGTGGCGACGCTGGACTGCATCGGGGACGGTTCGGTCGCCGTCGCGGTCTGGGCCTCCGGGGACGGGGAATGTGGCTCGGAGGGTGTGGCGCACCCGCCGACCATCGCCGCGATCAGGACGACCCCGACCGTGGCCCACCTCAGATCCCGTGTCCTGCCGATCCACACGTTCGTTCCTCCCTGAGTCGCCCGGTGAGACCCGCCGACCCGAAACCCTGTGACGCGTTCCCCCGGCCGCCCTGCGGAACCGACGATGATTCATGTCTTGACAGCTTTTCTTGTCGGTGGCACCATGCCGGCATGTTGGACATCGCGGTCATCGAGGATCCCGCCACGGCCGAGTCGCTCCTCGACCCGGTGCGGACGCGTCTCCTGGAGGCGCTGGCCGAGCCGGCGTCCGCGACGATGCTGGCAGGTCGTCTCGGCCTGCCGCGGCAGCTCGTCAACTACCACCTCCGGACGCTCGAGCGGCATGGGCTGGTCGAGCTCGAGGCGGAGCGGCGCAAGGGCAACGTGACGGAGCGGGTCATGCGCGCGAGCGCGGGCTCCTACGTCATCTCGCCTGCGGCGCTGACCGGACTCCAGCCGGATCCGGGGCGCTCGCCCGACCAGCGCTCGGCCGTCTGGCTGCTCGCGCTGGGGGCTCGGCTGGTCCGCGACGTCGGCACGCTGCTGGCCGGCGCGACCCGCGAGCGACGGCCCCTGTCCACGTTCGCGCTCGACGCCGAGGTCCGCTTCGCGAGCGCCGCGGACCGGGCGGCATTCGCGGACGAGCTCGCCGCCGCGGTGACATCGCTCATCGCCCGGTACCACGACGATGCCGCTCCCCGCGGCCGGATGCATCGCGTCCTCGTCGCGATCCATCCCAGCATGCCGACCAACGCCCCGTCCACTGCCCCGAAGGAGGCCTGACATGACACACCCGTTCCGGATCGACGTCTCCGTCGAGATCGAGGCGACGCCCGAGGAGGTCTGGGAGGCCCTGACCGTCGGCCGGCAGCTCGATGGCTGGTGGATCGGCGCCCCCAACGACGTCGAGCCCCGGCTCGGTGGCACGGTCCGCCAGACGTTCGGCGACCAGGTCTCCGAGTCGACCGTCACTGCCTGGGACCCGCCCCATCGCTTCGCCGACGCGGGCACGCCCGGCCCGGACGGCGTGGTCCACGCGCTGGAGTTCACCGTCGAGGGCCGCTCGGGGACGACGACCGTGCGCCTGGTGCACAGCGGGTTCCTCGGCGACGACTGGGAGGCCGAGTACGAGGCCCTCAGCGAGGGCGACCCGATGTACCTGAACCAGCTCGCCGAGTACGTCCGCTTCTTCCGCGGCCGGCCGGTGGCCGTCATCGAGCACTTCCAGCCCGGGATCGCGGACCGGGGCGCGGCGATGTCGATCCTCCGCGGCGGTCTCGGCCTCGGCGACGCGGTCGCGCTGGGCGATACGGTGCGTCTCGAGCTTGCCGGCCACGCCGCCGTCGAGGGCCTGGTCGACTACGTCGCGCCGAGCATGATCGGCCTGCGCACCGACGACGCGCTGTACCGGTTCGCGTTCATCCCGATGGGTGGCGGCATCTACCTCGGCCACCACGTCTACCGGGACGACGTCGACGTCGAGACCGTCACGTCGGCCTGGGCGGCGTGGCTGGACGGCGCCGTCGCGGCCGGCGAGGCTGCCTCGGCCCACTGAGATCCGCCCGGGGCGGATCGGGCCGCAACCTCACCGCAACCGCATCGTTCCCGTCCCGATGCCGATACGGCACGCGCCCTCCACCTACCCTCGGTCGAACATGGGGCCGCGTCACCCGCGGGGGCGCCGATCCCAGCCCTGTCCGCCCCAGCCGTGCCACAGCCCCGGAAGGTGTCCCCGATGATCCATCCCTCCGATTCCGAGATCCGCCGGACGTCCGCGGTCCGCGACGGGCGCGATGGACCGGTGACCTGCGCGGCCTGTGGCTGTCGTCTGACGACGACCGGTGAGGCGTTCTTCCACTTCAACCCGATCGGTGGCCGGGACGCACGCGGGTGCCGCGTGGCCTGCGCCGATGCGGCGCACGATGCGGCCGGCCGCCCGATCGCCGTCGCCGTCTGATCGACCGGCGGATCCGGCGCCCTCCCCGCCGCGATCCGCCTTCCTACCGCGACCCGATCGAGCTCAGGGCTCGGTCGGGCCGTCCTCGGCGACGATCCGATAGCCCACGCCGCGCACCGCCACGACCTGTGGGCCGCCGGCGGCCATGACCTTGCTGCGCAGGCGCGCGAGGTGGGGCTTGAGCCAGAGCAGGTCCGGATCGGTCTCCGCCGGCCAGCCGGCGCGCGCCAGCTGCAGGTGCGGGACGATGTCGCCGCCCGCGCGCACGAGCGCCTCGAGGAGCCGGAACTCGGTCGGGGTGAGGGCCAGCGCCGTCTCTCCGACCCGCGCCTCGTGACGGCCGGGCTCCAGGACGAGCCCCCCGGCGGTGAGCGGTCCGCCGCCGGCCGTGCCGGGACCGGTGCTCCGGTCCACCCGGCGCATGACCGCAGAGATCCGCGCCAGCAGCTCGGCCTTGCCGAACGGCTTGGTCAGGTAGTCGTCCGCGCCGAGCCCGAGCGCGCGGACCTTGGCGGCCTCGCCGCTCTCGCCCGAGACGATCAGGATCGGCGCCGGTCCGACGGCCCGCATCTGGCCGGCCACGTTGAAGCCGTCCGGGCCGGGCATCGCCAGATCGAGCAGGACGAGGTCCGGGCTCTCCTCGCGGAAGCGCTTGACGGCGGTCAGCCCGTCGTAGGCGGTGATGACCTGGTGGCCCTCGGTGCCGACGAGGGCGGTGATGGCCCCCACCATCGCCGGGTCGTCATCGACGACGAGGATTCGAAGGGGGCGGGTGCTCATCGTGATCATGGTCCTCGCTCTAGCGGTTCAAACGGCCACGGCGGCCGGCAGCGCCACGACGAATCGGGCGCCATGAGGCAGGGCCGGCTCGCACCACAGGTGCGCGCCCATCGATTCGCCCAGCCGCTTGGCGGCGTAGAGACCGATCCCGGAGCCGCGGGCGGTGTGGGTGTCGCGTCTGGCATAGGGCTCGAAGATGCGCTCGCGCCACTCGTCCGGGATGCCCGGACCCTCGTCCGAGACGCCGAGCTGGACGAGCCCCTCGTTCAGCGACCAGTCGATCCGGATGGCCGTCTCGGGTGGCGCGTACTTCACCGCGTTCTCGACCAGGTGCTCGACGATCTGGCGGAGCCGCGGCGGATCGGCCAGCGCGTGCAGGCGGACGCTCGGCAGGACCTCGACCGGGTGGTGCTCCAGGATCGGCCGGAGCGACGTCACGACCTCGTCGACGAGCGCACCGAGATCGACCGGCGTGACCGACGCCGGCCCTTCGGGGACGACCCGGACCGACGCCAGGATCGAGTCGACCAGCCGGTCCAGCCGTTCGATCTGCTCGAGCGTGGCCCGGTGCCACGCGGCGCGCGTCTCCCGCCGGGCCATGTCGCGCGACTCGCGCCCGCGCAGCGGCGGCTCGTCGGCCAGCAGGTCCGCGTAGGCGCGGACGATCGCGAGCGGCGTGCGCAGCTCATGGGTGACCAGGGCGATCAGCTCGCTGCGCGCCTCGTCGATCGCCTTGAGCGCCTCGACCCGGGCCTCCGCCTCGGTCTGCTGGCGGCCCTTCTCGATGATCCCGGCGAGAAGGTCGGCGACCGCCCCCAGCTGGGCCACATCGTGGTCGCTGAACGTGCGCGGCTCCTCGGTCTGGACGTTGAGGACGCCGACCGTCTGGTCGTGCCAGGTGAGCGGCACGGACAGCATCGAGGCCACGAATCGGCGCTGGTCGATGCCGCGGACCCACAGGAAGCGGGCGTCGGCCTTGACGTCTGGGATGACGAGGGGCCCGCGCTCCGCGGCGACACGACCGGTGACCCCTTCGCCGAAGGGCACCCGGGCCCGGCCGATCTGGAAGCGGTCCAGGCCGTTGGTGGCGGCCAGCGTCAGGTACGCTCCATCGCGGTCGAGCAGGTAGAGCGAGGAGACGTCGGCGTGGAGGATGTCGCGGGTCCGGTCGACGACGGTCTCGAGCAGCTCGTCCCACGTGCGCGCGGTCGTCGCCAGGCGCGCCACCTCGTGCAGGAACCGCAGCTGCTCGAGCTGGTCCTCGGCGGCCTCGGCCGTCTCGCCGGCTCGCCCCGAGGCGGCTGGCCGGGGAGCGGCGGACGCGGATCGCCGGGTGCTTGTCACGGGCATCACGATACAAGCCTAGAGAAAGGTTGCGGTCCGGAAGGTTGCGATCCGGAGGCGGCTTGGGCGCGGTACGGTCCGTGCGCGGCGGTCGCGTGAGCGTGTCATGCAGCACCCGGCCGTCGCCGCGCCGTCGCCGCCGAGCCGCTCGGGATCGGCACGGCCGGCGCCCGCGACCCGCTCGCGGTCGAGGTCCGGCTGCTCGGCGCACTGCTCGGCCAGGTCATCGCGGAGCAGGCCGGACCCGAGCTGTTCGCCACGGTCGAGCGGATCCGGCGCCGGACCATCGCCCTCCGGCGCGACGACGATCCGGCGGAGCGGGCGCGGCTCGACGATGACCTGCGAGCGCTCGATCTCGGCGATGCCGAGGCCGTCATCGGGGCGTTCGCGCTCTACTTCGGGCTCGTCAACCTGGCCGAGGCACGGGGTCGCGTCCGGGCCCTGCGCCGGCGCGAGCGGGCGGCGCGTGACGGCGTCCTGGACGACTCGATCGCCGACGCCGTCGCCGGCCTGCGCCGCCTGGGCCGGACGGACGCCGAGCTCGATGCGCTCGTCGGGCGGCTCGCCGTCGGGCCCGTCTTCACCGCCCACCCGACCGAGGCGCGCCGGCGGACGACGCTCGTGGCGCTCCGTCGCTGCGCCGTCCTCCTGGCGCGGCTGGACGACCCGCGGCTGACCCCGTCCGAGGATCGCGAGGTGCGCCGCCGGCTGCGCGAGGAGATCACGCTGCTGTGGCGGACGTCCGGCCTTCGCCTGGTCCGTCCGACGCCGCTGGACGAGGTCCGGACGGCGATGGCCTTCTTCGACGCGACGCTGTTCACGGCCATCCCGCGGCTGTACCGGGCGCTCGACGCGGCTCTCGACCCACCGACCGGCCGTGCGCCGGGGCCGGCGTCCGACACGGGCCGCACGGGCGACCCGGCCCCCCCGCGTCGGGTCGTTCCTGCGACCGGGCAGCTGGATCGGCGGCGACCGCGACGGCAACCCGGGCGTCACCGCCGAGATCACCCTCCGGACGTTGCGGATCCACGCCGACCACGTCCTGCGCGGATACGAGGCGGTGGCGACGCGGCTGATGCAGACGGTCGCCGCGGCGACGACGGCAGACCGGGTCGCCCGTCCGCTCGCCTCGCGTCTCGCGCGCGACGCGGAGGACCTCCCCGAGACCGACCGCCAGCTGCGCCGGCGTTTCCCGGACGAGCCCTACCGGCAGCGCTTCGGGTTCATCGCCGAGCGGCTGCGCCGGACGCGTGCCGCCCTGGTCGGCGAGCCGGCGCCACTGACCGGGCGCTACGCCTCGGCCGACGAGCTCGAGGTGGAGCTGGCCGAGGTGTCCGACGCGCTCGTGTCCGACGGTCTCGACCGCGTCGCGTTCGGTGACGTGGCCGAGCTGCGGTGGCAGCTCGGAACGTTCGGGTTCTCGCTGGCCTCGCTCGAGGTCCGCCAGCACGCCGCGGTCCACCGCGCGGCCCTGGCGGCGATCCGGGCGGAGGCGCCGGGAACCACGGAGCTGTCGCCCGGCGTGACCCTCGACGAGGTCCTGGCCACGTTCCGGGCGATCGGCGAGGCCCAGGCGCGGTTCGGCGTGGACGCCTGCCATCGCTACATCGTCAGCTTCACCAGCGCCACTTCGGACGTGACAGACGTGCTCGAGCTGGCCCGCCTGGCAGTGGCGCTCGACCCGGCGCCCGGCGACGGCGCGCAGGCCGAGCCGCCGATCCTCGACGTCGTCCCCCTGTTCGAGTCGAGCGAGGCGCTCGCCGACGCCGGCGGGATCCTCGGCGCGCTGCTCGACGATCCGGGCTACCGGTCCGGGCTGGCCGCGCGTGGCGATCGCCAGGAGGTCATGCTCGGCTACTCCGATTCGAACAAGGAATCCGGCCTCGTCGCCGCCGCCTGGATGCTCCACGAGGCCCAGTCGAGCCTGGCCGCGGCGGCGCGGGCACGGGGCGTGGAGCTGACTCTCTTCCACGGTCGCGGCGGCGCCCTGGGTCGCGGCGGCGGACCGACCAACCGGGCGATCCTCGGCCAGGCACCGGGCTCCGTGGACGGGCGGTTGAAGCTGACCGAGCAGGGCGAGGTGATCGCCGCCAACTACGCCGACCCGACCATCGCGCTGCGCCACCTCGAGCAGATGACCGGGGCGATCCTGCTGGCATCGACGCCGGAGCACGACGCTCGCCTCGAGCGCGCCCTGGTCGACGGGGCGCCGATCATGACCGAGCTGGCCCTGTCGTCCCGGGCCGCGTACCGCGCGCTCGTCCACGACGACCCGGGCTTCGCCTCGTTCTTCCGCGACATCACCCCGATCCGCGAGCTGTCCGACCTGCGGCTCGGGTCGCGGCCGGCTGCGCGCGGCCGGGACGAGGCGCCCACGATCGATTCGCTCCGGGCGATCCCCTGGACCTTCGCCTGGTCCCAGGCGCGGATCAACCTGCCCGGCTGGTTCGGCCTCGGCCACGCGCTCGAGGCGTATCGGTATGCGCACGGCGACGCGGGTCTCGAGACGATCGCCCGCCTCGCGCGCGACTGGCCGTTCCTGTCGAGCCTGCTGGACAACGCCGAGATGAGCCTGGCCAAGGCGGACATGGGCGTCGCGCGGCTCTACGCGGCCCTCGCCACCAACCCGGGCGACGACCGCCGGTGGGACGTCATCGAGACCGAATACCGCCGGACCGTCGGGCTCCTGTCGCGCGTGACCGGGCACGAGCGGCTGCTCGACGGGGCGCCCGTCCTGCAGCGCGCCGTCGCGCTCCGCAATCCCTACGTCGATTCGCTGTCCGAGCTCCAGGTCCGCCTGCTCGCCCGGTTGCGCGCCCTCGCCCCGGGCGACCCGGACCGGCAGCGCGTGCTCCGGCTCGTCCAGCTCACCGTCAACGGCGTCGCGGCCGGGCTCCAGAGCACCGGCTGACCGTGGACCACGCGGATCACGTCGGCCTGCTCCGCCTCGGCGGTGGACCCGGGCGGGACATGGGCGGACATCGGAGCAGGGGAGGGAGCGTTCACGCTGGCCCTCGCGGACCTGCTCGGGCCGGGCGGCACGATCGTGGCCGTCGATCGCGACGCCCACGCGCTGCGGACCAACGAGGATCGGGTCCACAGGCGGTTCCCGGCCACGGACCTGACGACGCTCGTCGCCGACCTGACCGGACCGCTGGCCCTCCCCGAGCTCGACGGTCTCGTCGCCGCCAACAGCCTCCATTACGTCCGCCCCGAGCGACAGGTGGAGGTCATCCGGACCCTCGCCGGCCACCTCCGGCCGGGCGGCCGGTTCGTCGTCGTCGAATACGACGCCGACCGCGGCAACCCGTACGTGCCGCACCCGTTCAGTGCGGCGTCGTGGCCGCGCCTGGCGACGGACGCGGGGCTCGTCGAGACGACGGCGATCGGCCGCGTCCCGAGCCGGTTCCTCGGCGCGATCTACTCGGCGGTCGGCCGCCGCGCCTGAGGGCTGTCTGACAGACGGCGCCGCCTGACCTCACGCGCCTCTCACGGGGCATCTCCAGTCTCGAGCTCGAGGGTTCGTCACGGGAGGCCCACTCGGAGGCGCGTATGCGGTGATCCACGACGACCAGACAGGCACAGATCCAGAAGGAGTTCCCATGGATGTACGTCCTCAGGCCGGTCGAACCGGCCCAGCCACCGCCACCGAACATCGAGCCAGTCCAGCCGCATCGGACCGGCGGGATCCGCCGGGCCGTGATCACGGCCGGCATCTCGGCACTGCTCCTGGTGGGCGGCGCCGCGGCCGCGGTCTCGGCGGCCAGCCCGGATCCGTCCGCGGCCCCGAGCACGACCGCCCCGTCCAACGGCGGGTCGTCGACCACGCCGCCGAAGCACGCCGGCGGGTCGACCGCGAACTGCCCGAACATGGGCGGCTCCGGCGGCACCAGCTCGGGCGGCTCCGGGTCGTCCACGGCCCCCAGCACCACCACGCCGAGCACCGTCCCGGCACAGTGACCTCGTCCCTGGCGGTCCGCTTCGGTGGGCCGCCAGGGCGTGCGTCCTTGGGCCTCCTCCGATGCGACGGACCGGCGCGCTCCTCCTCGCCATCGTCCTCCTGGCCGGATGCACGAACGCCGCGGCCGGCGTGACGCCGACCGCGTCGGCCGGTACCGGCCTGGTGGACATCGGCGCCGGGCTCGCTGGCCCGACCGGCCTGACCGCGACGGTCGCGGCCACCGGTCTCACCCACGTGTCCGGCGTTCGCGTTCGACGCGGGCGGTCGGCTCTGGGCCGCGACCGCCGGCTACGGGGACGACGGCACCGATGCGGTCTACCTGGTCCCATCGCGACGGTTCGACGCCGGTCAGGGTCATCGCCGGGCTGCACACGCCACTCGGGCTCGTCTGGTCGGGCGGGACCCTCTTCGTCGCGTCGGCGGGTCGGGTCGATGCCTACCGCGATCTGGTCGACGGCACGTTCACCGGCCACTCGACGGTCCTGACCCTGCCGTCGGGCGCGGGGGAGGTCAACGGCCTGGCGCTGTCACCGGCCGGGCGGCTCGTCCTGGGCGTCTCGGCGCCGTGCGATGCGTGCGTGCCGGCATCTCGGTATGACTCCGCCGTCCTGTCGTTCCTGCCCGACGGTTCCGACCTGCGCGTCGAGGCGGGCGGGATCCGCGCCCCGGTCGGCCTCGCATACGACCCGACGACGGACGACCTGTTCGTCACGATGAACCAGCGCGACGATCTCGGCGATGCCACGCCCGGGGACTGGCTGGCCATCGTCCGGTCCGGCCAGGACTGGGGGTTCCCGGAGTGCTACGGCCAGGGCGGGAGCGCCTGCGACGGGGTCCCGACGCCCGTGGCCGAGCTGGACGAGCACGCTGCGGTGAGCGGCGTCGCGATCGTCACCGGCCAGCTCGGCGCCACGGTCGGGCACGCGGCGCTGGTCGCGGAGTGGTCCACGGGGACGGTCATGCGGGTCGATCTCGGATCCGGCGCGGGGAGCGTCACCCGGGCCGCGACGCCCTTCCTCACGGGGCTGACCAACCCGATGCCGGTCGCCGTGACGCCCGATGGGGCGGTGCTGATCGGCGACTGGGGGACCGGCACGGTCTACCGGATCGCAGCAGCCTGAGTCCGTCGCCGGAGCGCGGCCGCCAGCCTCTCGTAGTCCGCGAGCTCGTTGTAGCGCTGGGCGGAGATGCGCACGAGGACCGTCGGCTCGCCGTGGCCATCGCGGGCGGCAGGCACCGGCCAGGCGCCGACCGGGACCTGGATCCGATCCTCGGTCTCGAGCGCGTCATGGAGGGCATCTGCCGCATCGGCGGAGACGCCGGGGAGGGGCAGCGCGGCCATCGACCCGAGCATCGTATCGGGCGCCGGTGCTTCCACCCCGAGCGCGTCGGCGACGAGGTCGCGACCTGCGACGGCCAGCGCATGGTTGGCCGCCAGCACGGCCGGCCAGCCGCCGCCATCGGGCGCGGCGACGTCCCGCATCCAGTCGATCGCGGCGGGGAGGGTCAGGAAGCCGGTCGGGTCCGCGGTCCCGATCCAGTCGAACTCGTGGCGGAAGCGCGATCGGCCGCCGAGCACGGCGTTGGCGCCGTGGGACACGACCAGCGGATGGATCCGCTCGCGCCGGTCCTCGCGGACCCACAGCACGGCCGTACCCTTCGGCCCGCACAGCCACTTGTGGCCATTGGCCGTCCAGTAGGCCGCCCCCAGCGCGTCGACGTCGACCGGCACCATGCCGGGCGCGTGGGCCGCATCGACCAGCGTGTCGATGCCGCGCGCGTTCAGCTCGGCGACGAGCTCGCGGACCGGGAGGACGATCCCGGTCGGGCTGGTGACGTGGCTGACGAGCACGAGTCGCGTGCGCGGGGTCACCGCGTCCAGGATCGCGGCCAGCGCCCCATCGGGCCCGGCGATCGGGAACGGGATCCGCGCGACGACGACCGTTGCCCCGTCGCGCGCGGCCACGAAGCGCATCGCGTTGAGCGTCGCGTTGTACTCGTGATCGTTGGTCAGCAGCTCGTCGCCGGGCTCGAACCGGAGCGACTGCAGCACGGTGTTGACGCCGGTCGTGGCGTTCGCGACGAAGGCGAGGCCCTCGGGGTCGGCGCGGAGGAAGCGCCCGATCGCCACCCGTGTCTCGTCGAGCAGGCCGGGCAGGTCGCCCGACAGGAACCGCACCGGCTCCGCCTCCAGGCGCTCGCGCCAGGCACCCTGGATCGCGAGGACCGGCTCCGGGCAGGCGCCGTACGAGCCGTGGTTGAGGAACGTCACGGCCGGATCCAGCCGCCAGCCGAGGTCCGTCCTCATCGAGGCGTCACCGCGGGGTCGTGAACGTGCCGCCGGGTGACGTGACGACGGTCGGACCGCCGCGGGTCGCCTGCCATCGGACCTCGCCCTCGCCGACGACGTGCCAGAGGATCGGCTCGGCCTCCGGGTCGTCCGTGATCGCTGCCGTGCGTTCCGGGATGCCGAGGACACCGAGGCCGGCCGGCGCGCCCGCCCCGAACCGCTCGGCCACCGACGCCCACGTCGCGGCGTCAGCGTGGGGGCGGACGGCGATGCCTGGGACGACATCGAGTCCCGTCCCGCCGCCGGCCGGCGTCCAGGTCCACGGTGCCATCGCCATCGCTCCGGCGCTCGCACCGCCCAGGACGGCGCCGCCCGCGTGCGCTCGGACGATGGCGGCCAAGGCCGCAGAGCCACGAAGCACCGACGGGATGCGATCCGGATCGCCGCCGGGGAAATAGACCAGGTCGGCATCGGCCAGGCGGCTCGCGATGTCCGGGTCGGCCGCCGACGCCTCGTCGACGACCATGGCCGGCGTCGCGACGGCCGCGAGGCCGGCCCGCGGCCGCGACACGCTCGAACGCCCCGACGCCGTGTGCCGCGGATGCCGCCGGGCTGTACTGCGCCGCCGCCGTCGGCACGACGCTGATCCGGATCGCACGCCCAGCGCCGGCCTGACGCGCGGCGCGCTCGACCATCGCGGCCAGGCATGGCTCGTCGCCGGCTTCGAACTCGCCGCCGCCGTGGAGCACGACCGGGCCGCTCATCGGGGTGCGGCGGGGTCGTCCGGCGGCGTGACGTTCTTGATCGGTCGTGGGGGCTCGTCACGCGGGCCGCGGATCCGCCTGACCAGGGTCGTGACCCGCTCCGGTGCCGCGATGAACGGCGCGACCCAGGCGATGATCAGGATCGGGACGAGGAATCGGGCGGCGAGCGGCCGGATCGCCAGGAAGAACGCCAGTGCCCAGACGCAGACCGCGTACAGACCGATGATCCGCCCGGACACCCCCGCCAGGTGGAGGCGGCGGGCCGGCAGCAGCACCACGAGTGCGAGCACGAGGCCGATGGCCAGGTAGGCCGGATTGAGCACCACGCGCTGATGGTAGGCCCGCCGGCGCGCCACCGCGAGACGGGACCCCGGGACGGTCGCTGGGCCGCCGCCGCTACCCTCGCCACATGACATCCATCGGCCTCGTCGGCCGCGTCAACGCGTGGACCGAGCGCTGGGGCGACGTGGTCCCGTTGCTGCTCGCCGAGTTCATCGTGTGGCTCGGTTTCGGGGCGCTGCTGCCGGTCCTGCCGCTGTACTTCACGGAGCAGGGCGTCGACCTCGCCCTCCTCGGGGTCGTCATCGCCGCGTGGCCGGCGGCCCGCCTCGTGGGCGAGCCGGTGTTCGGCTGGCTGGCCGATCGGACGGCGCGCGTCCCGTTGATGGTCGGCGGGCTCATCTTCACGGGCGTCTTCAGCCTCCTGCCGCTGGTCTTCACGGGCCCCCTGGCGTTCCTCATCCTGCGCGCCGGTGCCGGGCTCTCGACGGCCGCCTACGACCCGGCCGCCCGCGGGTACCTGACCGACGCGACGCCGCCGGCTCGCCGCGGCGAGGCGTTCGGGCTGTACGGCGCGTTCCAGATGGGCGGGCTGCTCATCGGCCCGGCGATCGGGGCGCTGGGCGCGACGTGGTTCGGCGGGATCTCGTTCGTGTTCGTGTTCGGCGGTGTCGCCGCGTGGCTGGCCGCCATCCCCATCGCCCTGCGCGGGCATGAGACCGGGCAGCGAACGCACCCGGCCCCCTCGGCCGACGCGACCGAGTTCCCACCCGACGCACCCTCGACCGCGCGCCGGGCGGCCTCGGACTTCGATGCCGACCGGGATGTCGGCGGCGAGGACCGCCGGGGCGCACCCAGGAGTCTCTGGAACCGGGGCCTGATCGCGGTCCTCGTGATCAACGCCGGCGGCTACTTCGCCGGTGGCACCTACGAGGTCATCTGGAGCCTGTTCCTCCAGCATCTCGGCGCAGGGCTCGACCTGATCGGGCTGACGTTCGCGATGTTCGGCCTGCCGGTCCTGCTGCTCTCGCCGTTCGCCGGCCGCCTGGTTGATCGACGCGGTGCGTTCGCGTTCATCGTCGTCGGATCGGTGCTGCCGGTGATGACCGGCCTGGCGTACACGCGCATCGCCGATCCGCTCCTGGCGGTGCCGCTCATCCTCATCGAGGCGACCGGGTTCGCGATGCTCAACCCGGCCCTGTACGCGGTGGTCGCCGCGAACTCGCCGATCGGACGATCATCCACGGCGCAGGGCATCTTCGGGGCGGCGGGAACGGTCGGGTTCATCGTCGCCTCGCTCATCGCCGGCGTCCTGGCGTCGACCAACATCATCTACCCGATGTACGTCTTCAGCGCCGTCCTGCTGTCCAGCCTCGTCATCGGGCTGCTCATCGGCGGCCGGCGACGATTGTCCGGCCGGAGCCCGGTCCCGGCCGCCGGATCCGTCGCGCGATCGTCCGCTCCGGCTCGGGACGTTTGACCGAATTGGCCGTGCGCCCTAGAGTTACAGGTCGCGGGGTGGAGCAGCGGCAGCTCGTCGGGCTCATAACCCGAAGGTCAGAGGTTCGAATCCTCTCCCCGCAACCAAGACCGCATCCACCTGAACCCCGGGCCCGACCACCCGGGGTTCTTCCTTGTCCGGAAGAGGCGCGGTCGGTGTCGTCGGTGCGCCTCCGCAGGCGCAGGATCTGATCAGATCAGCGTGATCGCCTCGCGAAGACAGCGAATGACGCCTGGATCGCGCATCGGTCGCGCTCGGATGATCCCGATGTGCGCCGCCCGGGAACATCGGCCGGGCAGGTGCGGCAGCGTCTGCCGTCGTGCGGGCTAGCGGCTCATCGACGTGTAGCGGCGGACGCCCAGTGGCGCGAAGACCCCGATGATGATCGCGAACCAGATGAGGGTCACGAGGATCGGCTCGGTCGAGGCCAGCGACGACCCGGGGAACGGGTTCGGATTGCCCCAGAGCGTCCGGAGCGACGAGGTCAGCGTGCTGATCGGGTTCCACTCGGCGAACGGCTGGAGCCAGGTCGGCAGGCTCGCGAGCGGCACGAATGCGTTCGAGACGAACGTGATCGGGAAGATCACGATGAACGACACCTGCTGGGCGACCTCGACCGTGGGGACCGAGGTGCCGAGCCAGACGCCGATCCACGACATGCAGAAGGCGAACAGGAGCAGCAGCACCACCCCGAACAGGAACTCCAGCAGGGAGGTGTGGACGCTCCAGCCGACGAAGAGGCCGGAGATCATCAGGACGACCAGGATGCCCGCGTTGTAGATGACGTCTGCCGTCGTCCGGCCGGTGAGGACCGCGGAGCGGGCCATCGGCAGCGACCGGAACCGGTCGACGATGCCCTTGTTGATGTCCTCGCACATGCCGATCGCGGTCGTCGCCGCTGCGAAGGCGATGGTCTGGGCGAAGATCCCCGGCATCAGGTATTCGCGATAGGCGTTGGGGTCCGAATAGCCCGGGATCGGGATCGCGCCACCGAACACGAATGCGAACAGGAACACGAACATGATCGACTGGAAGATCGCGAAGATCGCGAGCTCCGGGATGCGCGGGATCCGCATCAGGTTGCGGCCCATGACGATCAGGCCGTCGGACACGGCCTGACGGAAGCCGCCCTGCGGTGCGGCGGTGCGGACGCTGGCGCCGGCGGTCATGCGGCCTTCCCGTCCTTCGCGGCCGCCACCGGATCGTCGTCGTCCTCGTCATCCTCGATCGTCGCATGACCGGTCAGCGACAGGAAGACGTCGTCGAGCGTCGGCCGACGGAGGCCGATGTCGTCGATCGGGATACCCGCTTCGTCGAGGTTGCGGACGACCTGGGTCAGGTCCGCTGCCCCGTTATGGGCCGGGATCGTCAGCCGGCGGGTGTGCAGGTCGAGGGTGCATTCGCCCGCGAGACAGCGGACGAGGACCTCGCGTGCGCGCTCGATGTCGTCGCGGGCATGGACGACGACCTCGACGCGCGCGCCGCCGACCTGTTCCTTGAGCTCATCGGCCGTGCCGCGGGCGATGATCTTGCCGTGGTCGACGACAGCGATGGAGTCGGCCAGCTCGTCCGCCTCCTCGAGGTACTGCGTGGTCAGCAGGAGCGTGGTGCCCTCGCGGACGAGCGCCCGGATGACGTCCCACATGCCCAGCCGGCTGCGCGGGTCCAGCCCGGTCGTCGGCTCGTCGAGGAACAGCAGGCTCGGGTGGCCGATCAGGGCGCTGCCGAGGTCGAGCCGGCGGCGCATCCCGCCCGAATAGGTCTTGACCACGCGTGTCGCCGCATCGGTCAGGTCGAACTGCTCGAGGAGCTCGTCCGCCCGGCGCTGCGCCTCCACCTTCGGGAGCTGGTACAGCCGGCCGAACATGACCAGGTTCTCGCGCCCGGTCAGGTTCTCGTCGACGGCCGCGTACTGGCCGGACAGGCCGATGACCCGGCGCAGCTCCTGCGCCTGCCGGACGACGTCGAAACCGGCGACCGTCGCGTGGCCGGCGTCCGGCTTGAGGAGCGTGGCGAGGATCCGGACAGTCGTGGTCTTGCCCGCGCCGTTCGGCCCGAGCAGCCCGAGGATCGTGCCCTCGGGCACCTCGAGATCGACGCCGTCGAGGGCGCGGACCTCGTTCTTGCGTGACTTGTAGACCTTGACCAGGCCTTCGGCCGAGATGGCGTTCACGGTGTCCCCCAACACGTCCCTGCGCGGCTGGGGGCCTGCGGCAGGGTCGCCCAGTATACCGACCCGTCCTGCCTCGGTCAGGTGGCGCCGCACCCGGCCGCGGTGCTCCTCCCAGGCGCGCGATGGCCCCGAGTGAGCGTGAGCGGACGCCGGATCGGACAGGTTCGGTCGGATCTCGACGTCATCCTCGTGCGCCCGGCCCGGATGTGTGCCTCACGGGAACGGGTCCTTGGCGGGGGCCCAACGTTCGGCGCCCCGCATGGCCGGCCGCGCCGCCTCGGACCCTCAGGCCCGTGCGCGGTCCTTCAGGATCCGTTCGGCGGCGAGCTTGCCCGGAGCACCCATGACGCAGCCGCCCGGATGCGTGCCGGAGCCGCACTGGTAGTAGCCGTCGATCGGGGTGCGGTACTGGCTCCAGCCCGGTGCGGGCCGGAAGAAGTACATCTGAGGCGCCAGGAACTCGCCGGCGAAGATGTTGCCCTCGGACAGCCCGACCGTCCGCTCGATGTCCAGCGGGGTGACGACCTCGCGGTGCAGGACCAGGTCGCTGAACCCCGGGAAGAACGACTCGAACGTGGCCTGGACGGTGTCGCCCAGGTTCTGGCGCTCGGTGTCCCAATCGCTCTCGCGCAGCTTGTACGGCGTGTACGCGATGAACGTGCTCATGACGTGCTTGCCGGGTGGCGCCATGTCCGCGTCGATCGTCGACTGGATCGCGCAGTCCATGTACGGCCGCTGGCTGTACCAGCCGTACTTGGCCTCGTCGAACGCGCGCTCCAGGTACTCCATCGACGGCCCGATGTTGGTGAAGCCACGGAACTGGTCGCCCCGTCCCGGCAGGGCCGGATGCTCCGGCAGCCCGTCGAGGGCGAAGTTGACCTTGGACGAGGTGCCCTGGAAGCGGAACCGCTGGATGTTCTCGACCAGGTCCGTCGGCAGCTCGCGCGGGTTGACCAGCTCGAGGAACGTCCGCCGCGGGTCAAGGGCGCTGACCACGGTCGTGGCGTGGTACTCGGTCCCGTCCGCGAGCGCGACGCCCGTCGCCCGGCCGTTCTTCGTGATCACGTTGGCGACCGGCGATTCGAGGACGATCTCCGCCCCGAACGACTGCGCCGCGCGCGCCAGCACCTTCGTGAACCCGCCGTTCCCTTGCTTGTGGAAGGCCCACGCACCGAACTCGCCGTCGTGCTCGCCGATCGAGTGATAGAGCAGGACCAGCCCGGACCCCTGCGAGTACGGCCCGACCTTCGTCCCGATGATGCTCGACGAGGCGAGGTAGCCCTTCAGGATGTCCGACTCGAAGTAGTCGTCCAGGAAGTCGGCGGCGCTGCCGGTCAGCAGGCGGACGGTGTTGTGGAGCGTTCGCTTGTCCATCCCGCGGAACCGCGCCCCGAGCGCGGCCAGCGCCAGGAGCTCGTCCGGGTCGTCGCTGAACAGGTCCGGCGGCGCCGAATCCATGAGCGGCTTGATCGCCCGGCAGACCATCTCCATGTCGTGGGCGTACTGGTTGTAGGCGTCGGCATCGTGCTTGCTGTGCCGCGCGATCTCCTTGAGGTTCTCGCCGTGATCCTGGCCGAGCCACAGGTAGTCGCCGTCCTCGGTCGGGGCGAACGACGACGACATCAGGAGCGGCATGAAGCCGTGCTTGGTCAGCTCGAGGTCGTGGATGATCTCCGGCCGCAGCAGGCTCAACGCATACGAGAAGGTCGTGAACCAGAACCCCGGCTGGAGCTCCTCGGTGATCGCCGCGCCGCCGACGTTCGGCCGGCGCTCGAGGATCAGCGTCTTGAGCCCGGCCTTGGCCAGGTACGCGCCGTTGACCATCCCGTTGTGCCCGGCGCCGATGACGATGGCGTCGTAGGTCCGGTCGGAGGCGGATGTGGCCGACGCCCCGGCCCTGGCTGTCGAGGCCTTGCGATCGGCCTTCTTCGTGCGCTTGTCGGTCGTCATGTCAGGCCGTCTTTCGTGCTGGGTTGTAGAGCGGCAGCCGGGCTGTCCGCGCCGTGACGTATTCGTAGCGGTGGTTGACGTCGAGCTCGAGCTTGACCGCGTGACCGGGTGTCGCGAGCGCCGGGCGGACGCGGGTCAGCGCGATGTGCCGCTGGAGCATCGGCGAGTACATCAGGCTGGTGACGTAGCCGACCTGGGTCCCGTCGTCGTCGTAGACGAAGTACTCGTCGTGGACCGGCGTGTGGTCCTTGGGCGGGATGAGGCCGGCGCGGTCGTACACCCGGTCGTAGTCGTCCCAGTCGACGACGAGCCCGGTCAGGCGCCAGCGCGACGTCGACTCCGCGATCTCGCGCTCGATGGCGCGCCGGCCGATGAAGGCGCGGTCGTCGTCGGCGAGCCCCCGGAGCATCCACGACCAGCCCAGCTCGATCGGCGTCGAGCGATCCTCGTCGGTCCAGCCGAAGCGGCTCGAGGAGAAGTCGACGTCGAGGAGGAGCAGGCCCGCCTCGATCCGGAGCATGTACAGGGCGTCCAGCCCGAACGGCAGGACGCCGTAGCCCTCGAACGACGACCACATCGCGTCCCAGACCTTGAGCGCGGACCTGGCCGGGATCCAGACCTCGTAGCCGAGGTCGCCGCTGTAGCCGGTCCGCGAGATGGTCACCGGAACGCCGGCGATCGTTCCCTGGACGAGCCCGAAGAACGGGATCGACGCGACCTCCGGGACGAGACGCGCGAGCAGGTCGCGGGAGCGCGGACCCTGGACGGCGAGGACGCCGATCTCGTCGCTGACCTCCTCGATCGACACCCGGTCGCGCCCGATGAGGTCCTCGAACCACGCCATGTTCGGCTCGGCGGCCGTGAGAAGGAACTCGTCCCGGCCCGGTCGGAGGATGACGCCGTCCTCGATCACGAACCCGCGGTCGTCGCACCAGGCCGTGTACTGGGCGTTGCCCGGCGCGCATGTCCGGATGTCGCGGGCGAGGATCCCGGCCAGGAAGCGCTCGGCGTCCGGGCCGGTGATCCGGTACTTGTAGAGCGGCGACGAGTCGAAGACCCCGGCGGCGTTGCGGACCGCGAAGTACTCGAACTTGTCCGACATCTGGTAGCGGTTGGTGGCCAGCGTCCCGGACCAGTGCTCCCACAGGCCGGTCTCGTTGAGCGCGCTCGTCCGCTTGTGGAAGGGAGACGTCCGGATCATGCGGTCCTCGCTGCGGTGGTCAGCCGGGAGGATAGCCAGCCGTCGCGCCGGTCGGGGCGAGGCGTCCCACTCCCCGCATCAGCGAGGGTGGCCCGGCGACGAGCGGGAGGACCGTCGCCGGGCTGGGACTCCTTGAACTGGGACTATTTGAACCGGAAGGACCCGATGATGGGCGTCGCCTGCGACACGAGGTCGTCGAATGCTTCGCCGGGTCGCTCGAATCGATCGTCGATGGCGACCACGCTGGCGGCCCACGTCCGAGGAAGATGAGGCGCATCCGTTCCGCTCGACCGGCGATGCCGATGCCGTGCTGGTCGGCGCCTGGATCGCTCGTCTTCAGCAGCAACGCGATCGGGACGCCACCAGGGACGTCCGGGCACGTCTTCGTCCACGACGGTGCGACCTTGACGTCGAGCCACGTGCCCGGGTGGCCGTCGACGGTGATGGCCGTCGGCGCGCTCGCCACGACGCTCTTGAGGCCCTGCAGGTAGCCGACGAGACCATCGACGGTGGTCGGACCTTGGGGGATGGCCGCGCCGACACACGCCGCGTCCTGGCTGACCGCCACGGGCAATCGGTAGTCGCCGATCTCCCGGATCGACCCTTCGGGGGGTCCATCGGGCCCCTCAGGGCATAGGCATCGGACGGGGTCAGGATGAAGCTGTTCGGCCAATCCGCCGAGTTGGCCCAACCGGCCGGGACCGTGTATGTCAGCGCACCCCACTGGGGCTGCCAGGATCCACTGTCGACGAGTCGCGGCCTGAAGTATTGGGACGGGTAGGTGCCCGCCTCGACCAGGTCGCCGAAACAGCCGTCCGTGGTGTCCTTGCAGCCCACCCGCTGCCAGTCCCCGGGCAGGGCGGACCGGCGGGCGGCGCAGTCATCGCTGACGAGGGTCACGGTCAGCCTGGTCCCGCCGGCGGATCCGGTCCAGGCGTACTTGCCGACGTCGCCGACCGTGCACCCGCCCGGCGTGTCCGTGGAGGTCAGCTGGAGGAGGCCGTTCCCGTCGGCGATCGTCGCGGCAGCCGGCAGCTGACCGTCTCCGAGTTGTCGAACGGGAAGCGGAACGTGTCCCGCTTCAACTCGAAGCGATAGCGGTAGGCCGGCAGGAGAACCGGGATCGTCCGTGGCGGGCCGATCCAGACGACTGGAGCTCGGCCGGGACCGGTCCGAGGACGGACGCTGCCGACGGACTTGGCGCCGGCGTCGCGAGGAGCGGTGGGGGACGCGGACGCGGCGACGACGCCGGTCGGGGACACCGACCATCGGCGCCGGCGCGCTGAGTCGATCGCGTTGACCACCCCCGCCCCCGGCCCACGCCGACCGGGTCGTTCTGGCGGCTGACGAGCAAACCTCCGCCGATGAGACGGCGAGGATGGCCACCAGTCCGGCGGCCAGGGAAAGGCGGTTCATCGCAAAGGACCTCCGGATGGGCCAGCGGAGTCCCCGTCGCACCTGCGGCGTGGCCTCCGCGGCCTGGAGGACGGCGGCGATCACCCGATCGGGCGCCTCGTCGGGTCCCGTCTCGAGCCAGGCCCGAGCGAGTCGGTCGAAGTCGCGGTCCGTGGTCATGCCATCCGTCCTTCGTGGGCGACCGGCGCCGCATCGGCCTCGACGGCCGCGCGCAGCGCCCGAGTCGCGTAGTGGAGTCGCGAACGGGCCGTGCCGGCCGGGATGCCGAGCGTGTCGGCGATCTCGGTCAGCGCGAGGCCCAGGTGGTGATGCAGGACGAAGACCGCTCTCTGCTCGATGGTCAGGCGTCGGAACGCCCGGTCGAGCGCATCGCGGTCGTCGATCGAGAGGAGCGCATCCGGCGCCGCCGGCCCGTCGACCGGCAGGACACGGACGTTCGCCGCCCACTGGCGCCGACGCCTGGCCTCGGCGTAGCACTGGTGGACGAGCAGGCGCCTGACCCAGGCTTCGAAGCGATCCGGGTCACGCAGGGTCGGGAGCTGGCGCCAGACGGTGATGAGGGCACCCTGCAGGGCATCCTCGGCGAGAACGTTGTCGCGCAGGATCCGCGCGGCGAGGGCATACATCCGGTCACTGGTCATGCCGACCAATGCCGCGAACGCATCGCGGTCGCCGTGCTGGGCCTGGACGACGAGGTCTCGCACCATCGCTCCCTCCCGACCGCGTCCTTGTGACGCGGTCACTCCCAATGAGTGGTCGGTCGGACGGAAACGTTCATGGCCGTGTCCAGATTGACGCGCCCGCCCCCCGACGCCTAGGCTCAAGGTGAACGGGACCGTGCCGAACGTACGCGGATGCCCGAGGATGGAGGGTCGCAATGATTCGGCGCATCACAGGCATCATCCTTGGGATCCTGGCGTTCCTATTGGTGTTTTGGATCACCGGGCGCGGGACACCGTCGGAGCCGAACTGGGCCTTGTCCATCCTCGTCGGGCTCGTCGTGGCCCTCATCTGGCCGTGGCTCTTCGGGCTGTACATGGTCCGGCGCGTCAAGCAGAACCGCCAGAACGAGATCGACAAGGAAGTCCAGGACCAGCTGGCCAAGCAGCAGAACAATCCGCCCTCCTGATCCTCGGCTTCCGCGCGCACGGCGGCGCCTGACGCGCGGGTGATCGCGTGACGCACGGGTGATCGCGCGCGCGAACGATCGCTTCATCCCCCCGCTCCTTCTCGACGCACCCGACTTCCGGCGGCTCTGGCTCGGCCAGACGGTCTCCGTCCTCGGCGACCAGGTCACGCAGCTCGGGCTGCCGCTGGTCGCCGTGCTCACCCTCGGTGCCGATGCGACCCAGATGGGGACGCTGACCGCGGTCGCGCTGCTGCCCCACCTGCTGTTCTCGCTGCCGGCCGGCGTCTGGCTCGACCGCGTCCGCAGCCGGCGCCGGCTGATGATCGCCGCCGACCTGATCCGCGCGGCGTCCATCGCGAGCATCCCACTCGCCTTCGCGATGGGCGTCCTGGGGATGCCACAGCTGTACCTGGTCGGGTTCGTGGCCGGGTCGTTATCGGTCGTGTTCGACCTGTCCTGGAACACGGTCTTCGTGTCGGTGACCCAGCGGGAGCGCTACGTCGAGGCGATGTCCCTGCTCAACGGCAGTCGCTCGCTCGCCGCCGTCGCCGGGCCGACCATCGGTGGCCTGCTCGTCCAGGTCCTCGGGGCGCCGCTGGCCATGCTGGCGGACGCCCTCTCGTTCCTCGGGTCGATCGTCTTCCTGCGTCGCATCCGATCGCCGGAGCCGCCCATCGAGCATGAGGCCGAGCCCATCCGCGAGCGGGTCACGGCTGGCCTTGCGTTCGTCCTGCGCGACCCGATCATCCGGCCGTCGATGCTCGCCGTCACGACCGTGAACCTGTTCAACTTCTCGTTCGCCGCGCTGTTCATCCTGTACGTCACCTCCACGCTGGGCGTGTCGCCGGGAGCGCTCGGCCTGGCCCTCGGCATCGGCGCGATCGGTGGCCTGATCGGTGCGGTGGTCGCGTCGCGGATCGGCCGGCGGATCGGCCTGGGACCGGCCTACGTGCTGGGCTGCTTCATCTTCCCGGCCTCGCTGATCCTCGTGCCGGTCGCCGCTCCGGGCATGCCGATGCCGGTCATCCTCGGCCTGATCCTCCTGTCGGAGTTCGGGGCCGGCCTGGGGGTGATGATCCTCGACATCAACATCGGGTCGATCAACAACGCCCGGATCGGCGACCGGATCCGGGCACGGGCGAACGGCGCCTACCGGATGATCAACTACGGCGTGCGGCCGATCGGGGCGCTCCTCGGCGGGTTCCTGGGGACGGCGATCGGCGTCCGGGAGGCACTGTTCGTCGTCTCGATCGCCGCGTGCTTCGGGGTCCTGTGGATGGTCGGCTCACCGATCCTGGGCCTGCGCGACCTGCCCGACGCCGTCGAGTAGGCGGAGTCGCGGCCCGTCACTCCCAGCGGAACGTCCGGGCGGCGAGGACGACGGCGACGATGCCCCAGACCGCGAGGATGAGGAGCGACCTGGCGAGATCCGGGGCATCGGTGCCCGCTCCCAGCGCCACCCGGAACGCGTCGGCCAGCGCCGCGGCGGGCAGCACGCCGGCGATCGCCGCCAGCGGCTCGGGCAGGTGCGAGACGGGCAGGACGATCCCGCCCAGCAGCAGGAACGCGATGAACAGGCCGTTGGCGAGAGCGAGGGTCGCCTCGGCGCGGAGGGCCCCGGCCATGAGCAGGCCGAGGCCTGCGAAGGCGAGCGTCCCGAGCAGAAGGCTCGAAACGAAGGCGGCAGGGGAGGCGCCCGGCCCGGCCGTCCAGCCGAGCGCGACGACCGCGATCGCGACCAGGAGCACGACCTGGGCGATCTCGACGAGCAGGACGACGCTCATCTTGGCGACCAGGAGCCCGCCCCGGGTCAGCGGCGAGCCGCCCAGTCGCTTGAGGACGCCGTAGTTCCGTTCGTAGGCGGTGGCGATCCCGAGGTTGACGAGGCTCGTGGCGATGACGGCCAGCGCGAGCGTGCCGGGCAGGAGGAAGTCGACCGGGCGGCCGGCACCCGTCGGCAGGACGCTGACGGAGGCGAAGAACAACAGCACGACGACCGGGATGACGATCGTGACCAGGACGTTCTCGCCGCGGCGCGCGGTGAGTCGCAGCTCCATGCCGGCCTGGGCGAGGGTCGCGGCGGGAAGGGAGGCCGGACGGCTCATTGGTCGTCTCGGGGCGTCGTGCCCTCGCGACCCGCCGCGACCAGCCCGAGGTAGACGTCCTCCAGGCTGCCGCCGCTCGTCGCCATGTCGACGATGAGCCGCCCGGCGTCGCGGCACCATGTTGCGAGGGCTGCGATCAGCGCCGCATCCGGCGGCACGCCGTCGACCCGATACCGGCCGCCGTCGCCGTCGGCGTGCACGGCCGCGCCCGGCCGCACGGCCGCCACGGCGCCACCGAGCGCGACCAGCTCCGCTTCGGCAAGCGATCGCTCCAGCCTGAACCGCAGCCGCGGGGTCGCCCCGGCGCTGAGCTCGGCAGGCGTGCCATCGGCGACGATCCGGCCGCCGTCGAGGACGCAGATCCGATCGGCGAGGCGCTCGACGTCGGTCAGGTCGTGGCTCGTCAGCAGGACCGCGGCACCCTCGTCGCGCAGGCCGGCGACGATGGCCCGCGTCGCCGCGCGGGCCTCCGGGTCCATCCCGGCCGTCGGTTCGTCCAGGAGCACGACCTCGGGCCGGCCGACGAGCGCGAGCGCGAGACCGAGTCGCTGCCGCTCACCGCCCGACAGCCGCCGATAGCGGGTCCCGGCAACGGCGCGGAGCCCGACGAGCTCCAGCAGCTCGTCGGCGTCCCGGGGCTCGTCGTGGAACCGGCCGTACTGGCGGAGGGTCTCGCGCGGCTGGGCCCGCGGGTCGATACCGCCGCCCTGGAGCATGAGGCCGACCCGGGCCCGGAGCGCACGGCCGCCGGTGGCCGGATCCGTGTCCAGGACGCGGACCTGTCCACCGTCCGCCTGCCGGTAGCCCTCGACGATCTCGACGAGCGTGGTCTTGCCCGCCCCGTTCGGCCCGAGCAGCGCCACGAGCTCACCCGCGCTGACCGTCAGCGACACCCCGTCGAGGACGGCCCGCTCGCCATAGCGCTTGACGAGCCCGTCGACGACGACCGGCGGGTCGCCGCGGGTCATGAGGCGATCTTGGCGTACTGGCGTTCGAAGTCCGCGTCGGTGAGCTCGCCGACCTGGATGGAGCGGATCACTCCGGCCCGGTCGACGAAGTACGTCTGCGGGCGGGCGATGACCCGGTACGCGCCCTTGACCGCCTTGTCCGGGTCGATGACGGTCGGCCACGTCGCGCCGTACTGGGCCACGAAGTCGCGTGCCGGCTCGGGTGGGTCGTCGGTCAGCACCCCGACGACGGTCAGGCCGTCGGCGGCATGCTGCGCGAGCTTGGCCTCGAGCAGCGGGAACTCGTCCCGGCACGGGACGCACGCCGGGACCCCAGAAGTTGATGAGGACCGGCTTGCCGGCCAGGCTCGCGAGGTCGAACGACGCACCGTCGAGGGTCGTCCCCGCCAGCGCCGGCGCCGGATCCCCGACCGCCGCGTGCGCTCCGGACCCCTGGCCGGAGCGGACGAGCCAGACGAAGCCGGCGCCAACGGCGACGGCGACGAGCACCGCCACCAGGATGGTTCGACGCGGCATGGGTCCCGTCCGGCTATTGGATCGTGGCGGTCCCTGTCATGGCCGTCGGATGGACGATGCACAGGAACTTGTAGGATCCGGCGGTCAGGGCGGGCACGTCGTAGGTCTTGGTGTCGACGCCGTTGAAGACCTCGCCTTTGAAGGCCACCCCTCCCGACGCGTCCTGGATCTCGATGTTGTGGGGCGTGCCCTGGTCCTCGTTGTCGAACGCGATCTTGAACGGCTTGCCGGCCGGTGCCGTGAATGACGTCTCGACGAACATGATCCCCTTGGCCTGGATCTGGACGTCGGCGGCGCCACCGGCCGGTGGCGGTCCACCCGAGGCCTCGCCGCCGGTCCCGCCCGATGCCGCAGGGCCGCCGGACCCGGCCGGCGGCGGTGCCGCGGGAGCTCCCGATGCGCCGGGCGCGCCGCTCGCACCCGGAGCGCCGCTCGCCTCACCGATCGCGAAGGCCGACACCTGGAGCACGGCTGCCCCGAGGATCAGGATGACCAGCCCGCCGAACAGCCGCGACGGGACGCCGGATTCCGGGATGTTGGCGAGGTGCCCGGTCGTGTCCGCCCGGACCGTCTCGCGGTACTCCTTGACCGCATCGGTCAGCCAGCCGACCAGGGTCGCGATCAGCGCGATGATGCCGGCGGTCAGGACCCAGCCGCCGAAGACGAGGCCGAGGAACAGGGCGAAGACCCCGAACGCGCCCAGGAACGGGCGCCACGACGGGCCGGGCATGTGGACGCCGGGCGGTGGACCCTGGCTGATGACGGCCGGCAGCTGTGGCTCGGTCGGACCGATGTCGTGGTCGTAGATGCGCACGGCCTCGGCGAGCCAGTACAGGAGGGTCAGGCCGAGCGCGATCGCGCCGAGGACCAGGGTGAACCCACCGAACACCAGTCCGAGGAACAGCAGGAACACGCCGACCGCCGCGAAGGCCGGGGCGAATGAGGGGCCCGGCATGTGGATGCCGGCGGGCGTGCTCGGCTTGATCCGCTGCTTGCCCCGACGGGCCGCCGGCTGGATCCACAGCCGTCGGAACACCCCGACGAGGATGGCGATCACGAGGACCGCGAAGAGGACCGGCAGCACGCCGATGATCACGCCCCAGTCGGGCGTGACGAACTCCGCGGTCAGCTGGAGGAGCCGAGTCCAGATCCGTTCGAGCAGCATGGTTCAGGCGGTGCGCGTCGGCGGGCCGCCGTCGATCCCGATCACTCGTCCGACGACCCGGCCACGAGGACGTAGGCCATGATCGCCATCGCGACGCCCAGGAACAGCAGGAGTGTCGTGCCGGCGGCGATGTCGTACAGCGGCAGCTCGAGCCCGTCCAGGGATGGGATCGCGTAGTACACGATCGCGATGAGGACGAAGATGATCCCGACGAAGGCGGCGTTGCGTGGGTGTCGGAGCGGATGCATGGCGATCGACTCCTACGTCGTCGGCGTCTTGCCGGGCAGCAGGTACAGCAGCGCGAACAGCAGGATCCAGACGACGTCGACGAAGTGCCAGTACAGCGAGGCCCCCTCGATCGCGTCGTAGTGCTTGCTGCTGAACTGGCCGACCAGCCCGCGATACAGCACGACCGACAGCATGATCACGCCGCCGAACACGTGCGCGCCGTGGAAGCCGGTCAGCGTGTAGAAGGTCGTGCCGTACGTGCCGGACGAGAGCGTCAGGCCCTCCGACCCGAGGATCGCGTAGTCGGTCAGCTGCATGAGCAGGAAGATGATGCCCAGGGCGATCGTCACGGCCATCGCGCGCAGGAAGCGGGTCCGGTCGTCGCTCCGGATCTTCCAGACCGCGTACTGGCAGGAGAACGAGCTGAGGACCAGCAGGATCGTCGCGATCAGCACGAACGAGTAGGACGTGACGCCGTTCGTCGTGACGACGGGCAGGACCTGCAGATGGAATGCTTCGTTGGTCTCGGGGTTGATCGGCGGCCACTGCGCGGCACTCGCGCGGATGCTGAAGTAGGCCGCGAACAGCCCGCCGAAGAACATCACCTCGGAGGTGATGAACAGCAGCATCCCGAGGACGGGGTTGCTGATCCCGCCGTGGGTGTCGTGCGGCATCGAGGCGAGCGGGTTGTGCTCGACCGGGAGCTGGACCTGGCTGTCGGTGGTCATCGTCTCGGCCCGCTCAGTGCTCGACCACGGCCCGGCCGTGCCGCGCGTCGAAGACCGGCCGCTCGGACCGGATCTCCGGCAGGTGGTCGAAGTTGTACGCGGGCGGCGGCGACGTGGTCGCCCATTCGAGGGTGTTGCCCTCCCAGGGATCGTCACCGGCGATCGGGCCGCTGCGCAGGGACAGGAACACGTTCCAGAGGAAGAGGACGAAGCTCGCGGCGATCGTGAAGCCGCCGATGGTCGCGAGCAGGTTCAGGTCGTTCCAGCCGGCGCTCGAGGCGTAGTCGGCGATGCGCCGGGGCATGCCCAGGAGGCCGAGCTCGTGCATCGGGAAGAAGGTCATGTTGAAGCCGATGAACATCAGCACGAACTGCACCTTGCCGATGGTCTCGTTCATCATCCGGCCGGTGATCTTCGGGAACCAGTAGTAGAACCCCCCCATGATCCCGAACACCGACCCGCCGAAGAGGACGTAGTGCAGGTGGGCCACGACCCAGTAGGTGTCGTGCAGGGCGAAGTCGACCGGGACCGAGGCGCTGAACGCGCCGTTGATCCCGCCGATGAGGAACATCGACAGGAAGCCCAGGGCGAACAGCAGCGGCGTCTTGAGCATCAGCTGCCCGCGCCACATGGTGAACACCCAGTTGAACATCTTGACCCCGGTCGGGACCGCGATCAGGAAGGTCATGATGCTGAAGAACGGCAGGTACACCGCGCCGGTCGTGAACATGTGGTGCGCCCAGACCGAGAAGCCCAGCGCGCCGATCGCGGCCGTGGCGAAGATGAACGCCTTGTAGCCGAACAGCGGCTTGCGCGAGAAGACCGGCAGGATCTCGCTGACCATGCCCATCGCCGGCAGGATCATCACGTACACGGCCGGGTGTGAGTAGAACCAGAAGATGTTCTGGTACAGGATCGCGTCGCCGCCCGCGCGCCACGTCGAAGAAGGACCCGCCGTAGTTGCGGTCGATGAACAGCATGATCAGCGCGCTCGTGATGACCGGGGTGGCCATCAGGACCAGGACGGACGTCACGAGCATGGTCCAGACCATGATCGGCATGCGGAACAGGGTCATCCCCGGCGCGCGCATCTTGAACATCGTGACCAGGAAGTTGATGGCGCCCAGGATCGAGCTCGTGCCGATGAGCACGAGCGCCACGATCCACAGGTCCTGGCCCGTCCCGACCGCCGCCAGCGGCTGGTCCTCGGACAACGGCGCGTAGCTCGTCCAGCCGGCCGCGGCCGAGCCGCCGGTGACGAAGCTGAGCAGGAGGAGGATCCCGCCCAGCGGCAGCATCCAGAACGACAGGGCGTTGATCCGCGGGAAGGCCATGTCCGGCGCGCCGATCTGGAGCGGCACGATGTAGTTGCCGAAGCCCGCCAGCATCGGGATGACGAACAGGAAGATCATGAACGTCGCGTGCATCGTGAACGCTTCGTTGTAGCCGGCGGCCGTCAGGAACTGCAGGCCCGGCTGGGCGAGCTCGGTCCGGACGGCGAGCGCCAGCATCCCGCCGATGAAGAAGAAGACGAACGAGTTGACGATGTACAGGATCCCGATCTTCTTGTGATCGGTCGTCGTCAGCCACTCGTAGAGAGCGCTTCGACTCCGGGCGGCGGTCGGCGTCAGCGTGGTAGTCGCCATCGATGGCTCCTTACTGGACCGTCAGCGTGCCGGTCATCGTCGGATGGACCGTGCACACGAATGCATAGCTGCCGGCATCGAGCGCCGGGACGTCGTAGACCTTGGTGGCGACGCCGCTGAAGATCTCGCCCTTGAACACCTCGGCGCCCGTCGGCGACCCCTGGTGGATGGAGACGTTGTGCGGCGTGCCCTGGTCCTTGTTCTCGAACTGGATCTGGAACGGCGCCCCGGCCTTCGCCGTGAGCGAGGACTGCTCGTACTTGATCCCGGACGCGCTGACCTGGAGCGTCTCCCCGGCCGGGCCACCGCTCGGCGCCGGGCCACCGCTCGGCGGCGGAGGCGGCGTGGCGTTGGCCTCGGCGACCTTGCCGGCCAGCCATGCGTCGAAATCGGTCTCGGTCAGCGCCTTGACCTCGAACAGCATGGTGAAGTGGCCGACGCCGCACAGCTCCGCGCACTGGCCGCGGAACGTCTGGCCAGCATCGGCCGCGTCGACGGTGAAGTCGAACGAGGTGTTGCGACCCGGCACGACATCCCGCTTGAACAGGAACTGCGGGACGTAGAAGGCGTGGATCACGTCCTTGGGGCTGACGAAGAGCTGGAGCTGGACCGTCCGCCCGGCCGGGACCATCATCCCGCCGCCCGCGCTGACCAGCGGGATGTTCTCCGTGTAGAGGACCGTGTTGCCGTCCGGCGAGAGGTACTCGAACTGCCACTGGAACTGGCCGGCCACCGCCCGGATCTTGGTCTGGGCGTCAGGCGAGCTCGTGTCGACGGCGTTGAGCGTCTGCCAGGACACGATGAACATGAAGATCACGATGATCGTCGGGACCACCGTCCAGACGAACTCGGCGATGTTGTTGCCATGGGTCTGGGGCGGCAGGTTGACGTCGGTCGGCTTGCGCCGGTAGCGGATGACGGTCCACAGGATCAGGCCCTCGACGACGAGGAAGATCACGACCGCGATGATGAAGACGACGGTGTACAGGTCCCGGATCTGGGCGCCCTCGGTGGTCACCGCGATCGGCGGGTAGAGGCTGCCGACGAACTGGCCACCGGCCTCCAGCACGTTGATCCCGAGGGCCAGCAGGATGAGCGTCAGCCCGATGATCGCAGCGCCGATGGCAAGGGCGAAGATCGCCGTCTGTGAGGTTTGCGACCTGGGGGAGTCCGACATCTAGGCCCTCGAGGATGGCCGCGTGCCTGGACGGGGCGCGACGACCGATGCGTACAGCAGGCGCGGCCGACCCCTGGGTGGTCAAGCCGCGGCCATTCTACCCGGAGCGTCGATGTCTCGCGCGCTCCACCGCGCTCCCGCCACGCTCGGCCCGTCGGGCCCTGGCTGCCACCGTCGGGCGGTTCGTGCGACCATGCGGCCGATGCCCGGACGACGCTGGATCCATCGGTGGCTCGCGGGGCTCGGGGCCGTCGCGGGCTCGATGGCGCTGGCCACGCCGGCCCTTGCCCACGGTCCCGTGCCGGTCGAGCCGCCGACCCCCGCCTCGTTGTTGCTGGGCTGGACGTTCGAGCCGCTGCCGACCCTCGGCCTGGTCGCCGTGACCGTGTGGTGGCTGTGGGCAGTCCGGCGGGTCAACGCGGTCCACCCGGCGAACCCGGTCCCGCGCCGCCGGACGATCGCGTTCCTCGCCGGCATCCTGGCCCTGGCCTTCGCACTCCTGTCCGGCATCGGTCGCTATGACACCGCGCTGTTCTCGATCCATATGGTCCAGCACGTGCTGCTGATGCTCGTCGCGGCGCCGTTGCTGGCCCTGGCGGCGCCGATCACCCTCGTCCTGCGGCTGAGCTCGTCGGCGACCCGCCACCGCTGGATCCTGCCGGTCCTCCATTCGCGGGTCGTGCGGTTCCTCGGCCACCCGGTCACGGCCTGGGTCATGTTCGCGGGAATGATGTGGGCGGTCCATTTCTCGCCGCTGTTCAACGCGTCGCTCGAGGACCCCGTGATCCACAACCTCGAGCACGTCGTGTTCCTGACCGGTGCGCTGCTGTTCTGGTGGCCGGCCGTCGCCCTCGATCCCGCCCCGTATCGGATGGGCCATCCGGCGCGCGTCGGCTACCTGTTCACCCAGATGACCCAGAACACGTTCCTGGCCGTGGTCATCCTGAACGCGACGGTCGTCCTCTATCCGCATTACGCGACCCTGGTGCGGCCGTGGGGGATGGCCGCCATCGACGACCAGCGGCTGGCCGCCGGGATCATGTGGATCGCCGGCGACGCGATCTTCCTGACCGCGATCCTGGCCGTCATCGCCGGCTGGATGCGGGCGGAGGCGCGGGATGAAGCCCGTGCGGACCGCCGGGCCGACGTGGAGCTCGCCCAGATCCGGATCCGCGAGCGACGCCTGGCCGAGCGCCTCGCCGAGGAGCGGGAAACCGGCCGCTAGACCGACCGGGCGGCCGGCACCCAGACGGGCGGCCGGTCAGCCTTCCGGCGGGACGGGCGCGGTGAGGTACTCGCGGTAGCGCTCCGGGTCGACGTTGCCGCCGCTGACCACCGCGACGACCGACCCATGGAGCTGATCCAGGCCGAGCGCCGCCGACCGGAACGCGATGGCCGCGACGCCGAGTGCCCCGGAGGGCTCGACGACGAGCCGGCTCCGCTCGGCTGCCAGGCGGACGGCGGCCGCGATCTCGACCTCGGTCACGGTCACGATCGAGTCCAAATGGGCGCGCAGGTGGGCGAACGTCCGGCGCCCGAGCGCCTGCGTCCGCGTTCCGTCGGCGATCGTCCGCGAAACGAGCTCCGCCCGCCACGTGACGATCTCGCCGGCGGCCAGCGAGTCGCGGGCGTCGGCGGCCAGCTCCGGCTCCACGCCGATCACCCGCGCGTCCGGACGAAGCGCGCGGACGGCCGTGGCCACGCCACTGGCCAGCCCGCCGCCACCGATCGGCACCAGGACGGCCGCGAGATCTGGCAGGTCCTCGACGAGCTCGAGCCCGACGGTCCCCTGGCCGGCGATGATCCGGTCGTCGTCGAACGGCGGGATGATCGACAGCCCGCGTTCCGCGGCGATCGCCTCGGCCACCTCCCGCCGCTCCTCGCTGGCGTTGCCGACGATGACGATCTGGGCGCCGTCGGCCGCGACGCCTTCGCGCTTGATCGCCGGCGCATCGGACGGCATGACCACGACGGACGGGGCGCCGAGCAGGCGGGCGGCCCGGGCGACGCCCTGGGCGTGGTTGCCGGACGAGTAGGTGATGACCCCGCGGCGCAGGGCCTCGGGCGAGAGCGAGGCGACCGCCACGTAGGCTCCGCGAAGCTTGAACGCGCCGATCGGCTGGAGCGATTCGGCCTTCAGGTATCGACCGGGGACCGGGCCGAACGGCACGAGTGGCGTCCGGATGGCGATGCCGCGCAGGCGCTCGGCGGCGGCGCGGATGTCGTCGATCGTGACGAGGTCGGGGACTGGTTCGGCGGTCGTCGTCATGGTCGGTCAGCGGTCGCGCGCGGCCAGGCGCTGACAGTCGATGCAGCGGGCCGCCCACGGGAGGGCCTCGAGGCGGTCCGGCGCGATCGGCCGACCGCAGCGAACGCACGTGCCGAACGTCCCGTCGTCGAGTCGGGCAAGAGCCTCGGTCACGCAGCGCCAGCTGCCCGTCGGCCCGGTCGCGCAGGGCGAGGTCGCGCTGCTGCGCGAAGACCTGGCTGGCCGCGGCTGCCTGCGAGCCGTAGGTCATCTGGCCGGGCGCCACGATGGCCTCGCCGATCTCCTCGACGAGACGGACGCGCTCGTCGAGCAGGGCGCGCCGGATCGCGTCGAGATCGAGGGCATCCATGGGCGCGATGGTACGTCGGCCGTATACTCCATGGGAGTACCACCTGAGGAGGATCCCATGGCCATCGCGATCGATCCCGTGTGCGGGATGGAGGTCGACACGACGACGAGCCTGCTGTCGTTCGAGCACGAAGGCGTGACCTATTGGTTCTGCGGCAAGGGCTGCCTGCTGGAGTTCAAGGACGACCCGGCCTCGTTCCTGGCGGCAGACCACCAGCCGTCGATGTAGTCGCCGCGCATCGGCAGATAAGTCGCGGGTAAGCGCCGCGGGGCAGACTGCGGGCGGTGGCATCTGACCGGGCACTCCACGGAGGGGTCGGCCACCCGAAGGTCGCGCCGGCCGTGCCGGCGGAGGTGCCCAGATGCGTCGCTCGCTTGGCAGCGCCATGGCCGCGTGGTCGGTCGCGGTCCTCACGGTCTTCATCGGCATGAAGTGGTAGAGCCGGCGCGCGGGCTCCGCTGGGATCAGCTCCTGGCCCCCGGGACGGCGGACGGATCCGCAGTCAGCCGCGAGGCCACATAAACCGGGACGATCGAGGCGATCAGGACCAGGACGGCTGCGACGTTCACCAGCGGCAGCTGGTTCGGGCGGGAGTCGTTGCTGAAGATCCAGATCGGCAGCGTCTGGACGCCCGGGCCGTTCGGCGCGTCATAGACTTCGCGCCGTGTCTCCCGTCGAGCTTCCGCGCCGCGTGGCGACCGTGCGTTCCGCCGCGGCCGGGCTCGTGCTCGCCATCGCGCTCGCGGCCTGCGACTCCGCCGCTGCCACGCCCACGCCGCCGATCGTGCCGGGCGCCTCGGCCGCTCCACGCGCGGTCAACATCATCGCCAAGGACTACGCCTTCCTGCCCGATGCGATCGACTTCGTCCCGGGCGAGACGGTCCTCCTGCACGTCATCAACGGCGGCCTCGAGGTCCACGAGGCGGTCATCGGCGACGCGTCGGTCCAGGATGCCTGGGAGGTGGCCGAAGCGGCCACGGCGGGATCGCCCCCGGGGCCGACGCCGGTCGTGACCGTGCCGCCCGGCGTGGCCGGCGTCCGGATCGTGGTCAAGTCGGGCGAGCTGGTCGACCTGGTCTGGACCGTCCCGGCCGATGGCCCGGCATCGGCGACCCCGTGGGTGGTGGGCTGCCACATCCCCGGCCACTGGGCGCGCGGGATGCAGGTCCCCGTCCGATGGGTCGTGCCCACGCCCGCCTCGTGAGGGCCTCGGGTGGTACGCTCTGAGCCCGCGCCGCGAGCGTGCGCGCGACGGTGAGCCTCGAGGAGGATCCTGAATGGCCTATGTGATCGCCGAGCCGTGCATCGACGTGCTCGACGTGTCGTGCGTCTCCGTCTGTCCGGTCGATTGCATCCACTTCGACGAGGGCACGGATCGCAAGCTGTTCATCGATCCGAACGAGTGCATCGACTGCGGCGCGTGCGAGCCGGAATGCCCGGTCAACGCGATCTTCCCCGAGGAGTCGCTGCCGCCCGAGTGGGCCAACTACACCGCCATCGACGCGACGTGGTTCACCGACAAGGCTGCCGCCCGGGCCGCCGTCGACGAGCTCAAGCCGCGCTGACCGCGACCCCGGTCCATCGGCCGGGCTGACCGGCCCCCGACCCCGCGATGCGCATCGTCTCGCTCCTTCCCTCGGCGACCGAGATCGTGTGCGCCATCGGCCTCCGCGACGAGCTCGTCGGCATCACCCACGAATGCGACTTCCCGCCGGAGGTCGAGGGCATCCCGATCGTGACCCGAAGCGTGCACGACCTCAGCTCGGCGTCGTCGCGCGACATCCACCGGCTCGTCACCGCATCCGTCCACGGCGGCTCCTCCCTGTACGCGCTGGACGAAGAGGCACTGGCGGCCGCGGAGCCCGACCTCATCCTCACCCAGGAGCTCTGCCGGGTCTGCGCGGTCAGCTACCGCGACGTCAACGACGTGGCCCGGGCGATCGACGCCGACATCACCGTCGTCTCCCTCGAGCCGACCTCGATCGAGGGCATCTTCAACACGATCAGCACGGTCGGCGCCATGACCGAGGCGGAGGACGCCGCGGTCGACCTGGTCGAGTCGCTACGTGAGCGGCTCGGCGCGGTGGAGGGCAAGGTCCAGTCGCGGCGTGACGCCGGGGGCCGGTCGCCGCGCGTCGTCGCTCTCGAGTGGCTGGATCCGCCCTTCGCATCGGGCCACTGGGTCCCGGAGCAGATCCGGCGGGCGGGCGGCTGGGAGCTCCTCGGCGCGGACGGCGACCGATCCGTCCAGACGACGTGGGACGCCGTCGCCGAGGTGGACCCGGAGATGCTCCTGCTGATGCCGTGCGGGTTCCACCTGGCCGAGACGCAGGCCGAGTGGACGCGCACCAGGCGGCCGCCGGGCTACGAGGACCTCACCGCCGTCCGGCGCGGGCAGGTCTTCGCCGTCGACGGCTCGGCCTACTTCAGCCGGCCGGGTCCGCGCGTCATCGACGGCATCGAGCTCCTTGCCGAGATCTTCGACCCGGACGCCTTCGTCGACGTCGCCCCGTTCGGATCGTGGACGCCGGTCGAACCGTGATCGCGGACGCCGTGGATCGAGCCGGCCGCGACGGGCAGGCGTAGATGCCGTTCCGGGCGACCTTCGCCTGCCTATGGTGCGGCGACGCGTACACGTGTCGCGGGCCGGACGATCTCGAGGGCTGGGCGCAACTCTGCTCATCGTGCGTGGGCAAGGCCGGCGACAACGGCTTCCTCCGATTCCGCCTGCACCAGGCACTGACAGAGCGCGGCGCCGCGGCGGCTGCTCACGCGCCGGCCCGTGACGCGCCGGAGTCGCACGTTCCGTCGCCGGCCGCGGTCGTGACCGCGGACGCCGGAGCGTCCGCGGCCGCTCCGGCTGACGCTGCGGCCCTGGCCGCTCCCGCCGAAGCGGCCCCCGCCGAGACGACCCAGCTCGACGCCGAGATGCTCGCCTACTACGAGGCGCGCGCCCCGGAATACGACGACTGGTATCTGCGGCGCGGCCGATACGAGCGCGGCCCGGTGCACGACGCCGCCTGGAACGCCGAGCTGGATGCGGCCGGGCGCTGGCTGGACGCCCTGCCGATCCACGGCCAGATCGTCGAGCTCGCCGCCGGAACCGGCTGGTGGTCGCCCCTGCTCGCCGACAAGGGCGAGCTGTCGCTCTACGACGGGGCGTCTGCCCCGCTCGATCGGGCGCGCGAGCGTTTGGTCGCGCATCGCCTGCGAGCGCACCTGCACGTGCGCGACGCGTGGGCCGAGCCGGACCGGGCTGTCGACGCTCTCTTCACCGGGTTCTGGCTGAGCCACGTGCCCCGCGCCCGGCTCGACGAGTTCCTGGGCATCGTCCGGCGCTGGCTCAAGCCCGGCGGGATCTTCGCGTTCATCGACTCGCGCCCGGATCCGCAGTCGAGCGCGATCGACCACCCGACGCCGGCCGACGACGCCTCCGTCCGCCGTCTCGACGACGGTCGGGAGTTCACCGTCGTCAAGGTCTACTACGAGCCCGCCGAGCTGGAGGCCGCGCTGGCACGGGCCGGGTTCGACGACGCTGCCGTCACGACGACCGGCCGATTCTTCCTGACCGGGAGCGCGCGCGCCCGCGAGACGTAGGGTCCGAGTCGGTCGTCGCGTCCCGCGTGCCGATCGCCGGGCCATCGGTGACGGGACAGCCCGCGGCTATACTCCGCGCGATGTCACCCTTGGCCAAGTCCACCATCGCCACCGTCGGCTCCGGCGTGATGGCCGAGGCGATGATCGCGGGCATGCTCCGCGGGCAGCTCGTCGAGCCGTCGCAGGTGGTCGCGAGCCACCCTCGCCAGGAGCGTCGCGAGCACCTCGAGCGCGAGTACGGCGTCCGGACGGTCAGCTCGAACCTCGAGGCCGTGGACGGTGCCGACGTCATCCTGCTGGGGATCAAGCCGCAGATGCTCGGCCGGGTCGGGCGCGAGATCGGTCCGGAGCTGCATCGCGGCCAGCTCGTCCTGAGCGTCCTCGCCGGCGCCACCACGGCAGCCCTCGTCGGCATCCTCGGGCACGACCAGGTCGTCCGGAGCATGCCCAACACGCCCGCCCGGCTGGGCAAGGGCATGACCGTGTGGTACGCCACCCCCGAGACGACCGCGGAGCAGCGTGCTCAGGCAGCGGCACTCCTGGGCGCCCTCGGCCACCAGCTCGAGGTCGACGACGAGAAGATGGTGGCGATGGCCACCGCGGTCTCCGGCACCGGCCCGACCTACGTGTTCCTGGTCATGGAGGCGCTGATCGACGCGGCGGTGCACCTGGGCTTCCCGCGGCACATCGCCCACGACCTCGTCATCGAGACGCTCGAGGGCTCGACGCTGTTCGCCAAGCAGTCGGGGATGCACCCGGCCGAGCTGCGCAACATGGTCACCTCTCCCGGCGGAACCTCGGCCGCGGCGCTCCACGAGCTCGAATCCGGCCGGCTCCGGACGGTGCTCTCGGAAGCGGTCTGGGCGGCCTATCGCCGGACCGTGGAGCTCGGCGACCAGCTCGAGGCCTCGGTCGTGCCGCCGACGGACCGACGCCCGGGCGATCGGTGAGGGCCCCGCACGGGCGACCGCGGGCGAGCCGCCTCGGCTCCGATGTCGACCTGCGTCCGGCAGCCTGATGCCGACCGCCCCCACCACGCCGTCGCCCAACCTCACGATCGAGTCGATCGTGTCCGTCGCCACGCCCGGCGAGTTCCGCCTCCATCCGCGCGACCGGACCGTCGCCTATACCGCCGAGGCCGCCGGCGCGCGCCAGGTCTTCACCCTGTCGCTGCGGGGCGGCTACCCGGTCCAGCTGACCGCGTCGGACAAGCCGGCTTCCGATCCCCAGTGGTCGCCCGACGGCCGGCGCGTCGCGTTCGTCCGCGACGAGGAGATCTGGGTCGTCGAGACGGATGGATCGCGCCTGACCCGCGTCGTCGGCAAGCCCGGTGGCGGCCGCGCGCCGCGCTGGTCGCCAGACGGCCACCGTCTCGCATTCCTGTCCCGCCGCCGTGGCTGGACCCAGATCTGGCTCATCGATGCGCCGGTCCCGCGACGTGGCCGGCCCGCGACCGAGCCGAAGCCACCTCGCCCGACGGTCCTCACCGAGAGCGGCCTCGACGTCGACGCGTTCGAATGGGCACCGGACGGCCGCCGGCTGGCGGTGATGGCCCAGCGCGGGCCCACCGTCGAGGAGACCTCGCAGATCGCCTTCGTCGAGGTCGCGACGGGCCAGACCACTGTCGTGGCCGGCGAGCGGAGCGTGGACGTCGGTGGCCGCTGGGCCGGCGACGGTTCGCTGCTCTATGTCTCCGATGCCGACGGCTGGTTCCAGGTCGTTCGCCTGACCGCCGACGGGCACGACCGGATCGTCCTGACCAGCGGCGAGCGCGAGCATGGCGATCCGTCCGGCGGGACCGGGTCGGCGCCGCTGCCCTCGCCCGATGGGTCGCGCTTCGTCCACGTCGAGGTCCACGACGGCCTGCAGGACCTGGTCGTCGGCGACCTCGCCGCGGCCGAGGCACCACGCCGCGGGCGGGGACGGCCGCCGAAGACGCCCCGGACCGTCACGGCCGCGACCGCGGGCAGCCGGATCAACCCGTGGGATGGCGTCTGGAAGTCGGTCGGCTGGCTCGCCGACGGGGCGTGGATCGCCGCCACCGGGGAGCGCGAAACGGGGCCGGCCGACCTGTGGCTCCTGCCGGTGCCAGGTGTCGCCGCCGACGATGCGCGACCGCGCCAGATCACCGACTCGCTGCCGGCCGTGCTGCGGGACGCACTCTCACCGTCGCGCGTGCCACCCGCCCAGCGGGTCGTCGTCACGGCCCGTGACGGGCTCCGGGTCGAGGGCACGCTCTGGCGCCCGAACACCGCGACCGGCAAGCGCGGCGGGACCCGCGTGCCGACGATCATCTACCCGCACGGCGGCCCGACCGGCCAGTCCTTCCGCTCGTTCCAGCCGTTCAAGCAGCTGCTGATCGCGGAGGGCTTCGCCTTCTTCGACGTCGACTTCCGCGGGTCGACCGGCTACGGCCGGACCTTCCGCGTCGCCAACCACGACGAGTGGGGCAACGCCGACGTGCACGACCTCGTCGACGCTGGGCGCTGGGCCGCCGAGCAGCCCTGGTCGGATGGCCGGCTGGCGATCTTCGGCGGCTCGTACGGCGGGTACATGGTGCTGTGCGCGCTCGTCGACGAGCCGGCGATGTGGCGCGCCGGCGTCGACCTGTACGGCGACTCCGAGATCGCCGAGAGCTATCGCCACGGCGACCGTCTCGGCCGGCTGGACCTCCACAAGATGATGGGCTCGCCGGACGACCCGGCCCGGACCGACGTCTACCGCCGCGGCTCGCCGGTCTACCGCGCGGAGCGGATCGAGGCGCCGCTCCTGATCCTCCACGGGCGCAAGGACAAGCGCGTCGTCCCGCTGATGACCGAGCGGATGGTGGAGGCGCTGGAGATCGAGGGCAAGCGCTTCGAGCTCCAGTGGTACGACGAAGAGGGGCACGGCTGGGAGAAGCGCGAGAACCGGCGCGACGCCTACGAGCGGATCCTGGCCTTCCTCAAGGCGAACGTCCTGGACGACCCGCCGGAGTAGGTCCGCGCATGGCCAAAGCGATCGTCGTCGCGATGCCCACGCCGATGAGCACGTCCCCGACGCTGAAGACGTTCGCGAACGGCAGCCAGGCCGGCAGCGCGAACAGGTCGGTCAGCGGACCGAGCGCCGGCGCGGCGAGCTCGACGCTGTTGGTGTAGCCCTGCCCGATGCCACCGATCGCCGCGAGGGCATCCGGATCGGCCGGCATCCAGCCGCCGTTGGCCATGATCGCGGCCAGGTTGCAGCCGGCCCCGATCGCGATGATCGCCACGCCGGGGATCCTGACGTTGCGGAGCACGGCCACGAACACGATCGCGGCCGACGCGATGTAGATGGCCGGTCCCGCGTCGCCGACCACGCGGCCGATCGCATCGGAGAAGATCGCCACCTGGAGCAGGAGGCCGAGGAGGATCAGCGGCACCCAGTGCAGCCGGAGCGCCCCGAGGCCGTCCGGTCGTCCCCCAAGGAGCAAGCCGGCGACGATCCCGATCGGGATCGCGTACAGGATGAACATCGAGCCGGTGCCCGCCGCGCTCAGTCGGCGGCGGCCGCGTCCGAGAGGATCGAGTCGATCTGGACGACGTGGCCCTCGAGGTGGCCGACGATGAACGGATCCGGCATCTGCGCCACCGTCATCTCGCCGCGCTTCGGGTGGACCCCACGGCGCGCGAGGTCGGCCGGGGTCAACGACCGCCAGCGCCGGTCGAAGCGGGCGAGGGCGTCGTCAAGCCGGTCGTACAGCTCGCGCGGCGGGAGCGACCGGTCGCGCTCGACCAGGCCGATGCGCACCGGGTCGGTCGCCACCCGTCCGAACGGCACCGGCTGCTCCGGACCGTCGAGGACCCGCTCGATCTCGCCCAGCCAGTACGGGGCCATCTCGGCAAGGTGGGCGAGCACCTCGCCGGGTCCCCAGCGGGCCTCGTCCGAGTCGTCGTAGACCGCGGCCATCGGCCATGGTGCCCCGGCCTCGATCGCCGGGCGCGTCCTCGCGAGCCCGGCCCGGGCAGCGCGCAGTCGTTCGAGCAGGCTGTCGTCCATGGGCTCAGTGTCGCAGATGGGGCGTAGCATGGAGGCAACGACCAGTGTCCGGCGCGTCCGTCGCGCCTGACCCACCCCGCCAGCAGGGGAGACCGCGATGACGCAGATCATCTCGCAGGGCGCCGCCAACCAGGCGGGCGCCCGGATCGACGCGGACGCCTACGGCAAGGCCGCCGACTTCCTGCCGCTCAAGGGCATCGACCACGTCGAGTTCTGGGTCGGCAACGCGCGCCAGGCCGCGGCGTACTACCGGGCGCTGTGGGGCTTCACCCCGGTCGCATACAGCGGTCTCGAGACCAAGGTGCGCGACCGGTCCAGCTACGTCATGGTCCAGAACGACATCCGCTTCGTGTTCACGGCGCCGTTGACGCCGGACGGCGAGATCGCCGAGCACGTCCGCGCCCACGGCGACGGCGTCCACGACATCGCGTTCGCGGTCGACGACGTGGCATCGGCCTGGCGCGAGACGACGTCGCGCGGCGCGGTCTCCGCGCTCGAGCCGACCGAGCTCGAGGGCGGCGAGGACGGCGTCCTCCGCCGGTCCTCGATCCACACCTACGGCGAGGTCCTTCATTCCTTCGTCGACCGGTCGGACTACGCGGGCGCTTTTGCGCCCGGCTATCGCAAGGTCAAGTCGCCGCCGAAGGCCGCGGGCGGGCTGTCGCTGCTCGAAGTCGACCACTGCGTCGGCAACGTCGGGCTCGGGCAGATGGACGAGTTCGTCGATTTCTACCGCGACGTCCTCGGCTTCGCCCAGCTCATCCACTACGACGACAAGGTCATCCACACCGAGTACTCGGCGTTGATGTCGAAGGTCATGACCAACGGCAACGGCCGGATCAAGTTCCCGATCAACGAGCCGGCCACCGGCAAGAAGAAGAGCCAGATCCAGGAATACCTGGACTGGTACCACTCGCCCGGCTGCCAGCACATCGCGCTGCGCACGGAGGACATCGTCGGGACTGTGCGGCGCCTGCGCGACAACGGCGTCGAGTTCCTCGGGCTGCCGCACGAGTACTACGCGTCGCTGGCGGACCGCGTCGGCGACGTCGGCGTGCCGATGGACACGCTCGAGGAGCTCGGCATCGAGGCCGACCGCGACGAGGAGGGCTACCTCCTCCAGATCTTCAGCCGGCCTGTCCAGGACCGCCCGACGTTCTTCTTCGAGATCATCGAGCGCCACGGCTCGCGCGGCTTCGGCGTCGGCAACTTCAAGGCGCTCTTCGAGGCGATCGAACGCGAGCAGGAGAAGCGCGGGAACCTCTAGACGAGGCTCCCGCGCGGGTCGGACGTCAAGGACGCTTCAGTGCACGTGGAGCCGCAATCGGCCGAACTGGGGATCCTGCGAGTCGGAGAGCAGGTCGCCAAGGACGCCGCCGATCTGGACGAAGTAGGTCGTCCCCAGCTGCGTCTGGAACGTCACGGCCCCCTGGGTCGACCCGTCGGCGTCATCGATGCATGCGACCTGGGCGAGCCCCGAGGCGCCGCTCAGGTACACGGCGATCACCGTATCGAAGCTCGAGCCCGCAGGATCGACGGTGATCGGCCCACCTGTCCCCGTCACCTTGAACCAGACCGTCCGTCCCAACGGAAAGTCGAAGACGTCGCTGCCATCCGTCATGGTGCAGGCCGCCTCTGAGGCAAGTGATGCGCCATTGGTCCACATCTGCGGATGGCCACCGACGGTCACTGGCTGCGCTCCCGCCGGTGTGTCGTTCGCCGGCACGGGCCCGCCGGCCTTCGGACCGTTCGGATCATGGCCCTGGTCCATCCGGTCGTTCCCCGCCGCATCGCAACCTGCCATGTCGAAGGTGTAGCTGACCGCCCCGGATGTGACCGTGAGCGTGCCCGCCACGCTGTAGGTACTGAAGATGCCCTTCTGAACCCCGTTCTGTGACACACGGCGAAGTCTCTGCGCCCCGGTGAGGGTGAAGAGAGCGGAGATCGACGCGGAGCCGATGACGTCGCCCGTGGCATCGTCGGCCATATCGAACGTGGTCTGGAGGCCGCTGGTGGTGAGCGGCGGATCGTCCATGCCTCCGCTGAGGACGGTCGCCGCAGGATCGTTCGGTTCGACGAACAGGTCGAGGAAGGCGAACGACCCACCGTCGGTTCGATCGCGAGTGATCGCGAACAGGCCGCCGGACGCATCGCCCGACGCAAGCTCGCAGGAGATGTCGACTCCGCTGACCTTGACGATCTGGCTGCGACCAGCCAAAGCGGAGCCTGGTGCGATCAGCGTCGTGACGAGCGCCAGGCCCGTCGCGACCTTCAAGGCACCGAACGCGAATGCAAACGAACGTGGACGCATGTCTTCAACCTCCCGGAATGTGGTCAAGGATCGAGTGCCACGGACTGCAGCATCGCGACGAAGAGTTCCTGGTTGGCCCACTCCTCCTCGGACCCGGAGCCGACCGGGGACGGCGTCATCAGGAACTCGAATCCGCGGTGTCCAGTGATGGGCGTCAGATATCCCATCGCACTGCAGCCCCTGCCCGCCGAGCCGACGACCCCATCGACGGAAACGGTGATATCCCGCAGCGCTTGGTCACCCTGCGGGCAGATGAGCGCGGCATCGGGTCGGAGTTGGTATTGCGACAGGTGCCAGCTGTTTTCGGTTTCGCCCTCGGGAATGGCGACCGACACGATGTAGAGCGCCGTCCGGCCACCTGGAGCGGACAGGACGTCGACCGTCGGGTCGTGGATCGAGAGCGATGACCCCCAGCGGTACGTGGCGGTCGCCTGTCTGACCGTCCAGGCGGCCGGATACGAGATCGAGTAGTGGTTGACTGCCGAGGTGAATTGGTTGGTCAGGGGAACCTGCGGCCTCGGCGTCGGCGTCGCCCGGTGGGTCGGCGTTGGCGTCGTGGACGGCGAGGTCGTTCCTGCAGGCGATTGCGAATCCGATGGCGCCGTGAAGCCGCCGCCGAGGCTGAAGCCGACGATGCCGACGGCGATGGCGACACCGGTCACGACGGCAGCGAATCGGAGGTCGAGGTCGACGCGGCCCTGCGCCAGGCGCAGGTGCCAGGCGCGTCGTTGGGATCGACGTTCGATGCGATCGGCGATCACGTCGATCACGCGGTCTGCGACCACCGTCGGGCCTTCCGAGAGCCACCGGTCCAGGAGGCGCTCGATGTCGCGTTGCTGGTTCATGCGGGTCGACCTTCACGGATCGAGGTCCGAGCGTCCGCTTCGAGTGCGGCACGCATGGCTCGATGGGCGTGATGCAGGCGAGAACGCGCAGTTCCTGGAGGGATGCCGAGGGTCTCGGCGATCTCAGACGGTGCAAACCCGAGGTAGTGGTGGAGGACGAGGATCGCCCGTTGTTCTGGCGGAAGCCGTTGGAAGCCACGCTCGAGCATGTCCCGGTCGGCCACGCTGAGGAACTCATCGGGTACAGACGGCCCGTCGACCGGCAAGACTCGAAGGTTCGAGGTCCGGTGTCGCTCGCGCACGGCCTGCGCGACACAGACATTGATCAGGAGACGTTGCAGCCACGCGTCGAAACGGTCCGGATCGCGGAGGCTCCGCAGGTCACGCCAGGCGATCACCAGCGCGTCCTGCAAGGCGTCCTCGGCCCGATCGATGTCGCGGAGGATCCGTTGGGCGATCGCAAAGAGTCGGTCGCTCCGAGCGCGGATCAGGTCGACATACGCCTCCCGATCCCCGTTCCGTGCCGCCTCCACAAGGTCGCGATCCACGGCTCCCATCTCCCAGATGCCGCCCGATGAGGGCGACTTCCAAATCTACCGGTCGATGGCGCGGCCGTAGCGTTCATTCTTCGAGGACGGCGGACTTGTCCAGCTCGGTATCCTCGGGCGCGGACGGCCGTGACGGACGGCCGCCGGGACGGAGGGGCGACATGTACCAATGGTTCGTCTTTGCCCATCTCGTGGGCCTCGTTCTGTTCGCGTTCGCGCATGGCGCCTCGGCGTTCGTGGCGCTCGGGCTGCCCGGCCAGCGTGATCGATCCGTGGTGTTGAGCTACCTCGAAACGTCGCGGCTCGCGACTCGCACCATGTACGTCGGGCTGGTGCTGCTGCTGATCGGCGGTGCCGGAGCGGCGTCGGTCGGCGACTTCTGGACGAAGCCGTGGGTGCTCGGGTCGATCGTCGTGCTGCTCGTCGTGATCGTCCTGATGTACGCGCTCGGGACCGGCTACTACATGCCGCTGCGGCGGCAGCTCGTCGGCCTGGACGGGGCCGCCCCGATGACCGACACGGAGCTCGCCACGTACCTGGACGAGCGACGACCCCGCCTGCTCGCGGGCGTCGGCAGCCTCGGGCTGGTGCTGATCATGTGGATGATGGTGCTCAAGCCCGGCGGCTGATCGGGCAGCTGAACGGACGACCGGCCGCCCGCCGGCGCGCAACCGTCCGGGCGGTGTCCGATCAGGCTCGAACGAGCACGTACACCTGGCGGAGGCCCTCGAGGCCCTTGAGCTCGTGAGCGCCGCGATCCTCGAGCCGCAGGCCGGATCCATCGAGCAGGTCGCGCGTCGTCCCGGACACGATGACCTCGCCCGGACCGCCGAGGGCCGCCACCCGGGCAGCCGCGTGGACCGCGACCCCGCGCGCGTTGCCGCCGGCCACGGTGACCTCGCCCGTGTGGAGACCTGCCCGGATCTCGATGCCGAGCGGGCGGACCGCATCGATCATCGCGGCGGCGCAGCGCACGGCCCGCGCCGCCCCGTCGAAGAGGGCCAGGAACCCGTCGCCGGTCGTGACGATCTCGCGGCCCCGGTACCGGTCAAGCTCGGACCGGAGAGCGTCATTGTGGTCGAGGAGCAGTCGCCGCCAGGCCTTGTCGCCGAGCCGCGCGAGCGATGCCGTCGAATCGACGATGTCGGTGAACAGGATCGTCGCCAGCGTCCGCTCGTCCTCGACGTCGGGGGCGATCCCGAACAGGCGCGCGCTGGCGAACTCGACGGAGTCGAACACGGTGTCGCCGACCACCCACGCGTCATGACCGGGCGGGATCTCGTAGGCGTCGCCGGCGACGATGTCGAGCTCCGTCCCGTCGTCCATCAGGACGTGGAGATGTCCGGCGATCACGTATCCGAGATGTCGATTCACGCAGGACGGCGTGTCGACGACGGGCTTGACGACCTCCGACCAGCGCCAGCCGGGGTCCCACATGAACCGCCCGACAGACGTCTCGTCGAGGTTGACGACGTCCACGTGGCCCATCGAGAACTGCCGGACCTGGTCCGGACCCGCGAAGCTCTTGCGCTGGAGACGTGGCACGTGGCGCATTGTGCGTCGCGGAGCCGAGCGCTGGCTAGACTCGGGGCATGAAGGCCGCGCACGTCCGGGAACGGAACGCACCCGCCGGCGCGCCCTGGCGCCTGGTGGTGGCGCTCGATGCCGAGGACGTCCCGCAGCGCTGGCTGGACCTGGAGGTCGCACGTCGACGCGCGGTGGGGGCGCGGCCCTCGCTCGGCCACGATCAAGCGCTGTTTCGGGGGCCGGTGACGACGCTCGACGACCACCTGGCTCGCGGCCTCCGCGTCGAGACGCTGCGCGACCTGGTGGATGGCTTCGAACCGCGCGACGAGGACGACGATGCGGTCCTGGACGCGGCCGATCTCGTCTTCGGCCCGCCCGTGCTGCGGCCGCCGTCGCTGCGGGACTTCTACGCCTTCGAAGGGCACGTCCGCACGATGTGGGAGCGCCGTGGCGGCGAAGTCCCCGAGGCGTGGTCCCGCCTGCCGATCTTCTACTTCAGCAACGTCTCCGAGATCCGCGGACCGGACGACCCGATCTGGTCGCCGGCCGCCTCGCACGAGCTCGACTACGAGCTCGAGGTGGCGGCGCTGGTCGACACGCCGGCGGTCGACCTGTCACCCGACCGGGCCGAGGAGGCCATCGGCGGCTACACGATCTTCAACGACTGGTCGGCGCGCGACCTGCAGCGCGACGAGACGACGGTCCGGCTCGGGCCGGCCAAGGGCAAGGACTTCGCGAGCTCGTTCGGACCGTGGCTGGTCACCCCCGACGAGCTGGCCGACGCCCGGCTGGGGACGGGCTACGACCTGGCGATGACGGCCGAGGTCAGCGGCACGGAGACCAGCCGCGGTCGCTGGTCGGACGCCCGGTTCTCCTTCGGGGAGATGCTGGCGCGCGCGTCGGCCGATGCGCGGCTCCGCGCCGGCGACCTGGTCGGCAGCGGGACCGTCGGGACCGGCTGTCTCCTCGAGGTCCGCGACGCGACACTCGGGCGCTACCTGGAGCCGGGCGACGAGGTGGTCCTGCACATCGAGCGACTCGGCGCCCTCCGCAACCCGATCGTGGCCAAGAGTGTCTGACGCCTTGGGCGGTCCGCGCGTCATGATCGAGCCGATGACCGCCGCCGATTGGCCGGCGGTTCGGCGCATCTACGCCGAGGGCATCGCGACCGGCGATGCGACCCTCGAGCGCGAGGCGCCCGCATGGGACGCGTTCGATGGCGCCCATGCCTCGGCGTGCCGGTTCGTCGCACGTGACGATGCCAATGCGTCCGTCCTCGGCTGGACGGCACTCGGTCCCTACTCGACCCGAGCGGTCTACCGCGGCGTCGCCTGGGAGAGCGTCTACGTCGCGGAGGGCGCTCGTGGCCGCGGCGTCGGGCGCGCGCTGCTGGAGACGCTGATCCCGGCCTCGGAGGCGGCCGGGCTCTGGATGCTGCTCGCCGGCGTGCTGTCGGACAACACCGCCAGCCTCGCGCTCCACGAGGCCGTCGGGTTCCGGCGGGTCGGGGTCCAGCATGGCGTGGGTCAGGACGCTCGCGGTCGCTGGCGCGACGTCGTCCTGCTCGAACGGCGAAGCGAGATCGTCGGCCGCTGAACGCGGCCCGACGCTCGGCCGTGACCCAGCCGGCCGGTCAGCCCACCGGCCGCAGGACGACGACGTCGATCGTCGCCTCGCGGCCACGGACCTCCAGCGTCCGGCGCTCGGCATCGGGCGCCACGTCCCCGGCAGCCTCCGCCGCGGTCGCGCTGACGAGCAGCTCGCCGGCCGCCGCCGCCGAGGCAAGGCGGGCCGTGGTGTTCACGACGTCGCCCAGGGCGGTGAAGTCATCGACCAGCTCGGCCGGCCCGGTCGGGCCGACGTAGGCGGTGCCGGTGTGGAGGGCGCCGCCGACCAGGATCGGGCCCTGCGGCGTGGCGTCGCCGCGCCCGGCGTGGGACATCAGGTCCATCGCCGCGTCGAGGCCGGCCCGAGCGTGCCCCGGGCCGCTCACGCCGCCGAAGAACAGGCCGATGATCTCGTCGCCGACCAGCTTGTCGACCAGGCCGCTGTGCTCGAGGACGGCCTTCGACCCGATCGCGTAGAAGCGCGCCAGGTAGTCGCGGAACTCGGTCGGCGTGAGTCGCTCGCCGAGAGCCGTCGAGCCGCGGATGTCGACGAACAGGAGCGTGGCCGGGATCTCCGCCCCGGTCATCCCTTTCTTGCGAAACCCCGAGATGCAGTTCTGGCAGATCGCGGGGTTCCCCGGGAACCGCGCGAAGCCGAGATGCCTCAGCACCGCTCCACCCGGCCCGCCGAACGGCGCCGAGCACAGCTTGCAGCGCGGATCCGACGGGAGGTGGAGCATCCGCCGCCGGATCGTCGCGAGGCCAGGATGCTCGCCGATCAGGATCCTGCGGAACTCGTCCTGGTCCAGCTCGTCCGGCATCGCCCGACTGTACGCCGCTCCCCGGCGTTCCGGAACCACCGACCTCGGACGACATAGACTGGGCCGAATCGCTCGAGGAGGGGGTTCGGTCCATGTTCTACGCGGCCCGCGGCAGCATCCCGCCCAAGCGCCACACCCAGCATCGAGCTCCGGACGGCCGCCTGTACGCCGAGGAGCTCTTCGGCGTCGAGGGCTTCACGGGGCGAAGCTCCCTCCTCTACCACGTGACGCCGCCGACGCAGACGCACCGGATCGAGCCGGTCAGCGAGATCCGCCTCGAGGAGGCCGACGACGGCTACCACCATCACCGGCTGATCGACGCGGCCGGCGTGGAGCCGCACGGCGACGCCGTGACCGGCCGGATCCCGCTGTTCTTCAACGGCGACGTCGTGATGGGCGTCGTGCGACCGGCCGAGGCGATGCCGGAGACCGTGTTCTATCGCAACGGCGAGGCCGACGAGCTCCTCTACATCCACGAGGGCGCCGGCCTTCTGGACACGAACTTCGGGCCGATCCGCTACGGCCCCGGCGATTACCTCGTCCTGCCGATCGGCACGACCTGGCGGCTGGTCCCGGACGGCGGCAGCGAGCAGCGGATGCTGTACCTCGAGTGCCCGTCCGAGATCGAGCCGCCCAAGCGCTACCGCAACGACTACGGCCAGCTGCTCGAGCATTCGCCCTACTCGCAACGGGACATCCGGCTGCCGGATGAGGTCCCGCCACGGACCGACGAGGGCGAGTTCCGGGTCCACGTCAAGATGCGCGACCGCCTGACCGCCTACCACTACCGGCACCACCCGTTCGACGTCGTCGGCTGGGACGGCTACCTGTGGCCGTACGCGTTCAACATCGGCGACTTCGAGCCGATCACCGGCCGCGTGCACCAGCCGCCGCCCGTCCACCAGACATTCGCCGCGCGGAACTTCGTCGTGTGCTCGTTCGTGCCGCGCAAGTTCGACTACCACCCGCTGGCCATCCCGGCGCCGTACAACCACTCGAACATCAACTCGGACGAGGTCATCTACTACGTCGCGGGCAACTTCATGAGCCGGCGCGGGGTCGGCATCTCGTCCTTCACGCTCCATCCGGCCGGCATCCCGCACGGGCCGCACCCGGGCACCGCGGAGGCGTCCATCGGCAAGGAGGCGACCGAGGAGCTGGCGGTGATGGTCGACACCTTCCATCCGCTCCGGATCACCCGCCAGGCGGCGGAGCTCGAGGACGCCCGGTATCCGTACTCGTGGCTGCCGGCCGAGGACGCCCACGGCGAGGCCCGCGAACTCCGCGAGCGTGGGCCGGAGGCGTTCCCGGACTGACGCGATGGCCCGGCCCCCGTTGCCCGGCGGAACCGGACCACCGAGCCGTGCGAGAGGGGACGTCCGAGGCATTCCCGCCCGCCCGGCCCGGCCCCACGATGCGCCCATGACGCCCACCCGGCTTCGAAGCGTGCGCGCCCTGTTCCCGGCGACGATGCTGATCGCCGGGCTCCTCCTGCCCGGGACCGTCGCCGGCGCCGATCCGCGACGGGCGGCTCCCGTCGCCGGTCACGCGAGTCGGACCTCCGTCGCGACGAGCGGCGGCCCGACCGCCGGCAAGAAGCGATCGAACGCCGTCGGGACGGCGCCCACGCTGCCCGGCGCGCCGCTCTGTCCGGTCTTCCCGGCCACCAACGTCTGGAACACCCGGATCGACACGCGCGGCGTCGCTGCCAACTCCGCGACCATGATCGCCACGATCGGGCTGAGCCGCGGACTCCACATGGACTTCGGTTCGTATGCCGGCTACGGCATCCCGTACCAGGTGGTGACGAGCGCGACCCCGCGGTCCACCGTGACCTTCGACTACGACGACGAATCGGACCACGTGGGCTACCCCATCCCGTCCAACCCGAAGATCGAGGGCGGCTCGGACGGGCACATGCTGATGGTCGACCGCGACGCGTGCCGGCTGTACGAGCTGTTCGCGGCGCGCCGGTCCGGCGGCCGTCTGGCTGGCCGGCAGCGGAGCGGTGTGGGACCTGCGCTCGAACGCGCTCCGTCCCGCAGGCTGGACGAGCGCCGACGCCGCGGGCCTGCCGATCCTGCCCGGTCTCGTTCGCTACGACGAGGTCGCCGCCGGCGCCATCACGCACGCCCTCCGGTTCACGACCGACCGGACGCGCACGACGTACATCTACCCGGCCCGCCACGAGGCCGGCGAGTCGAACGCGTCATCGCTCCCGCCGATGGGCCTGCGCGTCCGCCTCAAGGCGACCTACGACACAAGCCGGTTCTCGCCGCAGGCCCGCGTCATCGCCGACGCCCTCAAGCGGTACGGCATGATCCTCGCCGACAACGGCTCGCCCTGGTACATCACGGGGGCGAGCGATCCCCACTTCGATGATGACGTCATGCACGAGCTCGACGTCGTCACGGGGCACGACCTCGAGGTCGTGGACACGACCGGGCTGGTCAACGGCCCGTAGCCCGCCGCGACCGGGCATCATGTCCGGATGACCGAACCCACCGCCCTCGCCCCCGTCCCCGGCTTCGTCGACCTCCGTAGCCGCCTCACGGCCGGGGAGACCCTGTACGGCACGTTCACGGGTCTCGGCTCGCCGGCGGCCACCGAGGTCGTGGCCCGGGCGGGCTTCGACTGGCTGATCATCGATCTCGAGCACGGCGTCGGCACCGAATCGGAGCTGCTCGCCAACCTCCACGCGGTCGGTTCGACCCGGACCGCCGCGCTGGTCCGCCCGCAATCCGGAGAGCGTCTGCGCATCGGCCGTGCGCTCGACCTCGGTGCCCACGGGATCATGGTCCCGCGCATCGACACGGCCGAGGGGGCGCGCGAGGCGGTCTCGTACCTCCGCTACCCGCCCGACGGCACCCGCGGCGTGGCGCTGTCGACGCGCGGCGCCGGGATGGGCGAGCTCGGCCACGCGGACGTCCGCTCGATCAACGCGCACATCCTCGGCATCATCCAGATCGAGTCGCCCAGCGCGGTCGACGAGGCGGCCGGCATCGCGGCGATCGACGGCGTGGACGTCCTGTTCGTCGGCCCGGCCGACCTGTCGCACAGCCTCGGCGTCCCGGGCCGGTTCACCGATCCGGGCTACCTCGGCGCACTCGAGCGCGTGGCCCGGGCGGCGGAGGATGCCGGCAAGGCAGCGGGGATCCTGCTGCGCGATGCATCCGCCCTGGGGCGGCATCGCGACCTCGGCTATCGGTTCATCGGCCTCGGGTCGGACAGCGCGTTCATCGCCGACGGCGCCCGGGCCGTCCTCCGCGAGGCGCACACGGTCTAGGCGGCGGGGGGTTTCCGCCCCGGCCGGACGCGTCAGCCCAGCCTCAGCCCTCCACCTCGGCCTCGAGCGGCGTCGCCGGCTCGGGTGCGCCCCGGGGTCGCGGCGAGGTCTGGGCGATGATCACGCCGAGCAGGACGAGACCCGCCCCGAGCAGCTGGATCGGCGCCAGGCGCTGGTCCAGGAAGACGAACGACAGGACCACGATGAACACCGGTTCGGTGGTGCTGACGAGCGCGGCCTGGGCCGCTCCGATCCGTCGTGCCCCGGCGTACAGCGCCTGGATCGCGAGGAAGGACGCGATCAGCCCGATCCCGACCAGGTACGGCCACGCTGCGGTCGGGATCGTCCACGGATCGAGCGGCGCCCCGGCTCCGACGGCCATCGCCGCAAAGACCGCCGCCGTCGCGGTCATCATCACGGCCGTCGTCCCGGCCGCGTCCCGGGCCGCGGAGGCCTCCGGCGGGGCGTCGCTGCCGAGCCGGTCGCGACGCTCCCCGGACAGGCGCGCCGACAGCACGATCCAGACCGAGTAGACCGCCGCCGAGGACAGGATGAGGAGGACGCCGCTGGCCGGCAGGTCCATCCCGATCGGCACGCCGCCCAGGGCCAGCACGATCCCGGTCACTGCGAGCACGAGCGCGAACCACGGCCGGCGGCCGGGCAGACGCGTTGCGAAGCGCAGGGACAGCACCGCTACGAAGACCGGGTAGATGTAGACGATGACCCCGGCGAGGGACGCCGGGATCGTCTCGATCCCCGCGTAGAAGGTCGCGGCATTCGCCGTGTAGAGCGCCCCCAGCCCGAGGGTCACGGCCAGCTGCCGGCGGGACAGCAGCCGGATGGACCGGCGACGCGAGGCGGAGGCGGCGACCCACAGCCAGGCGAGCGCGGCGCCGATGACGAACCGCCAGCCCAGCAGCGTGAGCCAGTCGAGGCCCTCGGCGTAGCTGAGCGTGGCGAAGATCGATCCGGACGCGAAGCTCGCCCCGGCGACCACGACCAGCCCGATCCCGAGGGCGCGACGGCGTTCCATCCCCAGCCTGTCGTCGCCTCCGTGCGTGCCGGTCGAGGCGGCCGCCCCGGGTCCCTCGCATCATCGCAGGTCGCCGGACGCCGGTCGGCGGTGGTCGTCGCGCACCTCCATCGGTCCCCGACGGTGGGCCGAACGTCGCGAAGCGATACACTCGTCACGTGAGTGAACTCACCGAAACCGCAGTCGTCCGCCGCGTGCCATCGGTCACCGATGAGCGCCTCCGGGTGCTCAGCCGCAATCACCCCGTGTCGGTCCCGCCCGGGACCTCCCTGGCCGATTGCCTGCGAGCCATCCAGCAGACCGGGACGGGCGATTCCGTCTTCGTCTGCGAGCCCGGCGGCCGCCTCACCGGCGTCCTGACCGAGCGTGACATCTTCGGTCGGATCGTCGGCGGGCAGGTGGACCTGAGCCAGCCGGTCGAGACGCTCATGACCACCGAGCCGCGAACCCTGGACCTGGACCAGACGATCCGCGACGCGATCGTCCTGATGCAGACCGGTCGCTACCGGAACGTGCCGCTCGTCGACGAGGCGGGCCATCTCGTCGGCGTCGTCCGCCAGGCGGACATCATCAAGTACCTGGCCGAGTCGTTCCCCGAGGAGCTGCTCAACCTCCCACCCAGGCCCAACCAGCGCATGAAGGAGCCGGAAGGCGCGTGACAGCCACCGACACGGAGCTCGGCCCGGACGTCCAGGAACTCGAACGCGTCACCATCCGCTTCGCCGGCGATTCCGGCGACGGCATGCAGCTGACCGGCACGCAGTTCACCCGGACGGCCGCGGTCTTCGGCAATGACATCAGCACCCTGCCGGACTTCCCGGCGGAGATCCGGGCGCCGGCCGGCTCGCTCCCCGGGGTCTCCGGCTTCCAGATCAGCTTCTCGTCGTCCGAGATCCACACGCCGGGCGACCAGCCGGACGTGCTCGTGGCGATGAACCCGGCCGCGCTCAAGACCAACATCGGCGACCTGCCGGCCGGCGGCGCGCTGATCGTCAACAGCGACGCGTTCACGCAGCAGAACCTGAACAAGGCGGCGTACGCGAGCAACCCGCTGACCGACGGCTCGCTCAAGGCCTACACCGTCTTCGAGGTGCCGATCTCGACGCTCAACGAGCGGTCGCTCGATGGGCTCGACATGACCAGCAAGCAGAAGGACCTGACCAAGAACTTCTTCGCGCTCGGCCTGATGTTCTGGCTGTACGAGCGGAGCATGGAGCCGACCATCCACTGGGTCGACCAGAAGTTCGGGGCCAGGCCGATCGTCGCGGACGCGAACAAGCGCGCCCTCAAGGCGGGCTACGCGTTCGGCGAGACGACCGAGGCGTTCCACACCCATTACCGGGTCAAGCCCGCCCACCTCGCGCCCGGCACCTATCGGAACATCACCGGCAACGAGGCGACGGCGCTCGGCTTCCTGGCCGCCTCGCGGCTGGCCGACCGCCAGCTGTTCTACGGCTCGTACCCGATCACCCCGGCCTCGGACATCCTGCACCAGCTGTCCGGCTACAAGGCGTTCGGCGTCAAGACCTTCCAGGCCGAGGACGAGATCGCCGCGATCGGCGCGGCCATCGGCGCGAGCTACGGCGGGGCCCTTGCCCTGACCGCCTCGTCGGGTCCGGGCATCGCGCTCAAGACGGAGGCGATGGGCCTCGCCGTCATGGTCGAGCTGCCCCTCGTCGTCATCGACGTCCAGCGCGCCGGCCCCTCCACCGGGATGCCGACCAAGAACGAGCAGGCGGACCTGCTGCAGGTCATGTTCGGGCGCAACTCGGACTCGCCCCTGCCGATCGTCGCGCCGGCCACCCCCGGCGAATGCTTCGACTACGCGATCGAGGCCTGCCGGCTCGCCCTCAAGTACATGACCCCGGTCGTCTACCTCTCGGACGCGTTCCTCGCGACGGGATCGGAGCCGTGGCGGATCCCCGACGTGGCAGCGATGCCCGGCATCGGCGTCGCGAATGCCTCCGATCCGGCGACTTTCCGGCCGTACCAGCGCGATCCCGACACGCTCGCCCGGCCGTGGGCCGTGCCCGGCACGCCCGGGCTGGAGCACCGCATCGGCGGGCTCGAGAAGGCCGACATCACGGGCAACGTCAGCTACGACCCGGACAACCACCACCGGATGCAGCTCTACCGCCAGGCCAAGGTCGCGGGCATCGCCACGGACATCCCGCCGCTCGACGTCTACGGGCCCGAGAGCGGCGAGCTCCTCATCCTCGGCTGGGGCTCGACCTACGGCGCGATCCGCTCCGCGGTCGAGCGGCTGACCGCGGACGGCGAGTCCGTGGCGCACGCCCATCTTCGCCATCTCAACCCGTTCCCGGCCAACACCGAGGCGGTCCTGCGCAACTACCGCCGGGTGCTGATCCCGGAGGTCAACCTGGGCCAGCTCCTGATGCTCATCCGGGCGAAGTACCTCATCGACGCCGTGGGCTACGACAAGGTCCGCGGCAAGCCATTCCGGATCGCCGAGATCATCGACGAAGCCCGGCGCCTACTCGCAGACCGGGGATAACCATGACCGAGACCAACGGCCACGCGGCCACCGACCCGACCATCGCCCAGCCGCCGCTCAGCGCGGCCAACGCCGCCGTCATCCAGCTCACCCGCAAGGACTTCGTGTCGGACCAGGAGGTCCGCTGGTGCCCCGGCTGCGGCGACTACTCGATCCTCGCGCAGACCCAGAAGGTCATGCCGGACTTCGGGTACGCCCGCGAGAACATCGTGTTCATCTCGGGCATCGGCTGCTCCGGCCGGCTGCCGTACTACATGAACACCTACGGCTTCCACACCATCCACGGTCGGGCGCCGACCCTCGCCACCGGCCTGAAGGCCGCCCGTCCGGACCTGATGGTGTGGGTCATCACCGGCGACGGCGACGCGCTGTCGATCGGCGGCAACCACGTCATCCACTCGATGCGCCGCAACGTCGACATCAACCTGGTCATGTTCAACAACCGGATCTACGGGCTGACCAAGGGCCAGGCCTCGCCGACGTCCGAGTTCGGCAAGAAGACGAAGTCGACACCGGCCGGGACGGTCGACACCCCGATCATGCCGCTGACCATCGCCCTCGCCGCCGAGGCGTCGTTCGTGGCCCGCTCGGTGGACACCCACACGGAGCACCTCCAGGGGACGCTCGAGCGAGCCGGCCGGCACAAGGGCTCCTCGTTCGTCGAGGTCCTCCAGAACTGCAACATCTTCAACGACGGGGCGTGGCGGGACTTCACCGACCGCGAGGTCCGCGAGGACCGGATGCTCGTCCTCGAGCACGGCAAGCCGATGATCTTCGGCAAGGACCGGGACAAGGGGATCCGCCTGTCCGGCCTCCACCCGGAGGTCGTGACGATCGGCGAGAACGGCATCACCGAGGCCGATCTGCTCGTCCACGACGAGCACGCCGAGGAGCCGTACCTCGCGCTGATGCTGTCGCGCATGTTCTGGCCGCAGTACCCCGTCCCGGTCGGGGTCCTTCGCTCGGTCGAGCGGCCGACCCACGACACGCTCATCGCGGACCAGATCGCGACCGCGATCGCGCGGAGCGGGGCGGGCGACCTCGGCGAGGTCCTCAACGGCGGCGAGACCTGGACGGTCGACTAGCCCGGGGGCAGGAGCGACGACATGCAATGCCCGGTCTGTGGCTATCAGAACCTGACGGGGGCGGAGGTCTGCGACAACTGTGGCGCGGACCTCGCCGGTGCGGACGTCCCGCAGCCGACGCTGTCCTTCCACGGCCGGCTGCTGGGTGAGCACCTCGACGAGCTCGGCGCTCCGCCGCCGCTGACCGTCTCCCCGGAGACGCCGGTCCAGACCGCGATCGGCCGGATGCACGAAGCCGAGGCCGACTGCGTCCTGGTCACCGTCGACGACCGGCTCGTCGGCATCTTCACCGACCGCGATGCCGTGGTGAAGGTCGCCGGGAAGCCTCTCGACGGACTCCAGGTCCGCGAGTTCATGACCCCGGACCCCGTCGTCCTGCGCCACGACGACCCGATCGCGATCGCCATCCACAAGATGGCCGTGGGCGGGTTCCGCCACATCCCGATCACCCAGGACGGGCGGCCGACCGGGGTCGTCACCGCGCGCGACGTCTTCCACCACCTCGCGGAGACGATCGGCTGACCACGCGTGTCGCCGTCCTTGCCGACGACCTGATCTGGGGGACACGACTGGCGGGACTCGTTCGTGGGGCGGACGGGGATCCGGTCGCCGTCCGCTCGCTGGCCGCGCTCGAGGCGGCCCTGCCCGACGTCGACGGGGTCGTCATCGACCTGACCGCGCGCGCCTACGACGGGATCGAGGCGGCCGAGGTCGCGCGGGCGGCGCGGGTGCTCGTCCTCGCGGTCGGCCAGCATGAGGACGTCGAGCTCCGCCGGCGGGCCCTGGCTGCCGGGGCCGTCTTCGCGCCCTACCGCCGGATGACCGGCGAGGGCGTCAACCTGATCGATCACTGGATGACCGAGAGCGGGATGCGGGAGCGGACCACATGACATCGACGGGACCCACCATCCCGGCCGACCGCTATCGGGACCGGATCGCGGCGGCCCGGGACCTGGCGCGCGACGCCGGCTTCGGCGCCATCCTCGTCGGGGTGGGCGCGGACATGCGCTATCTGGCCGGCTACCCGGCCATGCCCCTGGAACGCCTCACGATGCTGGTCATCCCGGCGACCGGCGAGTGGGCCCTGGTCGTGCCGCGGCTCGAGGCGACGCCCGCCCGATCCTGCCCGCCGGCCGCCGCCGGCCTCCTGCCGGTCGTGACCTGGGACGAGGCGGACGATGCGCACGCGCTGGTCGCGTCGATGGTGCGCGACGGCGCGGGATCCGGCCCGCTCCGGATCGCCGTCTCCGACGATCTTCCGGCGCGGCACCTCCTGCGCCTCCAGGAGCGCCTGGCCGCGGCGGCCTTCGAGCTTGCCTCGCCGATCCTGGGGCGCCTCCGCATCGTCAAGGACGACGACGAGATCGCGTTGCTGACCGAGGCCGCCCACGCCGCCGATCGCGTCGTCGCCCAGATCGCCGGCGGCCGGCTGGTCGGGCGGACCGAGGCCGACGTGGCGCGCGAGGTCCGTGAGCGGCTCATCGCCGAGGGCCATGACGAGGCGCATTTCGCGATCGTCGGGTCCGGACCGAACTCCGCCTCGCCCCACCACGAGGCGTCGGAGCGGGTCATCGCCGCCGGCGAGCCGATCGTGCTCGACATCGGCGGCACGATCGACGGCTACGGGTCCGACATCACGCGCACGCTGTGGGTCACCGGCGGCGACCCGGCCAAGGGCCCCGACGACCGGTTCCGGCACCTGTTCGCCGTGCTGCAGGGGGCGCAGGAGGCGGGCACGGCGGCCGTCCGGCCCGGGATCGCCGCCGAGGCCATCGATGCGGCTGCGCGACGTCCGATCGAGGCGGAGGGCTTCGGCGAGGCGTTCTTCCACCGGACGGGTCACGGCATCGGCCTCGAGGGTCACGAGGAGCCGTACATCATCGCCGGCAACACCGAGCCGCTCCGGCCGGGGATGGCCTTCTCGGTCGAGCCGGGCATCTACCTCGTCGGGGAGTACGGCGCTCGGATCGAGGACATCGTCGTGTGCGGGCCGGATGGTCCGATCGCGCTGAACGAGGCGCCACGCACGTTGTACGTCGTCGACGGCTGAGGGCGTCGGGCCGGCATCCGGCCTTTGGTCCGGCAGCCTGCGGTATCATCGGACGAGGTGGTCGCGCCCGATGCGTCCCGCCACAGCCTTCGAGTACCGATGACCAGCACCCTCCGGCGCCCGACCGGCGTCCCCAACACCGCCGGGACTCGGATGTCCCGCGAACGCGGCCGATGAGCCGCCGTCACCACGGCCGACCGCATCATCACGCCCCCGGCGGCCTCGAGAACCAGCGCCGCATCGCGGGCGTGAGCCCCCGTCCACTGGACGGCCCGCCGCCGATGCCGGCCCCCGACGCGCCCGGGAACGGCACGACACCGGCGCCGTCGGCCGCGGCTGGCCCGGCCGCCGTCGCCGCCGACCTCAGGCCGCCGACCGGGCCCGAGCCGCGGTACGGAACGGCACAGCCTCCCACCACACAGGACGTGCCGCCCGCGTCGCCCGCGGCAGGCCAGGGCCCGTCGGCGTCCCCGGCCTCCGACCCGCACCAGTCCGCGCCGCCGTCGCAGCCCGCCGCCGGGGGAACGCAGGCTCCGATGCCGGGGGCCCCGATGAACGGCCATCAGCCCCTCAACGCACAGTGCACCGCCCCGCAGCTGCGCCGGTTCATCAAGAGCCGGCCGTACGTGCCGATGCACGAGCTGCGCCGCCGGTTCGGGATCGACGGGGGCGACGACGTCGTGACGCCCGTGCGGCTCGAGCCCGGCTGGGTCTACGTGGGCCTGCCGATGCGCGAGGGCGGACTCCTCGGCGAGCTGCTCAAGGCCGGCGAGATCGGCTACGAGTTGTCGCTCGACCCGCGGACGCCGATCGTCATCGGCATCTACCCGATGCGCCCGATCCCGCGCAACTGATCGGCGCCGGTGCGGTGACGCACCACTCTCGGACGGGGCGTGCCAACGTACGATTGACCGGCATGGCCACGCCGGACGATCTCGAGCCGCTCGTTCGCGACGCCTTGCTGGCCTGCCGCCTGTTCGCTGGTCTCGACGCGTCCGGCATGGCCCTCGTCGCCGGCGCGCTCCGGACCCGCCGGTTCCGGCGCAGCGAGGTGATCTTCCACGCCGGCGACCCCGGCGATTCGCTGTCGATCGTCCGCCTCGGGTCGGTCAAGATCCTGGTCGTCCCGGAGGACGGCACCGAGCCGGCGATCCTGACGACGATCGGTCCGGGCGGGTTCTTCGGCGAGCTGGCTCTGCTGGACGGGGGCGCGCGGTCGGCGACGGCGGAGGCGGTCGAGGCGACCGAGACCCTCGTGCTTCGCCGCGACGCCTTCGATCGACTGATCGACGAGAACGCCGCGATCCGCCATGCACTCCTCGCGGCGCTGGCCGGCGAGATCCGCCGCCTCACGGCACAGCTGGAGGACCTCCATTTCCTCGACCTGCCGGGTCGTCTGGCGCGGCACCTGCTGCGCGAGATCGAGGCGGTCCAAGGTCCGTTGTCGTCCGACGAGGTCCGCCTGCCCTGGCCCTACACGCAGGGCGAGCTGGCGGGCATGATCGGTGGCTCCCGCCAGTCCGTGAACCGGCTCCTCGCCGACCTCGTGAGCCGGGGCGTCCTGCGGTTCGAGGGAGATGAGCTGGTCGTGCCCGATCCACGACGGCTGGCGGAGGCAGCCCAACGGTGAGCGACGTCGAGGGCGCTGCGGATGCCCGTGGTCGAGCGCTCGATGCGCTCGTCGCGGTCGCTGCGCGTCTGGCCGCGGCCGACCGCCTCGCGCCGCCGGCCGACGAGTCGGCGCTCGGGGCCATCGCCGACGCGGCGGTCGCGGCGATCGGTGTCACCGCCGCCTCGATCGCCCTCCACGACGCCGCCAGCGGCCGTCTCGTGTTCCGGGCCGCGGCCGGCCCCGAGGGCGGTGGTGTCGTCGGCCTGAGCGTTGCGGCGAACGAAGGGATCGCCGGGTACGCGTTCTCGACGGGCCAGGCCCTCGCGATCGCCGACGTCGCCGCCGATCCGCGCTTCGAGCGGGCAACGGCCGAGCGCACCGGCTATCTGCCGCGCTCGCTCCTGGCCGTGCCGCTGGTCGACGACGCGGGCGTGACCGGCGTCCTGGAGCTGCTCGACCGGCGCGACGGCCAGCCGTTCGACCTCGCCGACATGGAGCTAGCGGCGCGGTTCGCGGCCGCGGCGACGATCGTGGCCAGGACACGTCGCGTCGATCACGACGCCGAGGGGCTGTTGCGCTCCGCGCTCGTCGTCGTGGTCGGTGATGGCACCGGCGCCGACGCCGGGCTCGGCACGGAGTCGATCGAGACCCTGCTGGCGGCTGCGACGGACGCGCTGGCCGACGACGACCCGCTGTGGCGCCTGGCCGACCGGATCGGCCGCCTGCGCGGGACCGACCCGGACGACGTCGAGCTGGCGATCGACTGGCTCGACGCGCTCCTCGCCCAGCGGGCGCGCCGCGCAGCCTCGGGTCGCTGACGACGCCTGGGCCGGTGCCGGTGTGACCGATCCGAGGGGGCCGGCGTGGAGCGAGGCGTTCTCGGGCGACGCCCGGTCGCGTCTCGGTCGGGAGCGACCGTTCGGGACCATGGACCGGGCGGCGGTGTTCGGCGATTCGGACGGCGCGGGCGTCACCGTCGCCGTCATCGACTCGGGCGTGGAGGCGGACCATCCGGCGGTCGGCGGCCGGCTCGTCCGGAGCCTAAGGGTCGAGGACGGCCCGGAGGGATTCCAGGTCGTCGACGATCCCGACGCGGTCGACCTGGTCGGCCATGGGACGGCCTGTGCCGGCATCATCCACGCGATCGCACCGGCCGCGGACCTCGTCTCGATCCGCGTCCTGGGCGCGGACAACCGCGGGAGCGGCGGCCCGTTCGCGTCGGCCCTGGCGTGGGCGATCGGCCAGGAATTCGGGGTCGTCAACCTGAGCCTCTCGTCGCGCAGCGAGTCGATGGCCGGCCGATTCCACGAGCTGGCCGATGCGGCGTACTTCGCGAACACGCTGCTCGTCTGCGCCGCCAACAACGTGACCGGGCCGTCGTACCCGTCGCTGTTCGCGGCGGTCGTCTCGGTGGCCGCCCACGACGTGCGCGATCCCGACGTGTGGTTCTACAACCCGTCGCCACCGGTCGAGTTCGGGGCGCACGGTCTCGACGTGGACGTGGCCTGGCGCGCCGGCACCAGGATCCGGGCGACCGGCAACTCGTTCGCGGCGCCGCACCTGGCCGGCCGGGCGGCGCTGATCCGCGCTCGCCACCCCGATGCGAGCCCGTTCGAGGTCAAGACCATGCTCGCGGCGACGGCCACTGCAACGGCTACGGCCACCGACCCGCGGACATGAAGACACCGCCCGGAGGTGGGCGGTGTCGAGGGGGTTGCGTGTTTCGGGTGGCCTAGTGCTTGACGTGCTCCGGGCCGGTGTTCTCGTCGTCGGTCGGGATGGCCTCGCCGCCCTGGCTGGGGGTGCGGTGGGTCATGCCGGCGGGCGGTGCCGGGTTCGGGAAGAAGCCGTGGCCCTCGACATCGCCGCTGACGTCGATCAGGTCGTCCGCCTGGTTCTTCTCGCCGGGCCCGATGGCCTGGTCCTTGGGGAGCTGGATCCGCTTGTTCGTCATCTCGATCGACCCCTTCCGCGTGTCGTGAGCAATCACGACGGTTGATGTGCGTACCCTACCGTCCCGCGGGGCCCGGCGCCGATGTCGGGCGAGACGGCTCGATTGTCGGCTAGGCGACAGGCTCGCCCGGCTGGTCGTACGTCCGCTGCAGCACGTCGACCGTCGGTCGCGGCGTCCGCAGGTCGCGCAGGTCGGCCTGGTCGATGCCGGCGAGGCGCGGCAGGTCGGCGTCCTCGGTCCGCTGCAGCCGGCTGGACATGGTGGACAGGACCACGTGCTGGATCTCGGGCACGACCATCGTCGCCCGCAGCGCGTCGGCCGGGACCTCGAGCAGCGTGGTGTCCACGTCGGCCACGACGTCGGCCGTGCGGAGGCTCCCGGTCAGCGCCCCGATCTCGCCGAAGAAGTCACCGGCGGTCATCGTGGACAGGCCCGCGTAGTCGTCGCCGACCGGGATGCCGGCCGTCGTCGAGCCGTCGAGGATGAAGTAGGCCGACGTCGCGGCGTCCCCGTGCTGGATGACCCGCGTCCCCTCGGTGACGTCCATGACCTTGGCCGACCGGACGAACGCCGCGCGCTGGTCCGCCGACAGCCGGCCGAACGCACTGAGACGTCCGGCCAGGCGGTCGAAGTCGGCGATCGTCGCAGCCCGCGCCATGGCGGCCCCGAAGGCCGGCGCCGCGGTCGCACCGCGCAGCCGGGCAGACGCGGCACCCCACGTCGAGACGGCCAGACCGGGCGCAACCAACGTGAAGGCCGCCGACACGAACAGCAGCGACGACGACACCACGATGAGCATCCGGATGTCGAGGACGTCGGCCAGGCCCGCGCCGGCCATCCCGAACAGGAACACGACGTCGCGCATGACGTAGAACGACGAGAACACCCGGCCGCGCATCTCCCGCGGGGTGTTCCGCTGGAGCAGCACGGAGCGCGACACGGACGATGCCGGCTGGAAGAAGCCGGAGAGCATGACGAGCGCGATGGCGACGTTGATCTGGGTCGACAGCCCGTACAGGATGCCGCAGATGCCCATCGCGACCATGGACAGCACGATCCACGCGGGCTCGGGCAGCTTGCTCGAGAAGCGGGCCATGAAGAACGAGCCGAAGACGAACCCGACCGATGTCAGGCCCTCCTGGAGGCCGTACTGGAACTCGGTCGCGCCGAGGACCTGGAGCGAGAACGGCAGCAGCAGGACGTTCCACAGGCCGAATGAGAAGAACATGAACGCGCCGACGATGAACAGGGAGCGGATGATCGGCGTCCCGAACAGCACCGACATGCCCGACTTGAGGTTCTCGACGATGACCTTGACGCTGGCGTCCTCGTCGGGCTTGGGCATCGCGTAGCGCCCCATCAACCCGATGCAGGCGGCCGCGAACAGGAACGACCCGGCGTCGAGGATGAACGCCCATTGCAGGCCGACGCTGCCCGCCAGCAGGCCGGCGCCGGCGAACCCGATCGCCGTGGATCCGAACGAGGCGATCGACAGGAACGAGTTCGCCGCCGCGAGCTCCTCGTCGCTGGCGATCTCCGGGATCAGGCTGTCGTGGGCCGGGTCGAAGAACTGCTTGACCCCGGCGTTGATCAGCAGGAGCACGTACAGCCCGATGATCGCGATCGACTCGATCCCGATCACGAAGGCGATCAGGGCCACGGTGACCGCCTGGATGAGGCAGGTCGCGATCATGATCTTCTTCCGGTCGTGCCGGTCGACGTAGACGCCGGCGAGGAGGCCGACGACGAGGCTCGGGATCGCCGTCACGATCAGGGTCAGGCCGACCGCGAGAGCCGACTCTGTCGCTCGCCAGACGAAGATTCCCGCTGCCAGGTCGGTCAGGGACGACCCGGCCGTGGAGACGAGCTGGGCCAGCCAGAGGAGCGAGAAGTCGCGCCGCCGGAAGACGGCGAACATCGACGGCGCGGGAGCAGGGGCAACCGCGGCGGTCATCGAATCTCCAGCTGGTGTTCCCGGCAGGCGGCTGGCGGAGAGTCTATCCGGCCCGTGGGCCGACCGTGACCCCCTCGCGCGCGAGCAGCTCGCGCTTGATCTCCAGGCGGTCCTCGCGGCTGCCCCAGGCGTCGCCGCCGTAGCCGCCGATCGTGCCGTCCGCCGCGATCACCCGATGGCACGGGATCAGCAGGCCGATCGGGTTCCGACCCACCGCGCCACCGACCGCGCGTGCCGCCCGGGGCGACCCGATCCGGCGCGCGATCTCGCCGTAGCTGACCGTCGAGCCCCACGGGACGTCGGCGACGGCCGCCAGGACATGCCGGTCCCAGGCCGGCCGGTCCGTGAGATCGAACGGGATGTCGCGCGCCGGTGGCCGGCCGGCCAGGAGCGCCTCCAGCGCCGCGATGGCGGCGTGCAGGTGTGCCCGTCGGGGGTCCTCGTCCGTCGCGTCGTTCGCGTTTGCTGCCTCGTCCGGCGTGACGGTCTCGACGGGGTTGGAGGTGCGCTGGGCGACGTCGGAGGTGAAGTCCTCGTCGGTCGTCAGCCAGCCGATGGCGACCACGCCCCGCTCGGTCGCGGCGACGTGGAACGGTCCCCACGGGCCGGGGATGGTGGCATGGAGCGCCGCGTCGTGGTCCACGTCTCCAGTGTCCCATACGAAAGCCGGCTGATATACTCCAGGGGAGTATGAGCGACACGGACCCGACCACCGAGCTGACCCTGCCCATCGAGGGCATGACCTGCGCGTCCTGCGTCAACCGGATCGAGCGCTACCTGCGCAAGACGCCCGGCGTGGAAGCCGCGACGGTCAACCTCGCGACCGAGGCGGCGACGGTCCGATTCGATCCCGCGCGGGCCGACCGGGACGCACTCGTGGACGCCATCGAATCGGCCGGCTACGACGTCCGGTCGCGACCGGACGATGCCACCGCCGCTCCCCGGTCGCTCGCGGAGGAGCTGAGCGCGGACGACATCGATCGGGCACGCGAGTCGCGATCGCTGCTGATCCGGGCCGTGGCCTCGATCGCGGTCGCGCTCGGGATCATGGTCCTGATGTTCGCGCCGGCCGTGTCGCTGTCCCTGGTCGAGATCAACCGTCTCGTCATCCTGCCGGCCACGGTCATCCAGCTGTGGGCCGGGCGACGGTTCTACCGGCCGGCGTGGCGCGCCGCCCGGCACGGTGCCACCAACATGGACACGCTGGTGGCGATCGGGACGACCGCCGCCTGGGGCTACAGCGTCGTCGTCACCCTCGTCCCGGACGTCGTCATCGCCGCGGGCCTCGAGCCGGTCACCTGGTTCGATTCCTCGACGATCGTCATCGGCCTGGTCCTCCTCGGCCGCTGGCTGGAGGCGCGGGCGAAGGTCCGGACGGCCGGCGCGATCCGGCGCCTGGTCGGACTCAGCCCCGCCACCGCCCGGCTTGTCGCGGACGGCGGCGACCACGACGTCGCGCTCGAGGCCGTCCGGGTCGGCGATCTCCTCCGCGTCCGGCCCGGCGACACGGTCCCCGTGGACGGGACCGTGGTCGAGGGCAGCTCCGACGTCGACATCTCGATGCTGACGGGGGAGCCGGTGCCGGTGGCCCTCGGGGCGGGCGACCCGGTCATCGGCGCGTCGCGCAACATCGCCGGGACCTTCGTCATGCGCGCGACACGGGTCGGCCGTGACACGGCTCTGGCGCGGATCGTCGAGCTGGTCCGGCGCGCGCAGGGCTCCAAGGCACCGATCCAGCGCACGGCCGACCGGATCGCCGAGGTCTTCGTCCCCATCGTCATCGCGGCCGCCGCGCTGACCTTCGTCGTCTGGGCGCTGGCCGGTCCCGAGCCGCGCCTGACCTACGCCCTGACCGCGTTCATCAGCGTGCTGGTCATCGCCTGCCCCTGCGCGATGGGCCTGGCCACTCCGACGGCGATCATGGTCGGCACCGGCCGGGGCGCCGAGTCGGGGATCATCATCCGCGGCGGCGAGGCGCTGGAGACGGCCCACCGTGTGGGCGCCGTGATCATGGACAAGACCGGCACGCTGACGCTCGGCCGGCCGACGGTCGCGACGGTGACGGCGGCGCCCGGGACGTCGGCCGCGGACCTGCTCGACCTGGCCGGATCGCTCGAGCGTGGCAGCGAGCATCCGCTCGGCGCGGCCATCCTCGCGCGGGCACGCGAGGATGAGCTCGGGTTCGCCCCGGTGACCGGCTTCCGGGCGGTCGCCGGCGGCGGGGTCCACGGGACGATCACGGGTCGTGACGGGTCGACCCACGCGGTCCGGATCGGAAGCCGCCGGATGCTGGTCGAGGCCGGTGTCGAGGCGGCCTCCTTCGATGCGATCGAGCCGGCGGCCCGCACCGCCGAGGCTGCCGGACAGACGGTGGCCTGGGTCGCCGTCGACGGACGCGTCGCCGGTCTCATCGCCCTCGGCGACCCGGTCAAGCCGACCGCCGCCGCGGCCGTGGCGGACCTGACGAGCGCCGGCGTGGAGGTCTGGCTGGTCACCGGCGACGGTCGCGCCACGGCCGAGGCCGTCGCCCGCCAGGTCGGCATCCCGCTCGACCGGATCGAGGCCGACGCCCGCCCGGCCGACAAGGCCGCCACCGTCGAACGGCTCCAGGCGCGTGGCCTGGTCGTGGCGATGGTCGGCGACGGGATCAACGACGCTCCGGCCATCGCCCATGCCGACCTCGGGATCGCCATCGGGACCGGCGCGGACGTCGCCATCGAGGCCGCCGACGTCACCCTGGTCGGCGGCGACCCGCGCGCGGTCGCGACGGCCATCGAGCTGTCGCACGCGACGATGTGGATCATCCGCCAGAACCTGTTCTGGGCCTTCGCCTACAACATCGTCCTGATCCCGGTCGCGATGGGCGTGCTCTATCCGGCCTTCGGGATCACCCTCGATCCGGCGCTGGCGGCGGGCGCGATGGCGCTGTCGTCGGTCTCGGTCGTCGCCAACTCGCTGCGGCTGCGGGGTCGCGGCCCGCGGCGACCCGTACACTCCGGCCATGCACCGGCACCCGCCACCGACGGCACCCTCGGCTGATCCGCGCGACCTCGTCGGTCCGTTCACCCACGAGGTCGAGGTCCAGGTCCGGTTCGCCGACACGGACGCGATGCGGCACGTCAACAACGCCAAGTACCTGACCTACTGCGAGATCGCCCGCCTGCGGTACTGGACCGACGTCACCGGCGAGGACTTCGCGCTGGGCGCGGAAGGGGCGGAGAGCCTCATCCTCGCCGAGGCCAGGATCACCTACCGCGCCCAGGCGTTCTACGGCGAGACGGTCATCGTCCAGACCCGGGCGACGCGGATCGGGAGCTCGTCGTTCACGCTGGAGCACCGGATCACGGCGGGCTCCACGGGTGAGCCGCGGCGGCTGGTCGCCGTGAGCGACTCGGTGCTCGTGCGCTTCGACTACGAGACGGAGAAGCCGGTCCCGCTGTCCGCCGAGCACGTCGCCGCGATCGAGGCGTTCGAGGGGCGCCGCCTGCGCGCCTGAGCTCGCCGGCGCCTGCTGGGTCGGCCGCGGTCGTCAGGACGGCCCGGGCGCCGCGAACGACCCCGTCGGCAATGAGGCCGACGCGGACGGGCCCGGGCTCGCCGGGGACGGCGACGGCGACGCCACGGGCACCGACGGCGCGGGCGCCGACATCGATGGCACGGCCGGTGACGGCACGGCGACCGACGGAACCACGACCGATGGGCTCGGCCCGCCCGATCCGAGCCCGCCCCCAGCCAGCCAGACCGCCGCCGCGGCGATGAGCGCCAGGACGATGAGGGCCGCGGCTGACCGCGCCGCAACGCCCCGCCTCGATCGGCGCGGAACGTCCTGGACAGGCGCATCCGCCCCGACCGGCGATGCCGCGCGGATGGCGGGAGCGACCCGATCGGCATCGATGACGATCACCGTCGCGTTGTCCTCGCCACCGGCGGCGTCCGCGAGGGACACGAGCTCGTCGGCGGCTGCGCCGGGATCGGACGTTGTCGCGAGCACGCCCGCGATCGTCGCGTCGTCGAGCTGGCCGTGGATCCCGTCCGAGCAGAGCAGGAAGCGGTCGCCTGCCAGCCGATCGACGGTGACGAGGTCGACCCGGATGCCATCCTCGGCGCCCAAGGCCCGGGTGATGACGTGACGACGGGGATCCCGGGCCGCCGCGTCCGGATCCAGGCGACCCTCCCGGACGAGCGCGGCCACGAGGCTGTGGTCCTCGGTCAGCTGCTCGCAGCCGGCCGCCACGCGACCGGTAGGCGCGGCTGTCGCCGACGTGCGCGATGGTGACGGCGTCGCCCACGACCAGGACCGTGCAGGTCGTGCCCATCCCGTGCTGGTCGGGCCGGGCGACCGCCTCGGCCCGGATCGCGGCGTTGGCGCGCTCGATCGCGGCGACGAGCGCCGGACCGTCCGGGACGCCTCCCGGTTCGAGCGGCCCGTCGAGCAGACCGATCGCCAGGTCGGCGGCGACGTCGCCCGCGCGGTGGCCACCCATCCCGTCCGCGACGGCGAAGACCGGTGGACGCGCGAGGGATCGATCCTCGTTGTCGGTCCGGACGCGACCGACCGTCGTCCGGACGGCGAACCCGGCGTCGCCCGATGGCGCGTCCGGCGCCACCAGGACGTCAGGCCTCGACGGACCGGAAGATGGCCACCGCGTTCTGGCCGCCGAACCCGAAGCCGTTGACCGCCACCGTGTCCACCTTCGCCCGGCGGGCGGTGAGCGGGACGTAGTCGAGGTCGCATTCCGGGTCGGGCGTGTGCAGGTTGGCCGTCGGCGGGATGACCCCGTCGCGGATCGCGCCGATCGCGGCCAGGGCCGACGCTATGCCGGCGGCCCCGACGAGGTGGCCGATCATCGACTTGGGCGAGCTGATCGCGACCTTGTAGGCGTGATCGCCGTAGGCCGCCTTGATCGCCCGGGTCTCGGTCACGTCGTTGAGCTGGGTGGCGGTGCCGTGGGCCACGATGTAGTCGATCTCGTCCGGTGCCACGCCGGCGTTGCGCAGGGCCGAGGTCATCGCCCGGCTCTGGCCGCGGCCGGTCGGGTCGGGCGCGCTGATGTGGAAGGCGTCGGCCGTCAGGGCCCCGCCGATGACCTCGGCCAGCGGCGTGGCGCCGCGCTCCCGGGCGTGGGCGAGCGACTCCACGACGACCACGCCGGCTCCCTCGCCGAGCACGAACCCGTCGCGCGTGTCGTCGAACGGCCGCGAGGCGGTGGCCGGGTCGTCGTTGCGCTTGGACAGGGCGGTCATGTTGGCCAAGGCGGCCAGGCCCATCGGCCAGATCGGCGCCTCCGAGCCACCCGTCAGGACGACGTCGCACTCGCCGTCGCGGATCAGCCGCAGGGCATCGTGGAAGGCGATGACCGATGTCGCGCAGGCTGCGACCTGGGTGATGACCGGGCCGGTGAGGCCGTATTCCATCGACAGCATGCAGGCCGCCATCGAGCCGGACAGGGCCGGCACGGCGAAGGGGCTCACGAAACGGGGGCCCTTCTGGTCGTGGACGTGGGTCCCGTCGATGATCTGCTCGATCCCGCCGCCGCCGGTGTTGACCACCACGCCGACCCGGTCGCGCTGGTCCTGGTCCATCGCGGCGAAGTCGATCCCGGAGTCGCGGACGGCCTCGACCCCGGCGCCCATCGCCATCTGGATGAACCGGCTCATCCGGCGCGCCATCTTGGCGTCCATCACGGTCGTCGGGTCGAAGTCGAGGACCTCCGCCGCGATCCGGACCTCGAACGCCGAGGCATCGAAGCGCCGCACCTCGCGGGTGCCGGTCACCCCCGCCACGAGGTTCGACCAGTAGGTCGGGAAGTCATTCCCGATCGGCATGACGGCCCCAAGGCCGGTCACGACCGCCCGTCGCGCGGGATCCAGTTCAGGCAAGAGTGCTCCTAGAAACGGGCCGCCTCGAAAGAGGCATTGTAGAGAGTCCGGACATCGGTCCAGTGGCCGAAGTCAGTCTCCGTCGTACCTCTTGAAGATCACGGCTCCGTTGTGGCCGCCGAGCCCGATGTTGTTCGAGAGGGCGTGGCGGATCGGGAGGGCCATCGTCTCCTGGACGACCCACAGGTCGCAGTCCGGGTCCGGGTCGCGATAGTTGATCGTGGCCGGCGCGCACTGCTCGTAGACCGATTTCACGGTGGCCAGGGCTTCGAAGGCTCCCGCCGCACCCATCATGTGACCGGTCATCGACTTCGTCGCGCTGATCGCAAGCGACCGGGCGGATCCCGCCGACCGCGACCCGAAGACCGTCCAGATCGCCTCGGCCTCGCGCTTGTCGCCGAGCGGTGTGGAGGTGCCGTGCGGGTTGATGAGGTCGACCTCGTCGGCCGGGACGCCGCGCCGGTCGAGCGCCATCTGCATCGCCCGCGCCGAGCCGACGCCGGCATCGATCGGCTGGATCATGTCCCAGCCGTCGGCGGCCGAGCCATAGCCGATGACCTCGGCGTAGATCGTCGCGCCGCGCGCCTTGGCCAGCTCGAGGTCCTCGAGGAACAGGGCTCCGGCGCCCTCGCCGAGCACGAATCCGTCGCGGGTCAGGTCGAACGGCCGGGAGACGGTCGTCGGGTCCTCACCGGGCCGGGGCATGCCCATCCCGCGCATGTTCGAGAAGCCCGCATGTCCCACTTCTAAAAGGGGAGCCTCGGTGGATCCGGAGATGACCGCGATGCAGTCGCCCCGGCGGATCGCCTCGGCCGCCTCGCCGACGTTGTGGGTGCCGGTCGCGCAGGCCGACACGACGCACATGTTGTGCCCGATCGCGCCGGTCTCGATGGCGATCATGCCGGAGGCGCTGTCGACGAGGGCGTTGGCGATGAAGGTCGGGGCGACCGTCCGTGGGCCGCGCTCCTTCATCGACACGTAGTTGTCGATCATCAGCATCTGCCCGCCGGCGCCCGAGCCGAAGACGACCCCGACCTCGGTCCGGTTCTCGTCGGTGATCTCGAAGCCCGAGTCGGCCAGCGCCTGCTTGGCGGCGGCGACCCCGAAATGGAGGCTGGGCTCGCTCCGGCGAGCGGCCTTGGCGTCCATCCAGGCGGTGGCGTCGAAGTCCTTGACCTCGCCGCCGAGCTTGGCTTCGTACGGGGTGGTGTCGAACTTCGTGATCGGGCCGAGGCCGGAGACCCCGTCGACGAGGTTGCCCCAGACGGTCGCGACGTCGTTCCCGATGGAGCTGATGACCCCGAGACCGGTGACGACGACACGTCGTTCGTAATCGGGCTTGCGCAAGAGACGTCCTCCTTCTGGACGATACGGGTTCAGGCCGGCACGCCGGCCAGGGTGAGCAGTCGATCGATGGACGCCGGATCGTCGGCGGCGATGGTCTCGGCATCCGGCGCGATCCGCCGGATGAGGCCGGTCAGGACCTTGCCGGGCCCGATCTCCACGAAGGTGGTCACGCCCGCGTCGACCATGTGCTCCACCGCGCGGATCCAGTCGACCCCCGCGGTCAGGTGCTCGATGAGCTCGGTCCGGCACGCGTCGGCGGTCGTGATCGGGTGGGCGTCCGCGTTGGCCAGGAGCGGCACGACCGGATCGTGGAACTCGACGCCGGCGAGGGCCGCGCGCATGCCCTCGGCGGCCTCGGCCATGAGCGGTGAGTGGGCCGCGACCGAGACCGGCAGCACGATCGCGCGCTTGGCCCCCAGGGCCCTGGCCAGCTCCGCCCCGGCCTCGATGGCCGGGCGCTCGCCCGAGACGACCACCTGGCCGGGCGCGTTCCGGTTGGCCACGACGAAGACCCCGTGGGCAGAGGCGCCGGCGACCAGCTCGGGCAGACGGGCGTCGTCGAGGCCGATGAGCGCGGCCATCGCACCGTCGCGTCCCTGGCCGGAGGCCTGCATCAGACGGCCGCGCTCGCGGACGAGCCGGACGCCGTCCTCGAGCGAGAGGGCGCCGGCCGCGACGAGGGCCGAGTACTGGCCCATCGAGTGACCCGCGATGAACGACGGCACGTGCTCGGTCAGTCCCTCGGCGGCCCAGCGCTCGCGCAGCGCGGCGAGGATCGCGATGGACGTGGCGAGGATCGCGGGCTGGGCGTTCTCGGTCAGATCGAGCCGGTCGGCCGGGCCATCCCAGGCAAGGCCGCTGATCGAGGACCCGAGCGCGGCGTCGGCCGCCGCGAAGACGGCCGCGGCCGCGGGCGACGAGGCAGCGAGGGATCGACCCATGCCGAGGACCTGGGAGCCCTGGCCGGGGCAGACGTATGCAAGGTGACTCACGAGGGAAAGGGTAGGCGCATATGCCCCACCCGCGCACAACTACCGTGCATGGTTGCATGGGTTCTCACGTCTCGCTACGCTTGGCGTCCGTGTCACAAGAGCGTCAGACCACCCGGCCGTCGAACCGGCCAGCACCCACTCGCGCCATCGCACGCCAGTTCGAGGCGGACTTGTCCGCGCCTGTCCTGGCCGCGGGCAACCGCCTGCCCAATGTCCGCCAGATCAGCGAGCGCGTGGCGATGGGCCGGGCGCTCTGGCGGGAGCTGGTCATCGGCTTCGCGGGTCAGCTCGGCGAGCTCCGCCTGGGGTTCACCCAGCTGGCCGCGCTCTATGTCCTCGCGGACGGCAGCACCCTGACCGTCGGCGAGCTGGCCGAGGCGATCGGGCGGTCGCCATCGGCCACCAGCCGGCTCGTGGACGGACTCGTCCGCCGGCGGCTCGTCGAGCGGCACCAGGAACCGGAGGATCGCCGGCAGCGTACGCTGCGTCTCACCCAGCGTGGGCACGCCGTGCTGCGGGTGGTCGACCGGGCGAGGGCGGACCAGTTCCTGTCCGCCGTCCGTCCGCTGCCGACCGCCGAGCGGGCGATCGTGGCGATGGGCGTGGCGGCCCTCGCGACCCACGCGATCAGCCGGCGCGGCCGTCTCATCAGGACGACCCGCGAGTAGCGTTCCGGGCGACGGCGCCCGAGCACACGGAGGGCGACAGGCATGGACTTCGGCCGCATCTCGGAGCTCTCGCTCCGCATCCAGCACCGGCACACGGACGGCACGTGGGGCGACCTCGAGCCGAGCGACGAGCACCACGACCCGGCCGAGCACGATCCCGAGCAGGAGTGGGGGACCGGGACGCTCTACCTGTGCAAGGCCTGCGGCGAAGGGGTCGTGGTCAGCACGGCAGACGATCCGAGCGACCCGCGGAGCTGACCCTGGTTCAGGCGCAGAAGCGCCGGACGACGTCGTACAGGACCGGCAGGCCCCAGCGCAGGGCATCCACCGAGACCCGTTCGTCGACGCCGTGGAACCGTTCCAGGAAGCGTTCCTCGGGGTCCAGCCGGAGAGGCGAGAAGCCATAGGTCGGGGTGCCGACGCTCGCGGTGTGCTTGGCATCCGTGGCGAACGGGGCCATGACCGGGAGCGGGATCCCGTCCGGATCGTGGTCGCGGATCGTCGCGACGAGAAGGTCGAACAGGGGGCCCTCGGCCGGTGCCTCGACCGGGGCGCCGAAGACGATGAGCTCGATCTCGCAGGCGGCCGCGAGCTCCGGTCCGAGCCGCTCGACGAGGATCCCGCGCATCGCCGGCTCGGTCGTCCCGGGCAGCACCCGGCAGTCGACCTCGACGACGGCGTCGCCCGGGATGACGTTGTACTTGATCCCGGCGTGGATCACGTCCGGGCTGATCGTGTCCCGCAGGAGCGCGCGGAGGGCACGGGCGTACATGGGGTCGCAGGCCGCCGCGAGGGCCGCCTCGGCGCGTGACAGGTCGTCCCCGGTGAGCGCCCGCAGCAGGGCCGCCGCGTCGGGTGGCAATGCATCCGCGGCGAGCTCGATGAAGCGGGCCATGACCGGCGTGATGCGGGTCGGTCCGGGCACGGCCAGGCGCGCGATGACGGCCGCCGCCATGACCGCGGCGTTGTCCTCGCGCGGCATCGAGCCGTGACCCCACGTGCCGCGGACCGAGATCCGATACGCGGCGAAGCCCTTCTCGGCGACCTGGATCGGGTAGAGCCGCCGGCCGGCGACGGTCACCGAGACCCCGCCGCACTCGTTGACGGCGCCGGCGCCGCGGACCCACCCCGGGCGCTGCTCGGCGACCCACTTCGCCCCGAGGGTGCCGCCGGCCTCCTCGTCGGCCGTGCATGTGAAGAGCACGTCGCGGCGCAGGCCCGGGACGGGGTCGCGCGCCGGGTCGAGTCCGGCCGCGCGCGCCTCGGCGGCCAGCAGCCGGACGACGCCGAGCTCCATCGCGATCATCGCCTTCATGTCGACCGCGCCGCGGCCGTAGACGTAGCCATCGGCCAGGTCGGCCGCGAACGGATCGTGGCTCCAGCGCTCGGGCGGCGCGGGCACGACGTCGAGATGGGACAGAAGGAGCAACGGCTCGCCGCCCGTCCCGTCGCCGCGCAGGCGGGCGTGCACGGAACCGCGACCGGGCTCGGGTTCGACGATCTCGGGCTCGAGGCCGGCCGCGGTCAGCCAGCCCGCGATCCGGTGGGCGGCCACGAGCTCGCCGTCGGGCGCGTCCGGCGGTGGCGGGTTGATCGACCGGATCCGGATGAGGTCGCGCAACGTTGCGACGGTCTGGTCCACGGCGATCGTCCAGGCGGGGGCGTCGATCACGCTCGACGGCGCGGCGACCGGCGTCATCGAGGCGTGCTGCCGGTGGCGATCGTGAGCGCCACCCCGATGATGAAGCCCCCGAACATCAGGGCGGCGACCATGGCCAGCAGGAGCTTCCCGTAGTGCCGCTCCTCCTCGAGGCCCTTCACGGGATCGGGGTCGCGGCCACCTGCGATGTACGGCGCCTCGAGGCCCTTGGCCCGCGCGATCTGGGCGCGTGGCGAGTCGTACTCGACAGGATCGGCGGGCAGCATGGCGGGTGGGGTCGACGGCGCGGGCGCGGTCGTATCGATGTCGTCAGTCACCGGGCCATGATGCCCGCGAACAGCGGACCGCGCAGGACGAGGAAGTCCGGCGCCGGCTGGTAGCCCAGCCGGGCGTTCACCGCGCGCATCGGCAGGTTGTCCGTGTCGTTGCCGGACTCGAGGACGTCGATGCCGTCGTCGATCGCCCAGGCGATGGTCGCCTGCTTGAGCGCTCCGGCGAGGCCACGTCCCCGCCAGTCGCGAGCGACGGCGGTCATGTCGTGCCAGGCGACGCGGCGCAGGTGGGGCGGCTGCAGCAGCAGGCAGGCGTAGCCGACCACCCGATCGGTCGCCGTCTCGACCGCGATCACGAACGCCTCGTGCGGGATCGTCGGGCGATCGACGTCGCGCTTGCGGAACTCGGCCAGGTCGCCGGGCGCCATCGGCTGGTCGCCACCGGGGATGTCCGCGAAGGCTTCGATCGCCACCGCGTGGACACCCCCGATCAGCGCCGGCTCCCGGGCCAGCGTGGTCAGGCGGAGACCGTCGGGCAGGTCGACCGACGGCCGGGCGCGGCCAGCCAGCTCCAGGCGCACGGTCTTGGAGCGTTCATACTCGCGGAACCCGCGGTGCAGCAGGAAGTCGATCCCCTCAGGGCGTGCCTCCGAGGCCGGCATGTGGAGCGCGGTCTTGCCGGCGATGCGGGCCCGATCGGAGACGGCCGTGAGCAGCGCCGTCCCGATGCCCTGCCGGCGCGCCCCGGCGACGACATGGATCGTCGCCCAGAACCCGTCGAACTCAGGTGGCAGGACGTAGATCCGGCCGACCCCGGCGGTCCCGACGGCATGGCCGTCGGCCTCCGCGAGGAACCGCGTCGACCCCGGATACGCGCCCGACGACCAGCGCATCTCGTCGATCGAGGTGGGGTCGTCCGGGTCCGTCTCGTTGACGATGGCCGTGATCGCGCCGAGGTCCGCGTCGCCCAGGTCGGCTTCCCGGAGCCGGAACGTCATCCGCGACGTGCCCTCATCGGCGGCCGAGGTTTGCCGTCATCCGGTCCCCGGTCGTGACCGCGCCGGACGAGGCCGACCCGACCAGCGCGGCGTACTTGGCCAGGACCCCGGTCCGGTAGTGGGTCGCGGGGGGCGTCCACGACTCGAACCGGCGGGCGACCTCGTCGGCCGGCACGTCGAGGTCGAGCGCCGAGCGATCCACGTCGATGACGATCGTGTCGCCCTCCTCGACCACGGCGATCGGCCCGCCCAGCGCGGCTTCCGGTGCGACGTGGCCGATCATCAGTCCGTGGGTGCCGCCGGAGAACCGGCCGTCGGTCAGGAGCGCGACCGAATCGCCCAGCCCCTCCCCGACGAGCGCCGCGGTGACCTGGAGCATCTCCTGCATGCCCGGCCCGCCGATCGGGCCCTCGTAGCGGATGACGACGACGTCGCCGGGCACGATCTTCTGCGCCCGCACGGCGTCGTAGCAGGCAGTCTCGGAGTCGAACACGCGCGCCGGGCCGCGGTGCTGGCGCCGCTCGTGGCCGGCCAGCTTGACGACGCAGCCCTCCGGCGCGAGCGAGCCGTGCAGGATGGCCAGCCCGCCGTTCGGTTTGAGCGGCGTCTCCAGCGGGTGGACGACCTTCTGGCCGGGGGTCTCGACGACGTCCGCCGCGATCTGGGCGATCGTCCGGCCATCGACGGTCGGCAGGTCGCCGTGGAGGAGCCCGGGCCGCTTGAGCAGCTCGCGCATGACCAGCGCGACGCCGCCCGCCTCGTACATGTCGAGCGCGGTGTAGCGGCCACCGGGCCGCATGTCGGCGATGAGCGGGGTCCGGTCGGCGATGGCCCCGAACTCGTCGATGTCGAGCGGGATGCCGAACTCGTGGGCGATCGCGAGCAGGTGGAGCACGCCGTTGGTCGAGCCGCCGGTCGCGGCCACGCTGGCGATCCCGTTCTCGAGCGCCTCACGGGTCACGATGTGCTTGGGCCGGACGTCGCGCCGGACGAGGTCCATGACCAGCTCGCCGGACCGGTAGGCGGCCGCGTCCTTGGCCTCGCCCTCGGCCGGGATCCCGTTCAGGCCCGCCGGGGAGAGCCCGATGAACTCCATGACCGTGCTCATCGTGTTGGCCGTGTACTGGCCGCCGCAGGCGCCCGGGCCGGGGCAGGCCACGTTCTCGATCTCGGTCAGCTCGTCGAGCGTGATCTTGCCCGCCCGGTAGGCCCCGATCGCCTCGTACACGCTCACGACCGTGACGTTCCGTTCGCCCTTGTAGACACCCGGGTTGATCGTCCCGCCGTAGAGGATGAGGCCCGGCACGTCCAGCCGGCCGAGCGCCATCGCGGCCGCCGGCACGGTCTTGTCGCAGGCAACGATGCACACGACGCCGTCCATCAGCTGCCCGCGGATGACGAGCTCGATCGAGTCGGCGATGACCTCGCGGCTGACGAGCGAGGTCTTCATCCCCTCCGTGCCCATCGTCACGCCGTCGCTGATGGCGATCGTGTTGAACTCCATGGGCGTCCCGCCCGCGGCGCGGATGCCGGCCTTGGCCACCTCCGCCAGGTGCGCGCTGGTTGATGTTGCAGGGCATCGTCTCGATCCAGGTCGTGGCGACGCCGACGATCGGCTTGGCCAGGTCCTCGTCGGTGAAGCCGATGGCCTTGAGCATCGCCCGCGCGCCGGCCCGGTCCGGGCCGTCGGTCAGGGCGGCGGAATGGCGCTTGGCAGGGTCGGACGGGTACGGCGCGTCGGACATCGGGGGTCTCCTGGGGCGGCCGGGACGGGCCGCTGCTGGCGGTAACCCTACCGCGACCGAGGGGTCGGCGGCCGGCTCCCTGCCGCGCCGGTCAGCGGTCGGCGGTGCAGACGCCCGTGTCGGTGGCCGCCGTCTTGCCGATGGAGGTCCGGATCCGGTTCCAGACCTCGGTCGCGGCCAGCGCATAGCCCACCTGCGGATCGGTCCGGGCCTCGGCGAAGACGACGCCGCCGACGGTCCCGTCCTGGCAGGATGAGCGGTCCGCCGCTGTCGCCCCGGTCGATCTCGGCGCGGAGCTCGAGGATCTCGCGGCGAACGCGATCCGTGCCGTAGATGTCCCGGCCGGTCGCCTGGTACCGATCGGCGACGGCCGCCGGGACGACGGTCAAGCGTCCGCCGCCGGGATAGCCGAGGGTCGCGCCGATGGCACCCCGGCTCGGGTCCTGCGCGGCGAAACGCAGCGCGGTGACCCGCAGGCCAGTGACGTGGAGCAGGGCGACGTCGAGGCCCGGATCGAAGAGCACGGGCACGGCGTCCAGGACCTGGCCGCGGGCCAGGACGCGCACCGCATCGCTGCCGGCGACGACGTGGGCGTTGGTCAGCACGTAGCTCGGGCTGACCACGAAGCCCGTCCCGACCGACGACAGGCCGCAGGTCGCCGCGGAGACCTTGAGCGTGCTCGCCTCGGCGGCGGCGGCGATCGCCCGCGCGGCCGGATCGTCCGGACGGTCGACCGGCGGGGCGGGCAGGGGCTCGAACCCGACGAACACGTCGGGCAGACCGGTCGTGTCGAGCCAGCCACCCAGGCCGGTGGCGATCTCGGTCGGTGGCGGCAGGAACAGGGCGAGGGTGCGGACGGCGGTGGACCCGCCGGCCGTCTCCGCCAGGCGCGGCACGGGACCCTCGGCGAGGAGGCTGCCGGCCAGCCACACGATCAGCAGGACCTGGATGACGCCGAACCCGGCGCCGGCGGTCCGGTCGGCCGCCCCGAGCAGACCGGTGCCCAGGCGGCGGGCGAGGCCGCGACCGAGGGCACCGCCGAGCGACTCGCCGATGCCGACCGCGACGACCAGCCCGGCCAGGACCACGATCGGCCGATACGTCGGATCGATCGACGCCAGCGGGTCGGCGAACGTCGGCAGAAGCAGGATCGCGATAACCCCTCCGCCGATCGCGCCGATGAGACCCGAGATCTGCGGGATCGCACCCGACCGCCAGCCGAGGATCAGCGCGACCACGATCAGCAGGAGCGTCAGGAGATCGATCGGGTTCACCGGCCGATCGTCGCACAGGACGCCCGGACGCGCCGTCAGCCGATGGTCGGGGTGGACATGCGTCGGTGCCGGCTCACGGCATCTGCCGATGGGTGCCCGCGCCGGCGGCGGTCAGTGTGGTCATCACGCCGACCACGGCGCCCGCCACCACCGTCCCACCTGGAGATCCCGATGTCCCGCCCCACCGGCCACGCCGCCAGCCGCCCCTTCCGCCTGACCCGCGCCGCGGTCGACGCGCACCGCGAGCACTACCCGACCCCGTTCCTCGGGTGCCCGATCTGCGCGCGGCGCACCGCGATGACCCCGATCCGGATCCGCTGGATCTCGCCCCGCGGGGCCTGAACCGCCCGACGACGGGCCGACGATCGGTCAGCTCGCCTCGGCCAGGGTATCGATCCGGGGCGGGTGCGCGGCTTCCCACGCGCTGCAGCTCGGCTTCCTTCGACAGGAGGTAGCCGAGCTCGTCCGTGCCCGCCAGGATCATGTGCTTGGCGAACGGGTCGATCTCGAAGTCGATGGTCGAGCCGTCGGGCAGCAGGATGCCCTGCTCGGCGAGGTCGATCGTCAGCGACGCGTCGGGATCCTGGGCCACCAGCGCGAACAGCCGCGCGTGCGTGTCGGGATCGACGACGATCGGCAGCACCCCGTTCTTGAGGCTGTTGCTCCGGAAGATGTCGGCGTACGAGGTCGACAGGATCGCCCGGATGCCCCAGGCGGTCAGGGCCCACGGAGCGTGCTCACGTGACGAGCCGGCCCCGAAGTTGTCGCCGACCAGCATGATCCCGCGCCCCTGCATCTCCGGCTGGTCGAGGACGAAGCGCGGCTCCTTGAGCGAGCCGTCCTCCTCGAACCGCCGGTCGCGGAACAGCGCGTCGGCGAGACCGGCCTTGTCGGTCACCTTGAGGTAGCGAGCCGGCACGATCTGGTCCGTGTCGACGTTCTCGGCCGCGAGCGGGATCACCGCGCTGGTGAAGACCCGGAACGGTTCGGCCATGGGTCAGCGACCGCCGACGGCGGCGAGGGTCTCGATGCCCGGCAGCCGCCGCGGGTCGGCGACGACGCCGGCGATCGCGCTGGCGGCGGCGGTCAGCGGCGACGCCAGGAACGTCCGGCCGCCCTTGCCCTGGCGGCCCTCGAAGTTGCGGTTGCTGGTGCTGACCGCGTACTGGCCGGGGCGCAGCTGATCGCCGTTCATCGCGATGCACATCGAGCAGCCGGCCTCGCGCCACTCGGCGCCGGCGGCCTTGAAGATCTCCGACAGGCCTTCGCGCTCGGCTTCGCGCTTCACCTCGTCCGAGCCGGGCACGACCATCAGCCGCACCCCGTCCGCCACGTGCCGGTCCTTCAGGACGCCCGCGGCCAGGCGCAGGTCGCTGATCCGCCCGTTGGTGCAGCTGCCGACGAAGACGACGTCGACCTTCTGGCCGAGGATCGCCTGGCCGGGCTGGAGGTCCATGTACTCGAGCGCACGTTCCAGGGCACGCCGCTGGCCGGCGTCGGCCTGGTCGGCCGGGGAGGGGACCCGGCTGGTGATGGGGATGCCCATGCCGGGGTTCGTGCCGTAGGTGACCATCGGCTCCAGGGCGTTCGCGTCGATCGTGATCGTCTTGTCGTACGCCGCCCCGTCGTCGGTCGGCAGCGTCCGCCAGCCGTCGACGGCCACGTCCCAGGCGGCTCCGCTCGGGGCGTGGCGGCGGCCATGCAGGTACTCGAAGGTCACGTCGTCCGGGGCGATCAGGCCGGCCCGCGCGCCGCCCTCGATGCTCATGTTGCAGATCGTCATCCGCTGCTCCATGGTCAGCCCGCGGATCGCCTCGCCGGTGTACTCGAAGACGTAGCCGGTCCCGCCGCCGATCCCGATGCGGGCGATCAGGGCGAGGATGATGTCCTTGGCGCTGACGCCCGGCGTCAGCCGGCCGTCGACCCGGACCTCATAGGTCTTCGGGTCGCGCTGGAGCAGAGTCTGGGTCGCCAGGACCATCTCGACCTCGCTGGTCCCGATCCCGAACGCCAGCGCGCCGAACGCGCCATGGGTGCTGGTGTGCGAGTCGCCGCAGACGATGGTCATCCCGGGCTGGGTCAGGCCGAGCTGCGGCCCGATGACGTGGACGATGCCCTGCGACGGGTCGCCGATGCCGTGGAGCGGCACGCCGAACTCCGCGCAGTTCGCCTCCAGCTGGTTGACCTGAGCGAGGGCCATCGCGTCGATGAACGGCAGGCTGCGGTCCGTGGTCGGGATCGAGTGATCGGCGGTGGCCACGGTCTGGCCCGGCCGGCGAACGCCGATGCCCCGCGCGCGCAGGCCGGAGAACGCCTGCGGGCTGGTCACCTCGTGGACGAGGTGGAGGTCGACCGCGAGGACCGCGGGCGCGCCCTCGTCCTGGGTCACCACGTGCTCGGTCCAGATCTTGTCGACGATGGTTCGCGGGGCCACGGCTGTCATCTCGCGAGCGTACCAGAGGAGCCGGTCGAGGCCCGTGGTCGGGTCCTGCTCAGGCCGTCGCGCGCATCAGCGCGGCGCGGAGCAGGTCCGGCTGGAGCGCGATCTCCGAGTTTGGTCGGCCGAACAGGTAGCCCTGGCCGAGCTCGCAGCCGAGCCGCCGCAGGACCCGCAGCTGCTCCGGCGTCTCGATGCCCTCGGCCACGATCGGGCAGGCCGAGCGAGTTGCCCAGCGCGATGATCGCGGCTTTGCGTCCCCGTCTCGCGACGGGTTTGCCCTGGACGGTGGTCCACGCGGAGCGAACATCGCTCCGTGACGAACGGTGCAGGACCGTTCTCGCGGGGACCATGTGCCGGAAGTACCGGAGCGTCATCCCCCGTGGGGTCAGTGCACGAAGGCACCACGGGGCGGCACGAAGCGGGTCCGCACGAACGAACCGCGAGCCCCTGACCGGTCAGGCCGGTTCGCCGCCGGGCGCGGCCGGATCCGCTCGCCGCTCGAGCGGGCCACGGCCGTGCATCGCCGCGACGATCGCGATCGCCGCCCCGACGCCGATCAGGACGTCGCCGACGCTGAAGACGTTGGCCACCGGGAGCCAGGCCGGCATCGCGAAGAGATCGGTCAGCGGGCCCAGGACCACCCCGTCCACGAGCCGGCTGTTCGTGTAGCCCTCCCGGGGCAGGCGGCTCATCGCCTGGAGCGCTCCCGGGCTGACCGGCATGTACCCGCCGTTGGCGCAGATCGCGATCAGGTTGGATGCCCCCCCGATGAGCACGAGCGGCAGGCCCGGGATCGCCAGGTTGCGCCAGACGGCCACCAGGACGGCCACGTTCGAGGCGATGTACAGGAGCGGCGCGGCCGGACCGAGCGCGTCGCCGAGCGGCGTCGAGAACAGCAGCACCTGGCCCATCAGGCCGACCACCACCAGCGGCGCCCAGGCGAAGCGCAGGTCGCCCATGCGCCCGGCCGATCCGCCGCTGAGCAGGCCGATCACGAGCCCGGCGATGACCGCGTAGAGGATGAACACGAGGGCATCGTCGCCTGCCGCGCCTGCCCCCGGACGCACCCGGAGGTCCCCCTGCGCGGCAGTACCACGGTGCCCGTCCGCAACTCTTTCTCGGCGCGTATAACGGGTCGACGCGTGCCACCGCGCACTGGAGGTAGCCACGATCCGCGACGATCCCAGACCCGAGGACCTGCTCGGCGAGTCGACCAACCTGCGCCTGGTCCGGCTGCGCCTCTTCCTCGCGCTGATCACGATGTTCGCGATCCCGATCGCCATCGCGGCCCCGGTGATCTACGGGCTCGCGTGGGGCGGTGGCACGTCGATGCTGGTGCCGACCCTCGGCCTGATCGGCATGACCGTCGTCCTCGGTGCGCTCACGGTCTGGCTGGCCCGGCGCGTGCTCGAGCCCGCGCAGCGCCTCGAGGAGGCGCGCCGGATCGTCGAGGACGCCTATGAGCGCGCGCGGTCGGAATCGCTGCGCGATCCGCTGACCGGTCTCGGCAACCACCGGGCGTTCCAGGAGGAGATGGAGCGCCAGTGGGCGCACTCCGACGCGGCACGGCCTGCCACTGGCCCTGGCGCTCCTCGACATCGACGACTTCAAGCAGATCAACGACACCCGCGGCCACGCCGCCGGCGACCGCCTGCTGCGCCACGCCGCGACCCTGGCGGCGACGTACCTGCGCCGGTCGGACCGGGCGTTCCGGGTCGGCGGCGACGAGTTCGCGATCATCCTGCCGGGGACCGGGACGGAGGGTGCCCACGTCGTCGATCCGGCGGCTCCTGGCGGCCTGCCTCGAGGGTGAGGGTGAGGGCAGCGAGCGGATGGAGGTGTCGTTCTCCGCCGGCATCGGCGCGATCCCCGGGGCTGGCCCGCGACCGCGATTCCCTCTACGGCCAGGCCGAGGCGGCCATCCTGTGGGGCAAGCGCCACGGCCGGACGTGCGTGACCATCTACGACCAGGAACGCCACGACCTGCCGATCTCGGAGCGCCCGCAGGCGGAGCTGTCCGCGCTGGTCACCCGGGTCGCCGCGACGGGCGCCGTGCGGGCCGTCTTCCAGCCGATCTACGACCTGGCCACCGGCGTGCCGCGCGGCTACGAGGGCCTCGTCCGGCCGCTGCCGGACAGCGGCTTCACGGACGCCGGCTCGATGTTCGCCGCGGCCGAGGTGACCGGCCGGACCGGCGAGCTGGACCTGGCCTGCCTCAACACGGTCATGGAGACCGCGGCGGGTCTGCGCTTGCCCGGCAACCTGTCGGTCAACCTGTCGCCGCGGACGATGGAGATGGACGACTTCAGCGTCCACGCGCTGGTCCGCCTGATCGTTCGCCACGGGCTGGACCCGCGCCGGGTCGTCCTCGAGCTGACCGAGCGCGAGGCGGTCGAGGACCTGGACCGGCTGCGGCGCACCGTCGAGGCGTGCCGGGTGGCGGGGATCCGCATCGCCGCCGACGACGTGGGCGCCGGGAACGCCGGGCTGCGGCTGCTCAGCCAGCTCCGGTTCGACATCGTCAAGATCGACCTGTCGCTGGTCCAGGGCGGGGCCCTGCGCGACGCCTCGCTCGAGGTCGTCCGGACGCTGCGCGACCTGGCCGACCGCTGGGGCGCCCTTGTCGTCGCCGAGGGGATCGAGACGCCGGCCCAGCTCGACGTCGTCCGCTCGCTCGGGATCGGCGCGGGCCAGGGCTACCTGCTCGGCCGGCCGAGCGACCGGCCGCCGACCGAGCCGCTCGATCTCGAGGGACTCGGCCGGAGCGCCGAATGGCTGGTCGAGCGGCTCCGCACGATGCCGGCATGACCGTCGCGCGACGACCCCGGACCATCGGGTGGCGGTTGACGCGTCGACGATCCCTGCTAGACTGCGGCCACGTCGCAGGATCGCTGTGGCTCGTACGTGGAGACCCCATTGGGCTGGTTCGGTTCCCAGGATCGACGCAAGGTCGCCGTCGTCGTGACGTCGGACGGCCGCCGCGTGCATCTGCCGATCGATCCCGCCGACGTATCCCTCCTCGATATTCTTCGCTCGCTTCCGGGGCTTGATAGCCTTCTTGGGCTTATTACCGGCTCCCGGCGGGACCGAGGGACACGGAGGGACGAGCGCCGCTAGCGCGACCATCCACCGATCACCTTCAGGACCCTCGCCGGGGCGGCGAGGGTCTTTTGTTTTCCCGGCATGACCGACACGGAGGACCCGTTCACATGACGATCGCCAAGGGAGAGCCGGCGGGCACGGCGCCCGCCGCGGCGCCGACCGCCATCCGGCGCAGCCACGTGCCCAACGACGGCACGGCCGAGGCCGCGGCGGTCGAGCGCGCCCGCAAGGGCATGCTCCACGAGGGCCGTGACCTCAAGCGGACGCGCATCGGGGCGGACGTCCTGTGCGAGGCCCTGCTCCTCCAGGGTGTCGACGTCTTCTTCAGCTACCCGGGCGGCGTGATCCTGCCGCTGTACGACATCCTGGGCGACTACCCCGAGCTCCGGCATGTGCTCGTCCGGCACGAGCAGGGCGGCGCCCACGCCGCCGACGGCTATGCCCGCGTCACCGGGCGGGTGGGCGTGTGCATGGGCACCTCCGGCCCGGGCGCGACCAACCTCGTCACGGGCATCGGGACGGCGCTGCTGGACTCCGTGCCGATGGTCGCCATCACCGGCAACGTTCCGGCGGCCCTGATCGGCAAGGACGCCTTCCAGGAGATCGACATCAACGGCATCACGCTGCCGATGACCAAGCACAACTACCTGGTCCGCGACGCGGACGACCTGCCGCGGGTCGTGGCGGAGGCGTTCCACATCGCCCGGACGGGCCGGCCGGGGCCCGTCCACATCGACATCACCAAGGACGCCCTCCAGCAGGAGACCCGGGCGACCCACCCGACGGCCGACGAGGTCGTCGCCGGCCTGCCCGGCTTCCGGCCGAACATGGACGGCCATCCGCGCCAGCTGAAGCTCGCGGCGGCCGAGATCGCAGCGGCCAAGCGGCCGGTCATCCTGGCCGGCCACGGCGTCCTCCACGCCGAGGCCTGGGACCAGCTGGTCGCCTTCGCCGAGAAGGCCCACATCCCGGTCGCCTGGACGCTGCTCGGGATCGGCGCCATCGACGAGACCCATCCGCTGGCCTACGGCTACATGGGCATGCACGGCTGGAAGCACGTCAACCGGGCCATCCAGAGCGCCGACCTGCTGATCGCGATCGGGATGCGCTTCGACGACCGGGTCACCGGCAACGTCCGGACCTACGCCCCGTACGCCCGGATCATCCACGCCGACATCGATCCGGCCGAGATCGGCAAGAACGTGGCCGTCGAGGTGCCGATCGTCGGCGACGCGAAGCGGGTGCTCGAGGCCCTGACCGAGCTGGTCGCGCCGGTCGATCCGGCGACGCGCGAGGACTACATGACCCAGCTGGCCGAGTGGAAGGCGGACTCGGTCGCCTCGAGCTGGCACGGCTCCGGCGCCTGGCGCGACGGGCTGCTGTCCGCCGACTACGTCATCGAGCGGATCGGCGAGCTGTCCGACCATCAGGGCACGTACGTCGCGGACGTCGGCCAGAACCAGATGTGGCTGGCCCGCTACACGGGCTTCCGCAACCCGAACACGCACGTCAGCTCCGGCGGCCTCGGGACGATGGGCTTCTCCGTCCCGGCCGCGATGGGCGCCGCCCTCGGGCGGCCCGACCGCGAGACCTGGGCGATCACCGGTGACGGCGGCTTCCAGATGACCTCCCAGGAGCTGATGACCCTCGTCGCCGACCGGATCCCGGTCAAGATCGCCCTGCTCGACAACAAGAAGCTCGGGATGATCCGGCAGTGGCAGGAGATCATCTACGCCGGCAACTACCACTCGTCCAACCTGCCCGGGCCGGACTTCGCGAAGCTCGCCGATGCCTACGGGATCCCGGCCTTCCGGGCGCGGACGCCGGACGACGTCGACGCCGCGATCCGCGCCGCGCAGGCGGTCGACGGACCGGCGCTCATCTGGTTCGAGATCGCCGAGGAGCAGAACATCTTCCCGATGATGCCGGCCGGCAAGGGCCTGTCCGACCTGATCGAGAAGTGGGGCGGGGCGGACGAATGACCGCCGACCCGGACTCGAACGGACAGCTGCCGACCGGCGGCTCCCTCGGCGCCGGCGCACAACGCCCCGCCGTCACGGGCCCTGCCGGGCGGCGGCGAGACCCGTCGCCACGTGCTCGTCGCGGTCGTGCTCAACAAGCCGGGCGTCCTCAACCGCGTGTCCAGCCTCATGCGCGCGCGCAACTTCAACATCGACTCGCTGGCCGTCAGCCACACGGACAGCGAGGACCTCAGCCGGATGACCATCACCCTGCACGGCGACGACGTGGCGGTCGAGCAGGCGGCCAAGCAGCTGTACCGGCTGATCGACGTGCTGAAGGTCCAGGACGTCACCAATGAGCCGACCGTCCAGCAGGAGCTGGCGCTGGTCAAGATCCGGGCGACCGACGCGACCCGCGCCGAGGTCCTCAAGCTCGTGGAGCTGTCACGCGGCCGGGTCGTGGACCTGGCCGATGGCTCGGTCATCGTGGAGGTGACCGGCACCGAGTCCGAGGTCGACGCGTTCGTCGCGCTGGTCCGGACCTATGGCATCAAGGAAATGGTCCGGACCGGCGCCGTCGTGATGGCGCGGGGCAGCGGATCCATCGAGGAGGCGATCAAGCGATGACGGCGACGCATGTACTACGACAACGACGCGGACCCGGCGGCGCTGGCCGGGCAGACGGTGGCCATCATCGGCTACGGCTCGCAGGGCCACGCCCACGCGCTCAACCTCCACGAGTCCGGAGTGGACGTCATCGTGGGGCTGGCGCCCGGGTCCAAGAGCCGCGACCTGGCCGCGGAGGCCGGGCTGCGCGTCGCCGACGTTGCCGATGCCGTCAAGGCCGCCGACGTGATCATGATCCTCGTCCCCGACACCGCCCAGAAGGCGGTCTACGACGCGGAGATCGAGCCGCACCTGCGCGCCGGCCACCTCCTGATGTTCGCGCACGGCTTCAACATCCACTTCGGGCGGATCGACCCGCCCGGCATCGTCGACGTCGGGATGATCGCGCCGAAGGGCCCGGGCCACCTCCTCCGCTCGGTCTACCGTGCGGGCGGCGGCGTCCCGGCCCTGTTCGCCGTCCATCGCGACCAGTCCGGCACCGCGCGCGACCGCGTCCTGGCCTACGGCCGGGCGATCGGGTCGACCCGGGCGGGCGTCCTCGAGACGACCTTCGCCGAGGAGACCGAGACCGACCTGTTCGGGGAGCAGGCGGTCCTGTGCGGCGGCACGGCGGCGCTCATCAAGATGGGCTTCGAGACCCTGGTCGAGGCCGGCTACCAGCCCGAGCTCGCCTACTTCGAGACCATGCACGAGCTCAAGCTGATCGTCGACCTGATCTATCGCGGCGGGCTCAACTTCATGCGCTTCTCGGTCAGCGACACCGCCGAGTGGGGCGACTACGTGTCCGGCCCGCGGATCATCGACGAGCACGTCCGCGCGACGATGAAGCAGGTCCTGACGGAGATCCAGGACGGGACGTTCGCGCGCAACTGGATCGCCGAGAGCGAATCCGGCCGCAAGGAGTTCGAGCGCCTGCGCGCCGCGGATCGCGACCACCTCGTCGAGCGGGTCGGCTCGCGGCTCCGTGCCCAGATGCCGTTCCTCGATCCGGTCGAGGTCGTCGCCGGCCAGTCCCAGGCGTCGGCCACGACGCCGGGCGCGGCGCAATGAGCGCCGGCGGCGTATCGGGCGCGCCCGAGCCGCGGTCGGCCGGCGCCAAGGGCAGCATCCGGATCTTCGACACGACCCTGCGCGACGGCGAGCAGGCCCCGGGCGCGTCGCTCACGATGCCCGAGAAGCTCGAGGTCGCCCGCCAGCTCGTCCGGCTCAACGTCGACGTCATCGAGGCCGGCTTCCCGGCCGCGTCGCCGGGCGACTGGGAGGCCGTCAACCGGATCGCCAAGGAGACCCGTGGCGTGGCCGTCGCGGGTCTGGCGCGCTGCCGCGATGGCGACCCGCAGCGCGCGGTCGAGGCCATCCGCGTCGCCGAGCGGCCGCACCTCCACGTGTTCATCTCGACCAGCGAGATCCACCTCCAGCACCAGATCCGGATGACCCGCGAGGAGGCCCTCGCCGAGGCGGTCCGCTGGGTCCGCTACGGGCGCGAGCAGCTGGGCCGCGACGCCGAGCTCGAGTTCAGCGCGATGGACGCGACCCGGAGCGACCCCGACTACCTGATGCAGGTCGTCGAGGCGGTCGTGGAGGCCGGCGCGACCACGGTCAACCTGCCCGACACCGTCGGGTACGCCATCCCGTCCGAGTTCGGGCCGCTCATCCGGCGGGCCGTCGACCTGGTCGGCTCGCAGGCGGTCATCAGCGTCCATTGCCACGACGACCTGGGCCTGGCCGTGGCCAACACCCTGACCGCGATCGAGGCCGGCGCACGCCAGGTCGAGGTGACGATCAACGGCCTCGGCGAGCGCGCCGGCAACGCGCCGCTCGAGGAGGTCGTGATGGCCCTGGCCACCCGGTCGGCGGCGATGGGCGGCCACACGACGGGCGTCGTCACGGAGCAGATCGTGCCGACGAGCCGGCTGGTCAGCTACCTGACCGGCTTCGTGGTCCAGCCCAACAAGGCGATCGTCGGGCGGAACGCGTTCGCCCACGAATCGGGGATCCACCAGGACGGCGTCCTGAAGAACCCGCTCAACTTCGAGATCATGACGCCCCAGTCGGTCGGGCTGACGAGCAACCAGCTGACCATCGGCAAGCTGTCCGGCCGGCGCGGCCTCCAGGGCAAGCTCCACGACCTCGGCTACGACCTCGACGGCGAGGCGCTGGACGAGGTCTACCGCCAGGCGATCGACCTGGCCGACGCCAAGAAGGAGGTCACCGACGCGGACCTCCTGGCCCTCGTCGAGCAGCGCTCGTCCGGGGTCCCGTCGAGCATCGCGCTCGTCGGCTGGAGCGTGACGTCCTCCCACGGCGGCAACGCCACGGGCACGGCGACGATCGACATGGGCGGCGAGGAGCGGACCGCCGAGACGACCGGGAACGGGCCGGTCAACGCGTTGTTCCGGGCCGTCGACGAGGCGGTCCAGCCTGTCCTCGGCTGGCATCCGACGCTGACCGAGTACGAGATCAAGGCGGTGACGGCCGGCGAGGACGCCCAGGGCCAGGTCCTGGTCCGCTGCCGGCGCTCGTCGGACGAGGGCCCGGGCGCGCTCATCGTGACCGGCCACGGGCTCTCGACCAACATCATCGAGGCCTCGCTCGAGGCCTACGTCGTGGCGGTCAACAAGCTCCACGGCGCCGAGATCAACGGCGTGTCGGTGGCCTTCGCCTCGCCGCGCAGCGGTGAGTCGACCCCGTGAGCGACGGGACCGCGGCCTCCGCGGGGGGCACGTATCACGTCGCCACCATCCCGGGCGATGGCGTCGGGCCGGAGGTCGTCGCCGCGGCGCGCCGGGTCGTCGACGCGGCCGGCGAGGCCTTCGGCTTCTGCATCGACTGGTCCGAGCACCTCGTCGGCGGCGCCGCCATCGACGCGTACGGCGTCGCCATCCGCGACGAGGACCTGGCCGCCTGCGGGGAGGCGGACGCGATCCTCCTCGGCGCCGTCGGCGGCCCCAAGTGGTCCGACCCGGGCGCGGCCGTCCGACCCGAGCAGGCGCTCTTCGCCCTGCGGGGCGGCCTGGGCCTGTTCGCCAACCTCCGGCCCGTGACCGTCCATCCGGCCCTGGCAGGGTCGTCGCCGCTTCGCCCGGAGCTGCTGGCCGGCGTCGACCTCCTGATCGTCCGCGAGCTGACCGGCGGGATCTACTTCGGCGACCGGACCGAGCCGTCCGGCGAGCCCGGCGCCCGGACCGCGCTCGACACCTTGCCCTACGCCGAGCACGAGATCGCCCGGATCGTCCGGCTGGCGTTCGAGGCGGCGAGGACGCGGAGCAGCCGGCTGACCCAGGTCGACAAGGCCAACGTCCTCGCCACCTCGCGGCTGTGGCGGCGGGTGACCGACGAGATCGCGGTCGAGTACCCGGACGTGACGCTCAACCACCAGCTCGTCGATTCGTGCGCGATGCTGCTCGTCCGCCGTCCGGCGGACTTCGACGTCATCGTCACGGAGAACCTGTTCGGCGACATCCTGTCCGACGAGGCGGCGGTGCTTGCGGGCAGCCTCGGCGTGCTGCCGTCGGCGTCCCTCGGCGAGCGCCGCACCGAGCACGGCACGTTCGGGCTGTACGAGCCGATCCACGGCTCCGCGCCGGACATCGCCGGCCGCGACATCGCCGACCCGATCGGCACGATCCTGTCCGCCGCGATGCTGCTCCGGACCTCGCTCGGGTCGCGAGGACGCGGCCGGGGCGATCGAGGCGGCCGTGCGGCCGTGCCCTGGACGAGGGTTGGCGGACGGCCGACCTGGCCGATCCGGCCGATCCGATCGGACGGGCTGGTCGTCGTCGGCACGACCGGGTTCGCGACCGCCGTCGTCGAGGCTCTCGGGCCGGCCGTCACGACCGGCGTCCCGGCATGACCGACGAGGCCGGCCGGGCCGGCGGGGCAGGGGCGGCCCCGGCACCGGATGACGGCCCGGTCGTCCTGTACGACACGACCCTGCGCGACGGGACGCAGGGCGAGAACATCACGCTGTCCCTGGCCGACAAGCTGCGCGTGGCGCGGATGCTCGACGAGTACGGGATGCCGTTCATCGAGGGTGGCTGGCCCGGCTCGAACCCGAAAGACATCGAGTTCTTCGCCGCCGCCCGCACGATGCGCTGGGAGCGCACCCGGCTGGCCGCCTTCGGGATGACCCGGCATCGCTCCAACACGCCCGAGACGGACCCCAACCTCCGCGAGCTGGTCGCCGCCGAGACGCCGGTCGTGACGATCTTCGGAAAGAGCTGGCAGCTCCACGTCATCGAGGTGCTGGGAGCGACGCCGGCCGAGAACCTCGAGATGGTCGCGGACTCCGTCGGCTTCGTGGTCGATCACGGACGCGAGGTCGTCTACGACGCGGAGCACTTCTTCGATGGCTACAAGGACGACCCGGCCTACGCCCTCGAGACCCTGCGAGCCGCCTGGCAGGGCGGTGCCCGGACGCTGGTCCTGTGCGACACCAACGGCGGCACGCTCACGGACGAGCTGGTGACGATCATCGGGCAGGTGCGGGCCGGGCTGGACGCCGCGCTCGGCGACTCCGGAGACCTGACCCTCGGGATCCACACCCACAACGACGCGGAGCTCGCGGTGGCCAACTCGATGGCGGCCGTCGCCGCCGGGATCCGCCACGTCCAGGCCACCATCAACGGCTACGGCGAGCGGGCCGGCAACGCCAACATGGTCAGCATCCTGGCCAACCTGGCGCTCAAGACCGCGCACCCGCTCGTGCCGGCCGGCGGCGGCGACCTGGCCCGCCTGACCGACCTGTCCCGCTCGGTCGCCGAGATCGCCAACCAGACCCCGAACGACTACCAGCCGTACGTCGGCCGCTCCGCGTTCGCCCACAAGGGCGGGGTCCACGGGGCGGCGGTTGCCAAGGTCGAGCGGAGCTACCAGCACATCGACCCGACCGCGGTCGGCAACGTCGGACGCCTGGTCGTATCCGAGCTCGGCGGGCGGGCCAACACCTCGATCCGTGCCCGGCAGCTCGGCCTCGAGCTGGACGGGATCGTCGACGCGCGCGAGCTGTCCACCCTGATCAAGGAGCTCGAGGCCGACGGGCTGGCCTTCGAGGGCGCCGAGGCGAGCTTCGAGCTCCTCATCCGGCGCCACGGCGCCGAGTACGTCGCGCCGTTCCGGATCGTCGACTACACCTGCCTGATCGAGCAGCGGGACGGCCAGGAGCTGCTGGCCGAGGCGACGGTCAAGGTCGAGGTCGACGGCGAGACCCTCCACACGGCGGCCGACGGCAACGGCCCGGTCAACGCGCTCGATGCCGCCCTGCGCAAGGCGCTCCGGGCGTTCTACCCGGGGCTCGATGACGTCCACCTCGTCGACTACAAGGTGCGCATCCTCGACGGCGGCGCGGCCACCGCGGCCCGGACCCGGGTGATCATCGACTCGATGGACGGCGCCCGCACCTGGTCGACGATGGGCAGCGACACCAACATCATCGCCGCGTCCGCGTCGGCCCTGGCCGACTCGCTCGAGTACGCCATCTGGAAGTCCGGCGCCGAGCTGCGCCGCCGCGACGAACGCCACTTCACGACCGCCCAGGGCCGGGACGCGGGCGCGCCCCAGCCCGCCCACGGCGCGACCGCCACTCCCCGGAGGTGACCCGATGACCGACCTGCCCGCCGACGCCCTGCAGCTCGCCCGGTGGACCGCCACGTCCGGCAGCAACGTGCGCAGCCGCGGCGCCGTGGTCATCGTCTCCGGCGACCACGAGTGGCGGGCGTCGTCCGAGGGCAACGGCGCCATCGACGCGCTGTACCGGGCGGTCGACCAGGCGCTCTCGGGCGTCCTGACCGGCCACCCGCGCCTGCTCGCATACGACATCCACGCGCTCGGGGAGGGGACCGACACGATCGGGGCGGTCAGCGTCCGGATCGCGCCGCCGGACATCGGCGGCGAGCGTGGGGCGGGCGAGTACGCCGGCACGGCCAGCGGCCCGAACATCATCGCGGCCTCCATCGAGGCCTACATCGCGGCCCTCAACACGCTCCTCGCCGAGTCGCACTGGTCCGGGGCGACCGAGGCCGCCGGCAATCGCAAGGGCGTGGCCGTCTCCGCCGGGACCGCGCGTGAGCAGCGGGCGGATCTCGACGAGGCCGAGGTCCCGAACGACACGACGGCCTGGTTCGAGCGCTAGGGCTTCGTCGCGGCCGAGGGAGAAGGCGAGGCCGGCGGCAGCGCGGGGGCGGCCGTCGCGTCCGGCTCGATCGCGTTGGTCGCGGACGCCGGGGCACCATCCTCGCCGGCCGGCTCGGAGCGGAGCAGGACGTCACGCTCGCGCAGGTAGTCCGTGATGGCCAGGATGGCCGCCGCGGTCGGGATGGCGAAGATCGCCCCGATGACCCCGGCGACGGCCGTGCCGAGGATGACCACGACGAAGACCCCGACCGGCGCCATCTTCACGGCCCCGGCCATCACGAACTGGGTCACGCCGACCTGGATCGCGATCGCCGCGACGATGCTGATCGCCGCCGCCGGGGCGACCTCGGCGGGCGCCAGGATGAGCGCGAAGGCGGGCAGGACGGCCCAGCCGATGAGCGGGCCGATCCACGGGATGAACACGATCAGCCCGGCGATGACGGCGATGAGCGGGGCGTACGGGATGCCCAGCACGACGGCGCTCAGCGCCACGATGACGCCGTAGATCGCGCCGATCACGAGCCGGCCCCGGACGAACCCGCCGAAGGAGACCGCGATGGCGGCCTCCAGCTCGGTCAGGTCGCGATAGGTGCTCGACGGCAGGAAGCGCCGAAGCCAGCCGAGCAGCGAGACCTGGCCCATCGCCAGGCCGACCGAGATGATGACGGCGGTGACGAGGCTGGCCACCACCACGACCGCGTTCCGCGCGAGAGCCGTGATCCCGTCCGCGATCTCGCCCGCGTTCTCGGCCACGAACTCCTGGATCTTGGCGACCACCGAGCCGTCGCCCGGCGTGGTCAGGCCCAGGGCGCTGACGATCGGCGTCAGGAGCTCGCCGAGCCGCGACAGGATGGCCGGCAGGCTGTCGATGAACGCGACGGCCGCGTTGATCACCGCGACCCCCGCGCCGGCGATGACGACGAACGCGATCACGGCCGTCACGAGGTACGTGATGGCCACGGCGACGCCGCGACCGCGGAACGGCAGGTGCCGCTGGACGAACGAGACCGGGGGCTCCAGCACGTACGACATCAGCCACGCGACGAACAGGATGATCGCCGGCGTCGCCAGGACGGACAGCGACTCGGAGTAGAGCACGAACACGATGCCGACCAGCGCGAGGACGACCAGCCAGAACAGCAGGCGCGCCTCGCGCCGGGAGACGACGGTCGACCAGCGCGGTGCGGTTCCTTCGGGCGGCACGAAGGGACAGTAGCGTATGGTGCGGTCTCGAATGGGAGGGACCACCGCCATGTCTCGCGTCGTCGCCATGCTCGCTTCTGCCGTCCTGCTCGTCGCCGCCTGCTCGTCGTCCGGTGGCTCCCCGAGCCCGGACCCGGCCATCGCCTTCTGTCCGGCGCTGGACGGCTATGCGAAGACGCTGGCGGTGCTCGACGCGTTGACGCCGTCGTCGACGGTCGACCAGTACAAGACGGCGGTCGCCGACGCCAAGACGGCCCTGGCCGGCGTCATCGCGGTCGCGGGGCCGTTCGTCGGCGCCCAGCTGAACGAGGCGCAGACCGCCCAGACCAACCTCCAGGCCGCGGCCGACCAGCTCCCGGCGAACACGACCCCAGCGCAGGCCGAGGCGGCGCTCCAGCCGTTGCTCGCGACCCTGATCCAGCAGGTCGCGGGGACCCGGAACGCGACCTGCAACGACCGGCCCACGCCGTCGGCCTGAGCGGGCGTCCGTGCCGGAGGCCGACGAGCCGATGACGCCCAGCGAAGCGACGGGCCCGATCGCCTACGCGGGCGAGCCGGGGGCGTTCGCCGAGGACGCCGTGCTGGCCGCGTTCGGCGACGTGGAGCGCGTCTCGGTCGGGGCGTTCCGCGAGGTGTTCGAGCGCGTCGCCGCGGGCGCCGCAGTCGCCGGCGTCGTGCCCATCGAGAACGTCATCAACGGCACGGTGCGCGAGAACTACGACCTGCTCCTGGAGCACGATCTCGTGATCCGGGCCGAGGTCGTCGTGCCGGTCAGCCTGTGCCTGGCCGCCCTGCCCGGCCAGCGCCTCGACGCGATCGAGCGGGTCTACTCCCACATCCAGGCGCTCGGCCAGGCCGAGGCATTCCTGCGGCAGCGGCCGTGGCAGCTGCTGTCCACGTACAACACGGCCGGCGCCGGCAAGGCCATCGCGGATCGCCACGAGCTCGGCGCCGCCGCGGTCCTGTCGCCCCGGGCGGCCGCGCTGTTCGGCCTCGAGGTGCTCGCCGACGGCATCGGCGACCTGCCGGGCAACCGGACCCGCTTCGTCGTCCTGACCCGGCCCGACGCCGGTCCGCTCGCCCTGCGCCCGACCGGGACGCGCCGCCGGACGACCCTGGTCGTCGCGGTCCGGAACGAGCCGGGCACGCTGGTGGCGGTCCTGCAGGTCATCGCCGGCCACGAGCTCAACATGCACAAGCTGGAGTCGCGGCCCAGCCGGGAGCGCGCCTGGGAATACGTGTTCTGGATCGATCTCGACGGCGACGTCGCCGACCCGTCGATGGCGGCGGCACTCGCCGAGCTCGGCGGGGTGACGACGATGTGCCGCGTCCTCGGGTCGTACCCGGCGGCGCCCGAGGGCTGACATGGGCGGCCGGACAGGGAACGGCCCGCCATCGCCGGCGGGCCGTCGTGCTCTCAGCCGTCCTGACTCAGGCGGGTCGCCTGCGCAGCTCGTCCCGGATCTCGGTCAGGAGGACCTCCTCGGGCGACGGGCCGGCCGGCGGCGCTTCCTTGATGAAGATCTTGCTGATCACGTAGACGACCAGCATCACGATCACGAACGTGATCAGGGCGTTGATGAAGAGGCCCCAGCCGATGGCGACCTCCTCGCCCTTCGCGTTCGTGCCGAGCACGGTCTTGATCGACGCGAAGTCGACGTTGCCGAGCGCCCAGCCGATGGGCGGCATGATGATCGCGTCGACCAGCGTCGTCACGACGGTGCCGAGCGCGACGCCGATGATGACGCCGACGGCGAGGGCCAGTGCGTTCGACTTGGTCAGGAACTCCCTGAAGCCGCCCATGTCGGACCTCCGCTCAGTGCTCGACGACCTTCGCGAGCGTCTTCGCCTCGGCGATCCAGCCGGCGATCTCGGTCTCGCTCGGCACGCGCCGGACGATGTCCGGCCGGGCGGCAACCACTTCCTGGAACGTCATCGCGAGATTGGCCGCGTTGCGCTGCGCCAGCTCCGACGGGGAGTCGACACCGGCCGCCTCGAGGAGGTCGGAGTACTCGGAGCCGACGCCGTCGATGCGCATCAGGTCGGCGTGGTTCACCCACTCGAGGATCAGCTTGCCGCTGATCCCGGTGGTCGCCTCGAGCGAGTCCCGGCCGGCCTTGTTCGCGCCCCACTGGAGGAGGTCGTCGGTGGTCGTCACGCCCGCCTCGGCCAGCTTGGCGGCCTGCGTCGCGCCGATCCCGTCGATGTCGTCGATCCTCATCCCCTGAACCCTCCGCTGTGTGCGCCAGACGCGCTGGCCCACGGACGGCCGATGATACGCTTGCCAACCCCTCCTCGACCGCCAGATCTCCGACCGGAGGACCGATGGACAAGGCGTTCCACGACGCGATGGCCGCCGGCTACGCGCTGACCGAGCCGGGCCTGATCATCGGCAGCCCGATGCTCGGCGACGAGCTGGCCAACGACGCCCGGGTCCAGGTCGCGCTGTCGATGCTCAACCGGCACGGCCTCATCGCCGGCGCCACGGGCACGGGCAAGACCAAGACCCTGCAGCTCCTGGCGGGCCAGCTCTCCAAGGCCGGCGTGCCGGTCTTCGTGGCCGACATCAAGGGCGACCTGACCGGACTCGCCGCGCCCGGCGACGCGACCAACCCGAAGGTCGTCGAGCGCGTCACCTCGCTCGGCTGGACGTTCGAGGCCGTCGGGCCACCCGGTCGAGTTCCTGTCCCTGTCCGGCAAGCTCGGCGCCCAGGTCCGCGCGACGGTCCACTCGTTCGGGCCGCTGCTGCTCGGCAAGGTCCTCGACCTCAACGACACGCAGACGTCGATCCTCGCCCTGGTCTTCAAGTACTGCGACGACAACGACCTGCCGCTGCTCGACCTCAAGGACCTGAGCGCGACGCTCAAGTATCCTCGTCGTCCGACGAGGGCAAGCCGGTCCTGGCCGACTACGGCGGCATGTCGAGCGCGTCCGTCGGGCGTGCTCCTGCGCTCGATCGTCGTCCTCGAGCAGGAAGGCGCGGACGTCTTCTTCGGCGAGCCGGAGTTCGACGTCGCGGACCTGCTCCGGACGACGCCCGAGGGCACCGGGATCATCAGCATCCTCGAGCTGCCGACGTCATGGACCAGCCCCGGCTGTTCTCCACGTTCATGCTCTGGATGCTGGCGCAGCTGTACGAGTCGCTGCCCGAGGCCGGCGACCTGCCCAAGCCCAAGCTGTGCTTCTTCTTCGACGAGGCCCACCTGCTGTTCGACGACGCCTCGGAGGCGCTGATGGACCAGGTCGAGCGGACCGCCCGGCTGATCCGCTCCAAGGGCGTCGGCGTCTACTTCGTGACCCAGGCGCCGACCGACGTGCCGTCGCCGGTGCTGGCCCAGCTCGGCAATCGGGTCCAGCACGCGCTGCGCGCCTTCACGCCCGAGGACGCCGACGCCCTGCGCAAGACCGCCCGGACGTTCCCGATGACCGAGTTCTACGACGTCGAGAAGACGATCACCTCGCTCGGGATCGGCGAGGCCCTGGTCACCGTCCTCTCACCGCGCGGCGTGCCGACTCCGCTCGCGGCGACCCGGCTGCTGGCGCCCGATTCGCTCATGGCGCCCGTTCGACGAGGTCACCTTCAAGGGGATGATCGCGACCAGCCCGTTCGCGACGAAGTACGGCGTGACGGTCGACCGCGACAGCGCCTACGAGCGGATCACTGCCCGGATCACGGCCGCCAAGGCCGCGTCCGCCCAGGCCGCCGCGGATGCCGCGGTGCGCGCCGGCGTCGACCCGACGACGGCGACCGGCCTCAACGGGATGACGCCCGCCCAGCAGCAGCGCGAGATCACCCGCCAGGCGCGCGAGATGGCGGCCGCGCAGAAGGCCGCCGAGCGCGAGCGTAAGGCCCAGCAGAAGGCCGCCCAGGACGCCGCGAAGGCCCAACAGAAGACGATCGACACCGCGATCCGGACCGGTGGCAAGGTCGTCTCGTCGCGGCTCGGGCAGGACCTGATCCGCGGCGTCTTCGGGACCCTGTTCGGTGGCGGCAAGGGCCGCTGACACGGCCCCGGGGCCCGATCGGGAGACGACCCCGACGGGGATCCGGACCTGGCTCGATCCGGCCTGGCGAGCATCGGTCGAGGCGTGGCTCGCCGACGAGCTGGCACGGCTCGGGCGCCGGATCGCTGGCCCGATCGAGCAGCCGCACGTACGGCCGTGGGCGACGACGCTCCGCATCCCGACCGACGGCGCGCCCGTCTGGTTCAAGGCGACCGGACCAGGCCCGGCCTATGAGGGGCCGCTCCTGGAGGTCCTCCGCACGTTCGGCGTCCGCCGCGCGGTCCTGCCGCTGGCCATCCACCCGACCCGGCCGTGGATGCTCTTCGACGACGCGGGACCGACGCTCCGCGCCGGCCGACCCGACGGGCGCGGCGACCACGACCTCGATGCGTGGGAGCCGATCCTGACCGAGTACGCTCGGTTGCAGCGCTCGGTCGAGGGCGAGGCGGCCGTCGCCGCGATGCTGGCCGCGGGCACCCCCGACGAGCGACCGGAGCGGCTGGCCGATGCGCTCGATCGGCTCGTGGCCGACGATCGGATCTGGAGCCGCGTCGACGCGTCCGAGCGGGCCGCCGCGAGGAGCGCCCGGGCCCGGCTGGCGTCGCGTGGGGCGGCGGCGGTGACCGACCTGGCCGGTCGCGCCGCCCGCGCCGGCGTCCCGGTCTCCATCCAGCACAACGACTTCCACGGCGGGAACATCGTCGTCGGACCGGGTGGCGAGCGGTTCTTCGACTGGGGCGACGCGGTCATCGGCCACCCATTCGCGACGCTGGCCGGCACGTTCGGCTCGATCGCCCGGCGCACGGAGCGCGACACTGCGGATCCGGTGTTCGACCGGCTGCGCGACGGCTATCTCGAGGCGTGGACGGACGTCGCGTCACGCACGGAGCTCGGGGCGGCCATGGACGCGACGGGTGCCCTCGCGCCGGTCGGCAAGGCTCTCGCCTGGGAGCGTGCGCTCATGGACCTGGCACCTGACGAGATGGACGGTCACGCCGGCCGGACGGCCGAGGCGCTGACGGGCTTCGCAGCAGGGCTCGATCGCCCCTGAGCCGCCGCCGGCAGAGCCGCCGCCCGCCGGGACGCTATTCGATGACGAGGTTCGGGGGCAGGTCCGGCGGGGCCGGGTAGGCCGGCTTCAGGCCGGCCATCGTGTCGGCGAGGATCGTCGACACGGCGAGGTTGCGGAACCAGTTCCGGTTGGCCGGGATGACGTACCACGGCGCCCAGGGGGTCGACGTCTTCGAGAGCGCCTCGTCGAATGCGGCCTGGTAGGAGTCCCAGAGCTTGCGCTCCTCGAGGTCGCCCAGGCTGAACTTCCAGCGCTTCGTCGGGTCGTCGTAGCGCTCCTGGAACCGCTTGCGCTGCTCCTCGCGATCGATCGTGAGGAAGAACTTGACGATGGTCGTGCCGCTGTCCGCCAGCATCCGCTCGAAGTCGTTGATCTGGTCGTAGCGCTTCGACCAGACGCGCTTGGGCACGAGATCGTGGACCCGCACGACGAGCACGTCCTCGTAGTGCGAGCGGTTGAAGATGCCGACCTCGCCCTTGCCCGGCGTGCGCTTGTGGACGCGCCACAGGTAGTCGTGCGCGCGCTCCTCGACGGACGGCACCTTGAACGAGCTGACCGGACAGCCCTGCGGGTTGAAGGCCTCCATGACCTTGGCGATCGTGCCGTCCTTGCCGGCGGCATCGATGCCCTGGAGGACGACCAGCACGGAATGCTTGGCTTCGGCCCACATCCGGTCCTGGAGATCACGCAGGCGGGCCATCTGGCGCGCGGTGGCCTCGACCGAGGACCCCTTCTCGTGGCCGAACGTGGCGCCCGCATCCAGCTTCTCGAGCCGGATGCGCGTGCCGGGCTTGACCTGGAGGGCGTCTCGGAGGGCGGTCGGTCGGGACACGTCTGGACCTCGCGGATCGGGGACGGCGCGGGCGCCGGTTGTACGATGCCAACGTACCCCATAGGAGAGCCCCAGATGACCGTCGTGACCGGCACCAAGCCCCATCCGATCTTCCTGGCCGGCCGCTGGGTCGAATCGCCCGACGTGCTGGTCGTCGACAACCCGGCCGACCCCGAGACACCCGCCGGCACGACCTACAACGCCACGGAGGCGCAGTACGAGGAGGCGGTCCAGGCGGCGGTCGCCGCCTTCGAGGTCACCCGCACGCTGCCGGCCTACGAGCGCGGCCGGATCCTGCGCGAGATCAGCGCCGGGGTGAAGGCCCGGCGCGAGGAGCTCGGCCGGCTCATCGCGCTCGAGGCGGGCAAGCCGATCCGCGACGCGCTGGTCGAGGTCGACCGGGCGGCGCTGACCTTCCGCCTCGGCGCGGAAGAGGCAGAGCGGATGACCGGCGAGGTCATCCCGCTCGACCTGCTGCCGTCGTCGAAGGACCGGGTCGGGATCACCCGGCGCTTCCCGATCGGCCCGATCGCGGCCATCAGCCCGTTCAACTTCCCGCTCAACCTGGCCGCCCACAAGCTGTCGCCGGCGATCGCCAGCGGCAACCCGATCGTGCTCAAGCCGCCGTCCAAGGACCCGCTCACGATGCTCACGGTGGCCGAGATCATCGAGGCCGCCGGCGTGCCGGCCGGGTCGGTCTCGATCCTGCCCATGACCCGCGAGCTGGGCGACCGGATGGTCGCCGATCCGCGCTTCAAGCTGCTGACCTTCACCGGCTCGCCGTCGGTCGGCTGGCGGATGAAGGAGCGCGCCGGCAAGAAGCGGGTCGTGCTCGAGCTCGGCGGCAACGCCGGGGTCATCGTCGACAAGACGGCCGACCTCGACTGGGCGGTCAAGCGCTGCCTGGTGGGCGGGTTCAGCTATGCCGGCCAGGTCTGCATCAGCGTCCAGCGCGCCTTCGTCCACGAGGACATCTGGGACGCGTTCATGGACAAGTTCATCGCAGGGGCGAAGGCGCTCACGGTCGGCGATCCGATCGACCCGACCACCGACGTCGGCCCGATGGTCGACACGACCGCCGCCGGCCGGACCCAGCGCTGGGTCGACGAGGCGATCGCGCTGGGCGGCACGGTCCTGCTCGGCGGCAAGGCGGACGGCGCGTTCTTCCCGCCGACCGTCCTGACGGACGTCCCGACGACCGCCCAGGTGTGCTCCAACGAGGCGTTCGCGCCGCTCGTGGTCGCCTTCCCCTTCCGCGACCTCGACGACGCCATCGCGCGGGTCAACGACTCCATGTTCGGGCTCCAGACCGGCGTCTTCACCAACGACCTGGCCGGCGCCTGGCGGGCGTTCAGCGAGCTCGAGGTCGGCGGCGTCATCATCAACGACGTTCCGACCTACCGGATCGACCACATGCCCTACGGCGGGGTCAAGGACTCCGGCCTGGGTCGCGAAGGTCTCCGCTACGCGATGGACGACATGACCGAGATCCGGATCATGGTGCTCGCCCAGCCCGCCTGATCAGCCCCATCCGAGGCGCCGCCGGAAGTCCGGCGGGTGCCGCCGGTCACCGTGCCCCCACCCTCCGCGCGCGGGACGAACGTACCTCCCCATCCATGCCTTACGTCCCGTGGCGGCCGGTACCCCCGCGGCCCTTCAATGACCGCCACCGGGGTCACCGCAGGCTGTCCATCGACGGTCCGGACCTCCCCGCGTGGACTAGGGGAACCGCATGGAAACGACCCGAGCGTCTGGAAAGGGCCGACGTCGGCGCCGCTTCCTGATGTTTGTCACAGCCGTCCTCGCCATGGCCAGCATCGGCACGACGGCCTACACCTTTGCGCTCTTCACGAGCACTGCCGCGAACGGCGCCAACGCATTCGCGACCGGCACGATCGTCATCGGCGTCACCCCGGCCAGCGCGGTCCTGACGGCATCGAACATGATGCCCGGCGACGTCGCCAACGGGACGCTGACGGTCCAGAACACCGGGACCGGCACGCTCCGCTGGGCGATGACCACCGCCGCCACGAACACGGACACCAAGAACCTGCGCGACCAGCTGGGCCTGGTCATCAAGACCAAGGACACCAACACGGCGGGCTGCGGCAACTTCAACGGGACGCAGCTCTACAGCGGCACCCTGGCGGCCGCGGTCGTCGGCGATCCGGCGGTCGGGGACCAGGGCAGTGACCGGACCCTCGCCGGCGCGGCCAGCGAAGTGATCTGCTACCGGGCGACCTTGCCGACCGCGACCGGCAACACCTTCCAGGGCGCCGCCACCACGGCCACCTTCACCTTCAGCGCCGAGCAGACCGCGAACAACCCGTAACCGACGATCACCCCAGATGACCGTCGTTCGCCTCACCCTCTCGGCACTCTGGCTCAGCCTGGTCATCGCCATCCTGGCGGTGGTCGGGCTGAGCCGCATCGCGCCCGCCCTGGGCTACCCGCTGATCGTCATCGCGGGTCCGTCGATGACGCCGACGATCCCGCTCGGGGCGGTCGTCATCGAACGGACCGTCCCGGTCGACGCGATCGCGATCGGCGACGTGGTGACCGTCCAGATGCCGAACGGCATCGCGATCACCCATCGGGTCGTCCGCCTCGGCGCGATCGCGGGGGCGACCTATCTCGAGACCCGCGGCGACGCCAACGATGGCCCGGATCCGGTGGTCGTCCCTGCGGGCTCGGTCTCGGGCGTGGTCACCCTCGCCCTGCCGATGGTCGGGTTCCTGCTTGCCTACCTGGCCGTGCCCAGCGGCATGGCCTCGATCGTCCTCATGCTCGGAGCGCTCATGCTCGCCATCTGGTCGCTGGAGGAGGGCGACGGCGAACCGGCTGGAGAGGCGCCGGCCCCGGCGGGCCCGGACGTGGTCGATGGCTTCCCGGCCTAGAGCGGTCGCGACGCTTGCGTCCGTCCTGATCGTCGCGGGCCTGGTGGGCTCGCCCGCCTCGACGACGCTCGCCCGCTTCACCGGCACGGCGACGCAGGGCGCCAACAGCCTGTCGACGGCAGCGTCGTTCGCGAGCCTCGACACGGTCGCCCCCACCGTCTCCGCGACGGTCATCGCCAAGACCGGCCAGTACGACGCGGGGTTCATCAAGGCGGCGGGCACGTATCTCGTCTACGCGAACGCCACCGACGCCGGCATCGGGCCGAGCGGGATCGCCACGATCAAGGCGAACGTGAGCACCGTCACCACCGGAGGAACGGCGGTGACCCTCGTCGGCCGGCACGTACAGCGTCGACGGCGTGACGTACGGGTTCCGCAGCGCGTCGCTGACCGCGAACGCGGCCCTGACCGCGGGTGCGAAGGCCTACACCCTGACCTCGACCGACAACAACGGCAACAGCCGGCTCCAGACCGGTTTCTCGGTCACCGTCGACAACACGGCGCCGGCGGCGGACGACATCCAGACTGCCAACGGCGGCGCCACCGTCGGGCCGGGTCGAGACCGGCGACACGATCGTGTACACCTTCAGCGAGGCGATCGACCCGGAGAGCATCCGGGCCGGCTGGACCGGGGCCTCCACGCCCGTCGTCGTGCGCTTCACCGACGCCGCCGCGAGCGACACGTTCACGGTCTGGAATGCCGCGAACACCGCCCAGCTGGCTCTCGGCTCGGTCAACACGAAGGGCAACTTCGTGACCACGGCGGTGACGGCCGGCGCCTCTGGGACGCCATCGACGATGGTCCTTGATGCGACCGGCACGACCGTCACGGTCACCCTGGGCACCATCGCCGGCACCGTGAACACCGACGCCGCCAACAACAAGGCGGCCTGGACCCCGTCGGCCGCCGCGTTCGACCGAGCCGGGAACGCGATGTCGACGACGGTCGGCAACGAGTCGGGCGGCAACGACAAGGACTTCTAGGCCGGGGCCGGCCCCCTGCACCATCCGCCGCGTCCGCCGCGTCCCGCGCTGCCCCGGGTCGTCCCGCCTCGTCCCGCGGCCCGCGACGTCATGCGCCTCCCGTCGACCGGGTGCCGCATCCTTCGGCGCGATGGACCTGACCCTGACCCCCGCCCAGCTCGAGCTCCAGGCGCGCGCCCGCACGTTCGTGCGCGACGTCCTCCAGCCGCGCGAGGCCGAGTTCGAGCGTGCCGGCGGGCACGTCCCGCGCGACTGGGGCGACCCGATCCGGGCGGCCGCCATCGAGGCGCGGCTCCAGGGCGGCTCGTTTCCCGGGCCGGCTCGGCGGGCAGGGCTGGTCGGTCCTCGAGCAGGTCCTCGTCCACGAGCAGCTCGGCCAGTCGACCGGCGGCCTGTGGTCGTACGTCCCGGGCGCCTACAACGTCCTGCTCCACGCCGATCGCCGAGCAGCGCCGGCGCTACCTCGACCCGTCGCTCCGGGGCGAGCGCTCGGGGAGCTACGCGATCACCGAGGACGGCGCCGGCTCGGACGCCCGGACGCTCCGCGCCACGGCCGTCCGCGACGCGGCGACCGGCGAGTACGTGCTCAACGGCGAGAAGTGGTTCGTGACCGGCCCGGACGACACCGACTTCATGATCTTCCACTGCCTGGTCGTCGACGGCGACGATCGCGGCGGCCGACCCTCTTCCTGGTCGACTACGACACGCCCGGCGTGGTCGTCCAGCACGACCCGGACTACACCCACACCTTCGCCGACCGTCATCCCCAGTTCGTGCTGACCGACGTCCGCGTCCCGGCGTCGCGGTCCTCGGCGGCGTCGGCCGGGCCGACGAGCTGACCAACGAGTGGTTCGTCGAGGAGCGGATCCACATCGGCGCCCGCTGCAGCGGCGCGATGGAGCGGCTGCTGGACCTCGCGCTCGACGTGGGCGACCGAGCGGGTCCAGTTCGGCGCAGCGGATCTACGACTTCCAGGGGGTCAGCTTCCCGCTGGCCGACTCGGCCGCCGACGCGTCGGCGGCCCGGCTGCTCACCCGCGAATGCGCCTGGCTGGCCGACACCGGCGCCGATCCCAAGGTCGTCCACGCCAAGGCCTCGCTGGCCAAGCTGTTCGCGTCCGAGGCGGCCTGGCGCTGCGCCGACCGGGTCGTCCAGGTCTTCGGCGGCCGGGGCTACATGCGCGAGTTCGCGCCCGAGCGGTTCCTGCGCGAGCTGCGGGTCGACCGGATCTGGGAGGGCACCTCGGAGATCCAGCGGATGATCATCGCCCGGGCGCTCGAGAAGCGGGGCGTGGGCCGGGTGGTCGGGTGAGCCTCGGGTCCGACGACGAGCCCGGGGTCATCGACCTCCGGCCCCTGTTCGCGCCGGCAGCATCGCCGTCGTCGGGGCGTCGCCGCGCTCGTGGATCGCCGAGACGGTGCGCGACAACCTGCGGGTCATGGACAGCGAGACGCGCTGCCACTTCGTCAACCCGAAGTACGACGAGCTCCACGGCCAGCCCTGCTACCCGAGCCTCGACGCGCCTGCCGGAGGTGCCCGACATCGCGGTCGTGGCGCTCAACCCGTTGCGTGCCGCATCGGTGACCGAGGCGGCCGCGGCGGCCGGCGTGCCCGGCGGTCGTCATCCCGGGCGGCGGCGTCGTCGAGGGCGGTCCGGCCGCCGCCGCGATGCAGGCCGAGGTCGCGCGGATCGCCCGCGAGCACGGCCTGGCCCTGCTCGGGCCGAACTGCATGGGCGTCATCGACCTCGTCGCCAACAGCGCCACCTACATCGGCGACGTGTCGCCGTGGCTGCCGCGCGGGGGCGTGGCCGGGATCGCCCAGTCGGGCTCGGTGACCGACGCGTTCGTCCATTCCGGCGACCGGATCGGCTTCTCGCGGATCATCAGCTGCGGCTCCGAGGTCGTGCTCGACGTGTGCGACTACCTGGCGTATCTGCCTGGACGACCCCGAGACGAGCTCGGTCATCCTCTTCGTCGAGGGCTTCAAGCGCCCGGAACGGTTCCTCGCCCTGGCCGACCGGGCGCTCGAGCTGGGCAAGCCGATCATGGCGGTCAAGGTCGGCCGGAGCGACCAGGCGCAGGCGGCCGCGATGGCCCACACCGGCTCGCTGGCGGGCGAGGCGCGGGTCACCGACGCCGCGCTCGACGCCGCCGGGGTCATCCGCTGCCGGGACCTCGACGAGCTCCTCGAGACGGCCGAGCTGGTCGAAGGCGTCCGGCGGACGGGCCGCCGTGTCGGTCGCGGCCGGACGGGCGTCGTGACCGTGTCGACGGGCGAGGCGTCGCTCATCGCCGACCTCGTGCCGCGGACCGGCCTGGACCTCCCGCCGGTGCCCGCGTCCGCGCGAGCCGACATCCTCGCGGCGCTGCCGACGATGGGCTACATCGGCAACCCGCTCGATCCGTGGGGCGCGGCGGACCCCGGGACTGCGTACGGCGGCGCCTTCGAGGCGATGGCCGGCGTCGGGCGCGTACGACGTCCTGGTCCTCGTCCATGACTTCCCCTACCGGTCGCTGGCGTCCGAGGTCGCCACGGCCAACGAGGTGACCGGCGCGCTGCTGGCGGCCACGGCCGGGCGCCCCGCCATCCTGCCCGTCTACGTGTCGCTGACGTCCGGCGAGCCGCCGCCCGAGACCAAGGCTTTGCTCGATGGGGACGGTCACGGGGCACCGCTCCTGCGGGGCGCCGTCCCGGCCTTCCGGGCGATCGCCGAGGTCGCCCGGTGGGAGGGCCGCCACGAGCGTCGCCGGGGCGGCGGGCCGTGGCGGCGCGGGCTGGCCGAGCTCGCGGCGAGCCGGACCTCGTACGGCGCCGACCCGCGCCCGACGCGGCCGCCCGCACGATCGCCGGTGGCGTTGTCCGAGCGCGAGAGCCTGGCCCTGGTGGCCGCCGCCGGGATCCCTGTCACGCGACGTCACGGTCGTGACCGATGCGCCGGCCGCGGTCGCCGCGGCGCGGCGGATCGGGCGACCGGTCGCGCTCAAGCTCGATGCCGTCGGGCTCGCCCACAAGAGCGAGGTCGGCGGGCTGGCGCTCGGTCTGCGCGGCGACGACGCCGTCTACGGCGCCGCCCTGACCCTGCTGGAGACCGGCCGGCGCCACAACCTGACCGTCCGCGGTCTGCTCGTCGAGCCGATGGCGGCGCCGGGCGTCGAGCTCATCGTGGGCCTGCGCCGCGACCCGCAGTTCGGGCCGGCCGTGCTGGTCGGGCTGGGCGGCGTCCTGACCGAGGTCCTCGACGACGTGGCCATCCGGCTCGCCCCCTGGACGCGCATCGTGGCCGGCGCCATGCTCGACGAGCTCCGCGGCGCGCGCTTGCTGGGCGGCGTCCGCGGCCGGCCCGCAGTCGATCGGGCGGCGGTCGTGGCCATGCTGGTGGCCCTCGGACGCCTCGGGATGGAGCGCCCCGATATCCTCGAGGTGGACCTGAACCCGGTCATCGCGTCCGCCGGAGGGGCGATCGCCGTCGACGCCCTGGTCGTGCTGGAGGGACCGGACGATGCCCGACCCTGACGAGCCGGTCCTGCTCGAGGCCGAGACCGCGTGGGGCGTCCGCCTGACGCTCAACCGGCCGGCGAAGCTCAACGCCCTGTCCGGCGAGCTCGTGGCGGCCCTGGTCGGCGCGATCGACCGGGCGACCACCGATCCGCGCGTGCGGGTCGTCGTCATCGAGGGTGCCGGCCGCGCGTTCTCCGCCGGCTACGACCTGACCGAGGAGGCCGAGGGCGGGTCGCCCGGCCCGGTCGCGTGGCGCGAGCTCCTGGCCACCGACGTCGACGGCGACGCTGCGCATCCTCGATTGCCCCAAGCCGGTCATCGCCCAGGTCCATGGCTATGCGCTGGCCGGCGGCCTCGAGCTGGCGATGGCCTGCGACCTGGTCGTGGCGGCCGAGGGCACCCAACTGGGCGAGCCCGAGATCCGCTACGGGTCCGCGCCCGTGACGCTGCTGATGCCCTATCTCATCGGCCAGAAGAAGACCCGTGAGCTCCTGCTGACCGGCGACCTCATCGACGCGGTGGAGGCCGAGCGGATCGGGCTGATCAACCGGGTGGTGCCGGTGGAGCGCCTGGCCGCGGAGGTCGATGCGCTGGCCGATCGCCTGGCGCGGACGCCGCCCGAGGTCATGGGCCCGACGAAGCGGATGCTCAACCGCGCGATGGACGCGGCGGGCTTCCGCGTGGCCGTCGAGGCAGGCATCGACCTCGGCGCGATCATCAACGCCGCCGACACGCCCGAGCAGCGCGAATGGGACGCGATCGTCCGTGGCGAAGGCCTCAAGGCGGCCCTCGCCTGGCGCGACCGGCGCTACGACGAGCGGCTCGGTCGGGGCCCCCGCGACGAGGCCACCGACTGACCGGCTAGAAGCGGACCGTCACCGTCGAGCTGTTGTTGGTCGTCACGAGGTCGAGGCTGGACGTCGTCACGGCCGCGGTGTTCGCGACCGATCCGTTCAGCTTGTTGACGTTGGCGACGATCTTGATGGTCACGGTCTGACCGAACCCCAGGGTGCCGATCGAGCACGTCACCTTCTGGCCGGCGCGGCTGCAGGTGCCCCGGTTCGTCGTCGACGAGACGTACGTCAGTCGCGAGACCAGCGTGTCGGTCATGACGACGGCCTGGGCGGTGATGCCCTTCACGTGTGCGACGGTGATGGTGAAGGTGATCTGCTTCGCTGAGCGCGTGAACGTCTTGGTCACCTTGATGTCGGTCGAGACCGGCGCATACGTCGCCGTGTAGGTCTGTCCGTTCCGCGCCGTGACATCGTGGGCTGCGGCGCCGCCGTCGGACCAGCTGGAGAAGCCGTAGCGGAGGCCGCCGAGGTCCTGCGGCGTCGGCGCGCTGATCGACGTCTTCGAGCCATCGATCCTGGTCTGGTTGAACGGCGCCGTCGAGCTCGTCCCCGAGGCGGTCAGCTGGAGGCCGGTCGGCACCGTGGCGAAGGAGAGGGCGGCCGTGCGGGGGTCGAGGCGACGGGTCACCGAGGCACTCAGGCCGGCGGAGTCGGTCGCGGTCAGCGTCAGCTCGAGATAGGACGGGTAGTCATGGTCGGGCGGGAAGAACGTCCCGGACGCGACACCCACGAATGACTCGATCGTGTGGGTGTGGCAGTTGGACGGGCAATGCTGCATGACCAGGGTCCAGGTCAGCTTCGCGGGCGCGAGGTTCCCATCCTGGGTGTCCGTGGCAGACCCGGAGAACGCGAGCGGATCGGGATCGCCGACGCCCCACGTCGTGCCGACCACGGGTGTCGCGATGACCGGGACCGGGGGCGTGTTGGTGGCACCGCCCGGTGTGACCACCGTCGTGGTCGTGCCCTTGAGGGCGCCCGGATCGGTGACCTCGAGACCGACCGTGACCGGGCCTGGGGTGGTGTACTGCCAGCTCGGCGTTGCGAGGATCGAGTCGTCGTAGGCGCCGTCGCCGTCGAGGTCCCATCGATAGGTGAGGGCGCCACTCTCCGGATCGCTCGACGTCCGGCCGTCGAACGCGACGGTCAGGGGCACCGGGCCGGTGTCCGGGGTGGCGATGATCCGGGCGGTCGGCGGCTGGTTGGCGCCACCGACGGCCGAGATCCGGCGGACCGAGCTCGTGTCGAAGTCGACGTAGAAGAGGTCGCCGTTCGGACCGATCTGGAGGTCGACCGGGTTGGCCGCGCCGGGCGCGAACGCGACGCGCTGGGCAGGGTCGGGCTGGCCGTTGGCGCCCTTGGGCATGAACCAGATGCAGCTGCGGTTGTGGTCGGCGAAGAACAGGCCGCCCCGGTAGAACGCCGGGAACGAGCCGCCCGTCTCCGGGTAGAAGGCCATGCCGGCGATCGCCGAGCTGCCGACCGGACAGGTCTCACCGTTGATGACCTGGGCCATATGGTCGTAGTAGAAGACGGGCGGGGTCACCGCGGACGGCCCGGCGGCGTAGAGATTCTCGCAGATCGAGACGTTCAAGTCGTCGTAGCCGGTGTTCCGCGGCGCACCCTCGTAGCAGGGCCAGCCGAAGTTCTCCACGACCCCGTCCGAGATGTTGGCGATCCGGTTGACCTCCTCGAAGGTGCCGGCGCCGACGTCACCCAGCCACAGCTCATTGGTGCCGGGTCGCATCGTGAAGCGGAACGGGTTGCGCATGCCGTAGGCGATGATCCGGCGCTGGTTCGGGTCGCTGCTGCTCGCCATGGGGTTGTCCGGCATGGCGGCGCCCGTGACCGGGTCGACGCGGAGGATCGCCCCGTCGAGACCGGTCGGGTCGTTCGACGTCGCCGGATACGCCGCGGCGTAGTGGCTGTTGACCTGGCTCGATGTCAGGACCTTGTTGTAGAGCGCGACCTCGTCGAGCGTGCCGGTGGCAGGGAAGCTGCCGTCGTAGTAGCGCCCGATCGACAGCGGCATCGAGTTCGACGAGAACGTCTGGTCGCTCGCGAAGTTCGTGACGTCCACGCCGTCCTGGTAGATCTTCATCCCGGTCGGACCGGATCCGGCCCGGGTGATGGCGTAGTGATGCCAGTTCGTCGTATCGGCGCCGATGCCCTTGCCGGGCCCCACCTGGACGGCAGCCGTGTTGTCGTTGTCGACCGTCAGGTTGCCCGTCCCGTTCATGTAGACGTTGAACTGGCTGCCCTTCGACAGGAGGAACCGGAGCGTGTTGGCCGTCGAGGCCTTGTACCAGAACTCGACCGTGAACGGCCCGTTGCCGAAGTCGATGGCGTTGGCGTCCGGGATCGACGCGTAGTCGCCGGTCCCGGGGAACGTCACGGCTGTGTTCGGGTCGCCGTTGAGCGCCCCGGTCACACCCTTCTGCGGGGCCCCGACATACGTGCCGGTGTTCGTCCCGCGACTGTCGGTGACCGTCGTGCCGCTCGACTCGCCGAGCCGCCAGTAGGCCACGGCGCCGTCGCCGGCGATGAGCGAGTCGTAGGCGGGCGAGGTCGTCCCGGTCCGCGAGTCCTGGGCGCGCAGGGCGCCGCCGGCCGCATCGGGCGGGCTCATCGTGCCGCCGGGCGGATCGCCGCACGGGTTGATCGAGGTGGGCGTGCCCGACAACGTGCCGCCCAGCTGGCCGTGGTCGATGACCGTGAAGCTCGCCCCGTCGCCGCCGCCGACGTACAGCGCGCCGTCCGGCCCGAACGCGACGCTGCCGATCGAATGGCTCGGAAACTGTTGGCACCAGTCCTCGATGAGGACCTGCTCGGGACCGCTGATGGTCGTTCCGTTGACCGTGAACCGCGACAGGCGCGCGCTGGCCACGCAGCCGTCGGTCGTCGGACCGGGCGGGGTCGGGCAGGTGTCGCCCCAGCGCGGAGCCGCGGCGCTGCTGCCGAGGATGTGGTCGTACGTGTACAGGGCGTAGATCCACGGACGCACCGGTCCGGGTCCGCCGGTCAGGCTCGGATCGAGCGCCAGTCCGAGGAGGCCCCGGTCCCAGTAGTTCTGGACGTTGGTCGTCAGGTCGCTGAACACGTCGGGGGTCGGGTCGGTCAGGCTCGTGAAGACCTTGATGAGCCCGCTCTTCTCCGCCACGAACACGCGACCATCGGCCGCGAACCGCACGGCGGTCGGGTTGGTCAGGTTCGACCAGACGATCGATTCCTGGAACCCGGAGGGCAGCAAGGGGGCGGACGACGGCAGCTTGACGCACGGTGCGCCCGGGGCCTGCGGCGCCGAGGCCGAGAAGAGTCGCGCCGGGCAGGCGCCCGCCTGGCTTGGCTGCTCGGGACTCGGGGACTGCTGGACGGCGGCAGCCTGGACGATCGATGACGGCAGCAAGCCACCGAGCAGGCACACAAGAACGAAGAGGACGGCGCGTGAACGACCGCCCCGGGCCCGCCTGTCGATCCTGGAACGCACGGTCCACCCCCAAGTGGCCAGCCCCGAGCTCGGAGGCTGGCACAGCGCGTTGCGTTGGACGTCGCAGCGGGCCACGCGCAGACCCGGTGCCGTATCCCACCCTGTCATGGCCCGTAGCCCGAAAGTCCCCGAGGCTACCGCCGGAAGGGCCATCGTCTACGTCGACGGGGGCCGCGTCAAGAGGGATTCGGGACAGTCCCGGTGCGGCCTCGCACCGACGAGCGTGCGCATCGTCACCACGCGGACAGGACGATTCCGCCATGGCCTTTTCCCGCGTGCCGTCGGCATACTCGGTCGGCTGCCGCTAGACCGAAGCCGGCGCGATCCACGAACTAGCACACCCGTCGCGAGGCGGGGCCGCAAAGCCACGGGGCTCACAGAGCCAGCCGGGTTGCCGAAGGAGTCGATGTCGCATGTCTTTTTGGGATGGCAGTCGCTGGATCGATGAGCGCCCCCGCCCGAAGGCACCAGCCCCGCCACCCCGAAGACGGCTCCGTGACTGGCCCGCGACGGCCGTCATGGTCATCGGCATCGTGGCCCTCCTCGTTCCATTCCTCGCCGTGTCGGCGGCCAATCCGCACAAGAAGACGCCGGTCGACGTGACGGCCAGGTCGTCCACGTCGGGCCCGACGCTCACGATGTCGCCCGCGACCGGCATGGTCGGCCAGCGGGTCGTCGTCGAAGGCAAGGGACTGCCCGCATCCACGAAGCTGACCCTCACCTGGGACGCCCAGCCGCTCGACCGCACGACCTTGACGACGTCCCGTGACGGGACCTTCCGGATGCGCCTGCGCATCCCGCGCGTCGCTCTGGGCAAGCACGTCCTCGCGGCGGTCCCGCCGGCCTCGACGGCCCGGACGGCCCCGACACCCTCGCCGCAGCCGACCGCGACCGGAGCCAACCTCGACGGAGCGATCGCCCCCGTCGCGTCGACGAGCTTCATGGTCGTCGCGAAGCCGGTCCGTGCCGCGCCGGATCCGACCCCTGAGGCCACCCCGGCGCCGACGCCGGTCAGGACCCCCGCGCCCGCCGCGACCCCTGCCCCCACGCCGGTTCCCGCGACGCCCGCGCCGACTCCCGTTCGGACGCCCGTGCCGACCCCGGCCGCGACGCCCGTCGCGACACCCGTCCCGACCCCCGTCGTGACGCCGGTTCCCACGCCCGCAGCGACCCCGGTGCGGACCCCCGTCCCGACGGCGGTCCCGACGCCCGTAGCCACACCGGTTCCGACGCCCGTCCCGACACCCGTCCCGACTCCGATCGCCACACCGGTCCCGACGCCCGTCCCGACTCCGGTCGCGACGCCGATCCCGACCCCGGTCGCGACACCTGTGCCGACCCCGGTCGCCACGCCCATCCCGGCGCCCGTCCCGACGCCGGTGGCCACACCCGTCCCGACGCCGGTCCCGACGCCGGTCCCGACGCCGGTCCCGCCGGCTCCGCCCGCCGCCGGCCCGATGTACGGATCCGCCCTGGCCATGGATTCGAAGAACAACTACCAGGTCGGCTGGACGGTCAACCAGAAGGTCTCGCACCGGTTCCGTGCCGGCACCTCGTCCACCCTCACCTCGATCGCCATCAACCAGCGCGGTGGCAGCGGCTACTCCGGCGGCAACGGCGGCACCATGAAGGTGACGATCCAGACGGACAACGCCGGCAAGCCGTCGGGGACCGTCCTGGCCTCCGTGTCGTGGGCGCCGGGCAACCCGTCCGCCGGCTGGGAGAACCGGGCGACGTACACCTTCCCGTCGCCGGCCAGCCTGACGAAGGGCCAGATGTACCACGTCGTCTTCACCAACACCGACCCGTCGCCGTCGACCAACTACATCTCGGTCAACGAGGGGTACCAGTTCACGGCGACGACTCCGCGCCAGCCGGGCTTCAGCGATGACTTCGCGGTCATGTACGACCGCGGCGCGGGCTGGGTCGTCCTCCCGAATGACACCCCGGTCATGGACCTCGGGTATGCCAACGGGTTCCACGATGGCAACGCCTACTTCGGCGTCGTCGCCGACTACTACTCGATCATCTCCGGCTCGACCCAGATGGTCCGCGAGCAGTTCCGGTACAGCGGCACGGACCGGACGGTCACGTCCGCCACCGTCCGGGTCAAGCGGATCAGCGGCAGCAGCCCGCTGACCGTCAGGCTCGAGAGCTCGAGTGGCAGCGTCCTCGGGACGGGGACGACCGCGGCGTCGCAGATCCCCACATCGACGATCCCGGTGCCCGTCAACAGCAACAGCTGGGACGAGGCGTCCCTGGCCGGCGGCCGGTGGGTCACCGTGACCTTCCCGGCCCCGGTGGTCCTCTCCGCGGGTGCCACCTACAACCTCCGGATGTCCACCGCCTCCGACACCACGTACGTGGCGGTCCCGATCCGCGAGGAGGATGCGACGACGCCCGTCTGGGGCGCCCGGGCGTTCCGCGACGGGTCGGCTCAGGAGACCACCGACGGCAGCACCTGGCACCAGGTCTACGACTGGGCGCCACTCGACGAGCAGTTCTACCTTCGCTGACCCCGACGCCGCTACAGGCCGGGTCGTGCCGCGCGGCGTCATGACCCGGCCGACGGACGAGGACATCGGCGTGGCCGTCGCGCGTCCGGCCTGACGGCCCTACCCTGTGCGGGCGTCGCGATCCTCGTGACGCGCGATGCGGCGACGTCGGTGCCGTCCGGCAATGGAGAGGTGGGTCGTGACGACGCCTCGGCGGCTCGGCGCTCTTGGCCTCGTGGCCCTGCTCGCCGTCGTCCTCGCCGTCGATCGGTCTTCGGCCGACGTGAGATCTGCCCCATTGCCCCGGCCACAGACCGGTCTTTACGGATCGGCCATCGCCATGGATTCGAAGAACAACGAGGCGGTCGGCGGGCCCGCCCTCCAGCGGGTGTCGTACCGGTTCCGCGCGAGCGCCACCTCTGACCTCGTCTCCGTGGCCGTCATCCAGCGCGGCGGCCCGCACTATTCGGACGGCGACGGCGGGTCGATGGGGATCAGCGTCGAGAGCGATGTGGACGGGCACCCGTCCGGGACCCCGCTGGCCAGCCTGTCATTCCGGCCCGGCAACCCGGCGGAGGCCTGGGAACGGAGCGACCGCCTCGTGTTCCCGGAGCCCGCCCGCCTGATCGCTGGTGACCTGTTCCACATCGTCTTCACGAACGACGGCCCGGATCCGGCCGGCGACTACATCTCGGTCAACGACGCCTACCAGTTCACGCCGACCGCGCCGCGGCAGCCGTCCGACGACGACGTCGGCATGCTGTCCGATGACGACGTGGGCGTGCTGATCGACGACGGCAAGGGCTGGACTGTCAGCCCGAACGACACGCCGATCATGGATCTCGCGTACGCGGACGGCAGCCACGACGGCAACGCCTACATCTCGATCCTCGCCGATCACTTTGCGCTCATCCACGGTCCCGTCGACATGGTCCGCGAGCACTTCACGGTCAGTGGCGGCAGCCGCCAGGTCGCCTCGGCCGGGGTCCGGGTGAAGCGGATCTCCGGCACCAGCCCGCTCGAGGTGCACCTGACCGACGGGGACGGCACCGACCTGGAAGGCGGGCGGATCGCGGCGACCGGCGTCCCGGTGAGCGAGCTGCCGACGGTCGACCCGACCGACGCGGACAGGTTCATCGAGCCGACGCTCGGCGGTGGCGTCTGGCTGACCCTCGACTTCCCGGCACCAGTGATCCTCGCCGCCGGGCGGACCTACGACCTGCGCCTGTCGACCGCGGCGGACACGACGTTCGCCGTCGTCCCGTTGCGCGAGCATTCGACGGAGGCATCGCCGACCTGGGGGTCGAGGGCATTCCGGGACGGGTCCGGTCAGCAGACCACCGATGGGATCCACTGGACGGCCATCTACGAGTATGCCCCGGTCGATCTGCAGTTCTACTTTCGTTAGGGGGTCGCCGGCGTCGTGCTCGGATATCCTGTCGCCCCATGCGCATCGCCTACTTCGCCCACCTGAACGACGGCCACGGCTCTGGCGTGGTCGCGAAGATCGCGGCGCAGGTCGAGCGCTGGCGGGCCGAGGGCCATGTCGTGCGGGTCTTCCTCGCGACGCGCGATCCCGATCCGACCTGGGCCGCGGCCTTCGGCCACGCGTCGATCGCCCGCTACGGGGGACCCGCGTCCCGGCTGCGGGCGATGACTCGGCTCGTTCGCGCGATGCGTCGCTTCGATCCGACGGTCGTCTACATGCGCTGGGACCTGTTCTACCCGCCGATGCTGTGGTTCCCGGCGACGGCGCCACTGGTCGCGGAGGTCAACACGGACGACCTCGCCGAGATATGCCCTCGGATCACGTCCGCGGGCGATCTACAACCGCGTCACGCGGGGCCTGATCCTGCGCCGGGTCGCCGCGCTCGTCTTCGTCACCTCCGAGCTCGCCGAGCGGCCCGCGTACCGGCGGACGTCGGTCCGCCGCGCGGTCATCACCAATGGCGTCGACCTGGCCGACTACCCGGTCCTGGACGCGCCGACCGGCGGTCCGCCCCGCCTCGTCTTCGTCGGGACCGGCGACGTCGCCTGGCACGGCGTCGACAAGGTCGGCCGGCTCGCCGCGCTCCGGCCCGACTGGCAGTTCGACATCGTCGGCGTCGCGCGACCGGCGGCCTTCGACGTCCCGAACGTCACCTGGCATCCGTCGCTCGACCGGCCGCGGCTGCTCGAGGTCATGGCGCGTGCCGACGTCGGCATCGGGACCCTGGCCCTGCACCGCAAGGATCTCGACGAAGGCTCGCCGCTCAAGGTCCGTGAATACCTGGCTGTCGGCCTGCCCGTGCTGTACGGCTATCACGATCCCGACGCCGACGACCTCGGGCCATACGTCCTGCGCATCGACAACACCGAGACGAGCATCGAGGACGCGATCGATCGCATCGATGCCTTCGTCTGTGGAGCGCGCGGTGTGCGCGTCCCGCGATCGAGCGTCGGGCATCTCGATGCCGCCGTGAAGGAGGGGCAGCGCCTGGCGCTGTTCGCGACCGTTGCGGGCGACTAGGACCGCGAGCGACGCGACGGAGCGCGTCCTGCTCATCGCGCTCGTGGCGTGCGCGGCGGTCGGGGCGACGCTGTCGATCGTCCTGGCCCCGACGCTGGGAGCGCAGGTCGCGCTCGTCGCCGCCGTGGCGTTGGCGATCCTGTGCCTCGTCGCCGCACGGGCAGGTCACGTGATCAATGCGGCCTGGGTCCCGATCGGCGCGATCTACCTGATCGACGTCGGGAGCGTGTTCCTGATGCAGGTCGGGTCGCCCGTGCCGATGGTCACGGTGGTCGCTCTCGCCCCACTGCCATTCATCGTCACGGCGCTCTGGCTGCATCCCGATACCCGCCGGCGCCTGTTCCTCCTGGCACCCCTCGTCGTCTTTCTCGGCCTCGCCGCGCTGTCGCTGGTCTGGTCGGCCGATCCGGACTACGGCCTGCGCAAGCTGACCCTGTGGCTCCTGACCGGGCTCGTGCCGTGCGCAGCCATGCTCGTGCTCGCATCGCCGACGCGGCCCGTGGCGTGGCGCTGGATCGCCGTGGTCGGCTTCGTGTACGCGATCGTCCTCCTGGGGATCGGCAGCACGGCGTTGTACCCCGGGCGCCTGATCTTCTTCGACGCGAATCCGATCTGGGTCGCCCGGGCGGTCTTCGTCGCGGCGCTCGTGACGATCTTCACGCCACTCCCCGTCGTCGCCAAGGTCATCCTCATCGCCCCGATGCTGCTCGCCGGCTACCTGACCGACTCCCTCGGCCCCGCCGTCGGGCTCGTCCTCGGCCTCGGAGCCGGTGTCGCAGCGACGATCCGGCTGGCCGAGCTGTCGCGCCGGCAGACGGTCCTCGCCTGGAGCCTGCTCGGCGTCGGGCTGGCCATCGGCCTGACCGTCGCGGTGACCGTGGCCAGCACGACCTCGACCTCGTCGATCGCGACGGTGGTCAACGATCCGAACGTCACGTCGCGGGCGCTCTACCTCGACCTGTCGAGCCAGCTGTTCGCCGGTTCGCCCGTCTTCGGGAACGGGCTGGGCGCGTTCGCGGCGCTCGGCGCGGCCGACCTCTACCCGCACAACATGCTGGCCGAGGTCGGCGCCGAGCTCGGCGTGATCGGCCTGGCGCTCCTGTTCGGGTGGTTCCTGCTGGCCCTGCGAGGAGCGGCCCGCTCGCCGGTGCTGGTCGCGCTGGTGGTCGCGACCGCGACCTTCTCGCTGTTCAGCGGCAACATCGCGGGGAATGCCGAGTTCTGGATCTTCACCGGCATCGCCGTGGCCATGACCGCGGTCCCCGAGCCGGCCCCGCGGCGCGCGATGAGCCAGGTCCCCGTGGCGGCGCGATGAGCCGCCCACTGCGGGTGCTGTTCGTCATCACGTCACTCGACCGCGGCGGGGCCCAGCGCCAGATCGTCGACCTGGCGGCCCGGCTGCATGCCGCGGGATGGCCGGTCGCGGTGCTGTCGATGACGCCGCCGGCCGAATACCTCGACGAGCTCGCGGCGGCGGGCATCAAGGTCGTCACCCTTCGCATGCGGCGCGCCCGTCCGACGCCGATGGCGTTCGCCCGGTACGGCCGGTTCGTCCGGGCGTGGAAGCCGGATGTCATCCACGCCCACATGGTCCACGCCAACCTGCTGGCCCGGCTCGGCCGGATCTACGCCCCGCGCATCCCGGTGATCTGCACCGTGCACAACGTCAACGAGGGTGCGCGCTGGCGCGAGATCGCCTACCAGCTGACCGACCGGCTGGCGACGATGACGACAGCGGTGTCGGAGGCGGCGGCGGAGCGCTACGTCGAGATCGGTGCGGCCCCGCGCGGTCGCATCGAGGCCATCCCCAACGGATTCGACTTCTCGCGCTCCGTTCCGGCTGGCGCGCGAGCGACCATCCGGACCGAGCTGGGAGTCGCTGACGACGACTTCCTGTGGGTGACGGCCGGCCGCCTGGACACGCAGAAGGGCTACGACCTGCTGCTCGAGGCGTTCGACCGTGTCCATCGTCAACGGCCCGATGCGCGGCTCGCGATCGCCGGCGACGGGCCGGAGCGCGCGGCCCTCACCGCTCAGCTCGCCGGGCTCGCGCTCGCACCGGCGGCGACGCTGCTCGGCGATCGATCGGACGTGCCCGGCCTGCTGGCCGCCGCGGACGGGTTCGTCCTGTCCTCGCGCTGGGAGGGCCTGCCGATGGTGCTGCTGGAGGCCGCCGCACAAGGCCTGCCGATCGTGTGCACCGATGTCGGCGGCGATCGCGAGGTCGTCCGGCCGGAGCTCGGCGGCGTGCTCACCGATGTCGACGTGACGTCGATCGCCGAGGGGATGCTCCGGGTCATGGCCATGACGCCGGGGGAGCGGGCGGCGATCGGGGACGCGCTCCGCGACCACGTTCACAAGGACTACGACATCGCGGTCGTGGTCGACCGCTGGCGGGCGATCTATGCGGACCTGGCCGGTCGGGGCCGGCACCAGGGATGACGGGGACGTTCGCCCTGACCTTCGACACCGAGCTGATCTGGGGCAGCTTCGACACGCTGACACCGGAGCGGTTCGTGCGGCGCTACCCCGACGTCCGCCGGATCATCGATCGGACGCTTCGCATGCTCGAGCGCTACGAGGTGGCGGCGACGTGGGCGGTGGTCGGTCACCTGTTCCTGCGCTCGTGCACCCGCGACGCGTCCGGGCTCGCCCATCCGGAGCTCGTCCGGCCACGGCAGCGCTGGTGGCCCGGCGACTGGTACGCCGTCGACCCCTGCACGGACCGCGACCGGGACCCGCTCTGGTACGGGGACGACGTCCTGGACATGCTCCAGGGCGCGCGCGTCGAGCAGGAGATCGGCTGCCATTCATTCGCGCACGTGCTGTTCGGCGACCCGGACCTGACGCGGGAGGCGGTCGATTCCGACCTGGACGCCTGCCTGGCCCGGGCCGCGGAACGCGGGCTGACCCTCCGCAGCTTCGTCTTCCCGCGCAACGACGAGGGTCACCACGAAGCGCTCAAGGCGCACGGGTTCACGGCGTACCGGGGCCTCGACCCCGTCTGGTACGCCGGGCTGGCCCGGCCGCTGGCACGGGGCGCCCACCTCGCCGACCAGGCCCTTGGGCTCGCCCCACCCGTGTCCGTCCCGTCCGAGACCCTGCCGGGGCTCTGGAACATCCCGGGTTCTGCGCTGCTCATCCACCGCTCGGGCGTCCGGCGAGCGATCCCCATGGCGTCGCGCGTCCGCAAGGCGCGCGCCGGTCTTCGGCGGGCCGCCGACTCCGGGGGCGTGTTCCACCTGTGGACCCATCCGTTCAACCTGGCCGGCGACCCGGAGTTCATGGCCGCGACCCTGGAGTCGATCGTCAGGGCGGCCGTCGAGGCGCGCGACCGCGGCGAGATCCGGATCGAGCCCATGGGCGCGATCGCCGATCGCCTGGCGACCCCGCCCGCCGGCGCCTAGGCGCGGCAGCCGACCGATGGCGACCGCACCGGACGACGAGGCGACACCCTTCTCGTTGACAGTGCTGACCCCGACCTACGACCGCGCGGCGCGCCTGCCGGCCCTGTACGAGTCGCTGCTCCGGCAGGCCGACCCGCGCGTCGAGTGGCTGATCGTCGACGACGGCAGCCGGGACGACACCGCGGCCGTGGTAGCGGGGTGGATCGCCGAAGGACGCCTGCCGATCCGCTACATCGCCAAGCCGAACGGCGGCAAGCACACCGCCCTCAACGTGGGCATCCCCACGATCACCTCGATGCTGACCGTCATCGTCGACAGCGACGACTGGCTGACCGATGACGCGGTCCGCCTGATCGAGGCCTACGACACCAAGTACCGCGCCCGGTCCGGCCTGGCCGGGTTCAGCTTCCTGCGCGTCGCGCCGGACGGCTCGTCGCTCCTGACCGGGCGCGGGCTGCCGTCCGCCGAGTTCGTCGAGACCTACATCGACTGTCGTCTCAATCGCGACCTCGACGGCGACATGGCCGAGGTCTTCTACACCGAGCGGTTGCAGGCGTTCCCGTTCCCCGAGTTCCCGGGCGAGCGGTTCATCGCCGAGGACGTCGTCTGGATCCGGATGGCCCTGACCGACGACCTGGTCTTCGTCGACACGCCGATCTACGTCTGCGAGTACCTGCCCGGCGGGCTGACCCGCACTGGCCGGTCCATGGCGATCCGTGCACCCCGCGGGGCGATGGAGCGCGCGCGCCTCCTGATGAACGATCGCTGCGCACGCCGTGTTCGCTGGAAGGGCGCGGTCCTGTACGGCTGCTACAGCCGCTTTGCCGGGCTCGATGCGCGCACGGCCATCCATGCCAGCGGCCACCCGTGGTTGACCATGCTGGCCTACCCGTTCGGGCTCGTCCTCCATCGTCGCTGGCGGCGTCGGCACCGCTGATCAGACCGACCCGTGGGACCGCCAGTCGTAGTGGTCCTTGAGGACCTTGGCCGGCACCCCGCCGACGAGCGCGTCGTCCACGGCGAGCGCCCCTGTGACGACGCTGCCCATCGCGACCAGGACGTTGTTCCCGATCGACGAGCCCGGCGCGAACCGCGCGACGCTGCCGATGTAGCAGTCGGTCCCGATCTCGACGTCGCGCTCGCTGACGCCCGCGCCGTGGGTCCAGAATTGCGAGCTCAGGCCGGCGACCCAGGATCGGTCGCCCAGGCGGAGGCTGCCGGCGACATCGAAGAAATGGCGGCAGGTGATCGTCGCGCCGGCGCCGATGCGCAGGCTGCGCGCGTACCCCGACGCCGCGTAGCGCGACTCGGCGACCCATGCTCCCGAGGAGAACTCGTTCCGGTTGCCGATCGTCGCGCCGGGCTCGATCGCGACCGCGATCGGGCCGGTGAACAGGTTGAGCGGCCCGATCCGGGCGCCGTGGATGGTCGCCGAAATCGACGGCGATGATCGTCCCGAGACCGATCCGCGAGTCGCGCACGTCGTAGCCGAGCGCCCGATAGCCGAGCACGCGCAGGCCGTTGAGCGGCAGGACACTGACCGCGATGGCGAGCGCGAGCTTCACCCGGGAGGGCATCCCGCGCCTCTCCGTGACCGCCGTGCGCTCCATGGGGCCGGACATCGCTGCAGGATACGCGGGAGCCGCCGGACCGGTTCGGGGCTCATCCGGCCGGGGTCCCAGGAGATGCCGGTGCACCGGGATGAGCCCCCGGCCCGGATCGGTGGTGGGTGATGGCGCGCCACGAGATGTAGCCGTAGGCGACGTTCGTCACGCACCCCGCGATGCTCATCGCGATCACGCCCCCGGTCGCCGAGAGGTGCAGCGACGTCGCGAGGATCACCGCCCCGCCGACCAGCAGCAGCCGGCCGATCTCCCGGACCAGGTGCAGGTCCTGGCGCTCGAGCACGTCGAGCGTGCCGCCGGTCGGCCAGGTCACGAACTGGAGGAAGTACATCGGGGCGAGGATCGCCACGTAGACGCCGGCTTCCGTCCAGGCCTGGCCGAAGATGATCCCGAACAGGAACGGCGAGACGAGGGCGCCCAGCGTGAACGGCCCGATGGCCGTCAGGGCGAGGCTGCGCGTCGTCTTGAGGAACAGCGCCCGGATGCCGGGCGTTCCGTCGTGCACCAGCCGGGCCGCCTCGGCGAAGTACACCTGGCCGACGGCACCGGCGACCACCCCGACGGGCAGGGCCACGATGCGCTGGGCCAGGGCGAACTGGCCGCCGGCGTCCGTCCCGTACACGGCGACCATCCACAGGAGCGGCAGCTCGAGACCCAGGATGTTGAGCGCGATCGACGGTGCCGAGTAGATCGGGAAGCGCCGGTACCGGACCGCCGCCGCCCGGACCCCCGCGCGCGTGACCGTCCGGAACGAGGTCTCGCTGGCCCGCCATGCCGCGCGGAACAGGCGGCTCGAGCCGGCCAGGCTGCCGACGACGGTCCCGAACAGGAGGCCGCCCGCTCCCGTCCCGGCGACACCCAGGCCGACTTGGGCGACGGCGACAGTGCCGCTCTGGGTCAGCCGATTGGCGGCGATCTCGCCGTACGACTTCAGCCGAACCATCCAGCCGGTGAACGCCATCAGGGCGCCGCCCCCGAGCACGCCGATCGGCAGCAGCAGGACGAACGGGGCGACCGCGTGCGCGCCCATCGCGTCCATCAGCCAGGGACCGATCAGCCACAGGATCGGCACCGTGGCGATGCTGATCCCGAACGTCACCACCAGGCAGAGGACGAAGACGTTGGCCGCATCCGCGTCGCCCTTGGGCAACGGGATGGCCAGCTCGTAGCGCAGGCAGGCGATCGACACCAGCAGCGTCAGCACCGCGCTCGCGACGGCGAACGCGCCGTAGTCCGACGGGGAGTACAGCCGGGTGATGATCGGCGAGGTCAGGATGCCGATCAGCTGGGCCGCGCCGGTCGCGCCGGCGATCGTCACGACGCCCCGGAAGAAGTCCCCCTGCGGCAGGGCCGCCAGGACCCGTCCGACCTGGTTCACCGGGGTGTGCTCGAGGCGGTCCGCCGGCCGGCGGCGGTTCCGGCCCTCGCGGTGCGGCCGGTCAAGGAGAGGTGCGGCTCGATCCCGAGGGGGCGTCCGCCGTGGTCGCGCTCAGGGCATGGTCGCGGTACCACGCGACGGTCCGGCTCACGCCCTCCGTGAACGGCACGACGACCTCGTAGCCGAGCGCCTGCCGGGCGACGCTGATGTCCGCCTGCGAATCGCGGATGTCGCCGGCGCGGGCGGGTCCGAACTCGGGGTCGGCCGGGCGGCCGGCCTCCTGGGCGATCGCCGCGAGGAGGTCGAGCAGGCTGTGCCGGTCTCCGCACGCGACGTTGCAGGTCAGCCCGCTCGGGCGGTCCGGGAGCGATGCCAGCAGGTTGGCCGAGACGACGTTGTCGACGTAGGTGAAGTCACGCGAGATCTCGCCGCTGCCGTTGACCTGCGGCCGGCGGCCTTCCAGGACGGACATCGTGAAGCGCGGCACGACCGCGGCGTACTCGGACGCCGGGTCCTGGCCCGGCCCGAACACGTTGAAGTAGCGCAGCACGACGGTCTCGATGCCGTGCAGCTTGCCCAGCGTGTGGACGTAGCCCTCGGCGGCCAGCTTGCTCGTCCCGTACGGTGACTGCGGGTCGGGCCTCATCGTCTCGCGGCACGGCAGGGTGTCCGGGATGCCGTAGATGGACGAGGAGCCGGCCAGCACGACCCGGCGGACGTGGTGGCGGGCGGCCGCGAGCATGACCTCGATGGTTCCCCCGACGTTGGCCTCGTTGGTGGCTTGCGGCCGGACCAGCGAGCGGGCGACGGACGGGATGGCGGCCTCGTGGAGGATGACCTCGCAGCCGGCCACGGCCGCGTCGAGCGCGGCGGGGTCCAGGATGCTGCCCTCGGTGACGGTGATCCGGTCGCGCCACGGGTCGAGCCGTGCCGCGAACCCGGTCGACAGGTCGTCGATGACAGCGACCTCGTCGCCCCGCGCGAGCAGGCCGCGGACCAGATGGTGACCGATGAACCCGGCCCCGCCGGTGACGAGAACCCTCACGCGTGCCTCCGCTGGATGCCGACGAGGCCCGGCCTGCTGCAGGCCGGACGAAGCCCCCTGGGCCCCGAGCATAGCCGGTCATCTACTATGACGGCACTAGGCCGCAAGTCCCGGTCCGGGTCGACGGCACGCGAACAGGGGGTCTGTCCCATGTGTGGGATCGCGGGGCTCCTCGGCCCGCCGGGGGAGCCATCGGCGCGGCTGGCCATGGCCACCCGGATGGCCACCACGCTCGCCCATCGCGGGCCGGACGACTCGGGCGCCTGGTCCGACGAGCGCGGCGTCGTCGGGCTCGGCTTCCGGCGCCTGTCGATCATCGACCTGTCGCCCGCCGGGCACCAGCCGATGGCCTCGGCCGACGGCCGGTATACGGTCGTGTTCAACGGCGAGATCTACAACTTCGCCGCGATCCGCGAGGAGCTGGTCGCCGCCGGCTGCACGTTCCGCGGCGGGTCCGACACCGAGGTCCTCCTCCAGGCGGTCTGCCACTGGGGCGTCGAGGCGGCCATCGACCGCTCGTGGGGCATGTTCGGTCTCGCCCTCTGGGACGAGCACGAGCGCGTCCTCCACCTCGTGCGCGATCGCCTCGGCAAGAAGCCCATCTACTACGGCTGGCAGGGCGACACCTTCCTGTTCGGATCGGAGCTCAAGGCGCTGCGAGCGGACCCGCACTTCGAGGCCGGGATCGACCGCGACGCGCTGGCCAGCTATCTCCGCTACGCCTACGTGCCGGCGCCTCGGTCCATCCACGCGGGCATCCACAAGCTGCCGCCGGGCAGCCACCTGGTGGTCCGGCCGGACCAGCCCGGGGAGCTGCGTCAGCCGCGGCGGTACTGGGATCCGGCCACGGTGGCGGCGAACGGCCAGGCGGACCAGCTCCGGCTCACGGACGAGGAGGCCATCGGGTCGCTCGAGACCCTGCTGGCCGACGCCGTCCGGCTCCGGTCCTACGCCGACGTGCCGCTCGGGGCGTTCCTGTCCGGTGGCATCGACTCGTCCACGGTCGTGGCGGTCATGCAGGCCAACAGCACGCGTCCGGTCCAGACCTTCACGATCGGCTTCGAGGCGTCCGAGTACGACGAGTCGAGCCACGCCCGGACCATCGCGGAGCACCTGCACACGGACCACACCGAGCTGCTGGTGACCCCCGACGAGACCCGGGCGGTCATCCCGCGGCTGGCCACGATCTTCGACGAGCCGTTCGCCGACGCCTCGCAGATCCCGACCTTCCTGATCTCGCGGCTGGCGCGGCAGAACGTCACCGTCGCGCTGTCCGGCGACGGCGGGGACGAGGTGTTCGGGGGCTACAACCGGTATGTGACGGGGATGCGGCTCTGGTCGCGCCTGTCGGTCGTGCCGCGACCGGCCCGGACTGCGCTCGCCCGGGGGATGGAGGCCATCCCGCCGCGCGGCTGGGACAAGCTCGGCAGCATCTCCGACCGGATCCTGCCCGGGTCGATGCGCGGCCAGCTGACCGGCAACAAGGTCCACAAGCTCGCGACCGTCCTCGACCTGGCCGGGATCGACGATCTGTACCTGCGTCTCGTGTCGACCTGGCCAGACCCGGCCCGGATCGTGGCGGGCGGTCACGAGCTGCCGATCCCGACGACCGCCGGGCCGCACGCCCCGCCCGAGGCGGCGCACCGGATGATGCTGGCCGACCTGCTCGGCTACCTGCCCGACGACATCCTGGTCAAGGTCGATCGGGCGAGCATGGCCGCCAGCCTCGAGGCGCGGGCGCCGCTCCTCGACCATCGGATCGTCGAGTTCGCCTGGCGCCTGCCGCTCGACCAGAAGATCCGGGGCGGCGAAGGCAAATGGCTGCTCCGACGGGTCCTCGAGCGGCACGTGCCCCGGTCGATGACGGACCGTCCCAAGCAGGGCTTCGGCGTCCCGATCGACGCCTGGCTGCGCGGACCGCTGCGCGGCTGGGCGCAGGACCTGCTGTCGCAGGACCGCCTGGCGCGCGAGGGCTACCTGCAGCCGGCTCCGATCCAGGCCGCGCTGCGCGACCATCTCTCGGGCCGGCGCAACCTCCAGTCGCAGCTGTGGGCCGTGCTGATGTTCGAGTCGTGGCTGGATCAGCAGCGGACCGACGGCAGCGGCGGGTGAGGGTCGCGTTCGTCGGCATCCAGACCACGGAGCTCCTGACGTTCCGCAAGGAGATGCTCCGGGCGATGGTCGCCAACGGCCACGAGGTCCTGGCGATCGCGCCGGAGGACGACCCGGAGGTCCGCGCCGAGCTGGCCGCGATGGGCATCGGGTTCCACCCCGTCCGCCTCCACCGGGCCGGCATGAACCCGCTGCGGGACTCGCTGACGGTGATCGACCTGACCCGGATCCTGCGCCGGTTCCGCGCCGACGCCGTCCTGGTGACCGCCGCCAAGCCGGTCGTCTACGGCTCGATCGCCGCGCGGCTCGCGAGGGTCCCGATGCGCGCGGCCATGATCACCGGCATCGGGTCCGCGCTGGGCGGGGGCGTGGGACGCCGCCGCGGCTTGCTCGCCTCGCTGCTCCGGATGCTGTACCGGACCGGGCTGCGGGGCGACCACGTGGTGTTCTTCCAGAACGAGGACGACGAGCGCCTGTTCCGCGAGCTCCGCCTGGTCGGACGGCGCCAGCGCCGCGTCCGCATCGCGGGGTCGGGGATCGACCTCGCGGCGTTCACCCCGGCCCCGCTGCTGCCACCGCCGGTCCGCTTCCTGATGATCGCCCGCCTGCTTCGCGACAAGGGTCTCCACGAGTACATCGAGGCCGCGGGCCGGGTGCGGTCGACCCATCCGGCCGTCACGTTCGGCCTGCTCGGACCGCTCGACCCCAACCCGGAGGGCATCACCGCCCGCGACCTCGAGCGGATCGGCACGGAGGGCGTGGTCGAGTACCTCGGCGTCGCCACGGACGTCCGGCCGCACATCGCTGCCGCGCACGTCATCGTCCTGCCGTCCTACCGGGAGGGGACCCCGCGATCGCTCCTGGAGGGCATGGCCATGGCCCGTCCCGTGCTGACCACCGACGTGCCCGGCTGCCGCGGGACGGTCGAGCCGGGACGGAACGGCCTGCTGGTCCCCGCCCGCGACGCGGCCGCGCTGGCCGACGGCATGACCGAGCTGCTGGCGGACCCGGACCGGCTCGCGGCGATGGGCGCCGAGAGCCGGCGCATCGCCGAAGAGCGGTACGACGTCCACGAGGTCGACCGGGTCATCCTCGGGGCGATGGGCCTCCTCGCGACCTGACCGGTCAGGACGGCTGAGAGCTCTCCGCGCCGGACGTCCGGGAACGGCCCGAGGTCTCGGTCCCGTAGTACCCGCCGTACGCCGGGAAGTCCTTGGGCGGCAGACCGTTGAGCAGCGCCCCGAGCACGTTCGCACCGGACTTGGTCAGGGCCTCGCGGGCGTTCCGCGCCGAGTCACGCCGGGTGCGCTTGGCGTCGATGACCAGGACGGTGCCGCTCGCGACCGAGCTCAGGATCGCCGCGTCGGTCACGATCAGGAGCGGCGGGCTGTCGATGATCAGGAGCTCGTGGGCGGCGGCCAGCTTCTCGAGCACGCGCTTCATCCGCTGCGAGCCGAGGAGCTCCGCCGGGTTCGGTGGCTGGGCGCCCGTCGTCAGCACCCGCAGGCCCTCCTGCTCGGTCGCCTGGACGACCGACTCCCAGCGCGTGTCATCGCCCCGGAGCAGGTTCGTCAGGCCGCGGTCGTTGCCGAGGTTGAACAGCGCGTGGACGCCGGGCTTGCGCAGGTCCGCGTCGACGAGCAGGACCTTGCGACCAGCCTGGGCGAAGGCGATCGCCAGGTTGGCGGCGGTCACGGACTTGCCCTCACCCGGCCCGGCGCTCGTGACGAGCAGCGACTGGATCGGCTCGTCGACCGACGCGAAGTCGAGGTTCGTGCGGACCGTCCGATAGGCCTCCGCGGCCGCCGATCTCGGATACAGGAGCGTCGCCAGCTGGTAGATCTCGCTTCGCCCGCGCTGCCCCGGCATCCGCGGGATGGCGCCCAGGGTGGGCAGGCCGGTCGCCTCGTCGACGTCCTCGGTCGTCTTGACGCTGTCGTCGAAGTAGGTCGCGATGACGATGATCGCCATCACGAGGAGCAGGCCAAGGACGGCAGCCAGCAGCGTGTTGACGAGGGGCCGGGGCGAGACCGGATCGTCGAGCGCGACCGCCGGATTGAAGAGCGAGACGAGGTTGGAGGCATCGTTCGAGGCGAACGACAGCAGGCCCGCATAGCTGGCGCGCAGCGACGTCAGGCGGGTCTCGAGGAGATTGAGCTGTGCGTCCTCGGCCGCGGTCCGCGTCGGCAGGGCCGCGAGCCGGTTGACCTCCGTCTGGGTCGCCTCGATCTGGGCCTGGGTTGCCGCCAGGTCCGCCGCCACGAACTGGCGGATCTGCTCCTCCTGGCCCTGCAGGTCGGGCGAGGCCTTGATGACCTGCGCGGCGATCTCGTTGGCGATCGCCGCCGCGGCGTCGGCGTCGGGGTCGGTGACCGTGATGTCGAGGAGTGTGCTGTTGATGGGCGTCGTTGCCTGGACCCGCCGCTCGAGGCTCTGGGGGGTGTCCTTCAGGCCGAGCTTGCCGATGACGGCGACCATGATCTGTCGCGTGGTCGCGAGCTTGACGTACGTGTTCGACAGCTGCTGCGATGCCTGCAGCTGCCCGAAGTCCGGGTTCACCGCGGACAGCGACTGTCCGATGAGCAGGGTCGACCTGGCCTCGTAGACCTTGGGCAGCAGGCCGCTGGCGAGATAGGCCAGCCCGCCGGCGAGGACCGCGCTTGCGATCAGGAGCGGCAGCCAGCTGCGCAGGCCGGCGACTTGGCGGCGCACATCCACGGTGGAAGGATCTCCTTTGCCCCGGCCCGAACGAGCCACGGGTCGGCCACTATACGACAGGTCCCCGCGGATCCGGTCCAGGGGAGGCGCTATCCTCGCTCGGGTCCGGACCCCGCCGCCACATCGCGTGAGCGAACTCGGTGCCGGACGGCACCACCGACGAGCGTGCCGAGGACCAGCCCGACCGCCAGCCCGATCAGGTTGTCCGAGACGTCGGCGCTGTCGCAATACCGGCCGAGCGGCACCACGACGAGCTGGATCGCCTCGATCGCGAACGGCAGCGCGATCGCCGCGACGATGGTCGCCGCCTTGCCCCGCGAGCGCGAGAGCAGGCCGATGGAGATCCCGAGCGGGATGAACAGGATGACGTTCAGGCTGACCTCGTTCAGGCTCGAGAGGTCGGCGAGGCCGGGCGGTCCGAACCGGGTCAGGTCACAGGAGCCCAGGAACGAGCCGGGCGGCGCCACATCGCCGCCGGGCGTCAGGGTCAGGGCCACGACCGCGCCGAAGCTGGCCATCAACGCGGTGCCCAACGATCGGTTCGTCCGCCACCGGCGCGCGGCCCACGGACCGGTCGCCAGCCCGAACAGGAGCGCGACCAGGAGCCCCGGGATGAACTGGCTCAGCTCGACTGCCATGCCCCGACCGATCCGGACCGCACTGCTCCGCCCCTTTCCCGCCAGGGACGGTGCGTTCCGTCACCTTCTCTTCGTCCCGGAGGCCCCCGGAGGCCCCGATCGTACTAGGCAGCCCATGATCGAACGGATACGCTACCCACCCCGCGACCTGCCGGAAGATCGGCCCAGCGGGGTTCATGCGACACCCGGGCGATCGCCCGGAACCGCGCGTCTGAGCGTCCTCGCGAGTATATCGGTGCCAACGTGGAAGACCTGGTGAGCGAACCTTCGATCGAACCGCCCAGCGCCGATCGCCTCGCCGCTCGAGCCCGCGATCGCGCGATCGTCCGGTCGACGCGCCGAAGCGGCCTGACGAAGGCCCAGGCGATCCAGAAGCGACTCCTCGACATCGTCCTGTCGGTCGTCGGCCTCGTCTGTCTGAGCTGGCTGATCCTGCTGGCGTTCGTGGCGGCAACCATCGACACCCGTGCCAACGGCTTCTTCCGCCAGGAGCGGGTCGGCTATCGCGGCCGGCGGTTCAAGGTCATCAAGATCCGGTCGATGCGTGACGATCCGCGGCATCGGACCTCGGTCACGACCGCGGACGACCCGCGGATCACGGGCCTCGGCCGCTTCCTCCGCCGGACGAAGATCGACGAGCTGCCGCAGCTGTTCAACGTCCTCCTGGGCGAGATGAGCTTCGTCGGCCCGCGGCCCGAGGTCCCGGGGTTCGCCGACCTGCTGACCGGTGAGGACGCCCTGATCCTGACCATCCGGCCGGGGATCACGGGTCCCGCCACGATCCATTTCCGCAACGAGGAAGAGCTGCTCCGGGCGACCGACGACCCGGAGGCCTACAACGCCACCGTCCTGTTTCCGACAAAGGTACGGATGAACCTCGAGTACATCCGCGACTACAGCCTGAGGGGGGACCTCGAGATGATCTGGAAGACGATCCTGTGACCGGCCTGTCGACCCAGCTGGAGCCGCTCGCGGTGGCCGGCGGTCCGCGCGTGCGGACGGCGCCTTTGCCGCCCTGGCCGTTCTACGACGACGCCCACGTGGACGCCGCGACCCGGATCCTTCGATCCGGCAAGGTCAACTACTGGACCGGCGACGAGTGCCGCCGGTTCGAGGAGGAGTTCGCCGCCTACCACGGGGTCGCGCACGCGGTCGCCCTGGCCAACGGAACGCTCGCCCTCGACCTGGCCCTGCGGATCCTGGGGATCGGGGCCGGTGACGAGGTCGTCGTCACGCCCCGGAGCTTCTTCGCGTCGGCCAGCAGCATCGTGCTGGCGGGCGCGGACCCGGTGTTCGCCGACGTCGACGAGGCCAGCCAGGACATCACCGCGGACTCCATCGCGGCGGTCATCGGACCGCGGACGAAGGCGATCCTGGTCGTCCATCTCGCCGGCTGGCCGTGCGACATGCCGGCCATCATGCGGCTCGCCCGGCAGCACGGCCTGAAGGTGATCGAGGACTGCGCCCAGGCGCACGGCGCCCGGATCGACGGGCAGCTCGTGGGATCCTTCGGCGACGTCGCCGCCTTCTCTTTCTGCCAGGACAAGATCATCACCACGGCCGGCGAGGGCGGTATGCTCCTGACCGACGACCGCGACCTCTGGTCCGCCGCCTGGTCGTTCAAGGATCACGGCAAGAGCTGGGATCGCGTCTACGCCGACGACCATCCGGCCGGCTTCCGCTGGCTGCACGAGGGGTTCGGGACCAACTGGCGGATGACCGAGATCCAGGGCGCGATCGGCCGGTTGCAGCTGGCCCAGCTGGACGACTGGCTGGCGATGCGTCGCCACCATGCCGCCCGCCTGACCGCCGGCCTCGCGGACCTGCCCGCCCTGCGCCTGACGACCCCGCCACCGAACGTCCAGCACGCGTATTACAAGTACTACGCGTTCCTCCGTCCCGGGCGCCTCGCGCCCGGCTGGGACCACGACCGGGTGCTCGCGGCGCTCGCCGCGGAGGGCGTTCCCGGGCTGTCCGGCTCGTGCCCGGAGATGTACCGCGAGGCGGCGTTCGCCGACCGCGACCTGCCGGTCCTGCCGGTGGCGAAGGCCCTCGGCGAGACGAGCCTCATGCTCCCCGTCCATCCCACCCTGACCGACGCCGACATCGACGACATGATCCACGCCGTCCGCAAGGTCCTGGGGCACGCCACGGCCTGATGCCGCCGCGCGGCGGTTCCGGATCGCCGGGGATCGCGGCGAACGCCCGGGACGCCCGGGACGCCGGACGCCTCGTGCTTGCCTGCGTCCGGCGACCGGCCTACGGTTGCGACCATGATCCTGCCGAAGATCCGGGATCCCCGGTTCATCACCGTCCGTCGCGGCGGCAGCCTGAGTGACGACGACCACCGCCTGCTCGCGGTCTGGGCCGCCGACTGCGCGGAGCACGTGCTGCACCACTTCGAGGGGGCACGCCCGGGCGACGACCGTCCGCGCCGGGCGATCGAGCTGGGGCGCGCCTGGGCACGCGGTGAGGTCCCGTGGGCCGAGGCGCGCACGGCGGCCGGCCATGCCAACGGCGCGGCGAGGGACCTGACCGGAGCCGCCCGACATGCTGCGTACGCGGCCGGCCAGGCCGCGGCGGTGGGCCACGTCGCCGCCCACGAGCTGGGTGCCGCGGCCTACGCCGTCAGGGCGGCCCGGGCGGCCGCGCCTGACGGTGAGAGCGACGACGCCGGTCGCCGGGAGTGCCGGTGGCAGCGCGCCCGGCTGCCGGACGCGATCCGGGAGCTCGTGCTCGACGACGAGCGGCTGCGCAACGAGCTGTGCTGGTTCGCCTTTGAGCCCTGACCGCGGGCGGTGACGCCGCCCGCGTCGATCAGGAGACGGCTTCCTCGACGAGCGGCTGGCTGCCGATCTGGGTGTGAGCCTGGATCTCGACGTCGCGCGGCCGGAACGGGTTGGCCGGCACGCCGTCGGCGAGGTCGGCCCGCCACAGGCGTCCACGCGCGTCGGTCTCGACGAGGGCCCGCACGTTGCTGTAGCGAGCCTCGTGGATATCGACCACGTGACGGTTCTCGACCGCCCGCACGATCTCCGCGACACCGTCCGCGACCGTTCGCTTCGGCTGGAAGCCGAACACGCTGGCGGTCTTGTCGAAGGCGACCCGGTAGTTGCGTCGATCAAAGCCTTCGGTGACGTCGATCGCCACCTCGGGGACGCGCTCCCGAACGATCTCGGCCACACCGGCGATGGTGTAGTTCTGCGAGTTCGAGCCGAGGTTGAAGATCTCGCCCGAGACGGCCTCGAGCGGCATCGTCAGCGTCTGCGCGATGAGGGACGCGACGTCCGCCACGTGGACGAACGGGCGCCACTGGCCGCCGCCCTGGACGACGATCCGGTGCTCCGCGGCAGCCCGGCCGGCCAGGGTGTTGACGACGAGGTCGAAGCGCGGCCGCGGCGACAGGCCGTAGACCGTCGCCAGCCGGAACACCGTCGGGTGGAAGGAGTCGGTGCGGAGGCGGAGGACCTCCTGCTCGGAGGCGACCTTGACCCGCCCGTAGAGCGACACCGGGTTGAGCGGGCCAAGCTCGTCGACGATCTCGTCCGTCGCGCCGTACACGCTGCACGAGGACGGGTAGATGAACCGCTCGATGCCGGCCTGGGCCGCCAAGGCAGCCAGCCTGACCGTCGCCACGTGGTTCACCGAGACCGTCACGGTGGGATCGAGGTCGCAGGCGGGATCGCCGACGATCTCGCCGAAGTGGACGACCGACGCCGATTCGGCGAGCAGGCGGCGGACGATGTCCTCGTCGCGCGTGTCGCCGACGGTGAGCTGGAAGCCCGGTCGCCCGATGAGCGGCGCGACCGAGTCGGCTCCGTACAGCAGCGAGTCGAGGACGATGACGTTGTAGCCCGTCTCGAGCAGGTCTGCCGCGAAGATCGAGCCGATGTAGCCCGCGCCACCCACGACGAGGACCGTGTGCTCGCGGCCGCCCGGGCGGCCGACGAGTCGGAGAGGCCGCGTTCGGCCGTTGGCAAGAGGTTTGGACGATGCCAGAAGTTCGCGCAATGTGGCCCCCAACGTGGTCGACCGGGGTGAAAAAGTCCCCGGACTCGACCCTGAAAAAGATGTGGTGGGGTCACGCGCCCGTCGCCGAACCCGCCCCCCCGAGATGTGTGTACCGCCGCTGACGCCTTCTCAGCCCTTCTTGCGAGGGGTCGCGGCTCGCTGGTCCGGATGAAATGGATGGACGCTGGTACGAATGAGTGCATGCCGGCTAGTACTGCCGACTTCCGCAAGGTAGTACTTCCGGAGCCAGCTTTCTAGTGGAATCCGCGACAAATCGTTGCAATCGGGCAACAGTGCCCGCGGCGCGTGCGTGGGCCGCGCATGGGACCATCGGCGGCGGCCGGGCCCCCCTGGATGGGCGGTCGATGGTCCTCGGCGCCGGGGATATACTCGCGCCCCGTCTCAACCGTCCAGCGACCCAGGAGAGCCACGCGTGATCGACCCGTCAGCCCGCATCCACCCGAGCGTGGATATCGAGCCTGACGTCAGCATCGGACCCGGGACCAGCGTCTGGCACCGCGCCCAGATCCGGACCGGGGCGCGGGTCGGCCGTGACGGGGTCATCGGTCGGGACGTGTTCATCGATGAGGGCGTCACCCTCGGCGACCGGGTCAAGGTCCAGAACGGCGCGCTGATCTACCACGGTGTGACGATCGGCAGCGGCGTGTTCATCGGACCGGGCGCCATCCTCACCAACGACCGGCATCCCCGGGCGCAGACGGCCGACGGCGATCTCGCCCGCGCCGCCGACTGGACGGTCAGCCCGATCGCCATCGGCGATGGTGCGTCGATCGGGGCCGCCGCCGTGGTCGTGGCCGGCAACGAGGTCGGTGCGTACGCGATGGTCGGCGCCGGCGCGGTCGTCACGCGTGACGTCGCGCCGCACGCCCTGGTCGTGGGCAACCCGGCCCGCGTCCTCGGCTGGGTCTGTGCCTGCGGCGAGCGCCTGCACGACCCGGATGGCCGCCCGGCCGCGGCCTCGATCGCGGCCGATGTCGAGCTGTCCTGCCGCGCCTGCGGACGGCGCTACGGCGTCCGGGCGGCCGGCGGCCCACCCCACGAGCTCGCCGCCCGGTCGGCGGGGGCACCGGCGTGATCCCGATCGCGCGGCCGGACATCGGGCCGGAGGAGATCGCCGCGGTCACCGAGGTGCTCCAGAGCGGGATGCTCGCCGGTGGCAAGCGTGTCGCCGAGCTCGAAGAGCGGTTCGCCGCGTTCATCGGCGTCAAGCACGGCATCGCGGTCAGCAACGGGACTGTCGCCCTGATGTGCGTCTTCGAGGGCCTGGGCCTTGGACCGGGCGATGAGGTCATCACGGTCGGTCACACCTTCAACGCGACCGTCAGCTCGATCCTCTCCACGGGGGCCACGCCGGTCTTCGTCGACATCGAGCCCGACACCTACAACATCGACGCGACCCGGATCGAGGCGGCGATCACGCCCCGGACGCGGGCGATCAGCCCGGTCCACCTGTTCGGCCTGCCGGCCGACATCGAGGCGATCATGGCCATCGCCGACCGTCATGGCCTGGCCGTCGTCGAGGATGCCTGCCAGGCCCACGGCGCGGCCTTCGGCGGCCGCCGGGTCGGCAGCTTCGGGCACGGCGCGTTCAGCCTGTACGGCACGAAGAACATGACCACGGGCGAGGGCGGCCTGATCACGACCGACGACGACCGCCTGGCCGACTGGCTCCGGCTCTACCGGAACCAGGGGATGCGCGAGCGGTACCACCACGAGATGCTCGGCTACAACTTCCGGCTGACCGACCTGGCCGCGGCGATCGGCCTGTGCCAGCTCGACAAGCTGGAGCGCAACACGGCCCGCCGGCAGGCCATCGCGGCGCGCTACGACGAGGGGTTCGCGGATCTGCCGGTGCGGACCCCGGTCGTGCCGGCCGGCCGGACCCACGTCTTCCACCAGTACACCATCGACGTCGGCGCGGATCGCGACCGGATCGTCGCCGCGCTCGCCGCCGCCGGGATCGGGGTGGGGATCTACTACCCGATCCCGGTCCATCGCCAGAAGTACGTGCTGGATCTCGGGATCGTCGCGGACCTGCCGGTGACCGACCGGGCGTCCGAGCAGACGCTGTCGCTGCCGATGTACCCGGTGCTCTCGGACGAGGACCAGGGCACCGTCATCGCCGCGGTCCGGGCCGCCGTCCTGGCCGGCGGCTCCGAACCGGCCGGGACATCCGCTACCGCGCCCGAGGGAGCCGCGCGGTGACCGGCGCCTGGTCGCCCGTCGGCGAGCGCGAGGTCCGGATCGGGCTGATCGGCCTCGGGACGATGGGCCGCAACCACATGCGCGTGCTCGGGGCGCTGCCCGGCGTCCGCCTGGCCGCCGTCTCGGACCCGGAGCCGGGCGCCCTCGCCGCGGCCAGCACCCGGTCGGGCGCCCAGCCCTACAGCGAGCCGCTGGCCATGCTGGCCGAGGCGGACCTCGACGCGGTCGTCATCGCGGCACCGACCACCAGCCACACCGCGCTGACCCTGGCCGCCCTCGATGCCGGCATCGCCGTCCTCGTGGAGAAGCCCCTGGCCTCGACATCGGCGGAGGCCGACCAGCTCGTCGCCGCGGCGTCCGCGGCCGGCGCCCCGCCGGTCCAGGTCGGCCACATCGAGCGGTTCAACCCGGCCATCCTGGAGCTCGGGCGGGTGCTCGAGGCGGGCTGGCTGTCCTCGGTCTTCGCCATCTCGAGCCGTCGGTCGGGGCCGTTCCCGGCCCGGATCCGGGACGTCGGGGTGACCCTCGACCTGGCCACCCACGATGTCGACATCCTGTCGTCGATCGCGTCCGAGCGTCCGGCTCGCGTCTCGGCCGAGACGGCCCGGCGGATCCACGCCGACCACGAGGACCTCCTGTTCGGCCTCATGTCGTTCCCGTCGGGGACGGTCGCCATGCTCGACGTCGACTGGCTCACACCGGCCAAGCGCCGCCAGCTGACGGTCCTGGGCGAGGAGGGCATGTTCGAGCTCGACTACCTGACCCAGCGCCTGACCTTCGCCCGAGCGACGGACACGTCGCAGCCGCGGCTTATCGCCGGGTACGCGCCGACCTTCGAGAGCGACGTCGTCGAGCTGCGGGTCGCGACCGGCGAGCCGCTCGCGGCGGAGCTGGAATCCTTCGTGAACGTCATCCGGAACGGCGGGCGCCCCGTCGTCGACGCGGCCGATGGACGCTGGGCGGTGATCCTCGCCGAGGCGCTCCTGACCGCAGCCCGCGAGCGTCGGACCGTGGAGCTGGTGCCGGGTTGAGCCCGATCGTCCGGAGCGTCTCCGGGGCATCCCTGGTCGGTGGCTCGATCGTCCTCCCGGTCCGCGCCTGCGAGCACGTCGGGGCCCGCCCGGTCCGGCCGTGGACCGGGGAGGACGGCACGGCCGGGACCGTGACCGTCGTCGGGGCGGGCAAGATGGGCCTGCCGCTGGCGGCCCAGTTCGCCTCGCACGGCTGGTCGGTCATCGCCGTCGACATCGACCCGGCCGTGGTCGCCGGGATCAACGAGGGCCGCTCGCACATCGGCGACGAGCCGGGCGTCGCGGAGCTCGTCGCGGAGGCCCACGCGGCCGGCCGCCTGCGGGCGACCGTCGATGGTGCCGCGGCGGCGGCCGAGTCGGACGTCGTCGTCCTGATCGTGCCGGTGATGCTCGACCCGACCCACCATCCGGACCACCGCTCGATGGACGCCGCGGTGGCCGCGATCGCCCCGGGCCTGCGGGCGGGCGCGACCGTCGTCCTCGAGACGACGCTGCCGGTGGGCGACACCCGTGATCGCTACGCACCGGTCCTCGCCGCGGCCTCCGGGCTGACCCTCGAGGACGACCTGTTCGTCGCGTTCTCGCCCGAACGCCTCTACAGCGGCGCCGCCCTGCGCAACCTGGCGACCTATCCCAAGCTGGTCGGCGGGCTCGGCGAGCGATCCACCGCCCGGGCCGCGGCGTTCTACGCCAGCGTCCTGGACGCGGACGTCGTGGCCATGTCCTCCGCCGAGGCGGCCGAGTTCGCCAAGCTCGCCGACACCACGTACCGCGACGTGAACATCGCGCTGGCCAACGAGTTCGCCCGCTACGCCGACCGGGTGGGCGTGGACATCCTCGAGGTGATCGGGGCGGCGAACAGCCAGCCGTACAGCCACATCCACCAGCCCGGCATCGGCGTCGGCGGCCACTGCATCCCCGTCTATCCGCACTTCCTGCTCGACCGTGCGCCCGAGATGGGACTCGTCGCCCGAGCCCGCGAGGTCAACGACGGCCAGGTCGGGCTGGTCATCGACCGGTTGGCCGCGACCCTCGGCGACCTGGCCGGTGCCTCCGTCCTCGTTCTCGGGCTAACCTACCGCGAGGCGGTCAAGGAGCTTGCCTATTCGCGCGCGCTGCCGCTGATCGCGGGCCTCCGCGAGCGTGGCGCGCGCGTCCTGGCCTTCGATCCGCTGCTGACCGGTCCCGAGATCGAACGAACGGGCGCCGAGCCGTGGTCCTGGGGCGAGGCGGCGCCGGACGTGACTGCCGTCGTCACGCAGACCGCGGATCGGGCGTGGCGGACGCTCGAGCCGGGCTGGTTCCCGCGGCTGCGGGTCATCGTCGACGGCCGCAACTCGCTGCGCGACCTGGCCCTCCCCGACGACGTCGAGTACGTCGGGATCGGCGGCCGCCAGACTCCTGGCGGCGACTGATCAGCTGACGCTGCCGCCCGGCTCGGGCGCGTGGATCTCGACGTCGCCCAGGCCGCGGGCGTCGAGCTCGGTCCGCCAGGCCTCGGGCGTCCCAGCCAGGATCGGGAACGTGCCGTAGTGGAGCGGCATGACGTGCTTGACGCCGAGCAGCTCCACGGCCAGCGCGGCGTCGCGAGGGCCCATCGTGAAATGGCCGCCGATCGGGAGCATCGCGAAGTCCGGCCGGTACTGCTCGCCGATCAGCCGCAGGTCCCCGAAGACCGCCGTGTCCCCGGCGTGGTAGAAGCGGAACCCGTTCTCCAGCTCGACCACGAACCCGACCGGATCGCCCAGATACAGCGTCGTCTCGCCGCCCGGGTTCCAGTCACCGGCGGAATGGTCGGCGTGGGTCATCGTGACCTTGATCCCGCCCGCCTCGAACGTGCCGCCCTTGTTCATCCCGATCGCCGCGTCCGCGCCGCCCGGCAGGCGGCGGCCCAGCCACAGCGACATCTCGTGCATGCACGGCCAGGTCGGGCGCAGCCGGCTGGCGAGCGCCACGGCGTCGCCCATGTGGTCGAAATGGCCGTGCGTGACGAGGAGGAGGTCGCAGCGGTCGATCGAGTCGGCCGTGCGCGGGCTCCGCGGGTTCCCGAGCCACGGGTCGATGAGGATCACCTGCCCGCCGGGCGTCCGGACCTCGACGCACGCGTGGCCGTACCAGGTGAACGTCGTGTCGCGGTCCAGACCCATCGGTGACACCTCCGGGTCGATGCTACAACGCGGCTACACTCGGGCGGTGCCCGCCACGCAGATCGCCCAGAACCTGGCCTTCATCAACTGGACCGTCCTGACCGGTCTCGCCCTGGGCACGTTCGCGGCGGTCGTCCTGCTCCGGCGCCGGACCTCCGCGACGCCCGGCTACCTGCGGTTCACCGCCGCGTGTGCCCTCGGGTTCGGCGTCCTGGCCTGGTTCTCCGACGGCGCGCTGCCGGACTCGCTCGGGACGTCGCCGGTCGTGGTCGATCCGGCGTGGGACGCGCCGCGCCGGGCTGCGCTCGTGGTGTTCATCGCCGTCGTGGCGCTCTGGCTCCTCATCCGCCAGCGCGGGCCACGGGTCGCCTCCGCCCTGGACTGGGCGGGCCTCGCCGCGGCGACCGCGACTCTCGTCTTCGGCGCCCTCGCCTGGGGCGGCGGCTCCTTCGGGGCGGTCTCCCTGCTCGTCCAGCTGGCGGTCGTCAGCGCGGCCATCGGCGGCGTCTTCGCGGCGATGATCCTCGGCCACTGGTACCTCGTCACGCCCAAGCTCCCGGAGGCGCCCCTGATCCTCCTGGCACGGGTGCTGCTGGCGGTCGTCGTTGCCCAGGTCGTGCTCTTCGTCGCCTGGACGGCCACCGGCGCCGGACCGGCCGACGTCGCGCCGTTCTCGTCGCTGGTCGGGCCGTGGGCCCTGTTCGTGTGGTTGCGCCTGATCGTCGGGCTGATCTTCCCGCTCGTGGTCTGCTGGGCGTCGGTCCAGACGGCCCGCTCGCGGTCGATGGAATCGGCGACCGGCCTGCTGTACATCAACGTCGGCTCGATCGCGGCGGGGACGATCCTGGCCGCGGGCCTCTATTTCGGTGCCGGATTGCTGGTATGAGGATGGTGCGATGAGCAAGATCGATCGAACCTGGACCCCCGACGCCGTCGACCTCGACTGGATCGATTCGCTGGCCGGACCTCTTCCGCCGGCCCTTGCCGCCATCGAGGCCGCGGCCGAGGAGCCCCACGTCCCGATCGTGGACCGCGACGCGGGGCGCGTCCTGCAGGTCCTCGCGGGCGACCGGCGCCGGATCGTGGAGGTCGGCACGGCCTTCGGCTACTCGACCGCATGGCTGGCGCTCGGCCAGCCGGCCGGCGGCACGATCGTGACGATCGACCCGGACCGCGAACGCACGGACCGCGCGCGCGAGTGGTGGCGCCAGGCCGGCATCCCCGACGACCAGATCACGGTCGTCAACGCTCCGGCGCTCCAGGCGTTCGAGACCGATCCCGCGCTGGCCGGCCCGTTCGACATGGTCTTCATCGACGCGCTCAAGCCCGAATACGGGGGCTACCTGGACGCGCTCGTCGGCCGGCTCGCGCCGCGCGCCCTCGTCGCCGCCGACAACGTCCTGTGGAGCGGCCGGGCATCGGGCAGCCGGCCGGCCGCGGCCGACGACGAGAACACGGCCGCGCTGCGGGCATTCGACACGGCGGTCCTGTCCGATCCGCGCTTCACGGCGACGATCCTGCCACTGGGCGACGGGCTCCTCATCGCGACGTGGCGGGGCTGAGCTGGCAGGGGTGACGGGGACGTCCATGCGGGTCCGGGTCCGCCTCTTCGCGGTCCAGCGGGAGCTGGCCGGGACGCGCGAGATCGGGCTGGACCTGGCCGACGGCTCGGACGTCGAGGCCGCCTGGTCCGCGCTCGTCGCGCTCCACCCGGTGCTGGCGCCGGGCCGCCCGTCGATGCGGTTCGCCCGCAACGGCGACTACGCCGAGCCGGCGACCGTCCTGGCCGACGGCGACGAGCTCGCACTGATCCCGCCGGTCTCGGGCGGGTCGGGACCGGTGGCCGGCGGGGCGCGCCGGCGGATCCTGGAGATCCGCGAGACGCCGTTCACGACCGCGATCCTGGCCGAGCTCGCCGACGCGCTCGCCCTCCCCGAGGACGGGGCGGTCGTGGGGTTCCTCGGCCGGACCCGGTCGACGCCCGGCACGCCGGCGCCGGGCCAGGAGGCCGAGGCGGCACGCCACGCCGGCCGCGCCGTCGAGTCGCTCGAGTACGAGGCGCACGAGCCGATGGCCCTGTCGACCCTGGCGACGATCGCCGACGAGATCGAGGCGCGCTTCGGGGTGGACCGGGTGGCGATCGTCCACCGCACCGGCGAGGTCCCGCTGGGCGAGGCGTCGATCGCGGTCGTCGCCGTCGCGCCGCACCGCGATGCGGCGTTCGAGGCGGCCCGCTACGCGATCGACGAGACGAAGGCCCGGGCGCCGATCTGGAAGGCCGAGCGGTTCGCCGACGGACACGTGTGGATCGGCCACCAGGCCCGGACCGGTCCCGAGGAGGTGCGATGAAGGTCTACCTGAGCGTCGACATGGAGGGCATCGCCGGGGTGAACCACCCAGGCCCGACCGGCTCCGGCCACGCCCGCTACCCGGCCGCCGTGGACCTGATGGTCGGCGAGACCAACGCCGCCATCGAGGGCGCGCTGGCGGCCGGCGCCGACGACATCCTGGTCAACGACAGCCATGGCGGCATGTACAACCTGCTGCCGGCCGGTCTCCACCCGGCCGCGCGCGTGCTCCAGGGCCAGAAGGCGTGGTCGATGGTGGAGGGCGCCGGCCCGGACGCCGGCTTCGACGTCGCGCTGTTCGTCGGCTATCACGCCCGGGCCGGCCACGAGCGCGGAACGATCGCCCACACCTACTCGCTTGCCCCGGTCGAGACCCGACTCGACGGCCGCCTCACCGGCGAGTACGGCCTCAACGCGATGATCCTCGGGGCGTGGGGGATCCCGGTCGGCCTGGTGGCCGGCGACGACGCGCTGGCCGAGGAGGTAGCCGAGTGGCTGCCGTGGGCCGAGCGGGTCGTGGTCAAGACCGCGGTCGGCGGCAATGCAGCGGCCTCGGTCCACCCGACCGTGGCGGCCGCGCGGATCCGGCTCGGTGCCGAGGGCGCGGTCCGGGCTGCCGCGGCCGGCCGTCTCGAGCCCCTGCGGGTCGGCCCGCCGGTCGTCATCGAGGTCGACTACAGCCGCGGTGTCGAGGCGGATCACGCGGCGATCGTGCCGGGCGCCGAACGGGTCGGCGATCGCGGCGTCCGGTTCGCGTCGGACGATCCGGCCATCGCCTATCGCGGCTTCCTGGCGGGCAACCGGCTGGCGTCGATCGTCGATCGGTGACGCGCCCCGTCGGAGCATCGCCAGCCGGCCGGTCGGGCGGGCCATACTTGGCCGCATGAACGCCGACTGGGGTCCTCTCGACCGGCTGGTCACGCAGGCCGCCGCGCTGGCCGGGGCCTGGGGCGCCCGGGCGCGGGCCTCCACGACCATCGGCCAGGAGCGCGCGATCCTGCGCATGTTCGGGGTGACCGGGCTGGATGCGGCGGGGCGGCCGCTGGCCAGCACCACGATCGATCGCTGGCTGTCGGCCGAACCGCGAGCGCTCGGGAACGGCATCGCGCTGCCGTTCGCGATGGCCCTCCTCGAGTACGACCTCGAGCCGCAGCAGCTCGCCCTCGACATCGCCTCGGGGGCGATCGACCTGTCGCTCGAGAGCGAGCTCCTGCGCGAGCACGACCGGCGCGCGGTGGCGGAGGTCGAGGCCTCGCGCCTGGCCGCGGCCGCCGTCGAGCGGATCGACGCCCAGCGGACGGTCCGGCGCGAGACGATCGCGATGCTCGGCGAGGCCACCCGGCCCTGGCTGGGGGTCACCCTGCGCGAGCCGGATGTCGAGACGGCCATCGACGAGGCGATCGGCCTGATCGCCGCCGGGATCGACCTCATCCGGGTCGAGATCCCGATCGGGCGCGAGCTGGCGGACCGGATGGCCGACGCCGGCCTGACCGTGCCCAAGTGGCAGCCGCGCGAGCGCGACGAGCGCCCGGAACGGGATCTCGTCGAACCGGCCCCGACCGGCAGCCAGCGGGCCCTCGCTCGCCTCCGCGGCGAAGCCGACCGGGCCGCCGCGCGGCGCCGGGCCTACGTCCGCCTGGCCACCGTCACGCCGGCCCTGGGCGCACCGGAAGGCGCCGTCGTCGCGGCGTTCGAGCGGATCGACGTGATCACGTCGGACGCGATGGCCGAGATCGTCGGCGGGTCGGTCGAGCCCGATCGATCGTTGTCCGACCACGCCTTCGCCCACCGCATCGCCCGGCGGGCCGGCACGGCGATCCTCGTCGGCCCCGGGCCGCTGGTCGTCGCGCCGGACCTGTCCGCGGGGATCCCGTCCGATCCGGCCACGCGCGCCGGCCGGGCCCTCGCGCTGCAGCTGCTGGGGGTCACACTGGCCCGCGGCGACGGCCTGCCGGTCGACCAGATCATCGTCGGAGCGTTGCCGGCCTGGCTGACCGACGAGACGGCTCCCGGCGCGCGCGCGATCGCCGAGGTGTCGGTCCGGCGGGAGCTCTTCGAGGGCCACCCGCTCGGCTTCATCGAGCCGCCGACCGGGACGGACCGCTCGATCCTGTGGCCCTACGTCCAGGCCGCCGCCGGGGCGCACGCCGGGGACATCGCGCTGGTCCTGCGGGCCGCGGACTTCGGCCCGGACGATGCGGCCGGAGCGGCCCGCTCGGCGCGGGCGGCGGCGCTGGTCTCGGCCGAGGTCGCCCGCGCCACCGTGCCGGGACCGCTGCGCGGGATCGCGCTCGACCACGCGCGCGGGATGATCGCCGCCGCCGCGGAGACTCTGGACCGGCTGGCGGACCAGGGCTGGCGGACGGTCGCGGGGGATCCGCCCGGCTCGCGGTCGCGCCCGCGACGCGAAGTGGTCACAGAGCGGACCGAGAGCTTCGATCCATTCGCCAAGCTCCTCGGGTCGCGCGGCTGACGAGCGGGCAGGATCGCCGACGCGGCCGAGGCCGCGGTCCTGGCGGGCGCCGAGGTCGCGGTCCCGCCGCTTACCCGCCGCTCATCGCCGGCAGGACGTGGACGACCGACGCCGGCCCAACCGGGCTGGCGAGATCGCCCGGCTCACCGTCGACGAAGACGTTGATGTGCGGCCGCAGCCGCGGTCCCGACTCGACCAGCCGGTCCCGTAGCCCGGGCACGGTCCCGTCGAGGGCGATCAGGAGCTCGGCGACGGTCGTGCCCGCGACGTCCTGGCGCTTCTCGACGCCCGGGAACAGCACCAGCAGCGAGCGCGGGAGCATCACCGTCGCCACGCCGCTCAGCCCTCGAGGACGACGGCCTCGACCGCCCAGATCTCGGGCAGCGTGTCGGTGATCATCCGCCACGAGGCGCCCTCGTCCGAGCTGTGCCAGAGCTGGCCGGTCGCCGTCCCGAAGCTCACCCCGACGGGATCGAGCGTGTCGCGGGCCATCGCCTCGCGCAGGACGGACATGTAGGCGTCGCGCGTCGGCAGACCGGCGTCGGACTCGATCCACGTCGCGCCGCGGTCGTGCGTCCGCCACACCGCCGTGTGGCCGCCGGGCATGAACCGGCCCTGGTCGGCCTGGCTGAGCGGGACCAGCCAGAACGTGTCGGCGTCGCGCGGATGCGCCGCCATCGCGAACCCGAAGTCCGTCGGCAGGTCGCCGGTGATCTCTTGCCAGGTGGCCGTCCCGTCGTCCGAGCGATACACGCCGTTGTGGTTGCGCTGGTAGAACGTCTCGGGCTCGCCGGCGGCCATCGCGAACTTGTGGACGCACTGGCCGGTCTCCGGAGTGGGAGCCGCCGGGTTCGAATTCGGCCCGGACGCCGACGTTGCGCGGCTCCCAGGACGCGCCGCCGTCGCGCGTCTCGAAGACGCCGACCGCCGAGATCCCGACCCACGTCCGGTCCGGGTCGGTCGGGTGGGGGATGATCGTGTGCAGGATCAGCCCGCCCGCGCCCGGCCCCCACGTCGGCCGCGTCGGGTGATTGGTCAGGCCCTCGACGTGCTGCCAGGTCGCGCCGCCGTCGTCGCTGCGGAAGAGGCCGGCGGGCTCGACCCCGGCGAGCAGCGCGCCATCGGGCGTCGCCGAAAGCGACCAGATGCTCCTCATCGGCTCGCCGTCGTCGCCGTAGGTCAGCCCGGACGAGGAATGTGTCCAGGTGGCGCCATCGTCATCGCTCCGCCACACGGCCGGGCCGTACCACGCGTTCCCGGCGGCGACGAGGAGGGCGCCGGTCGTGGGCTCGGTGATGATGTCGTGGACGGGCCAGCCCTCGCACAGCGGCCCACGCACCGACCAGTCACGCCGGTCGGCGTCGCTCTCGAAGATGAATGCGCCCTTCTTGGTCCCGACCAGGAGCCGGACACGTGTCGTCATCGGTGGATCTCCCTCAGCCTCCGGCCTTGAACGGATAGACGACCCAGGCATCGGTCTCGACCGCGTGGACGTCCGGTGCGCCCGGCACGACCGATCGCGCGGGCTTGTAGTGGAGGACCGCCGTCGTCGGCAGGCCACCGGCCTGGCGGACTCGTTCGGTCACCGCGTGGATGGTCGTCCCGCTGTCCCAGACCTCGTCCACGACGAGGATCCGCTGCCCGCGCAGGAGCGGGTCGGCGGGGAACTGCAGGAACGTGGGCTTGGGACCCGGCCGGCCCTCGTCGTCGTAGAACTCGACCGCCGCGACGAGGATGTTCCGGATCCGCAGCCGGTAGGCGAGCATGCCGGCCGGCACGAGGCCACCCCGGGTGATGGCCAGCATCACGTCGAACCGCTCACCAGCGAGTCGTGCCGCCAGCCCACCGACCAGCCGGTCGAGGTCGTCCCAGCTGACGATGTCGCGAGGCTGGACGGGGGCCGTCGTCGCCGTCATGGGCCAAGGATACAGACCCCCGGGATGGGAGGCCGGCGGGTCGGTTCAGATCCGCCGGCCGGCCGCCTCAGCCGCCGCTCGATCCCACCTGCTCTTGCCATCGATAGCCCGGCTCGTAACCGAGCAGCCGCCGGGCGTGGTCGATCGACAGCAGGGTCTCGCGGCCTTCGATCGCTCGCCGCAGCGGGACGGTCGGAAAGACGGTCGCCATCAGCTCCGCACTGGGCCGGGTCATGACCGTGTCCGCGGCGGCGACGATCGCGATCTCCGAGCCCTCGATCGGAGCGTCGAGACCGAGCCGGACCGCCTGCGCGACGTCGCGCGCGTCGACGTAGCCCCACAGGTTCCATTTGCGGGCCTGGGGATCGTCCTGCCACGAGGGGAACTGCGCGTAGTCGGCCGGCACCATGATGTTCGAGATGCGCAGGCCCAGGAAGCCGATGCCGCTCCGCCGGGCGAGCTGCGCCGCCATCGTCTCGCCGACGAGCTTGGAGAGCGCGTACGACGACTCCGGGCGCGGCTCGATGGTCTCGTCGATCGGCGCGAACGCGGGCGGGTCGTCGAACGGCAGGCCGAGCACGGTCTCGCTCGAGGCCCACACGACCCGCCGGACCCGATGCGCGACGGCCGCCTGGAACACGTTCCAGGTCGACAGCGTGTTGATCCGGAAGGTTTCGCCCTCGGGCCGGAGCCCGGACCGCGGGATCGCCGCGAAATGGACGATCGCATCCGCACCCGCGAGGGCGTCCAGGGTCTGGCCGAGGTCGGTCAGGTCGGCCGCGAGGCCCGGGCCGGCATCGCCGGGCTCGCGGCCGATGTCGACGTCGAGGACGTCGTGGCCATGCTCGCGCAGGTCGCGCACGACCCACGCACCGCCCTTGCCGCTGCCGCCGGTGACGACGATCCGCATCGAGGGACCTCCTCCCGACAGTATGGCGGGCGCCGATCGCGTCAGGGTCGCCGGGCGGCCTCGAGGACCGGGTCACGGCCGGCGGCGTAGTCGGCCCAGGTGATCTCGACGGGGATGTCCGGCTCGATGGCCAGGCGGTCGTCGCCCGGGGCGCGCTCGTGGTAGCGGCCCGACACGAGGACCACGATCCGGCTCGCCGGGAGCGTCACCTGAACGATGTCGCCGTAGATGTTGAGGCCGCCACCGGGCGGTTCGCCGACGAGCCGGATGCCGTCCTTGTGCGGCCCGACCTTCAGGTCCGTGACGAAGTTGCCGGCCGCAGAGAACGTGGAGCGACCGGTGATCAGCGACACGGTCCCGGGATGCTCTGCGGCGATCGCCTCGAGCGCGTCGCGCAGCGGGCCGAACGTGTTGTTGTCGCCGCCGCCGTTGTTGCGCAGGTCGACGATGACCGGCCGACCGGGGGCCGCTGCCGCGGTCGCCGTCAGCTTGTCCGCGAGATCCGAGAGCGTGCTCCCGTCGCCGGCCTGGCGCTGCACCTCGTTGTAGCCGACGTAGGTCCCGGCCGGCTTCGGCCAGCGCCTCCGACCAGAACGCGAGCTCGCGGTGCCGGAGGTAGAGCGGGCCTTTCGCATCGGGCGGCAGGCTCTCCGGGAAGAGGCCGCCCCACGCCCCGAAGACCCAGGCACGGAACGTGTCCATCGGGACGGCGTCGGGGGTGATCTCGCGGGTCGTGCCGTCCGGCATGGCCAGGGTCAGGCCGGGGTCGCCTTCGGACGAGCACGCCCAGCTCGGTCAGGACGCTCGGGAGGGTGAGGTAGATCGGCAGGTTGCCGCGCAGGGTCGAGGCGTTGTCGCGCGGTACGAGCGGGTCGACGGCGGCGCGCGCGTCGGCGACCGGCGCGTGGCCGACCTTCGTGACCCGGGCGCCGACGAGGTCGTCGTACGGCGCGCGCGCCGGCCACGATCCGGAGCCCGTCGGGGAAGTCCCACAGCCAGATCGGCCACGCCGACAGGACCGTGCCCGCCTGCGCCATCGCCCAGGCCCCGGAGTGGCCGTCGCGCTCGCGATGGCCCATCAGGCCCATGACCGCCACGAGGAACCCCGCGTCCGACATCGACCCGGCCTTCGCCTCGACCGCAGCGACGCGTGCCATGAAGGCGGCTTCGCCTTCGTCCAGGAACGGGTTGCGGTGGATGGCCTTGAGGCGCTTGACGAGGTAGGCGAGGTCGGCGACGCGTGCCTCGGCAACCGTCGGGCTCGCGGTGGCGGACCCCGTCGGAGACGGCGCGGCCGACACAGGACCCGCCGCCGCGGCGGTCGCGGAGGGTCCGGGGGCGGTGGATGGCGCGACCGCCTGGCCTCCGCAGCCGGCGACGAGCACTGCGGTCGCGGTCAGGGCGATGAGCGTTCGAAGCGCACGAGCCATGGGTCCTCCGGCAGGCGTCGGCGGAGGATACTACGAGCTCGTACTATCTGTCGAGGTCGAGACGCTCGTTCGCGGCCGCCAGGCTGGCTTCGGCGCGATCGATCGCCTCCACGATCCCGATCAGGACCGCCCGCACGTCCGCGGCCGGACGGTCGAGGCTCGCCTCGAGGGCGACGTGTGCGCGGGTGAAGGCCGGGTTGACCCGCCGCACGACGCCGCGCCCGCGATCCGTCAGGACGACCCGCACCGAGCGGCCGTCGGCCGGGTTCGGGATGCGGCGTGCGTCGCCGCGCCGGAGCATCGCCTGCAGGTAGGTCGAGACCGTCGAGAGCGGCATCCCGAGCATCGCCGCGAGCTCGGTCGGCGTCCGGGGCCGGCCTCCAGCATGAGGCTGTAGACCGCGTACTCGACGGGCCGGACGCCGGTCCCCTCGAGCGCCCGGTCGAGATACGTCCCGAGGCGCTGGCTGACCGCGAAGATGTCGAACGACAGCGAGATCCGGCGTTGCGGCGGGGCCGGGTCGCTGGGGTCGCCCGCGACGCCCGCGTCGTCCGGGTCATCCGCGGCGCGCGCCTCGGCACCGGCGGGATCGGGTGGGGAGCCGCTGCGCATGACCGAAGTCTACGGTCGACAGGCCAGGGGCCGACGATGTGGCCGTCTCTCAGCGCCCTCTCAGGGACGAGGCGCAGTGTCCCGCGCATGGCCAGCCACGCAACACGCCGGACACCGCCGGCAGCGGCCGCGCCACGGCCCGTGCCGTTGCCGCGCACGTGGTCGTTCGGTGGCACCGAGATCGTCGCCGTCCTGGTCGCGATCGCCATCGTCATCCTCGGGATGTGGCTCCGCCACGACGGGCTCGACCAGCTCTCCACGCTCGGCGGCACGCTCACCGCGGTCGGCCAGCTGACCGGCCTGTACGGGACCTATCTGGCGCTCATCCAGCTGGTGCTGATGTCGCGCAGCCCCTGGCTCGACCAGGCCTTCGGGATGGACGGCCTGGCCCGCGCCCATCGCTGGCTCGGCTTCGCGACGGTCTGGCTGCTGCTCGGACACGTCATCTTCATCACGACCGGCTACGCCCTCGGCGACGGCAGCGGCGTCATCGACGAGTTCTGGTCCCTCATCACGACGTACCCGTACGTGCTGATGGCGCTGGTCAGTGGCGGCCTCTTCGCGCTGGTCGCGATCAGCTCGGTCCGGGCGGCACGGCGCCGCGTGTCGTACGAGACGTGGTACGGCCTCCACCTGTACGCGTACCTGGCGATCGCCCTCGGGTTCCTGCACCAGCTCTTCGTCGGGGCGGATTTCATCCACGACCCGGTCGCCGTCGGGTACTGGGTCGCGCTGTACGTCGCGACCGTCGCGCTGATCCTGGTCTTCCGGATCGGCCAGCCGGTCTGGCTGTCGGCTCGTCATCGGCTGCGGGTCGCCAACGTCGTCACCGAGGCGCCGGGGGTCATCTCGATCTACCTGACCGGCCGTGAGCTCGATCGCCTGGCGGTCCGGTCCGGCCAGTACTTCGTCTGGCGGTTCCTGACCCGGGACGGCTGGTGGCGCGGCCATCCGTTCTCGATCTCGTCGGCGCCGAACGGCCAGTGGCTGCGGATCACGATCAAGGAGCTCGGCGACTGGTCGACGGCGCTCCAGCGGGTCTCGGTCGGGACGCACGTCTTCGTCGAGGGCCCGTACGGCGTGCTGACGGGCGCGCGCCGGACGCGGCCCGAGGGTCCTCCTCATCGCCGGCGGCATCGGGATCACCCCGCTGCGTGCGCTGCTCGAGGCGCTGCCGGCGGGACACGGTGACATGACCCTCCTGTACCGCGTGCGCAGCCAGGCGGACGTCGTCTTCCGGGACGAGCTCGAGACGCTCGCCCGCTCGCGCGGCGCACGCGTCCACTACCTGGTCGGTCCACGCCGCGCCGCGGACGATCCGCTCGACGCAGCCTCGCTCGCGAACCTCGTGCCGGACATCGCCGAGCGCGACGTCTACCTGTGCGGCCCGGTGCCGATGATGCAGCGCGTGGAGTCGTCTCTTCGGGGTCTCGGCCTGCCGCCGGACCGGATCCACGCGGAGCGCTTCGCGTACTGAGCGACCGCGATCCGGCGCTCTCTCAGAAGGCTCGAAGAATCACGACCCACACTCCGCGGAACGCCGAGCGCGGCGCCAACGTCTGAGCTGTATCCGATCCTTCGGAGGTCACGATGCCCGACCAGAACCCGACGAACGAGACGGCGCCCGTCCTCACCCCGAGCGACACGCCCAGCGCGCCCCATGCGGAAGGGGTCGCCTTCCACGAACAGGTCGGACCGTCCCGCGCCCGCTCGATGGCAGCACGCGCCGGGATCGTCGCCGGTTCTGTGCTCCTCGTCGCCGTCGGCGTGATCGCCGCGATGGGCGCCTCACCGGCTCCGTCGGCGGCGACCGACCCGAGCACCACGTCGGGGACCGGGGCGGATCCGTCGGCCTCGGCGCCCGCCGCCAGCGCCGCGCCGGGTGCCAGTGCCGCGCCCGGGACGAAGACGCCGGACCGGCCGCGCCAGGGCTTCGGCGGGATGCCCGGCATGCGTGACGGGTTCGGGGGCTTCGGCTTCGGCCGCAGCGACATCACGATCACCTCGGTCAGCGGCTCGAACGTCGCACTCAAGACCGACGACGGCTGGACCCGGACTGTCACCGTGACGGACGCCACGACGATCACCAAGGGCGGAGCCACGATCGCGGTCGGCGATCTCGCCGTCGGCGACAAGATCCGCCTCGGCCAGCAGCGTGCGGCTGACGGCACGTACACCGTCACCGCGATCGTCGTGGTGCTGCCGACGGTCGTCGGCCAGATCAGCGCGATCGACGGGAGCACCATCACCGTGACGCAGCCGGGCGGGACGACCGCGACCATCCACGTCGACAGCGACACGACCTATCGCGTCGATGGGTCGACCGGCTCGCTTTCGGACCTCAAGGTCGGCTCGTTCATCGTTGCCGAGGGCACCCAGCGCGCCGACGGCTCGCTCGATGCCGCCACGATCCGGGGCGGCGAGATCGGGTTCGGCGGTCCGGGCTTCCCGGGCGGCCATGGCGGCGGGAAGGGTCCCAAGGCCAGTCCGGCACCCTCGAGCGGGGCGAGCTGACCCTCCGAACACTGTCACGCGCGTGCGATGCGGCGCCGGGTCTGGGGGGCCGGCGCCGCATCCGTTTCTCAGCACCCTCTCAGCGTGGGCGTGTTGGATTAGGGTCATCGCACCAACACCTGCGACCCAGCACGATCGGAGCTTCCGATGTTCGACCATGACCGCGGTGCCACATCGCCGCCGCTGACGCCCCTGACGCCATCGAGCTCGACCCCCGTCCAGCCGGTCACCCCGACCGCCTCGATCGCGACGCCCCCGGCGACGACGGCCGGCACGGCGCACCGATCTTCGGGTCGGCGGGGCACCGCCACCGTCATCGCGGCCGCGGCGCTGTCGGCGGTGCTCGCGGCCGGCGGGACCGCGGCGCTCGTGACCGGACCGCTCGGCCTGGGCGCAACGCCGACCAGCGCTCCCGGCGGTGCGGCCGTGACGACCGCGACGGGCACGAACGGGGCGACGGCATCGGCGCCGCCCCTGACGGACGTCGTGGCGGCGGTCCGTGACTCGGTCGTCACGATCACGTCCGAAGGGGTCTCCGCGCGCGGCTTCGGCTTCGGGAACATCCCGTCGACCGGCGTCGGCTCGGGCGTGATCCTCACGGCGGACGGCTACATCCTGACCAACAAGCACGTCGTGACCGGCAGCGACTCGCTGACGGTCGAGCTCGCCGATGGGCGCCAGTTGCCGGCCACGATCGTCAAGGAGTCCGACGACAAGGATCTCGCGCTGATCAAGGTCGACGCGACCGGCCTCAAGCCGGCCGCCATCGGCGACTCCGGCGCGCTCCAGGTGGGTGAGACGACCATCGCGATCGGGAGCCCGCTCGGCACGTTCACGGAGACGGTCACCAAGGGCATCCTGTCCGCGACCGGCCGCACGATCACCGTCCAGGACGAGGCCACGGGCCGCTCGGTCACGCTGACCGGCCTCCTCCAGACGGACGCCGCGATCAACCCGGGCAACAGCGGCGGACCGCTCCTGGACCAGACCGGCAAGGTCATCGGGATCAACACGGCCGTCTCGACCGACGCGCAGGGCCTCGGCTTCGCGATCCCGATCGAGGACGCCGCATCGCTGATCGCGCTCGCCACGGGCGCCCCGGCGAGCTGAGCCAGCCGATGCTGCCCCGCCGCGCGGTCGCTGCCCTCCTCGTCACGACGGTCGCGCTGACCCTCCTCCTCAGCTTCAAGACGCCGGACGGCACGCTGCCGGCCCGGACGACCGGCGCGGTCGCCGTCGTCGAGCCGGCCACGGGGACGACCGGTGACGGCACGACGGGCGCGACCGCCGCACCCGCGCCCACGACGGGCGCAACGGGTGCCACCGCGGCGCCGGCGCCGGCGACCGGTTCGGGCAGCGGGGCGGCTGCCGCCACGACGGTCAACGGGCCGGTCGTCGACACGCGCTATGGCCCGGTCCAGGTGGAGCTGGTCGTGGCCGATGGCAAGATCTCCGACGTGGTCGCGCTCCAGCTGCCGACGGGTCGCCGCTCGGGGCAGATCTCCCAGGCCGCCGCGCCGATCCTCCACGACGAAGCGCTCCAGGCGCAGAGCGCGAGCATCGATCTCGTCTCCGGGGCGACCTACACCAGCGACGCCTACGCCCAGTCGCTCCAGGCGGCGATCGACCAGGCCGGGATCGGGTGATCGCGGACGCCCCATCGGAGCCATCGATGCGACGCGTCGAGACGATCATGGGTACGACGGTCAGCATCGACGTGCGGGCGCCGCTCGTGCCACCCGACGTGCTCGACGCCGTCGTCGATCAGCTCCGCGACGCCGATGCGCGGTTCAGCACGTACCGTCGCCGACAGCGAGATCAACCGCCTGAATGACGGCGAGATCGGTCTCGGGGACTGCAGCGCGGACATGCGCTACGTACTCGCCGCGTGCGACCACGTCGCGTCCGTGACCGGCGGCGCCTTCGATGCGCGCGGGCATCGTCCGGACGGGCGGCTCGATCCGTCGGGCTTCGTCAAGGGCTGGGCGATCGAGGAGGCCGCATGGCTGATCGACAGCGCGGGCGGCCGGAACTACTGGATCAACGGCGGCGGGGACATCGTCGCGCGCGGTCAGGCGGCACCAGGCCGGCCGTGGCGCGTCGGGATCCGCCACCCGGACCACATCGACAAGGTCGCGGCGGTGCTGGCGATCTCTGACCGGGCCGTGGCGACGTCGGGCGACTACGAGCGGGGCGCGCACATCGCGGATCCCAGGCTCGGGCGCGCCGCCACGGGCCTGCGCTCCGTGACGGTCGTCGGGCCGGGGCTGGCCTTCACCGATGCCTACGCGACGGCGGTCTTCGCGATGGGTCGCGACGGCCTGGGCTGGCTGGCCTCGCACCCGGACACGACCGACTACGCGGCCTACGCCATCACCGACGATGACCGGGCGATCTGGACCGATGGGATGGAGCGCTACCTGGTCCGCGAGGGCTGAGCGTCGGGCGGGGAGCCACTCCCATCCCATGCGGAGCCGTCCCCGAAATCGTCAGATCCCCGTGGAGCGAGCGTTCGTCAACGCGTTCGCGCCATATGTTCGTGGGGCGAACATCTGACACCGATCCGACGTCGGCAGCACTCGCTCCACGCTCGGAGTCTCGGGAATCCGCCGCCCGCACCGTGACCAGCGCTCGCCTGGTGAGCATCTGACAAGACGCGAACAAGGTGTGGTTCGATCAGTGGCTGGCCATGCGCCGGTGATGGCCAGGATCACGAAGGCCAGGATGGCCAGCATCGGGACCCCGAGCGTGATCCACATGAGGTAATCGAAGTAGGGACCCGTCACGTCACCGTTCTCGGTCGTGCCGGCCGGGGTCGTGCCGTCCTGCGCCGACAGGCCCCGCAACAGGACGCGAACGAGGAGGACGACCGTCACGACTCCCATCGCGATCAGGAGCAAGCCGAGCGACACGTTCGTCGTCGCGAGCCGGACGCCCGCCCAGACGATCGCCGCGCCACCCACGATCGGCAGGACGTAGATCAACGCGATGAGCCGCGGTCGCATGGCGCCAGTGTGGGCGGGACGTCAATGGGCGCCCGGACTCGGGTCAGCCCGCGGCGCCGCCCGCTGCCGGCAGGCTGACCACGAAGCGCGCGCCGCCCTCGACCCGGTTGGAGACGTCGATGCGGCCGCCGTGACGGTCGACGATCCAGGCGGCGATGGCGAGGCCGAGACCGGTGCCCCCGCCCGGCGCGCCCGGCGCCCGATAGAACCGCTCGAACAGGTGGGGGAGGTCCTCCGGCCGGATGCCCGGCCCGTCGTCCTCGACCATGAGCGACGCGCCATTGGTCTCGGCACGGACGGCCACCCCGACGCGCCCGTCGGCCGGGCTGTGCCGGATCGCGTTGTCGACGAGGATCATGACGAGCTGGCGAAGCCGGGCCGGGTCACCGGCCACGACGGCCGGCTGCGGATCCACGACGACCCGGACGCCCCGATCGGTGGCCGGCTTGCCCATCGCGGACGCGCCGTCGGCGGCGACGTCGCCGAGGTCGACGGGCACGTGCTCGAGCGCGACCGCACCCGAGTCGGAGCGGGCCAGCAGCAGGAGGTCCTCGACGATGGCCGTCATATGGCGGACCTCGTCGTCGATGTCCTCCAGCGCCGAGCCGACCGCCGCGACCGGCTCGGCGCGGTGCCGCTCCAGGTACTCGACGCTGCTCCGGATGACCGTCAGCGGGGTCCGCAGCTCGTGGCTGGCGTCGGCCGCGAACTCGCGCTGCCGCCGGAGAGAGGCGCGCTGGTTGGTCAGCGACTCGCGGATCGGCACGAGGGCGCGCCGGGCATAGACCGTCCCGAACCCGAAGGCCACGAGGACCACGACGATCCCGCCGAGCAGCAGGACCGTGAGCATCACGTCGAGCGTCCGCTGCTCGGCGATCCGGTCGCCCACGATCTGGACGGCGTACGTCTCGCCACCCTGGGCCTGCACGTTCTCGGTGAGGATGCGAACGGGGGTCTGGATCGTGGTCGTCGACCCACCGGTCGAGATGCCCTGGGCCGCCAGCGATGCCGTGCGGACGTCGCGGCCGTTGGTCCGTGCCGCCGCCACGGCAGCCATGTCGGGCAGGCCGTCGGGGACGTGGAACCCGCGCTGGGTCAGGACATCGTCGTCCTGGCCGACCGCCAGCGCGATCGTGCCGCCCCCGCCCCCGCCGCCGAACAGGTAGCCGTACGGGCCGGCGTCATCGGGCGGTCCGGGACGCTGGCCGGTCAGGCTCGCCTTGACCTGGTCGAACCGCATGTCCAGCTGGGCCGTCGCCGTGCCGGCCAGGGAGCCGGCGACGGTGAGGTAGAGCGCGGCGGCGAGGATCAGCAGGATGATCAGGGTCGTCCCGCCGCTCCACAGGACGAGGTTGCGGCGGACGTGCCGGATCATCCGGCTGTCGGCGGTCTCGGCGGCGAGCTCCGGCGCGGTGGTCTCGGTCGGGGGCAGGATCCCGTCAGGCATCTGCCAGACGATAGCCCACGCCCCGGACGGTCTCGATCAGCTTGCCGGCTGCACCGAGCTTGTCGCGGAGGTAGTGGACGTACGCATCGACCGCGTTCGGCGTCACCGCGACGCTGAACGGCCACGCCTGGTCGAGCAGCTGGTCGCGTGACAGCGTCTGGCCGGGGTGCCGCAGAAGGCACTCCAGCAGGGAGAACTCGCGCGGGCTCAGGTCGATGGTCTTGCCGTCGAGCGTCACCCGGCGCGACATCTCGTCGAGCACGATCGGTCCGACGACGAGCTTGGGCTCCGGGCGCCGCGCGCTCGCACCCCGGCGCCCGAGCGCCCGCAGCCGTGCGGCCAGCTCCTCGTACGCGAACGGCTTGACGAGGTAGTCGTCCGCGCCGGCGTCGAGCCCGGTCACCCGATCGCCGACGGTGTCGCGGGCGGTGAGCATGAGGATCGAGACCTCGGACCCGGTCGCCCGGATCCGGCGAGCGACCTCCAGCCCGGAGATGTCCGGCAGGCCGAGGTCGAGGATGACGACCTCGATCCCGCTGGTCGCCTCGGCGATGTCGAGGCCGTCGCCCCCGGTCGTCGCGGTCTCGACGATGTGGCGGTCTTCCTCGAGGAGTCGCCGCAGCAGGCGAACCAGCCGCGGGTCGTCCTCGATGACGAGCAGGTGCATGACGGTCAGCCTAGCGCGTCGGTCAGGGGATGACGGTGACGCTGCCGGCCGTGCCGACGGGACCGGACGGAGCGCCGCTGGCGCCCGGCCGGAAGCCGCCGCCGTTCCCGCCCGTCACGTCGACCTGGACCTGGACCGTGGAACCGGTCCGGACGTCCGAGGCGCTCGCCGCGGTCTGCGTGTGGTAGGTCGTCGACGAACCCGTCGTGACCGCGATCGTGGTGCCGTTCGCGGTCTTGATGGTCATGGTGTCACCGTCGACCGACTCGACCGTGCCCTGGATCGTGAGGCCGGCCCCACCCAGGGCGCCGCCGAACCCGCCGCGACCGAAGCCGGGCGCCCCGCTGGCGCCGGGCGCGAAGCTGCGACCGGGGAAGGCGCCGCCGAACGTGCCGTTGCCGCGGCCCGTGCCGGTCGAGGCCGAGACGGGGGCCGTGTTCCGGCCGACCGCGAAGGCCACGCCGCCGATGGCCACCGCCGCGGCGACGACGAGGACGATGTTCAGGAAACGGCCGCCGGAGCCGGACTTGCGGGAGCTCGCCGCCGGACCGGGTGTCATGACCGGTCCGGCCGCGGCCACCGGTGCGGTCGGGACGCTCGTCGGCTCGGGTGCCACGGGCGCGAACGGCACGCGCTCCGTCGCGCCGCCGGGCGCCGGGGATGACGCCGGCCAGGCCGGGTCGCCCGGTGTGGCCGGTGTGGCGGGGGTCGGCGGGGTGGCCGGCCGGTTGGGATCGAAGCTCACGAGGATCTCCTCCTATTCGTAACGGAGAGCGGTGATGGGGTCGAGACGGGCGGCCTGGCGCGCCGGCCAGACGCCGAAGATCACGCCGACGGCCAGGCTGAACAGCACGGCCGCGACGATGGTCACGGGGTTGAAGACGAAGCCCCAGCCGGCCAGCTGGCCGATCCCGGCCGAGACGACCAGGCCGAGGACGATGCCGATGAGGCCGCCGAGGAGGGACAGGGTCAGGGCCTCGACGAGGAACTGGGCGAGGATGTCCCGCCCGCGCGCGCCGATGGCCTTGCGGATGCCGATCTCGCGCGTCCGCTCGCGGACCGAGACCAGCATGATGTTCATGATCCCGATGCCGCCCACGATCAGCGAGATCGAGGCGATCCCGCCGAGCAGGAGCGTCAGCGTGGCGCTGATGGACGACGCCGCTTCGAGCAGCTGGGTCTGGTTGAAGACGTTGAAGTCGGCGGTATCGGTCGGGGCCAGGTCGTGGCGGTCGCGCAGCAGCGCGGTGATCGCCGCCTGGGCCGACGTCATCTGGGCGGGGTCGCTGACGGACACGCCGATCGTCCGGACACTGTCGCCGCCGACGAAGTACTTCTGGACGACGCCGATCGGCACGATGACCTGGTCGTCCGGGTCCTGGAAGCCGGTCCCGCCCTTGGCCTGGAGGATGCCGACGACCCGGAACGGCAGCCCGCCGACCGAGATCTCGCTGCCGAGGTCACCGGCGCCGAGGCCGAGCGTCGTGGCCGTGGTCGCCCCGAGGACGGCCACGCGGAGGTCCTGCTCGAGCCCGACATCGGTCAGGAAGGTGCCCTGCCAGACGTCGTAGGCCCGGACCATGGGATAGGCCGGGGTCGTACCCACGACCGTCGTGGTCGCGCTCTTGGTCCCGGCCGAGACGGTCAGGTTGGTCGAGATCTCCGGGGCGACGCCGCCGACCGACGGGAGCTTCGCGATCGCGGTCGCGTCGTCCAGGGTCAGGGTCGTCGTCGCCGAGCCGCCGCCGCCGGTGGGGCTGATCGTGAGGAGGTTCGTCCCGAGCCCGGCAAGGCGGCTGGTGATGTTCGAGGTGGTGCCCTGGCCGACGCCGACGAGGGCGACGACCGAGGCGACGCCGATGATGACGCCGAGCATCGTCAACGCCGCCCGCAGCCGGCTCGTGCGCAACCGCGAGAGCGACAGGCGGAGGAGCTCGAGAAGGCTCATGCGACGACCCGGCCGTCGCGCAGGTGGATCTGGCGGTTGGCAGACGCGGCGATGTCGGGATCGTGGGTGATCAGGACGATCGTGCGGCCCGCGGCGTTGAGCTCGTGGAGGAGCGCCATGACCTCCGCCCCGGCATGGCTGTCGAGGTTGCCCGTCGGCTCGTCCGCGAGGATCAGGGCCGGCTCCGTGACGAGCGCCCGAGCGACCGCAACTCGCTGCTGCTGGCCGCCGGACAGCTCGGTCGGCTCGTGGTCGAGCCGATCGCCCATCCCGAGCCGCTCGAGGGCCACCTGCGCCCTGGCCGCGCGGTCGCGCCGCGACACGCCCTGGTAGAGCAGCGGCGTCGCGACGTTGTCGAGCGCGGTGGTCCGGGGCAGGAGGTTGTACGACTGGAAGACGAACCCGATGCTCCGGCTGCGCAGCTTGGCCAGGCCGTCGTCGTCGAGCTCCGCGACGGGCGAGCCGGCCAGCCGGTACGCGCCGCTGGTGGGCCGGTCGAGGCAGCCCAGGATGTTCATCATCGTGGTCTTGCCGGAGCCGGACGGACCGACGATCGCGACGAACTCGCCGGGATGGACCTCGAGGCTGACGTCGGCCAGCGCGGGGACCTCCATCCGGCCCATCGCGTAGACCCGGCTGACGTGATCGAGGGAGATGATCGCGTCGGACGTTGCGTCGGTCATGGCCTAGTTCCCGACCCCGCGCCGGCCGTTGCCGCCCTGGAAGGTGCCGCCGCCGAATCCGCCGCCCGGGACGCCGAAGCCTCCGGTCACGGTCGTGGGCGAGCCGGTCTGCGCGGTGTTGACCCCGGTGACCACCTTCTGGCCGTCGGTCAGGCCGCTCTTGATCTCGGCGGTCGTGTTGGTGATCAGGCCGACCTCGACGGGCTGGGCGGTCGGCGTCCCGTCCGCGCCGAGGATGAGCACGGAGTAGTTGCCGGTGCCCCCACGGAGCGCGGCGGCGGGGACCGTGAGCACGTTGGTCGCGCTGTCGATGGTGATCGTCACGTCAGCGGTCATCCCCGCCCGCACCGCGGGCGGCACGTCCTGGAGCGAGACCGTGACGGCGTAGGAGACGACCCCACCGGTCGTGTCGCCGACGGCGGTCGGCGCGATGGCCGTGACTGTGCCCGTGACCTGCGCGTCGACCGCGGCGATCGCCACGGATGCTGTCTGCCCGACGGCCATCGAGGCGAGGTCGCTCTCGACCACGTCGGCCGTCACGTCGAACGTCGCGGCGTCGACGACGATCGCGTCGCCGGTCGGGGCCTCGAGGCCCTTGGCCACGTTGACGGTCGTGACGATGCCGGCGATCGGGGAGGTCAGCGTCGCGAGCTTGATCTGGGTCGCGAGGTCGGCGCGGGTCTTGAGCGCGGACGACAGCTGGGTCTCCGCGTTGTTGACCCCGATCTTGGCCTGGCGGATCTGAGCGGTCACGTCCGCGTCGTTCGCGTCGGACAGGTCCGCCTTGGCGGCCCGCAGGCCGATCCGGGCGGTGTCGACCGCGGTGTTCGCGTCGGCCAGCTGGCGCTTGAGATCGGCGGTATCGGCGGCCGCGAGGACCTGGCCTGCCTTGACCGTGTCGCCCACCTTGACCTTGAGGTCCGTGACCGTCCAGGTCGTCGAGCCGGCGTTCGTGGTGGCCCCCGCGAGATGGGCGGGAGCCCCGAAGGTGACCCCGTAGGATGCGCTCGGGGCGACCGTGCCGGTCGCCGCGACGTCGTTCGTGACGTCGCCGGTCGTCGCCGCTCCGGTCAGGTACTGGGTGGTGGAGGCGGACGTCGTCGGCAGGCCGCCGGCCGCGACGACGATGGCACCGATGCCGACGACGGCCAGTGCGACGATGGCCAGGATCTTCAGTTTCATGACGCCTCCCGTGACCGACGCTCGGACGGAGCTCCGCATCGGACACTCCGACCGTCATTCAGCGCGCGACGTCTGAGACACGCATGAGAAATGGCACGCGGCGCGGGAACCCGGCGGCGCCGTCGCGCGGCGCCACGCAGGACTCGGCGACGCTGCCGGATCGACGCGCCGTAGCATCCGGTGGTGGAGGAACCGCCCGGATCCGCAGATAAGGTCGCGCCCGAGGTCGCCGACCCGCACGAAGGCCCGCGGCGACGTCCGCGGCGCCCCGCGCCGGGGCTCGCCCAGCTCCCGTGGCGGCGCCTCGTCAATCCATTCCGTCCACTCGAGATCCTGTCGGTCGACCATCTCGAGGCGATCCACCTCGCGTCGCTCCGGATCCTGGCCGAGATCGGCGTCGAGGTCCTCGGCGACCGGGTGCTCGACGCGTTCGCCGGGGCCGGGGCGGCCGTCGACCGGTCGACGCCGGCGCGTCCGTCTCGAGCCTGCTCACGTCGAGACGCTGATGGCGACGGCGCCCGCCACGTTCGAGCTCCACGCCCGCAACCCGGAGCGGACCATCGCCTTCGGCGGGACGAACCTCGTCTTCGGCGCGGTCGGCGGCCCCGCCTTCGTCAGCGATCTCGACCGCGGCCGGCGCGCCGGCAGCTTCGCGGACTTCGTCGACTACGTCCGGATCATCGGTGCCCTCGACGTCATCCACCAGGAGGGCGGCGGTCCGCTCGAGCCGAACGACCTCCCGGTCGAGACGCGCCACCTCGACATGTACCGGACGTTCGCAGTCGAGCTCGACAAGACCTGGCAGTGCCTCGGGTTCGGCGCGCGGCCGGTCGACGACGCTCTCGAGGTCGCGATGCTCATCCGGGGCGTCGACCGGGAGACGCTCCTCCGCGAGCCCTCCCTGATGACGGTCATCAACACCAACTCGCCGCTCCGGCTCGACGGGCCGATGGGCGACGGGCTCATGGAGATGGCGCTCCACGGCCAGCCGGTCGTGGCCACCCCGTTCACCCTCGCCGGCGCGATGAGTCCCGTCTCCCTCGCCGGAGCCCTCGCGCAGCAGAACGCCGAGGCCCTGTTCCTGGTCGCGCTGTCGCAGATCGTCCGGCCCGGCGCCCCGATGGTCTACGGCGCCTTCACCTCGAACGTCGACATGCGCACGGGCGCACCTGCGTTCGGGACCCCGGAGTCGGTCAAGAGCCAGCTCGCGAGCGGCCAGCTGGCCCGGCGCTACGGCCTGCCCTGGCGCTCGTCCAACGCGACGGCGTCCAACGTGGTCGACGCGCAGGCCGCCTACGAATCCGAGATGGCCGTATGGGGCGCGATCATGGGCGGGGTCAACCTGCTGTACCAGGGCGCCGGCTGGCTCGAGGGCGGGCTGACCGCCTCGTTCGAGAAGCTCATCGTCGACGCCGAGATCCTCCAGATGATGTCCGAGGTGCTCCAGCCGCTGGTCGTCGACGAGGCGACCCTCGGGTTCGACGCCATCGCGGACGTCGGTCCCGGCGGCCATTTCTTCGGCACGGCTCACACCCTCGAACGGTACGAGACGGCCTTCTACCGGCCGCTGCTGTCCGACTGGCGGAACTTCGAGACATGGCAGGCGGACGGCGAGCGGACCGCCACCCAGCGAGCCAACGCCATCTGGAAGCACCTCCTTGCCGATGCCGTGCCCCCGCCGCTGGACCCCGCGATCGTCGAGGCGCTCGATGCGTTCGTCGCTCGTCGCAAACGGGAGATCACGACCGGTCGCTGATGGTCCCGGTTGCGGATTTCAGGGGTGCGAACGGGTCGTTGCCGGGCGTATCATGCCTACCCGGAACATCCCATCTCGAGCTGTACGGCAACCGCGAGGGTTGTCGCCCACGTGGCACGGGTGCAACCCCGTCGGCCACCGGGCCTCGTCCATGGGTTCGGAGGCCGGGGAACGTGGGGTGTGACGATGCCAGCGCTGGCTGATCGTCCTTCGGGGGCGAAAACGGTGGGGACCGACCAGGTCGCACGAGGGCTGCGCGCCGCGTACGCGCGCGAGCGGCTCGAGGAGGTGATCCGGGCGATCGCCGAGGACGCGCTCAGCCCGAGCCAGTCGGACGTCCTTCCGTGGCGCGACGAAAGCCTGTTCGAAGCCGACCTGCGGGCGGCTGTCGCCGACGTCACCGAGGCGACCACGGTCCTCCTCGTCAGACGGCTGACCGACGTGATGGACTCGGCGCCGCCGACGCTCGTCGGGCGCCTCGCCGCCGCGCCCCGATTCGCCGACCACGCGTGACGACCCCGACCCCCCAGGCCCGCGTCGTCATCGTCGGCGGCGGGTTCGCCGGCGTCGCCTGCGCCCGGCACCTGGCCAAGAGCAAGGACGTCCACGTCACGCTCATCGACAAGAACGACTACCACCAGTTCCAGCCGCTCCTGTACCAGGTCGCGACGTCGATGCTGGCCGAAGGTGACATCGCCTATCCGCTGCGCAAGATCGCGGCCGAGTTCGAGGAGTTCGACACGAAGCGGGCCGAGGTCGTGAGCATCGACCCGGCGGCCCGGACCGTCACCACCCGCCACGGCGAGACGTACACCGGCGACTACCTCGTCCTGGCGGCCGGCTCCCAGCCGAACTTCTTCAAGACGCCCGGCGCCGAGCACGCCTTCCCGCTCTATTCGCTCGACGACGCCGCACGCCTCAAGACCCGGATCATCCAGGCCTTCGAGGAGGCCGACAGCGACCCGGGGCTGATCGACGAGGGCGCGCTCGACTTCGTCATCGTCGGCGGCGGACCGACCGGGGTGGAGGTCGCCGGCGCCCTGTCGGAGATGATCAACACCACCATGGTCCACGAGTTCCCGGCGCTCGCGCCGCGGGCAAAGGTCATCCTCGTCGACCACGGCAAAGAGCTGCTCAAGATGTTCTTCGACAAAGGCCACGCGTATGCGGCCCGGATCCTCGAGAAGGACGGCGTCGAGCTGCGCCTGGGCGTCGGCGTGAAGGCCGTCGGACCCGGACACGTGACGCTGTCCGACGGCAGCACGATCAAGACCCGCTGCGTGGTGTGGGGCGGTGGCCTGATGGCCGCACCCATCGCCGGCGCGAGCGGGCTGCCGCAGGGCAAGGGCGGCCGGATCGACGTCGCCCCCGACTTCACGGTCGCCGGGTTCCCGGGTGTCCTGGTCATCGGCGATATCGCGAACATCCCGGCCAAGGACGGCAAGACCCACCCGCAGCTCGGCTCGGTGGCGTTGCAGAGCGGCTCATCGGCCGCCGGGACGATCCTGGCCGCCCTGGAGGGCAAGGACGGGAAGCCCTTCTCCTATCTCGACAAGGGGACCATGGCGATGATCGGCCGGGGGGCGGCCATCGCCCAGGTGAAGGGCGTGGAGCTCCACGGCAAGATCGCCTTCGGGGCCTGGCTCGGCGTCCACGCCGCGCTCATGACCGGCGGCAGCAATCGCGTCAGTGCGTTCAAGAGCTGGGCGATCGACTTCTTCGGCAAGAACCGCGCTCCCCAGGCGCTCGACCGGAGCGGCACGCCCCGGATGGTCTGGGAGGACGACGTCGCGGACGAGCCGGTCGCGTCGGGGGCCGCGGCCCGCTGACCCATCGCGTTCAGGGAGATCGCGCACCACAGGGATGATCGGGAGGGGATCGTGTCCAGCGACGGCAGGTATGACGTCATCATCATCGGGAGCGGAGCCGGGGGCGGGACGCTCGCGCGCCATCTCGCGCCGTCCGGCAAGCGGATCCTGATCCTCGAGAGAGGCGATTGGCTGCCGCGCGAGCCCGAGAACTGGGACTCCAAGGAAGTCTTCGTCGACAACCGGTACGTGCCCAAGGAGACGTGGTACGACCAGAAGGACAAGCCGTTCCAGCCCGGCATCCACTACGCGGTCGGCGGGGCGACCAAGATGTACGGGGCGGCCCTCTATCGGCTTCGGCCCGAGGACTTCGGGGAGCTGCGCCACCACGACGGCATCTCGCCCGCCTGGCCGATCTCGTACGACGACATGGAGCCCTACTACACGCGCGCCGAGCACCTCTACGAGGTCCATGGCAACCACGGCGAAGACTCGACCGAGGGCCACGCGAGCGCCCAGTACCCCTACCCGGCGCTGACCCATGAGCCGCGCATCCAGCAGCTGTCGGACGACCTCGTGAAGGCCGGCTACCACCCGTTCCACGCGCCCTGCGGCGTGCGCCTCCTCGAGGACGACCGGCCCGACAGCAAGTGCATCCGCTGCCGGACCTGCGACGGCTTCCCGTGCCTGGTGCAGGCCAAGTCCGACGCGGAGATGCTCGGTGTCCGGCCGGCGCTGGAGCACAAGAACGTCAACCTCCGAACGCGCGCGATCGTGACCCGGCTCGAGACGAACGCCGCGGGCACGGCCGTCGAGCGGGTCATCCTCGAGCGCGACGGCGTCGAGGAGACGTACGACGGCGACATCGTGGTGATCTCGGCGGGCGCCGCCAACTCGGCCAAGATCCTGCTCGCTTCGGCCAACGACAAGCACCCGAACGGGCTCGCCAACGGATCCGGCCACGTCGGCCGCAACTACATGTTCCACAACAGCGTGGCGGTCCTGGCGATCTCCAAGGAACCGAACCCGACGATGTTCCAGAAGACGCTCGGGCGTGAACGACTTCTACTTCGGGATGCCCGGGTTCGACTTCCCGATGGGCAACATCCAGATGGTGGGCAAGTCCGACGCCGAGATGTTCAAGGGCGAGAAGCCGCTCCAGACGAAGCTCGCCCCGATGTTCTCGCTGACGGACGTCGCGACCCACGCCGTGGACTTCTGGCTGTCGACCGAGGACCTGCCGGCGCCCGACAACCGGGTGACGCTGACCAGCGACGGCAAGATCCGGCTGACCTACACGCCCAACAACCAGGAGCCCAAGGAGCGGCTCTACCACCAGCTCAAGTCGATGCTCGGGCACCTTGGGATGCACCCCGACCACCTGCTCCCGCGGACCGGCTATCTCAAGAACGAGATCCCGATCGCCGGCTGCGCCCACCAGGCCGGCACCGTCCGGTTCGGGGCCGATCCGGCGACCTCCGTCCTCGACGTCCACTGCAAGGCCCACGAGCTGGACAACCTGTATGTCGTCGACACGAGCTTCTTCCCCAGCATCGGCGCCGTGAACCCGGCCCTCACCGCGATGGCCAACGCGCTCCGCGTGGGCGACCACCTCCTCGACCGGCTCACGTAGCGCTCGGCTCGTGGTGACGTGCAGGGCATCGGCTGATGGCCGGACGGAACGAGATCGGCGTCGTCTACGGCGCGGGTCTGGTCCAGGGCGTGGCGCTGGTCACGTTCCCGGCGATCAGCTCGATCCTGACCAGCCCGGATTACTACGGGTTGACCAGCACGGCCTACGGCTCGCTGTTCCTGCCCCAGGCGGCCCTGGCCATCGCGGCCTCGCTGCTCGGCGCGAGCCTGACCCGGCGGATGGGCATCAAGCGGATCTTCACGGTCGGCCTGATCGCCGACTTCGTGGCGATGACGGTGCTGTTCCTCAGCCAGTTCGCGATCGGCGCGGGCGTCCTGCCCTACCTGATGCTGCTGCTGGCGACGAGCAGCCTCGGCATCGGCTTCGGCCTCACGGTGCCCTCGATCAACCGATACGCCGCGGCGTTCTTCCCGGCGGGGGTCGAGAAGGCGGTCCTGTACCTGAACGCGCTGCTCGGGCTGGGGACGGCCCTCGCGCCGGTCTTCGTGGCGATCTTCGTCGGGCTGGGCTTCTGGTGGGGCCTGCCGGTCCTGGTGGCGATCCTGCTGGCCGGGCTGGTGGCGGTGGCGGTTCGCCTGCCGCTCCGGATCGAACCGTCGGAGGCCGAGGCGGGGGCGGCGCGGGCGGATCCGGCCGGCGCCGCGGCCGGTGCTCCAGCGCGTCTCGTGCTGCCACCGCGGTTCTGGACCTTCGCGGCGTTCGCGCTGCTGTACGGCATCGTCGAGACGATGAACGGCAACTGGGCGACCCTGTTCATGTCGTCCGACCTCGGGGCGTCGGCGACGCTCGCATCCTGGCGCTGACGGTCTTCTGGGCGATGGTCACCGTCGGGCGGATCCTGTTCGCGGTGATCGAACGGCGGTTCCCGGAGACGGACACCTTCCGGCTCCTGCCGTTCGTGGCGGCCGTGGCATTCGTGTTGACCGCGGCGCTCCCGAGTGGGGACGCGCGGCTCGGCGTCCTGGCCTTCGGGCTGGCCGGCCTCGGCTGCTCGGCGCTCCTGCCGCTGACGCTCGGCTTCGGGCAGCAGGAGCTGACGACCATCGCCGCCTTCGCGGCCGGCGGCCTGATCGCCGCCTACCAGATCGGCTACGGGCTGGCGGCCTTCGGGGTCGGCCCGCTGCAGGACGTCCTGGGCATCGATCTGGCCACGATCTACCGCCTGACGGCGATCGTCGCCGTCGGCCATGGGCCTTCTGTCATTCGTCGTGGTCAGCGGTCGCCGTCGGGCGCTCGCCTGAACCATCCCCAGTCGTAGTCACACAGGGAGAGCCAGGATGTCACTCGAGAACAAGGTCGCCATCGTCACCGGCAGCTCCAGCGGCATCGGCCGCGCCATCGCGCTCGAGCTCGCCCGCCAGGGCGCTGCGGTCACGATCAACTTCCACAAGGGCGAGGACGAGGCGAACGCGGTCAAGGCCGAGATCGAGACGGGCGGCGGCAAGGCCATCGTCATCGGTGCCGACGTCTCCCAGATCGCCGACATCCAGAAGCTCATCGACGGGACGGTGGCGGCATTCGGGCGGCTCGACATCCTCGTCAACAACGCCGGGATGGAGACCCGGACCTCCACCCTCGACACCACCGAGCGCCAGTTCGACCTGGTCATCGCGATCGACCTCAAGAGCGCGTTCTTCGGCGTCCAGCTGGCGGCCAAGCAGATGATCGCCCAGGGTGGCGGCGGCCGGATCATCAACATCAGCTCCATCCACGAGGACTGGCCGATGCCCGGCAACGCGCCCTACTGCCTGGCCAAGGGCGGCGTCCGGATGCTGACCCGGACGGCCGGCGTCGAGCTGGCCCCCCACGGCATCACGGTCGTCGGCGTTGCCCCGGGGGCGGTCCACACGCCGATCGACGAGGTCACCCTGTCCGACCCGGCCGCGAAGGCCAAGCTCGAGAGCGCCATCCCGCTCGGACGCGTCGCCGAGCCGCAGGAGATCGCCAACGTCGTCGCGTTCCTCGCCTCGGACGGAGCCTCGTACGGCACCGCCACGACCGTCGTCGTCGACGGCGGCATGATGCAGGCGAGCGTCGGGCTCTAGGCCATGACCGCCGCGACCCCGTTGCCAGATCTGCCGGCCGACCGCGACGTCACGCCCAGGACGGACGGCACGATCACGCCGGGCAGCCACGATCGGCTGGGGGCGACGGTCACCGGCGACGGCGTCGACTTCGCGGTCTTCGCGAAGCACGCCAGCGGGGTCGAGCTCGTCCTCTTCGACGGCGTCGACGACACCGCTCCGGCGCGGATCGTGGTCCTCGACCCGGTCCGCGACCGGACCGGCGCGTACTGGCACGTCCACGTGGCGGGACTCGGTCACGGCCAGCTCTATGGCTATCGCGTGAACGGTCCGTGGGCGCCCCACGACGGCCTGCGGTTCGACGCGACGAAGGTCCTCCTCGATCCGTACGGTCGGGCGGTCGCGACACCGGCCGCCTACCGGCGGGTGGAGGCGGGCGATCCGTCCGACGGCGCGATCCCGATGAAGAGCGTGGTCGTCGACGGGAGCGACTACGACTGGGAGGGCGACCAGCGGATCGAGCGCCCGTTCCGCCACACGGTCATCTACGAGGCGCACGTCGCGGGCTTCACCGCCGATCCCAGCTCGGGCGTGGCGCCCGGTCGGCGCGGCACGTACGCGGGCTTCATCGACAAGATCCCGTACCTGGTCGACCTCGGAGTCACCGCCGTCGAGCTCCTGCCGGTCTTCGCGTTCGACCGCCTCGCGGCCCCGACCGGCCTCGTCAACTACTGGGGCTACCAGCCGGTCGCCTTCTTCGCGCCGCACGCGGGGTACGCCAGCGGGGCCGGTCCCACGGCCGCCGTGGACGAGTTCCGCGACCTGGTCAAGGCGCTCCACCGGGCCGGCATCGAGGTCATCCTCGACGTCGTCTACAACCACACCGCCGAGGTCGGCGCGGACGGCCCGACGTTCGGCTTCCGGGGCTTCGCCAACGACACCTACTACCTGCTCGACGAGGACGGCGGCTACCTCGACTACAGCGGCACGGGCAACACGTTCAACACGAACAACCCGATCGTCCGGCGCCTGATCGTCGACAGCCTCCGCTACTGGGTCAAGGAGATGCACGTCGACGGCTTCCGGTTCGACCTGGCCGCGGTCCTGTCACGCGACGAGGCCGGCGAGCCGATGAAGAACCCGCCGGCACTGTGGGACATCGAGACCGACCCGGCGCTGGCCGGCACGAAGCTCATCGCGGAGGCGTGGGACGCCGGCGGCCTGTACGAGGTCGGCAGCTTCGTCGGCGATCGCTGGTCCGAATGGAACGGCCGGTTCCGCGACGACGTCCGCGCCTTCGTCAAGGGCGATCGGGGGATGGTCCGCGCGGTCGGCCAGCGCTTCCTCGGCAGCCCGGACATCTACGGCCACAAGCATCGCGAGCCCGGGGCGAGCATCAACTTCGTCACCTGCCACGACGGTTTCACGCTCAACGACCTGGTCTCGTACGACGCGAAGCACAACGAGTCGAACGGCGAGGACAACCGCGACGGCAGCGACGGGAACCTGAGCTGGAACTGCGGGGTGGAGGGACCGACCGACGACCCCGCGATCGAACGGCTGCGCGGGCAGCAGGTCAGGAACCTCCTCGTCTTCGACCTCCTGTCGCTCGGGGCGCCGATGCTGCTGATGGGCGACGAGGTGCGCCGGACGCAGGGCGGCAACAACAACGCCTACGGGCACGACGACCCGACGAGCTGGTTCGACTGGACGGCCGTCGAGCGGCATGCCGACATCCACCGCTTCACCAAGGGCCTCATCCGGATCCGCCGGCGGGTGTCGTCGGTGCTCGACATGCCCGATGACGCCGGGCTCCTGGACATGCTGAGGGACGCCTCGATCGAGTGGAGCGGGGTGGAGATCGGCCAGCCCGACCTGGGCGACGACTCGCACAGCGTCGCGCTGACGATCCGGGCCGACGCCGGCGCCCTGCACCTGATCTTCAACGCCTACTGGGAGCCCCTCGAGTTCGCACTGCCCGCGCCCGACGTGACCGCCGGGGCGTGGCGGCGGATCGTCGACACGAGCCTCGACGCACCGGACGACATCGTCGCGGACATCGGCGTCGCGACCGAGGTGACCGGCCCGACCTATCGCAGCCAACCACGCTCGGTCGTCCTGCTGGCGGCGCGACGGGCGGACCGCGCCGCCCCAGGGAGGAAGTCATGACCGACGCCGAGCACAAGCGGATGGAGAACGCGGGCCATCCGGAGAACGGCTGGCGCGAGGCGAGCCCGTGGTACGAGTGGGGTCCGTACCTGTCCGAGCGCGCCTGGGGCGGCGTGCGCGAGGACTACAGCGCCGGCGGCGACGCGTGGGACTCGTTCCCGCACGACCACGCCCGCTCGCGGGCGTACCGGTGGAACGAGGACGGCATGGCCGGCATGACCGACGTCTTCAACCGGATGACCCTGGCCCTTGCCTTGTGGAACGGCAAGGATCCGATCATCAAGGAGCGGATGTTCGGGCTGTCCGGACCCGAGGGCAACCACGGCGAGGACGTCAAGGACTACTGGTGGTACCTCGACGCGATCCCGAGCAGCGCCTGGCTGCGCTGGCGCTACCACTACCCGCAGGCCGCGTTTCCCTACGAGGACCTCGTGACGACCAACCGGGGGCGGTCGAAGTTCGAGCCCGAGTACGAGCTGCTCGATACCGGCGTCTTCGACGACGATCGCTACTGGATCGTCGAGGTCCACTACGCGAAGGCGAGCCCGACCGACGTCCTGATGCGGGTCACGGCCCGCAACCGAGGCCCCGAGACCGCGACCCTCCACGTCCTGCCGACCCTGTGGTTCCGCAACGAATGGGCCTGGAACCCCGACCAGGTCAAGCCCGAGCTCCGCGCGGCCTCCGACGGGCGGTCGATCCTGGCGACCCATCCGGAGCTGGGCGACTACACCCTCGAGGTCGGCCCTGCTCCGGACGGGACGGCGCCGACCCTGCTCTTCTGCGAGAACGAGACGAACCGCGAGCGGATCGAGGACGTTCCCAACACGACGCCGTACCCGAAGGACGGCATCAACGATCACCTCATCGCGGGCACCGCCACGGTCAACCCAGACGGCGTGGGGACGAAGGCGTCGCCCTGGTATCGGCTGGATGTCCCAGCCGGAGAGACCGTCGAGCTGCGGCTGCGATTGCACAAGACGGCCAAGGCCGCCAAGCCCCGGGCCACCGCGGTGCCGGCGGTCGGTGCGGAGCACGAGGTCGCGGTGCCGGCAGCCTCCGCGGCCGAGGACGCGGAGACCTCCACGGCCGGCGAGGGCAACGGCACGGCCGCCGTCGAGAAGGCCGCCCCGGCCGATCCGCTCGGTTCGTCGTTCGAGTCGACCATGCGCCGGCGTGAGGGCGAGGCGGACGATTTCTACGAGGCCCTCCGCCGGGAAGGCATGGGCGACGACGAGCACCGGGTGATGCGCCAGGCCTTCGCCGGCATGCTCTGGAGCAAGCAGTACTACGGCTACAACGTGGCGCGCTGGCTGGATGGCGATCCGGGCCTCCCGCCACCGCCCCCCGAGCGGCTGAACGCCCGGAACGCGACGTGGCGGCATTTCGAGGCGGCCGACATCATCTCGATGCCCGATCCATGGGAGTACCCGTGGTTCGCCGCCTGGGACCTGGCTTTCCACGCGGTGACGTTCGCCCACATCGACCCGGCGTTCGCGAAGTACCAGCTCCTGCTGCTGTGCCGGGAGTGGTTCCAGCACCCGCACGGGGCGTTGCCGGCGTACGAGTGGTCGTTCGACGACGTGAACCCGCCGGTCCACGCCGCGGCCGCCTACCTCGTCTGGACGATCGACGGGCGCAAGGACGACGAGTTCCTGCGGCGGATCTTCCACAAGCTGCTGCTCAACTTCACCTGGTGGTTGAACCGCCAGGACAAGGAGGGCAACGACCTCTTCTCGGGCGGCTTTCTCGGCCTGGACAACATCGGCGCCTTCGACCGGTCGCACCTGCCCGCCGGGACGGAGCTCGAGCAGTCCGATGCGACCGCCTGGATGTTCATGTACTGCCTGAACATGCTCCGGATCGCGACCGTCCTCTCGGAGAGGGATCCCGCGTACGAGGACTTCCAGACGACGTTCATGGAGCACGCCGTGCGGATCGCCGCGGCGATGAACCGGAGCGGCCTGTGGGACGAGGAGGACGGCTTCTTCTACGACGCCCTGAAGCTCGCCGACGGATCGGCCATCCCGATCAAGGTCCATTCCATGGTCGGCCTGATCCCACTCCTGCCGGTCGCGTCGATCCCTGAGGGGATGGTGCGGCGTGGGCAGTCGCTCGGGAAACGGTTCGCCAACTTCATGGAGTCCGAGCATCTCAGCGGCGAGCGACTCCGGGAGGGTGGGTTCCTGACCGGCCGGGCCGGCCACCAGAATTTCCAGCTGAGCGTGGTCCCGCCAGTCCGGCTGGGCAAGCTGCTGGGCGAGATGCTGTCCGAGGACGCGTTCCTGTCGCCGCACGGGCTGCGGGCGCTCTCGAAGCGCCATCGCGACCAGCCGTTCAAGCTCGAGCTCGGTGGCCTGACCGCCGAGGTCGACTACGAGCCCGGCGAATCGACGTCCGGCCTGTTCGGTGGCAACTCGAACTGGCGCGGTCCCGTGTGGATGCCGACCAACTACATCGCGATCGTGTCGCTCTGGAACTGGGATTCGTTCCTGGGCGACGACTTCCGCGTGGAGTACCCGACCGGGTCCGGCACGGAGATCCGGCTGCGCGACGTGGCCGAGGACATCGCCCAGCGGCTGGTGTCCATCTGGCTCGACGACGAGAACGGCCGACGACCGGTGTTCGGGGCGTACGAGAAGTTCCAGACCGACCCGGACTGGCACGACCTCCTCTGGTTCCACGAGTACTTCCACGGCGATACCGGGGCCGGGATCGGCGCGTCGCACCAGACCGGCTGGACGGGCCTGGTCGCCCACCTGGTCTGCCGCGGCGGCCTGATCGACGCGATCAACAGCGGTCGCTCGACGGCCCGGATGGGCATGCAGCCGAGCACGGTCGAAGCCCGGGCGGCGAAAGACTGAGCGATGGACGCCGAGTTCCTGTCGCGCGTCCAGTTCGCGCTGACGGCCAGCTTCCACTTCATCTTCCCGCCCCTCTCGATGGGGCTGGGTCTGATGCTGGTCATCATCGGGATCATCTACGTCCGGACCAAGGACCCGAAGTGGCGGCGACTCTCGTTCTTCTGGGTCAAGGTCTATGGCCTGATCTTCGCCGTCGGTGTCGCGACCGGGATCGTGCAGGAATTCGAGTTCGGCATGAACTGGGCCGACTACTCGCGTTTCGTCGGCAACGTGTTCGGGAGCCTGCTGGCGGCGGAGGGCGTGTTCGCGTTCTTCCTCGAGGGCGGGTTCCTCGGCCTGATGCTGTTCGGGGGCAACCGGCTCGGCCCTCGGCTCTGGCTGTTCTCGATCTTCATGGTCGTCTTCGGGGCGCACTTCAGCGCTCTCTGGATCCTCATGGCCAACTCGTGGATGCAGACGCCGCAGGGCTACGAGGTCGTCAACGACCGGGCGGTCATGACCGACTTCTGGCAGGTCGTGTTCACACCGACGTTCATCCCGCGCCTGCTGCACGTGTGGGCGGCGTCGTGGACGGTCGGGGCGGCCCTGATGTGCAGCGTCAGCGCCTGGTACCTGCTGAAGAAGCAGCACATCGAGCTGGCCAAGTCGAACCTGAAGGCCGCGCTCCCCGTCTTCATCCTGTTCGCGATCCTCAACGTCGTCGTGTTCGGCGCCAACATGGCGATCGCGGTGACGCAGAACCAACCACTGAAGCTGGCGTCGATGGAGGGTCTCTACCAGAGCGAATCGTGCGCCCGGATGTACGTCGTGGGCTGGGTCGACACGGCCACCCAGACCACCAGCGGGATCTCGATCCCGTGCCTGCTGAGCTTCCTCGCGTACCAGGACATCCACGCCACGGTCCAGGGCATCAACTCGTTCGCCCCGGACCCGACGCCGCCGATCAATCTCCTGTTCCAGGTCTATCACTTCATGATCACGATGGGGCCGGCGCTGGCCGCGATCGGCGTGCTGGCGGGGATCATGTTCGTGTGGAAGCGACGGCTGTACGAGTCCCGGTTCGTGCTCTGGCTGCTGGTCCTGACGGTGTTCATCGGTGAGGCGACGATCACCGCCGGGTGGTGGACGGGTGAGATCGGTCGCCAGCCGTGGGTCGTCTACAACGTCCTGACGACCGCCGATGGCCACTCGCCGGTCCTGACCGCGATCGATGTCGCCACGTCGCTCGGGATGTTCCTGATCCTCTACGGCCTGCTGCTCGTCCTGTTCCTGTACCTGCTCAACCGCAAGATCCACGAAGGCCCGGAGGAGCTGGAGGACGTCGAGACCGTCCCGATGTCCTCGTTGCCGGACACCTTCCGCGACGTCTTCAGCCGCAGCCGGCGCGCCGCCGACCTGGGAGACGAGCCGTGACCCTCAACGACGTCTGGTTCTTCCTGTTCATCCTGATCATCGCCGGCTACCTGATCCTCGACGGGTTCGACATGGGCGTCGGGATCCTGCTGCTGCCCATGGCGCGAACCGACACCGAGCGGCGCATCCTCCTCAACAGCATCGGCCCGGTCTGGGACGGCAACGAGGTCTGGCTGGTGCTCGGCGCAGGCGTCCTGTTCGCGGTGTTCCCGCTGGCGTACGCGTCGCTGTTCTCGGGCCTGTACCTGGCGTTCGTCCTGGTCCTGCTGGTGATGATCCTGCGGACCGTCGCCCTCGAGTTCCGGTCCAAGGAGTCCGGCCGACGCTGGCGATCGGCCTGGGACACCGTCTTCGCGGTCGCCTCGGCGGGCCTCGCATTCCTGCTGGGCCTGGCCTTCGGGAACATCATCGACGGCCTGCCGCTCGACGCCCAGGGCAACATCTCGACCGGGTTGATCGGGCTGATCACGCCATTCACCGTGCTCGTCGGCGTGACGACGGTCGCGATGTTCGCGATGCAGGGCGGGATCTACCTGCTGATCAAGACGGAGGGCGAGCTGCACGACCGGCTCCAGCGAGCCGTGCCGCAGCTCATGGTCGCGTTCTTCCTGCTCAACACGGTCGTGGTCGTCGCGCTGGCGGTGCTCCACCCGAACATCTCGGAGCGGTACCTCGACGACATCTGGCCGGCCATCCTTCCCGGCGGCGGCGCTGGTCGCACTCGGGGCGGCCTGGGTGTTCGTGCGGCGGGGCGAGCCGTTCCGGGCATTCCTGGCCTCGTCCGCGACGATCGGGCTGCTGCTCATCTCGGGCGGGGTGGGGCTCTACCCGAACCTCATCATCTCGACCACGAACACGGCCTACAACCTGACGATCTTCAACGCCGCGTCGGCCGACAACACGCTGGTGATCACCCTGATCTTCGCGCTCATCGGGTTGCCGTTCGTGCTCGCCTACACGACCGGCGTCTACTACATCTTCCGGGGCAAGACGGTCGTCGATTCGCACGGCTACTAGGGTCTCGGCCGTCTCCCGGATGCGGCGGACGAGCGGTCGGACGGCCTCGCCCGGCGACCGACTGGTGCGCCTCGGTCCCGGCGCGCGCGGGCTCCTCGGCCTCGGCATCGCGTCCGGGTTCGTGGCTGCGGCGATCGTCGTCGGCCAGGCCTGGCTGACGAGCGTCGTCGTGGCGGGGGTCTTCCTGGGTGGCGGATCGCTGGCCACGGTCACGACGCCGCTCGTGGCGATCGCCGTCCTCGCGGTCGTGCGCGCCGGGTTCCTGCTGGCCGCCGACGGGCTCGCGCAGGGTGCCTCCGCCCGGATCAAGACGGCGCTGCGTGCCGACCTGACGGCGCAGCTCTTCGCACTCGGGCCGGCCTGGACCGGGCGGGAGCGGAGCGGTGAGCTGAGCAGCGTGCTGACCGACGGGCTGGCGGCCGTCGACGCCTACGTGACGTCGTTCCAGCCGGCCCGGGCGCTGGCGGGGGCCGTTCCGCTGCTGGTCCTGGTCGTGGTCCTCGTCATCGATCCGCCGACGACCCTGGTGCTGCTGTTCACTGGCCCGATCCTCGTGCTGCTCCTCGGCTTCATCGGCGGCCGCGCGCGCGTCATCACGGAGCAGCGCTTCGCGGAGGTCCGCTGGCTCAGCGCGTTCTTCCTGGACATGCTGGGCGGCCTCGCCACGCTCAAGATGTTCGGGCGGAGCCGGGAGCAGGTCGACACGATCCGCGACATCAGCCGGCGTTACGGCGACACGACCATGGAGGTCCTGCGGACCGCGTTCCAGACCTCGCTCGTGCTCGAGTGGGGCGGCGCGGTCGCCGTCGCGCTCGTCGCGGTCGAGATCAGCCTGCGGCTGATGGACGGCTCGATCGAGTTCGGGCGCGCGCTGGCGGTGCTGATCATCGTCCCCGAGTTCTTCCTGCCGCTGCGCACGCTGGCGACGCGCTATCACTCGGGCGCCGCGGGCCGGGCGGTCGCGGAGCGGGCGTTCGCGATCCTCGACGAGCCTCGGCCTTTGCGTCCGGTCATCGTCACGAGCGAGTCAGGCACCGCGGGCGAGTCGCGTGCCGCGGCCGCGGCGGCCGCCCCGGTCCCGGTCGGCGGGCCGATCCGGTTCGAGGGCGTCTCGGTCACCTACCCGGGCCGGACAGAGCCCGCCCTCGACCGGCTCGACCTGCGCATCCCGCCGGCCGGCGTGGTCGCGCTGGTCGGTGCGACGGGCGCCGGCAAATCGACGCTCGCCAGCCTGCTGCTGCGGTTCATCGAACCCGACGCCGGCGCCATCCTCGTCGGCGACACGCCGCTGGCCGCGATCGATCCCTCGGCCTGGCGCGCACGGCTGACCTGGGTCCCGCAGCGGCCGCACCTGTTCCACGGCACGGTCGCGGACACGATCCGGCTGGCCCGACCCGACGCCACGGACGACGCGGTGGCCGCCGCCGCCCGGGATGCCGGGGCGGACGCGTTCATCGCGACGCTCCCGTCCGGGTACGCCACGCCGGTCGGGGAGGACGGCGCTGCGCTTGAGCGGCGGCCAGCGCCAGCGGCTCGCGATCGCGCGGGCGTTCCTGGCCGATGCCCGGCTGGTCATCCTCGACGAGGCGACCTCGCATCTCGACCCGGCCAGCGAGGCGGGTATCCGCGACGCCGTCGAGCGGCTGGCGGCGACCCGGGCGGTCCTGGTCGTCTCGCACCGGTTGCGGTTCGTCGACACCGCGGACCTCGTCGTCGTGCTCGATCGCGGGCGCGTCGTCGAGACGGGGACCCCGGCCGAGCTCGCCGGTCGCGACGGGCCGTACCGGCGGTTGCTGGCCGCCGCCGCGGACGGGCCCGACGCGTGACGATCTTCCGGCGCCTCTTCGGGTTGATGGCGGCGCGCCGCCGCTGGATCGCGATCGGGGCGCTGCTGGGCTTCCTCGCCGTCGGGTCGAACGTCGCGCTCATGGCGATGTCCGCGTACCTCATCTCGAAGGCCGCGCTGATCACGAACGTCGCCGAGGTCGCGCTGGTCATCACGGGCGTGCGCGTCCTGGCGATCGCCCGAGCCACCTTCCGCTACCTCGAGCGCTACGTCACGCACCGCGCGACGTTCGCGATCCTGGCCGACCTGCGCGTCTGGTTCTTCGCGTCGATCGAGCCGCTGGCGCCCGCCGGCCTGACCGACCGGCGCAGCGGCGACCTGCTGGCCAGGATCGTGGCGGACATCGAGACGCTCGAGGACTTCTACGTCCGGGTCATCGTGCCACCCGTGGTGGCGGCCCTGGTGACGGCGTTCGGCGGCATCCTCCTGGGCGCCTTCGACCCGGTCCTGGGCGTCGCGCTCGTCGCGTTCCTCGTCGGCACCGGGGTCATCCTGCCGCTCGTCTCGCGACGGCTGTCGCGCGCCGCGGCGGTGGCCAGCGTCGGCTCGCGCGGCGAGCTGACCGCGATGATCGTCGACGAGATCGGCGGCATCGCGGACCTCATCGCGCTGGACCGGGCGACGGCGCACCGCGATCGCGTGCTGGCGCTCGGGGCGGAGCTGGACCGCGCGACGGACCGGCTGGCGATGGTCCGGGCGGCGACGACCGCGCTGGCCGCCACGTTCGCCAGCCTGGCCGGGGTCACCGTCCTCGCGATCGGGGTCCAGCTCGTCGGCGCTGGCCGGCTCGACGGTGTCTACCTGGCCGTGCTGCCTCTCGCCGCGATCGCCTGCTTCGAGGTCATCGCACCACTGTCACAGGCGTTCGCCCTCCAGGACGCCAACGAGGCGGCGGCGCGCCGGCTGTTCGAGCTGACCGATGCCGCGCCGGCCGTGGTCGAGGTGCCGGCGCGCGCGACGACACCGGGCGAACCCGCCGGCGGCGCCACAGACGACCCGACCCGCCCGCCCGCCATCGAGATCCGCGACCTCCGCTTCCGCTACGCGCCGGACGAGCCGTGGGTGCTGGACGGGCTGAGCCTGACCATCCCGCCCGGCGGCAGCCTCGCGCTCGTGGGGCCGAGCGGCTCCGGCAAGTCGACGCTGGTCAGCCTGCTGCTCCGGTTCTGGGAGTACGAGGCGGGATCGATCCGGATCGGTGGTCGCGAGCTGCGGGAGATCCCCGCCGACGAGGTCCGAGCCTTGCTCGGCGTGGTCCCGCAGGAGGTCCATCTGTTCAACGCGACGATCCGCGACAACCTCGCCGTCGCCGACGCGGAGGTGACCGACGAGCGGATCGCCGAAGCCTGCCGGCTCGCCCAGGTCCACGCGTTCATCGAGACCCTGCCGGCCGGCTACGAGACGCGCGTCGGCGAGCACGGGCTGCTGCTCAGCGGCGGCGAGCGTCAGCGGCTGGCCATCGCCCGGGCGATCATCAAGGACGCCCCGATCCTGGTCCTCGACGAGGCGACGGCCAACCTCGACGTCCTGACCGAGCGGGACCTCGTGGCGTCGCTGACGCCGTTCATCGCGGACCGCACGACGCTGGTGATCTCCCATCGCGCCAGCGTCGCCGCCGGGATGGACCGCACGGTCAGGCTGGAGGAGCGTCCTCGGGAAGCCGTTCGCCCGCCTCGATCCGCACCGGCAGCCGGTTCTCTGCCGGCGTGAGCGGACACGAGTAGGTCGGCGCGTACACGCAGTAGGGGTGGTAGGCGAGGTTGAAGTCGAGCGAGTACGTGCCGTCGGGCTCGGCCTCGAGGTCGAGGTAGCGGCCGGCGCCGTAGGTCTCGTGACCGCTGGTCGCGTCGATGAACGGCACGAACACCGAGTCCACCTCGTCCGATTCGTCGCCGCCGTCATCGTCGTCGCCATCGAGGACGTAGCCGGTCAGACGGCGCGTCTCACCGTCGAGCTCGAACTCGAAGGTGCCGGCCCGATGCGCGGGCCGGAGCTGCCCGTCCGACGTCGGGATCTGGAACGCGGACGGCTCCGTGCCGGCGTACGGTGCCAGCGGCAGGTCGTCGAACCGCAGCGCGGGATCGACCGGGAAATAGGGCAGACCCGCAAAGGTGTGTCGGACCTCGTGGGGGAGCGGGCTCGCGGCCGTCTTGAACCAGGCGTCCTTGTCGGCGCGGAAGTCCTCGACGGCCGCCACGTAGTCCTCGGGCCCGTGCTCGTGCCCATGGTCGTGGTCGTGGTCGTGGTCGTGGTCGTGGTCGTGCGTCATGCCAGTGCCCTCCCGACGACGGCCTGCGCCTCGTCGATGATCCGTTCCAGGTGCGCGTCCCCCAGGAAGCTCTCCGCGTAGATCTTGTAGACGTCCTCCGTCCCCGATGGTCGAGCCGCGAACCAGCCGTGCTCGGTCGTGACCTTGAGCCCGCCGATCGGTGCGCCGTTGCCGGGCGCCGTCGTGAGGATGCCGGTCACCGGCTCGCCGGCCAGCTCGGTCGCGCTGACCTGGGCCGCCGAGAGCCGCCCGAGGATGGCCTTCTGGTCGGGCGTTGCGGCGGCGTCGATCCGACGGTAGACGGGCGCCCCGAACCGCTCGGTCAGGGCGGCATAGGTCGCACCCGGATCGCGGCCGCTCCGGGCGGTCATCTCCGCCGCCAGCAGGCACGCGATGATGCCGTCCTTGTCGGTCGTCCAGACCTTGCCATCGCGGCGCAGGAACGACATCCCGGCGCTCTCCTCGCCACCGAACCCGAGGCTTCCGTCGAGCAGCCCGGACACGAACCACTTGAAACCGACCGGGACCTCGAGCAGGCGCCGGCCGAGGTCGCCGGCCACCCGGTCGAGCATCGCGCTCGAGACGAGCGTCTTGCCGACAGCCACGTCGGCGCCCCAGTCGCGACCGCCACCGAACAGGTGGCCGACCGTGACCGCCAGGAAATGGTTCGGGTTGAGCAGCCCCGCTCCGGGCGTGACGATGCCGTGGCGGTCGGCGTCGGTGTCGTTGCCGCACGCGACGTCGAATCTGTCGCGCAGCTCGACGAGTCGGGCCATCGCGTACGGCGACGATGGGTCCATCCGGATCCGGCCGTCCCAGTCGCAGGTCATGAACGCGAACTGCGGGTCGACCACGGGGTTGGTGACCGTCAGGTCCAGGCCGTACCGTTCGCCGATGGCCGGCCAGTAGGCCACGCTCGCGCCACCGAGCGGGTCCACGCCAAGCCGCAGCCCGGACGCCCGGATCGCGTCCATGTCGACGACCGAGGCGAGGTCGCCGACGTAGCCACCCAGGTAGTCGTGCCCGGTCGCGGCGGCGCGGGCCTCGTCGAGCGGGACCTGGCGGACGCCGTCCAACCCGGCCTCGAGCAGGCGGTTCGCCTCGTCCTGGATCCAGCCCGTGACGTCCGTGTCCGCGGGACCGCCGTTGGGCGGGTTGTACTTGAAGCCGCCGTCCTCCGGCGGGTTGTGCGACGGGGTGACCACGATGCCGTCGGCCAGCCGAACGTCACGGCCCTCCCGGCCGCGGTTGTGGACCAGGATCGCGTGCGAGATGACGGGCGTCGGCGTGTAGCCGTCCGCGTCGTCGACCCGGACGTCCACGCCGTGGGCGACGAGGCCCCGCAGGGCCGTCTCGAACGCCGGCTCGGACAGGGCGTGCGGATCGCGCCCGATGAACAGCGGGCCGTCCGTGCCCTGCGCCGTGCGGTACCGGCAGATCGCCTCGGTCGTCGCCGCGATGTGCGCCTCGTTGAAGGCGCCCTTGAGCGATGAGCCGCGGTGTCCGGACGTCCCGAACGCGACTCGCTGGGCGGGGTCGGCCGGGTCCGGCTGGACGTCGTAGTAGGCCCCCACGAGCCGGTCGAGGTCGACGAGCTGTCCCGCCTCGGCCGGTCGTCCGGCCCGCTCGCTGATCGCCATCGGATCTCCTTCCGGACGATCGTACAGCCCGCGACGGTAGGATTCGCGACCGTGCCGGCCGCGGCCTGCAAGGATCCGGGCGGCGGCGGTGTTGTACAGGTCGAACGGCGGGGATCGGACACCGCCGGCGATCGAAGGTGACCCCATGGACCACGACGACGACCTCGCCCTCTCGAGCCGGCTCGCGGCGCTCGAGGCTCGCGCGCCCGCGTCCGGGCAGCCACCCGCCTTGCAGGGACGGGGCCGGCGACGCAGGCGGTTCGCGGTCTCGATGGCGATGGCGCCCGTGTTCGTCCTGGCGGTCGTTGCGACCGCGGCGGCCGGCGCGTTCGTCGCCCGTCAGCTCGCCGCCGAGGGCTACCCGGGCATCGAGAACCCCGGGGGGCCGCTGGCCGGCGCGTCGATGGAATGCATGACCCCGCCGCAGGCCGCAGCCTTCCTGGCCGCCCACGGCTACCCGACGGTCGACTGGCAGGTCGAGACCGGGACCGTCCTGACGCCCGACGGCGGCAAGGGCTCGAGCTCGAGCGTCCACGTGGCGACGCCACCGGCCCACGGCTACGTCATCCCGGGGTCATTGCTGCCGGACGGCACGGTGATCATGGTCGTCGACCAGCGTGATGGCGCGACCGGGGTGGGGGACTGCTTCGGAAAGCCGATGCCATGACCTCGGCCGACGTGACGGCGGCGGCGCGAATGGATCGCGCCGCCGCCACGAAGGACGACGGGGATGCCTTCGAGGCGGCCGTCCGGCCGCACTACGCGAACCTCATCCGGCGGCTCGTGCTCGTCCTCGGCGACGAGCACGACGCCGAGGACATCGCGCAGGACGCGTACCTGCGCGCATATCGATCGTGGGCGCGGTTCGACGGCGTCGACGTCCGCGGCTGGCTCTACACGATCGCCCTGCGGCTGGCGTTCAACCACCTGCGCGGCCGCCGGCGCTGGCTGGCGGCCGTCGGCCGTGTGGAGGCGCGTCCGTGGAGCGACCCGGCCGACCCGGACCTGTGGGCGGCCCTCCGCGGTCTCGAGCCGCGGACCCGGACCGCGCTGCTGCTCAACGTGCTCGACGGCTACACCCAGGCCGAGATCGGCGCGATGCTCGGGGTGCCGGAGGGGACGGTCGCGAGCTGGCTGTCGCGCGGGCGATCGGCGCTGCGGAAGGAGCTCGGTTCGGACCGCTAGGCGCGGTCGTCGATTGCCGGCAGGCGCCCAGCGGGGGGACAGAGCGCCTGCCGGGTGGCGCGCATGGCGCACCACAAGCCGCCCGACCGCGGGGATCGAGCGACGACACTGATCATCGCGCCCGGATGGACCCCGACGACATGCCTCTTGTCGGCCGATCTCCGGGGCCGATCCCTGCAGCACCGCGGCAAGAACGGGCCATCGCAGCGGACCGTCCGACCTCTGGACCGCTCAGTCCCCCTCCGGTCCGCCTCCTCGCCGCGTGCGGTAGGCGAATGCGGCGACGGACAGCCGCCGGAGCGTCGGGCCGTCCAGGGGATGGCCGATCAGCCGGGCGATCCGCTCCAGCCGGTAGGCCACGGTCCGCGGTGCGAGGTGGAGTCGGCGGGCGGTCTCGCGCATGTTCTGCCCGCTCTCGACGTAGACCTCGAGGGTCGCGATGAGCTCCGAGCCCATCCGCGTGTCGGCGAGGATCCCGCCCAGCTCGCGCGCCACGGCCGCGTCCAGCAGCGCGTCGTCGACCGTGACCAGCTCCTCGAGGGCGAGCTCGTCCGGCGCGCCGATCCAGCCCTGCCGGCCGATCCGGACCGCCGTCCTGAGGGACAGCGTCAGGCGGCCCATGGTGGCCGCGATGCCCTCGACGCCGGGGACCGGGGCGCCGGCGACCGCCACCCAGCCCGGGCCGAGGAGGTCGTCGAGGTGCGGCGGCAGCCTGTCGCCGGCCGGCCAGGAGGCCCGGGCGAGGACGACGACGAGGTCGCGCCAGATGACGACCTGGGGCAGGGGGAACGAGGAGGCCGGCCCGCCCGTCCGCGACGGCCGGCGGAGGCGGCGTCCCAGCGCATGGACGCCGTCCTCGATCGAGGCGTCCGTGTCGGTGCGCCGGTCCGCGACCGCGACGACCCGGTACAGGTCGTCCGGATCGAGGCCGTATCGATCGGCGGTTCGGCGGCGGCGGGCCGCTGCCACCGGGTCGGCCGGCGCGGTGCTCAGGATGTCCTCGAGCAGGGCGCGGCGCATCTCGGCGTCGTGGGCCACCGTCTCGCGATCGACCGCGTTGTAGCCGTCGGCGACGGCGCCGACGAGCAGGTCGATGCCGCGCAGCAGGGTCTGGCCGACGTTCTCCAGCACCGCCCGGTCCGTCGCTGGGTGGGCTCGGGCGGCTTCCCAGATCAGCCAGGTCGTGGACGTGAACCGCTGGAGGTAGCGCTCGGCGGGGATGCCGTCACGGGCGGCCTGTGCGCCGGCGACGCGCATGATCGCGCGGCCCTTGGCCAGCCCGGGCTGGTCGAGCAGCAGGCGGAGGGTCAGGTCGACGACCGGACGGACGGCTTCGGGCGTCTCGCCGACGTCCTCGGCGACGGCCGCCACGAGGCGCGCCATGTCCCCGGCGATGGCCGTCATGACCCCGTGTCGCGCTGCGAGCACCCGTGGCTCGTCGACCATGGCGCCTCCACCCCCGAATGGCGGCATCGTCCCATATGCCGATGGGGGCCGCGACGCGGATCCCGCTCAGCCGGCCTCGAGGAGCGGCTCGGCGAACTGCGAGTCGTACAGGTCGAAGTAGAAGCCGTGGCGGGCGAGCAGCGCCTCGTGCGTGCCCTGCTCGACGATCCGGCCGTGGTCCATGACCAGGATCGTGTGGGCGTCCCGGATCGTCGACAGCCGATGGGCGATGACGAAGCTGGTCCGGCCGAGCATCAGCTTGCTCATGGCCCGCTGGATGAGGATCTCGGTCCGCGTGTCGACCGAGCTGGTCGCCTCGTCGAGGATCAGGATCCGGCGGTCGGCCAGGAACGCCCGGGCGATCGTCAGCAGCTGCTTCTCGCCCTGCGACACGTTGGTCGCGTCGTCGTCGAGGATCGTGTCGTAGCCGTCGGGCAGGGTCCGCACGAAGTGGTCGACATGCGCCGCCTTGGCGGCCTCGATGATCTCCTCCTCGGTCACGTCCTCGCGGCCGTAGGCGATGTTCTCGCGGATCGTTCCGTGGAACAGCCACGTGTCCTGGAGGACCATCCCGAACGTGGACCGGAGCTCGTCGCGCGACATCGCGCGGCTGTCGATCCCGTCGATCGCGATCCGGCCGCTGTCGATCTCGTAGAACCGCATCAGGAGGTTCACCAGGGTCGTCTTGCCGGCGCCGGTCGGTCCGACGATGGCGACCATCTGGCCGGGCTCCACGACGAGGTTGAGGTCCTCGATGAGCGGCACCTCGGGCAGGTAGCGGAACGACACGCCCTCGAGCTCGACACGCCCGGTCACGTTCGGCCGCGCCCCGACGAGCTCGACCTCGCTGCTCTCCTCGCCTTCGTCGAGGAGCTCGAAGACCCGCTCGGCCGAGGCGATCGCCGACTGGATGACGTTGGCGATGCTGGCGGTCTGGGTGATCGGCATCGTGAACTGGCGCGAGTACTGGACGAAGGCCTGGACGTCGCCGAGGCTCATCTGCCCGTTGGCGACCTGGATGCCGCCGATGACGCAGATCGCGACGTAGTTCAGGTTGGCGATGAACGCCATCACGGGCTGGATGGTGCCCGACAGGAACTGCGCCTTGAAGCTGGCCTGGAAGAGCTGCTCGTTCTCCTGGTCGAAGGTATCGATCGCCTCCTGCTGGCGGCCGAACGCCTTGACGATGCTGTGCCCGGTGTGCATCTCCTCGACGTGCCCGTTCAGCTTGCCGGTCTGCATCCACTGGGCCGCGAACTGCTGCGAGGAGCGCTTGGCCACGAACACGGTGACCGCGATCGAGAGGGGCACGGTCAGCAGGGAGATGACCGCCAGCAGCGGGCTGATCCAGAACATGATCGCGATGACGCCGATGATCGTGCACAGGGCGGTGATCAGCTGGGTGAGCGTCTGCTGAAGCGAGTTCGCGATGTTGTCGATGTCGTTGGTGACGCGGCTCAGCGTGTCGCCGCGCGGGTGGCTGTCGAAGTACTTCAGGGGCAGCCGCGACAGCTTGGCGTCGACGTCCCGCCGCATCCGGTAGACGGTCCGCTGGGTGACGCCGGCCATGATGTACGACTGGCCCCAGGCGAAGAGCGAGCTGAGGAGATACACCGCGGCCACGAACAGGAGGGTGTTACGCAGGGCGGTGAAGTCGACCCCGTCCTGCCCGGGTGTCAGGGTCAGGCTCGCCAGGAGGTCTGCCTGCTGGGTCTGACCGGACGCCCGCAGGGCGTCGACCGCCTGCTGCTGGGTCAGGCCGTCCGGGATCTGCTGGCTGACGACGCCGTCGAAGATGATGTCGGTCGCGTTGCCCAGGATCTTCGGGCCGACGACCGCACAGGCCACGCTGAGGATCGCGAGCGCGATGACCAGCGCGATGCGCGGCGCCTCCGGGCGCAGCGTGCCGGCCAGGCGCAGGAACGAGCCCTTGAGGTTCTTGGGCTTCTCGGCGGGCAGGCCGGGGCCGCCGAAGGGGCCACCCATGCGCGGCGGTGGACGCCGCGCTGCCGCACCCGCGCCGCCGGAGGGGCCGCTCATGCCGCCTCCTCCGCGCTGATCTGCGAGTAGACGATCTCGCGATAGGTCTCGCACGTCGCCATCAGCTCGAGGTGGGTGCCGATGCCGACGATCGCGCCCCCGTCGAGGACGACGATCCGGTCGGCGCCCATGATCGTGCCGACACGCTGGGCGACGATGACGACCGTGGCGTCCGCGATCTCGTCGGCGAGGGCGGCCCGCAGGAGGGCGTCCGTCTTGAAGTCGAGCGCCGAGAAGCTGTCGTCGAAGACGTAGATCTCCGGGCGCTTGACCAGCGCTCGGGCGATCGCCAGTCGCTGGCGCTGGCCGCCGGACAGGTTCGAGCCGCCCTGCGACACGGGGGCCTCGAGGCCGCCGTCGAGCTCGCGCACGAAGCTCTCGGCCTGGGCGATGCGCAGGGCCGCCCACAGCTCGTCGTCCGTCGCGTCGGCCTTGCCGTAGCGGAGGTTGCTGGCGATCGTGCCGCTGAACAGGAAGGCCTTCTGGGGGATGAGGCCGATCCGGGACCACAGGTCGTCGCGGCGGATCGACCGCACGTCCATCCCGTCGATGTCGAGCTGGCCCCCGGTCACGTCGTAGAAGCGCGGGATGAGGTTGATGAGCGTCGTCTTGCCGCTGCCGGTGCTGCCGACGATGGCCGTCGTCATGCCCGGCTCGACCACCAGCGAGATGCCGCGGAGCACGGGGTCCTGGGCGCCCGGGTAGCGGAACTCGACGTCGCGGAACGCGAGCGTGCCGCGGCCGGGCGGCGGTGTGGCGGGGACCTCGGGATCGTCGATCGAGGGCTCGGTCCGGAGGACCTCCTGGATCCGGGCGGAGGAGACCACGGCCCGCGGGACCATGATGAACATGAACACGGCCATCATCACCGCGAACAGGATCTGCGAGACGTACTGCAGGAAGGCGATGAGGTTGCCGATCGGCATCTGGCCGCTGTCGACCCGGATCGCCCCGAACCACAGGATCGCGACGCTCGTCAGGTTGAACACCGCCGTCAGCAGCGGGATCATGATCGCGAACATCCGGTTCACCTTCAGGGAGGTCGCGGTCAGGTCGCGGTTGGCGACGTCGAAGCGCTCCTCCTCGTGGTGCGTCCGGACGAACGCCCGGATGACGCGGATGCCGCTGAGCGCCTCGCGGGTGACCTGGTTGACCCGGTCGACCTTCACCTGCACCGCCTGGAACAGGGGCAGCGCCTTGTACATCAGCGTGCCGACGATGATGGCCATGATCGGCAGGACGACGACCAGGATCGACGACAGCGGCACGTCCTGACGGAGCGCCAGGATGATCCCGCCGACGGCCAGGATCGGCGCGATGATCATCATGTTCAGGCCCAGCAGGACGACCATCTGGACCTGCTGGACGTCGTTGGTGTTGCGGGTGATCAGCGACGCGGTCCCGAACGTGTCGAGCTCCGCTCGCGAGAAGCTCTCGACCTTGCGGAAGATCGAGCTGCGGACGTCCCGTCCGAAGGACATCCCCGTCTTCGAGCCCCAGTAGACGGCGATGATCGAGGCGACCACCACGACCCCCGAGATCGCCAGCATGAGCATGCCGGTCTGGAGGATGTAGGTCGTGTCGCCCTTGGCGACGCCGTTGTTGATGATGTCGCCGTTGAGCGCGGGGAGGTACAGCGTCGCCAGCGCCTGGACGACGAGGAGGCCGACGACCAGGGCGAGGGCGCGCTTGTACGGCGCCAGGTAGGTGCGGAGCAGCGCGATCATGCCGGCTGGACCTGCCGTTCGCGGATCCGCCGGAGGAGCACGTGGAAGCCGGACAGCTCGCGCGGCGTCAGGGACGCGAGGGCCAGCCGGACGGCCTCCCGCCGGACGCCGGACAGCTCCTCGAGGAGGTGCTCGCCGTTCGGGGTCACGGCGCACTCCACGATCCGCCGGTCATCCGATCGGTGGCGGCGCTCGACCAGGCCGTGGCGCTCGATCCGGGCGACGAAGCCGGTCGCCGCGGTAGAGCTGAGGTCGAAGACGTCCGCGATCCGGCCCATCGGCTGGGGACCCTCGCTGCGGAGCAGGATGAGCAGCCGGATCTGGCCGAGGGTGAGGTCGCGCGCGGGCGACGGCGGAACACGCCGCTGGTCCAGGCCCTGGAAGACCTTGAGCAGGTCGTCCGCGGCGGCGCCCAGCCGCGGGTTGGGGTCGTCGGGGACGGCGATCGGCGTCGCGGTCGTGTGGATTACTTCAGTCACACGAGGATAGTACGCGCCTACGTGAAGTATCGTCAAGCGGGGCCTTCGGGGCGATGCGGCCCGGGTCGGACGATCTGGCCGGGCGCCCGCCTTCGGCGCCGGTCCCGTCATCGCCGCCAAGCATCGTCATTCGTGCCGGGCGACGGGAGGTGCCGATCGGCATGGGTGGTCGGCCGCGTTCCCTCGTGAACGACGGTGCGATCACGGCTCTCCGACCGACCGGCCGCGCCGAACACGAGCCAGGCTCGTGGCTGGCAGGAACGCACGCTCAGCAGGGGTTGCCGGCGCTCCCGCGGGCGATCGGAGTCATGGCCTTCTCGCACTCGATCTTCGACACGAACCGGTCGTGGCTCTCGACCAGCAGCACGAAGTTGCCGACGAGCGCGACGGTGAGGACCGCGACACCGATGACATCCCGCCAGGGCCGGCGGATCCGCGCGAGCAGGACGGCCCCCGTGATCAGCAGCCCCGGTGCGGCGACGTAGACGTAGCGCGGCGCGGCCGCCTGCTCGGCGCCGAGCTGGGCCCGGACGAGCCCGGCGAAGAAGAAGAACGCGACGCTCGCGACCAGGAGCGAGAGGACGACCGGCGAGACCCTGCGGGTCCAGCCCAGCCCGAACGCCAGGGCCAGCAGGACGACCTGCCCGACCACCGGCGCGGTCGATCCGACGATCCCGGCGGCAGTCGCGGCGAGACCGGACAGCACGTACTCCGGAACGCCCTCGAGGCTGGGCTGGCGGAGCGCCTGCATCCGCTGGGCGCCGAAGATCACGAGCCAGCCCAGGTACAGCCCGACCGGGAGCGCGAGCCAGACGAGCGCCCGCCATCGGGTGAGCAGGAGGTGGAGGCCGGTGGCGGCCAGGAAGGCCAGCGCCACGCCCGAGGTCGCCAGCGCGATCGTGAGCAGGACCGCGGCGATGGCCGGCCGGCGCGGCGCGATGACCACGGCCGCCATCCCGGCCGCCGTCGCCCCGATCGTGGCCGACTGGAACGCCCACAGGATGTCGTCGCCGCCCGAGCCGAGGACGAGCATGACCGCCATCGCCCCGAGTGCCCACCGCTCGCTCGTCTCGCGCCGGACCACCACGAAGACGATCCCGGCGACCACGAGGTGGAGCGCGAAGGTGACCGCCAGGTACGGCCAGTACGAGACGGTCCCGACCGTCCCGACCAGCACCCGGTAGAGCACGACGAGCGTCGCGCTGAGATGCTCGTTGTGCGGCGCGAAGATGCCCTGGACGGACAGGTCGCGCAGGAGCAGGAACGCGTACTCGTCGTGGTAGAAGGTCATGTCCCGCCCGAGCCAGACGAGGATCGGGATCGCCGCGACGGCCAGCAGGATCGGCGCCCACGGGACGTTGGCCCAGCGCCCACCGGCCGAGGACGCCCGGGGCGGGGGCGGCGAGGGCGGCACGGCGGCTGCGGATCCGGCGGTCGCGTGGGTCATGGCGCCCGGAGTGTACGGCGGCATCCGGGAACGGCCCGGATCGGAGCGAGCCACCGTTCCCGCGAGGGGTCGTGTGTGCGCCATGCGAGGTGGGTACCCTTCCGGCGTGAGCGACGAGCCGATCGACTGCCCCAGGTGCGGCGAGTCCGTCCCGGCGATGGCGTACTGCGTCCGCTGCGGGGCGTCGCTCACATCCGGTCACGGCGGGCCGGGCCACGCCGGTCGGCATGGCTCCTACGCAGCGGCTCCCGGCGAGTCGGTGACCCGGGTCGCCCTCTTCTCGACGCTGCTGCCGCAGCTGCCGGCGGCCGATCTGGATGCCTTCCGGATCGCCTTCGTCGGCGGCCTGATCGCACTCTTCGCGCTCGTCGCGATCGGGGCGTTCCCGGTCGCGCTGGTCGGCGCGGCCGTCCTGGTGCCCGCCCTCGTGATCATCTACGTCTACTCGGTCGACGTGTACGAGGACACGCCGCTGCCGGTCCTCGCGCTGACCATGGTCTGGGGCGCGGCCTGGGGGATCGCCTTCGGGATCGTCATCGACGCGCTGGCGCGGACGACGCCGCGGCTGGGCGGGACCGGCCTCACGGGCTCGCAGCTCGGCGAGATGCTCGGGCTCGGCGTCGTCGTCCCGGTCCTCGGCGGCGCGGTCATGGTCGCGGGTCCCCTCGTCCTGCTGCGCGACCGACGGTTCAACGACGTCGTCGACGGCGCGACCTTCGGCGTGGCCTCGGCGGTCGCGTTCGTCGGCGCCCAGGTCATCGCGGGCTCGCTCGACCTGTTCGCCAACGGCCCGCTGCCGGTCGGCGAGCCCCTGCCGTGGATCGCCCGGATCCTGGCCATCGCGGTCGCCCTGCCGGTCGTCGCCGCGGGAGCGATCGGGTCGACGGTCGGCGCGTTCTGGCTCCGCTACCGGGCGCCCGTCCGCGACCGCGCGGCGCTCGGCCCGACGGGCCGTCCAGCCGTCGCGTGCCTCGCGGCGGCGGCCCTCCTGGTCGGGACGGCCCTCGCCGCATACCTTCCCGGACCGATCATCAACGTCGCGGTCCAGCTCGCTCTCGCCGCGGTCGCGCTCCTGTGGCTGCGACGGGTCCTCCACCTCGGTCTCCTCGAGGAAGCCTTCGAGATCGAGATCGGCGACGAGGTCGTCTGCGCCAACTGCGGCCAGGTCGACGCGCCGCCACACGTTCTGCGGGAACTGCGGGATCTCGCTCCACGCCCTGCCGAAGCGGCGCGAGGGACCGCGACCGTGACCGATCCCATCCAGCCACCCAGGGTCGCCTCGGGCGATGCCGGCACGCGGCTCAGGGGCCGGGCTGTCGTCATCGTCTTCGGCGTCGCCCTGGCCGTGATCCTGGTCGTCGCGGCCGTGGTCGCGTTGCTCGGCCAGACGCCCGCACCGCCCCCCGACTGTCAGCCCGGGACGGATTGCGGCGGCCCACCGCCACCGGCGGAGGTGAGCTCGATCGCGCTGCCTCCACCCGCCCCCGGTGTCGCGGTCGCCCCGCCGGCCGCCGGCGAGGCCGGCATCCGGGCCGGGACGCCGTGGCGCAGCCCGGACCTCGCCTACGAGTTCGAGTTCTCCGATTGGTGGGCGCTCGACTCGTCGGACGGCCGCAGCGCGGACCTCGTCTTCCAGGGCGCCGGCGATGCCGAGCTGATCGTCGCCGGCGTTCCTGCATCCGAGGCGAACCCGCAGGCCTACGCCGACCGCTGGTTCGGCGAGCTCCAGAAGTGGGCGCCGGACATCAAGGCGGACGGCCGGTCGGCGAACGCGATCCTCGGCCCGTCGATCGGCTTCGTCGACGGCATCGGCCGGACCTACGCCGGGTCCAAGACGAGCCCGCAGGGCGCCACGAGCCCGATCGGCATCAGCCTCCTGACCGCGAGCGACGGACGGACGACCGTGGCGGTCATCGTCGTCGTGTGGGACCCGGACGCGTCGGCCCACGGCACGTGGCAGCAGCACTTCGTCCGGGGCCGGGCCGAGCTCATCCTCAAGACGTTCCGCTGGGGGCCCGTCTGATGCGCCCCCGCCACCGTCGCCTGGGAGCCGCTCTGGCGGCGGTCGGCGTCGCAAGCCTCATCATCGGAGTGACGATCATGGATGGACCCACGCGCTCCCGGCCGACCCCGGCCGACCGACAGCCGGCCGACGCCTCCGCCGCGGCCTCACCGAGCCCCCTGGCGGAGGTCGGAAGGACGCCGGCCGAGCGGGAGGTGACCTTCGAGCTGGTGTTGGCCTTCCCGGGTCGCGAGGCGATGGCCGCCTACGCCCTCGCCGTCGCCGATCCGGCCTCGCCGGAGTACCGCGCGTTCCTCGACGCCGATTCGATCGGGCGTCGGTTCGGGCTCGGCGACGACGAGCTCGCCCGGATCGCGGCGTGGGCGACGGCCCACGGCATGCGGGTGGTCGCGACAGGCCCGCAGCGCATGGCGATGACGCTCGTCGCGCCGGCCGGCGTCATCGAGCGCGCCTTCGACATCGCCCTGCACGACTTCGCCGCGCCGGACGGCCGGATCGTCCACGCGCCCGACATCGACCCGCTCGTACCGCCCGAGCTGGACGGCCTGGTGGCAGCCGTCGACGGCCTCGACGCCCGCCCGACCGAGCGTCCGGCGATGGCCTTCCCGATCGCGGCGGGGCCGGCCGGCGGGATGACCCCGGCCATCGTCGACCGTGTCTACGAGCTGGCCGGGCTGCGGTCGCTCGGTCTCCACGGCGAGGGTCAGACCGTGGCGATCGTGTCGCTCGACACCTTCGACCCGGCCGACGTGGCCGCCTTCGATCGCATCGCCGGGGTGAGCGGACCGCCCGTCGAGAAGGTCGCGGTGAACGGCGGCGTCGCGTCGCCCGGCGACGGCCAGGTCGAGGTCAACCTCGACATCGACGTCATCCGCGCCGTGGCGCCGGCGGCCACGATCCTCGACTACGAGGCGCCCAACAACGGTGGCGCGATCGCCGCGGTCATCGACCGGATCGTGGCCGACGGCCGGGCCGACATCGTCTCGATCAGCTGGGGCTCCTGCGAGCTGAACCGCACGACGACCTCGATGGCCCGGATGGCGAGCACGATGGCGGCCGCGGCCGCCGCCGGCATCTCGGTCTTCGTGGCCAGCGGCGACCACGGCGCCTACGACTGCGTCGACCAGGACCGGACCGACCTGTCCGTCTCGGTCGACTCGCCCGCGAGCGACGTCAACGCGATCGGGGTGGGCGGTACGTTCCTGACCATGCTCCAGGACGGCTCGGTCATCGACGAGGTCGCCTGGGAGGAGCCCCTCACCGGCTGGGCGCCGGGCGGCGGGCTGAGCGTCTACAACCGGCGCCCGGCCTGGCAGCAGGGCCTCGGCGTGGCCAACAGCGAGTCGAACGGGATGCGCCAGGTCCCCGACGTCGCCGCCGCCGCGGACCCGAGCAGCGGCTTCCTCACGGTCAGCGCGGGCGAGGCGTCGTCCGGCGGCGGGACGAGTGCGGCCGCCCCGTTCTGGGCGGCGCTGACCGTCCTGATGCGCCAGCTCGGCGAGGGGCAGGGGCTGCGGCAGGGCCTGGGCGCCCTTGGCCCGACCCTCTACACGGTCGCGGCAGCGCAGCCGCCGGGCAGCGTCTTCCGCGACGTGACGCGCGGCGGCAACCTGCTCGACAACGCCGCGACGGGCTGGGACTACGCGACCGGCCTCGGCTCGCCGCGCGGCACCGCGCTCGCCCAGGCCGTGGTGGCGTTCATCGCCGCCGGCGACTGAGGCGGCCGCCCCCGGAGCCGCGATGCCGGGGGCCGGAAGCGGCTGGACGGACGTGCCATGATCGTCGGGTGATCGGATCGCCCTACGCCGCGGAGATCGACGCCGAGGAGCGGAGCTGGTACGAGCTGGCGTCACTCGTTCGCTCCCTGACCCCCGCCGAGCGGCTCGAGCCCGGCTACTACCGCGACCCGGACTGGTCCGTCCGCGACCTGGTCGGTCACCTCGGGACGTGGCTGGCCGAGGCGGCGACCCAGTTCGACCGGATCGTGGCCGGCACGTACACGGGCCACCAGGACGTCGACATCGACGCGCTGAACGCGCAGTTCCTGGCGGCGATGGTCGGCCAGCCCTGGGACGTGGTGTGGTCGCAGGCCAATGCCGGCCGGACCGTGATGCTCCAGGCCTGGCGGCGCCTCACGACCCCCGACGACGAGGCCGCCTGGTGGATCCGCAAGTCCGCGGTCGACCACTACGCCGACCACCTCGGCCGGCTGCGCGGCTGGGTCGAGGAGCTGGTCGTCCTCCGGACGGCCTAGGGCCGGGCGGCGCGGCGGGGCCGTCCGAGCCGCGGGCCCGTCGTCCCCCTCAGCCCGCGTCGCCCTCGCGCCACGACGTGTACACCGGCGGCCAGTCGTCGGCGGTCGGGCGAGCGCCGAGAAGCGCGTGCTCGATGCCGAGCTCGAACAGCGCGTAGCCGTCGTCGACGCCGAACGCCCAGCCCGACGCGACCTTCGCCCGGACGTCCGGATCGGTCACGAGCCGGGCGCGGCCGCGAAGGGCCGCTTCGGTCGGCACGGCAGGGTCCTGGTGCGTGTGGAACGCGTACCGGCCGTCGACCTCGAGGTCGATGCGCTTGGGCGATCGCGCGATGACGAAGACGTACAGGCGGCCGTCGACGACCGCCACGCTGACCGGGTGGATCCGCGGCAGGTCGTCGTCACGCACGGTCGCCAGCAGGCCTCCGCCGCGACCCCAGCCGTCGATGAGCCGGCGCGTCTCCGACGCGAGGTCGGGCGCGGCCTCCCCGAATGCGCTCCAGGTCGCCATGGCTCCTCCCATCGATCGATGTCCGGTTCGAGGCTGATCCTAGGCCGATCCGTCGAAGGCGACCCTCGAACGGCCCACCGGCCGTTCCATACTGTCGGGGTCCAGACCACATGGGAGGCCACCGTGGCGCAGTTCGACCTGCCACTCGACAAGCTCCGCGCCTATCGACCCGACCTGTCGACGCCGGACGACTTCGACGCCTTCTGGGCGACGACGCTGGCGGATGCCCGCAGTCACCCGCTCGATGCGACCTTCGAGCCGGTCGACAACGACCTGGCGGTCATCGACACGTTCGACGTCACGTTCCGGGGCTTCGGCGGCTCGCCGATCCGGGGCTGGCTCCACCTGCCCGCGACGCGCTCGGGGCCGTTGCCGGGCGTCGTGGAGTTCGGCGGCTACGGCAGCGGCCGCGGCCTGGCCCACGAGCGGATCTTCTGGGCGACCGCGGGCTACGCCCACCTGATGATGGACACCCGCGGTCAAGGGTCGAGCTGGTTCATCGGCGAGACGCCCGACCCGGACGGCGACGGCGCCGCGGCACAGGCTGGCTTCATGACCCAGGGCATCCTGGATCCGGCGACGTACTTCTACCGGCGGGTCTTCACCGACGCGGTGCGCGCGGTGGAGACGATCCGGACCCACGAGGCGGTCGACGCCGGCCGGGTCGCGGTGGCGGGTGGCAGCCAGGGCGGCGGGATCAGCCTGGCCGCGGCCGGCCTCGTGCCGGACCTCGCCGGGGTCATCACGGACGTGCCGTTCCTGTGCGACTTCCCCCGGTCCACGACGCTGGTCGACACGAACCCGTACGGCGAGATCGTGCGGTACCTGAAGGCGCACCGCGACCACACGGAGCAGGCGATGCGGACGCTGTCCTACTTCGACGGAGCCGTCCTGGCCGGCTCGGCCAAGGCGCCGGGGCTCTTCTCGGTCGGGCTGATGGACGACATCTGCCCGCCGTCGAGCGTGTATGCCGCGTACAACGCGTACGGCGGGCCGAAGGAGATCCGGGAGTACCCGTACAACGAGCACGAGGGCGGCCAGGGCTTCCACGACCGGGTCAAGCTGCGCTGGCTTGCGGAGCGTGTCGCCGGCTGATCGCTCAGTCCAGGTGGAAGATCTCCTCGAGCCGCTCGTGGAAGCCGGTCGCCGGATCGGTCAGCGGGTCGATCAGGTCGGCCATCTCGGCCTGCCAGCGATCGTTGATGGGTGCCGCGGCCATGGCTGAGCGGAACGCCGCGAAATCGTCCACTTCGAGATAGGCGAACAGGTCCGCGCCACGGATGAAGATCGAGTAGTCGCGGGCGCCGGCCGCCCTGAGCGCGTCGAGCATCTCCGGCCACACGGCCGCGTGCCGGCGGCGGTACTCGGCCTCCTGTCCGGGCAGGAGCCGCATGGTGAAGCCGACCCGTTCCATCCCACTCTCCGTCTACGGAAACGGGCCCCGGATGCCGCGCATCCAGGGCCCGCACGCACGCTCTCGCGAGGCTAGAAGTTGAAGTCGTTGACGTTCGTCTTGTCGAACCGGAAGGCCGGTCCGAGGACGACGACGCTGTCCTTGCCGATCGTGTACGGCTTGTCACCATTGAGACCCTTGACCGAGAACGTCTCGCCCTCGGTGCCCTTGATCTCGCCGCTGACCAGCTTCTCCGCGACCTGCTCGGCCAGGTAGCCGAGGTCCGGGACGCTCCACAGCCCGAAGACCGGGGAGGTGCCGTCCGCGACGAACGGCTTCATGTCGTTCGGGAAGCCGAGGCCGGTCACCTTGACGGAGTCCGACTTCTTGGCCCCGGAGACGACCTGGGCCGCCGCCAGGATGCCGACCGTGGTCGGGGCGACGATGACCTTGAGGTTCGGGTACTTGGTCAGCAGGGCCTGCGCCTGCGTCGTGCTGACATCGGGCTTGTCGTCGCCGTAGACGGTGTCCACGAGGTTGAGGCCCTTGTACTTGGCGTCGCCCGCGAGGGTCTTCTTCATCAGGTCGATCCACTCGTTCTGGTTGGTCGCCGTGGCGGCGGCCGACAGGATCGCGATGTCACCGGTGCAGTTCGGGGCGAGCTCGCAGGCCCAGTCGGCGAGGTTGACGCCGACGCCGCTGAAGTCGACCTGGTTGACGAACACGTTGTAGGCGCCGACCGCGGGGCTGGAGTCGAAGCCGACGACCTTGATGCCGGCAGCCATCGCCGCCTTCAGGTCGGGCGCGACCGCGTCCTTGTCGTCCGCGGAGATGATGATCGAGTTGACCTTCTTGGTGGTGAGGTCCTTGATGAACGGGACCTGCAGGTCCGCCTTCGGCTCGTTCGGGCCGACCTGGGTCACCGTGGAGCCGGACTCCGCAGCGCCCTTGTCGATGCCGGTCTTCGCGGCGGCGAAGTACTGGTTGACGATGTCCTTCGGCAGGTAGCCGATCTGGATCGCGGCACCGGCCGCGGCCGAACCGCCGGCGGACGCCGCGCTCGAGGGCGACGCACCGGAGCTCGAGCAGGCGGCGAACATGATCGCCGCGATGCTGCTGAGGGCGATCGCACGCCCCATGGTCCTGATGTTCAAGGCTGTTCCTCCTCTATCTAGGCTGATGCTCGCTCACCGCTCGGGATCGAGTCCGGCGGCGGGGGGCGGCCCCCGAACACTCGATCCGCAGCCGACTTGGCCTGGTGAGCAAAGGTTGGGACGACGACCGACACGATCAGGAGCAGCCCGAGGGCGATGCTCTGGACGTCGACCGACACGCCGGCGAGGCGAAGGGCGTTCTGCATGACCGCCACGACGAGGACCGCCAGCACGACGCCCGGGATGGTGCCCGAGCCGCCGAAGATGTTGACGCCGCCGAGCAGCACGACGGTCACGACCGTGAGGGTCATGCCCTGGCCGGCATCGGCGCGCGCGGTCGAGAGACGGGAGGTCAGGATGACGCCCGGCGAGGGCGGCGATCAGGCCGGTCAGGACGAACAGAGCGACCTTGACCCGGGCCACCCGGACGCCGGAGAAGCGCGCCGCGCCGGTGTTCTTGCCGATCGCGTAGACCTGGCGACCGACCCACGACCGGTGGAGGACGACGCCGAGGACCAGCGCGAGCACGAGGAAGATGACGAAGGGCCACGGGATGTCGGTGCCCGGGACGTGCCCGAAGCCGATCTCGGTGAAGCCGGGCGGGAAGTCGCTGACGCCGCGCGGCCCGAGGATGATGAGGGCCAGACCGCGGAACAGGGCAAGAGTGCCGAGGGTCACGACCAGCGACGGCAGGCCGCCGCGCGCGACGAGGAAGCCGTTGAGGAGGCCGCCGAGGACGCCGACCACGAGGACGACGACGATCCCGATCTCGATCGGGACGCCGGCCGCCCACAGGAAGCCGAGCAGCGCGCTCGACAGGCCCGCCATCGACTCGACCGAGAGGTCGATCTCGCCGGCGATGATGACCAGGGTCATCGGCAGGGCCATGATCGCGACCTCCATGAGGGCGGCGATCAGGTTCCCGAAGTTGCCCGTGGTCAGGAAGAACGGCGACAGGGCGTTGCCCAGCACGATGAGCAGCAGCAACGCGACGAGGAGGAGCGTCTCCCAGCGCGCGAGGAGGCGAGTCCAGGATCGGCCGGTCGTGCCGGCGCCTGCGGTCGCGCTCATCGGCTGCGGTTCAGGGAGGCGGCCCGCTGGAGCCGTCGGAGGATGACGGCGTCCGCGCTGACCGCGATGAGGATGACCAGGCCGTAGATCGCCTGGAGCCAGAACTGGGACAGGCCGATGAGGATGAGGGCGTTGGCGATGAACCCGAGGAAGAGGGCGCCGAGGGCCGCGCCGGCGAGGGTCCCGGTGCCGCCGAAGATGCCGACCCCGCCGACGACCACCGCGGCGATGACCTGGAGCGTGTAGCCGCCCGCGGACGTGCCGTTGATCGTCCCGAACTCGATGACGTACATGACCCCGGCGACGCCGGCCAGCAGCCCGCACAGCGAGAAGGCCGTGAAGACGACCCGCTTGCGACGGGATGCCGAGGATCGCGGCCGCCTCGGGGTTGCTGCCGACCGCGTAGAGCTGGCGCCCGAAGCGGGTCCAGCGGAGCACGATCGATCCGATGACGACGACGACGACCGCGACGACCACGAAGATCGGGATGCCCAGGATGTCCTGATGGGCGGCGTCGGTGAAGCCCGGCGGGAGACCCGCCTTGGGGACCTGGTGGCTGCCCGCGATGAGGTAGTCGATGCCCCGGAAGATGCTCAGCGTGCCGAGCGTCGCGACGATCGCCGGGACCCGCAGGACCGTGACGATGAACCCGTTGACCATGCCCAGGATCAGGCCGATGCCGATCCCGAACAGGATCGCGCCCGGCGCCCCGAACAGCTGCTGCTCGAGGGAGCTGGCGACGCAGTAGGCGACCAGGCCCATCATCGCCTCGACCGAGAGGTCGACGTTCCGGGTGATGACGACGAGCGCCTCGCCGACGGCCGCCACGGCCACGATCGAGGCGAGGACGGCGACCTGCGAGATGTTGTCGACGGTCAGGAACTGGGGCGCCGCGATCGAGACCAGCGCGCCCAGGACGATCATGATCGCGACGAGGCTGAGCTCCCGCTGGCGAGCGATCACGCCGAGCCAGGCGCCGCGGTCGCGGGGGACCGCCAGGGTCGCGGTCGCGCCGGTCTCAGACATCGGCGGTGCCGGCGGTCGGAGCCGGGGCGTCGTCCGTCTCGTCGCTCATGTTCCCGGTCGCGGCGAACATGACCCGCTCCTCGGTCGCCCGATCGTGCGGGATCTCGGCCGTCACCCGACCCTCGTGGAGGACGAGGATCCGGTCGGACATCGCGATGACCTCGGGCAGGTCGCTCGAGATGAGGATGATCCCCAGGCCGGATGCGGCCAGCTCGGAGACGATCCGGTGGACCTCGACCTTGGCCCCGATGTCGATGCCGCGGGTCGGCTCGTCGAGGATCAGCAGCCTCGGCTTCGAGGCGAGCCACTTGGCGAGGACGACCTTCTGCTGGTTGCCGCCCGACAGCGCCCCGACCATCTGCTCGACGCTCGTCATCTTCACGTTGAACTGCTCGGTGTAGTCGTCGGCGACGGCCCGCTCGGTCGCGCCGTCGACCAGGAAGCGCGGGAAGAGCCGCGGGAGGATCGGCAGGGTCACGTTCTGGGCGATCGAGAAGTCCAGCACCAGGCCTTCCTGGTGGCGGTCCTCGGGCAGGTAGGCGATGCCGGCGGTCATCGCGGCCGAGGGGCTGGCGAAGGAGACCCGCTTGCCGTCCAGGGTCACCGTGCCGCCGTCCGGCTGGTCGATCCCGAACAGGACCCGGGCCACCTCGGTGCGGCCGGCGCCGACGAGCCCGGCGAAGCCCAGGATCTCGCCTTCGCGGACCTCGAAGCTGACGTCACGGAAGACCCCGATCCGGGTCAGCCCCTCGACCTCGAGCATGACCTCGCCGATCGGCGTCTCGACCTTCGGGAACAGCGACACGGCCCGGCCGACCATGTGCCGCACGAGGTCGGCCGTGGTCAGGCTGCTGGTCGGCGTCGTGATGACATGACGGCCGTCGCGGAAGACGGTCGCGACGTCGCACAGGTCGAACACCTCGTCCAGCCGGTGGCTCACGAACAGGACGGCCACGCCCCGTGCCCTCAGCCGACGGACGATCGCGAACAGCCGCTCCACCTCGTGGGCGGACAGCGACGCGGTCGGCTCGTCCAGGATGAGGACGCGTGCCTCGACCGACAGCGACTTGGCGATCTCGATGAGCTGCTGGTCGGCCATCGACAGGCCGCGGACCGGCGCGCCGACGTCGAGCTGGACGTCCAGCTCCTCGAACAGCGCCTGCGCCGCCCGGCGGGTCGCGCCCCAGTCGATCCTGCCGAAGCGGCCGGATGGGGCGTGGCCGATGAACACGTTCTCGGCGACGGTCAGGTCGGGGAAGAGCCGCGGCTCCTGGTGGACGACCGCGATCCCCAGCGCGCGTGCCTGGGCCGGGCCCGGGATCACGGTCGGCACGCCATCGAGCAGGATCGTGCCGCTGTCGGGCTGGTGGACGCCGGCCAGGATCTTGACCAGCGTGCTCTTGCCCGCACCGTTCTCGCCGACCAGGGCGTGGACCTGGCCCGCGGCGAGCGCGAGGGAGACGTCGTCGAGGGCCTGGGTCGCCGCGAAGCGCTTGGAGATCCCGCGCAGCTCGGCCCGGGGCGGTGCGGTCGCCTCGACGGGCGTCGTCGCGTCGGGGATCGTCGCCGGCCCGGTCATCCGGCGAGCCCCTCTGTCGCGGCGTCGCTCGGCCCGTCGGCGCCGGTGCCCCGGTCCGCGCCGACCAGCCGGACCTCGATGCCGAGGGCGATCAGGTCGCCGACCATCGCCCGCGGCGCCAGGTCATCCGAGAACGCGACGGTGATCCGCGCGGTCGGGCAGAACGTGGCGAAGGCCGCGTGCTCCCATTTCGTGTGGTCGACGATCGCGATGACCTCGCGGGCCGCCGCCACCATGGACTGCTTGATCTGCGCCTCTTCCTCGGTCGCGTCGGCCAGGCCGGACTCCATCCGGAACCCGGCCGCCCCGAGGAACGCACGCTGGACGTTGACCCGGCGGAACAGGTCGTCGCCGAGCTGGCCCACGACCGACATGGCCTCCCAGCGCACCCGACCGCCCAGCATCAGCACGCTGATCCCGGGATGACCGGCCAGCTCCGAGGCGAGGCGGAGACCGTTGGTGATGACCGTCAGGTGGCTCCAGCCACCGCGCAGCCTTGAGCTGGCGCGCGACCGACAGGGCCGTGGTGCTCGCGTCCATGACGATGGTCTCGCCGTCGCTGACGAGGGCCGCCGCGGCCGCGCCGATGCGGGCCTTCTCGTCGGCCTGGAGGCGCTCGCGGATCTCGAACGACAGCTCCGGCCGGCTGCGGTCCACGGCGATGGCGCCGCCGTGGGTCCGGACGAGGCGGTGCTCCGCCTCGAGCACGTCCAGGTCCTTGCGGATGGTGACCGCCGAGACCCCGAACTGGGCCGCAAGGTCCGCCACCCGGGCGCGACCGTCCGCGTCGACCGTCCGGACGATGCGCTCCTGGCGCTCCCGGGCGAAGACGTCGTTCGACGAGGCGGTGGCTGGGATCGTCACGCCTCTCCTCTGGCTCCGCGCGGACTGGCTCACGGGTCGGGGCTGGGGGTGTTTCGATTGGTTTCCGAGCGCACAGTAGTCGCGACCGGAACGCAATGTCAAGAAGGTAATTGAAACCAATCGAAAGTTGTGGCAGGCTATGTCGCAACCGACCCGGGCGTCACCGCCGTCCGGACGCCAGCTCCTCCGGCGTCCCCTCCTCGGCGGCGTCGTCCGGGTCGGAAACCAGCCGCCGGCGGCGCGTACGATCGAGCCGGACGCGAGTGATCGATCGACCGCCGAGGCGAACGGAGCGCGACTCGCGGACAGCCGCCCGATGGGGCGACGGAGGCAGACGTGACCACCAACCAGGCCGTCGTCGCGGCTCTGCGATCGCAGCGGATCGAGCTGCCGTCGTGGGCGTTCGGCAATTCCGGGACCCGCTTCAAGGTCTTCGCCCAGAAGGGCGTGCCGCGCGATCCGTACGAGAAGGTCGCGGACGCCGCCCAGGTCAACCGCTTCACCGGCGTCGCGCCGACGGTCGCCCTCCACATCCCGTGGGACACGGTCGACGACTACGCGGACCTGGCCCGCCACGCCGCGGACGCCGGGGTCGGCCTCGGCACCATCAACTCGAACGTCTTCCAGGACGACGACTACATGCTCGGCAGCGTCTGCAACCCGGATGCGCGGGTGCGGCGCAAGGCGCTCGACCATCTGCTCGGCATGCATCGACGTCATGGACGCGACCGGCTCGCGCGACCTGAAGCTGTGGTTCTCGGACGGCACCAACTACCCCGGCCAGGACGACATCCGGGCCCGCCAGGACCGCCTGGCCGAGGCGCTCGCCGCCGTCCACGCGCGGCTCGGTGCAGACCAGCGGATGCTGCTCGAGTACAAGTTCTTCGAGCCGTCGTTCTACACGATGGACGTCCCCGACTGGGGGACGGCCTACCTGCAGTGCGTCGCGGCGGGCACCGAAGGCGCGGGTCGTCGTCGACACCGGCCACCACGCGCCCGGGCACGAACATCGAGTTCATCGTCGCGTCGCTGCTGCGCGCCGACCGCCTCGGCGGCTTCGACTTCAACTCGCGCTTCTACGCCGACGACGACCTGATGGTCGGCTCGGCCGACCCGTTCCAGCTGTTCCGGATCATGCACGAGGTCGTCCAGGCCGGGGCGCTGGACGCGGCCCTGGGGGTGGCGTTCATGCTCGACCAGTGCCACAACATCGAGCCCAAGATCCCGGGCCAGATCCGGTCCGTGATGAACGTCCAGGAGGCGACCGCCAAGGCGCTGCTGGTCGACGCGCCGGCCCTCGCCGCGGCCCAGGCGGCCGGTGACGTGCTCGGCGCCAACGCCGTCCTGATGGACGCCTACGACACGGACGTCCGGCCGCTGCTGGCCGAGGTGCGGACCGGCCTGGGCCTGGACCCGGACCCGATGGCCGCCTACGCACCGCTCCGGCTACGGGGCGACGATCGTCGCCGAGCGGGTCGGCGGACAGCCAGGCGGGCTGGGGCGCATGAGCTCGACGCCGCCGCGACGACCGATGCGAACGAGGCGGTCGCCGCGCTGCTCGAGCGGTCCAACCGCCTCGGCGCCGACCCGCGCAACACCAACTACGCCGGCGGCAACACGTCGGCCAAGGGCACGGACGTCGACCCGGTCACCGGGGCGCCCGTCGAGCTGCTGTGGGTCAAGGGCTCCGGCGGCGACCTCGGCACGCTGACCGAGGCCGGTCTCGCGGTCCTGCGGCTCGACCGGCTGCGCGCGCTCGTCGACGTCTATCCGGGCGTCGAGCGCGAGGACGAGATGGTCGCCGCCTTCGACTTCTGCCTCCACGGCCGCGGCGGCGCGGCGCCGTCGATCGATACCGCGATGCACGGCCTCGTCGATGCCGGCCACGTCGACCACCTCCACCCGGACTCGGGCATCGCGCTGGCGACCGCGGCCGACGGCGAGGCGCTCACCCGGCGCTGCTTCGGCGACCGGGTGGCCTGGGTCGGCTGGCGCCGGCCCGGGTTCCAGCTCGGCCTGGACATCGCGGCCGATCCGCCGCGCCAACCCGGACGCGATCGGCGTGATCCTCGGCGGCCACGGCATCACGGCCTGGGGCGACACGTCCGACGAGTGCGAGGCGCGCTCGCTCGAGATCATCGGGACCGCCGAGCGGTTCATCGCCGAGCACGGCCGGCCCGAGCCGTTCGGGCGCGGCGTCTGCCGGCTACGAGGCCCTGCCCGAGGCCGAGCGCCACGCCCGCGCGGCGGCCCTGCTGCCGCTCATCCGCGGCCTCGCCTCGACCGACCGGCCACAGGTCGGCCACTACACCGACAGCGAGGTCGTGCTCGACTTCCTCGGCTCGTGCCGAGCACCCGCGGCTGGCCGCGCTGGGCACCTCGTGCCCGGACCACTTCCTGCGGACCAAGGTCCGGCCGATGGTCCTCGACCTGCCACCGAGCGCCGAGCTCGACGACGTCGTCGCGCGGCTGCGCGAGCTCCACGCGGCGTACCGCGACGGCGTACGCCGCCTACTACGACCGCCACGCGACGCCCGACAGCCCGGCCGATGCGCGGCGCCGACCCGGCGATCGTCCTCGTGCCGGGCGTCGGGATGTTCTCGTTCGGGGCGACCAAGCAGACCGCGCGGGTCGCGGGCGAGTTCTACGTCAACGCGATCAACGTGATGCGCGGCGCCGAGGCGCTGTCGACCTATGCGCCGATCGACGAAGGCGGAGAAGTTCCGGATCGAGTACTGGGCGCTCGAGGAGGCCAAGCTCGCGCGCATGCCGAAGCCGAAGCCGCTCGCCGCGCGCGTCGCGCTCGTCACCGGCGCGGGCTCGGGCATCGGCAAGGCGATCGCCCACCGGCTCGCCGCCGAGGGTGCCTGCGTCGTCGTCGCCGACATCGACGCCGACGGCCGCCGCGGCCGTCGCCGGCGAGCTCGGCGGCACCGACGTCGCCATCAGCGTACGTCGCCGACGTCACCGACGAGGAGCAGGTCGCGGAGGCCTTCCGGCGGGCGGTCCTCGCCTTCGGCGGGGTCGACCTCGTCGTCAACAACGCCGGCCTGTCGATCTCGCAAGCCGCTGCTCGAGACGACGGTCGCGCGACTGGGACCTCCAGCACGACGTCATGGCCCGCGGCTCGTTCCTCGTGTCGCGCGAGGCGGCGCGGATCATGATCGACCAGGCCATGGGCGGCGACATCGTCTACATCGTCAGCAAGAACGCGTTCTTCGCCGGCCCGAACAACGTCGCCTACGGCGCGTCCAAGGCCGACCAGGCGCACCAGGTCCGGCTGCTCGCCGCCGAGCTCGGGCCAGTACGGGATCCGGGTCAACGGCGTCAACCCGGACGGCGTCGTGCGCGGCTCGGGCATCTTCGCCAAGGGCTGGGGCGCCGACCGCGCCCGGACCTACGGCATCCCCGAGGACAAGCTCGGCGAGTTCTACGCCCAGCGGACGCTGCTCAAGCGCGAGGTGCTGCCCGGAGCACGTCGCGGCCGCGGTCTTCGCGCTGGTCGGGCGGGGACCTGAGCCCAGACGACCGGGCCTCCACATCCCGTCGACGCGGGCGTCGCGGCGGCGTTCCTCCGGTGACCGGCACGGCTCGTCGCGGCCGTCGACCTCGGCGCGTCGAGCGGGCGGGTCATCGTCGGCCGGGTCGGCCCCGAACGAGCTGGAGCTGACCGAGGTCCACCGCTTCCCGAACGACCCGGTCGCGGCTGCCCGACGGCCTCCACTGGGACGTCGCTGCGGCTGTACGCGCGAGGTCCTCGCGGGCCTGCGCGAGGCGGCACGCGCCGCGGACGGCGGCCGACGGCTCGTCAGCGTCGGGGTCGACTCGTGGGCCGTCGACTACGGCCTGCTGGACGCGGCCGGCGAGCTGCTCGGCGACGCCGTTCCACTATCGCGACGACCGGACGGCGGCCGGGGTCGAGGCGGTCCACGCGGTCGTCGCCGCCGGAGGCGCTGTACGCGCGGACCGGGCTCCAGTTCCTGCCGTTCAACACGCTCTACCAGCTCGCGGCGGCGCGCGGCACGGCCGCGGCTTCGAGGCGCGCCCGGACGATGCTGCTGATCCCGGACCTGATCGGCTCCTGGCTGATCGGGCGCCGAGGTCACCGAGCGGACCAACGCCTCGACCACCGGCCTGCTCGACGTCCACACGCCGCGACGTGGGACGACGGAGCTGATCGGCCTCGCTCGGCCTCCCGGCGTCGCTGTTCGCGCCCCTCGCGCGCGCCGGGCGACGTCGATCGGGCCGCTGCGCGACGACGTCGCGGCGCGAGACGGGCCTGCCGGCCGGACACGCTCGTGACGCTGGTCGGGTCGCACGACACCGCCTCGGCGGTCGTCGGCGTGCCGGCCGCCGGCGACGTGCCGTTCGCCTACATCGCGTGCGGGACGTGGGCGCTCGTCGGCGTCGAGCTCGACGCGCCGATCCTGACCGAGGCGAGCCGCGCTGGCCAACTTCACCAACGAGGGCGGGCGTCGACGAGCGGATCCGCTACCTGCGCAACGTGATGGGCCTGTGGCTGCTCCAGGAGTCGATCCGGACGTGGGAGCTCGCGGGCACGCCGGAGAGCCTGCCGGCGCTGCTCGCCGCGGCGGCGGACGCTGCCGCCGGGCGGCCCGGTCGTTCGACCCGGACGACGCCGTCTTCCTGCCGCCGGGCGACATGCCGGCGCGGATCGCCGCGGCGTGCCGCCGATCGCGACCAGCCCGCGCCGCGGAGTCGCGGCCGGCGCTCGTCCGCTGCATCCTCGACAGCCTCGCCGCGGCGTTCGCGCGGCGGTCCGCGACGCTGGCCGGCTGTCCGGGCAGCGCCGTGGAGGTCGTCCACCTCGTCGGCGGTGGCGCCCGCAACGCACTGCTCTGCCAGCTGACGGCGGACGCCTGCGAGCTGCCGGTCGTGGCCGGGCCGGTCGAGGCGACCGCGCTCGGCAACGTCCTCGTCCAGGCGCGCGCCGCGCGGGCTGCTCTCGGGCGACCTCGAGGACGCTCCGGGCGCTCGTCCGGGCGACCCAGGACGTCCGGCGCTACGAGCCGCGGCCGACCATGGCCCGGCGCGGAGCCTGAGCCGGTGCGGATCGCGCTGTTCATCACCTGCTTCAACGACCTGCTCTTCCCGGAGGTCGGCAAGGCGATGGTCACGGCTCCTGCGCCGGCTCGGCCACGAGGTCGAGTTTCCCGACGGCCAGACCTGCTGCGGCCAGATGCACTTCAACTCCGGCTACCGCGACGAGTGCGTGCCGCTGGTCGAGCGGCTTCGCCGACGCGTTCGCGGGCTACGACGCGGTCGTCACGCCGTCGGCCTCGTGCGCCGTCGATGGTCCGCCACCACCACGCGCTCGTCGCCGGCCTGCCGGCGGCCGATGCGAGCCTGCCCGGCCGTGTCGCAGAGGTCGCCCCGCGCGTCTCGAGCTGACCGAGTTCCTCGTCGACGTCGCTGGGCGTGACCGACGTCGGCGCCGCGCTTCCCGCACACGGTCGACCTTCCACCCGACCTGCCACTCGCACCCGGCTGCTGGGCATCGGCGACCGGCCGCACCCGGCTGCTCGACGCGGTCGAGGGCCTGAGCTCGTCGACCTGCCGCAGCTCGGCGGCGTGCTGCGGGTTCGGCGGGACGTTCGCGGTCAAGAACGCGGACACGTCGGTGGCGATGGGCTACGACAAGGTCGACGCCGTGCTCGGCGTCCGGCGCGGACGTGCTGACCGCCGGCCGACACGTCGTGCCTGATGCACCTCGGCGGCCTGCTGTCGCGGCGCGGCTCGCCGGTCCGGGTCATGCACCTCGCCGAGATCCTGGCCGCGATCGGAGGCGTGCCGCGATGAGCCGGCAGGCCCGTCCGCGGCACCCCGGCCGCGACCCGCCACGACCGTCGTTCGCCGGCACGCCGCCGTTCCCCGAGGCGGCCCGCGCGGCGCTCGCCGACGAGCAGCTCCGGGCGAACCTCGGCCGCGCGACGACGACGATCCGGACCAAGCGCGCCCGCGCGGTCGCCGAGCGGTCCGACTGGGAGGCGCTGCGCGCTCGCCGGCGCGGCGATCAAGGACGAGGTCATGCGCGACCTGCCGGAGCTGCTCGAGCAGCTCGAGCGCGCACGTGACCGCCGCGGGCGGGACCGTCCACTGGGCGCGCGACGCCGCCGAGGCGAACGCGATCGTCGCCCGTCTCGCCCAGGACGCACGGCGCGACCGAGGTCGTCAAGGTCAAGTCGATGGCGACCCAGGAGATCGAGCTCAACGAGGCGCTCGCGCCAAGCGGGCATCGACGTCTGGGAGACCGACCTGGCCGAGCTGATCGTCCAGCTCGGGCACGACCTGCCCTCGCACATCCTGGTCCCCGCGATCCACCGCAACCGGACCGAGATCCGCGACATCTTCGTCGACGAGATGGGCCGGGTCGGACGGCCCGCCCCGGCCGGCCTGACCGACGACCCGCCCGAGCTGGCCGAGGCCGCCCGGCTCCACCTGCGCGAGAAGTTCCTGCGCGCCAGGGTCGCGGTCTCCGGCGCCAACTTCGCCGTCGCCGAGACCGGCACGGTGATGGTCGTCGAATCCGAGGGCAACGGCCGGATGTGCCTGACCCTGCCCGAGATCCTGATCACGGTCATGGGCATCGAGAAGCTCGTGCCCGACGCTGGCGCGACCTCGAGGTCTTCCTGCAGCTCCTGCCGCGCTCGTCGACGGCCGAGCGGATGAACCCGTACACCTCGATGTGGACCGGCGTCACGCCCGGCGACGGGCCGCAGGCCTTCCACCTCGTCCTGCTCGACAACGGCCGGACCGACGTCCTGTCCGACACGGTCGGCCGGCAGGCGCTGCGCTGCATCCGGTGCTCGCGCGTGCCTGAACGTCTGCCCGGTCTACGAGCGGACCGGCGGCCGGGCCTACGGCTCGGTCGTATCCCGGGCCGATCGGCGCGATCCTCACGCCGCAGCTGCGCGGCATCGCGCGGCATCCGGTCGACGAGCAGACCGCGTCCCTGCCGTTCGCCTCGTCGCTGTGCGGCGCGTGCTTCGACGTCTGCCCGGTCCGGATCGACATCCCGGAGATCCTCGTCCAGCTGCGCGGCCAGGTCGTCCGCGGCACCGCAGGCGAGCCACCGGCTCCCGAGCGGCGAAGGGGTCGCCATGGGGGCGGCCGCCTGGACGCTGCGCAGCCCGCGACGGCTGGGCCTCGCCGAACGCCTGGCCGGACTCGGCGGCCGCGTGGTCGGGCGGCGCGGGCGCATCCGCCGGCTGCCGGGACCGGGCTCTCGGTGGCTGGTTCCGCGCTCGCGACCTGCCGGGTCCCGGCCCGGGACCTCGTTCCGGGCCTGGTGGCACCGGACCGACGGCGGGCGGAGAGGGGACGTGATGAACGACGCGCGCGAGGTCGTCCTCGGTCGGATCCGGGCGGCGACCGCGGACGGTCCGCCGGCCGTGACCGATCCCGCGCGACTACGACCGGACGCTGCCGACCGGCGTCGACGTCCTGGGCCTCTTCGTCGAGCGGGTCGACGACTACCGGGCGACCGTCCACCGGACGACGACGGCCGGCCTGCCCGGGGTCGTCGCAACCGTCCTCGCCGGGCACGGCGCCCGTCGCATCGTCGTCCCCGCGGACCTCCCGCCGGCGTGGCTGGCCGCCGTCGACGTCGGTCGCGGCGTCCCGGACGCCGAGCCGCCGCTGACCTCCGCCGACCTCGACGCTCTCGACGGCGTCGTCACCGGGCTGTGCCGTCGCGATCGCCGAGACCGGCACGATCGTCCTCGATGCCGGTCCGGGTCAGGGCCGCCGCGCGCTGAGCCTCCTGCCCGACCTCCACGTCTGCGTCGTCCGTGCGGAGCCGGATCGTCGGGACGGTCCCGGAGGCGCTCGCCCGGCTCGACCCGACGCGGCCGCAGACCTGGATCAGCGGCCCGTCCGCCACCAGCGACATCGAGCTCCAGCGCGTCGAGGGCGTCCACGGCCCGCGACGCCTCGAGGTCATCGTCGTGGAGCGGGGCTGACCCTCCCGAACCGGCTCGGATCGAGCTCGGCCGGGATGACCGGGGACCTGCCCAGCATCTCGTCGACGACCATGCGGGCCGATGCCGGTCCGGTCGAGATCCCCCAGGCGCCGTGGCCGGCGCAGATGAACAGGCCGGGTGCGTCCGGGATGCGACCGATCAGCGGGCGACCGTCCATGCTCTGCGGCCGGGCGCACGCGCGTGTTCCGCGGATGGGCGCGTCCGTCACGGCGGGAACGAACGCGCTCGCGCGGGTGAGGATCCGCTCGATCCAGTCGGCCGGTTCGGGCTCGGTCGCGAGGAAGGTCGACCCGATCGCCGCGACCCCATCGAGCGGCACCAGGCTGAGATGGACGCCGGGTCCCTCGTCGGCGACCACGGTCGATCCGGTGCCGATCGCCGCCCCGATCTCGGCCTCCTCCAGGATGTGGGCGGGGCCGGTGGGCAGCTCGGTCTCGACGACGACCCCCCATCGCGCCCGGATCGGGAGCCACTCCGCGGTCGGGTCGACGACGGCGGGCGACCCCGGCCCGGCGGCGACGAGGACGGCGTCCGCCGGTGTCGACACGCCGTCCACCACGACTCCGACGACGGCGTCTCCACGTCGGTCGAGGGCCGCCGTCCGACCGGCGCGCACGCGGACGCCGCGCCGCTCGGCGATCGTCGCGTAGGCGTAGGTCGAGGCGGCTGGTGCGACCGGGTAGCCGATGCCGACCAGGCAGCCCCACACGCCCGGCGCGATCGCCGGTTCGATCGCCTGGAGCTCCGTCCCGCCCGCGACCATGCGCTCCAGCTCGGGGAACGCATCGGCCAGCGACCGGTCCACGGCGCGGACGGCCGCCTCATCCGTGGACACATAGATGAGACCCGCCGGCTCCGCGCCGAGCCGGAACCCGACATCCGCCGCGGTCAGCTCCCGGTACAAGCCGACCGTCTCGCGGTAGAGCGCCGCAAGGATCGGGTCGAACGGGTGCTGGACGATGCCGGAGTTCGCGCCCGACGCGCCCGATGCCAGCCCGTCGCGCTCGACCAGCGTCACGGTCGCCCCGGCGTCGGCCAGGAACGCCGCCGCGGACGTCCCGACGATCCCGCCACCGATGATGACGACGTCGCTTCCGGTGGCCGTCATCCGGCCGAGGCTCGTGGCACGACGCCGATGATACGGCCGCGACCGACCCCTACGGCAGCCGCCAGAACGGACCGGTCAGGCCGACCCGATCGAGGATCTCCTGGCTCTCAGCGCGTGTCCTCGGTCGCCAGTCCGGCGCAAGGCGGTCACCCCACCAGGCCGCGGCAAGATCCGCCAGCTGGGCCATCGGAACCACGGCGCCCCGCGGTCGACCGGCGAGCCAGGTCTCGATGTGGTCCTCCGACCGGAAGAGCAGCATGGTCCCTCAGGTGAACCCGATGTCCTGCCACCAGGCGTCGGCGGGGATCAGCACATGGAAGACCGGACCGTCGTCGTTCGGCCGGCCGCCGGTCACCGTCAGCGCGATCGGTGCCCGGCAGTCCGGGCAGGCGGTCTCGATCCGGCTGTCGACACCCAGGGCGGCCCCGATCCCGAACGCGTCCCAGGCGCAGTTGGCGTACCACCAGCGACCGTCCGCCTCGACCCGGAACGGCGTCGGCCGGGCCGCGAACGGGTTGGCCATCAGGATCTCCGACGTCGCCGGATCGAGCACCAGGGCGTGCTCGTCGTGCAGCCGCCGCCAGCCGGCCTCGACCTCGTCGGTCTCGATGCCCGCGCTCGCCGCGACCTCCCCTGCCGTCGGCGCCCGGCCGAGCTCGACGAACCGGCGGTAGGTCCGGTTCCGGAGCGCGAGATCGGCCGGATCCATCGCTTACGCGCCGGCGGGCGGGTTGGGCGTGAAGCTGCGCAGGCCGGGGAACTGGCGCCAGATCTTGCCGTCGCGCATGACGAACACGTCGATGACCTGGGCGATGCCGCCGGCCGTCTCGACGGTGGCCTCGAAGAAGACCGAGTCGCTGCCCTCGGTGTACTTGTCGGTCGAGAGGAGCTTGATGTAGCCGAGGCCGTCGATGTAGCCCTTGAAGTACTCGATGAGCGCGTCCGTGCCCCTGATGTCGTAGTCGAAGTTCAGGAGCTCCGCATCCTCGGTGTAGTTGGTGCGGATGAGGCCCTCCACGTCCTTCGCGGCGATGAACGCCAGCTGCCGCTCGTAGAACTCGCGGTACGTCCCCTTGGCCAGGTTCTCGTTCATCGGGCGATCTCCGTCTGGTCGGGCATCGTGACCGGCCTCCCTCGGCGGCCGGCCCGGCTCGTCTCGGGGCTACTGTAGGCGCGCGGCATCCCCGCCGTCCGACCCTCCGAAACGCGTCCGAGCCCCGGCTAGACTGCGGGCGGCATGACCGATACCCCGCGCACGGTCCAGCGGACCTACCTGACCCTGACCCTCTTCACGACCCTCTCGGCGTCGTTCATCTGGGGCATCAACACGCTCTTCCTGCTCGACGCGGGGCTCGACAACACGCAGGCGTTCACGGTCAACGCGTTCTTCACCGTCGGTGAAGTCCTGTTCGAGATCCCGACCGGGATCGTGGCCGACACCCGTGGCCGTCGGTTCTCGTTCCTGCTCGGGGCGGCCACGCTGCTGGTGGCGACCCTGCTCTACCTGCTCATGTGGCAGATCCGGGCGGGGCTGCTCGGCTGGGCGCTTGCGTCGATCCTGCTCGGGCTCGGGTTCACGTTCTTCTCCGGGGCGACCGAGGCCTGGCTGGTCGACGCCCTGCGGGCCACGGGCTTCACCGGAACCCTCGAATCGATCTTCGCCCGGGCGCAGATCGTCAGCGGGGTTGCGATGCTGACCGGATCCGTGCTCGGTGGCGTCATCGCCCAGGCCACCTCGATCGGCGTGCCGTACCTGATCCGGGCCGGCCTGCTCGGCGTGACGATGGTCATCGCCTGGTGGTTCATGCACGACATCGGCTTCACCGCGAGCCGGGGTCAGGGGGTCGTGACGGAGGTGCGCTCGGTCCTCAAGGGCTCGATCGACGGCGGCTTGCGCAATCCGCCCGTCCGCTGGCTGATGCTCGCCGCCCCGTTCACGGTCGGCGTCGGGATCTACGCGTTCTACGCGTTCCAGCCGTATCTCCTGGAGCTCTATGGGGATCCGACGGCGTATGGCGTGGCGGGCCTGGCGGCGGCCGTCATCGCCGGCGCCCAGATCGTCGGTGGCCTGACCGTGACGCGCGTCCGCCGCCTGTTCAAGCGCCGGACCGACGCCCTCCTGACGGCCGGTGTCGCGACCGCGGTCCTGCTCGCGCTGGTCGGGCTGACGAGCGACTTCCGGTTCGCCCTGCTGCTGCTCGTCGTCTGGGCATTGATCTTCGCGCTGGAAGCGCCGCTGCGACAGGCCTACATCAACGGGCTCATCCCGTCCGAGCAACGGGCGACCGTGCTCTCGTTCGACAACCTGATGGGTTCGGCCGGGGGCGTGGTCGCCCAGCCGGCGCTGGGCCGAGTGGCCGACGTGAACGGCTACGCGGCGTCGTACCTCGTTGCGGCCGGTCTCCAGGCGCTGGCCGTGCCGTTCATCTTCCTGGCTCGGCGGGAGCGGGCCGTGTCCGACCCGATCACCGATGAGCCGGACCCCGACCCCACGCTCACGCCGGGCGCGCCGACGTCCTGATCGGCGAACGCAACCGGGGCCCGGCCGCGTCCGCCGCGCCACCGGCTAGGGGGTGACCCTGAAGCCGGCGAGGAAGGCCTGGTCGTCCGCCCGGCAGTCCCGGGCGACATCTGGTTGAATCAGGTCTCGCCGACCTGTCGGGGAGCGCCTTGGGTGCTCCGCCGAGCGAGGGACCGGCGAGATGCATGGGGGACCTCCGAGTCGATGACTGCCGTCCCTGGCGTGGCCGACGGACCGAGCACCGAACCGCCCGGCCGTGACATGGCGTGGATCCCGGGCGGCACATTCGCGATGGGTTCCGACGCGCACTACGCCGAGGAGCGACCGGTCCACGAGGTCGGGGTCGACGGCTTCTGGATCGACGACCACCAGGTCACGGTCGCCGAGTTCCGCCGGTTCGTGAAGGCCACCGGCCACGTGACGGTCGCGGAGCGCGGCCTCGAGCCGGCCGACTACCCCGATGCCGACCCCGCCCTGCTCGTCCCGGGCTCGCTGGTCTTCCGGCCGACCCGCGGTCCGGTCGACCTCGACCGACTACCGCAACTGGTGGCACTGGGTGCCCGGCGCGCAATGGCGCCATCCGGAGGGTCCCGGCAGCGACCTCGCGGGTCGCGACCGCCACCCGGTGACCCACGTCGCCTACGACGACGCGACCGCCTACGCCGCGTGGGCCGGCAAGAGCCTCCCGACCGAGGCGGAATGGGAGTACGCGGCCCGCGGCGGGCTCGACGGCGCCGCTACACCTGGGGCGACGAGTTCGCCCCGAAGGGCCGGATGATGGCCAACACGTGGCAGGGCGAGTTCCCCTGGCAGAACCTCCGCACGGACAAGTACGCGGGCACGTCGCCGGTCAAGGCCTTCCCGCCCAACGGCTACGGCCTGTTCGACATGGCCGGCAACGTCTGGGAGTGGACCGCGGACTTCTACCGCTCGTCCCACCCGGAGGTGGCGATCCACGCCTGCTGCGGCCCGTCCGGGCCTCGGGTCAACCCGAGGGTCACGACGCCCGAGGGGTCCTACAACGTGGGCCAGCCGGGCGCCCAGTTCCCGCGGATGGTCGTCAAGGGCGGGTCGCACCTGTGCGCCCCGAACTACTGCCTCCGCTACCGGCCGGCGGCGCGGCAGCCCCAGTCCGTCGAGACGTCGATGGCCCACCTGGGCTTCCGCTGCATCAGCCGGCCGTCGGGGACCACCTAGAGGGCGATCGGGACAGACAGCAAGCGGGGAGGAAGCCCATGGCGCACAAGCAGCCAAACATCCTGGTCTAGCTCGAGGCCACCGGTGCGCGGCTGGCCCTCGCCCGGGACGTCGGCCAGGTGCGCGACATCGTGCGCCTGCAAGGCATCGCCGCCCCGATGTACCCGAGCGTGGCGGACGCCGTGGCCGCGCTGCGGGCCCTGGAGCCGGCACCCTCGCCGGACGCGGCGGTCCCTGCGGAATGACGGGCGTCGGAACCTGACATTCGTCGGTGGCCGTTCCCCGCAGGACCGGTCTACGGTGGGGGCCAGGGGGAGGTGCCCACATGGACGACGCGGCGATCCGCGCAGCACTGGTCCGGCAGTTCGAGGACGGTCGCGATCTCGACGAGACGCACGAGCTCTATCACGAGGACGCGATCCTCGAGTTCCCGCAATCGGGCGAGCGGTTCGTCGGGCTGGCCAGGTTCCTGACCTGGCGGAAGCAGTACCCGGCGAGCGTCGACTACCGGATCCGCCGGATCACCGGCGAGGGCGGGCTCTGGGTCATCGAGCTGCTGGTCTCGTACAACGGGTCGCCACCGATGTTCGGCGTCAGCATCATCCGGTTCCGCGGCGACAGGATCGCGCGGGAGTCGATCTACGTCGCCGAGCCGTTCCCGGCCTCCGAGGTGCGACGCGCCTGGTCCACGCCGTTCGACCCTCTGGCGTCGGTGTCGCCGTCTGACTGGCAGCCGGGTGTGCCGTTCGGCATCGAGGGCTGAGCCCGCTGGCCCATACTGGTCCTCGACTGAAGAGGATGGAGGGTGGACATGGCGGACCCGAAGCAGGTGATCCTCGGGATCTTCGCCGACGAGGCTGCTGCGGACGCGGCGGTCGAGGCGCTGAAGACCTGGGACGACGACAACATCGATATCGAGCTCGAGTCGATCGGCGTGCTCGTCGTCGACGACAAGGGCCAGATCAAGGAGCACAAGCTCGGCCGGCGGAGCGGCGGCAAGGGCGCCGGGATCGGCCTCGTGCTGGCAGTCATCGCGCCGCCGACCCTGCTCGCCGGCATCGTCGGCGGTGGCGTGATCGGGCATTTCCACCACAAGGGCCTCGGGCTCAGCCAGGAAGACCGCGATCGGATCATCGCCGAGCTGGCCGGTGGCAAGGCCGCCGTCGGGATCCTCGCCCCGGTCATGGACGCGCCGCCGATCTCGGCCAAGCTCGCCTCGCTGGGCGCGACCCCGGAGGTCCACGACGTGTCCGACGAGGCCCTCGAAGCCGTCGGGTCCGCAGCCGGGTAGCGATCCGGGCCGCCGACGGCCCGAGGCGGCCGGTCGGTGTCGAGCCCTCAGGCTGAACGGGATGCGGCGTACAGGTTCATCGCGCCCGCCACGCCCTTCAGCTCCACGGGGCCGACGTCACGGAACGAGATCGGGACGCCGGCCGCATCGTCGACGACCACCTGGCTGACGATGACCTGGCCGGCCTGCGCGTAGTCGGCGATCCGCGACGCGAGATTGACGGTCTGGCCGTAGTAGTCGCCCTCCTGGAAGATCACCGGCCCGGCGTGGAGGCCGACGTGCGCCGGCGGCAGACCGGCCTCGGCGACGTCGTCGACCATCTCGAGTGCGGCGACGACCCCGCGTCCCGGATCGGGGAAATGGAGCATCACGCCGTCGCCGAGCCATTTGACCGCCCGGCCGCCGTGCCGGATCGATGCGCGCTGGACGACCCGCCCCAGCCGCTCGGCGAGCTGCGCCGCCGCGGCGTCGCCGTGCTCCTGGGTCAGGCGCGTATAGCCGCTGATGTCGAGGAAGCACATCGCCGGGGGATGCTCGAGCCGGCTGTGCAGACCGGCCTCGGCGAGGATGATCTCCAACCCCTCGATGATCCCGGTGGTCCACGCCCGCGCCTGCTGCAGGTGGTACATCGCCAGCACGGCACGCTCCGTCAGCACGCTCATCCGATCGCCGAAGTCGATGCCGAGGATCTCGTCGGGCCGCTTGCCGGCCGCCAGCGCCGGGTTGACCACCTCGACCTGCCAGATGGCCGACTCGGTCTCGGCGGCGCGGCGGAGACTGTCGCCGTGCACGCGGATCAGCTGCCGGTAGCTGCCGGGGCGGAAACCGAACCGGACGCTCGCTTCGAGCATGTCGGCATAGGGCAGCTCCTCGTCGCGCATGCGGTCGCCGGGGGCCGCCGGTGCCGACCCGGCGGCCTCGCGGACGAACAGCAGCTCCTCGACCGGGACGCCGGTCCGCTCGGCCACTTCCGCGAAGGTCGCCCCACTGAGCGCGGAGAACCGCTCGAAGGCGGGGGCGTCGAGGAAGTCGAGCGACAGCCGACCACTCCGGATGGCTTCTGCGAGGCCCTCGAGCGGGATGCCCGATGCGACAAGGCTCGAGATCAGGCCGGCGCGCCGGAGATGACCGGCCGTGAACCGGTCATCGGCATCCGGGACGAGGATCCCCATCTCGCACATGCGGGTGAGCTCCTCGACGCTGACCCCGGTCCGCGCCGCCGCCTCGGTGATGTCGAAGGTCTCCATAGGCCCACTGTAGCGATGCGACCGGACCGTATGATGCGAGCGACCCCCCGACCCCGGCGAGGAACGAGATGCTCTCGACCGCACAGCCGACCTGCTTTCTGATCGCGGATATCTCCGGGTACACCGGCTACCTCGCCGACGTCGAGCTCGACCACGCGCAGGACATCCTGGCCGACCTGATCGGTGCCGTCGTCTCCGCGCTCCGGCCGGACTTCCGGCTGGCCAAGCTGGAGGGCGACGCGGCGTTCATGTCGATGGTGGCGGAGACGGTCGACGGGTCGATGCTGCTCGACACCATCGAGCGCTGCTACTTCGGGTTCCGCCGGCGCCGCCGCGACGTCCGCCAGGCCACCTCGTGCGCGTGCAACGCGTGCGTCCGGATCCCGGACCTCGACCTCAAGTTCGTCGTCCATCACGGCCAGGCCATCCAGGGGAAGGTGGCCGGTCGCCAGGAGCTCCTGGGCTCGGACGTCATCGTCGTGCATCGCCTGCTCAAGAACGACGTCGTGGAGGAGCTCCGCATCCCCGCCTACGCCCTGTTCAGCCAGGCCTGCATCGACGCATCCGGTCTCGACCCGGCGGCGCTCGGGATGCGCGCCCACACCGAGACGTACGACCGGATCGGCGACGTCGCCACCTGGGTCCACGACCTGGGCCGGCGCTGGCTGGACGAGGAGGCCCGCGAGCGCACGTTCGTGACGCCCGAGGCATCGATCTTGATCGTGTCGGTCGAGACGGACGTGCCGCCGCAGCTGGCATGGGAGTTCATCACGAAGCCGGGTCAGCGGATGAGCTGGCAGCCGTGGGTGACGGAGGTGACCGTCCAGGGCGCGACCGGCGGCCGGCGCGGTCCCGGCTCCGCCAATCACTGCATGCATGGCAAGGACGCGGTCGTCGAGGAGATCCTCGACTGGCGGCCGTATGACTACGTCACGGACCGGACCGTCCTCGACTCGCCGAGCGGGCCGATCAAGCTGCTCCACACCGTCGAGTTCGAGCCCACCGCGGCCGGCACGACGATCCATTTCCGCTACGCGGCGCCGCGGACGAAGCGGGAGAAGGACCTGATGACGGTCATCGGTCCGGCCTACGGCGGTGCGCTCGAGTCAGGGCTTCCGAGCCTGGTCGAGCAGCTCGACGCCGAGCTTGCCGCGAAAGAGGCGGACCGAGGACAGGAGCCGGCGCTCGCCCGACCGCGCGTGGACGGCCCGCTCGCCGGGCTCGAACCGCTGGTCGTCGTCGGCTGATGGCCGGATGGACCACGACAGCCTCGAGCTGACGTTCAGCGGCGAGCTCTTCCAGTGGCGCGGACCGGCGCCGTACTACTTCATCGCCGTGCCGGCCGATGCGGCCGCCGCGCTCCACGCGGTCGCGAACTCCGTGACCTACGGCTGGGGCGTCATCCCCGTCGAGGTCCGCCTCGGTGAGGGCAGTTGGTCGACGTCGTTGTTCCCGAAGGACGGTGGCTACCTCGTGCCGATCAGGAAGGCGGTCCGGCTCGGGGAGAGCCTGGCCGAGGGCGACGAGGTCGAGGTCCAGATTCTCGTTCGACTCTGACCGTCCGCGGGCGCAACAGGCACCGTCGCGATCAACCGGCCGATCCGGGCGCGGCTACCATCGGGCGGTGAGCGCCGCCCGGCGCGGATCCAGCCAGGTGCCCCATGTCCCTCGCGTCAGCCGCACTCGTCGCCCCGACCACGCGTCCGATGGGCCGGGTCCACGTCCTGGGAGCGGGACCGGTCGGGCTCTTTCTGACTGCCCTCCTCCAGTCGATCGACGGCCAGACCGTCCGCCTCTACGAGCGGCGTGACGCGTACACGCGGACCCGGATGGTGTCGCTCGCGGAATACCTGATCGCGGACTCGATCGAGAGCTACAAGGCGGACACGATCGATGGCCAGGGCGTCGAGGCGATCTTCGACCCGATCGAGCTCGAGACGCGCCTGGCCTACCGCCGCACGCTCGCCCCGGACCTGCGGGCCCTGCTGGAGGCGTGGACGCAGGGGTTCGTGCCGCTGAACACCATCGAGCGCACGCTCAGCGAGCTGATCGACACGCGCGCGACCGGGACCGTCGAGCGGGTCATGGGCGAGGTGGACGCCGCGGGTGCGATCGCGCTGCTCGAGCCCGGCGACATCCTGGTCGACTGCACCGGCTCGCGTTCGGTCATGCGCGACCTCCTCGTCCCGGGCGACGATCGATCCGACGGTCCGCGGCCGGAACACGACCCGGTTCCGGCTCGAGTACGCCCTGGTCGTGACCTTCCTGTACGACCAGCACTACGCGTGCGACGAGTTCTGCAAGTACTACAAGAACGTCGAGAACGCCACGTACAAGTTCATCCCGGCGGTCCACCGCACCTGGTACGACGGATCGACCAGCCACGTGACCGGCATCGTCGCGATCAGCAAGGAGGAGTTCGACGCGATGCCGCCGACGTTCGACGGCACGTGGCTGCGCGACAACTTCCCGGGCGTCGCGGCGTCGATGGACCGGTTCATCGACAAGGTCAAGGCCGAGACGCACGGCGAGCTGGTGGGCGACCTCGAGATCACCCGCATCCCGCTCGACGTCTACCACGCCCGGAACACGACGAGCCGGCGCGTCTACGGCTCAGCCGACCACCCGCTGGCGGCGGCGCCGGTCTTCCTGCTCGGTGACTCCGCCATCGGGTCGCCCTACTTCCAGTCGATCTCGCTGGGCCTCGAATGCGCATTCTTCCTGGCCGGCCACATCGGCAACCGGGCGATGCCCATCGAGGACGTGTTCGAGCGCTACGAGGCGTTCATGTACCGGCAGTGGCTGCGGGTCTACATGCGGACCCAGATGATCAAGCACAACAAGGACCTGCTCGAATCGGTCGGCGACACCATGGGCCTGCTGGCGAAGCTGCACGTCTTCTGAGGGTGCCTGGCCGGGTCCGCCGGACCTGCCGCCCGGCCTCAGATCGCGTGATTTGCGCGGAACATGCCCGTCGGGTCGTAGCGCGCCTTGACTCGCTCGAACCGGTCGTACGTCTCGGCCGGGTAGATCGAGCGCGGGTCCATCCGGGACTCGGCGAAGTTCAGGTAGCGCCGCCCGCTGTCCCAGGGCCCAAGCGCGTCGAGAAGCCGGCGGACGTGGCCGTCCACGGCCGCCATCGACTCGGGATCCGGCGCGAGCCCGAAGGTGAAGGCGAGGAACGGCTGGTCGATCGCGTCGAGCACCCCGTGGTCCGGCGACCGGGTCGCGGCCGCGCCGCCGAGGTGGCGGACCTCGACGTGCAGCAGGGCCGATCCGACGAAGGTCTCGACCATCCGGTCGATCGCCGCCGCAGGCAGGTCCGTGAGCAGGATCCCCTCGCCGGAATAGGGCAGCGGGAGCTCCGGGTCCATGTTGACCACGCTCAGCTCGCTCGGCGGCATCATCGCCGACGCTGTCGATCTCCGGCCCGAGGTCGCGCAGCGGCTGGGCGAGCGCCGCGCCATCCGCTGCGGACCCGATGAAGGCGAGCTCGACCAGCACGAACGACCGGCCGCGCACCTCGTCCGGCAGGAACGGGACGTCCGGCAGCTGGAGCATCCGGCCGAATGACTCGCACGCGTCGGGGACCGTCTCGATCCACGCGCGCCAGGCGTTCAGGATCTCCGTCGCGCGCTCGATCGGCCAGAGCATCGCGCCCGCATAGATCTCGGCCACGGGGAACAGCTCGAGCTCCAGCGCGGTCACGGCGGCCACGTTGCCGCTGCCGCCCCGCAGCGCCCAGAACAGCTCCGGCTCCGTGTCGCGGTCGACCCGGATGAGCCGTCCGTCGGCGGTGACCACGTCGGCCGCGACGATGGTGTTGCAGGCCAGGCCGTGCGTGCGGATCATCCAGCTCAGCCCGCCGCCGAGGGCGTAGCCGAGGACCCCGACGTCCGGCGACGTGCCGGCGAGATACGCCAGCCCGTGCTCACCGGCCGCGATCGCGAGAGGCTTGGAGAGCACCCCGGCCTCGACGCGTGCGCGCCGCCGCTCCGGGTCGATCTCGATCCCGCGCATGCGCTCCGTCTTGAGGAGCAGGGTGTCCCGCGTCCAGTCGATCGGGCCCGTGTTGTGGCCGCCGGCGTTGAACGCGATGCGCAGGTCGTGCTCGGCAGCGAAGCGCACGGTCGCGACGACGTCGTCCGCCGATTCCGGATAGACGACGGCGACGGGACGCTGGTCGACGGCCAGGTTCCAGGCCTGCCGCGCGGTGTCCCAGGTCGCGTCGCCCGGCAGGACGACGTCGCCGGCAAGCTCGGGGGCAAGGGCGCGAAGGTCCACGGGCAAACCTTAGCGTCCCGTCGTGACCCGAGGCGAGTCGCGTGCGACCCGGACCGTCCGCCGCGCCCGGCGCTCGTCCGACGGCGGGCGTGCGATATCCTCGGTCCCGCACCCATCCGGCGCCCTCGACCGAGCGATCCCATCGAAGACGGAGCACAGCATGACCGCGACGCCCGCCCCGACGCTCATCCGCCAGGACGGCCGGGACAAGGTCACCGGGAGCGGTCGGTACGCGGCCGACATGACCGTGACCGGGATGCTCCACGGCGCACTCCGGGTCGCCGACGTGTCCCACGCCCGGATCCGCCGGATCGACACGACCGCCGCGCGTCTCCTGCCGGGCGTGCATGCGGTCATCACGGCCGCAGACGTCCCCGAGGTCCGGTACGGCGCGTTCCTGAAGGACCGGACGCTCTTCGCTCGGGACGTCGTCCGCTGGGAAGGCGACCTGATCGCGGCGGTCGCAGCCGCCACCCCGGAGATCGCCGCCCAGGCCGCCGCGCTGATCGACATCGACTTCGAGCCGCTCCCCGCCCTGACCGACCTCGAGGAGGCCATGCGCCCCGGCGCGCCGCTCGTCCACGAGGCCTGGACGACCTACGAGACGGACGAGAACCTGGCTCGCGACGGCAACGTCGCCTCGCGCTCGACGATCGTCAAGGGCGATGCCGCGGCCGCCATGGCCGGCGCGGACATCGTCGTCACCGGCCGCTACGTCGCCGATGGCTCGCACGCCGTGCCGATCGAGCCGCGGGCGATCCTCGCCGAGTGGCAGGGCGACCACGTCACGATCTGGTCGTCGACGCAGGTCCCGTTCGCGGTGCGGTCCGGTGTCGCCGAGACGCTCGGCATGACGCAGAACCAGGTCCGGGTGATCGTGCCGCACCTCGGCGGCGGCTTCGGCGCGAAGTGCGAGCTCGGCTTCGAGCCCCAGGTCGCAGCACTCGCGAAGGCAGCGGGCCGGCCGGTCAAGGTCGTCTTCTCGCGGCGCCAGGAGTTCCTGCTGCCCGACCACCGCCGCGAGCGGATGATCATGGAGCTGACGACCGGGGTCCGGACGGACGGGACGATCGTTGCCCGCCAGGGACACCTGATCATCGACAACGGCGCCTACAGCATGGACGAGCCGTTCCTCGGCCAGATGGCGGCGATGTTCGCGGTCGGGCCGTACCGCATCCCGCACGTCGACGTCGCGGCGGACGTCGTCTACACGAACACGCAGCCGTCGGGCTCCGTCCGCGCGCCAACAGGCCCGACGACCTGCTGGGCGCTCGAGCAGCATCACGACGTGGTCGCCGAACGGGTCGGGCTCGACCCGGTCGAGTTCCGGCGCCGCAACCTCGTCCACGAGGGCGACGAGGGACCGACCGGCCAGGTCTTCGAGCGGATCGGCGTCATCGAGACCCTGGAGCATGCGGCCGCGGCGATCGACTGGGACCGGCCGCTCGAGGACGGGGAGGCGGTCGGGATCGCGACGGGCTGGTGGCCGTCCTTCCCGGGCCCGTCGGGCGCGCACCTGACGATCAATGCCGACGGCAGCGGGACGATCGTGACCGGCGCCCAGGAATGCGGCACCGGTTCCGTGATGGCCCTGCCGATCCTCGCCGCCGAGGTCCTCGGGATGCGGCCGGACGAGTTCCGGATCCTGTACCAGGACACGGACGCCGGGCCGTACGACGGCGGGGCCAGCGGCTCGCAGACGACGTTCAACAACGGCCGCGCCGTGATCGCCGCCGCGAACGAGATCCGCGAGCAGCTCCTGGACCTGGCCGCGGACTTCCTCGAGGCCAACCGGGCGGACCTCGAGCTGGTCGACGGCATGGTCCGGGTCAAGGGCAGCGGGACCTCGTCCGTCACCATCGCCGACCTCGCGTCCGAGGCGGCGGGCGCCGGCCTGCTGCTCGGCCGTGGCTCCGGACAGCCGCCGCCCACGCCGGCCGTCAATACGGCCAGCTGCGTCGGTCGTCTCGGTGGCGAGTCGTTCGCCGCGCCGACGTTCTTCACCCACGCCGCCCGGGTCAAGGTCGATCGCGACACCGGCGTCGTCCGGGTCCTGGAGATCGCGGCGTCCCACGAATCGGGCATGGTCATCAACCCCATCGGGGCGGCGGGCCAGATCCACGGTGGGGTGGCGATGGGGATCGGCCAGGCCCTCAGCGAGGGCGTCCTCCTCACCGAGGACGGCCGGCAGCGCAACCCGTATCTGCTCGACTACAAGCTCCAGACCGCGGCCGACATGCCGCCGATGACCGTCGACTTCGTGGACGCGCCCTCGCCGAACGCCGGCCCCAAGGGCCTCAAGGGCATCGCGGAGCCACCGTGCGTCCCGACGCCCGGGGCCATCGCGAACGCCATCGCCCGGGCCATCGGCGCGCGCGTCCTGGAGCTGCCGATGACGCCGGAGCGGGTCTTCGACGCGATCGCGTCGGCGAGTCGCGAGGCCTGACGTGGACGTGCGGTTCACGTCTCCGACGACGCTCTCTGACGCGCTGGTGGCCGCGGCCGCCGGGGGCCGGCCGGTCGCGGGCGGGACCGACCTCGTCGTCGGGACGCGGCAGGGGAAATGGACGCTGCCCGAGAACCTCGTCGCGCTGGACCGGGTCCCGGAGCTGCGCGGGATCGCCCGGATCGCCGGGCGGCCTCCGCATCGGGGCGACGACCAGCCATGCCGAGCTGGCCGCTCATCCGGACATCCGAACGCGCTGGACGGCGGTCGCCGACGCCGCCTCGATCATCGGCTCGCCGGCCACGCGGCACGTCGGGACGCTCGGCGGCAACATCGCCAACGCGTCGCCGGCCGCGGAAACGAGCGGGCCGCTGCTGAGCTTCGAGGCGGAGGTGGAGGTCCGGTCGACGACGGGTGACCGCCGGATCGCGCTGGCCGACCTGTTCAGCGGCCCGGGCCGGACCAGCGTCCGTCCGGACGAGCTGATCGTCGCGGTCATCCTGCCCGAGCTCGAAGGCGCCGGCAGCTGCTACGTCCGCCTCGAGTTCCGCCGCCAGATGGAGATCGCGGTCGTCGGCGCGACGGCCGTCGTGTCGCTCGAGAACGGGATCGTCCGCGATGCCCGGATCGCCATCACCGCGCTCGCGCCCGACGGTCCGGCGCGTCGCGTTGGCAGAGGCAGCACTCATCGGGACGGATGGCGGGCCTGGCGGCGGCCGCCGAGGCCGGCCGCCGAGCCGCCGTGACCTGCACGCCGATCTCCGACGTCCGCTCGTCGCTCGAATACCGCCGGGCGATGGCCGCGGTCGTCGTCCGCCGCGCTGTCACGGGGGCGATCGCCCGGGCTCGCGGTGAGACGGTCCCGATCCCTGCCAGCGCCAGCACGTTCGGAGCTCGCTGACGATGCGCTACCCCGTGACGCTCCAGGTGAACGGGACCAGCTATCCCATCGAGATCGAGGCCGGCCGGACGCTGTTGTCCGTGCTGCGCGGCGAGCTCGGCCTGACCGGCACCAAGGAGGGCTGCGACGACTCCGAGTGCGGCGCCTGCATGGTCCTGATCGACGGGCGGACGGTCAATTCCTGCTCGTACCTCGCGATGCAGGCCGACGGGCGTGCCGTCACGACGGTCGAGGGGCTGGCCGAGGGCTCGACGCTCCACCCGCTCCAGCAGGCCTTCCTCGATCACGGCGGGGTGCAGTGCGGCTTCTGCACGCCGGGGATGCTGATCAGCGCGACCGCGCTGCTGGCCGCCAACCCAGACCCCACGGACGACGAGATCCGCGCCGGCCTGTCGGGCAACCTCTGCCGCTGCACCGGCTACGTCGGGATCGTCGCGGCCGTCCGGTCGGCGGCCGGCGAGATGGCGAAGACGGACTGAGCCATGACGTTCCACGAGGCGATGGACACCGTGGTCCGGCTCTTCGAGATCGCCGGGGTCGCCGTGCTCGCCGTCGGATCGGCGATCGCGCTGGTGACCGGAGCCGTCCTCGTCGGCCGCGGCGAGCGGGAGGGCGCCTACGCCTCGGTCCGGCGCAACGTCGGCCGGTCGATCCTGCTCGGCCTCGAGATCCTGATCATCGCCGACATCGTCAAGACGATCACCATCGATTCGACGATCGAGAGCGCCGTGATCCTGGGGATCATCGTCCTCGTCCGGACGTTCCTGAGCTTCTCGATCGAGATCGAGCTGGAGGGCGTGCCGCCCTGGCGGCGACGCGACCGCGCGCCGGCTCTCGCCACCGAGCCACCCGCCCTCGACTAGCGAGCGCCCGAGGCCTCCCGCACCGCCGTCCTGGTCAGGAAGTGGCGACGGATCGGCAGATCGACGACCGGTCCGACCAGCTCGACCGTCGCCTGAAGGGGCAGGTCGTCCGACGACCGTCCGACGAAGAGGGTCACCCGCCCCGGCTCGATGACCCGTCGCATGTCCGCTCCCGTGTAGGCGAATTGCTCCGCCTCGAGAGTGAACGCGACCGTGCGTCGTTCGCCGGGTGCGAGGTGGACCCGCCGGAAACCGACCAGCTCGCGGACCGGGCGCGCGACCGTCGCCTCCTCGTCGCGGACATAGAGCTGCACGACCTCGTCGCCGGCCCGCTCACCGACGTTGACGACGTCGACCTCGACGGTCAGCTGGCCGTCGAGAGTCGGCACCGCGGTTCGGTCCAGGCACAGATCGGCGAGCTCGAAGCGGGCGTAGGACAGCCCGAAGCCGAAGGGCCAGAGCGGGCTCGTCGGGCCGTCGGCGTAGTCGCCCAGCGGGTTCGAGCGCCCGCCCGTCGGATGGTGCCGGTAGGTCAGCGGGACCTGCCCGACATGCCGTGGCACCGTGACGGGGAGGCGACCGCTCGCGTCGGTGGCGCCGGTCAGGACGTCGGCGATCGCCTCAGGCCCCGCATCACCGGGAACCCAGGCCAGCAGGATGGCGGCACACTGGGACGCCGCTTCCTCCAGAGCCAGGGGTCGCCCGCTGACGACCACCAGGACGACGGGCGTCCCGGTCGCGGCCACCGCGTCGAGCAGCTCCTGCTGGCGACCGAACAGTCCCAGGTCGTGTCGGTCGCGGAACTCGCCGGTCGTCGCGTCGGCGGTCAGTCCGGACCGCTCGACGACCACGACGATCGCAACGTCAGACTGGCGGGCGACCTCGACGGCGTCGGCGATCATCGCGTCGGACCCGTCATGGAGGTTCGTGCCCCGGGCATGGAGGATCTCGCAGCCGTCGAGTCGGGCCCGCAGGGCGTCGAGCACGGTCGGACGTCCCGCCAGCTCGTCTTCGACGACGACGGACGCCCCATCGGCGATGATCCCGAACGCCTGGTTCCCGCTCCGGCGCGTCTGGACCAGCGTCTCGACGTGGACCAGGTGGCTGTAGTCGCCGAGCAGCTCGCGCGGACTGTCCGCCCCCGGCCCGATGACCGCGATCCGGCGGAGCGACGGATCGAGCGGAAGCACTCCGTCATTGACGACGAGGACCATCGATCGCCGAGCCAGCTCGAGTCCGACCTCCGCCTCGTCGACGGCCAGCCCGGCCAGCTGCGCCTCCGTCGGCTCATCGTGGTACGGCCGTTCGAACAGGCCCAGCCGGAGCTTCATCCGGAGGATCCGGCCGACGGCCTCGTCGAGGAGCTCCAGGTCGACCAGCCCGGCGTCGAGGGCGGACCGGAGCGGGTCGGCGTAGGCGGACAGCCGCGGGAGCTCCAGGTCCACGCCGGCCTTGAGCGCCATCGAGGCGACGACGGCGGGATCGTCCGTCAGATGGTGGGCGGTCTGGAGCATCTCGATGCCGGCGTAGTCGGAAGCGACGATGCCGTCGAACCCCCAGAGATCACGCAGGATCGTCCTGAGCAGCTCGGGCGAGGCGTGGCACGGAACCCCATCCACGTCGCAGTACGCCGGCATCACGCATGCGATCCCGCCCTCGATCACCGCCGCCTCGAACGGGAAGAGCTGTTCGTCCCGCAGCTCGCGCGGACCCACGTGCACCGGGGCCTGGTTGAGACCGCCTTCGGCCAGCCCGTGACCGACCATGTGCTTGCCGGTGGCCAGCACCCCGGCGCGGAGATCGGGTCCCTGGAGCTCCCGGATGTAGGCCAGGCCGAGCTCGGCGGCGAGGTACGGGTCCTCGCCGTAGGTCTCTTCGATCCGGCCCCAGCGCGGGTCGCGGGCGATGTCGAGGACCGGGCTCAGGGCGTGGCGGGCACCGGTCGCGAGCATCCGCCGGCGGATGGAGCCGGCCACTCGGCCGACGAGGTCCGGGTCGAACGTGGCCGCGGCACCGATCGACTGCTGGAAGCACGGCGCGTCCAGCGCGAGGAGCCCGTGGAGCGATTCCTCGTGGATGATCGCCGGGATCCCGAGACGCGTCTCCTCGACCAGGAACCGCTGGATCGCGTTCGCCGCGCGAGCGACCTCGGGCGCGCGCAGGTTCGTGGAACCGGCCAGACGGGTGATCTGGCCGATGCCGTGATCGGCCAGTGCCCGGAGCCGTTCCGGATCGAGTCCGTCCTCGCCGATCAGCTCGAACGCCCACACGGCGCTCAGCTGGGCGATCTTCTCGTCCAGGGTCATCCGGGCGACGAGGTCGGACGCTCGTGCCGACGTGGACAGGCCCGGGTCGCGGTAGGGCGGAGCCGCGGTCGTCATCCCTTCACCGATCCCTGCGTCAGGCCGCCGATCAGCTGGCGCTCGGCGAAGAGGTAGAAGACGATCGCCGGCACGAGGGCGAGGGTCGTGTACGCGAGGATCCGCGCGGTGTCGGTCGTGTACTGGGTCGAGAAGTTCGTGACTCCGAGCGGAAGGGTCCAGTTCGACTCGCTCGACAGCATCACCAGCGGGAGCAGGAACTGGTTCCATGAGGCGACGATGGCCAGCACCCCGACCGTCGCGAGGACGGGTCGTGACAGTGGCAGCAGGATCCGCCAGAAGAAGCCGAACGAACCGCAGCCGTCGATGTACGCGGCATCCTCGAGCTCGGTCGGGATGCTCCGGAAGAAGGGCCGCAGGATGACGATCGTCAGCGGCAGGCCGAATGCCGCCTCGGGCAGGGCGATCCCGAGCGGGTTGTCGAGCAGCCCGAGGTCACGGACGAGGATGAACAGGGGCAGGATCGCGACCGCAGCCGGGAACAGCAGGCCCAGCGTGAACAGCGTGTACAGGACCTCCCTTCCGGGAAAGGCCCGCCGGGCGAAGACGAACGCCGCCAGGGCCGCGAACAGCACGACCACGACCGTCGACAGCACCGCGATGATCGTGCTGTTGGCCAGCTGACGCCAGAAGGTGGGGGAGGTGAGCGTGTCGGTGTAGTTCGACGTGACCCACGGGTTGGGGAGCCCGATCGGGTCATTCGCGAGCTGCGCCGGGTCCTTGAACCCGCCGAGGACCGCATACCCGACCGGCACGATGATGACCGCTGCCACGAGCAGGAGGAGGACGGAGCGTCCGAGCGCCGAGAGTCGACGACGCAGGCGGACGGAGGTCGGGACCGGCGGGCGCGCGGTCACCATCAACGGCCGGGTCGTGGTGTCCGTGGTCGGGCTGGAAACGGGCGTTGCCATGTCGCTACTCGCCTCCAGTGGTCATGGCGCCCTCGATGTCCCGGCGCAGCACCCAGCGCTGATAGGCCAGGGCGAGGACCAGGGCGAATACGAACAGGATCACGGCGACGGCGCTGCCGTACCCGAGCTGGAAGCGCTTGAAGCCCCAGTCGAACATGTACGTCGCCATCGTGTTGGAGGCGTTGACCGGCCCCCCTCCGGTGGTGACCCAGATGAGATCGAACAGCTGGAGGGCACCGATGATCGACAGGAAGACGGAGACGCGCAGGGTCGGTCCGAGCAGCGGCAGGGTCACGTAACGGATCGCCTGGCGCCGGGTGGCGCCGTCGATCGCCGCGGCCTCCTCGAGCTCGCGCGGGATGCCCTGCAGGCCGGCCAGCAGAAGGATCATGTGGAAGCCGAAGTACTTCCACGAGATGATGAAGAACATCGCGAGCATGACCGTGCTCGGGTCTGCCAGCCACGGCTGGTAGAGCGCGCCGAGGCCGACCGCCCCGAGCGCGCCCTCGGCGAGTCCGCCCGGCTGCAGGAGAAGGCTCCAGACGACACCCGTGATGACCTCCGCGATGACGTACGGGGCGAAGAAGACGAGCCGCAGGATCGTGCGGCCCCGGAACGCGCCGGCTGAGGATCAGGGCCAGTCCGAGTGCGAACGGGATCTGGATGACGATCGACAGGACGATGACGAAGACGTTGTGCTGGACGGCTCCCTGGAACACCGGCTCTGCCAGCGCGCGCTGGTAGTTGGCGAGACCGACGAAGTCGGTCAGCGGTGTCAGCCCGTTCCATTTGAAAAAGCTGTAGTGGACCGCCTGGACGATCGGGAAGAGGACGAAGACGGCGTACAGGACCAGGGCGGGCAGCAGGAACAGCGCGATCACCGTGCGCCTGCCGGGGCCGCTTCGGCGGCGTGCGGTCGGATCGGCGCTCGTCATCGTCGTCACGTGGACACCGACGATACCGAACGGGCCGGCCCGGGGGCCGGCCCGTTCGACGTTCGCTGCTTCGTTGTGACTACTGGGTCTTCGCGGCCGTCGTCGATCGCCGATGCGACCGACTCGGGCGTGCCCGATCCGGCGTACAAGGTGGCGACCGCGTCGTTGATGGACCCGCCAAGCGCCGGAGTGGTCGCCTGGTCGAGGTAGAGCTGGACGAAGTTGGCCTTGGCACGAGCATCCAGGACCGATCGTCAGCTGCGGATCGGTGACCGACGACTCGGTCCCGACGGTGGTCGGCAGGATGCCGCTGTTGAGGGCGCCCCAGCGTGTCGCCGCGTCCTTGCTGACGAGGAAATGCAGGAAGTCGACGGTCTCGGGCGGTGCGTCCTTGCCGACCGCGAAGCCGTTGCCGCCGCCGAGCCCGTCATTCGCGTCACCGGGCGCGCCTGCCACGGACGGGAACCCGAACCAGCCGAGGTTGTCGCCCATGCCCTTCTTGTCGGCGGAGTTGGCCATGACCGTGCCGGGCAGCCACTGGCCCATCAGCTGGATCGCGCCGTCGCCGCTTGGCCATGGAGGCAGCACTGCTGCCCGCGCCATCCCACGGCGCCGCGAGGGCGCCCTGCTGGAATGGCTTGAGATCGATGAGCTTCTTGAAGTCGGCGCCCGCCTTGACGAAGCACGGATCCGACCAGTCACCGGTCGTGACGGCCTTGTCCATGCCGGCCTTGCCGCATTCGCGGACCGCGAGGTATGCCCAGAAGAAGGCACCGGTCCAGGTGTCCTTGCCCGCCAGCGCGAACGGCGTCAGCTTCGCGGCCTGGAGCTTCCCGACGTCGGCCAGGAGGTCGTCCCAGGTCGCCGGCGGCGTCGTGATCCCGGCCGTGGCGAACTGCGCCTTGTTGTACCAGAAGCCGACCATGCCGAGGTCGAACGGGATGCCGTACTGCTTGCCGTCGACCTGGTACATGCCCATCGCGCCGGGATTGATCTCGCTCGCCCACGACGACACGTCGGCGGAGATGTCCTTCACGAGACCGGCCTTCTGCCTGCTCGCGCAGCCCGCCGCCGCCCCATGACTGGAACAGGTCAGGCGGGGTGCCGCGCCTGCAGAAGCGTCGTGAGCTTCGTCTTGAACGCCTCGTTCTCGAGGACGGTCGAGGTTGATCTTCACGTTGGGGTGCGCCGCGGTGTACTCGTCGGCCAGGGTCTGCCAGAGGGCCTTGCCCGGGTCGTTGTTCTGGATGTGGTACCAGTCGATCTCGACTGCGGCTGCCGACGGCGAGGCCGGCCCGGCGGCCGACGGTGCCACGGAGGCCGGTGCGGCCGACGCGGCTGAGGATGGAGCGGTCGACGCGCCGCCGCTCGAGCAAGCGGCGAACACGATGGCCGCGGTCGCGAAGACGATCGCGGCACTTCGACGGGACATCATTTTGCCTGGCCTCCTTGTGTCTTCACCGCTGATGGGTGGGGTCCAACCGGAGCGGAGCGGCGATCCCGACGGCTCGTCGCGGCCGTGATGACGGAGTCTGCGTCGTCCCGCCAACGGAGGAGCAGTCGGCGGGACGACGCGACGACGGGTCATCGATCGTGGCGTTTCGCTCTCGAGCATCCTCCTGTGCGTCGAAAGTTGCGAAACTGTATCCGAATGCTTTCGGTGGCGGCATCGTAGTCACGGTGGCCGCCACCGTCAATCCCCTTGGCGTGCGACCGGGGCGCGACCGTCCGACCGCGAGGCCAGCGCGGCGATCGGGTCGCCAAGCTGCACGCCGAAACTTTCGACGTCGCTTGACAGCCGCTACACTGGCGGTCATGGCGTCGACGATCGCACCCGAGAATCGCCGCTCCGGCAACGGCACGACCATCGCATTCATCGCCGCGCAGGCCGGCGTGTCGGTCCCCACGGTCTCGAAGGTGATCAACGGCCGGTCCGACGTGGCGCCCGAGACCCGGAAGCGGGTGGAGCTGGCCATCCGCGAGCACGGCTACCAGCGGATCGGTCGCGAGCAGCGGGTCGCTCCGATCCTCGAGCTGATCTTTCATGAGCTGGACAGCGAGTGGGCGCTCGAGATCGTCCGGGGCGTGGAGCGTGTGGCCAGTCGCCACCACATGTCGGTGGTCCTGTCCGAGATGCAGGGGCGGCGGATCCCGGGGCGTGGCTGGATCGAGAGCGTCCTCGCCCGTCGGCCGACCGGTGTGATCGCGGTCTTCTCCGACCTCAGCGAGACGATGCGCCACCAGCTCCGGACGCGCGGCATCCCGTTCGTGATCGTGGACCCGACCGGCGAGCTTGCCCACGATACGGCGTCTGTCGGGGCCACGAACTGGAACGGGGGCCTGACGGCGACGCGTCACCTGCTCGCCCTCGGTCATACGCGGATCGCGGTCATCGGCGGGCCGGACGACATCCTGTGCAGCCGCGCTCGCGTCGACGGGTTCAGGGCCGCGATGGACGCGGCGAGCGTGGCGATCGATCCGGAGCTCGTCAGTCACGGCCGCTTCAACGTGGAGGAGGGCATCGACCGAGCGCGGATCCTCCTGCGGATGCCCGACCCGCCGACCGCGATCCTCACCGGCGACGACCTCCAGGCGCTGGGCGTCTACCAGGTCGCCCGCGACCTCCGGCTGCACATCCCGGAAGACCTCAGCGTCGTCGGCTTCGACGACCTGCCGGTCGCGCGGTGGGTCGGTCCGCCCCTCACCACCATCCGCCAGCCGCTGGTCGAGATGGCCGAGACCGCCGCCGAGCTGGTGCTCGCCATCGCTCGCGGGGAACGGACGCAGCAGGCCCGGGTCGAGCTGTCCACCGAGCTCATCGTCCGCGAAAGCACCGCCCCGCCAAGCCACTGACGGCCGCTGCCGCGATCGATCCGCGTGGCGCCTACTTCGCGGCAGCCAGCTGGTCGGCGGACCGCTCGAGGGACCTGGCTGCCTTGGCCAGGGGCTCCATCAGGGCGACCGTGCACAGCTGGCCGCACCGGCGGGCGAACGCCGCCGCGTCGCGCAGGCGCTCCTCCATCAGGACCCACGCCGCCTCCTGGTGCGGCAGGAGGTAGTCGACCTGGTAGAAGAGCTCGAACCCCGGACCCGCGGTGACGCCCGGGTGGTCCGGGCCGATCGGCAGCGTCGTGACGACCGTGCCGAGGGGCTTGATCACCGAGTACATGAGCCCGACCGAGACGTTGGCCAGGACCTCGAGCTGCTCCGGCGACTCATCCGTGTGAGCGAAGTACCGGGACAGGAGCTGGAGCAGGACCTCGTACGCGACGTTGAGGAGGTCCATGCAGCGCGTCGTTCCGGGGTCCGTGATCAGGGGCACGACGATGCCCGTGGCTTGCGGCCGGACGTTGGCCGCCACGACCGGCCGGGCGGGCTCGAAGGTCGGATCGGCCTTCTTGAGCTCGAGGTAGTCCTCGAGGACACCCACGCAGGCGCCCGAAGTGGGCATCGCGCCACTCGCCGCGGGCCCCTTCGCCCTGTTCGACGATCGTGTCGATGGCGCGCCGCGCGGACGCGAGGTCGGTCACGGCGACGAGCTCCGGCCAGCGGAAGTGCTGCTCGGTCGCCTGGGCATCCGGGGGGCCGATGAAGAGGCGCTCCGAGCCGAGCCGCTCGTCGAGGTACGTCGAAGCCGGCCTCGATGGAGCGGTACAGCTGGCCGATGGTGTCGAACTCCTGGAGATGCGGGACGATCTCATCCTGCTCGTCGTGGGGCAGCGGGACGGCCTGGGCGATCGCCTCGAACCCCTCGGCGTCCTCGACGTCCATCCCCTCCGGCCGCTCGAGGAACGCGAAGTGGCGGAGAGCGGCCTCGCCGAAGGGCATCAGCTCGATCCGCACCCCGGCCGGATAGGCGTAGGCGCTCATCGGGAAGTTCGGCCGGGCCAGGCGCGGGGCCGCCCCGACTGCGGTGAGCAGGTTCTGCACCAGCGCCAGGTGGAGCATCTCCTGCGCGCTGATCTCCAGGAGGGTCGCGCGCCAGCGCCCGACCGCTGCGAGCGCCTCCGGGGTCAGTCCCTCCTCGACCTTCTGCTTGAGCGAGACCGCCGCGAACAGGTACTGGAGCATGACGAGGTGCTCGAGCTCGGCCGCCTTGCCGAGCGTGTAGATCAGGGCCTCGCGGTGCTCGAGGCCACCCGTGTGCGGGTCACCGGGCCCCCTCCGGACCTCCAGGACGTTGGCGAGCGGACCGTGCGGGCCGGACGCGCCGTTGTCGAGCATGGATGCCTCCTGGTTCGTGTCGGGCTCGGGCTCTCATCGCGGTCATCATCGTCGTGCCCTCCGCACCCAGCGTCGGCGCGTCGGCGCTCAGGACGGGGGCGGGAAGGTGTGGTGGGTGTCGATGAACGACACGTTCGTCCCGGAGAACATGACCTCGATGACGAGCGCAAAGGCGATGATGCCGACGGCGAGGGCGGCGATGAGGACGTACTGACGCTTCATGACGCAACGGGGACCGTGAGCATCGTCGAGACGTCGTTGCCGAAGTACACGACCCGAATGACGTACACCAGGGCCGCGATGGCGATGACAACGATGGCGATGACGTATTCGCGCTTCATGACGTGAGCGTAGCGAGAGGCACAAGGATCGACGCAGTCTCGACTGGGCCTGACGTTGGAGTTCGAGTCGCGACCGTCAGTCGCGGTCAGAATGCTGGGTCGCCGGAGACGTCGACGCATGCTCGCGGGGGCGCATCCCGCAGGCCCCTCAGCCTCAGCGGTGTTCGACGCCACACCGACAGAGGATGATCCGATCCGCGTGGCGCGTTCGGACGTGATCGCCCATCTCGGCCGCGCGCACGCGGAGACCTCGTAGTCGGTCCAGTCGACGTGAGGGAGGGGGTTTGGAGCGGGAGACGGGATTCGAACCCGCGACATTCTGCTTGGGAAGCAGACACTCTGCCAGCTGAGTTACTCCCGCTCGGGAGAGGTCGAAGTCTAACAAATCACGGTGTGTCGACCAATCCAACCACCGGGGTCCCACATGAAGCGACCTCGTGTGGCGCCCCCAGAAAGGAGCCCAGGGACGCACCCACCGAACCCTGACGGGCGCTCGCGGCTTGCACCGCTCGCTAGGCTGCGCGAATGAGTCGTATCGTCGTCATGCTCGCAGCCATCGCGATGCTGGCCGGATGCGGGAGTGGAACCGCGTCCTTCGACCCAGCTTCGTCACCGGCCGCCGTGTGCGGCAACCTGGCTGCGATCGGCATCTTGATGTCGCAGATGCATGAGGCGTACGACGCTGCACAGGCCGGCGACGACGCCGGTTCAGCCGCGAAGGGCACTCGTCTTCGCGCGGATGCCATCGCTCTGCGGGACAACATCGACTTCGGCAAGGGTCCGACACAAGCCTTCAACACCGCCCTGTACGTCATGGCCTCAAACGTTGAGACCGTCGCCGGGGTGCTCGCCAATGACGACGCCAGCGCCCCGCTTTCGCTTGAAGAGCGCATCGAACTGGCTGAAGAGCCGGTCGCCACCATTGACGATTACATGGACAAGTTGCAGCGATCCGACGCCGCGCCGAGTCAGTGTCCCGAGTCCTGAGCTATCTACGTGGCCCGCGATATGACTGACTTGGGCGAGGTTCTGTCGACCACGAACGACAGCGAGCGTGATCGCTGGGGTCGACAGGCCGGGTGTTCATGTCGCACACCAAGCAAGCGTATCGACTAACTTGCATCCCGGCCCAGGCGCTCCCGCTCCATGTCGGTGGTGTCGACGCAAGTCGCGTGCGCAGGGCACATTCTGCCTTGCCGGCGTGATGCGGGGCCAAAGGGCGCATGCCGTCAGGCAACTTCCGCCCAGGGGATATCGACGCCTTCCGTCGCGATTACCTGGACAGAGGCCGCATCTCAAAAGCCCAACCGGGTGACATTCCCGGACACTGACGGAGGACAAGGCGACGTACCCTCTGCGAAGGCGTCCGCACGTGATATGGGTGAGATGTGAGCCTCATTCGTTGGGACGAGGAGAGTCGGCTCCGAGTTGTCTTCGGCTTCGTGGCGCTCGGTTTCGGCGCCTTCATGTTCACCACGACCGAGCGGACCAATTACTTGCACTTGCCCGCCGTCGTCCTGATCGTGCTTGCCGCCTGGAGCCTGTTGCTCGCCGTCGCGCCTGACCTGCGCGGGAGGCGTGGTGCTCCTCATCGTGTTCTGATCGTCGGCGGCTCGTACGCGGTGGTCCTGCTGATTCTCGTTGTCGTCGGGCGGGCAGCCGTCTCACCCTAATCCCGGATGGGTTGGTCCCGGAAGTAGAGCTTCTGGCGTCAGCGGCGCACGCTTTGCGATTGGGAAGTCCCCGCTCAGGAATCCAGAGCAGGCGACTCGCCCTTGACGGAGATCCGTTGAGGTTGGTCCAGCTACTGAGTATCGCGCCACCCTGTCACGAAACGCATCGCGGCCAGAGTGCCCCCCCACGCTCCGAGGTACGCCAGGATCGCGGGCCTCGAGAACTGCGCCCCGATCACGAACATGCCGACCACCAGCGTTAAGAACGCGATGACTGCGATCGGCGAGGACAGGGCCGCGCCAGCGTATCGCCAGACAGGCAGGATCGCGACGGCACCGATCGCCCAGACGACAAGGGTCGTCGAGAGGTCCAGGTATCCCGCCAGCAGCGGATAGAGCGCGAAACAGCCACCGAGGATGATGGCCAGGCCCGATCGCAGATGGTCGTCATCGTCCATTCGGGGATGATGCCCGCCACGAGGGACTCGACGCGAACTTCTGGCATGAGTCGTGCAAACGAGGGGCCGTAGAGTCGCGCTCGCGAACGACTGCGACCTGTTGGGTGGCCAACCCTATGAGCAGATCTGGGCTCGTCGGCATGAAGCCGCTGGATCATTCTGAGTCATGATGGTCGGGCTGGATGGACGCGACACCACCGTCTCTGACAATCTTTCGAAGGCCGTCATCGACCGAGGGCCTTCCACCACACCCATGGAGCTATGGATCGGTTCGACGCATGGACACGGGGCAGCCTGACGGGTATCTCGTCGCTACGCATGTCGCCCCGTTGGGTCATCGTCGCGACGGTCGGCTTCTTTGCGCTCCTCGTGGTCGCGTTCGGAGCCCTCAGGTCTGGGGAGCTCCGGGGCGGCCTCGTATTCGTTGGCCTCTGGGGCCTCGTGCTGCTGTTCCTGCGAACCTGGCTCATCGCCACCGCCCGAACGCGTCGATACCTCGTCTCGCGTCCGGACTGGGGCGATCTCCCGCGCCTCGCGGCGCTTGCCGCCGCCTTCCTCTTGATCCCGGCAGTTGGCGCTGTAGCGCTCTACGCGTTCCTTCTTCTCATGGGAGCCCTTGACCACCTCGTGAAGGGCAGCTGATGCCCCGTCGCGGCGGGGTCGGTGACGAACCATCCGTACCCACCCGTCACATCGATAGACCGATCGGCGTCCCGAAGTTCGCTGCGAGCACCGCCTTTGCCCGGTCGATCGGTGCGACACAGGGCGCGTCGGCTCAGTCCGTCCGGCTTCGGATACACCGGTCCTGGCTGGCTTTTGTCGTCGGGTTTCCTGCCCTGACCGGTGGGCTGATCGTGTGGTCGGGGTTGGTCCATGAGGACGCAGATCCGACCGGGCTTCCGGTCGGCGTTGCGTTACTCGTCGGCTCAGCGGCGCTTCTCGTGCTTGGCCTCCGCAGTTTCGTCAGCCTGGAGGAAGGTCGGCTCACCAGCCGGTTCTTCGGCGTCCGGCGCACGACGGTCCGCCTCGACCAGCTCACGGGGGCAACGTTCGCCATGCTGTTCCCGAGCATCAGTTACGTGATCACTTTCGAGGACCGCGAGGGCCGGAAGGCCAGGGTCCACGCCAACTGGTGGTCAGACGAGGAACAGCTGATGACGCCGCTCGCGCGAGCCCTCGTGGACGGCGACGTTGCGATGGACAGGACAACCGCGCGGATCGTGTCGCAGATCCTGCGCATCAAGCGGCCCAAGGCGCGGATCGTCCATCACGGCTTGCTTCGGAAGGACCGCACCTGGTAACTGCCAACTAAGCGGTAATCGCTGGCATCTGCCCGTCTCGGCTCCGGCCACGGACTCGCGATCTCACGTCATGCGGGCAGCATTGTGGGCCGAGCGGAGCATCGCACCTCGCTACCCAGAGTTACCCACGATGCGTTCACAGTGCCGAGCCCAACGTTCGCGTTTTGAACCGTCGCTGCGAACCATCACGCTTCGGTCTGCCCGGATTCCGCGATCGCGTGGCGCGCGAGCGCCTCTGCTGTCTCCATCGCCTCGCTCGCTGGCACGTTGACGTGGGGCTCCACGCCCGTCCCCTCCCAGTTGCCATGGCTGACGGGGTTCTGCGCCCTCATGTGGGGCACCGTCATGATGAACCGCTCGCCCAGCCGCTCCGTGCGGACCGGGTGCGCTCCGCCGCCCGTGGTCTCGCCCACGAGCGTTGCGCGATTCTGGTTCTTCAGGTTGTACGCGAACTCCTCGGCACCCGAGAACGTGCCGCTGCTGGTCAGCACGAACACCGGCACGTCGCTCCGCAATCGCCCGCCTGGAACTTCCTCGAGCGTCCAGTACTCCTCCACGACCTTGCCGTTCCGATCCACCATGTCGTTGAGGTGGACCCGTTCCTGGAACAGGTAGCTTGTCAGGAACTGGATCATTTCCGGGCTGCCCCCGCCGTTGCTCCGCAGGTCCACGATCAGCGCGTCGCAGTGGCGAAGGAACGCCATCGCCGCAGCGCCGGTCGCCTTGGCCTCATCGGTATCCACGAAGGCGTCGAACTTCAGGTAGCCGATGTTGCCCGGAAGGATTTCGACCCTCCGGAATGCGTAGTTCTCCGCGCGCATCTCGTCGATCGACGGTCCGTGGTAGTCGGCCTCCGCGCTCGACTCAGCCGGAGCGACGTGCACCCGAAGGTGCCGGTCGTTGCTTACCGCCTGACAGTCGCTCGTGACCCGCGCCGCCAGCGATGACTCGTCCTCCAGGTTGTCGTACTCCCCGCTCCTCAGCTTCGCCTCGAGGTCTTTCGCCATCGCGTCGCCGACCTCGGGGTAGACATACCCCTCGCGGAGGGCCTTGGCGGCCTCGGCGACCACGTTGGCGCGATCCTCGCCCGACAGGGGGCGGGATTCCTGCGCGCCGGGGTCGTCGGCGATCATCATGCCATCGAGAATGCCCGGTTCGGACGCGCTGAATCCAGCGCGGTCTGCTAGCTCAGTGTGGTTCCGCAGCGAGAAGTGGTAACCATCCTAGCTCCACCGAGGTGCGCTGCCAGATGGTGAGCCCGTTCGCGCATCTACCCGAGACTAGACCCGGCCGGCGGTGGTACGGACTGGTGCTTCCCCGAGCCAACGTCGTGCCCGGTCGAACGAGGCGGAATCACCCCCAAGGTCATCGAGGGTCTTGATACGTGGCACTTCGAGGAGCTCGGCGAGCCAGGCCTCGATCCGCTCCTCAGTGGAGAGCGTCCCCGCATCCCCGCTCGTTTGGCCGCCGTCCAGCTCGACCAGCCGGTCAGCCATGACCGCCGTGCGCTGGATGTCCCAGAGGAGCGACTCCCATTGTCGAGCGACATCGGGGAACAAGGACGAGATGCCGGCCAGGTAGCCGTTCTCCGCTCGTTTACGCGCCTCCTGGAGCGCGAGCATCTCGGTCATCTGCAGCATTACCGTGTCGCGGAGCATCGGGAGCCTGAATGTCGAGCGTTGCTCGTCGGCCTTGAGCTCGAGTGCCAGGCCGATGTGCGCCGTCGTCGCGATGTGGATCAGTTCCTGGCGTTCGATGACTGCTGCCATCCGCTCGATGATCCTGAACACGAGGTGGAGTCGAAAGAGGAGGCGGCGGAGGCACGTCCGGATCTCAGTGTCGATGTCCGTCGAGCGCGGGCCGCGGCGTGCCTGATCGCCGCGATGGCTTCGCGTGGCAGCCGGTTGAGCGGCAGGGATCTGGGACCCCGCGATGAAGGTGTGGTCGATGTACGCCTCCATGGTGTCGTAGGCATTCGGCGGACGCGTCCGGCCGAGGCGCCCAATGGAGACCACGCGATTCCAGATCGGACGACACCTGGTCGTCGCCATCGCGATCGGAGTGCTCGCCCCGTTCACGCTGTGGGCGTGGCCGTTCGCCATCGCAACCGGGATCGTCATCGGCACAGCCGACGTCGAGAAGAGTCACGGCCAGACCGCGTCACGCTCGACGCGGTTCGTCCGCATCGTCGCCGTAACCGGTGGCGTCCTGGCGATGTTCGTCGCGGGCGCGTTCGTCGGCGGCATCATCGCCTTTCTTGTCGCCGCCCTCGCCGTCTTCTCGGAGCAAATCGCGGCCGATGCTTCGCCGACCGACCGGAACCTTGCCCGGATCCTGCTGCTCGTCGGCGGCGCACTTGGCTGGATCGTTCTGGGGGTCGCCCTCGGGCTCCAACTCAACGTTCGCATCGGGGCTTGAGCCTCGCAGTACCAGTCCCTCATGCGAGTCGCCTGGCTGCCGCGGCAATCCACTCATCGCGGCCATCGATCGGCATCCGGTAGGCTGCTAGCGCGCGTCCAACACCTCTCGGGCGCGCCAAAACAACCTGAGGCAGCGCCAGGGCCATCCGGTGCTGGAACGCGGCGGCAGCGCACCGCTCACCCTAGGTCTGTATAGTTGTGCGCGCAACGATATCTTGGCCCACGGCCCCGCAAATCCACGCTCAACTGGCGTGCAAAACTCCCAAATCCAAGGACGGAATCAGCCTGGTTTGGGTTGGGTCGTGGGGTCGGAGCGGGTCGCCGGATGACTGCTTGGGAAGCAGACACTCTGCCAGCTGAGTTACTCCCGCTCGGGAGATGCGCATCGTAGCAAATGACCGGGCGTCGGCACATCGACGAGAAGGGCGGCGTGTCCCTCGCCGCTACACCATTGGCGGGGCGTCCGTGATCGCTACTCGAACCTGGCGAATGGGCTTCGACCTCGAACGTCACCACGCGCTGACTCGAGTCCGCGCCGGGAGTTAACATTTCCCATCAGACCGACGACCCTGAGGGAAGGGGCGGAAGTCGTGCGATCCACGACAGTCGCGAGGCACAAGCTCATCGGCAGGCGCGAGGAATGCGCCCGCTTGGATCGGCTCATAGCAGATGCTCGTGGCGGCATCAGCGCGGCCGTCGCGGTGCGCGGCGAGGCCGGGGTCGGAAAGACAGCGCTGCTCGACTACGTCCTCGGGCACGCCGCCGGTTGTCGACTCGTGCGGTCGTCCGGCGTGGAGTCCGAGATGGAGCTGCCCTTCGCCGGGCTTCATCAGCTCTGCGCGCCGTTCCTCGGGCAACTCGATCGTTTGCCGGGACCGCAGGCCGACGCTCTCGCCACGGCATTCGGCCTGCGGTCAGGTCCTCCTCCAGACCTGTTCCGCGTCGGGCTCGCCGTGCTCAACCTGCTCGCCGACGTTGCCGAGACCCAACCATTGGTCTGTCTGGTCGATGACGGGCAGTGGCTCGACCGTGCGTCGGCTCGGGTCCTCGGCTTCGTCGCGCGTCGGCTGGCGGCTGAGTCGGTCGTGATGCTCATCGCCCTGCGTGGACCCGACGACATGACCGACTTCGCGGGCCTGCCGGAGCTGATTCTCGGGCCTCTCGATGAGGAGAATGCCCGGACCGTCCTCGTCGCAGCGCTCCCAGGTCGGATCGACGAAACGGTCCGCGAGCGGATCCTTCTGGAGGCGGCGGGCAACCCGCTCGCGCTCCTCGAGCTGCCGAGTGGTTGGACACCGGCCGCGTTCGCAGGCGGTTTCGGCCTGCCGGACACTCTGTCGGTGTCCGCCAAAGTGGAGGAGAGCTTCCGGCGGCGCCTGGGTCCGCTCCCGCAGGACACCCGAAGACTGATGCTGGTGGCGGCCGCCGAGCCAACCGGTGACCCTGCGTTGGTCCTCGCGGCCGCGGCACAGATCGGCATCTCGATGGACGCGGCCGAGCCCGTGGCGACGTCAGGCCTGCTCGAGATCGCGACCCGGGTTCGCTTCCGTCATCCCCTCGTCCGCTCGGTCGTGTACGGCGAAGCGTCCGCGGCCGATCGCCGCCTGGTGCACGGAGCTCTCGCCGAGGCGACGGACGCTGTTCGAGACCCGGATCGCCGGGCCTGGCACCGTGCCGCGGCAGCGGCCGAACCGGATGAAGAGCTCGCCATCGAGCTCGAGCGATCGGCCGGGCGGGCCGAGGCTCGCGGCGGGGTCGCGGCTGCGGCCGCATTTCTCCAGCGCGCCGCGGAGCTGACCCCCGACTCATCGCATCGTGCGGAGCGCGGCCTGGTCGCGGCGGAGGCGACATTCCTGGCCGGGGCGTTCGACGCGGCGGAACAGCTGGTCGCGACTGCCGAGGCCTACCCGCTCGATGGGTTCCAGCGCGCCAGAGCCGCATTGCTCCGCGGGCACATTGCCGTCGTCCGCGGGTATGGGAACGATGCCCCTCCGCTGCTGCTGGCGGCGGCAAGCCAGCTCGAGCCCTTCGACATCGATCTCGCTCGCGGCGCCTACCTGACGGCCTACGGTTCAGCGATGTCGGCCGCTCATCTCGCGCCGCCGGGCACGCTCCTTGCCCTCTGTCGGGCTGCCGAGGCTCTCCCTGCGCTAGAGAAGCCGGGCGGCTTGGACCTCCTGCTTGACGGGCTGGCGCGGATGCACACCGACGGCCGCGCCGTCGCGGTTCCCATCCTGCTGCGCGCATTGAGCGGGCTCGCGGAACTTCCCGCGAGCGACGTCGTGCGCTGGGGCTGGTGTACACCGATGGCCAGCAACGTCGTCTGGGACGTCGACGCTGCTACCGCGATCTTCGAACGACAGGCAAGCATCGTTCGCGATGCCGGTGCGCTGGCCGAGCTTCCGCTCTTCCTTCACGCGCTCGCCCAAGACCGCATCTGGACCGGGGACCTTGGGAGCGCAGCGCAGTTGACCGCCGAGGGCGATGACGTCGCGGCTGCGACGGGAAACCGCATCCCGCCATTCACCAATCTCAGGCTGCTCGCCGTGCAAGGCAAGGAAGCCGAGGCGGTGGCCCTGATCGCAAGCGCGACTGCGATGGGCGAAGCGATCGGTTCCGGTCTGGCCATCAGGCTCGCCCAATGGGCGTCGGCCATCCTGTACAACGCCCTGGGCCGGTATGAAGAGGCGGCCCGTGCGGCCAGCCTGGTGACGACCGACGACGTGGATCCCTATCCGTGGATGTGGATGCTCCCCGAGCTCATCGAGGCGGCGGTCCGGATGGGAGACCCGGTGACGGCGCATGTGGCGCTCGACCGGCTGGCCCAGGCGACGCTGCCGGCCGGCACCGACTTCGCGCTCGGGATCGAGGCTCGCTCGCGCGCGTTGCTGAGCGATGGCGACGCCGCCGAACGGCTGTACAAGGAGGCCATCGGCCGTCTCGGCCGGACGCGTCTCCGTCCGGACCTCGCACGAGCGCATCTGCTCTACGGGGAGTGGCTCCGACGGGAAGGCAGACGGGTTGACGCACGGAACCAGCTCCGAGCCGCATACGACCTGTTCGTCGACGATCGGTATGGAGGCCTTCGCGGAGAGAGCGCGCCGGGAGCTCCTGGCCACCGGCGAGTCCGTGCGCAAACGGAGCGTCGACATGCAGGATCAGCTCACGCCGCAGGAGCTGCAGATCGCCCGTCTCGCCGCCGACGGCCAGACCAACCCGGAGATCGGCGCTCAGCTCTACCTGAGCCGACGGACGGTCGAATGGCACCTCGGGAAGGTCTTCGACAAGCTCGACATCAAGTCCCGCCGGGAATTGCGAGCAGTGCTTGGCAGCAACGGGCGGCCCGGACGCATGACACACGCGTGACCGCGACGGCGCGGCCGTCGGCGCGCCGGTGTCTGATTCGGCCGACCAGCGCGCAGGGGCCCGCCGAACGAGCTTTAGTCCGACGCCGTAAGGCCCACGCGAGCGCCGGAGCGGGCGTCGAGCGAGTACGGGTGTCGTCGGATCCAGAGGCGTTCGACCTCGATCCCGCGCCAGCCTTGGGGCATGGCGACGGGACAGGCGGCCCACGTGTCGGGCTCCCCAGGGCTCGGCTGGAGGCCAGTGAAACCGTAGAGGAGCCCGGTCAGGTAGCCGCTCAGGTTGGCGAACATCGGGGATGCGCGCGGCCGATCGTGGCGGGAGCGAGGGTATTCGTCCGGCTCGAGGAACGGCTCGTTGATGAAGTCGCCGTAGCCGCGCTCGAGGAGCTGCGCCGCGAGAGCCGGTTCGCCTGCCCGCGCCGCGTAGACGGGAAGGAGCGCGCTGAGCATCGGGGCGCCGACGTACAGGGGCGCCTGCTCCACCGCTGCGTACCGGTACGTGGCGAGCTCCGTCCGGCGGTCGGTTCGGTAGCCCAGTGGGAAGAGACCCGCGGCGCCTTCCGGGACGCCGCCCTGGAGCTCGGTCAGGCGCGCACCATCGTGATTGATGATCGCGGCGCGCCGCCGATCTCGTGGGATGACCAGCTCCTCGGCGATCCGGCTCCAGCGCTCCGGAGCGGGCTCGCCGATCATCACGGCGCATTCGACCGCAGCGGTCAGCGCCAGCGCCGCCGACATGTTGGTGTAGGCATTGTTGTCGACCGACGTGTAGACCTCGCGAGGCCCGACGGTCCCCAGGATCTCGTAGCCACGCTTGGTTCGCACGACGCGCGAGACGAGGAATTCGGCGACGGACCGCAGCACGGGCCACGCGATCCGTCGCGCATAGTCATGATCGCCAGTGACGTTCACATAGCCGGCAAAGGCGAGGGCGATGTCGGCGCTGACGTGATCCTCCGTATACGGGCGAGCGCCCGGCGTCGACTCCTCACCATGCTGCGGACAGCTCTCCCACGGATACATCGCGCCTCGCCAACCGTGCAGGGCGGCGTTGTGGTGGGCGGCGCTGAGGTGCCGGAAGCGGTAGTCCAGCAGGGCGTGTGCGGCATGGGGCGCGAGCAACAGGAGCGGCGGCACCGTGAAGGTCTCGATGTCCCACATCACGTGCCCGTGGTAGTAGTGGTAGGTCGGCCAGTACGCAAGCCCGAACAGCGACGTGCTGGCGAGCGACGCCGAGTGTGTCGAGCTGAGCAGGTAGAAGACGCTCGCATCTGTGATGGTCTGCCACCGGCGGTCGGCCCCGTCGAGGACGATGCGTCCCCGCCACTGCTCCACCCATGCCTGTTGATTCTCGCGCCGCAGGCCGGCGAAGCCGCGATAGGCACCGAGCGCGGCCAGCCGCCCCGCCGCCTCGTCGGGCCGAGCGTGCGTCAGGTCTGGGACCACTGCGCTCACCAGGCTCAGGCGATAGGTGCGATCTCGCCGTGCCCGAAGGGCGTAGGTCGTCGAAAACCGGCCACGATCGTCCGCCGTCGTGGTCGTCCGCTTGGCAGTTGCGTCCCCGGTCAAGGTCGTCGCATAGGCAAGCCCCAGCGTCGCAAGGTCACCGCCCGAATGCCAGCGCAGTCGACCGTCCACGCCTTCGTTCGGTCCTTGGTCCTGTGGCTGCGCGTGCCTGTCACCAGACCCGGGCACGCCCCGCGGATCGAACCCGGCCGACAGGCGGAGGTCGGCCGGGCCATCGACGGCGACCGAGACCTCGACAGCCGCCAGCCCCGGGACGGACCGAGGACAGAAGGCGGTCGTCTCGACCATCGCGGTCGCATCGCCGCATCGGAACCGCCATCGGGTCTGGAGCTCGGCGGCCTCGAAGTCATATCGCTGCTCGACGAATTCGACCCAGCCGGAAGCGGTCGACGCCCACACGTCGCCGAGCGCGACGTCGACCGCCAGCACGTACGGCGCGCGCGCAAAGCCTTCCACGCCGTCATCGGGCGAGATCCCGGCAAATCCGCTGACCATCGTGGTGCCCACCAGGTGCGGCAGACTCGCGAAGCGGATGCCGATGACGCCATTCGACAGGTACGGCGGGAGCTGCCCGGGATCCAGCTCCGAGATCGGCTCGGGGCTCAGCGGCGTGGGCAAGATCCCTCGGGCCTCTAGGCCGTTTCCACGAGTCGGTCGGCGATCTGGCGATCGCGCACGCGCCCACGCCCGACCATCACCGGGGCGGGCGCCGCGCCTTCGGCTCTCGATGCCGCCGCCCCGACCACGGACGCGTAGACCCGTTCGTAGTCGTCCACCATCCGATCAACGGAAAAGCGCTCCAGCGCGGATCGGCGTACCTGCCGCCGATCCAGTGAGCCGGCGCGCCCGACCGCGAGGATGGCCTCTTGCAGGTCGTCGATGAGGAACCCCGACCGGCCGTGCTCGACGATCTCCGGCAGCGCTCCTGCCCGGCGCGCGATGACCGGGGTCCCGGTGGCCATGGACTCGATCGCCACGAGCCCGAACGGTTCGGGCCAAGCGCCGAGCATGACGGTCGCGAGGGCGTCGGCAAAAAGCTCGTCACGCTGGGCGCCCCCGACCTCGCCCAGGAATTCGACCACGCCCTCCTCGATGGCCGGGGCGACGACCTCGGCGAACAGCTCGTGCTCGCGCTGGTCGTAGACCTTGGCCGCGACGCGCAACCGAAGTCCGGTCGCCCGCGCCAGGGCGACGGCATCTGCGATGCCTTTCTCCGGCGCGATCCGACCGACCAGCGCGAGGTAGGTCCCTGGCGCCCTTCGGAATGGCGCTCCAGTGAGGTCAAGGCCGTGCGGGATCGTGGCCACCCAGTTGGCCCGCGGAGACCACCGACGTTGACTCTCGCTGATCGCGATCAGCGGAACATCGCAGAACTCGTCCAGGAGCGCCGGGTGCCCCATGACGTCGAGCCGGCCGTGAAAGGTGGAGACGACGGGCGTGGGGCACCAGCGGGCGAATGGCAGACCGATCGTCTCGACGTGCGAATGGATGACGTCGAAGTCGGCCGAGGCGGCCCACACCTTGGCCAGGGTGAGGTTCAGGTACGAGGTGAGATCCCCCGGTACCCCGCCGACCACAGGCTGTGGGGTACGGTCGGCACGAGATCGCACTCGACCGTCGAGTCGCCCGGCGCGAAGAGGGTCACGCGATGGCCGCGGCGGTGGAGCCCATCGACCAGTGCGGCGACCACGCGTTCCGTGCCCGCATAGCGCGCGGGCGGGATCGGCAGCATCGGTGGCGATATCACGCCGATGCGAAGTGGCTTGTCCAGTCTCGGGTTGCGATCCCCGCCGAGGCGCTCCACGTTTCCTCCTGTCGGACCTGCTCCGAGCGGTCCGGCTACGCAGCGATCACGAGGTCACAGGCCGCGACCTGCCATGTGATTCCAAAGGAGGTGAGCATCCGGGCTCGCCGCGAACAAGGGCACCGGACGACCCGGTGGTTTCAATTCAGTCGCGTTGCGACCGTGAGCCTGTTGATGCGCCCGAGCGGCCCCTTGGTCCGCCGCAATACATCTGTCACGGCGGGCGGTCTCGGCTACATGGCGCCCCACCCGACCGGACTCGACCATTCGAAACAGTCGATCTCATGTCGTCGGCAGATCGCTCGCCGCGTTCCATCGCCTGACCCAGCCACCGAGGGAGGACGCCATGAATGCCATCACGCTGCTCGAGACCGACCACAAGAAGGTCAAGAAGCTCCTCGCGGAACTCGGATCCACTACGGAACGTGGGGTCAAGACACGCAGCGAATTGTTCGCGACGATCAAGGGCGAGCTGACGCTCCATGAGATCGTCGAGGAGGAGATCTTCTACCCGGAGCTCAAGGCACACCCGAATGCGCAGGACATCGTCCTCGAGGGGTACGAAGAGCACCACGTCGTCGACCTGCTGATGAGCGAGCTCGAAGCCCTGGACGTGGCCGATGAGACGTGGGGCGCCAAGGCCAAGGTCATGCAGGAGAACATCGAGCACCACATCGAGGAAGAGGAGGGCGAGATGTTCCGCCAGGCTCGGCGGGTGTTCGACGCGGACGAGCTGGACGACCTGGGCACCCGGATGGAAGCGCGCAAGGCGTCTGCCGGCCGCGAGCTTGGCATCCCCTTCGCGGGCCCGAACTGAGCGGACGCTGGCAGGGCCGAACAGGGCGCCTCACACAACAGGGCGCCTCACACGACAGGGCGCCTCACTCGAAGGGACGCTCCATCGGCTGCATGGCTTCGCGGCGGGCGTCGGCCCAGGCCGCGGCATGCATCTCGAGGATCCGACCGCCGAACGCACGCGTGATGCGCTGCTCGTCATCGAGCAGGACGTCGAGCGCGAAGTCGACCCGGGTCGCGGCCGCGATCGCCCGGACGGCGTCATGGACTGGGTTGCCCTCGATGACACCCCACGTAGCCCGTGGATCGCCGATCCGGCGCGCGTTGTGGAGCTCGAGGTCGTGGCCAACCAGCCAGTCCCGGAGCGACCACCTTCGGCCCCGTCGAAGGCGGACCGACCGGTCACTTGGCGCCGCGTACCCCGCCGTCGACGAACATCCCTGAGCCAAGCACGAACCGTGATTCATCGGAGGCGAGGAACAGCGCCGCCGCTGCCACGTCCTCGGGGCGTCCGAGCTCGCCGGTCAGCTGCCGTTCCTTGAGGGTCTCGAGACCCGCGACCGGGTCGTCGTAGCTATCGGCGAGGAAGCGGTCGACGAACGGCGTATGGATGGTGCCGGGCAACAGGGCGTTGACCCGGATCCCATACGTCGCGTAGTCGGCCTGCATCTGGCGGGTCAGGGACAGGACGGCGCCCTTCGATGCGGCGTACGAGGCCCGATTGGCGAGTCCGATCTCGGCGATGGTCGACGACATGTTGATGATCGAGCCCCGTCGTGCCTCGATCATCGCGGGCAGCACCGCCCGCGCGACCAGGAAGACGCCCCGGACGTTCACGGCCATCACCCGATCCCACAGGTCCACGGGAGTCTCGTGCAGGACCCCGACGCCGGCGATCCCGGCGTTGTTGAAGAGGATGTCGACCCGGCCGAATCGCGTCAGCACCGCTGCCGCGAGCGCCTCGGTCGAGGCCGGTTCGGTGACGTCGACCGTGAAGGCCGAAGCTTGCCCGCCGGCCGCCTCGATCAGCTCGACCGTGCCTGCCGCAGTGCTGCGCGTCGATGTCGGCGACCGCGACCTCGGCGCCCTCCTGCGCGAACAGGCGGGCCGTCGCCTGGCCGATGCCGGAGCCTGCCCCGGTGATGAGCGCGACCTTGCCCGCGAGGCGGCCGCTCATCGGGAAGCCGCCTTGACGCCCGACGCGGCCCGCGCTGCCCCGTCCGGGAATGCGTGGCGTTCGAGAGACCCCGGCCACATCGTGACGCTGTAGCCGGGCGCGACCGCTGGCACGTCGTGGCCGTCGCGCACGACCGCCGGGTCGACGACGTGCTCGTGCAGGTGGTCGAGGTGCTCCACGACCCGATCCTCCAGCGAGGCACTCACGGCGAACACCGCGAGGGCCTCGTTCACACCGCCAACCGGCAGCTGTCGAGCTGGCAGAACCCGATCGCATCGGCTTGGAGCAGCTGCTTGAGCATCACCCGGATTCTGACATGTCGACCGGTGACGACGTGCTGTCGAGCAGCCATGCTTGACGAGTGACATCCCTGCCGCCCCTCCTCCGACAACACGACTTTCGGGCGCTGCTCGGGGCGCGTTTCGCCACCACCCTGGCGACCAGCGCCCTTGCGACCGTCGTCGGCTACCAGGTCTACCTCATCACCCGCGACCCGCTCGCTCTCGGCTGGCTCGGGCTCGTCGAGGCGATCCCGGCGCTCTCGCTGATGCTCTTCGGCGGGCACGTGGCCGATCGGCGCGACCGACGCTCGATCATCCTGATCACGAGCGCCGCCGCGACGGCCTGCTCCGTGGCCCTCGCCCTGATCTCGGCCGACGGTGCGGCGACGCTGCTCCCGATCCTGGTCGTCATCTTCCTGATCGGCGTGGCAAGCGGCTTCGAGCGACCGGCGCTCACGGCATTCGAGGCCCAGGTCATCCCCCGCGAGCAAGCGGTCCAGGGCGTCTCCTACCAGAGCACCGTCAGCCAGACCGGCGGCATCCTCGGGCCCGTGCTGGGCGGGATCGCGGTCGCACTCGTTGGGGTTGCCGGGACGTACGCCGCCATCGCCGTCCTGCTCGCGATCGCGACCGGGTGCCTGTTCGCCATCCCGTCCAAGCCGATGCCCGAGCGGGTCCCGGGCGAGTCGATCGTGGACAGCCTCCTCGGCGGCCTCCGCTACGTCGCCCGGACGCCCGCGCTCATCGGGTCGATGGCGCTGGACCTCTTCGCGGTCTTCTTCGGTGGCGCGATCGCGCTGCTTCCGATCTTCGCCACCGACATCCTTCATGTCGGACCGGTCGGCCTCGGCCTGCTGCGCACCGCGCCGGCGGTCGGCGCCCTCGGGGTGATGCTCATCGCGACACGACGGCCACCGAGTCGCCACGCCGGCCGAACGCTCCTCATCTGCGTCGCCGGGTTCGGAGTCAGCATGATCGTGTTCGGCCTGTCGACGACCTTCGCCCTGTCGATGGTCGCGCTCTTCTTCAGCGGCGTGACCGACGGGCTCAGCATGATCATCCGGAGCACGATCCTCCGGGTCCTCTCGCCGGAGCGGATCCGGGGTCGCGTCGCATCCGTGAACTGGGTGTTCATCGGTGCCTCGAATGAGCTCGGCGCCTTCGAGAGCGGCGTCGCGGCGAGCATCTTCGGGACCGTGCCGACGGTGGTCGGTGGCGGCCTGATCACCCTGGCCGTGGTCGGCGCGGTTGCCCTGATGGTCCCGACCCTCCGCACGCTCGATCTGGATGTCGCCGAACCGACCGACGATGTGCCACCGGCGGCAGCCGTGCCCGCCTAGGATGGCGGCCGTCGGCCGTGCGATCCGCTGGGCTCCGGCGATGTCCCGATGGTCGAGGTCGTGGTCCCCGCGCGAGTCCGGCGCGACGTGACGACGCGTGCCGGACGCCTGGTCGAGAGAGCGGCTCCGGCCGTGCTCGGCCGTGACTTTCGCTGGCTCTGGGCGCAGTCGACGATCACGAATCTCGGCGATGGAGTCCTCCTCTCGGCAGGTCCATTGCTGGTCACCACCATCACTCGCGAACCACTGGCGGTCGCGGCGGCGGTCTTCCTCCAGCAGCTGCCGTGGGTCATCTTTGGCATCCCGGCCGGCGCGATCATCGACCGGGTCGACCGTCGCAACCTGACGATCCTCGTGAACGTCCTGCGCGGGATCGTCCTGCTGGCACTCACCGCGACGATCGCGAGCGGGACGGTCAGTCTCGCCATCGTCCTGATCGCCGTCTTCCTGATCGGGACCGCCGAGACGTTCAGCGACAACGCCAGCGGCGCGCTCCTGGCGACGCACGTCCCAAAGGTGCACCTGGGACTCGCCAACTCCCGGCTATTCGGCACGTCCATCCTGGGGAACCAGCTGGGCGGCCCGCCGATCGGGGCGCTGCTGTTCGGGATCGGCATGGCTCTGCCCTTCGGCGTCGATGCCGCCTGCGCGCTTCTCGGGGCGGTCCTCGTGTCGCGGATCTCGAACGTCGGCCATCCGGACCCATCGACGGTCGGACAGCGCCATCTCCGGCACGAGATCGCCGACGGGATCCGGTGGCTGTGGCACCACCCGCCGATCCGGGCTCTCTTCCTGACGATCCTTTTCTTCAACATCACGTTCGGCGCCTCGACAGCGGTGTACGTGCTGTTCGCTCAGGAGCGTCTCGGCCTCGACGACCTTGGCTTCGGGATCCTCATCACCGCTGGAGCGATCGGCGGGTTGATCGGCTCAGCGGCCTATCCGACGCTCGAGCGACATTTCGCCCTGGCCACGCTGATGCGGTTCGGCCTGCTGCTCGAGACGGTCACCCACCTGGTCCTGGCGATCACGACATCCGCCATCGTGGCGGGCGTGATGATGACGCTGTTCGGGATCCACGCGATCGTGTGGGGTACGACGTCCACGACCGTTCGACAGCGGGCCGTCCCCTCCGCGCTCCTCGGCCGGGTGACGAGCGTCTACATGCTGGGCAGCATCGGTGGTTCGGCGTTGGGCGTCGTGATCGGCGGACTGATCGCGCAGCGGTTCGGCATCACCGCGCCATTCTGGTTTGCGTTCTTCGGGTCGGCGATCCTGCTGGTCCTGATCTGGCGAACCCTCGCGGAGATCGCCCACGCCCCGACTGTCGAGGGGGCCGAATGAGCCCTGCGCCGTGACAACCGCCGCCGCAGTCCCTGCGAGATGACACCGAGCCGCGGGCTTCGCCCCGGCTATCATCCGCCGGGAGCGAGCCGCGTCGGGCGACGAACGGGTGGGAGGCAGGCGGTGGCGCAGAAACAGGAGCTGCTCGAGCGGGTGCCGTTGTTCGCGGGCGTGTCGGCCGCCGGCATCGAGGAGCTCGGCGGGATCGCCGATGAGATGGACGTGCGCGCCGGCACCGTCCTGACCCACGAGGGCTACCGCGAGGGCTTCTTCTTCGTGATCGTGTCGGGCACGGTCCGGATCGAGCGGGGCGGGGTGACGATCAACACCCTCGGACCGGGCGAGTTCCTGGGTGAGATCGCCCTTCTCGACGGTGGCCCGCGCACGGCGACGGCGACGGCCGAGACCGACTGCCACCTCCTGTCGATGACCTATCAGATGTTCCACGAGCTGCTCGACAACGCGCCGGAGATCCGGGCGGCCATCCTCGAATCCGTCGGCCAGCGCTTGCGCGAGCTCGACACTGGGTCGGCGATCTGAGACCGCCGCCTAGCGGAGCAGCTGGATCACCTCGAGGACGACGACGACTCCGACCGCGACGAGGACGAGCCAGAGGATCGCCTGGGTCCGGCCGAGCTTCGCTTCGAGACGCGCGAGATCCGCCGCGGTCACCGCCGGCGTGCTGGGCGTGATGGCCGCCCGACGCGATGCCGCATCACCCGTCTCGGGCACGTCCATGACCCCGAGCCGCGCGAGCTGACGGTCGAGTCGCGGGTCCGCGGGTTGATGGACGGCCTCCCGGGCGATCCGGGACAGCGCCTCGTCGCTCGGTGCGCCCTCGGGCTCGGCCTTGGGGGACGGCGGGCGGGTCACGGACGTCTCCTCGTGTCCATCGGTGCACCGTAGCAGAGCCCACGACGCGGCTCAACGAGACCGCCGCAGGGGTCTGCAACCTAGGTGTCGCCGCGGATCCGGGACCAGACGACGCAGTCGACCGGCACGCCATCGTGGTGCAGGTCCCAGGCCCGAAGGACCCCCTCGCGCCGGAACCCGGCGCGCTCGACCATGCGGTCCGACGCCTCGTTGCCGACCATGATGAAGCAGTCCAGGCGGATGGCCGCCGTGGTCGCGAACGTCCAATCCGTGACGAGGCGGAGGGACCGTGAGCCAACCCCGCGTCCCCGTGCCCCCGCCGCGAGCCACAGGCCGAACGTGGCCTGGTGACCATCCGGCCCGAACCGCGTCACCGCCCCGAGCAGCCCGTCCGTGGCGGCGTCGACGATCGCGAATGGCGCGCCCGTGCCGTCGCGCCACATGGTCAGCGCACTCTCGATGAAGGCGTCGGCGTCGGATCGCTCGAACGGCTGGGGGATCGTCACCCAGCGCGCGATCTCGGGATCCTGGCAGACGGCGAAGACAGCAGTCGCATCATCCGGACGCCAGGGACGAAGGATGAGGTCGTCGATCCGCAGGATCGTTCCGGGGCCATCGTCCATGGGACCATTCTCGCAGTCAGCTGACGACGACTGCCCGACCACCAGAGCTACATCGACCGTCCCTCACCACCTAGCGACGCGGGTCTGGGGCCACCCGCGGGCCAGTGCTCAGGCGCCCAGCTTCGCCGTGATCCGACCGCTCTTGATCGCGGCCAGTAGCGCCGCGTGATCCTTCTCGTTCTGGTCGGCGTACGCCTCGGCGAACGCGGCCACCGCGTGGTCGAACGCGTCATCGCTCCCGAGGTAGCCCGCGATGACGGCCGGGTCGCCCGACCGGGCGTGGCCGCGCGCGAGCGCCCATGCGCACAGCTCGCCCCACGTCGCGAGATCCTCGGGCGTCATCGTGTCGATGATCGCGCTGCCCTTCTGGTCCTGGAGCTGCCGGAAGTACGCGTGCTCACCGCGCTCGCCGACGGCCCAGCCGAGCAGGATGTCGCTGGCCGCCTGGAGGCGACGCTGGCCGGTGACTACCCGCTGGCCGTGGCTTCCCTGCGTGCTCGGTCCCAGGTACCGCTCGTAGACGGATGCCTCCGCACGCTTGGCCTGGAGGAACAGGGGGTCGTCCTCCGAGCTGCCGATGAAGAGGCCGACGAATGCCTCCAGGCCGACGCTGCCGACGCCGACCACCTTGAGCGCGTAGTCGACCAGCCGATAGCGCTCGAGCAGGACGCGCAGGTCCTCCCGGAGGGTCTCGCGATAGGTGCGCAACGCGGCGTCGGCCAGCAGGAGGGTGAACCCGGGGAGCTTGATGAGGATCGGCGGATGCTCCACGATCCGGCGCTTGCCGTCGACGATGGCGGTGAGCTTCGGCAGCTCGTGGATCGCGTCGTGGTGGGCAGTCGACTTGACCGTCCCCGCGAGCATCGCCCGCGACCGCTTGTCCGCGTACGCCAGGATCCCCGTCGCGTCGACGCGCGCGTAGTACACGTCGATCGCCGGCATGGTCGAGTAGCCCGCCATCCGCTCGCGGTAGGAGCGCATCGCGCGGTGGATCGTGTGCCGGGCGTCGTGACCCGTCACCCCGATCTCACGGCCCGCGACGACCAGGCTCGTCGCCAGGCGCTTGAGGTCGAACTCGAACGGCCCGGGGAGGGTCTCGTCGAAGTCGTTGATGTCGAAGAGCAGGTCGCGTTCAGGTGACGCGAACAACCCGAAGTTGGACAGATGCGCATCGCCGCAGAGCTGGACGGTGACGTCCGTCCTCGGTCCCGTCGACAGGTCCGATGCCATCGGCAGCGCCGCGCCGCGATAGAACGTGAAGGGCGAGACCGACATCCGGCCGTAGCGGACCGGCACGAGGTCCGGCAGACGCGTCGCCGCCTGGCCCTCGAGCAGCCCGATCGGATCAACCCGATCGGGCCCCGGCGACCACGATCCGAGGGCAGCCGGGGGCGTGGCCGCGCGAAGCTTGGCCCCGATCGCCGCCCGATCCGCTCGGGATGGCTGGGAGCCGGCCGGCCACTCGGTCACGGTCGTCCCCTCACGATGGGGCGGACATCAGACCGCGGCCTGGTCGTCCGGATCGAGGATGCCCTGCGCCGCCTCGGCGCCGGCCTTGGTCGGCCTGCCGCGGAGGAGCGTCTCGAACACGACGGCGACCGCCGCCCCGAGGAGCGGGCCCACGAGGTAGATCCAGTAGTTGCTCAGGTCGCCGCCGACGAGCATCGGTCCGAGCGAGCGTGCCGGGTTCATCGACGCGCCCGTGACCGGCGCGCCCCAGACGGAGACGAGTCCGATGTAGGCGCCCACGGCGATCGCGCCATTGAAGCCGATGTTGCGAGCGCCCGAGGCGGTCCCGAGGATCACGCTCACCAGCCCGAGCGTCAGGACGGCCTCGGTCAGGACCGCGACGCCCTGACTGACGTCCGGGGTCGGTTCCGTGGCGCCGTTGATGATGCCGCCGTAGACCAACTCGAGGAAGACCGAGGCCAGGATCGCCCCGATGACCTGGGCGACGATGTAGCCCGGGACACGCCGCCACGGGAAGTTCCCGCGGACGGCGAACGCCAGCGTGACGGCCGGGTTCAGGTGGGCACCGCCGATCGTGCCCATGAAGAAGATGATGCCCATCACCATCATGCCCGGCGCCAGTGCCTTCATCGCGAGGGTCAGGTCGGCACCGAACGCGGTGGCCCCGACGACACCGCCGCCGGCGGCGACGAGCACGAGAAGGAACGTCCCCCAGACCTCGCTGAACAGCCGTCGGAACTCGAGGCTTGCGTCGTCGAAGTCGGCCTCGTGCTGGCGGTCCCTGGCCGTTCGTTGCTCGAGCCACGCGAGGACCGGTTCGCCGGTCGAGGCGCCCGCAGTGCTGGCAGTCATCCCTTGCCCTCCGCTGGCCGGTCGCCCGACTGGGGTCCGGTCTGCGCGCGCGAACCGGTCGCGGCGCGAGCGGACATCATCGCATCACCGTTCACGTCTGCGAAGCTGTGGCGCGCGGTCTACGCCTTCGCCGGCGATGCGGAGATCGCGAGTGATGCCGTCGCCGAGGCCTATGCCCAGGCTCGGTAGAGGGCTTCGATGTCTGGCTGGGCATCGACCACGGCGAGAGTGCTGTCGATCACCGACACAGGGCGCGATAGTGGCCAAAAGGTGACATCGCGGGCGCAGATCGCAAGGCCCGCCGCACTTCCGGTTATCGGGACTCCTCGATGACGTAGAAGCGGTTGCCATCGGGATCGTCGAATGTGAACATCGGCGGAACCCCATCCAGGCGAAGCACGGCACCGACGTTCACTCCGCGTTCCCGCATCGCTTCCTGCTCGGCTTCCGCGTCGGGCACCGTGAACCGGATGCCGGTGTCCGTGGACGGACCCGGATCGCCGTCGTCGAGGTTGAGTGCGATGGACGTGTTCGCTCCCCGCGGTGCGACCTCGATCCAGCGCATGGTCGGGCTCATTGGGGCGTCGAGCCGTTTCTCGAAGCCGAGGGCGCCGACATAGAACTCGGTGGCGGCGTCCTGGTCGCTGACCTTGACGCCGATGGTGCGGACTCCGGTGATGGTCGTCGGCTGCACGACGGTCTCCTTTCTGGACGGGTCACTGCCCGCCGTACATGAGGGAGCCCGGGGTCGTGAGGCTCTCCCCGGTCTCGAGCCAGGTCTTCAACCCCGACAGGATCATCGGCCACCCCCCATAGATCTCCTCCGGGGCCGTCTCGCTCAGCTGATCGTGGATCACGGTCAGTCGGCACGAGTCGCCCACGGGTTCGATCTCCCATGTCACGCGTGACGTGCCTTCGCGTGCGGCCTCGTCGCTCCACAGCACATGCATCGTCTGGACGAGGCGGCGCGGCGGCTCGACGACGAGGTTCTCGCCCTCGGCGAGTGGGCCGTCGGCGCGAGGGTGACCAAACGTGTAGTGCGAACCGGGGGTCCAGTCCGATTCGACTCCCGCGCCGAAGTGGTACTTGGCTCGGATGGCAGGGTCGGTGATCGCCTCCCACAGACGTTCAGGGGTCGTGCGGATGTAGATCTCGAAGACCTTCTCCATGCCTGTCTCCAGTTCGGTCTTGAGGTCGGCCAGGCCGGCCGCCCACGTTTCGGTGTACTTGCTCACCCAGCGGTCGTGCACGAGGCGGATCGGGACCGGGTTGAGGTAGTGCAGCTTTTCCCGGCCCTGGCGTTGGCTGACCACGAGGCCGGCTTCCTCAAGCAGCCGCAAGTGCTTCGCGACGGCGATCCTGGTCATGTCGTATCCCGCCGCCAGCGCCACGAGGGTCTGGCCGTCGTGTTCGAAAAGCTCGTCGAGCAGCGCACGGCGAGTCGGATCGGCGAGCGCCCGGAACACTGTCTCCACGGGCCGATATTAGGAAACCGTATGGTTTCCTGTCAAGCCTGTGCACGATGGTCGAGCCAGTGCGTCCGTGGCATCCTTCAGCCATGCCTAGCGTGTATGACGCAGTGGGCGGCGACGAGGGTCTACTGCGACTTGCGGAGGCCTGGCACGCTCGAGTCCTTGCCGACGAGGTCGTTGGCCATGCATTCCGCCATGGGGTCCGCCCCGACCACACCCGTCGCCTGGCCGCGTATTGGGCAGAGGCACTCGGCGGGCCGCCGTCCTACTCGGACGATTTCGGCGACGGGACATCTGTCGTGCGACTACACAGCGGCAACGGGCAGCACGAGGAGATGGATCAGCGGGCGGTCGCTTGCTTCGATGAGGCCCTCCAGGACACGCGTCTCGCTTCGGACGAGCGCCTCCGGCAGACATTGCACGACTGGTTCGCCTCATCGACGGCGACCATGGCCAGCTATCCCGATTCGCCGGACGACGTCCCGGCGGGCCTGCGGATCGCGCGCTGGTCCTGGGACGGTCCCGAGGACGTCGAGCACGAGGTGACCCGCGGCCACGATTGACGCCGTACGGCCGCGATTCAGCCGGCGCCGAGGGCCTCGGGGATCTGGGTGATCATCTCGAGCTCGACAGGTGCCTCGCCACCCTTCGCGCCCGCGACCACCTCGGCCGAGGATCACGTCTCGAGCGAGCTAGCACGTCCGGCGCGCACGGGCTGGGGCTCGATTCATCGTCGAGCTCGCCGCGCCGGATGACGACGAGACGATGGAGACGCTGATCGAGGTCGTGAAGCCACATGTCGCGGAGACGCCGATCCCGGCCTGACGGCGTCTCCTCGAGTTCGATCGTCGTGCGCGTTCAGTCCGGCGGCGGGACCAGCTCCACGAGCACCGAACCCGTGACGTTGGCCACGATCGACGTGCCCACCGTCGCGCGCCAGTCCGGGACGCTCGCCCGGGTCGTGTGGCCGTGCAGCCAGAGCGGCGGATGGAGGCGTTCCAGCAGCCACCGGTACCCCCGGTACCCCACGTGGTACGGGTCGGATGCTCGATCGCCGACACCGAGGGGCGGGGCGTGGCTGAGGACGAGGACCGGAGCGCGCCGCCCGCGCAGACCGCGCAGCCCGAGCACGCACGACACGTGGATCACGTCCCGCCAGGCCCGGGACTCGTCGCGACGGGTCTGGCGTTCCTGCAGGCCGGGCCACTCCAATGCCGCGACCGTGACCCCGTCGACATCGACGACGGACCCGCTCACGAGGTGCCGGGGGACGGCCACGGACCCCTCGGCCCATTGGCCGCCGTGGTCGTGGTTGCCGCGCACGTACGCGACGGGCACCCCGAACGCATCGGCGAGGAAGCACAGATAGCTCGGCTCGAGATCCCCGCAGCCGACGACGGCGTCGAGCCGTCCGATGGCATCGCGATTGACCGCGTGCTCGAGGGCGGGGTCGACCTCATCGGACACCGCCAGCAGGCGGACCGGTGCGCCGTTGCGTCGGGCGAAGAGCCGGGCGTCGGGCCACGTGACGGTCAGGGTGCGGGTCACGTGCCGTCGTCCGGCGGTTCCGTCGTGACGGCATCCTCGCGGGTCAGCTCGTGGCTGGGCCGGCGCCCGGTCGCGGCCGTTCGGAGGGCCCTCGACGCCGCCACCGATCCCGCGAGCGACCCGACCGGCGCCGTCTGACGTCCACCGAGGGGGACGAGCTCGGTGACGTTCGCGTCCACGGCGACCTGGCCGCCGTACAGCGCGAGCGCGACGCGGTTATGGCCGTCGACGACCCAGAACCGGTCGCCGTACTTGACCGCATCGATCGGGGGCAGGATCGCGAGGGCCTGATTGGCATCGCGCAGGCGCTGCCAGCGGCCCGCCCAGTTACCGGTGCGGGATGGCTTGAGCGGCAGGTAGTCGCCGCCGCGCTGCGCACCACCACCCACGGCCGTGCCGGCGATCTCGCCGATGTCGACCGTCTGGAGGCCGACGTCGATGGGCCTCGCTTGGCGGGCCTGCGGGTGGAGGTCATACAGGAACGGCAGGGGGGTCGATGCCATCCGGCGAACGCGCCGCACGCGGGCGCCCGGACGCTCGCTCCAGGTGCGTTCGACGTCCCCGACCGCCTGTCCGAGCCGATCGACCACGGGATCCTTCGCTGCCGCGACGCCCGACCGGATCCGCGCGAGCGCGCGGCGCCCGGCCCCGGGCGCGGGCGGAGTGTCCGGATCCTTCGGCGGCTCGTCGGTCGGCTTTGCGTCTCTCATCTCGGTCAGAGTGTGCCACCAGCCCTCGGACCGGGACTGTGGAGCCATGACGGTCCTCATCGGGACCACGTACAGTCGAGCGACGCCGTGCCGTCACCTGAACCGGAGGGATCCATGCCGTATCGGGCGATCGCCGCCCAGGCCCTGACCGCATGGCGTGCCGCGCACGCTCGGTTGGAGGCCGCGTCCCCGGACAGCGCGGAGTGGCAGGAGGCCTATCTCGAGGAGCAGACCGCCAAGGCGGCCTACCAGGACGCCGTCGATGCCGCACATCGCGAACACCTCCCCGAGCCCCCTCCGTTCGCCGAGGTCGCGGAAGCCGAGGAGACCGAGACCGAGATGACGCCGCCGACGGTCGACGGACAGCTGTACGGCGGCTGACCCGCCCGGAGGTTACGCGGGCGACGCGGTCGGCGCGGCGCTCGGTCCATCGAGCCACGGCCCGGACGCACGTTCGGGACCCGGCTCGGCCCCATCGGGTTCGTTCGTCGTCGCGGCCGCGATCGCCGGCTCGAACGCCTCGACTGGCACCGGGCGCATGGGGGCGGCGAGGTCGGGTTCGGGCGCGTCGGCTTCTTCGTACACCGGCAGGCTGAAACCGAACTCCGCGCCGGCGCCCGGCTCGGCCGTCGCCCACATCCGGCCGCCCATCGCGCCGATCAGCTCCCGGCAGACGAACAGGCCGATCCCGGATCCGGGCGCCGCGGCGGTCGACTCGGACCGGAAGTACAGCGTGAACAGGCGGTCCGCCTCGCCCGGGTCGATGCCCGGGCCATCATCCCGGACCCGGACCGCGATCTCGCCGGCGGGCTCCTGCGTGACCGAGACGCCGACGTGTGCGCCGTCGCCGGCGTACTTGCCGGCATTCGAGATGAGGTTGCGCAGGACCAGCGCGATGGAGGCCTCGTCCCCGGACACGGACGGCAGCCCTTCCGGGATCTCGGTCGTCAGCGTCATCGTTCCCCACATCGCCTTCTCGCGGGTGAGGACGTTGGGCAGGATGCGCTGGAGCAGGACCGGGCCGACGTCGGCAACGTCCGCGCCCCGTTCGACGCGGGCGAGGATCAGGAGGTTCTCGACCATCCGCTGCAGCCGGTCGGCCTCCCCGGCGACGTCGGCCAGGAGCTCGTTGCGGGTGCCTTCGGCGAGCTGGTCGCCGCGCGCGAGCAGCAGCTGCGCCCCACCGTAGATGGACGTGATCGGGGTCCGCAGCTCGTGCGACAGGACGCCGATGAACCGATCCCGGATCTCCTCGGTCTCCTTCCGCCACGAGATGTCCGTCACCACCGCCAGCTGGGCCGGCTCTCCGTCGAGCTCCAGCTCGGACAACGCCACCTCTGCCGGGAACGCCTCACCGTCCCCGCGGCGGCCGACGGTCTCGTACCGGATCACACCAGGACCCGTGTGATCGACGCCCCACGCCCCGCCACTCGGGGGCAGCAACGTCTCGAGCCGGCGGCCGACGAGGCTCGTCGCCGACCCGAACATCTCGTCGGCGGACCTCGTGCACCACTGGATGACCCCGTGCCGATCCGTGCTGAGCATCGCGTTCGGCTCCGCGTCCAGGAGCGCCCGGAACCGGACCTCGCTCTCGCGCACGGCCGCGGCCTCGGACACCTCGCGCTCCGCGTCGGCGAGGGTCGCGATGGCCTGCTCGCGTTCGACCGCCCGCGCGGTCAGCGAGCCGAGCAGATCGACCAGCGCGATGTCGTCCTCCAGGAACAGCGGCCGTCCGGCCAGGCGCGCCTCGAGGAGACCGATGCGAGCATCCTCCGGGCCGAGCGGGATGGACAGGCTGTACGGCGCCTCGGCCGCGGCCGGCTCCCGCACCGGTATGGTGCTCGTGGCCGGATCGGGCTCGGCGTCGGCGGCAACGGCCTCGATCCCGTCGTGGGTCGTGATCCGGACCTCCGAGGTTCCCAGGATGCTGCTGGCCACGCCGGCGAGCGCCCCCCACAGGACCCGCGGTTGGGTGCCCGTCGGGCGGGCCACGATGGCGCGGACGAGGTCGAATGCCAGCGCCCGATAGCCCATCTCGCGCAGCCAGAGCGGTGGCGCGAATGCCGCCAGGTAGCCGACCCCCGCCACGAGCGCCAGGAGCCGGGAGAGGATCGTGATGGCCGGATCGCTCGCGCCGCCGGCCCCGCGCGCCGCGCTGGCCAGGCCCGAGATCATGATCGCGGCGCCGAACAGGATCGATGCCAGTCCCGCCGTCGTCAGCCTGATCTTGGGAAAGCCGATCCGGCGCCGGCCCTCGCGGATGAGCAGGATCGCGGCGATGAACTCGGTGGCGGTGAAGTACAGGACGAGGAACAGGACCGACGGTGTGCTGCGGCCCGTGCCATAGAAGGCGGCGACGGCGAGCACGAAGCCCGCGATCGCCGCCGGGACGGCCCACCGAGCCAGCGGCACGATCAGGCCGACGAGGCGGAGCATGAGCGCCGGCTGCGCCACGAGGAGCACGACCGCGAGCGGGCTGAGGAACGGGGTCAACCCCGGGACCAGCACGTTGAAGGCGCTGATGGCGAAGATGCCGGCCGTGCTCGCGAAGACCAGGACGACCGCGAGCTCGAGCGCGTGCGGGTGCCGGATGTACTGCCGGATGGAGGCGCCCAGCAGCAGGTAGAACGCCACCACGATGAGCAGGGTCAGGACGTCCATGCCGGGTAGGCTCGTTTCCCTCCGAGTCGACGGCGACGCTGATGTCGTCGATAGGGGACGCTGACGCACGACCGGTCCCATTCGCATAAAGCGCCCATTACAAAATCGGGCGCCTGAGGGCCTCCCTGAGGTGCCCTCGAATGGGTCTGGCGCTAGCGCCGGTCTCCGAAGGCGCCGTCGATCTCGGCGAACGGGACCGCGGCCCCCAGGCGGCCGAACGTGCCGTCCTGGGCGATCTCGGTCGCGGCGGCGATGAAGCCCGCCCACGCGGCGCGAGCCAACGCTCCGCCGACGCTGATCCGGCGCACGCCCGCGGCCGCCAGCACGGCCACCGTCGTGAAGTCGCTGCCGACCAGCACGTTGACGGGCTTCGGCGCGACGGCCCGGACGACGGCCGTGATGTCGTCGAGCGAGCGCAGCCCCGGGGCGTACAGGCAATCGGCGCCGGCCTCGGCGTAGGCGGTCAGCCGCCGGATCGTCTCGGCCAGCTCCGGCCGGCCGGCGATGAACCCCTCGGAGCGGCCGGTGAGCACGATCCCGCCGCCGCTCGCATCGAGGGCCGCCCGCGCAGCACGGACCCGGTCCACCGCGAGCTCGAACGGGAACAGCGGCTCCGCCTCGTCTCCGGTCGAGTCCTCGATCGAGATCCCGGCGATGCCGGTCCTCGCGGCGCGCGTCACGTTGGCCGCGACGCCGTCCGGCTCGATCGCGTAGCCGCCCTCGAAGTCGGCGTTGACCGGGACCTCCACGGACCCCGCGATCGCCGCGAGATGGGCCAGCACCTCGTCGAGCGTGACCCGCGTGTCGGACCGGCCCAGCGTCCAGGCGAACCCGGAGCTCGTCGTCGCGAGGGCCTTGAAGCCGAGCGTCTCGAGGTACCGCGCGCTGCCCACGTCCCACGGATTGGGGATCACGAAGCAGCCGGCCTCGTGCAGCGTGCGAAACGCGGCAGCTCGGTCGACGGGCGCGGCCATCAGTGCAGGTGGTCCTCCCAGTCTGCCGGGACCCGGTCTTCCGGGCCGGGGACGGTCTGGTCGAGCGGGTGGTGGATCGGCGGGGCGAGCACCGGTCCGTCGACGACGTCCTCCTGGACGTAATCCCAGTACCAGTCCTCGCCGGGCTCGAACGAGCCGGCGATCGGATGCGCGTCGGCTCGGGCGTGGCGGCTGGCGTGCTGCGACGGCGAGCTGTCACAGCAGCCGATGTGCCCGCAGGTGACGCACCGGCGGAGGTGGTACCACCAGCCCGCGGTGGCCTCGCATTCCACGCACCCGGGACCCGATGGCGGGATCTCCGGGTGGAACCAGCTCGCGGTCTCGGCGCTCATTGCTGGTAGCGCTCCACGACCTCGGCCGGGCGAAGCTCCGCCTCGTCGGGGTCGAGGCCGGCCGCTCGCCGTGCCTGGCGCTGATGGAGCAGGTCATAGCAGCGATCGAGCTCGATCTTGATGATCTCGAGACGCTCGGTCGCCTCGGTCGTCAGGCCTCCGCCGTCGCTCGCGGAGGCGAACAGCTCCTCTTCCTCGGCCGACAGGGCGTTGATGTGTTCGAAGACGGCGACGTCGCTCATCCGGGGCCTCCGTGGCTGGCGATCCATGTGTCGGGACCCACGGTATCGCAGGTGGCGAGAGCCCATCCGGGACCCCTCGATATCGGTCCGGATAAGGTTTCGCAAGGGCTCGGATTCTCTCCACCTGACTCTCAGGAACCGAGCCAACGATCGAGTCCTACGCCTGGCACGAGGCCCTCGCGCATGACGAGGCCGCCGGGCAGGAGGAACCGATCACGATGTACGAACCCCTCACTCCGCCTCCGCCGCTGACGCCGCCTCAGGCGCCGGTCGCCGGCCCGGTCGGACCGTTCACGACCCCCGAGCCCGCCTCCACTCCGCCTCGCCGCCGGAGCCCCGGTCTCGGCCTCGTCGTCGGCGCGGTCCTGGCCTCATCGCTGCTCGCCTCCGGCGGGACCTACCTCGCGGTGAGCGCGGCGCAGCGTCCGGTCACCAGCGCCCCGGCCGGGGCGAAGACCGAGGTCGCCGTCGCCGCCGGGCAGACGCCCGTCGTCGACATCGTCAAGGCCGTCAGCCCGGCCGTCGTGACCATCGTCGCGGACGGGGTCACCTCGACCGACCCGACGACCGGTCAGACCGGCACCGGGACGGCCACCGGCTCCGGCGTCATCTTCGACGCCAGCGGCCTGATCCTGACCAACCACCACGTCGTCGCGAACGACCCCCAGTCCCTGACGGTCAACCTCAAGGATGGGCGCACCTTCCCGGGCACGATCTACGGCATCGACACGCTCACCGACCTGGCCATCGTCAAGATCGACGCGACCGGCCTGCCGACCGCTCCGATCGGCGACTCCGCATCCATCCAGGTCGGCCAGGAGGCGATCGCCATCGGCAGCCCGCTCGGCACGTTCACGGACTCCGTCACGAGCGGGATCATCTCCGCGCTCGGTCGGACGATCCCCGTCGAGGGCGGCGAGGTCCTGACCAACCTCATCCAGACCGACACCGCGATCAACCCGGGCAACAGCGGCGGCCCGCTGTTCGACCCGACCGGCAAGGTCATCGGCATCAACACCGCCGGCTCGCCCGACGCACAGGGCATCGGCTTCGCCATCCCGATCGACATCGCCCGCCCGCTCATGACCCAGGCGTCGGCCGGCCAGCCGCTGGCCCGCCCGTACCTCGGCATCCGGTTCGAGACGATCGATCCCACGGTCCAGAAGGCCAACAGCCTGCCGGTCGCCGAGGGTGCCTGGATCCCGTCCGCCGCGGACGCGGGCACCGACGGGACCTCCGTCGTCGCCGGTGGCCCCGCCGACCAGGGCGGCCTGCAGCCCGGTGACATCATCACCGCGGTCGACGGCACCAGCCTTGATCAGACCCACCCGCTCGACATCGTGACGAGCCAGTCGACCCCGGGCTCGACGGTGACCCTGGACGTCCTGCGCGACGGCCAGACCACCCAGCTCAAGGTCACCCTGGGGACCCGCCCCGCGACCCAGTAAGCCGCGCCGCCGCCGTCCCTGCCGGTTCCCCCGCCGGCAGGGACGGCCGGTCAGGCCGCGCATGCAGATCAGGCCGTTCTACGCAGACGAGCCGATCACCCGGAACGAGCCCACCCCGCCGTTGACGTCGATGTCGATGCGGTTGGTGGCCGTCGCACAGTCGGGCGATTCATAGCCATTGCCACTCACCGGGAACCGGACCTGGTCGATCTGGCTGCTCCCCAGCGCGATCCGTTCGGGCGAGCGTCCATGCGGTGCTACCATCCCCGTTCGCGGCTGATTCCCGCCGCGTGAGAATCGGGGGCCCAACGAACCGATGACGACCGCCCGCGACCATCCGCCCGAGGAGGCCGCCGAGGACACCTCCTTCGCTCGCGGGCTTCGGCTGCTCCTGACAGTGGCGGATCGGGGGGAGGTGCGCGCCGACGAGCTGGGCTCCACGCTCGACATGCCGCTCTCGACCGTCTACCGCTACCTTCGGACCCTCGGCGACTTCGGGTTCGTGGACCGGCACGGCGGCGTGTTCCGGCTCGGCCCGAAGCTGCTCATCGGGACAGGCTCGATGGTCAGCAGCGAGCGTCTCATCCGCCATGCCGATGGCCCGTTGCGGATGCTCGTCCACGAGACCGGCGAGACCGCGATCGTCGTCCGTCGGATCGGGCTGTCGTCCGTCTGCCTCCACCAGGTCGAGTCGGACGAGGCGTTGCGGGTCACCCTCGAGACGGGCGCGATGTCACCGCTGTACGCCGGCGCGCTCGGCCGGATCCTGCTCGCCTTCGCGCCGAGCGAGGTCCTCGACGAGGTCCTGGCCCAGGACCTGCTGCGGATCACCGAGCGGACGCCGACCGAGGAGGAGCTTCGGGCCGGGCTCGGCGGGATCGTCATGACTGGGCTGGCGGTGAGCGAGGGCGAGCTCATCGAGGGCTCGGTCGCGGTCGCGGCGCCGGTCTTCCGGGAGGACGGGATCGTCGGGGCGATCGGGCTGATCGGGCCGGCATTCAGATGCGACGAGGCGTGGCAGGCCCGGGCGGGCCGGCTCGTCGCGGAGGCGGCGCGGACCATCAATGCGGCCCTGGCCGAGGAGGGCACCGCCTAGCCTGGTCCTTCCATCTCATATTTTGGAAGACGTTTGTCTCATAGCATGGCAATCCGAAGAGGAGTTCGCTATGCTGCATCGACATGAGGCATCGATCGCGCTCCCGCTTCGATCGTCTGGTCCCGGTCTCCGACCGGTACGCGACCCTTCCCGTGGCCGACGCGTTCGATTGGGCCGCATGCGCCGATGAGGTGGATCCCGGCGAGTGGTACATGGTCGCCTTCCGATCGGTCCGCAAAGCCGGCGTGGACGAGGACCGTCTGACGGCCTACGACGACTGGGCTCATCACGAGGCGATGGGGGCGGCCGGGTTCGTCCACTACTTCAAGGGCCCGACCACGAGCGACGGCCGGTGCATGTCGTTCTGCCTCTGGAACAGCCGGGCCGAGGCCCGCGCCTCGGCCGGCCGGCCGGCGCACACCCAGGCTGCCGCCTTGACCCACGAGGCCTACCAGAGCTACACCCTCGAATTCAACCGAGTGCGCCGGCTTGCGGGCGCGGGCTTCACGTTCGAGCCGTACGACACGCCGGACGAGCGGCCCGCGCCGGAGCCGTTCCCGAGCGGCCCGCTCGCCCCGTCGCCGCTACCCGCCTGACGCCGGGTCGGCGGGCCTGACCGGCCACCGCCGCCTGCGCCGCCGGCCTCCCGAGTCGGTCCGCGGACCGTGTCCTGCTATCGTGCGGACGTGGCGATCGCGACGCTGACTCCCGGATCGGAGCGGGTCGACCCCGTGCCGGGGCCGATCGTCGCGTCATGGCTCGGACGCATGGACTACCGCGATGGCCTGGCGCTCCAGAAGCGCCTCGCGGTGGAGCGCGCCGACGGCGCCATCCCCGACCAGCTGCTGCTCCTCGAGCATCCCGCAGTCCTGACCCTCGGTCGCTCGTCCGACCCGGCCCACGTCCGCGCCGACGCGGCGACGCTGGCTCGACGCGGCATCGAGGTCGTCCGCGTGGAACGGGGCGGCGAGGTGACCTACCACGGTCCGGGGCAGCTGGTGGCGTACCCGATCGTGCGCCTGGCCGACCGCGGCCTGATGGTCCGGCCCCTCGTCCGGGCCCTCGAAGCGGCCCTCGTCACGACCTGCGCAACGCTCGGCGTGACGGCCGGCCGCCGCGACGGCCACCCGGGCTGCTGGTGCGATCCCGATGGTGCGGACCCGCGCAAGATCGGCGCGCTCGGCCTCCGCATCGAACGCGGCGTCAGCTACCACGGCATCGCGCTCAACGTGACCGTCGACCTGGCCGACTTCGACCTGATCGATCCGTGCGGCATGCCGGGCGTCGCCTCGACCTCGGTCGCCCAAGAGCTGGGTGAGGCCGGAGCCACGCCGACCACGGCGTCGGTCGAGCGCGCCGGCCGGATCTTCGCGCACGGCCTTCGCCGCCGAGCTTGGCGCCCCGCTGGCGGGGTCCTGAGCGGGTGGCCGCCGGCCTCTTCGAGCTCCGCAAGGACCCGATCACCGGCTGGTGGGTGGCCACTGTCGTCGACCGCGCCTTCCACCGCGACCGGTTCGCGCGCGCCGCAGAGCCGGTCGACGACCGTCTCTTCGGGTGCGCCAACTGCTCCACCCCGGACGGCGACGGTGTCCGCGTCCGGATGCTCAAGGACTTCGCGTTCCACGTCGTGGGCACCGATGACGACGCGCGCGAGCTCGATCGTGGCCTCGGCCAGGTCGCGCTCGCCCAGGCCCGCGCGACCGGGCAGCTGGCGGACGATCGTCGCGCCGCCCGAGGAGCACCGGGCGCTCCATGCGGTCGGCAACGACATGATCGAGGCGCTCGTCGGGGCGGCGCGGGACGCGCTGGCCGAGGCGCGGGTGGCCGGCCAGACCGACTACCTCCAGGTCGTCCAGAACTGGGGTGCCCAGGCGGGCGCGCGCACGAACCACCTGTGCCTGGACCTGTACGACCTGCCCCAGGTCCCGCACCGGATCGCGGAGGAGATGGGCGGCGCGGCCCGGTTCGTGATCCGCGAAGGGGAGTGCCCGTTCTGCCGGCTCGTCCGCGACGAATCGCGGCGCCCGGACCGACTGGTCTGGGAGGACAGCGACAGCGTCGCGTTCGCGCCCTACGCCTCGCGCTCGCCGTTCGAGGTCTGGATCGTCCCGCGTCGTCACGAGGCGGACTTCGGCCGGGCCACGACGCCGGACGTGGCCGCCACCGCCGAAGCGCTTCGCCAGGTCCTCGCCCGGCTGGCCTCGAGCCTCGATGGACCGCCCTACAACCTCGTCCTGCACACCGCCCCGCTCCGCGAGCAGGTCGACGCGACCTACCACTGGCACTGGGAGATCCACCCGAGGCTGCGGGAGATCGCCGGACTGGAGCTCGGGACCGGCCTGCCGGTCAACCCCGTCTCGCCCGAGGACGCTGTCGAAGAGCTCCTGGCGCCAGCGGAGGTCAGCGTGGACGGCACGGGGTGAGCTGGTCCGGCCCGGCACGGATCGTGCGTCACATGGGGGTGAGGTCCGCCGTCTTTGGGCCGACGAGCGCGCGCCGCCCAGTGACCGCGCTCCGTGAACCATCCCGCTCGGAGAACCTGTGGTCGTCGATCCCGCCCTCGCTGACCTTCGCGACACGCTCGGCCGCGCCATGCTCGGGTCACGAGCCGGCGCCATGAGCGGCATGTGGGATCACGAGGAGGCGGGGGTCTTCGTCGAGGCGCTCTTCGCCAAGCACCACGGCGAGATCTACGCGTACCTCCTGCGGATGCTGCGCGAGCCGGAGCTGGCCGCGGACCTCACCCAGGACGCGTTCGTCAAGGCGTACAAGAACTACGAGACGCTGGAGAAGCCGGAGAACGCCCGGGCCTGGCTGTACCAGATCGCCCATCGCGTGGCCCTGGACGAGATCCGCCGGCGCAAGATCATCCGGTTCTTCCCGTGGACGGGCGAATCGCACGGCTCCGCCCCATCCGCCGAGCGCCTCGTCATGGACGCCCACCTGTCCGGCGACATGCAGCGCGCCCTCGCCCGGATCCCGGAGCGGCAGCGCGCGGCCCTCCTGCTCGCCGAGCTGCACGACATGACCGGCGTCGAGCTGGCCGCCGCGCTCGGCGTCAGCCACGTCGCCGCCCGGGCGCTCCTGACCCGGGCTCGCGAGAGTCTTCGCCAGGCCCTGGCCGCGGAGCGCGCGGCGGAAGCCGAAGCCGAAACGAACGCGAGCAGCTCCCATCCCGTGGAGCGGCGTCGATGAGCCGGGTCCAGCGCCTCCGGCGACGACATGCCGGCGCGCACGAGCGTGCGCGCGCCCTGGCCGCCCAGCGCCTCGATGCGCCGCTGACGACGGCGGACGGCACCTGGCTCGAGGACCACCTCGCCGGCTGCGCCGCATGCCGCTCCGTCGCCGCCTGCGTACGAGGCGGATCGCCTGGCGCTGCGCGCGATGCGCGATCGACAGCCCGAGCCGCCGCGCGACCTGTGGGCACGCACCGCGGCGGCGATCGAGCGCGAGTCATCGTCGCGGGGCGCTGCGAGCCGGCGAGCGACCGGCTCGTCACGACGGCCACGACCCGCGCTCGGCGTCCTGTCCGGGGTGGCGGTGATCGCCGTGGTCATCGGCGCGACCGTCCTGTCCGGCGGCTTCCTCCAGGCACCATCCACCGCGATCGCCCCGGCCGCGAGCCCGCCGCCAGTTGCCATCGCCTCGACCCCGGTGACGCCGGATGCGACGCCGTTCGCCGTCCCCGCCGCCGGATCGGTCCGCTGGGTCGGCACCTCGGCCAACGGCGCGCTGGCCTATAACGTCGCCAAGGTCAACGAGGTCTGCCCCGTGGAGGGCCGGCCGGACTGCCCGACGGTGTCGGACGACGACTCCCGGCACGTCGACATCTCGATCCGGCCCAAGTCGATCTCGAAGTCGCCGGTCAACGGGCAGGCGGTCGTCGTCGGCGAGGACGCGAAAGGCGACGACGCCGTGTACGTGATCGCGCTGCCGACCGCGGACGCGACGCCGAAGCCCACGCCGAAGCCGACCCCGGCCTCGACGCCGCGGCCGACCGCCACGATCAAGCCGACGCCGAGCCTCGAACCCACTCCGAGCGTCGAACCGTCCGCTTCGTCGAGCCCCGGCGACCCGTCCGCCACGCCCGACGCGACACCAGAGGCGACGCCGAAGCCGACCGCCGAGCCGACGCCTGAGCCGACGCCGGTCGCCACCCCGGTCGCGACGCCGATCCCGACCTCGGCGATCCCGACCAACCTCGCGATCGTCAAGGGCGTCAAGGTCGTCGGCGAGTCGGCCGCCTATTCACCCGACGGCGCGTGGTTCGCCTTCACCGCTCGCCCGTCCAAGGGCGACACCGGTCCGGACATCTACGTGTGGCGGGTCGGCGACGATCTCGCGCGGCAGCTGACCGACGATCACGCCAGCGTTTTCGGGTCGTGGGTCGGCAATCGTGTGCTGGGCAGCCGGCCCTCCGAGACGACCGGCGGCGACGCCGTCGAATTGCGATCGTTCTACCTCGATCCGTCGAGCGGCAAGGAGACCCCCATCCCGTCCGGCGGCTGGCGCCCGGTCGTCGACCCGGACGACCACTGGGCCATCGTCTGGGACGGCACGGTCAAGGTCGATCCGGACAACGGCACGCCGCTGCCCGCGTCGGGCGGGCTCGTCCTCCGCAAGTTCTCGCGGTCCGGCGGCATCGATACCGACGGTCCGGCCGTCTCGGTCGTGGACGGTGCGGTCACCGAGTTCGACGTCCGCTGGGACGAGACCGGCGACTGGCTGGCGATCTGGCTGGCGGACGCGAAGGATCCCTCGATCGGCCGGCTGAGCCTCGTCCACCTCGACCCGGCGACCGGCCATCTCGACCGGCCGCACGGCGCTCCGCAGGACGTGACGGCGCTGCCGGGGTTCTCCATCGCGGACGGTCGCCTGGCCTGGGCGACCCCGCCCGGCCAAGGCGGCGAGGGCAGCCGGGTGCAGATCGTGGCCTGGAGCGATGGTGGTGTCGGGACGGTCGAAAGCGGTCCGGTCGAAGGCGTCGTCGTCGTCCACTGACCTCCTGCGCTGCACGATGGGCGTGCAGCCGACCGCGATCCGTCGTATGGTCACGCTCTCGTGCGACCTCGCAGGTTGGTCGTAGGGTCGGTGCTCACCGCGGCCCTCGCCCTGGTCGCGCTTCCGGGTCTCGCCGGTTCTCGGGCTCCCAACCCCGTGGAACCAGTGCCGGCAGTCGCGTTCCAGCAACTCACGGTCCCAGCGGACGAATCGCGATCGACGGCTTCGATCGGGCTGCTCGACGACGCCTTCGTGTCGGCCGGGCAGGTCGCGCCCGACACCGCGATCGTCGAGCGTGACGGCGCCGCCGGCCCCGTGGCCGTCTCCCGGACGCGCGTCACGCAGCCTCGGGCCCCGGCATCGTCGGTCAGGAAGGCTCCCCCCGGCGCCCGGTCGGCGACGGTCCACGGGTCATCGAAGAAGACGCTCTCCGGTGGCGCCACCTTCTACGACAACGGCACGACCGCCATGCGCCTGCCGCGCGGGACCGTCGTCAAGATCTGCGGCAAGGGCGGCTGCATCGTCCGCGTCGTGAACGACTACGGACCCCAGAAGAAGAGCCGCGTGGTGGACCTGTACCGGCCGGACTTCTTCCGGATCTGCGGCTGCCCGTCCTGGTCCGGAACCACCCAGGTGACCGTCTACGTCTACTGACCGGGCCTGACCGCGGCGCGGTATCCTTTCCCCGTCCCTTCAGCCACGGCCCCGTGAGGCCGCCAGGGAGGCCCAGTGAGGCCGGGAAGGAGCGATGAGCGGCCGTCAGATCATGACCGCGGACGAGATCCGCCGAGCGACGATCCGCCTGTCCCACGAGATCGTCGAGAAGCAGGCCGGCACCGAGGGCCTGCTGCTCATCGGCATCCAGCGCCGCGGCGTGCCGCTCGCCCATCGCATCGCGGCCGCGATCCTCGAGAACGAGGGCGCGGAGGTGCCGGTCGGGGCCCTCGACATCACCTTCTACCGGGACGACCTGTCGATGGTCGCGCAGCAGCCCGTGGTCAAGGGCACGGCCCTTCCGTCGGGCATCGACGGCCGGACGATCGTGCTCGTCGACGACGTGCTCTACACCGGCCGGACGATCCGCGCGGCGATGGACGCCCTGGTCGACTTCGGCCGGCCCCAGGCGATCCGCCTGGCGGTCCTGGTCGATCGCGGCCACCGCGAGCTCCCGATACGCGCCGATCACGTCGGCAAGAACGTCCCGACCTCGCGCGAGGAGATGGTCAAGGTCCATCTCGAGGAGATCGACGGCGAGGACGGCGTCGAGATCGAGCGGCTGGTCGTCGAACCGGCGGCCGAGCCGGTCGGGTGAGCCTGGTCGTGGACCCGGAGGGCGTCGCACCCACGGTGGCGGACGTCCCGTCGGTCGACGCGGTCCCAGGCACCCAGGCCGTCCCGTGGCGCCATCGCCACCTCCTCGACGTGTCCGGCCTGACCGGCGCCGACATCGACCTCGTGATGCGGACGACCGACGCGATGCGCGAGGTCCTGACCCGCCCGATCGCGAAGGTCCCGGCGCTGCGCGGCCGGCAGGTGACGATCCTGTTCTACGAGGCATCGACCCGGACGCGGGTCTCGTTCGAGGTCGCGGCCAAGAACCTGTCGGCCGACGTCGTCAACATCGCCGCGGCCAGCTCGTCGGTCTCGAAGGGCGAATCCCTGGTCGACACGGTGCGGACGGTCGAGGCGCTCGGCGCGCACATGCTGGTCATGCGCCACGCGGTGTCCGGCGCGCCGTACCTCGCGGCCGAGACGTTCGGCGGGTCCGTGCTGAACGGCGGCGACGGCTGGCACGCCCATCCGTCGCAGGCGCTGCTGGACCTGTACACGATGCGCGAACGGCTGCCCGGCGGGTCGCTCCAGGGCCGCAAGGTCGTCATCCTCGGCGACCTGCTCCACTCACGCGTGGCACGCTCCAACATCTGGACGCTGACCGCCGCGGGCGCCGACCTGTGGCTGTGCGGTCCGGCCACCCTCGTCCGGGGGTTCGAGGCATGGGCCGCCCGGAGCGCGGCGGCCGGCCGGCGCTTCCACGTCACGACGTCGATCGACGAGGCGGTCCGCGACGCCGACGTCGTCATGGCCCTGCGCATCCAGCGCGAGCGGATGGCGGCGGGTCTCCTGCCATCTCTCCGCGAATACGCAGCCCGCTACGGGCTCACCTCCGCACGCCTCGCGCTCGCCCGACCCGGCGCCCTGGTCATGCACCCGGGCCCCATGAACGAGGGCGTGGAGATCGCCGCCGACGTCGCGGCGGGCGCCCAATCGGTCATCACGGACCAGGTGACGAACGGGGTCGCGGTCCGGATGGCGCTGCTGTACCTGCTCGCCGGCACGCACGCGACCGGGACCGGCGCGGCGTGAGCGGGGTGGGTCCGGACCTCGAGATCAGCCGCGCCTGGCTGGTCGACCCGGCGTCGGGGCGCGAAGGGCCCGGCGAGATCGTCGTCACGGACGGGATCCTCGAGGCGGTCACGTGGCTGACCGGCAGCGATGCGGACGGGATCGACGCGGGCGGGGTCGTCGTCGCGCCCGGCTTCATCGACCTGCACGCGCACCTGCGGGAGCCCGGCAACGAGGACGCCGAGACCGTGGCCTCCGGGCTGGCAGCGGCCGCCCACGGCGGGTTCACGACGGTCTGCGCGATGCCCAACACGACCCCGTGTCTGGACGAGCCGGGTGTGCTGGCAGGGGTGCGAGCCGCGGCGGTCGCCTCGGGCTCGCCGGTCGAGCTGCTGGCCCACGGCGCGGTGACCGTCGGGCGGGCAGGGGAGCGCCTTGCGGCGCTTGGCGAGCTGGCCGATGCCGGCGTGGTCGGCTTCTCCGACGATGGCGCGCCGGTCCGGTCCGCGCCGATCCTGCGAGCGGCGCTGGCGTACGCGGGCGCTCTCGGGCTGCCGGTCGTCGACCACGCGGAGGAATTGAGCCTGACCGATGGCGCCGAGGCGAACGACGGGCTGATCGCCACGATCCTTGGCCTCCGTGGCTGGCCGGTCGCGGCTGAGGCGGCTGCCGTCGCTCGCGACCTCGCCGTGCTCGAGGACGTCCTGCGCGATGTGCCGGGCGCCCGGCTGCACCTGACCCACCTGTCGACGGGCGCCGCACTGGATCTGGTGCGCCGCGCCAAGGCGGCCGGCCTGCCGGTGACGTGCGACGTCACGCCCCACCACCTCGCGCTGACCGACGAATGGATCGCCGGCGCGCGGCGCTGGGCGTGGGAGGCCACTGGTGACCCCTGGGCCGACGAGGCACTGGTCGCGGCCCCATATTCGAGCGCACTTCGGGTGAACCCGCCACTCCGGTCGGCGGGGGACGCGGCCGCCTGTCTGGCGGCGCTTCTGGACGGCACGGTCGACGCGATCGCCACGGATCACGCGCCTCACACCGAGGTCGACAAGGCGGTCGAGTTCGGCCTCGCGGCCAACGGGATCAGCGGTCTCGAGACGGCGCTGGGCGTCCTGCTCGCCGCGGTCGACGCCGGGCGCCTGCCTCTCCCACGTGCGGTCGAGGCGCTCACGACAGGCCCCGCTGGCGTCATCGGCGACCGGTCTCGACGCGCTGACGCAGTCGGCCTGGTCGAGGGCGCTCGGGCGGACCTCGTCGTCTTCGACCGATCGGAGCGGTGGACCGTGACCGGGGATGCGCTCGCATCACGGGGCAAGAACACGCCGCTGCTCGGGATGGACCTGGCCGGCCCCGTCATGGTCACGTTCGCGGCCGGCCGGATCGCCTACGAGGCGCCGGACGCCTGAGGCTCGGCGCGTCACCCCGGACGTGGATGACCTCTAGACGTGGATGACCTCGAGACCCGGCACGTGGACGTAGTCGTCGTCCTGCGCAACGACCGGGATGCCGAGGGTCATCGCCGTCGCGGCGATCCAGGATCGGGTGACGGGCATCGCGAGGCCGATGCCGCGGAGCGAGATCAGCAGCCGCGCCCAGGTCTCCGCGACGGCCTGGTCGATCGGGATCGGATCGAGGAGGAGGGCCCGGGTGAGCGCCGCGAGGCGACGATCGCGAACGCTCACGTCCTCAGTGTCGAGCACGCCGGCGCGGAGCTCGCCGATCGTGATGACCGAGACGGCAAGTCGATCCGGGAGCCGGTCGAGGTGCATCGTCCCGCCCGATCCGTTCGAGATGAAGAGGCTGGTATCGGCGATCCCCGAGCTCACGCGGGTGAAACCTCGTCGGTGTCATCCGGGGCCAGGTCGCGCAGGTCGGCGCGGAGCCCGGCGTCTGCCCGGTGGGACATGACCTCGTGGATGAAGACGTCACGGCTCACGAAGCGCGGCCGCCGACCGGCGGGCTGCAGCGTGGCGACGGGTCGCCCGTCCACCGTGATCGTGATGGACTCCCCGGCCTCGACGCGATCGAGCAGCGCGCGCGTGTTGTTGCGGAGGTCCCGGGAGGCGACATCGGTCATGCGACGAACGTAGCACACATGCGACAGGTGTCAATGCGTCACGTCACCGGGTACGCTCCCACGATGGCGAACGCGACTCTCAACGACGACTTCGAGCGCCGCTCGCTGTGGAGCGCGACGATGCCGGCGTTGCCGGATCGTGCCGATCGCCGACTCCCCGACACCGCCGACGTCGTCGTCATCGGTGGCGGGTACACCGGGATCAACGCCGCGCGCGAGCTGGCACGTCGCGGCGTCGCGGCCACGCTCCTCGAGGCGAACACGCTGGGCTGGGGCGCCTCGACCCGCAACGGCGGGATCGTCCACGCCGGCTACAAATGGAGCCCGCGCGAGCTCATCGAGCGCTACGGCGAGGCGACCGGCGCGGCGCTCTACCGCGAGACGCTCGATGGCTACGAGACCGTCAAGCGACTGGTCGCCGAGGAGTCGATCGACTGCGACTTCCGCGAGGTCGGTCACGTCGAGCTCGCCTACGCCGCCTCGCATGTGGCCGGCCTCGAGCACGAGCAGGCGGCTCTCGCTTCAGTCGGGGTGGCGGCGTCGATGCTCCCGCGCGAGCGCCTCCATGAGGAGATCGGCACCGATGCCTACCACGGGGCGCTCGTCGTGCCGGCCAGTGCGCTGCTGCACCCGGGCCGCTACTTCGCCGGCCTGGCCGCCGCGGCGGATCGGGCCGGTGCCGACCTCCACGAGCGTGTCCGCGCACGAACCATCCGGCGCCAGGCGGACGGCCGGTTCGTCGTCGAGACGGACCGCGGCGCGATCCTGGCCCGCGACGTCTTTGTCGCCACGAACGGCTACACCGATGGCGTGGCCCCGACACTCCGCCGCCGGATCATCCCGATCGGCAGCTACGTCATCGCCAGCGAGCCACTCCCCGAGGACCTGGTGCGGGACATCTCGCCCAAGGGCCGGGCGTTCTTCGACACGAAGAACTTCCTGTACTACTGGCACATCTCGGCGGATCGGCGGATGGTCTTCGGTGGCCGGGCGAGCATGCTGCCGACATCGATCGAGCGGACGGCCGCGATCCTCCACCGCGGCCTGCTCGCGGTCCACCCGGGGATGGCCGGGCGCCGGATCGACTACGCGTGGGGCGGCAACGTCGGCTTCACGTTCGACCGGATGCCGCATGTCGGGCGGACGAGCGACGGCGTCGCCTACGCGATGGGCTGCTGCGGGACCGGGGTCGCGCTGATGACCCATCTCGGGACCGAAGTCGGGGCATGGCTCGCCGGTGGCGAGGCGCCGGCGCTCGCACGCCTGAAGTTCCCGCTCGTGCCCGCCCCGTACGAGGGCCGTCCGTGGTTCCTGCCGGCGGTCGGCGAGTGGTATCGGCTCAAGGATCGTCTCGCGCTGCGATCGGGCGCCCGATGAGGGTCGGCTTCCGGACGTCGCCGCAGAACACCGACTGGTCCAGCCTCGACGCCGCCTGGGCGGAGGCCGGCCGGCACGACGTGTTCGACTCGGGCTGGCTCAACGATCATCTGACCGACCCGAACCGCGACCGCGGCGGCCCGAGCTTCGAGACGATGACGGCACTCGCGGCCCTGTCCCACCACGTGCCGGGCAAGACCGTCGGGCAGACCGTCCTGGCGGCGACGTTCCGCCATCCAGCGATGCTCGCCAAGGAGGCGGTCACCCTCGATCACGTCACGCGAGGCCGCTACATCCTGGCGCTGGGGGCCGGCTGGCATGTCGGCGAGCACGAGTCGTTCGGCATCGACCTGCCGCCGTTGCGCGAGCGGTTCGATCGGTTCGAGGCGACGATCCAGGTGCTTCGCGCGCTGTTCAGCGATGAGGCACGGGCGGCGCCCGGGGTCACCCTGGACGCGCCCCCGTACCGGCTCGATCGGCGCCGTGATGGAGCCCGGCCCGGTCGGGGACGGCGGCCCGGCCATCTGGCTGGGAGGACAGGGACCGCGCGGCCTGCGTCTTGCGGCCCGCTACGCGGACGGCTGGAACTACGCGTCCAACCTGGCCGGGACGCTCGAGGGGTTCGTCGACCGTCGCGACCGATTGCGGGCGGAGTGCGAGGCCATCGGCCGCGACCCGGCGTCGCTCGCGCTGTCGGTCCAGATCATCATCCCGGCCGCCGGCGACGAGCGGCGCGTGGCACTGGAGCGTGCCATCGCCTATGGCCGGGCGGGCGCCTCGGAGATCCTGCTGACCACGCCGGCCCGTGACGGTGCGGCGGGCATCAAGCGTCTCGCCACGGAGGTCGCGGCTCCGCTCAAGGCGGCGTTCGGCTAGCCGTCCTCGGCGAGGCCTCGCAACGTCGCGAGGAGCCCGTCGATGTCGGCCTCGGTCGAGAGGTAGTTGACGATCCCGGCACGCAGCCAGGTCGCGTCGCGCAGCCGGGTCGTCGTCAGCCAGCCGTCGCCGGACGCCTCGAGAGCCGCCTGGAGCCGGTCCTGGTGGGCGTCGAGCTTCTCGGGCGCCATCGCCATCGCCGCATCGCGCCCGCCCGGCAGGTGGCGGAAACACACGACCGAGAGCTCCGGGGTCGCCGGGATCGTCTCGAGGTCATCCGACTCGGCGCAGCGCCGGGCAAGCAGGGCCGCCAGGTCGTCGTTGGCCTCGACGAGGCGGCCCAGGCCATCCGTGCCGAGGTGCTTCCACGACATCCACAGCTTGAGGGCGCGCCAGCGGCGGGTGCCCTCGAAGCTCAGCTTGTAGAAGTTGAGCTGGTCGCCGTGGTCGTCATGGTCGGCGGCCCCGGCGGTGAGCGTCTCGCCACCGCGGTAGTACTCGGGCGCCCGCCCACCGAACACCTGGCCAAGGTGCGCTCCGTCCCGAACCAGCAGCCCGCCGATGTCGTAGGCCTGGAAGAACCACTTGTGCGGGTCGACGGTCACCGAATCCGCCCGTTCGAGGTCGGGCACCCGGTCGCGATCGCGTGCCGACAGCCGTGCCCCGCCGCCGTACGCCGCGTCGACGTGCAGCCACAGGTCCTCCGCCGCCGCGACGTCGGCGAGCTCGCCGACCAGGTCGACCGAGCCGGTGTTGGTGGAGCCGACGACCGCCGCGATCGCGAACGGGCGAAGCCCGGCGGAGCGATCGCGGGCGACCGCCTGGGCGACGGGAGCGCCGTGCAACCGGAACCGATCGTCCGACGCGATCACCACGAGCGTCTCCGGCGGGAAGCCCAGGAGGTCCAGCGCACGGGCGATCGAGAAGTGGGTCTGGTCCGAGGTGTAGACGCGGACGCCGTCGAGGAGCCCGCCACGCGGCGCCCGGCCGGCACCCAGCAGGCGACCCAGATGGATGTCCCGGGCCAGGGCCATGCCCATGAAGTTGGCCATCACCCCACCCGAGGTGAGCAGCCCGAACGACGCCTCCTCGTAGCCGACGAGGTCGCACAGCCAGCGGACGACCTCCTCCTCGACGAAGGTGGCGAGCGGGCCGGCGTGCCACACGTCGACGCCCTGGTTGGTCATCTGGGCCAGGAGCTCGCCCATCATGGAGACCGGCAACGGTGGCGGCGTGAAGTAGCCGAACTGCCGCGGGTGCTGCGCGTTCATCTGGCCACCGGCCAGGCGGTCACGGAACTCGCCCAGGACGTCGGCGATCGGGCTGGGTGCGGCCGGTGCCGGTGCCGGCCGCCCGGTCGGGCCGAAGAACGCGGCCCGGAGAGCCGCATAGGGGGCTGGGTCGCCCATCGCCCGGTGCGCCGCCTGGTCGTACAGGAAGTCGAGGGCGGCGGCCCAGGTGTCCGCGCCGAGCCGTTCCATCGCCGGCCGCGCGGTGGCGTCGCCATAGCCGATCAGCTCGGGCTCAGGGTGCCAGGCGAAGCGGGCGAGCGGGTCGGTCGGAGCCGCGCTGGGATCGTCGGTCATCGGACCTCGATGGTAGTCGCCGGGGTGGCAGCCCGGCGGCACTGTCCCGCCTTGTACGCTAGCCACCATGGACGATCACGATCCCGCCGGACGGGCCCGGCTCGTCGCCTGGCTGGACCCGCTCGGCGTCGATTACGAGCTCTTCGCGTGCGACCCGGCCCTCGCCGACACCGCGGCGTTCTGCGCGGCCTACGGCTTCGACCCGGAGGATTCGGCCAACACGATCGTCGTGATCGGCAAGACCGATCCGCCGCGCTACGCCGCGTGTGTGACGCTGTCGCCCTACCGGCTCGACGTCAACCGGACCGTGCGCGACCGGCTCGGGACACGAAAGGCGTCGTTCGCTCCGGCCGAGGAAACGGCGGCGCTGACCGGGATGGTGATGGGCGGCGTCACGGTCTTCGGCCTGCCGCCGGAGCTGCCCATCTGGGTCGACGGCCGGGTGATGACCCGGGAGCGTATCGTCCTCGGCGGCGGGTCGCGCTCATGGAAGGTCCTGGCGGCGCCATCGATCCTGCGGTCGCTGCCGAACCTCGAGGTCGTGGACGGCCTGGCGAACGAGCCGCGGACCGCGGCATGACGGACGGGCCCGAGGTCAGCATCCGTCCGGTCGAGGATGGGGATCTGCCGATCTTCCTCGCGCACCAGGACGATCCGGTGGCTGCCGCGATGGCCGCCTTCCCGACGCGCGCACCCGATGTCTTCTACGCGCACTGGGCGACCATCCGGGCCGATCCGGTGAACATCACCCGGACGATCGTGGCGGATGGGGTCGTCGCCGGCGACATCGTCAGCTGGATCGCCGGCGATCACCGCGAGGTCGGCTACTGGATCGGCCGGGAATGGTGGGGACGCGGCATCGCGACGAAGGCGCTGCGGCTCCTGCTCGACGACGTCCGGGATCGGCCGATCCTCGCGCACATCGTGCCCCACAACATCGGCTCGCAGCGGGTCGTGGAGCATTGTGGGTTCGTCCGTGTCGGCGAGGCCGTCGCGGATGACGGCCTGTCCGAGCTGATCTACCGCCTCGACTAGGCCGGGCGGCTCGCGAGCGCCCCCGGGCCACCTCCCGTATCGTTCCGCCTCGTGACCGACCAGCCGACCGACCCGCCCGCCGCTCCACCGATCGATCCGCGGGCCGATCCGACGCCGCCGCGCCGTCCACGCCCGACGACCGGCCCGGTCCAGTACAAGGGCGACGACCTCGAGGCGGAGCGCGGCCCGGGGCTCGGCTGCTTCCGGTTCCAGGTCGTCATCCTCGTGATCTTCATCGTGCTGACGCCCCTCAGCGTCGTGTGGAACTGGCCGCCGCTGGTCAGCACGATCCTGCTCTTCTCGGTGATCCTGCTGCTGCTGTTCACCGGCCAGACGATCATCTTCCTGCTCCGCCTGGTCAGCGCCGATCGACGCGGACGGCGCCGGCCGCTCGCGAGCGGGACGAGGACCGTGGGCGAGCTCGAGGACGCGGCGGCGACCAAGTCACCGGCCGGGGGCGAGGATCCGGCAGCGGGCCCCGCGGAAGCCCAGGATGCCGAAGCAGGCCCCGAAGCGGCGCCGGCCCCCGAAGCGGCGCCGGCCGACGAGGCCGACCGGCACTGATCCGTCAGGGCGTGATGGTGAACCCACCGCTCGCGAGGGACTCCGATCCCACCTTGAACTCGAGCGCCCACGACCCGGTGTCCAGCCCAGGGTCGAGCGTGTCGCTGATGCAGATCCCGCCGCCCGTGTAGGCGTCGTCGGTCGTCCGCGTCGTGCCATCCGGGAGGGTCACGATCACGGTGACCTTCTCGTCGGCGGTGACCGGACGGGTGAACGTGGCCACGAAATGGATGCTCGCCGACGCCGGGAACGTGGTCGCCGCCTCCTGGACGAAGCAGTCCGAGCTGGCGGTGGACGTGCCCGTCTCGTACTTGACCGTTCCCTGGAGCGCCCGGATCTGGCCGCCCAGGAAGATCAGGCCGATGATCGCGATCACGGCGAGGACCGCGAGGCCCGCACCGACCACGGCCAGGATCAGGCAGCAGCCACGCCTCCGGCCGGCGCCGTCACCGCCGTCGGGCGGGATCCACCCGGGGACGGCGGCGACCTCGGTGGCGGGCACGTCGGAGGCCGGCGGCCCGGGCGCACCCGGGACCGGGGGTTCGACCGGGTCCGTCGACTCGGCCGGGATCGTGGGCTCGGCCGGCTCGGCCGGGACGGGTGACGCGGCCGTCGGAACCTCCGCGAGAGGTGACGGTGCGCCTGTCGGGGACGCGGGTTCGTCGTTCGGCTCGGTCATCGGGTCCTCGCCTGCTGGACGCGAAGAGGGTGCCACTGTGACAGGCGGCCGGGGCTCCCGTCTCGATGCTCGCCGCACGAGGGGCCCGTGCGACAATAGGCGACCGCGCGCCCACGGGCGCTCGTTCGTTCGCCCAGGGAGGACCGCGCCGGTGCCCGTGCTCGCGACCTACTTCAACGTTCGCCGCGGCCGCGATCCGTTCTTCAAGTTCTTCATGCGCACGATCTTCCCGAAGCAGGTGAAGGACTACGAGGAGAAGTTCGGCATCCGCTTCATCGGCTGGTTCAACGTCGCCCACGGCTGGGATTTCGACAACGTCATCCTGCTGGACCTGCCCGACTACGCGACCCTCGACAAGCTCGAAGCAGACGAAGCCACCCGCGCCCTCGGCCATCGGGCCGGCGAGTGGATCTTCGAACGCCACCACTCGATGTTCCTCCGCGAACGGATGGGACCCGACCTCGAGTACCACCCGTAGACTCTTCCCGACAGCAACGGAGGCGACCACATGGACAGCCACAACGATCTGCTCGGGGAGCTCGCGTCGGATGCCGCGCTGGAACGCTCCGACTTCATCGTCCAGGCCACCGAACAGCTGCGGCGCTTCCTCGACCACCACAAGGAGCGGATCGCGGTCCTCGGTGGGCTGACGCTCATCGACGAAGAGCCCGACTACCTCTCGATCGCGCCTGACCTGTCGTTCCGCAGCCGCAGCCGGTACCTCGACGACGTGACCGGCGAGTGGGTCAGCGAGACCGAGGTCATCGAGTCCGCCTCCGAGCTCATCGAGCTGTACAACCCGGCCGACATCTACGCCGCGTTCGCCGAAGCCGCCCGCGAGGCCGCGGGCCTGCCCTCCGAGCCGACCGCCGAGGGCGACCTGCTCGAGGTGGCCGGGATCTCGCCCGACGAGGGCGTCTCGCTGAGCGAGGATCCGTACGCCGCCGCCGCCGACTCGTGGGCCTCGACCCAGCCGGTCTCGCTGTCGGAGGACGACGACGAGTCCGCGGCACGCCGCCTGTACGACCTCGCCCTCGAATACCAGGAACGCAGCCAGCGCAGCGAGTCGCGTCTGCTCGACGAGTTCGAGGGCGCATCCGCCGGGCTGGTGTCGGTCATCGGCGACCTGATCATCGTCGACGACGACGACGAGCGGCTGTCGCTCACGACCACCGGGTTCAAGGCCGAGGTCATCCCGGAGGACTCGGACGAGGAATGGCGGACGCTCAGCGGCGCCGAGGAGCTGGTCGAGTTCTACGACCCGACCGACGTGTTCGGTGACCTGGCCGACGCCCTTGCGGAGGCCTTCCCGGCCGTCGCCCCGGAGCTGGCCGACGCATCGGCCAACGGCACCGGGGAGGCGACCGAAGCCGCCGGGGACCTCGAACCGGCGGAGGCCGCCGCCGACGGCGACGCCGAGGACGAACCCACCGCGTGACGATGCGGCTGGCTGCCGCGGAGCTGGTCGAGAGTCGGGAGATCCTGCCGGGCCAGTGGCTGCAGGCGTATCACGCGCCGGGCCTGGCCGTCGGCTCGCGGGCGGGCCAGTTCGTCCACGCCCGGCCGGGCGACTTCTCCGGGATGATCCTGCGCCGGCCGTTCTCGCTCAACACGGCCGATGCCGCCACCGGCATCGTGACCATCCATTTCCGGGTCATCGGCCGGGGCACGGACTGGTTCACCCGCCTGCGACCGGGCGATCCCGTCGACCTGCTGGGGCCGCTCGGCCGCCCGTTCGAGGTCGACCCGCGCAGCCGGCACCTGTTGCTCGTGGCCGGCGGGCTGGGCATGGCCGGCGTCCGGATGCTGGCCGATGAGGCGATCCGCGACGGGCGGCAGGTGACCCTGCTGTTCGGGGCGGCCTCGGCCCGGGAGGTCTACCCGTCCTCGCTTCTCCCGGACGAGGTGGAGTACATCGTCGCGACCGACGACGGCTCGCTCGGGCATCACGGCTACGTCACCGACCTGGTGGGCGAGTACGAGGCGCTGGGCGGACCAGGCGTTCGCGTGCGGGCCGGCGCCGATGCTCGCGGCGCTCGCCCGGATCTCGGCCGGGCGGCGCGATCGGCTCGGGGTCGCCAAGCTCGGGCGGAAGCGTGGCGCCGGCAAGGTCGATCCGGTCGGCTCGCCGGCCGCCCGACGGAAGGCGTTCCTCCAGGTGTCGATGGAGCAGAACATGGGCTGCGCCGTCGGGGCGTGCCTCGGCTGCGTGGTCATGAGCACGTCCGGCGTGCCCCAGCGCGTCTGTCGCGAGGGCCCGGTCTTCGCCGCCGAGGAGATCGCCTGGGAGAACGGCTGGTGAAGGCCAAGCGCCGGGCGGTGACGTCCTCGCCGCGGGTCGCCGAGCAGAAGTACCCAGCCGCCGCCAGGCGCCCGCCGGTCGCGCCATCGAGGCGCGCCACCGTCGTCCCGTCGACCGGCCGCGCGGATCCGCCATCGCCGGTCGCCGCCGGCGCCGTCGACCTGACGGTCGATCTCGGACGTGGGCTCGTCCTCCCAAACCCCGTCCTCGTCGCTTCGGGGACGTTCGGCTACGGGGTCGAATACGGCGACGTCGTCGAGGTCGACCGGCTGGGCGGGATCTGCTGCAAGGGCACGACCCTCAAGGCGCGGGTCGGCAACCCGACGCCGCGGGTGACCGAGACGCCGGCCGGGATGCTCAACTCGATCGGGCTCCAGAACCCGGGCGTGGACGCGGTCATCGCCAAGTACGCGGAGACGTGGACGACCTGGAAGACGCCGGTGCTGGTCAATGTGGCCGGCGAGTCGGTCGCCGACTACGTCGAGGTCGCGCGGCGGCTGGACGGCGTGCCCGGGGTCGCCGGCATCGAGCTCAACATCTCGTGCCCGAACGTCGGCGCGGGCGGGCTCCAGTTCGCGATCGACGCGGGGGCGGCCGGCGAGGTGACCGCGGCCGTTCGGCGCGTCACCGACCTGCCGTTGCTGGTCAAGCTGTCACCCAACGTGGCCGACATCCGGCCGATCGCGCGGGCGATCGCCGACGCGGGGGCCGATGCGCTGACGGCCATCAACACGCTGTCCGGGATCGCGGTCGCGCCACATCGCGGGCGTCCGCTCCTGGGCAACATCTACGGCGGGCTCAGCGGACCCGCGGTCAAGCCGGTCGCGCTGCGGGTCGTGTACGAGGCGGCCCAGGCGGTCAAGATCCCGGTCGTCGCGATCGGCGGGGTGACCAACCTGGACGACGTGCTGGACTTCCTCGCCGTCGGTGCGGTCGCCGTCCAGGTCGGGACCGCGATCTTCGCCGACCCGACGCTGCCGGTCCGGCTCGTGGACGAGCTCGCGGCGGAGTGCGGGCGCCGAGGCCTGGCGAGCTACAGCGACCTCATCGGGACGGCCCTGCCCAAGAAGCCGGCACAACCGTCGTCGAAGGGCGTCGAATACCGGCCGTAGACACGCACATGGTATGGTATGTGCATGTTCAGCGAGCGGACCCAGGTCCTCCTCTCCCCCGAGCAGCTGGCGCGGCTGAAGCGGATCGCGGAGCGGGAAGGGAAGTCGGTCGGGGCCGTCATCCGGGACGCCGTGGATTCATTCGTGGAAGCGGAGCCGGATCGACGACAGCGCGCCTTGAAACGGATGCTCGCCATGAACGCTCCCGTCGATGATTGGGAAGTCATGAAGGCGGAGATCCTCAAGAGTCAGCTCGGCACATGGTGACGGCGTTCATCGACACCGCCGTGATCATGTACGCCTCGGGCGGCCCACATCCATTGCGCGAACCGTCACGACGAGTTCTCTCGCGCATCGGCAATGGCGAGCTGGACGGCGTGATCTCCGTCGAAGTCATCCAGGAACTCCTGCATCGGTTCATCAGCACCCGCCGCTCCGACGTTGGCGTCGAGATGGCGAAAGAGGCGCTCGACTTTTTCGCTCCCGTCCTGCCGATCACGCACGCACTTGTGCGCAGACTCCCGGATCTGGCAGTCAGATATCCGTCACTCGAGGCGCGGGACCTCGTCCACGTCGCGACGTGCATCCACGAGGGGATCACCGACATCATCAGCCCGGACCGCGGGTTCGATCAGGTCGCGGAGGTCCGCCGGATCGACCCGGCGGCCTTCGGGGCCGAGCCCGCGTAGACTCCGGGCATGACCACCGTCCGACCGGCGCTCGACGAGGCGCTGCGCCACACGATCGCGCTCCGCACCGAGGCGCTGTTCCGCAGCTCCGGCGCCTTCCGCGAGGGCCATTTCCTGCTCAAGAGCGGTCGTCACGGCGACGCGTACGTCGAGAAGTTCCAGGTCCTCCAGGACCCGGTCGCCACGAGCGAGCTGTGCGGGTTCTTCGCGCTCCACGGTCGGGGGCTCGACGGCGAGCCGCTGGTCGATCTGTGCGCCGGCCCGACCACCGGCGGCGTCATCCTTGCCTTCGAGACCGCGCGGCAGCTCGGCGTCCGGAGCATCTTCGCCGAGGAGGTCCGCGGCGACGACGGCCTGGTCCGGCGCGAGTTCCGGCGCGGGTTCCGGATCGAGCCGGGCGAGCGCGTCCTCCTGGTCGACGACATCCTGACGACCGGCGGGTCGCTCCTGGCGATGCTGCCCGCGGTCGAGGCGATGGGCGGCGAGATCGTCGAATGCGTCGTGCTGGTCGACCGGAGCGGCGGCAAGACCACACTCACCTCGCCGACGACCGGGCGGGTCTATCCCGCTGCGATCGCTGTGGCAGCTGGACCTTCCGACGTACGAGCCCGGCCCCGACACCTGCCCCCGCTGCGCCGACGGGATGCCGCTGTACGCACCCGGCAGCACCGGGACGGGCACGATCGGGACCGGCGCGGCCGCATCCTGAATCCCTGACCGGTGGACCGGCGCACCCGAAACCTGTTCGCGCTGGCCCTCGTCATCGTCGTCGTGGTGACCGGCGCCGCGGCGTTCCTGCTCGGTGGGAGCAGCCTGCGCGACCCCGAGGCGCCGCCCGGCGCCGAGGCAGTCGGTCGGGGTCATCGTCGGCGTCGATGCGGCGAGCCTCGATCACGTGAACGGATTCAGACTTCGCACGACCGATCGCGGCACCCTCGACTTCACCCTCGGCGAGCTCGAGAACGGCGCCGAGTTCCCGCCCGGTCACCTGGTCGAGCACCAGGCGACGGCGCAACCGGTGCGCGTCTGGTACCGGACCGAGGGCAGCGAGATGGTCGCCGTGCGCCTCGAGGACGCGACCTGACGCCGGGCCGCGAGTAACGGGCGTCAGCCGCCCGCGCTGATGACCGGCAGGATCGCCGCCAGCTCGTCCGGCGTGATCGTGACCTCGTACGAGCCCTGGACGACACCGTTCCGGTCGACCGCGAAGATCCACGGCTCCGAGAGGAGCCCCCACTGGTCGGTGACATCGGTCGCCTGGAGCTGGTTGTTGGCATCGAGCACGGGCTGCAATGCACCGTCGACGAGCTTCAGCTGATAGGGCTCGACGTTGATGAAGGTCACGTCGGGGTTGGCCGCGGCGATCGGCTTGAAATGGTCGAGCGTCGGCCCGCACTGCTGGCTGGTGCAGAACTTGGGCGTCGCGAAGACGAGCATGAACGGCTTGTGGGTGGCGAGCGCGTCCGCCACCGACGTCTTGTAGAAGGCCGGATCCGGCTTCGGGTCGGTCGACAGCTTGGCGAGGTCGCCGCCCACGTCGGCGGCGGTCGGCGTCTTCGATGGCGGGGCGGCCTGGCCGACCTGGACGGTCGGCAGCGAGTCGCGGACGTCGAACGTCATCCGCACGGTCTCGGCCGCCGATCCCGGCGCCTCCGTCGTGAACTCCGCGCCCCACGTGCCGGCCTCGGGCAGGTCGACGTCCAGGACGTACATGCCGCGCTCGTTCTCGATCGTCCAGACGAACGAGCCGTCCACCGTGGCGACGGGCTTGTTCGGGATCCTTGGCGAGGTCGTAGAACGCGGCCTTGACCGTCCGGTCCGGCGCGCTCGCCGGGCGGTTGGTCTTGTCGAGATAGAGCATCAGGATGCGGCTCTTGCCGCAGCCGATCGCGTTGGTGACGAGGACGGGGACGAGGGCCGGCGCCGTCTTGGGCGCTCCCCAGGCGCTCAGGTCGCTCGGCTCGGGTGCGGTCGCGCAGGCGGCACCGGACGCCCGGCCGACGGCGCGGCGGACGGGGTCGACGTGCCGCAGGCGGCCACGAGCAGCGCGAGCAGGGACAGGGTCGCGGCGAGGCGTCGGGGGGACATCCTCGACAGCGTATCGCGACCGGTCGGAACGTGCCGCCGGGGTAGAATGGCGGCCTCGTGAACCGCTTCCAGAAGCTCGCCGCGCTCACCCTCGCGACCGCTCTCGGGCTGGTCACGATCGGGGTCATCGTGCGCGCCACGGATTCGGGCCTCGGCTGCCCGGACTGGCCGCTCTGCCACGGCCAGATCATCCCGTCGCTCGGCGACACCAAGGCCTGGATCGAGTGGATCCACCGGACCGTCGCGGTCGTCATCGGCTTCGAGATCCTCGGCCTCGCCTTCCTGGCCATCCGCGACTACCGCGACCGCCGATCGATCCTCTGGCCGTCGCTGGCGGCGGTCGGGCTCGTCGGCTTCCAGGCGTGGCTCGGGCGCGAGACGGTCCGCCTCGGCAACAGCGGCGAGTCGGTCACGGCGCACCTGGCCGCGGCCCTCACGCTGGTCGCGTTGCTGGTCTTCCTGACCGTCCGGGCCGGCTACCCGGCCAGGATCGGCGGCCGCGGTGGCAGCCAGCGATTCACGCTCGTCGCGGCCTTCGCCACGGCCCTCACGTTCGCCCTGCTCCTGTTCGGATCGCACGTGACGGCCACGTCGTCCGCCCTGGTCTTCCCGGACTGGCCGCTGATGAACGGGACGCTGTTCCCGGACGTGACCGACGCGACGTCGGCGCACATCCTCCACCGCTGGGTGGCGGCCATCGTGGGTCTGGTCGTGGCCGGCCTCGCGGTCGTCGCGTGGCGGACCCAGCGCGGCGCACCCGACGATCGTCCGCCTGTCCGTCGGGGCCGCCGTGCTGTTCGCGATCCAGGTCGTCGTCGGCGGCGCACAGGTGCTGACCCACCTGGCCGAGTGGACGCAGACCCTCCATCTGGCCCTCGGGGCGGCGATCTGGGCGATGCTGACCGGCCTGACCGTCACGAGCTACTACACCGCGCGGGTCAGCATGGGCGCCGGCCGCGGCCAGACCGCCGGCGCCGATCCCGAGGCCACGGTCCCCGGCGCCCGCACCAAGGGCGACACGGTCCGCGCCTACATCGCGCTGACCAAGCCCCGGATCATCGAGCTGCTCCTGGTGACGACCGTCCCGGCCATGGTCCTCGCCACGCGCGACCTGCCGGGCGCGGTCGCCGGCGTGAACTGGGCCGACTGGGGCGCGCTGGTCTTCTGGACGATGATCGGCGGCACGCTGGCCGCCGGCAGCGCCAACGCCATCAACTGCTACCTCGACCGCGACATCGACCTGCTCATGACCCGGACCCGGCGCCGGCCGCTGCCCGCCCACCAGGTCGACCCGGAACGCGCGGTCGTGTTCGGCCTCGGCGCTCGGGGTCCTCTCCTTCGTGGTCATGGTCTGGTTCGTCAACCTGACCGCCGCGTTCCTGACCCTGCTGGCGATCGGCTTCTACGTCGTCGTCTACACGATGCTCCTCAAGCGCTCGACGCCCCAGAACATCGTCATCGGCGGCGCCGCCGGCGCGCTGCCGCCGGTCATCGGCTGGGCGGCCGTGACCGGCAACGTCGGCCTCCCGGCGCTGCTCCTGTTCCTCCTCGTCTTCTACTGGACGCCGCCGCACTTCTGGGCGCTGTCGCTGCGGATCCGCAAGGACTACGCCGCGGCCGGCGTGCCGATGCTGCCGGTCGTCAAGGGCATCCCGGAGACGACCCGCCAGATCGGCCTGTACACGATCCTGATGGTCGCGATCTCCCTGGTCCTGTTCGCCGTCGGGCGGATGGGGCTGATCTACCTCGTCGCGGCGGTCGTCCTCGGCGCGATCTTCCTGTGGCAGGCGTACGGCCTGTGGCGGCGCGGCTCGTCCGAGGAGGCGTCGACGGCCGGCGCGATCCGGCTCTACAAGTACTCGATCAGCTACCTGAGCCTGCTGTTCCTCGCCGTGGCCATCGACGCGCTGGTGCTCATCCCGCTCTGACCGGGGGGCGTCGCGGCCACCGAGGCGCTATCCGCCCCGCCGCAGGTCGGCGAGGAGCGGCTCGGCGGTGAGCGGACCGCCCAGGAACTCCCCGAGCAGGTCGGCGGGCGAGCGTGACGCACCGGCCGCGAACAGACGCTCCGACATGAAGCCGTACCAGCCCGGGTCGCCCGTGAGCCACGGCCCGCGGAGCTCGAGGACCCGCGCCCGCACGGCCGCGGCCATGATCGCGGACAGGGCGTAGTTCGCGAGGTATCCGGGCGCGTCGATCAGCTGGCCCCGGATCGCCCACCACGACCACTCCGGGTGCGGGACGATCCCCAATCCGTCGGTCGTGATCTCGGTCCAGACGTCGTTCGGGCGTCGCTCCGGATGCCGGTGGAGCTCGATCTCGAAGAGCGCCCAGCACATGTCGAGCATCACGCTGCCGTAGCGGCTCAGCAGGGCATCGCGCGGCCCGGCGGCCGTGCCAAGCCAGTGTCGTTGCCAGGCGGGCTCGTCGGCGTCCCAGCCGAGCACGTCGGCGGTGCCCTCGACGAACGCGGTCTCCTCGTCCGGCCACTCGAGGAAGGCCGGCCGGGTCCGCACCGCCGCCGAGTGCAGCGCGTGGCCGCTCTCGTGCAGGAGCTCGGCGAGACCGCCCAGGCCGCCTTCCGCGTACGTGGCGAAGACCCACGGCGGCCGCGGCGTCCACGGCCCGGTCGCCGGCTGGTCGGCCGCCCAGCCGCCCATCCCGATCGAGAACGCCACCGGGATCATCGGCCGGCCCTCGCGCGGAAAGACGTCGTATCGGATCCCGAGGTCCGCCACGTCGGCGCCCAGCGCGGCCAGGTAGCGATGGTCGAGGTCGAGCAGCCGATCTGCGGGCACCAGCGCGTCCAGCGACCGGGCGGCGGCCCCGCTGGCGTACCGGTAGTCCCACGGTTCGAGCCGGTCCGGCCCGACGACCGACCGCCAGGTCGCCAGGATGCCGTGGAGGGTCGTCTCGAAGGCGGCCGGCGACATGCCAAGCGACGATACGTTTGCGTCGATCGGGGAGCCGTGGGCCCTCCACCGGCCCGCGCTGGATGGAAGCAGGCGACGATACGGGGTCGCCGCGCCGCCGTCCCCATCGACCGTTCGCCAGAGCGGCTCCAGGGCGAGGAACAGGCGACGGCGTGCATTCCCGTCGGGCTCCGTCGCGAGGCGGCCCAGGATCGTCGGGCGGTCCAGGGTCTCGCCATCGAGCCGCAACGCGCCGGCAGTCGTTCCGTACCGGCCATAGAGGCGTGCACGGGCGCGCGCAGCGGTCGGGTCGTCGTCGACGAGGCTTCCGGCACGTCCCGGCCCCGTCCCCGGTGTCGGTTCCATCTCGTCGAGCCAGGCCACGGTGGCGCGCATGATCGCCTCGGCACGTCGATCCTCCGCGGAGGATCGATCGGGCTGGGTGAGTGCGGTCAGCGTCGGCCCGAACGCACGACGCATCCTCCGGTATCGGCGCACGACCGACGCGATCGAGCCCCCGGGCGGCTCGGCGGGCGTCCCGCGGCTCCGCGCGACGACCACGTCACCGAAGGCGGCGAGCAGCTCCCCGTACGATCGCTCGACCTCGCTCAGCCCCATGCTCGCGGAGGATACGCGGCGAACCGCGCGCGCTGTCACCATGCGCCCATGCAGATCCACTTCCTCGGTGGCGCCACGACCGTCACCGGCTCCCAGTACCTCCTCGAAACCGCGCAGGCCCGCATCCTGATCGACTGCGGGATGTTCCAGGGCAGTCCGAACGAATCGATCCGCAACCGCGTGCCCTTCGCGTTCGATCCGCACAAGCTCGACGCCGTCCTGCTGACCCACGCGCATCTCGACCATTGCGGCCTCCTGCCGCTGCTGGTCAAGGCCGGCTACCGCGGTGCCATCCACGCCACGGCCGGCACGATCGAGCTGGCCGGGCTCGTCCTGCTCGACTCGGGCAAGCTCCACGAGGAGTTCGCCAAGCGCGAGGCCCGCTGGGAGAAGCGCCACCCGGACAAGGTCGAGGCGGACGATCGCAAGGAGGCCGACGAGTACGCGGCCGCGGTCGCGCTCGCGGCGGCCGGCGACGTCGCATTGGCGGCGGGCACCGGTCAGGGCGTGGTCGCGGGTGTGCCGGGCGCAGGGACGGTGCCGGATGCATCGCCCCGGTGGCCCGAGGCCGTCGAAGCCATCGAGGCGGCCGCTGCGACCGAACACGTCGCGACGACCATCGAACCGATGCCGCCCGCCTGGCCGAGCGATCCCGAGGCCCAGCTGCGCGCCCAGCCCCCGCATCTGGACATCGACCTCGATCTGCCCCTGTACACGGCCAAGGACGCCGAGGCGTCGCTGGCGAGCTTCTCCGCGGTCCGCTACGGCGAGGAGGTCGAGGTCGCGCCGGGGATGCACGCGACGTTCGTGGACGCGGGCCACATCCTGGGCTCGGCGATCATCCATCTGCGGGTCCAGGACGAGCCGGGTGGCGAGGAGCGCGTCATCGTCTTCTCGGGCGATCTCGGCCGGCCCGGGACGCCGATCCTGCGCGACCCGACCGCCGATGCCCGCCGCCGACTACGTCCTGGTCGAGTCGACCTACGGCGGCCGCGAGCACGAGCCCGAAGCCGAGGCCATCCGCGTCCTTGCCGAGACGGTCCGGATGGTCGCCGACGCCGGCGGTGTCCTGCTCGTCCCGTCCTTCGCGATCGGGCGGACGCAGGAGGTCGTGTGGGAGCTCGATCGGCTCATCGAGCGTGGCGAGATCCCGCTGCTGCCGCTGTACCTCGACTCGCCGATGGCGTCGAAGGCGTCCGACATCTACCGCCACCACCCCGACTACTACGACGAGGAGACGGCGAAGCTGCTCGCGTGAGGGCGACACGCCGCTCGACTACCCGAACCAGACCGTGACCAACGACGTCAAGGAGTCGCAGGCGATCGAGTTCGCGCCACGGCCGTACATGATCGTGGCCAGCAACGGCATGCTCACCGGCGGGCGCGTCGTCGGCCACCTGCGCCACCTGATCGACGACCCGACCGCGACGATCCTGTTCGTCGGCTACCAGGGGGAGGGGACCCTCGGGGCGCACCTCCAGGCCGGCGCGACCGAGGTCAAGCTGGACGGCCAGGTCCGCCAGGTCCGCTGCAAGACCCGCTCGATCAGCGGCTTTTCGGCGCACGCCGACGAGCACGAGCTTCTGGAGTGGCTCGGTCACTTCACGGCCGGCAAGCGGCCCGGCGACGCCGGCTACCCGCGCCGGGTGTTCCTCGTCCACGGCGACCCGGACGCGCAGGTCGCGCTCGAACCGAAGGTGCGCGACATGGGCTTCGCGACCCACGTCCCGCACTGGCACGAGCGCGTGACGCTCGACTGACCGCGGGCCGGGGAGCATCGCGATCGTGACGCCGCTGGACTACCCGCTGGCCGTCGCCGGTTGGCTGGGTCACGCGGTCCGGCGGGCGGTCGGCGGATCGCGCGGCGCGACGTGGGTCGTCCTCGTCGGGCTGCTGATCCTGACCGCCATCCCGATCGGCCTGGTGATCACAACGCCACGACCGACCAACCTGTCGTTCGAGGACATGAGCCTCGAGCGGATCCCGGCGAAGACGTCGTGGGGACGGTTGCAGGGCGACTTCCGGATCGTCCAGTCCGCGGCGGGGACGCAGCTCGAGCTGCACGATCCGGGCAGGGACGACCGGTACGTCATCGTCTTCGCCGATCACCCGCCGCCCATCGGTCCGGCCATGATCACCGGGCAGATCTCCGCGCATCGGGCGACGACCGGGAACGTCGGGACGATCGTGGCGGACGACCCCGTCGTGCCCCCGGTCGACGAGCCGATCTGGCTCTACCTCACGCCCGCGGTCCTCGCGATCGTCATCGCGATCGGGCTTCGGCTGGGCTACCCGATCGTTCGCCGCGACAGGGCGACGCCGGCCCCGACGCCGACCGGAGGCGCCTCACCGAACGGGGCCACGTCACCGCCCGACGGCCGCGCCCCGATCGAGCCGATCAAGGGCGACTGGAGCGGCCGGATCGGGAGCGTCTCGGTCGACCGCGACCGCCCGCTCGCCTGCACGATCACGGTCGACGGGGTCCCGGACCTGCCCGACCTCGCGGACGTCGCGATCGTCGAGCCGGGCCGGACCCAGACGGTCCGGATCCGCCGGACGGCCCCGCTCCGCCTCGTGCGGCTGGTCCGGGTCGGCGGTTCGCGACCCGGCCTGGAGATCCACGCCGCGACCGCCGACCTGCTCCTGTCGTTCGGCGAGCGCCGCGACAGAGACCGGTTTCTGGAGGCGCGCGCGTAGCGCTTCGGCGGTCCCGCCTGATGGAACCGGGGGGTGCATCAGGCGCGACACGAGGGGCAATAGGAATCCCATCCCGGACCATCGCGGGCATGACCGCCGCCCGCCGAACGGCCATCGGCCGCCCGCTCGCCCGGAAGGTACGCTGATGGCGACCAGCCCGGCACACACCCGAGGAGCGCTGATGCGGCCGTCCCTGAACATCCTCGAGCCCGAGCTCATCACCCGGATCGTCGACGAGGCGATGCGGGTTCTGGCCGAGGTCGGGATGGAGATCCGCGGACCGGAGATGCGTCGCCGGCTGCTCGACCACGGGCTGCCGCTCGACGCGACCGGGGCGAGGGTGCTATTCCCGCGCGACGTGGTCGAGGCGGCGATCGCCTCCGCGCCGGGCTCGTTCGTCCTCTATGACCGCGACGGCGCCCCTCACGCCGACCTCGGCGGCGACCGGGTCCACTTCATCCCGGGTTCCTCGGGGCTCAAGGTCCTCGACCATCGGACCGGTGAGACGCGTCTCGCCGACTCGACCGATTTCGTGGAGTACGTGCGCCTCGCCGACGGCCTCGGGAACATCCCGTATCTCGCAACGGCCTTCTCGACCAACGACGACATCGAGGCCGGCGTGTCCGATGCCTGGCGCCTGTACATGACCCTGACCAACTCGAAGAAGCCGGTCGTCTCGGGCGCCTTCACCGAGCATGGTGTCCCGCGGATGGTCGAGATGATGCAGCTGTTCCGGGCGGATCGGGCCGACCTGATCGCGCGTCCGATGTCGATCTTCACGATCACCGCGACGGGCAACTTCCGGTACAGCGAGGATTCCTGCCAGAACCTGATCGACTGTGTCGAGGCGGGCATCGCGGTCGAGATCGTGCCGGTCACGCTGATGGGCCTGATCGCCCCCGTGACCGTGGTCGGCGCCACGGTCTTCCACACGGCGGACGTGCTGGCCGGCATCACCATGGCCCAGATCGTGCGGCCCGGGGCGCCCGTGCTGTTCGGCGGCGCGCCCGCGACGTTCCACATGAAGATCGCCAGCTCGCCGATGTCCGCGATCGAGGCTCTCCAGCTGGATGCGGCCTACGTCGCCGTCGGCAAGTCCCTGGGCCTGCCGACCCAGTCGTACATGGCCCTCTCGGACGCCCCGATCCTCGACGCGCAGGCGGGTGCGGAGACGTTCGGCAGCGCGCTCATCGCGGCCCTGGCCGGGGTCAACTCCGTGTCCGGTCCCGGGATGCTGGATTTCCTGCTCGTGTTCAGCCTGCCCAAGCTCGTGTTCGACGACGAGATGTGCGGCCAGGCGTTGCGCTTCGTCCGCGAGGTCATGCCCCACGACGACCTGCCGGTCGGCGAGCTGGTCGACCATCTCCTCGCGGACCAGCACCTGATCATGGCCGCCCACACGACCGCCCACTGGCCGACCGAGCTGTACCTGCCGAGCGCGATCGTCGATCGCGACAACCGCGAGGCGTGGACGAAGCTCGGCGCCAAGGACACCTACCAGCGGGCCTGCGACGAAGTCGACCGCCGGCTGGCCGCCTACCGCCAGCTCGAGACCGATCCCGCCGTCGACGCCGAGCTCCGCCGGATCATCCGGTCCGGACTGAAGGAGCCCGATCGCCCCCTGCCTGAGATCCCCGTCGCACCCGAGCCCGTCCTCGCCACCGGAGCCGGGGCCGGTGAACGCCGTCACAACCGTCGCCGCGAAGCCGCCGCCCGACCAGCCACCCAGGAGGATCCCGCATCGTGACCACGCCGCTCGCAACGCCCGCGACCGAGGCGTCCTCGACCCTCTATTTCGGTCCGTGGTACCGGCGCTCGCCCTTCTTCGAGAAGACGCTCGAGGCTGGCTGCAGCGCCTACGACATCTACAACCACATGTACCTGCCGGGCTACTACGCGGACCCGATCGAGGAGTACTGGGCGCTGCTCAACGACGTCACCGTGTGGGACGTCTCGGTCGAGCGGATCGTCGAGATCACCGGACCCGACGCGTCGGCATTCACGAACATGCTGACCTGCCGCGACCTGACCAAGTGCGCGGTCGGGCAGGGCAAGTACATGCTCGTCACCGCCGAGGACGGCGGCATCGTCAACGACCCGGTCCTCCTCCGCATCGAGGAGAACCGCTGGTGGATGGCCCTCGCCGACTCCGATGCGGGTCTCTGGGCGCGCGGCGTCGCGACCCACGCCGGGCTGGATGTCAAGGTTCGCGAGCCGGAGGTCTACCCGGTCCAGGTCCAGGGGCCGAAGTCGAAGGACGTCATGCGGACCGTGTTCGGGCCGGCCGTCGACGACATCAAGTACTACTGGACACTGACGACCGAGGTCGACGGCATCCCCGTCGTCATCAGCCGGACCGGCTGGACCGGCGAGGTCGGCTACGAGGTCTACCTGCGCGACCCGTCGCGTGGCGGGGACCTCTGGGACCGGCTCATGGAGGCGGGCAAGCCGCACAACATCCGGCCGATCGCGCCGTGCGAGGCGCGCCGGATCGAGGCCGGCATCTTCAACTACGGCTCGGACATGACCATCAACGACACGCCGTTCCACGTCATGGGGCTGGAGCGCCTGGTCGAGGACGCAGGACGCCGACTACATCGGCAAGGCCGCGCTCGAGGAGCTGCGGGTGTCGGGCGTCGATCGCAAGCTGGTCGGCCTCGAGGTCGCCGGCGACGCTCTCCCGTTCGAGCTCTCGCGCAAGTGCGACGCGCTGTCGGGCGGCAAGGCCGTCGGGACCGTGACCGACCTCATCTGGTCGCCCCGGCTCGAGAAGAACATCGGCTACGTGTGGCTGCCGATCGAGCTCGCCGGCCCGGGCAACGCCCTCGAGATCGTCGCGCCCGACGGCGGCATCTGGCCGGCGACGACGGCCAGCATCCCGTTCCTCGACCCCAAGAAGACCGTGCCGCTCGGCTGAGCCGGCGCGCCGACAGGAGACCTCCGTGACCCCCGCATCCCCGCTCACCCCGGACGAGATCGCCGCCGTCCGCAAGCCGTACCGGGCCGCGTCCCTGCTGCCCGGCCGCGCCTATCACGACCCGGCGATCCACGAGTTCGAGCGGACGGAGTGGTTCCGGCGCGACTGGATCGTCGTCGGCCGCGAGTCGGACGTGGCGACGGCCGGGACGTACTGCCTGGCGACCGTCGACGACGAGCCGCTCATCGTGGTCCGCGGCCGTGACGAGGTCCTGCGTGGCTTCTACAACGTCTGCCAGCACCGCGGCACGGCCGTGGTGGAGGAGCCGTGCGGGAAGGCCGTGCGGTTCCAGTGCCCGTACCACGCCTGGATCTACGACCTGGACGGCTCGTTGATCCGAGCCAAGCACACAGACGACCTCGACGACTTCACCTTCGCGGAGTTCGGGCTCCGGCCCATCCGCGTCGAGACGTGGCAGGGCTTCGTATTCATCAGCCTGGACCCGGACGCGACGCCGTTGGGAGAGTGGCTGGGCGACCTCGGGCCGCATCTCGCCCGGTTCGACTTCAGCGACCTGCGCGTCGCCCACACGGAGACCTACGAGGTCGACGCCAACTGGAAGTTCATCGCCGAGAACTACAGCGAGTGCTACCACTGCCCGGGCATCCACCCGCAGCTCAACAAGCTGACGCCCTACGACCTCGGTGGCGACTTCGCCCCGAACGGGCCGTGGCAGGGCGGCTGGATGGAGCTCGTCGACGACGCGGAGACCATGGCCCTCGACGGCGGCCACCGGGCGGGCCGGCCGGCGATGGCCGGCATGACCGCGCTGGATGATCGGCGGATCTACTACTACCTGATCTGGCCGTCGACCTTCCTGTCGATCCACCCGGACTACCTGCTCGTCCACCGGCTCGAGCCGGCCGGCGCCGGGCACACCCGGATCACCTGCGACTGGCTGTTCGAGCCGGCGACCATCGCCGCCCCGGGCTTCGACCCATCCGACGCGATCGCATTCTGGGACCTCACCAACCGCCAGGACTGGCATGTCTGCGAGCTCCAGCAGCGGGGGACGCGGTCGCGCAGCTGGGTCGCCGGCCGGTACTCCAACCAGGAGCCGAGCGTCCACGCGTTCGACCTGATGGCGGTCGACCGCTACGCCTCGGACGGGGTCGGCAGCCACCGGACCGTCCGGTCGCGGTACGACCTGCCGACGCCCAAGGACGAGGTCTTCGAGGGCGACGTGCCGGCCATCCGGCTCCCACGCTCGACGGAGGCCCGGACCGGGGCACGGGTCAAGGCCGGCGGCTGATCAGCCGGTCTCGGCGGCGACCGGCGGCTGGGCGTCCCCGACCACCGGCGGCGGAACATCCGCGGGAACCGGGACCAGCCGGACCAGGATGGAGCTCGCCGCGATGCTCACCGCCACGGCGGCGATGATCGCGATGAAGAGCACACCGTCGATCGTGCCCGCCGCGACCGCGACGGACGCCAGGACGAAGCTGAACTCCCCGATCTGACCGAGGCCGACCGCGAGCTGCAGCGGACGGACGTTGAGACGGAGGACCTTCGCCAGGATCCAGGCGACGGCCACCTTGGCCACGACCACGAGACCCAGCAGCAACGCGATCCACGGCGCGGCCGCGCCCAGCTGGCTCGGGTCGACGAGCGTCCCGATGGCCACGAAGAAGAGCACCGCGAAGACGTCGCGGAACGGTCGCAGGCGTCGGCGCGCCTCGTTCGCCTCGTGGCTCTCGGTCACCGCCAGCCCGCCGACGAACGCGGCCAGGGCGAGCGGCACCCCGAAGACGGCCGCACCGACACCGGCGAGGGCCAGGCCCGACCCGACCGATGTGATCAGGAAGAGGTCGTGCTCGTCACGGAGCCCCCGCAGCACGCGCGGCAGCAACAGGCGCGCGGCGACGATGGTCACGACCCCGAACCCGACCAAACCGAGCGCCGCCTCGCCGAGCGAGCGCCCGCCCGGGTCCATCACGGACAGCAGGATCGCGGCGAGGGCGACCCCGACGATGTCCTGCATGACCGCCCAGCCGACGAGCGCCTCCTCGGTCGGGCGATCGGTCGTGCGCCGGCGGCTGAGGGTGATGTTGACGATGACGATCGACGACGACAGCGCGACCGACAGGCCGATGACCGCGGCCGCGATCGGCTCGAGGCCCGTGACGAGAAAGGCGAGACCGGCGATGACGGTCGAGATGACGACCTGGGCCGGTCCGGCGAGGAGCACTGCCCCGTGGTCGCGTCGCAGCTTGGTCAGGTCGACTTCGATGCCGACCTCGAAGAGGAGCAGCACGACCCCGACGTCGGCCAGCAGCTCGAGCTGCTCGCGGTCCGCCACGTAGCCCGGCGTGAACGGCGAGAACCCCAGCCCGACCGCCAGGTACCCGACGATCGCAGGAAGATGCAGGCGGCGCGCCAGCCAGCCGGCGGCCACGGCGGCCAGGAGGATGAGGCCGATCTCGAGGATGGGCGTCGTGTGGGCGTCCATCCGGGGATGGTACCGGCCGGGGGCGGCTCGGACCTCGGCTACGCGGGCTGGGCCTCCGCGTCGTCCGCGACCGCACGGTCGGCGCCGCGGAACGTGCCGAGACGCCAGGCGATGAGGATGGCCACAGCGGTGACCGCCACGATCAGGGTGGAGATGGCGTTGATCTCGGGCGTCACGCCGAACCGGATCTTCGAGTAGATGTAGAGCGGCAGCGTGCTGCTCCCGACGCCGGCGTTGAAGCTCGTGATGACGAGATCATCGAACGACAGCGCGAAGGCGATCATGCCGCCGGCAGCGATGGCCGGCGCGAGGAGCGGCAGCGTGACGTGGCGGAAGGTGCTGATCGCCGACGCCCCGAGGTCACGGGCGGCCTCCTCCAGGTGCGGGTCCAGCCCGATCGCCCGCGCGCGCACGATGACCGCGACGTACGAGACGCAGAAGGTCACGTGCGCCAGCGAGATCTGGGTGAACGACCCCTGGCCGCCGAAGACCTGCGAGAAGAACAGCAGCAGGCTGATGCCCATGACGATCTCGGGCGTGACCATCGGCAGCAGGAGGAGGACCTCCATCGGTCCGCGCCAGCGCTGCCCGATCCTGGCCAGCCCGAGGCCCAGCAGGGTGCCCAGGGCGACGGAGGCGAGGACGGCCACGAGCGCGACCTGGAGCGTCACGCCCAGCGCCCCGAGGATCAGCTCGTTCTGGAAAAGCGTCGGGTACCAGTCGAGGGTGAAGCCCGTCCAGTTGAAGTTCCGCCGGTCGGCGTTGAAGCTGAAGATGATGAGGATGACGATCGGCAGGAACAGGAAGACGTAGACGATCACGGCATAGGCGGTCAGCCAGCGGTTCCGCTCCGAGCGCATCAGAGGACCTCGGTGCGCAGGCTGCGGATCGCGGCGAACGTGCCGATGATCGTGACCGCCATGAGGATGAACCCGAGCGCCGCGCCCTGGGGCCAGTCGCGGCCGGACAGGAACAGCGTCTGGACGACCTTGGCGACCGTCGTGGTCTGCGCTCCGCCGAGCAGGTCGGGCGTCACGTAGTCGCCGATGGCCGGGATGAATGTCAGCAGCGCCGCGGCGATGATGCCCGGCATGGTCAGCGGCAGGACGACGTGCTGGAAGGCGGCCCGGCCGCTCGCATACAGGTCGCGGGCCGCGGAGACGAGCGCGTCGTCCAGCCGGTCGATCGAGACGAACAGGGGCAGGATCGCGAACGGCAGGAAGCCGTAGGTCATGCCCAGGATCACGGCCAGGTCCGTGTTGAGCAGGATGATCGGCTCGCTGGTGATGCCCAGACCCTGCAGGATCGAGTTCACGACCCCGTTGTCGCGCAGGATGATCATCCAGGCGTAGGTCCGGATCAGGTAGCTGGTCCAGAACGGCAGCATCACCAGGATCAGCAGAAGCGCCTTGTGGCGCCCGCCGTAGCGGCTGATCCAGAACGCGATCGGGTAGCCGATGGCGATCGACAGGATCGTGGTCATCGCCGCGTAGTAGACCGACCGCGAGATCGTCGGCAGGAACGTCGGCGCGAACGCCTTCCGGTAGTTGTCCAGCGACAGCGAGTCGTACAGGACCCGCCCGAACCGGTCGTGGGTCCCGACGCTGACCGCGGCGATGAAGAGGAGCGGGATCAGGAAGAAGAGCGCCAGCCAGACCGCTCCGGGCAGGACCAGAGGCCCCACCCCAAGCCGGCGCCGAAGCACCCTAGATGCCCGCCTTCAGCTCGGTCCAGCGCGACGCGTACTTGTCCAGGTCGAGGCCCAGGTCCAGCAGCTCCTGGAGCTTGTCGACGGTCGCCTTGTCCGGGTTGATCCAGGGCGTGTCGAGGAGATCCTTGGTGATGAACGCCTTGGCCGCCTCGTTCGGGCCCATGTAGCCGATGTAGTTCGAGTTCTCGGCGCTGACGTGCGCGTCGAGCAGATGGTTGATGAACAGGTTGGCCGCGACCGGGTTCTTCGCGCCGTCGAGGATGACCGCCGCGTCCGACCCGCGGACCGAGCCCTCCGCCGGGATGTAGAACTCGACGGACGGCTTCTTCTGCTGGACGGTGTAGATGTCCGAGCCCCAGGCATGGCCGATCCAGATGTCGCCCGAGGCCATGTACTGCTGGTCCTCGACGCTGTACAGCCGGACGAGCGGATGCTGCTGCTTGAGCAGGGCGAGCGCCTGGTCCAGCTCGCCCTCGTCGACCGTGTTCGCGCTGAAGTCGAGCTGGATGAGCGCCGCGGCGAACGCCTCGCGCTGGTCGTCCAGCATCGCGATGTGGCCCTTCCAGCGCTCGTCCCAGAGGGCCGCCCAGCTGGTCGGGGTCTCCTTGATCTTGGCCGTGTCGTAGGCCACGCCCGTCGTCCACCACATGTACGGCATCGAGTGCGCGTTGCCCGGGTCGTAGCCCGGGTTGGACCATTCGGTGCCGAGGTTGACCAGGTTCGGGATGAGCGACAGGTCCAGCGGCAGGATCTTGTTGATCGCGACGAGGCCGGGGATGTCGGTCGACGCCGGGAACGTGATGTCGAAACCGGTCTGGCCGGCCGTCACGCGCGCGTACATCCCCTCGTACGTGTCGAAGAAGTCCGAGCTGACCTTGATGTCGACCTTGTAGTCCTTCTTCATCTTCTCGACGAAGGACGGGATGACGTCCTCGCCCATGTACTCGGCGTAGTTCCAGATGTGGAGCTCCGCCTCGGGCACGGGCGGCGGCGTCGGCGCAGGGCTGGCCGTCGGCGCGGCAGCAACGCTCGGTGCGACCGACGGCGGCGCGGCCGAGACCGTCGGTGCGACCGATGGAGCGCTGGATGCTGCGCCGGCCGCACACGCCGCGATGATCGGGGCGAACGCCGCGAAGGCGCCCACCTTGGCGGCTCGCTCGAGCAGCATCCGCCGCGTGATCCGGTGCTCCGCCATGTACCGCGCGAGCTCGCGCTCGAGGTCGATGCCCGAAGGGTCGGGTCGGTCGTTCACGAAGGATCCTCCTCTGGCGCGCCGGGTCCCCGGCCGAGGACGAGCGCCTCGGACGGTGACCAGCTGACGGCCACGTCACTGCCGACCGGGAGTCGAACCCCGGTCTTGGGGGTCATGACGGTCAGGTCGAGCCCGCCCGTCGTTCGAACGCGATACGAGATGGTCGAACCGAGATAGGCCGCCTGCTGGACGGTCGCGCCGATCGCCCCCTCGGCAGCGGCCGGGACGAGGCTGATCGCCTCGGGCCGGATGCTGATCTCGATCTCCGTCCCCGCGGCCAGCCCGTCGTGGGCGACCCGCGCGATATCCCCCGATGTCAACCGGACCCGGCCGCCTCCTTCGACCTGGCCCCGCAGAAGGTTCGTCGAACCGATGAAGTCGGCCACGAACCGCGTCGCCGGCTGCTCGTAGAGCTCCTCCGGCGTCCCCAGCTGCTCGACCTTGCCGGCGTGCATGACCGCGATCCGGTCGCTCATGGTCAGCGCCTCTTCCTGGTCGTGGGTCACGTAGACGAAGGTGATCCCGACCTCGGTCTGGATGCGCTTGAGCTCGACCTGGAGCTGGCGGCGCAGCTTGAGATCGAGAGCGCCGAGCGGTTCGTCGAGCAGCAGGACGTTGGGCCGGTTCACCAGCGCGCGGGCGAGCGCGACCCGCTGCTGCTGGCCACCGGACAGCTGGTTCGGCTTGCGTTTCGCGTAGCCGGTCAGGTGGACCAGCTCGAGCGCCTCGCCGACGCGACGGGTCGTCTCGTCCTTGGCGACCTTCCGGCGCTTGAGCCCGAACGCGACGTTGTCGCCCACGTCGAGATGCGGGAACAGCGCGTAGTTCTGGAAGACCATGTTGACCGGCCGCTTGTCGGGCGGCTCGTTGGTGACGTCGCGGCCGCGCAGGAGGATCGTGCCGGTCGTCGGCAGCTCGAAGCCGCCGATCATCCGCAGCGTCGTGGTCTTGCCGCAACCCGACGGGCCCAGGAGCGAGAAGAACTCCCCGGTCCCGATCTCGAGCGAGACGCCGTCGACGGCGCGCACCTCCCGAAATCGCTTTTCGAGGTCGAGCAGCTGGATCTCCGGGGACGCCGTGGACGGCTGGGACGTCATCGCGATGCGGAGGCTAGCCGAGGTGGCCGTTTCGTGCTGCGAAGCGTCCCGGGCGACGCAACGTCGCCTTGACCGATGGCGGGTGGCGCGTCCGCGCACCACTCGTGCGTGGGCCGGTCACCAAAGTACGGGCGCGAGCCGACATCTCTCCCACGGACCATGGGCGGTCGCTGGTGCCATCGTCGGGGCATCCATAGGGGTTCTCTTCATCTTGTCATCGTTCTTGTCATCCACACCACGATCCAGGACCCGGGCGAGCTTCCTCGGCGCCATGGCGCTGGCGGTCTCGTTGGCGATGTCCCTTGTCGCCTTCGTGGCGCCGGTGCTGGCCATCACCTGTCCGGACAACGGCAACCTGACCGCAGGCTCGGTGTCGCCCGCGTCGGGCACGGCCGCGACGAACTTCACGTTCTCCGTCACGTACCAGGACACCGCCGGTGAGACGCCCGACTCCATCCGCGTCTACCTCAGCGACGGCACGAACCGCCGGCTGAACCTCACCTCCGGCACCCTCGCGGGCGGTGCGGTGTACACCCGGGTCCTGTCCGGCTTCACCAACGGAACCCGCAGTGTGATCTTCCGGGTCACGCCGGGCACCCAGACCGCGCCGCCGGCGACGTGCGAGGTATCCGGTGGGTCGTTCACCGTCGGGCCGGCCGCAACGCCGACACCGACGCCCAAGCCGACTCCAGTCCCGACGCCGAAGCCCACGCCGAAGCCGACCCCGAAGCCCACGCCGAAGCCGACCCCCAAGCCGACGCCGCGTCCCACCCCGCGGGCGACGCCGCGACCGACTGCCAAGCCCACCGCGAAGACCGTGGCCAAGCCCACCCCGCGCCCGACGGCGCGACCCACGGCCAAGCCGACCAAGAAGCCGGTTGCGCCGATCGTCGCGAAGACACCGCGGCCGGTCGCCCCGTCCGCCACACCCGTCGCGCCCGAGGGCTCGCAGGCGATCGTCGACCCGACCTCCTCGCCGGTCCCGGTCGTGGTCGGGGTCATCGACGATCAAACGCCGCCCGGCGGCGACGGCGGCTCGTCCGGACCGGTCGCCGACCTCGGCGGTCCCGCCCGCAGCCTGACCAGCCCGCTCGCCTGGCTGATCGGCGGCATCGGCGGCGGCCTGTTGCTGCTGCTTCTCTTCCGCCGCTCGCGTCGCGAGGATGGCGGCCCGAACGGCCTCGTCCTGGCCGGCATCGGGCCGAACGGCTCGGCCGGTGGCGGCGGCGCGCGTCCACCCGAGCCACCCGCCCCGGCCTTCGCGGCAGCCTCCGTCGCGACGGCCGTGCCGCCGGTCGCCGCCCGACGCCGGGGACGGGTCGCGGCCGTGCCACCGCCCGTGCCGGTGGTCGAACCCGTGGAGGCCGTCGTCCCGGTCGATCCGTCGCTCGATGAGGACGCCCCGGTCGACGAGGACCGACCCCTGGCCCACGTCCGGAAGAACACGCCAAAGGCACCCGTCGCCACGCCGGTCGACGTGCCGGTGCCGCCCCCGGCGCCGGTCGCGGATGAGGCCGGCATCGGGGCATTCGCCGCCGCGGTCGCCGCGAAGCAGGCGAAGACGAAGAAGACGAAGGCGGCCCCCGCGGACACGACGCCCGGGGCGGACGTGGCCCCCGCTGCCGTCGCGGCCCCCGCGGCCCGCGCGGCGCTCCCCGTGGCTCCCGCTCCCCGGACGTTCGCCAAGAAGCCCGCCAAGGGTGTCGAGCGCGCGAAGATCACCTACCGGCAGGTCCGGATCAGCTCGGAGCCGGACGTCGTGCAGTCGGTCGAGCTCGGCCGGCTGGACCGCGGCGACGAGGTGGAGATCCTCGAGTCGTTCCAGGGCTACCTGCGGGTGCGCACCCCGGACGACATCACCGGCTGGATCGTCCGGCACACGATCGCCTGAGCCGCTCGGTCAGCGGCGCGGCTTCGTCCGGGCGCTGATCCGGGCGAGCGCACCCTCCCAGTCGGGATCGATCGGCCGGCCGGGCTCGTCCAGGTCGACCAGCAGCGGCGCGTGATCGGACGGGACGGGCGGGCCCTTGCGGGCGGCGCGGTCGATCTCGGCGTCGACGATCCGCTCGGCCACGTCCTGCGACACGAGCAGGTGGTCGATCCGCATCCCGAAGTTCTTGTGGAAGTTCCCGGCCCGGTAGTCCCACCACGAGAACCGGCCGTGCTCCTGGTGACGTGCCCGGTAGGCGTCGGTGAGGCCCAGGTCGACCAGCGCCCGGAACGCGGCGCGCTCGGGCTCGGAGACGTGGGTGCCGCCGTGGGCGGCCGCGGCATCCCACACGTCGACGTCGGTCGGTGCCACGTTGAAGTCGCCGCCGAGGACCAGGCCGCCTGCCGGAGCCGGCGTCTCGCGGACCCAGCGCGCCAGCCGCTCGAACCACGCCAGCTTGCCCGTGTAGAACGGCGACCCGACGATCCGGCCATTGGGCGCGTAGAGGCTCACGACGCGCAGCCCGTCCACGGTCGCGGCGACCATCCGGGCCTCGTCGGACGGGTCGAAGTCGTCCTCGCCGGCCACCTCCGCACCGGCGCCGCCCGGCCCGGAATCGCGCACCGGCCCGTCGCCGAAGTTGGTCACGACGTCCGAGATCGCGAGGCCCTGCCTGGCCGCGATCGCGACGCCGTTCCAGCGACCCTCGCCGTGGTGGACGAGCTGGTAGCCGGCCATCCCGAACGCCATCACCGGCGCGTCCGCGTCGGTCAGCTTGGTCTCCTGCATGAGGAGGATGTCCGGTGCCGCTCGCTCCAGCCAGTTCTCGACCGCCTCCTGGCGGGCCTTGAGCGAGTTGACGTTCCAGGTCGCGATGCGCACGGGGCAGGCCTAGTAGCGCCGGCCGCGCTGGCGGTCGAGGTCGAAGGTGGCCGTATCCGCGACGGCCATCACGGCCATCGTGCCGGCCTGGACGGGATCGGACACGACGAGGTCCACGTGGTCGGTGATCGAGCCGACCATGTTGAGCGCGATGATCGGGATGCCGACCGCACGGAGCTCCTCGGCCGCGACGCTGATGTCGCCGCCCATGATCGACCCGGCCAGGACGAGCAGCCGGGCGCGGGGCAGGTCAGCGACGGCGCGGACCGCGGCGGCGATGTGCTCCTCGCCGACGAGCGGGATGGTGTCGACGCTGATCCGCTCGCCGCGCAGGTTGTGGCGATCCGCCTCGCTGACCGCGCCCAGCGCCACCTGCGCGACCTGGGCACCGCCGCCGACGACGATGACCCGCTTGCCGAAGACCCGGTCGAGGGCCCGGGTCAGGTGGACGGCCCGGATGTCGACCAGTGCCTCGAGCGCCGCGACGAGCGCCTCCTCGGTGACGCCCTCGACCTCGAGCTCCACCTCGGCCAGGGGCGGGTCGCCCTCGATCCGGCGGACCGTCGCGAGCGCCCGGATCCGGCCGTCGATCGAGGCCACCGTCGCGGCGACGGTGGACAGCGCCGTGGCGGAATCGACGATGTCGAGCCGGATCGCCGCGGTCTCGGCCGCCCGGCGTCGGGGCATCAGCCGAGGGTGCCGCGGCCGGCGGCGCCGGGTCGGAGGTCGCTGACGGACATCTCGTCGGGTTCCACGCCGCCCGTCGGATCGTGCTCCTCGAAGGCGAGATCCAGACCGGCGAACGCCTCGCGTGTCGCGGCCGCGTCGGAGGTCGTCAGCATGAGCGCGCCATCGGTGTCCTCGGCGACGCCGACGATGCCCGTGATGTTCACGCCGCGCTCGCCCAGGGCGGTCGCGACACGGGCGAGCGAGCCCGGCCGGTCGTCGAGCTTGACCGTGAACCAGACCGTCACATGGCACCTCCTGCGTTGGCCGCGATGGTACCCCGGGCACCGGCCCGTCGGCCGGTCGCAGTACGCTGCCACCCATGCCCGCTCCGCTCTCGAAGACCCCGACGAAGAAGATGCCCGACATCCAGGTCTTCGGCCGCGACGACTCGGCCGCGACACGGGCGTCCCTGCGGTTCTTCCGCGAGCGGCGCGTGGCGGTCCACTACGTCGACCTCAGGAAGCGCGGCATCGCCCCGGGCGAGCTTCGGCGGTTCACCCAGAGCCTCGGCGCTGCGGCGCTGCTCGACCCGTCGTCGCCGCGCCTATCGCGACCTCGGCCTCGCCTACCTCAGCCTCGACGAGGCGGGCATCGTCGAGTCGGCTTCTGGCGGACACGAGCCTGCTCAGGCTCCCCCTCGCCCGCCACGGAAACAACGTGACCGCGGGTCCGGCCGAGGCGACCTGGGCGGCCTGGCTCAGACCTGGCGGCGGGCCCTGACGGCCGTCCAGCCGACCACCACGCCGGCGACGATCAGCACGGCTCCGATGACGGCCCAGATCCGGTTGTTGTCCATGAAGCCGGAGCCGTTGAAGAGCCCCATGCCCTGGCCGATCCAGACCGCCCCGACGACGACCAGGATCCCCGCGATGATCCAGCGGATGCGCATCGGCACCTCCTTGCTGGCATCCTAGTCCGATGGACGAATCGACGCCCGAAACGACCCCCGGAGCCCGGCGGGCCGGCCGGCTGACCGTGACGCCGAAGGCCGCCCGGCTGCTCGAGGGCGACCCGGGATCGACCGAGGACGAGAAGCTCCTCGAGCGCGGACCGAGCGTCCCGTTCACCGAGACCGACCCGTGGCGCGCGTTGCGCATCCTGTCGGAGTTCGTCGACGGGTTCGACGCGATGGCGCGGGTCGGCCCGGCCGTGACGGTCTTCGGCTCGGCCCGGACGAAGGCGGACGACCCGGTCTACGAGCTCGCCCGCTCGATCGGCGGGCGCCTGGCGGACGCCGGCTACGCGGTCATCACCGGTGGCGGACCGGGCACGATGGAGGCGGCCAATCGCGGCTGTCACGAGGCGCGGCGGCCTGTCGGTCGGCTGCAACATCGAGCTGCCGCACGAGCAGGGCATGAACCCGTACGTCGACCTCGGGGTCGAGTTCCGCTACTTCTTCGCCCGCAAGGTGATGTTCGTGAAGTACGCCGACGGCTTCGTGATCCTGCCCGGCGGCTTCGGCACGCTGGACGAGCTGTTCGAGGCGCTGACCCTGATCCAGACCGGCAAGGTCCGGCACTTCCCGGTCGTCCTGGTCGGCCGGGCCTACTGGGCCGGGCTGCTCGACTGGATCCGCGACACCCTGCTGGCGCACGGCGCCGTCGCCGAGAGCGATCTCGCGCCTGTTCCACGTCACGGACGACCCGGCCGAGGTCGATCGAGCTCATCCGCGCCCATCGACCCGGCGGCAGCCCCGCGCTGAGGCGGTCTCAGCTCGGCGGGAGGGCGATCTCGATCCGGCCGTCGACGATCCGCAGCGGGTAGTAGCGCAGCCGCCGGACGCGGGTCAGCCGGCGCGCCTCGGCCTTCTTGCCGGGCGGATCGACCTTCGCGTCGCGACCGGCGGGCGACCAGGTCGGGTGGTAGGTGCCGTCCGGATCGAGGCCGCCGGTCGTCGGCATCTGGACGGGCTCGCCGGTGCACAGGTCGAACCGGCCCTCGTGGAGCGGGCAGGCGACGACGCAGCCGTCGAGCTCGCCGATCGACAGCGGCGCGCTCATGTGCGGGCAGCGGTCGTCCGTCGCGACGATCCCGGCCGGCGTGTGCGCCAGCAGGATGTCGCGATCGCCGCGGCTGACCCGCTGAGGGTCCCCGGCGGCAGGTCGGCCAGGTCGGCGACGGCCTCGAACGACGCGTCGGCCGTGCCGGGCGTCTCGAGGTGGCGGGGGTACGTGGCGGGTCGCGGTGTCCATCGGTTCGAATCCTACCTGCGGGGGACGAACGACGACCCCGGTGGGGTCCACCGGGGTCGTCGAGTGCGAGGAGGAGCGACGGTCAGTCGCCGGCGACCGTGTTGGCCGAGACCGGCTCGGGCTTGGTCGCCTTGGCCGGGGCCTCCGCCGGAGCGGCGGCCGCGACCGGCATCTCGTTCGTGCTTCGGAGCGGGATCTCCTTGATCGCCAGGGCGGCGACCAAGGCCAGGATCGAGCCGACCACGCCGAGCCAGAAGGCCTGGGCGGTGCCGAGGCTGAAGGCCCCGTGGACGCCCTCGACCATCGCACCGATGTACGGCTGGACGAGCGGCTGGAACTGCGCCGGGATGGCGGCCAGGATGGCCGCGCCCAGGTCGCCGACCCCGGTCAGCGAGCTGAAGTCGAACGATCCCGAGCTGCTCGCCTGGGCGAACCCGTCGAGCACCTGCTGCGGCACGCCGGCCGCGCTCATCTGCGGGATGAGGTTGTCCTGGAAGGACGTTGCGAAGATCGTGCCCACGAAGGCGAGCGCGATCGTGCCGCCGATCTGGCGGAAGAACGTCAGGTTCGACGTGGCCACGCCGAGCTGCTTGAACGGCACGGCGTTCTGGATGACGATCGTCGGCACCGAGAACGTCGTCCCGACGCCCAGACCGGCGATGAACATCCACAGCCACACCACGGGCACCGGCGTGTCCTTGGTCAGCTGGGTCATCAGCAGGACCCCGAAGCCCATGAGGGCGACCGAGCCGACGATCAGCCACTTGTAGCGGCCGGTCCTCGACACGAGGAGGCCCGACACGACCGAGCTGCCGATGAGGCCGACCATGAGCGGCAGCAGCGCCAGGCCGGAGTTGGTCGGCGAGAAGCCCTCGACCACCTGGAACCAGCGCGGCAGGAAGACGATCGCGCCGAAGAACGCGAAGGCGGCGAAGAAGACCGAGACCATGGTCGCCGAGTAGGTCCGGCTCGCGCCACAGGTCCAGCGGGACGATCGGCTCCTTGGCGCGCGACTCGGCAACGATGAACAGCAGCGTCCCGATGATGCCGACGAGGATGAACCCGCCGACGGTCGGCTCGGCCCAATCGCCGAACTGCTTGTTGGTCAGGCCGACCAGGAGGAAGACCATCGAGACGGTGAAGATCGCACCGCCGATGAGGTCGAAGTTGCGCGACGCCGCGGCCGTCTTGACCGTCGGCAGCAGCCGCTGGATGACGACCAGCGCGACGATCCCGATCGGGATGTTGACGTAGAAGATCCAGTGCCAGCTCAGGTTCTCGGTCAGGAAGCCGCCGATGAGCGGGCCGGCCACGAACGCGATGCCGAAGACGGCCCCGAAGAGGCCCTGGTACTTGCCGCGCTCCTGCGGGGTGAACAGGTCGCCGATGATCGCGAGCGCGACCGGGAACAGCGCGCCTGCGCCGATGCCCTGGATGCCTCGGAACAGGATCAGCATGCCCATGTTCTGGCTGAGGCCGGACAGCGCCGAGCCGACCAGGAAGATGACGATGCCGATCATGTAGATCGGCTTGCGGCCGTACAGGTCGGACAGCTTGCCCCAGAACGGGACGCTGATCGTGCTGGTGAGCAGGTAGATGGTGATCGCCCAGACGTAGTAGTCGTTGCCACTCAGCTGGGTCACGATGGTCGGCAGGGCCGGGCCGACGATGGTCTGGTCGAGCGCGCCCAGGAACAGCCCGAGCATGACCGCGAAGAGGATCTCCAGCTTCTCGCGGTGCGTCAGGCCGAGGGCGGGGTCGTCCTCCAGCGTCGGTGCGAACCCGCCGTCACCGGCGGGGAATGCTTCCATGAGTCGTTTAGTCCCTCCCTTGGGGTTGGTGGCTGTGGTGGGCGCCGGAGCTGGGGTCCACGATCGTCTGCGTGACGGCCATCCGAAGGTCGGCCATGGCCGACGCGACGCCGATGAGCTGCGTCTCGTCGAGACGATCGAGCACCCGCTCGAGCAGGGCGGACCGCGCCAGCTCGACATCGTCGAGCATCTGGCGACCGGCCGCGGTGATGCGCACGAGCACGATCCGGCGATCCTCCGGGACACGGATCCGTTCGACGAACCCCCGTTCCTCGACACGATCCACGAGACCCGTGGCGGCCGAGAGTGAGACATCGAGCATGTCCGCGAGCCGGCTCATCGCGAGCTCGCCGTGTCCCTCGAGCAGGTGCATGACGTGGAGTTGCGCCATGCTGATGCCGAGCCGGACGAGGCGTTCGCTGCCGACACACTTGAGCTCGCCCATCGACGCGCGGAAGTCGTCGATGATGGCGGCCTTCGTGATCTCCGGGGTCATGCTTCGTATCATCCGAACTATCGTACTCGTGTTAACGATCTCGGTCAAGCCGATAATCAACGGAGGCACCGATGCGCTTCGCCCTCATGCTCGAATCACAGCAGGGACTGAGCTACGGCGACCACGTCGCGATCGCCAAGCGCGCCGAGGCGAACGGTCTCGAGACGCTGTTCCGGTCCGACCATTACACGAGCTTCCCCGGGCCGACCGGCCAGCCCACGACGGACGCCTGGACCGTGATGGCCGGTCTCGCCCGCGACACGGACCGGATCGGGCTCGGCGTGCTCGTCTCGCCGGTGACGTTCCGCCACCCGGGCAGCTTCGCCAAGGTCGTGACGACGGTCGACGAGATGAGCGGCGGCCGGATCGAGGTCGGGGTGGGGGCGGGCTGGAACGAGCTGGAGCATCGCCAGCTCGGCCTCGGCTTCCCGCCGATCACCGATCGGGCCGACCTGATGGAGGACCAGCTCGCGATCCTGCACGGGCTGTGGGGCGAGCCGGACGGCTGGTCGTACGACGGCCACCAGGTCTCGATCCGCGACGCGGACTTCCACCCCAAGCCGATCGACGTCCCGGGACGGCCGCGGACGGCCATCGGCGGCGCCCGGCCCCGGCTGCTCGTGGGCGGGCAGGGGTCCCCGCGCTCGTACCGGCTCGCGGCGCGCTACGCCGACGAGTTCAACCTCAGCTCGTCCGGTCCGGCCAAGGCACGGGAGGCCTTCGCGGCCGTCGACGCCGCGTGTGTCGCGATCGATCGTGATCCGGCGACCCTGACGCACTCGACCATGGCCGGCGTCCTGATCGGGCGGGACGAAGCCGAGCTGGCCGCTCGGTTGACCGCCGTGACCGACGCGGTCGCGGCCGGCGAGGACGAAGCGGCGTGGATCGAAGAGCGGCTCGAGCGGTGGGTCGCCGGCACGCCCGACCAGGCGCGCGAGACCGTGCGGCGTTTCGCCGCGGCCGGCGTGGAACGGATCATGCTCCAGGACTTCCTGCCCTGGGACCTCGACATGATCGACGTCATCGGCGAGGTCCTGGTCGGCCAGGTCTAGGTCCCGCGCAGGGCGGGATCCGCCTCCTCGGTCAAGGCGGCCGCAACCCGGCGCGCCGCGGAGGCCAGCTCCTCGTCCGGCACGTTGGGCAGGACCTCTTCCCAGAGGGGCAGCATCGCGCCTCGTGCCTCGACCATGCCGAGGGGGCGGGGCACGAACCAGACGTGGAAGTGCGCCCCGCCGTCGCCCCATCGATACAGGTGGACGCGGCCGACATCGCCAAGGCTCAGGATGGCGCGTTCGATCCGGGCGGCCACGACTCCGAAGTCCGCCGCGGCGGCGGACGGCAGATCCGTGAACGAGTCGACATGCGCGCGACTGGCCAGCCAGACCGTCCCGGGCAGGCTGCCGCCGACCGGCGGGTGGAGGGTCCACAGGTCGTCGGACCAGACCGGTGGCGTCGACTCGCCGGCGCAGATCCCGCAGGGCTCGCCGCCCGGCTCGCCGCGTCGGGGCGGCTCCGGGATCACGCGGTCGGCCGGTGTCCGGGGTGTCAGGGGTTCCTCGTAGGGCAGCACCATGTCAGGCTCCTTTCTCGAAAGCTGGGTCGGCCGTCGGGACACGGCCGGCGAATCGGATCGCGCCGTCACCCGGTTCGACCTCGATGTCGACGAAGCCGGCGGCGCAGAGCCGCGATCCGAACGTCGCCGGGTCGATGGGCACGCAGACGTCGCCTTTGTGGAACGCCCGGAACCCCGGGCTGTCCATCGAGTCGACGCCCAGCAGCCATGCGCCGGGACGCAGGACCCGGCGGGCCTCGGCGAGCAACGCGTCCTGGGCCGCGACCGTCGGCACGTGGTGGAGCATCGTCATCGCCACACCGGCGGTGAACCGGCCGGCACGGAACGGCATGGCCACCGCGTCCGCGTGGACCACGGTGACGTTGGCGCCGGTCATCCGACCCTGGAGGGACGCAGCGGCCGTCGCGTCCGCCTCGACGGCGGTCAGACGCCGGGTCCGCGACCGCAGGACATCGGTCGTGAGGCCCGGTCCGGGACCGATCTCGAGGACGCTGCCGCCGAGCGGCCGGTCTCCCACCACCCACGGCACGAGGTCGTTCCGGATGTGGCGTCCCCATCGGGCGCTGGCGCACAGCTGACGATGTCCGCGGTTCACGCGATCTCGTCGCTGTTCGATGGCATCGGCATCGTGGCGCTCCTTCCTCCGACGCGGCCTTCCGGCTGAGCGCGACGGACGTCCAGTGAAACACATGTGTTGCATCATTGCAACTGCTATGATCCACCGATGGACGTGGTTCGCGTCGACGACGCGGTGCTGGATGCCGCCCGGGCGGTGCTGGTCGAGCGTGGGTTCGAGGGCATCTCGCTCGAGCGCGTCGCCGATCGGGCCGGCTTGTCGCGCGTGACCCTGTGGCGGCAGGGCATCACCAAGGAGGTCCTCGTGACGGGGCTCCTCCAGCGTCTCTCCGACGACTTCCAGCGCGAGTTCTGGCCGGTGCTCAACGGCTCGGGCACGGGTCGTGATCGCCTGGCCGCGTGCCTGACCGCCCTGTTCGAGGTCGCGGATCGTCACCTCGACCTGCTGGCCGTCTCCGACGAGGTCTTCCATTGGGCGACGGAGCGCTGCGACTTTCCCAGCGGGTCGCACGGCTTCCTGTGGCCGTTCATCGGCGCCCTGCGGGACGGGCAGGCAGATGGCTCGCTCGCGACGGGGGGCCGGCTGGAGGACGTGGCCGACGTCTCGTTCAACACCGCCTGCTGGGGGTACGTCCACCTTCGCCATCGCCACAGGTGGGCACGCAAACGGGCTCGGAGTCAGATCTCGGCGGTCCTCCTCGACGGCTTGGCAGCCCGGACCGCGTAGGCCGGCTCAGCCGTCGGCGGCCGCCGCGGCGGCGAGATAGACCGGATCGTCGCGTCGGATGAGGTCGGGGTTGGTGCCGCGCGCGCGGGCCAGTCGCTCGGTCAGGATCTGGAGCGGCGTGGCCGTGCCGACGAGGGCGGCAACCGGAGCCGGCAGGCTCGTGGCCTCGGAGACGAGGAGGCGGCCGGCCGGCGTCAGCTCCGGATCGAGCGCACCGTCCAGGTCGGCGGCGACGATGGCGCCGGCGCGAAGGCCGATGACGCGAGCCGCGGCGAGGGCCTGCCGGGCGCGCGCGAGCCGCTCGTCACGGTGGTCGCGATCGGTGAGGAGGAGGACGAGGCCGGTCGTCGGGCCCGTCGCCGGCAGGTGGCCGTGGAGGAACGTCTCGAGGTCGCGGTAGGCCGATGGCAGCCACGACGCCTCCTCGACCTTGAGCACGAGCTCGTGGCCGGCCGGGCGGTCCGCGCCGGACGCGATGACGAGGAGCTGCGTCGCATCGGCCAGTGCGGCCGCGAGCGCTGTCGCCCCGGTCTCGTCACGCGCACCATCGGCCAGCAGCCGCGCGACGGTCGCGCTCTCGAGGGAGCGACCGGACAGGTGCGCGCCCACTGCGGCGCCGGCCAGGACCGGGCTGAGGTAGCCGACCGTGTGACACCAGCCGTGGTCGAGCTCCTCGGTCTCGACGACGATCGTGGCCAGGCCGCCGGCCGGTGAGCGGCGGCTGACGGTGATGACGGCGGTCTCGGCCCCCGCGGCGCCCGAAGCCTGGAGGGCCGCGTTCGTGGCTGCCGTCGCGCCCTCGTGGGTGACGCCGATGACTAGGCCACGGGCCGGCGGCGCCAACGAGAGCTCGAACGCCTGCTCCGCCGAGATCGCGGCGTCCGCCAGGCCCGCGGCGAACGACGCCTCGCGCAGGATCGCCGCGACCGCGAGCGCACCGTGCTCGGACGTCCCGCACCCGGTCACGATGACCGGCTCGCCCGCGTCGACCGTCGCCCGGACGGCCGCGGCGAGCGACGCGGCGGCGCCCTCGGGACTTGCCAGGCGATCGAGGATCCGGCCGGCCAGCGCCGGCTCGGCGGCGATCATGTCGGTCATGTGAGAGGGCGGGCCGGACCGCATGCTCGGCGTCGGGGCCGATTCCCAGGGCTCGGGCGGGCCGGCCAGCGGAGCGGTCGGGTCGAAGGGCGGGTCGGTCGTCATCGTCGGCTCCTGTCTCGGAGCCCGAGGATAGGCGGCACGACGCGGCCCCGGACCGGCGACCCGCGCCGCGCGACATCGTCCGCGGCGGTCTCGTCCGAGATGGTCCACCATGCCCGAACGGGGACGATCCCGGACGAGGTCCGGCGATCCAGGGAGGTCGGGATGCGGGTCGGGTTGCTGGCGCCCCAGGGCTGGAAGGGCGAGTACGACGGCTGGAGCGCGGCGGATGCCTGGGCGCGCACCATCGAGCTCGCGAGGCAGGCGGAGGACCTCGGGTTCGAGGCGCTGTGGGTGTTCGATCACTTCCACACCGTGCCGCGGCCGACCGAGGAGATCACCTTCGAGTCGTTCACCGTCCTGTCCGCGCTGGCGATGGCCACGGAGCGCGTCCGGCTCGGCCATATGGTCATCTGCGCCGGGTTCCGGAACCCCGCTCTCACCGCGAAGATGGCCTCGACGATCGACGTCATCAGCGGCGGCCGGTTCGAGCTCGGCATCGGCGCCGGCTGGAAGGAAGAGGAGTGGCGGGCCTACGGCTACGGCTTCCCGACGATCGCCGAACGGATGCACGCCCTGGGCGACAACCTCGAAGTCATCAAGGCCATGCTCGAGCCCGGTCTCGCGACCTACGACGGCGAGTACGCCAGCATTCGGGGCGCGATCAACGTGCCGAAGGGCCTCCAGGAGCCGCGCATCCCGATCATCGTCGGTGGCAACGGGGCGCGCGTGACCGCCGGATACGCCATCCGCTACGCAGACGAGCTCAACTACGTGTTCCTGCGAGCCGACGAGATCGCGCCGCGGATCGCAGACGTTCGCGCCCGCTGCGAGACCGAAGGTCGCGATCCGGCGAGCCTGCGCTTCTCGCTGTACGCCCGGGACGAGCAGCTCCGCGAGGCCGGACCTGCCCGGGTGGACGTCCTGGCCGGGCTGGCCGCGACCGGGCTGGATCGCCTGGTGTGCTTCCCGACGCGCTGGTCACCGACGCTCGAGACCCAGGCGGCCTTCGCCGAGGATTGCCGGGCCGCGGGACTGACGCTGGCGGGCTGAGCCTGGCGAGCCGAGGCGCGTCGCCAGCGTGCCAGATACCCACGCCCCGGGTGTTCGGCCAGGGTGCAGGCAGGATCAGCAACCCGTCGCCTCGTCTCCACGCTCAACGGCGGCGTCGACACCCCGTGGAACGGTCCGGAGCCGGGTCGACACGACGCCGAGTACCCGTGCGATGCATATCTGTCCCGGGCGGCGGCCCGCTCAACCCGCGCGCGGGATGCGCCCGAGGCGTCGCAGCGGCGCGTAGCGGAACCAGGCTCTCCCGACGAGCAGCTCGAGCGGGACCGGTCCGTACTGGCGCGAATCGATCGGGTCGCCGAAGCCGGCCGCGGCCGTCATCTCGGGCGTGGCATCGCTCACGAGCCAGGCTTCGTCATCGGCGAGCTCGAGGTATCCCTCTGCGAACGGGACCCGATCGCCGGGTCCGGCCGCGACGCGCTTGACCGCGAGCGTGTCGTCGTCCGGCTCGCGGAAGACCACGACCGTGCCGCGGCGCGGCCAGCGGACGATCGTCGGGTCGACCAGCAACCAGTCGCCGTCGGCGATGGCGGGCGACATGCTTGCCTCGGCCACCGCGATCCGCCACGGGCCGCGAAGGCGCTCCCGCAGCGGCAGCGTCCGACGGGGGCGTTTCCCGATGAGCTTCCGGGTCGGACGGTCGGAGCCGGGCGCTACTTCTTGGTCGCCCAGAAGATCTCGCCGAATTCCTTGACCGCGGCCTCGAGCTGCGCGGCCGCGTCGGCATCGACGGTCTGCTTGTTCTTGCTCGCGAGCTTGAGGATCTTCCAGACCTTGTCGTGGAGGTCGGGATAGGCGGCCAGGTGCTCGGGCTTGAAGTAGTCGGACCAGATGACCTGGACCTCGTGCTTGACCTTCTCGGCGTGGTCTTCCTTGACCCGGACGCAGCGGCTGAACTTGTTGCGCGTCTCGGTGTCGTCGCCCTCGAGGCCGTTGATGAGCTCGACCATCCGCGCGACGGTGCGGGCGGCGATCTCGGCCTCGTGCGGGTCGTAGATGCCGCACGGGATGTCGCAGTGGGCGTGGGCCGTGGCCGTCGGGGCGAGCCAGTCGGTGATGCGAGACATGGGACTCCTTCTGGGCATGGAGGCGGGCACTCGGCCCTCGTCTCTGTGGGTGCCTCGAAGTGTCCGAGCCGCGACCGGGGCTGTCAAACGAGACATCCCGCGTCGGGTGCGGGAGCGTGGCTTGCCCTGGCTACCGCGTGGCCTCGTAGAGTGCCCGGACGCCGATCCTGAGCCTGTCGAGCACGAGCTGGTCGCGCAGCGCGGCATGCGCTGCGATGACCGTCTCGCCGTGGCCCTCGCTCGTCCACTCGGCCCGGCCGAGTCGGTAGCTCAGGCGCAGGACGACGTCGCCGTTCGAGTCCAGCTCAAGGCCGCGCAGCTCGATCCCGGGGCCGAGCAGCCACTCGCAGTCCTCGACAACGCGCTCGAAGTAGTGCAGCTCCGAGTCGGAACCCTCAGGTATCTGCATGGCGACCGCGATCGTAAACCCGGCCGAGCGCGGTCTCAAGGCCTTCGACGATCGCGATGGCGCGCGACGGCGTCGCTCGACTACTTGTAGTACGAGGAGACCTTCTCCTTGTTGCCGAGGAGGCCGCCGCCGTAGGTGCCCAGGTCGGCCAGGACGCCGAGGCCGACGAAGATCCAGCCGATGAGGTCCAGGCCGCCTGTCGTCCAGAACCACGTGTAGAAGAGCGTCGTCCATGGCAGGACCAGGAAACCGAGCGCAGGGATCAGCGGTGAGCTGCCGAACACGGTCGTGAACCGGTCCGGGCCGGTGACCCACCAGACCGCGAGGATGGCCCTCGGCAAGATGAGCCCGAAGATCGCGATCAGGCAGCTCATGGTCCCTCCCTCCGACACCCATGCGGGCGTGGCCGTGAGCATGGGACATCCGCTGGGCGATGACAACGGGATTCGGTGACGCCTCGCACCGCCGCCCTCGGGATCGCTTTCTCGTTCGCGCTGAAACCGGGCGGGTATCATCCGCGGGATGACTGAGCGAGCGCTGCCCGGCATGGACGGTGCCCCGGCCTGTCCGTTCGTCGCATTCGGCGACGACCGCGAGGGCCGATCGACGAGCCCCGACCACCGCCACCGCTGCTTCGCGGAGTCGCCACCTGCGCCGCGCGCGGTCGCGCACCAGGAGGCGTACTGCCTGTCGAGCGCGTTCCCCGTCTGTCCGACGTTCCAGGACTGGGCGCGACGCGAGGCCGCGCACGCCCGGGGTGCCGGCGAGCGCGCCGAGACGGCCCCGACGGCGGTGGCAGCGGCCGGGCCGCTGGACCGTCACGCGGTGGACGACGAGCGCGACATCGACTCGACGGGGGACGCCGATCGGGCTGACCCGCCGTCCGCCGATGTGCCCGTCATCCGCAACCCGCCGCGCGACTGGGCGGCGCCACCGCCGTGGGCCACGAAGCCCGGATCAGCGAGTGGCCCCGCGCCGGACCCGGGGGCGGACCTGCTGGCCGGCCGGACGGTCGAGGGCCAGGGTCTAGCCGGGAGCGCAGCCGATCGGCTGGCGGGGGGCGAGGTCCCCGCCGCGGCCGCCTGGTCCGCGGCCTCCGCCTGGTCCGCATCGGCGGCCGGAGCGCCGTCGACCGCCGCGGACGACGAGCTGGCCGGGCTGGTCCGCGCCAAGCCCGGAGCGGTACCGCCGACCCAGCCGCCGAGCGAACCCCGTCCGCCGTCCACCGGCACCGGCCGTCGGCCGGCGGTCAGCTCCACCCGTCCGACCGGCGACGCGATCCCGGGGCCGCCGTGGGAACGCATGCGCCGCGAAGAGGCCTATCCGCAGATCAAGGCGCGTGCCGGGTTGCCGAGCATGCCGGGCCTGCCGCGCGTGGCGCTGTTCGCGGCCGCCGTCGGGATCGCCGCGCTGGCCCTGTTCATGCTGCCGGCCCTGCTGGGGATCGGGGGCGGTGGCGGATCGGGCAGTCCGGACCCCAGTGCCAGCAGCTCCGTCGCCACGGCCAGGCCCTCGCCGACCGTCCCGCCCGCGCCGACGCCGCAGGTCTACGTCGTCAAGGCCGGCGACAACCTCGGCAAGATCGCCAAGAAGTTCGGGCTCACGCTGGACGACATCCTGGCCGCCAACCCGAGCATCAAGAACCCGAACAAGATCTCGCTCGGGCAGGAGATCGTGATCCCGCTCCCGCCCGCCGCGGCGACGGATGCGCCGTCGGCATCGGAGTCGGCCGCGCCCTAGGGTCGCGCTCGGAGGGGGTCAGGGCCGCGCCGTGCGGCACGGGGCGACTCTCGCGGCGTCGTGTGCCGCGCTAGCGAGGCGCGATGTTGATCGCGGTGATCTTGCCGGCCTCGACCCGGAAGGTCGCATCGATGTGCTGGCTCTGCGCCCCCGGGCGCACGACGAGGAGGTCCGCCTCCCACGTGTTGCCGGTGTCGCGGATCTCGCCCGGGATCATGCGCAGGCCCTTCTCGCCGCGGAGGAACCAGCCCCCGACGCGCTCGACGCCGCGGAGCGTCTGGACGCTGTCGCCGACGTGCACGCGCATCTCGGTCTTCTCGTCCATCAGGGCGACCGCGGCCTCACGCTCGCCCGCGTTGAGCTTCTCGAAGAAGTCTTCCATCGTCTCGACAGCACCCATGGGCGGAGTGTACCGTCGGCCGCCCATGGATGCCGGGATCACCCTGACCGACGCCTGGCCCCTCTTCGGGCTGCGGCTGCGCACGGCCAACCTCGTCCTGCGCATGCCCACTGACGACGACCTGCCGGGCCTGCTTGCGGTCGCCAAGGCCGGGATCCATCCGCCCGACGAGATGCCGTTCGGGGTGGCATGGACGTCGCTCCAGGGCGATGCGTTCGACCGCGGTTTCGTGCAGCACTACTGGGGGACGCGCGCGACGTTCTCGCCCGAGGACTGGACGCTCAACCTGATGGTCGAGACGGAGGAGGGGCCGATCGGCGCCCAGTCTCTCCGGGCCGGCCGGTTCGCCGTGTACCGGTCGGTGGACACGGGTTCCTGGCTGGGTCGCCCGTTCCAGGGCCGCGGCCTCGGCAAGGAGATGCGAGCCGCCGTCCTCGGGTTCGCCTTCGACGGCCTGGGTGCAGACGTGGCCGAGACGTCCGCCTTCCTCGACAACCTGCCGTCCAACGGCGTGTCGCGGGCGCTCGGCTACGAGGAGAACGGCTTGGGCAGCCTGGCACCTCAGGGTGTCGCCCGGGTCACCCAGAAGTTCCGGATGACCGCCGAGGTCTGGCGATCGCGCCCGCGTCCGGAGCTCGCGATCGAGGGCCTGGACGGTATCCGCGGGCTGTTCGGGGCATAGCGGCCGCGGCGCCCGGCCGGCCCGCGATTAGAACCCGCCGCCGGCCCCTCCGCCGCCACCGCCGGACGAGCCGCCGCTGAACCCGCCGCCACCGCTGCCGCCGGACGACGACGGCGAGTTGCCGATCGTCCCGAGCGCGGACATCATCCCGCCGACGTCCGGGATGCCCGAGTCCGAGAACAGCCCGCCGCCGCTGCCGCCGGCGTCCGAGCTCATGAACGGCGTGCCGCTCGAGGTCTGGTACCACGCCGGGAAGTAGGGGACGAAGCCGCTGGTCGCCGTCCCGGCCTTGACGTCCGCGAGACTCCGCGAGAGCACGCCCTCGATGTCGCCCTGGAGCCCGAGGGCGGTCCCCCACACGACGGCCTGGTCGGGCGTGTCCAGCCAGGGCAGGCCTGCCTCCTCGACCACCTGCTGCATCGAGCGCGCCTGGGCCATGGTGGCCTGCAACGTGCGCCGATACGCGGCGAGCATCGCCCGGATGATCGCCCCGGGCATCGTGACCGCGGGCATCGCCCGCGAGATGAGGAGGACGACGACCCCGCCGGCGATGGCGCCGACGCCGATGAGGGTCAGTCCCGAGATCGGGATGTTGAGACCGGCGATGAGCGCGATCACACCACCCACGATCGCGAGCGTCCCGCGGCCGGCCCAGCGCGCGACGACCTTGCTCGGCTTCTCGCCGAACCATCCGCGGCCGACGACGTGGTCCTCGAGCGCTCGATCGAAGGCGCTGACGTCCGTGCCGAACTTGGGCAGGTCCTCCGAGGTGATGAACCCGCCGTCCTCGCCCGCGCCGAGGGTCTGGAGCTTGTGCAGGGCCAGCTCCTCGGCAGGACCGGTCGGCCGCCGCTTGTTGCGCGTCCGCTGCGCCTCGACCTCCGCGTCGCCGGTCGCGGGCGCCACGTCGATGCCGACCTTCTTGCCACCCAGACCGAGGATCCCGCCGTCATCCTGCCGGAACGCGATCAGGCCCCGCGAGGCGAGGTCCAGCATGGCGGTGGTCAGGGCCCGACGGGACGTGGTCCCGTCCATGATCAGCGCGCCCGACGCGGCCGTCAGGTCCGGCGGCGGTGCCGGCATCAGCACGGACGGGTCGTCGAGGTAGACGGGGTCCTTGCCGAACCGCCGCCAGTTCCAGAGCGCCCAGCCGGACAGGCCCAGGAAGACGACCGGCGCACCGACCAGGCCGAGGACCGCGTTGACCTGGCGGGAGCGTTCTAGCTCGGCCGCGTGGGCCGGCGTCGCGGCCGCGTCGACCTTCTGGAGGGCGACACCGAGCGCGCCGTCGAAGTCGGCCGACTGGAGGTAGGGGAGCATGTCGTTCTCGAAGATCGACTGGCGTTCCTGGTTCGAGAGGAACGCGGCCTCGAAGCCGGGCGCGGCGTACAGCTGGACCTGGCCGTGCTCCAGGTTCGGCTGCATGTCGAAGAAGATGACCATGCCGTCGTTGAACCCGGCGCGACCGACGCCCCACTGGTCGATCAGGGCGCGCGCCTTCGCCTCGGTCTCCTCGGTCGTGGGATAGGTCCCGCTGTCCTGGGTGTAGACGACGACCTCCGCGGCGGTCCGGGCCTCGATCGCGTCGATCGTCGCCTCGGCCTTGGCGATCGCGTCCGGCGACAGGATGCCGGCGTAGTCATAGACGGCCCGGTTGGTCTCCGGCGGCGGGAAGGGCGGACCGGGCGGCGGGGCGTTGACCGCCGGCTGGCCCCCGCCCGGATCGGTGCCCGGCGACGGCGATGCGTCGAACACGCCGGCAACGACCTTGGCGAGCCCGACCAGGAGCGCCGAGTCGAGGTCACCGTCCTCGAGTGGTTGTTGCATCGACTCGTCGAAGATGGCCTGGAGCTCGTCGGTGCTGAGGAACCGCTCGGCAAAGCCGGACCCTGCGTACAGCTGGACCTGGCCGTGCCTGAGGCTCGTATCGAGGTCGAACAGGATCACCAGGCCGTCGTTGATGCCGGCCCGCCCGACCCCCCACTGGTTCATCAGCGCATCGGCGTCGGCCTCGGCCTCCGGCGCGGTGATGTCGTCACGCCCGGTGGCCTGCGTGTAGACCGCGATCTCGGCCTTCGTCTGGGCCTCGATGGCGTCGACGATCGCCTCGGCCTGGGTGACCGTCGACTGACGGAAGACGCCGGCGTAGTCGTAGACGGCCTGGCCGTCGACCGGATCCGGGTACGGCGGCCCGACCGGCGCCGGTGAGGGCGACGCGGCGTTGGCGACGCCGGCCAGCATGAGCCCGAGCATGAGGAGCGGCAGCAGGACGGCGAGGCGTCGCATCGCAGGCAGGATAGCGGTCACCGTCCGGCACCGGCGCGACGGGCGATGCGGACGGACCCGTCCATCTCGAGGAAGACCTGGGCCGCAGCGGGGCGGCCGTTGTAGGTCGAGGCAAGGGAGGCCGCGTACGCACCCGTGTCGCTGATGGCCAGCAGGTCGCCGCGACGGAGCGGCGGCAGGGCGTGCGTGCCGAGGGCGTCGGTCGACTCGCAGATGGGCCCCTCGACGCGCGTCGGTTCCCTCGTCGTCGCTGCGCCGGCCGTCTCCGGATCGAGCGGGTGGCCGAGCGAGGTGAGTGCGACGATCGGATGGCGGGCGCCGTAGAGCGCGGGTCGGATCAGCTCGGTCATGCCGGCATCGATGACGACCTGGGGGCCGCCGCGGTCGCGCACGTGCAGGACACGTGCCACGAGCCAGCCGGACCGCGCGACGAGGGCCCGGCCGGGTTCGATGGCGAGGCGCGCCGGACGGCGGCCGCCCGGCACGGCGGCAAGGAGGTCGGGCAGCTCGCGGGCGAACCGCTCCGGAGCCGGCACCGGCTCGTCCTCGGGCAGCACCGGGAACCCGCCGCCCACGTCGAGCGTGTCGAACGTGTCGAGGTTGCCGCGCAGGAGACCCACCACGGCGAGCCCGCGCCGGACCGCGTCCCGCCAGGCGTCGACCGCGCGCAGCTGCGAGCCGACGTGGAGGTGGACCCCACGCGGCCGGATCGCGCCGTCGGCGTTCGTGGCGAGCCATTCCACCAGGCCCGTCGCCTCCGTCTCGGTCATCCCGAACTTGGAAGCCCCATCGCCGACCGCCAGCTCGGCGATCGTCTCGGGAGTGACCTCGGGGTTGAGCCGGACCAGCACGTCCAGCGGCGGCCGGCCACGCCGCCCCAGGCCGGCGCGACGTGCCATGGCGGTCAGGACCTCGGCCTCGTCCGCGGATTCCAGGGCGACCCACAGCAGCGGCCTCGCGCCGGCCGCGGTCGAACGGATCGCCGCCCGCAGGTCGGCATCGGTCTTGCCGACGCCCTCGAGGGAGATCCGGTCGTCGGAGACGCCCGCGCCGCGTGCGACCGCCCACTCGCCGCGCGAGACGACGTTGGCGCCGAAGCCGCGCGACGTGACCTCCGCCACGATCGCGGGGACGTCGTTGGCCTTGACCGAGTACTGTCGGATCCAGGGGTCGGGGAACGCGCGCCGCACCGCCGATGCCGCCCGGTCCAGCTCGGCGAGGTCGGTCACATAGGCCGGCGTGCCATTCCGGCGGGCGACGTCGCGAAGGGCGGTCGCGGTCGCGTCCGGAACGGTCGGGGAGACGGTGTCCTCAGTCAGGGACGACAAGCCGGACTGCCGTGCTGACCAGGCTCAGGACGAGCGCCCCGACGATCGCAGCGACGATCGTGTCGGCCGTCAGGAGTGTCGGCGGGAAGTCACCGACGGTCAGGTCGAAGCCGGTGGAGTTGGCGATGAGCGCCGTCAGCAGCAACAGGCCGGCGTTGATCGCGAACCCGATCAGGCCCATGGTCATGAACGTGAGAGGGAACGCGAGGGTCCGGACGATCGGCCCGATCAGGCCGTTGACCACGCCGAAGATCAGCGACAGGACGAGGATGCCGACGAGATCCCCCTCGTAGGTGACCATGTCGAAGCCGGTGTACTGCGGCAGGACCTTGGTCAGGACGTAGAACGCGATCGCCGTGACGATCGTGCCGACGATGAAGCCTCTCAAGGCAGTGCCTCCGAGCGATGGACGGCCTGGCCGCCCGCGACGGTCATGGCCACGATGGCGTCGATGATCGAAGAGGGTCGCCCAGCAGGGTTGTCCCGGTCAAGGGACCCGAACGGCGTCGGTCAGCGGTCGAGGCGGGCGGCGAGCGCGGCCTTGACAACCGGCCACTCCCCGGCGATCACGCTGAAGTAGGCGGAATCGCGGAGGGAGCCGTCGGGCATGATCGTGTGGTTGCGGAAGACGCCCTCGAACGTGGCGCCGATCCCCGCCAGCGCGTTGCGCGATCGCTCGTTGCGCGCATGGGTCTTGAACTCGACCCGGTTCGCGCCGAGCGTCTCGAACGCGTGCGTCAGCTGGAGGAGCTTGGCCTCGCGGTTGGCGCCCGTGCGCTGGAACGCGGTCGCGATCCACGTCCAGCCGATCTCGAGGCGCTTGTGCTCCGGCACGATCGTCATGTAGCGGCTGCTCCCGACCGCCCGGCCGCTGGCCAGGTCGATCGTGGCGAACGGCCGTTCCGTGCCGGCCTCCCCGTTGGCCAGCGCAGTGTCGACCCAGCGCCGCAGCCCGGCTGCGTCCTGCGGACCCATGATCGTCCACTGCCAGATCGGGAGGTCGAAGGCGACCCGCTCGAGGTCGGCCAGGTGGTCCGCGCGAAGTGGCTCGAGGCGAACGCGCGCGCCCTCGAGGACGACCGGCTCCACCCACGTCTGCGCTGCCACCGGCCGATGGTAGCCGTGTGACTGCTAGGATGCCGGGGTGAACCGTGGCCTCTCCGCCGAGCAGCTGGGCGGGCTCCTCGACGAGCGTCACCTGGCGACCCTCGCCACGGTCCGGGCGGACGGCTCGATCATGCTCTCCCCGATCTGGTACATCTGGGAGGACGGCGGGTTCACCCTCGGGATGGCCGCGGGTGACGGCAAGCTCAAGCACATCGCGCGCGAGCCGCGGGTCACCATCGTGGTCGCCGACGAAGCGTTCCCGTATCGCGGGTTCGAGCTTCGCGGCGTCGCCCGGTTGCTGGACGTCCCGTACGGTCCCGAGATCCGGCGGATCGCGAGCCGCTACGTCGGCGAGGCCGCGTCCGACTACTACGACGACGACCGGGGCGGGACCGTCGTGCGGATCGAGGCCGGCGACACGCGCGGCTGGGACTTCGCAGACGACCTCGCCGACATGGGCGTGCTGTCGCGATCGTGACCGCCTTCGCGGACGCCGTCGAGGCGTTCCTGGCCGAGACGTTCCGGCTCGATCCCGTCTTCGCGACGGGCATCGGTGAGCACGCACATGACGCGCGCTGGCCGGATCTGACGCCTGCCGGCCGCGCCGAGCGACTGGCCGCGACGGAGCGCTGGCTGGCGACGTTCGCGGCTATGACCGACCTCTCGGCGGACGATGCGATCGATCGCGACCTGCTCATCGGCGAGCTCGAGGCCTCCCGGTTCTCCGAGACCGTCCTGCGCGAGGACACCTGGAACCCGCTCGACTGGGTCTACCTCGCGGGGGAGGGCCTGTTCACGTTGCTCGCCCGTGAGTTCGCGCCGCTGGCCGACCGTCTGACCTCTGCGGCCGGTCGGCTCGAGGGCCTGCCTGCCGTGTTCGAGGCCGCCCGGACGACCCTCGTCGGCAGCGCGGGGCGGCCCGTCGGGCGGTTCCAGACCGAGACCGCGTTGCGCCAGCTTGCCGGCGTGGAGGTGCTGATCGCGGATGCGGTGTCGGCCGCCGAGGATGCGACGGCCGACCCGGCGGTCGCCGCCCTGCGACCACGTCTCGAGGCGGCGGCTGCGACCGCGCGGGCTGCCGTGGCCGCCTTCGAGACCCACCTGCGCGACGTCGTCCTGCCCGCGAGCGAGGGCGAGGGCCGGCTCGGCGCGGCGCTCTTCGCCCAGAAGATGCGCCACACGATGCGCTCCGAGACGCTCACGCCGGAGCGGATCCTGGCCGCGACCGAGCGCGAGTACGTGGCGATCCGGACCGAAATGCTCCGACTCGCCCGCGAGCTCTGGCCGGTCTGGCGGGCCGACGCGCCGCCGCCGGAGGACGAGGGCGAGCTCGTCCGGGGCGTGCTCGACGCGATCGCCGCGGAGCACCCCGAGGCGGGCGACCTGCTCGACTTCTGCCGCGCCGAGAACGCCCGGATCGAGGCGTTCTGCAGGGAGCGAGACCTCATCGGCCTGGCCGACGATCCGCTCGAGATCCAGTGGACGCCGGTCTTCCTGCGCTCGTTCGGGGGCGCGATGCTCTCGTCGCCAGGGCCGCTGGATCGGGGCCAGAAAGCGTTCTTCGCGATCACCCCGATGCCCGACGATTGGAGCGCGGAGCAGCGCGAGTCGAACCTCCGTGAGGACAACGACCGGATGCTTCGCCTGCTGACGATCCACGAGGCGGTGCCCGGCCACTACCTCCAGGGCGTCTACGCGAACCGGTGCCCATCCATCGTGCGGGCGATCTTCGCCAGCGGCCTGTTCGCCGAGGGCTGGGCGGTCTACGTCACCCAGGTGATGATGGACGTCGGCTACGGCGCGGACGACCCGGCGCTTCTGCTGGTCCACTGGAAGTTCTACCTCCGCTCGGTCACCAACGCGATCATCGACGCGAAGATCCACTGCGAGGGCATGACCGAGGACGAGGCGGTCGGGCTGATGGTCGACGGCGGATTCCAGGAGCACGCCGAGGCCCGCGCCAAGTTCGACCGGGCGCGGCTGTCATCGACCCAGCTCTCGACCTATTTCGCGGGCTCGATGGAGATGTGGGACATCGAGCGCGAGGTGCGCCGCAGGGCGGCGATCGCATCGGGCGACCCGCGCGGCGCTGCGGCCGTCCCGGAACCGCGTGTGGTGGGCGACTTCGGCGAAACGCCCGGCTTCACCTACCGGCCGCACCTCGAGTCGGTCATCGCCCACGGCTCGCCGCCCACGTCCCTGCTCCGGCGGATCCTGCTGGGCTAGGAGGCGGAGGGCGGCCGGGGCGCTGCCCGTTTCGGCTTCGGCTTCGGGGTCGACGTCGGCTTCGCCGCCCGCGGCGCGGCGAGGGCCGTCCGCATCCGATCCACCCGGTAGCCGGCGGACTCGGCGGCCGCGGCGACACGGGCCGCGACGGCCGACGAGGCCGCTGCCGCCCGCGGCGTCTCGGCGTCGATGGCGTCGAGCCGGACGGCCCAGGCGAGGAGGTCCTCGACCGACTCGCGGTCGACGTACTCGACGCCTTCCCAGGTGTTGAGACCGATCGCGACGCGGACCGCCTCGACCGACAGCCACGCATCCAGCAGGCGGGCCGGTGCGGTGCGAGCCGGCGCCCCGATGGTCGATGGGCGCGGCAGGGCGAGGAGGACCCGGACGCGATCGGCGATCGCCCACGCGGCGCCCTCATCGAGACCGACGTCGTGGAGGCCGGCGACCAGGGCGCCCGGCATTCGCAGCTCGTCGTACCAGGCCAGGCTCGTCGCCGCGGGCTTGTCGCGTGCGGCCAGCCGGCCCGTCTCGCTCAGGGCCAGCCAGGCCAGGAGCACCGCTCGATCGCGCCGGTCCAGGGCAAGTCCGAGCGGGGGTGATGGCACATCGGCGGACGGTCCGCGCGGCGTGTCCGCGCCGGACGTCGACTTCGCCGTCGCCGCCGGTCTGGCATCGGCCCCCTCGGCGCCCCGATCCATGCCGGCCGCCGCCGCCGAGGGCCGCCTCGCCCACGAAGACCTGCTCCGTCCGTGCCCGGATCCGGGCGGCGATCGCGGCCCGCGTCGCCGGTCACGCCGGTCGCCTCGGCGATGGCGCGCAGGAACGCGGCGATCCGCTCCTCGAGGTCGGCCAGCTGGTCCGGCGTCGCCACGCCGTCGATGACCGCGACCGTGAGGCCGTCGGCGAAGACCGCCCGCATCGGCCCGTGGATCGGCTCGAGCTGGAGCTCGCGCATCGCCTCGTCGAGCGACGCCACGCCGCGGCCGGCCAGCCGGCCCGCGAGCCGCGCCCACTGGCCGGCCACCCCGTCGAAGACCTCGCGGAACCCCCAGAAGACGTGGGCCGTGTAGGCGTCGAGCGAGATCTCCAGGCCGCGCTCCCAGAGCTCGCGGCATGAGCGGACGTACTCGAGGCCCGTCCGGGCGTCGCGGAACGCGACGAAGGCGGCCGGATCGTTGGGCAGCCCGAGGCCCTCCGCCAGCGACCGGCGGACCTTCCGCTTGGCACCGGTCGGTGACTTGACCGCATACGGCGACGAACGGTGGATCCGCCCGGTCGTCGACCCGAACCGGTTGTGGTAGAGCACGAGCGACCGTTCCCGCCCAGAGCCGTTGGAGTAGGCAAGGACCGCGTCGTCGATGGGGCCGGCCGTCGTCGCGAAGTCGTACAGCAGGAAATCCGCTCGCCTCGGCGAACCAGGCGCGCTTGTGGAGCAGCGGGAAGATCTCGCGCTCGTGGCGCGCGACCAGCCACGGGTCGGGCTGCTCGTCGAGCATCGCCCGGCGGAACTCCATGCCGTACTTCTCGCCGAAGCCCTGGATCTGGCCGTGGCCGAGCATCGGCAGGCCCGGCAGGGTCGCGAGCACCGTGGCGACGCCGAAGTACTTGTCGCCCTTGCCGAACTGCTCGATCGCGGTCTTCTCGTCCGGGTTGCTCATGAAGTTGACGTAGCGCTTGAGGATCTCCGGGTCGAACTCGATGGTCTCCTTGATCGTCTTCCGGTAGCCGGCCGTGTCCTCGTCCCGGAGCATGTGCATGAACGCGCTGTTGTAGACGCGGTGCATCCCCAGCGTCCGGACGAAGTAGCCCTCGAGCAGCCAGAACGCCTCGGCCAGCAGGAGCGTGCCCGGGACCTCCGCGGCGACCCGGTCGACCACCTCGACGCCAGAACTCGACCGGCATCCGCGCGTCGAACTCCGCCTTCGTCAGCGCGTGCTCGGCACGCGACGGGATCCCGCCGCCTGTGCCGGGCTCGGGCCACCACAGTCGCTGGATGTGCTTCTTGGCGAGGACCATCGCGGCGTCGAACCGGATGATCGGGAAGCGCCGGGCGACGTCGATGATCGCCTGGATGACCTGCTCGCGGACCGCTGGGTCCAGGAAGTCCAGCTGGGCCGTGTCGTTCCACGGGAAGCTCGTGCCGTCGTTGCCGTGGTAGACGTAGCGCGCCGTCGCCGGTCGCACGGTCGCGTCCGCTGGAAGACGACCGCCGCGTCGCTGTCGTCCCAGTAGTGGTCCTCGAGGACGATGCCCGACCCGCGGATCGGGCGAGAGGTCCGGACCGGTGAACGAGTAGACCGGGTACGGCGGCTCGTCGACCGTGCAGGAACCACTCCGGATGCTCGATGACCCAGCGCGAGTCGATGCCCATGTGGTTGGGCACCATGTCGCTCGCGAGGCGGATGCCGTGGCGTCCACGCCCGGTCGCGCAGGTTCGCGTAGGCCGCCTCGCCGCCCGAGGTCCTCGGCGATCGCGTAGTCGTCGAGCGAGTAGGCCGAGGCGACGGCGTCGACCTGGCCGCGCATCCGCTTGATCCGCTCGGACGCCTTCGAGCGCTCCCACAGGCCGATCAGCCACAGCCCGGTCACGCCCCAGCGGGCGAGCGTCTCCAGCTCCTCGTCCGGGATGCCGTCGAGCGTCCGGATCTCGCGCCCGTACGTCCGCGACAGCTGATCGAGCCAGACGTAGGTGCTCTTCGCCACGAGGACGACCCGCGGCATCCAGGCCGAATCGGACGAGAACGCCTCCGGCTCATCGGCGGCGGACGCGAACGATGGGGTCCCCGTGCTGTCAACGTCGACCCCGCGCGCATTCGCACCGCCGCCCCCGCCGCCGCCACCGAACCGCAGGTGGAGCGCGCGTTCCTCCTCGGCCAGGATGCCGATGGCGATGTCCATCCGCCGGATCAGCTCCTCGAGGCTCTCCCCCAGGGTCACGCCCCAGCGGCCGCGCACGAACCGAAGCTGGGCGGCCAGCGAGGTCGGCGCCTGGCGGGCCGGCAGACGGATCAGCTCGAGCAGCGACGTTCCCTGGTCGTCGACGGGCGGCCCGTCGCCGAACGTCCGCTCGAGCCGGGCGATCGCGTCGCGGTAGCGGGTCCCCTCCACGAGGACGCGATCGTCGACGAGCTCCTGGAGCTGCCCGATCGCCGGGTTCTCGTTGGCGACCCGCGTCAGGAGCATCTCCTCGAGCCGGTCCTCGGGTGGCTCGGGGTCCGGGCCGGCGCCCGGGAACTCCTCGCCGAACTGGTCCAGCAGGCGGGCGGCATCCGGCCCGAGACGTGCCTCGAGGTCGGCCAGCGCGGCGGCCATCGCCCCGGGCTGGACGTCCGCCTCGTATCGGGCGATCAGGAGATGACCGACCTCGTGGAGCAGGCCGAGGGCGCCGATCTCGCCGGCCTGGACCGACGGGGCGCCGGCCGCGCGGGCCGCGTTCATCCGCGCCGCCAGCCGGCGGAGCCCGGCCGTGTCGCTCACGACCAGGTCGCCGCGGACCCCGATGAGCGGGCGGTCCAGCGCGTACCGCTGGCGCGGCTCACGCCGGACGTGGAAGTCGTGGGCGCGCATCGCCGAAGCATCGCACGGCGGCATCCGCGTCATCGGGCTCTCCGCCGGTCGCCGCCGTCGGGTCAGGTCGCGAGCGCCTCGCGCGCCGACTCTGCGGGGATGGCCTGGCCGTCCGCCGGACGGGTCGCTGCGGCGTGCTCGATCGCCCGGCGGAGCAGCTCCAGATCCGGACGGGTCGAAGTCGTACGTCCACGGCCGGATCCGATCCGGCCGCGAGAACGAGCCGTCGAGGCCGGCCGCGAGCGCCTCGCGCGACATCAGGATGACGTCGGCGGTGCGGTCGAGCAGCTCCAGGTCGTCGGGCTGGCCGATGAGCGCGGAGACGATCTCGATGCCGGTCGTGCCCGACAGCGCGAGCGTCTCGCGGATGTTGTCCGCGCCACGACCCGAGGCGCACACGAGACCGACCCGCGAGCCCGCGGGCAGCTCGGCGATCTCGTGGACCAGCTCGACGTAGGCGGGCCCGACGAGCATCGCGACGACCGGGACCCGCCCGGCCGCCAGCGCCTGGGCCTCGTCGGCGTGGAAGGTCGTCGTGGCCACCAGGTCGTAGTGGAAGCGCTCGAGCCGGTCGGGCAGGTCGTCGAGCAGAGCGCCCTCGGCCTCGATCATGCCCGGGAACTCGTCGACCAGGCGCTCGGCGTCGTAGCCGGCATCGGCATTTGTGCATTCGGCGAAGAGGACGCGGACGAGGGGCCCGGGGCGCTTGCGCTCGGTCGCGGCCGCGAAGGTCGCCGCGGCGACCTCGTCCGCCGTGAAACCGGCGTGCGACGCGCGGCGGAGCATCTCGGCGACCATCCCGGCCAGCGCCTCGTTCCCGCGCCGCTGCGGGCGGCCGTTCGGCGACGTGGGTGCCGGCGCCATGGCGACTCGTGACGTAGCCGGCATCGGACAAACGACGATAGACCGCCCGGATCGTGTTGGGGTTCACTCGCAGAGCCGCACCAAGCTCGCGCACGGGTGGCAACCGAGCTCCAGGCAGGAGCCGACCGGAGTCGATCTGGTAGGCGAGCTGCCAGAAGATCTGGGTCGAGATCGGAACGTCCGAATCGCGCTCGACATCGAGCGCGCTGCCGGTCGATCCGGTCACCGGCGCGGGTCCTCGTTCATCCATTGACATAGTGTGCTAGTCCAAGTACAGTCGGATTTGGCCTAGTGGACTATAACAAGCAAGGCAGGAACCCAGACATGCCCGCGTTGGTCGTCCTCTTCATCATCGTCGGCGCACTCGCGGTGTTCGGCGCCATGGCCATTCAGTTCGGGGTCGACAGCCGGATCGACTCGATCGATCCGCGCCGCTCAGCGTAACCCCGCGGCATCGGCTGGCCGACCTCGGCCAGCGCAGCGCGATAGATCTCGGCGCCGTCGATCCCGTGACCCGGTGAGCTGAAGAGCGCCAGGTCCTCGACCAGGCGGCCTTCCAGATCGGTCCCGGCGAGATCGTCGACCAGCCGTGCCGCACGCGCGGCCGCTCGCAGGACCGCGGCGGTCTCCGGCCGGGCCGGGTCGTCCCAGAACCAGCCGTCGCTCGCGAACATCGCGAGCCGCCAGCGCTGCGCGGTCAGCAGGCTCAGGAACGTGACCGCATCCGGCGAGACGGACCCGTCCGGGGCGATCGCGTCGGGACCCAGCCAGCGCGCCGCGAACTCGGTCGGGCTCTCCGCACCGATGACCACGTCGACGTACGCATCGCGCGCCGCCCACGGGTCCGGCGCACCGGCCAGCGAGGGCATCGCCTGCTCCGTCACGACGTCGATCCCGGCCGCCAGTCGTTCGATCGCGGCCCGCAGCGGGCCCTTCCAGGCGCCGTCGGCAGCGCACGGGCACTCGCCGCTCCAGCGCAGGACGCCGTGATGGCAGCTCCACGAGGTCCGCTCGGAGATCCGGATCGTCCGGAACGGCTGGCCGGCCGACTCGCGCAGACCCTCGGCGAGCGTGACGATGTCGAACCCCCGCGTGTCGGCGTCGACGGGCTGGAACAGCCGCTGGAGGAACATCTCGCGGAACGGCTGGTGGTGGCCATACAGCTCGCCATCGGTGGCGATGACGACCAGCGGTGGCTCGTCGTCGGGCAGCGAGCCCGACGCGAGCCGCGGGACCACGTCCTCGGCGATGAACCTGTCCGCATCGGCCGTCGCCCGTGGGTCGAACGAGATGGACGCGGACAACGCGCCGTCGTAGAGCGCGACGACGATGCTCCGGCCCTCACCGAGATCGACCCGGTACGGGCGGCGCGTCTCGACGCGGTCGCCCGCCTGCCACGGCGCCAGGATCGTGTGCTCGACACCGTGCTCGGCGAGCAGCCGCAGCGTGGCCACGTCGACCGCGCCCTCCGCCAGCCACATCCCGCGCGCCGGCCGGCCCATCCGCCATGCGAAGTCGCGCAGGCCCCAGCGGATCTCGGTCCGCCGGTCCGCGGCCGAGGCGAGCGGCAGGATCGTGTGATGGAACGGCTGGGCCAGACCGTTGAAGCCGCGGTCGCCGTCCACGAACCCGCGATACGCGACGGGGTCGCCGTCGACCAGCCAGCTCGCGAGGGTCGGCCCGAGGTCCCACGACATCCAGCCGAGGTTGCCGTGCTCCGCGTTGGGCCGGTAGCACTCGGCGCTGATCCGGGTCGTCCAGTCGCGCGCCGGCGCCGCGGTCGGGTCCGGCGGGACCTCGCCGCTGAACGGATCGGACCGCGACGGCTGGTAGAAATGGCCGTGGACGACGAGCCGGCCGCGGCTCACGAGGTCGCCGCCCGTGCCACCGCGGGCACAGCCACGGGCGGAGCGGTATCCAGGGCGAGCTCCTCGGCCGCCCCGTCCCGGGTCGTCGTGACCGCGTGAGCGATCGTGACCGAGCGCGATCCTCCTGGAGCGAGGCTGAGCGGCCAGGAGAGGAGCAGGCCGGCCCCCTGGTAGACCCGCTCGAAGCCGCCCTCCGAGTTCGAGATGGTCTCGATCGGCGCCCACCACAGGTCGGCCGGCTCGGAGACCGAGGTCTCGATCGCGACGCCCACGAAGTCGTTGCCCTGGGCGAGCGTCGTCACCGCGGCCGTGACGCCCCGGCCGTCGTGGGCACCCCGCACGCCACCGGCCTCGAGCCACGCCGCCGGATTGCCGCCCCCGCCGAGCAGCATCAGGCTCCATTCGACGCCGAGGATCGCGGTGACGAGCTGATCCGAGCGGTTCTCGACCGTCACGGTCAGCGCCAGGGTCGGGGCCGCGCGGTCGCCGCCGAGGGCCAGCTCCTTCGTCACCTGAACGATCGCCGGCCGGTCGTGGCCCGCGGCGACCGCGGCATCACGGACCATCGTCGCCCGGTCGAGGTCCAGGGATGACAGCCGGTAGATCCCTTCGACCGCGTCGCCCAGCTCGACCGCCTCGCCGTTCGCCCAGGCCGACGCGTCCGTGCCCGGCTCGAGGAAGCGCACCAGGCCGCTGCGGCGCTCGTACGGGTCGTAGTGGAGCCGGGCGGCCAGACCGGGTTCCTTGGTCAGGACCAGCTCGTGGATCGAGACGAGCTCGTCGCCCGGCGCGTCGGGGTGCCCGGCGGCCTTGGCATCGTGCTCGCGCAGGGTCTGGTGGTAGGCCTCCGGGCGGCGGCGCATCACGGCCGTGAGCGCATGGCGGACCGGCCGGATGTCCCAGCTGCCGATGCCGGCCCCGTCGGTCAGGTCGAGGGTGACCACCTGGCCATCGCCGGCCAGCCGCACGTCCTCGTGCCCGTCCAGGTCCAGGTCGCGTTGCTCGGCGACATGCAGCCGGCCAGCGGCGGTATCGGCGAGGTCCTCCGCCGCGATCAGGTGCTCGTAGGTCGCGAGCCGCATGTGACCGATGTAGATGCCCCCGAACAGGCCGTGCCAGTAGCAGTCGTTGGACTGGCCCTGGTAGAGGTGGTGAAGCGCGCGCTCGCGGGCTGGGCCGGGCGCCATCGCATCCACCGCGTCGGACGCCCGGAGCATCTGCTTGTGGAGGTCGTTGATCTCGCGGTACTTGACCTGGAAGTTGCGCCAGAACGCGCCGCGCAGCCAGCGGGCCTCCGGGAGGTCGCGCGCCTTGGCGTCCTTCAGCAGAGCCGTGAAGACGTTGCTCTCGTCGGCCGGCAGCGCCCACTCGCCCATCTCCTCGTACGAGCCGGTCGGGATGTAGACGCGGCCGATCGGCGGATGGGTCTCGAGCCAGTCGGTCGGGGTCGTCGTCGTCAGCCAGCCGTCGTTCTCCTCGAGGGCCTCGAAGAAACGGTCGACCCAGCGATCCTTGCCCCAGCAGTGGAGCCAGGTCGTCGGCCACGCGCCGAACTTCTCGCCGTCGTCGCCCATCATCCCGATCCGTTCGCCCTCGTCGGTGGCGTGCTCGCGCAGGTAGTCGATGACGTCCTCGACATCGCGGAACGGGATCCGGTAGCGCAGGCCCTGCTCCGTGCCGAAGACACGCAGGAGCTGACCCTGGTCGTCGGTCGAGTAGGGGCCCCAGTGGTCCTCCTCGCGGATGGACGCGGACCGGAAGTGGGCGTCGTCGAGGATCGTCCAGTCGTAGCCCCCGGCGACCAGCGAGGTCGGCAGGTCCGGCTCCCAGACCCGTTCGGCGAGCCACGCCCCGCGCGGTCGCCGGCCGAACAGGCCCTCCAGCTCCGAGCTCATCCGTCGGAGCTGCCCGATCCGATCGCGCTCCGGCAGCGAGGCCAGGACCGGCTCGAAGTAGCCACCGCCGAGCACCTCGACCTGGTCGCGGGCGGCCAGCGCCGCCACCCGCTCGACGAACTCCGGGCGCTCGAAACGGAGCCACTCGAGGAGCGGGCCGCTGTAGTGGAGCGACAGGCGGACGGTCGGATGACGCTCGAGGGCCTCGACCATCGGCAGGTAGGCCTGGTCGAAGACCTCCGCCAGGACCCACCCGAAGTTGCCGACCGGCTGATGGTTGTGGATCGCGAGGGCGAGCGAGATCCGGGGCGCCATGCGGCGGTCAGCCGGCCTCGGTCACGGCTGGGGCGGGCACCGCCTCGACCGGCACGCCCGCCGCCGGGAGGTACAGCCGCTCGGTGTACTCGTGGAGCATCCGGGTCGTCGAGAACTGCCAGAGGGCGCTGCCCATGGCCCGGCGCATGACGGCCAGCCAGCGGGTCGGCAGGCCGTGCCGGTCGCGCTCGTAGTAGGCCGGCACGATCTCCTCCTCGAGGATCCGGTAGAGGTCCTGGGCGTCGCGCCAGTCCTGCGCGGCCTCGTCGGGATCGGTCTCGCGATCGCCGATCGCCCAGCCGTTGTCCTCCTCGAAGCCCTCGTCCCACCAGCCGTCGAGGACGCTGACGTTGGGGACCCCGTTCTGGGCTGCTTTCATCCCGGACGTCCCGGACGCCTCCAGCGGACGGCGCGGGTTGTTGAGCCAGACGTCGACGCCCTGGACCAGGAATCGGGCGACGCGCATGTTGTAGTCCTCGAGGATGTACACCCGGCCGCGGAGCTGGGTGGACCGCGAGCGCTGGAAGATCTCCTGGATGACGCGCTGGCCCGGCCGGTCGGCCGGGTGGGCCTTGCCCGCGAAGACGACCTGGATCGGCCGGTCCTCGTCCCAGAGCATCCGCGCCAGCCGGTCGATGTCGGTGAAGAGGAGGCCGGCGCGCTTGTATGTCGCGAACCGGCGGGCGAATCCGATGGTCAGCACATCCGGGTCGAGCGCCGTCTCCAGCTCGGCCAGGACGCTCGGCGCCTCGCCGTGGCGGGCGAACTGGTTGCGCAGCCGGCCGCGCGCGAAGTGGGCCAGCTCCCGCTTCTGGCGGAGATGGGCCTCCCACAGGTTCCGGGCGGGGATGCGGTCGATCCGTTCCCAGAACCGGCCGCGCTGGGTGCTGGCGTCGAGATCGTCTAGGTCGGCCCCCAGGTCCTCGAGCGGCTCGGCGATCGGCGTCCCGATCCAGGTCGGACCGTGGATGCCGTTGGTGATGCCCAGGATCGGGTGATCGACGATGCCCTGCCACGTCTCGTTGGCCGTCTTGGCGTGCAGGTGGCTGACAGCGTTCGCCCCGCGCGTCAGGCGCAGCGAGAAGGCCGTCATGTCGAACTGGGTCTGGTCGCCGTCGACGGCCAGGCCGAGCTCGAGAAGCTCGTCGACCGGGATCCCACCCTCCTCGAGCAACGGGCCGGCGACGCGCCGGACGAGGTCGCTGTCGAACCGCTCGTTGCCGGCCGAGACCGGGGTGTGGATGGTGAACACGCTGTCCTGCCGGACGTCGTGCCAGGCGTCTTCGAGGGACAGCCCGGCGGCGACATGCTCCCGCGCGCGCTCGGCCAGCAGGAACGCCGAGTGGCCCTCGTTCAGGTGCCAGACAGCCGGCGACAGGCCCAGCGCCCGGATGGCGCGGACGCCGCCGATGCCCAGGACGAGCTCCTGGTGGAGCCGCATCTCGCGTCCGCGGACGTACAGGATGTTTGTGATCGGCCGGTCGGCGTCGGCATTCTCCGGCATGTCCGTGTCGAGGAGCAGCACCGGGACCCGGCCGACCTGGGCGACCCACACCGCCACGAACAGGTCGCGCCCGGGCAGCTCCACGGTCACCGTCAGCGGCAGGCCGGAAGCGTCCTGGACGCGGCCAAGCGGCAGGCGGCCGAGGTCGAAGTCCGGGTAGTCGTGCTCCTGGTGGCCGTCGGCGTCGATCGTCTGGCGGAAATAGCCCTTGCGATACAGGAGCCCGACGCCGATGGCGGGCAGGGCCATGTCGCTGGCCGACTTCATGTGGTCGCCGGCCAGGACGCCGAGGCCGCCGGAGTAGATGCCGAACGATTCGTGGAAGCCGTACTCCGCGCAGAAGTAGGCGATCGGTCCGCGCAGCCGTTCCGCGTAGCGACGCTGGAACCAGTGGTCGGAGCCGTTGGCCATGTACGCGTCGAACTCGGCCAGGACGTCGTGGTACTCCGCCAGGAACTTGGCATCGTCGAGGAGGCGGGACCAGTCGGTCGCGCCGCTGATGACGGGGATGGGGCTCCGGTAGCGGTTCCAGGCGGCGCCGTCGATCCGGTCGAACAGGCCGCGGGTCCGGGGATGCCACGCCCAGTGGAGGTTGTAGGCGAGGCGTCGGAGTCCTTCGAGTCTCGGCGGGAGCAGAAAGCTGGCAGCCGGGATCGAGGGCACGCGGACGGGATCCATGAGCGCGCATCATACCCGGTCCGGTCGGCGAGGTGAACCGGTTTAGCCGGCACCCGGCACGGCCTCGGCGGCGCGTACGATGGCCGTCCGATGCCGATGCGCGTGGCGATGCTCGCCTCCGAATGCGAACCGTGGGCCAAGACCGGCGGGCTGGCCGATGTCGTCGACGCGCTGGCGCGGGCGCTCGGCCGGCTCCCGGCGGGGACCGTCGAGACGCCGGTCGACGTCTTCCTGCCGCGCTACCGGGGCGTGCCGGTCCCCTCGGTCCTCGAGGCGACTGCTGTCGTCCGCGTCCCGGATCCGCGCTCTCCGTCGGGCAACAGCCCGGTCACGATCCTGGACGTCGCCGCCGACGGCTACCGCCTGCGCCTGGTCGACCACCCCGCGGCGTTCGATCGCGAGGGCTTCTACGGCGACGCGGCCGGCGACTACGCCGATAACGCCTGGCGGTTCGGGCTGTTCTGCCGGGCCGCGCTGGAGGCCCTCCGCGCGGACGACCGGCCGCTGGACGTGCTCCACCTGCACGATTGGCACACCGGGCCCGCGGCGATCTACCGAGACGAGCGCTACGCGGACGATCCGATCATCGGCGCGACGGCCATGGTCATGACCCTGCACAACCTGGCCTACCACGGCTGGACGCCGCGCAACCGGCTGACCCAGCTCGGCCTGACGCCGGGCGATGGGGTCGTCGGTCTCGACGCGCCGGGGATCGACCTGCTGCTCGCCGGGATCGAGCGCGCGGAGATCGTCAACACGGTCTCGCCGGGCTTTGCCGCGGAGGCGCTGACGCCCGAGTTCGGGATGGGCCTGGACGGGGCGTTGCGTGCGCGCGGCGACCGGTTCATCGGGATCCTCAACGGGCTCGACACGACGGTCTGGGATCCGGCCACGGATCCGGACCAGGCCGCTCCGTACTCGCTGGCCGACCGTTCCGGCAAGGCCGCGTGTCGGGCCGATCTCCTGGCCACGGTCGGTTTCGACCCGGCCGACCAGCGATCGGTCATCGGCATGATCGGGCGGCTCGATCCGCAGAAGGGCTTCGACCTGCTCCAGGGCGCCGCGCCGGCCCTGCTCGAGCGTGGCGTGCGCCTGATCGTCCAGGGCAGCGGCCATCCAGAGCTCGCGGACGCCTTCCGTGCCCTGGCCGTCGAACGGCCGTCCGAGGTCGCCTTCATCGAGCGGTTCGACCGGGTGATGGCCCGGCGGATCTACGCCGGCTCCGACTTCTTCGCCATGCCCTCGCGGTTCGAGCCGTGCGGGCAGGGCCAGATGATCGCGTTGCGCTACGGGACGCCCCCGATCGTGCACCGCGTCGGCGGGCTGGCCGACACGGTCGTCGACGAGACGACCCACCCGGGCGCCGGCACCGGGTTCAGCTTCGGTGAGCCGACGGTCGAGGCCCTCCTCGCGGCGTGCGACGCCGCCGTGCGCCTGCGGACGGCCGGCGGAGCTCTGTGGGAGGCGCTGCTGGACCGCGGCATGGCCGTCGACTTCGACTGGGTGACGGGCTCCGCGCCGCGCTACGTGGACGCGTACGAGCGCGCGATCGACCTCCATCGCCGGAGCGCGGAGAGCCCGCCGCGCTGATCGATCAGGCGAGCGCCCGCAGGAGGGCGAGCGTCGTCGCCTCGGGGAACAGGCGCTGCGGCGCGTGCGGCGCGCCCGCGAGGGTCAGGATGTGGTCCGACCCGACCCGCCCGGCGAGGGCCGGCAGCATCGCATCGGGCAGGTAGCCGCCCGCGGCCGGGTCGCCCCGGACGATCCAGGTCGGGATCCCGGCGGAGGACGGATCGGACAGGTCGGCCAGGCCCGCGTCCCAGTCGCCGTTCTCGAGGACGATCGCCCGCGCCGCGGCCATGTCCAGCTGCATCAGTGCCTCGGCCTTGGCCCGGACGTCCTGCGCCGACCATGCCGGGTTCCGGGCAGCCAGGTCGGCGATCGTCGCGCTGAGGTCCGGGCCGGGGACCTCGGCCGGGTCGTCCGCCATCCGGGCGATGACCGACAGTGGGACGGCCGGCGGGTCGAGCAGGACCAGGGTGGACGGCCGGATCCCGGCGCGGGGAAGGGCCGCGGCGGTCATCGCGCCCCAGCTGTGGCCGACCACCTGGAGCTCCGGGACGTCGAGCCCCACCGCCCGGATCCACGCCGCGATGTCGGCCGCGTTGTCGCGGAAGCGGTGGTGACCCGCCCAGTGCCCGGTCAGGCCGTGCCCGGGCAGGTCGGGTGCCACGACGCGCCGGCCGGCCGCGGCCAACGCCGGTCCGACCTGCCACCAGATGGCCGCGGACGCGGTCACCCCGTGAAGCAGCGCGAGCGGACGGCCGCCGGGCTCGCCCCAGGCGATCGACGCGAACGGGATCCCGGCGGCCTCCGTCACGGACCGCTCGCCCGGTCCGATCGCCGCCGGCGGCGGCGAGGACGGCCCGGACGGGCGCGGGCAGATCGGCGAGGCCGGCCCGGATCGGTGCGGGCAGATCGTCCATGGGACGGACGGTACCAGCCGGCTCGTACCCGGTCATCGGAGAGCGCACCGCAGCCGCCGCCCGTTAGGATGGCGCTTGACTCGCCCGGACCGGCGTGCCCGTCGCGGAGGCTTCCATGGCCAAGCAGTTCGTCGTCCAGCTGAAGAACGAGCCCGGCGCGATGGCGACGCTCGCCGAGGCGCTCGCGGCGCGCGGCGTCGACCTCCGCGCGATCGGTGGCGGCAGCATGGGCGACAGCGGCCACGTGATCATGACGACCGCCGACGACGAGACCGCCGCGGCCGTCCTCGATGAGCGCGGCTACACCTACATCGAAGGCGAGGCGATCCTGGCCGAGGTGGACGACCGACCCGGCGGGATGGCCCGGCTGGCCCGCGCCCTGGCCGACGCCAACGTCAACATCTACGGCCACCTCTTCCTCGGCCGCTGGGGCGACCGGGCGACCTTCACGTTCGTCGTGGACGATGCCGAGGCGGCCCGTCCGATCCTGGAACGGAAGGACTAGCCGGGTCATCCTTCGCGGATCACGCCCGCATCGGCTATGCTCTAGGCCTTCGTGCTCGATGAGGCGCTCCGGTCAGCGCCCCGGTCTCACACCGTTTCGACCTCGATCCACCTTTGCGCCCTGACCGGGCCCCGCAAGAAGCGGGAGGGCCTCGTCAGGAGCCTCACTCCATGTCCTTCGATCAACTCGGGCTGTCGCCCGAGCTCCTCCGTGCCGTCGCCCACGAGGGCTACACGGAACCCACCCCCGTCCAGGCCAAGGCCATCCCGCTCGTCCTCGAGGGTCGCGACGTCCTTGCCGGGGCCCAGACCGGGACCGGCAAGACGGCGGCGTTCGTGCTGCCGATGCTCCAGCGCCTCCACGGGACTCGTCCCGCCGGCGGGCCGCGCACCATCCGTGCGCTGATCCTGACCCCGACCCGCGAGCTCGCGCTCCAGGTCGAGGAGAGCGTCCGGACCTACGGCGCCCAGAACCCCATCCGCTCGACGACCATCTACGGTGGCGTCGGCTTCGATCCGCAGGTCCGTGCGCTGCGCGCCGGTCCCGAGATCGTCGTCGCGACCCCGGGTCGCCTCCTCGATCACGTCGGGCAGCGGACGATCGACCTGTCGCGGGTCGAGATCCTCGTCCTCGACGAGGCCGACCGGATGCTCGACATGGGGTTCATCCGCGACATCCGCAAGATCCTCGCGATCCTGCCGCCGAAGCGCCAGAACCTGCTCTTCTCGGCGACGTTCTCGGATGAGATCCGACGGCTTGCGGACGGCCTGCTGGACAACCCCGCGTCCGTCCAGGTCACCCCCCGCAACACGCCGACCGAGCTCGTCACCCAGGTCGTCCACATGGTCGACCGCGAGCGCAAGCGCGAGCTGCTCAGCCATCTCATCACCACCGGCCGGATCGACCAGGCACTCGTCTTCACCCGGACCAAGCACGGGGCCAACCGGCTCGCGCTGCAGCTCGAGAAGGACGGGATCGCCGCCACGGCCATCCACGGCAACAAGAGCCAGCCCCAGCGGGTCCGCGCGCTGGCCGACTTCAAGGCCGGCCGGTTCGCCGTGCTCGTCGCCACCGAGGTCGCCGCCCGCGGCCTCGACATCGAGGCGCTCCCGCACGTCGTCAACTTCGAGCTGCCGATGGTGCCCGAGGACTACGTCCATCGGATCGGCCGGACCGGCCGCGCCGGTGTCGACGGCGATGCCGTCTCGCTGGTCTGCGTCGACGAGCTCAAGCTGCTCAACGACATCGAGCGCGTCCTCGGCCGCGGCATCCCGCGCGAGACGATCCCGGGCTTCGAGCCCGATCCGCGGATCCGTCCCGAGCCGATCCTGCGGGGTGGGCTCGGCGGCACGCGGCCGTCGCGGTCGATGTCCGGCCAGGGAGCACCGCGCCACGCCACGTCACCGCGCGGCGGGGGGCAGCGACCCAGTGGCGCTCCGGTCCACGCCGGTGCGCCGCGACCGAACGGTGGCGCCCCGCGTCCTGGCGGCGCTCCGCGTCCCGGCGCCGTCCCGGCGGTGGCTGCTGCACCGCGACCGAACGGCGCACCGCGACCCGGCGGTGCGCATCGACCCAAGGGCCATCGTGGCGCCGGCTTTGCCGGACCGCGGCGCCCCGGTCAGGGGATCGGCAACGGCGGCGCGCCGCGGCCGGCTCAGCCGGGACCGCGTCCCACCGGCGGCCAGGGCCGCCCGAACCATGGCCCGGGCACCGTCATGCCGGGCGAGCGCCTGGCCCGCCAGGGTGGCCGCCCCGGCTGATCGCGTGGCCTCGTCCTGAGGCCGGTCGTCAGGCCCCGCCGGGTGCCGGGGCCGCCTCGCGCGTTGGGATGAGGAAGGCGGCCGCCAGCGCGGCCACCACCGACGCGGCGATCCCGACCCCGATCGCGGCCGGGATGGAGACCGTGACCAGGATCCCGGCGATCACGGCCCCGACCGGGAACCCGAGGTAGTTGAAGGCCATGGAGACCGCGAACGCGCGGCCCATCCAGGCCGGGTCCGTGCGTCGCTGGCGCACCGTGAACAGCGCGATGTCGACGGAGCCGTTGAGCCCGCCGTAGCCCAGCATCATGGCGATGAGAAGCGCGAGCCCGAGCTCGGGCGCGATCGGCCCGAGCACGCCCGCGGCGGGCAGCGCCAGCGCGATGACGGGCGCCACGAGCGCCATCGGGATGACCAGCATCGACCACTCGCGACCGCGCGTGTCGAGCCGTCCGAACCACGACGCCGAGGCGATGCCCGACACGCCGACGGCCGCCCAGACGAACCCGACCACCGCGTCGCCATAGCCGAGCTCGCGGAGCACGATGATCGGCACGACGATCGTCATCGCCCCCCAACCCAGGTTGAGCGACGACAGGGCGATCCCCAGACCGCGGATGGTCGGGTTCGACCACGCATAGCGAAGGCCGTCCACGGCGTCGGTCAGGAGCTTGCCGGTCGAGGCGGTCTCGGCGACGGGTTCGCGGAGCCCGATCAGGGCGACCGCCGCGATCCCGAACGGAACAGCGATCACGATGATCGCGGTCGATGGGCCAAGGAATGCCACGAGGCTCGCCGCCAGGGGTGGACCGAGGGTGGCCGCGACCACGTACCCGTTGGCGTCGACGGCGTTGATCCGTTCCCAGAGCCGGGGCGGCACGAGGACCGGAAAGAGGGTCCGGAGGCCGACGACGCTCAGGATGCTCGTCACGGACGTGAGGGCCACGATGACCACGAGGAGCGGCGCCGGCAGGAGTCCGGCAAGCGACAGCCCGCCGATGAGCCCCAGGCTCAGCATCGCGACCACGTAGTCGAGGGTCACGAGGCGGACCCGCCCGTGACGATCGAGCAGCGCGCCCGCGATCGGGGACAGCAGGAGCCCGGGCACGACGCTGACGAACGTCACGATCCCGGCCAGGGCCGGTGAGTCGTAGACGGCGAGCGTGAAGAGGACGAGTGCGACCGCGACCATCGACTGGCCGATGCGCGCGAGCCCCATCGACGCCACGACGCGGCCGAGCTGCGGGACCTCCAGGAGGGCGCGGTAGGACGGATCCGGGAGGTCGTCGGGCATGCTCTCGATGGTAGAGGAGCGGGTCGGTCCGCTGTCGTTGCGGTGCGCACGAGTCCGGCCGGTGGCGGGGTCGAGCGCGGCGCGCTCCTGGGCCGACTACGGAGCGCGAGCGGCGATGCCCTCCAGGTACGTCTCGATCTCCGGCACGGACCGGAGCGCCCGCTCGAAGTACGCATTGACCGACGTGAGCGCGGCGTCCTGGATGCCCGTCATCTCATCGGAGCGCTCGGCGTGCGATTCACGCGCCTGGAGCGAGTTCCGGAGGCTCAGCAGGTGGCCGACCATCGTCGCTTCCTCGGGGCCGTCGAGGGCCTGGATGGCCGACATGATCAACGCATCGCACTGGGCGACCATCGTTTCCGCGTCGAAGGTCTCGCCCGAGTTCGCTGCATCGTCCAGGGTCCGGATCAGCGCCGAGACCTGGTAGAGGGCGGTCACGGGCTCGTCGAACAGCTCGCGGATGAACGACGCCTCGCGGTAGCGAGCCGTTCATCCGGAAGACGTTGTACATCCGGCGCGCGGCCTTGCCGTAGTTCGGCTCCTTGACGGTGTACTTCCAGACCTCGTGCTCGAGCGCATCCACGTAGTCGTCGACGGAGTCGGCCGAGAGCTCCTTGACCAGGCGCGAGAACAGCGGGATCGACTCGGCCTCGAGGTAGACCTCCTGGTAGTAGGGGTCGAGAAAGCCGTCGAGCGGGGTGATCGTCCCGTCCGGCGCCTCCCAGGTCGGGTCGAGCACGTTGCTCGCGTTGGCCAGCTGCCCGCGGGTCTTGTCCGCGATCGACCCAGTCGAGCTTGCACCAGCCGGGCTCGTGCGACGCCTCTTCCCAGGTATGGACGCGCATGGTGCCGTCGGGGAGGGTCACCTCCATCTGGCCGGCGCGGACCTCCTCGAGGGTCCAGGACATCGGCGACCCCGCCCCGATCGCGATCCCGCCCTTCGTGGACGCCACCGGGTGCGAGCCGAACTTGACCTCCCACAGGCGGTGGGTCGGCCCCGTCGCCGTGTCGAGCGCCTTCTCGCGGATCAGGCCGGCGAGGATCGCGCAGGCCTCTTGCCTGGTCGCGGCCGTGATGTGGACGCGCTCGAAGAAGTCGCAGTCCGCCGGGTAGGCGTTGATCTTGCTCTGGGCGGCGGATCCGGAGATCGAGAGCGCCGTCAGGACCTGCGGCGGACGATCCGCGAACCCGACGATCGTGGCCATCTCGCGGAAGCGCGCGAGGTCCTCCGGCTGGAAGTCGAGCATCGTGACGCGATGCCCGTAGACCCCCGAGTCGACGTTGACGACCACGTCCCCGCCGCTCGCCTCCGTCGCCATCGCGGCGACCCATTCGGCCGCTTCGTGCGCATCGAGCTCGACGCCGAGACGCTTCGCCAATTCGATGACCCGCTCGGTGGCGGCTGCCTCGGTGCCCTGCTCGTCGTCCGCCGCGCTCGCTGGGTCCATCTGGTTCCCCTCGTCCTGCCGGCAGATCCGATCCGGGTCGTCTCCGCTCGCGGCGGTCCCACGTCGATGCCGGGGACCGGCAGTCTAGCGGGCGCGTCCGGGCTGCCGCCATGGCGCCGGGACGTGTGCTACCCGATCGAGGGGTGCGTCATGGCTTGGGTGCGGCGAGCTCGGCGATCTGCGCGCGGGCCGCAGCGTCGCCCACCGCGACAGCCTCCAGTGAACTGCGCCGTCACGACGCTCGCCGGCGACATCGCCCGCACACGCCACGCGCGCGAGCCGCGTACACCGACCAGGTCGGCGTCTAGATCGACATGCTGGTGCGACTGCTCCCGCCGGATAAAGGAAGTCGAGCCACTGCCATCACCGCCCTGTCGACGCTGGTCGGTGCAGTCTCGATGGCGCGAGCGGTCGACGACGAGGCCCTGTCGCGGGAGATCCTGGCCGCGGCAGCATCCGAGATGAAGGCCCAGCTCCGGGCCTGACGCTCAGACTCCGGCGCGGGTGAACATCACGTGCGTCACTCCGCTCGGCGAGGTCGTCGCCTCGATGTCGTAGTCCGCCTCGAGGCCCTCCAGGCCGTCCCAGAGACGTTCGCCGCGGCCGAGCAGGATCGGGACCACGGCGATGTGCATCTGGTCGATGAGCCGCGCGGCCGCGAACTCGCGGATCATGGTCACACCGCCGCCGATCCTGACATCCAGGCCGCCGGCCGCCTCGCGGGCCGTGGCGAGCGCGTCGGCCGGCGAGGCATCGATGAAGTGGAACGTCGTGCCGCCCTCCATCTCGATCGGCGCTCGCGTGTGATGGGTGAGGACGAAGACCGGTGTGTGGAACGGGGGGTTGGGACCCCACCAGCCCCTCCATTCCGGGTCGTCCGGCCAGTCGGGCGGGCCGAACTTTCGGGAACCCATGATCTCGGCGCCGACCCCCGGATCGTGCAGTCGCAGGAAGGCGTCATCGAGACCGGCGCTGCCCCCGGGTTGGCCGGTCAGGGTGTGCCACCACCGGGTCCTGAACATCCATTCGTGCAGTCGTTCACCGGCGTGCCCGAATGGTGTCTCGAGGCTCTGACCTTCGCCGGTGCCGAAACCGTCGAGCGAGACCGAGAAGAACTGGACGCGGGCAAGGGACATGGCTCGTCCTCCTATGACGTTCACCTTGCCACAGCAAAGGGACGCGGGCCGGCGCGCCTCCCGTGAGGTTGTTCTTGCTCGGCCGCGGTCCCGCTCCGATCAGCACGATCCGGCGGCGGCTGAAGACGCTTCGCGAGATCCTCCGTCGCACTGGCAACGCGGCCGATCTACGGGCCGCCGGCGCCCTCGATGGTGCGCATCACGCCATGGAGAACGTTGGCGTACGACGGATCCGTCGCGTACCCGCCGCGCGCCACCTCGGTCGCGAAGGCATACGGCTCGTTCGCGACGGTGAACGCGTTCGCGTATCGCGGCAGTCGCAGAACGCGGGCGTGATCGTCGAAGGCTGCCTTGACGTCGGGGTAGGCGCGGAACCAGGCGCGGACTAAGTAGTCGAACTTGCCATCCGGACGTTGCTTGATCGAGATGATGTTCGGCAGCTTGCGGTTGCCGTCCCGATAGACCTCGCGCGTCACGAGGAGCTGGCGTCGATCCTCCGGATCGCTGGCCTTGGCCTTGATCCCGAAGAAGTTGAAGCGCGGCGCCTTCTGACCCCAGCCCGACTCGAGCGCTGCCTGTCCGAGGATGACCAAGGCTGGCACGCCCGAGGTTGCCTGTGACGCTCGCGCCGCGGGACCATACGTCGCCACGAATACACGCGGGGCGAGTCTCTGGCCTGCCGGCGGCACGGGCCCAGGCGGCACGGGCCCAGGCGGTACGGGTCCGGAAGGTGTCGGAGTTCCCGAACCGAGGCCCGGGACGCCCCCACTGAACAGCCCGCTGGGCTGTCGCGCACCTTCCCACGACACCTCGATATGCAGGTGATCCGTGTGAGCACTGACACCGTGGTAGGGCCGCCATCCCTCTGCGCGTCGGGGCCAGCTCCATTGCCGCCCGTTCCAGATGATGTACGCACACTGGAGCTCGACAGCGTTTGCGATCAGCCACGCGGCGTAGGTCTCGGCTTGAGCCCGTTGGGCGGGGTCGCTTGCATCCGCGTAGGCGTCGATCGCGCGGCCGTCACCGTGGACCGAGGGCCGTTGGCTTCCACGGATCGGGCGGCACACATAGCCCCCGGCCTTCCGTCCGGTGAGCCGCGTCCATTGGGCGGCCAGGGCGCGGGCGCCCGCTTGCCAATCTCCCGCACAAGGAGTCGAGGCTGGTGACTGTCGCACGATGCCGGCCGCCCGATCGGCACCGGTGCTCGGTCGCGCCGGAGTCGGCGAGGGCGGACCGGGTACGGGATCCGAGGGAGCACCCGAGCTGAGCGCCGCAGCGATGGCCGCCTTCGTGAGAGGCCCGACGACCCCGTCCTCGGTGATGCTGCGCCTCTCCTGGAACGCTCGGACAGCACGTTCGGTGTGGGCCCCGAATGACCCATCGACCGCGACGTCGATGCCGAGCGCACCCAGCGCCCGCTGGAGCGCGGCCACGCCGGCGCCACGATCCCCACGCCGCAGGGTTCCTCCCAGGACGAACGCCGCGACACTCTTGAGTCGATCGGCGAGGCCAGTCCCCGCGCCCACTTCGGATTCGAGCAGGGCTTCCAGGACGGGGCGATCACCCGCTTCGGTGGCGAGGCTGTCGCCCATCAGGGAGTTCCATTCAGCCTCGGACGGCCCTTCGCCCCACGCGTCCAGCGCAGTCTCGGTCGATGCCTCAGCGCCGGACCAGGGTCCAGCCTCGAGGTCTTCTCCTTGGATGTCGAGCTCCTCGCCCAACGGACCTTCGCCCGACTCCTGCCATTCGCCCATCGCGCCGGCTTCGCCCGACTCCTGCCATTCGCCCATCGCGCCGGCTTCGCCCGACTCCTGCCATTCGCCCATCGCGCCGGCTTCGCCCGACTCCTGCCATTCGCCCATCGCGCCGGCTTCGCCCGACTCCTGCCATTCGCCCATCGAGACGGCTTCGCCCCATCCCGTTGAGACGGCCGCCTCCGAGGAACCATCGACGAGCCACTGCTCCCCGACAGCGGCCTCGCCGTATGGCTGCTCCTGCGCCCCGGTTTCGCCGTACGTGGATTCGGAATACGGCCCTTCGTACGAGGATTCTCCGGTTGGCGTTTCGGAGTACGGCCCTTCGCTCAGGAGCTCTCCGAATGAGCTCTCGGCAACCGGATGCTCGCCCGAGCTCTCGAGATCGGACTCGCCGGTCGTCCACTGCGCGCCGAACTCTTCGCCGGCCGGATCGAACCACTCCAGGTGCTCAGAGACCGCCTCGCCCGGGGCCGTCTCGTAGCCCTCAAACGAACCCTCCCATTCGGAGGTCTCGTTGAACGACCGTGCATCGGAGAGGTCGGCGGCCGCGTCAGCCAGGAGGACCGGGCCGAACCGACCCGGGATCGCGTCGTGGGCCACCCGCGTGCCCTCCACGCGGAATGAGCGAGCGAGTGCCGAGTCCGCAGGAAGATCGACCCGCAAGGCACGGCCGACGGCCTCGCTGTTCGCCTGCGTCCCAGTGCCCGGCCGGTACAGGATGCGCATGGCGGGCGGGATCGCGGACGGGCCGGCCCGCTCCCGTGCGATCCGCTGCTTCGCCCACCGAGTGATGTTGGAGCCGGAGCCGTACAGCCCGTCGAACACGTGGACCTCGTCCGGGTCCGCCTGGAGCACGATCGCCGTGACGGGCGCTCCTCCGCCCGAGTGTCCGGTCAGGATCAGTCTCCCGCGCGAGACCTGGTGGCCCGTGGCCTGCGACAGACGGGCGAGGCCGTCGCGGACGAGATCGTCCAGGGCGCCGGGTCGGACCAATGCCGGAAAGTTGTAGCCGCTGCCGCTCTGGCCGCCGAAGTAGTTGCCGCGCGGCAGCAGGGCCAGCGTGGGGCGCATGCGACCGGAGAGGTCGAGGCCGCTTGCCGGCTCCTTGTCGCGATCGATGCGCATCCCGTCGCGCTTGCCTGAGTAGCCGTGGAAGTGAACGACGACGTCAACCGGTCCAGGCCCCGTGACGCGGCTCCAGCGGAGGACGAGGTCGGGCGGGGTACCCCGATGACCGCGCAGGAGCGGATGCCGCTCGACGACGAGTCGATCGCCGGTCGGCCCGGCCGGAGAGGGACCTGGAGGAAGAGGTGAAGGCGGTGTCGGCCGCGACGGCGCGGGTATCGGGGCCATGCCGCGCAATAGTCGCTCGCGATGCGCACGGACCTCGGCGATCGCCGCGGCCCCGGCCGCGCCCTTCAGATAGGACCAGATAGTGAACGTGCCGCGCACGTCGACATGGATGTCGGCCCGGCCGATCCCGATCGCCAGATCCGTGCCGGCCGCATCGAGCGCGAGCTTCGCGATCGCGACCCCGGACATCCCGGTGATCGTGATATCGGCTGCCTGGCCCGACGAGTGGCGACTCTTGGTGGCCTGTTGGCTCCGGGCCGCGTAGACGGCGCCGTTCCGTGCGAACGAACGGTATCCCGAAGTGATCCGGATCGGCTTCCCGGCATGGTCGCGGATCGCCTGGAGGACGCGGACGAGGGCGGGTGAGATACGCGCCACCGAGGAGGCACGCCCTCCGCTCCGGACGAGCTCGCCAACGGTAAAGGTGTGCGACAGCCTGACGGCATGCGTCGACGGCGGAGTGGCGAGCAGCGGCAGGCCGACACCATTCGGATCCCAGTGCTCCTCGCCCGGGCCGGTGGCGCCCTGACCGGGCTGGAGGACCACGCCGGATGGGAACCCCTCGCCTTCGAACTCGGGAATCGCCTCAGACCACGCCCCCTCGGACCACGCGCCGGGCGCGGCCTCGGCGAACGGCGATTCACCCGGCTCGAGTGAGTTGTACGGCCCTTCGTCGCGTTCGAGGCCCTCAGAGAATGGCCCTTCCAGACCCGCCGGGTCGAGGCTTTGCCAGGAGACTGCCATCGGTCTGGCCTTTCGATTACTGCCGCGTGCCGACCGGCTGACGCCCATTGGTCGAGCCGGTGGCGACTTGGGCCGGCTTCGCGCGAACCTTCAGGTCACGACCGGTCGCGGCGGCCCATTCGGTGATGACACGTCGTGTGTCTCCCCCGAAGGGCTTTCCGCCGGGAATCGGATTCGGACCAACCTGCTGAGGCGGCTCCGTGCGATAAAGGACCCAGGCGAACTCGGGCCTGTCGACGTAGCCCGCCTCGATCACGCGGAGAAAGATCGAGATCTCCTTGGCCATCGAGAAAAGCGACGAGGCCTTGGAATGCGGTGCCAGACCGACTCGCTCACCGATGAGGCGCAAGCGATCGGCAGCACTCGTCGCGTCTGCTCGCAGATCCACGACGAGGGGCGTATTCGTGATCACGGACAGCTCGCACCAGCTGAGCGCGGTAGCTGAGACCAGTTCCTCGCGGCTAAGGAGGCCACCTTGTCGGCGCGACCGGAGCACGTATCGGAGTTGCTCTGCGATCCGGTAGATCCGGTCGTCGTCAGACGCATTGACCCCAGCCGTATTCCGCAGGTTCGTGATCGCCTGCCACAGCTCGAAAAGCAGCTCCTCGAAGAGCGTCACGAACGTCTTGTTAGCGGCGGTTGCCTTGTCGTAGACCGGAGGACGATTGTCGTCCGACCCAAAGGCCAGGTCGAGCCCGAACATTCGCCAATATGCATTACGTCGGACGGATTCAGGGTCCGGGCGCACGCTGCTGGTGGACAACCAAAGCGGCACCGGATTCGGTGCACCGAAAAGGAGTGTTTCGGTCGTATCAAGCCAGCGCTGGGTAGGGACCGACGGAATTCCCAGACCTTCGCCCGAGCGATATTCGCGCACCACTCGACGCATGATTTGCACGATTCGCGTGTTCTCAAGCACGTAGCTGTACGCCAGGTGGTCCCAGGCCGGGTTCGCGAGCGGAACGAAACTTCTAAACGAGCCCAGATTGAAAAGTGCGGATCGCCCGGGCCCAGCGGGGTTCGGACTGGGCGGTGGGCCCCACGGAAGGGCGACGTCCCAGACCTGCTCCATATGGAGGACGAGGTCGTAGGGATCGGCCATGAGGACTGCGGTTGCCGCAGCCGTTTCACCGCCGACGACTGGAGCCATTCGCTTGATCAATTGGGGGATCATCGAGCGCCACCCTCCCTATCGTCCTCAACCTCGCCAATGAATGGAACGTCCGCGACACGGATCCGCAGGGCTCCGACATTCGAGAGATCGGCCCGATCCAGAGACGCGCGAAGTTCGTCGATCTGACGGGACGCCGGTTCGGGAAGAGCAGTCGCGGTGCTTGGCGGCACGATCCGGCGCAGCTCGTCGCTGATCGTTCCGAATCCGGTCTCAAGGACTTGGGTCATGGCATCGAGCCCGAGGATCGCCGCGATCAACGCCCGCATTTCCTGCAGCTCCGCCTGCATCTCTGCCCGCAGATTGATCCACTCCACGGCCGTGTTCTTGTTGATCGCGTCGACGACGTCGCCGACGTTCGCATCGTCGCGAACCGGCTCTCCGGAACCGCGCGTTTTCGCCATCTCCTGGTCCCTTCCTCTAGGCCGCCTTGGCATCGGTGGTCATCCAGTTGCGTGCGCGCTCGATCCAACGAGCTGCCGTCTCGGGCGCCTCGGCCTCGCGGAGGCCGGCAAGAGCGACGGTTCGGATCCCCTCGGTCCGGCGCCAGTGCGGCGACGTCCAAAGGGCCGGGCCAGCCGTTCGCTCGAGCTCCGTGAGCGAGGTCGGGGAGACACGATCCACGGGCAGGACGTCGGTCATCGGTCGCCCGCGAAGTGCGGGCACGGGGGCATCGAGGCAGGCTCGCGCGACCGTTCGGATCCGCTCCGCCGAGCGTGCCAGGAGCGGCTGGATGGTCGGCTCGGCGGCACTGATCGGGTGGCGATAGAGCATCGCCTGCGCGAGCGATTGCCACGGGCCGCGCTCGCCGTAGCACTCCTGGGCGAATGCACATCCGAGGAGGGTGCGCAGCCAGCCGACCGGATGCGGATCGCCGAGCGGCCAGCGCAAGATCGTCTCCGCATCGCCGACCACGTCATACAGCGCAGCCACGGACGCGTAGCCCGTATGCAAGAAGGCGTACGTGTCGGCTGCGATCTCGGAGGCCCACGGAACCCACATCGTTCGCAGGGCAGTGTCGTTCCCGACCGCTCGCGCGAGCGCGTCGCGAACCGACGGAGTCCAGCCGGTCAGGTGGGCGACCTGGTGGCCAGTCTCGTGGAAGAGCGACGTCGGGCGGTACAGGTTGTGCCGAACGATCTTGATCGCCGCGACCGGGTTGAGGAGCCCTGGTGTCCAGAGTGCCGTGTCGTACTTGAGGATCGACGCTCCGACCCCCTTGTCCGCGTACACCAGGACCTTGGGCACCGGCTTTCCCGCCCGCTCGAGGACAGCCGTCATGCTCGCCTCGGCGAGGCGGTCGAGCGTCCTCAGCGCCGCGCGGAGCTGGTCGCTCGACCGGGAGTTCACCGCGTCACCGAAGAAGTCGAGGGTGATGTCGACCTGCGTGTACCGACGGCGGAAGCGCTGCACGCCGGTCGCAGCCGGGCGGAGCTGGGCATGATCCTTGCGCGCTGCTGACACAAGCGCCGCAGTCCTTTCGCCCAGGGCGATCAGGTCCTCCACCGTTTCATGCAGCCGCTTCCTCAACGGCAATCCGACGTCGGCCTCGACCGCCCGCCATGCCTCGGAGGAAGCGAACTCCTCCGCGTCGCGGAACGTCCGCGCCGCAGCCAGCCAATGCGCGAGCTGACGCTCGAGGTCGGCCGCCAGGAGCTGCGGGCCGAGTGCCACAGGCTGTTTGGATGCCGTCATCGCCGACGCCGCCGACCTGGCTGAACCGTGATGTCGATGTTGGGCCTGGCTGTCAGCGATGTCAGGGCGGCAGGAGTCAGCGGCTTGCCAGTCGTGATCATCTGCCCGATCAGATCGAGCCCAGGCACGCCCGTCAGCACGACACGAACTGTCACTCCAGGGTCAGGGTGCGCGGCCGCCCGGGAGAATGCCTCCCCGTTGGTCCTGGCCCAGGCCGAGATGGCCGGCAGGATCCATGCCCGGAGTCGCGCCCGGAAGGCGCTCACGACAGCCGGTGAAAGAAGGCGAATTCGCGACATAGTGAGGTCCTCACGGTCCTCACGATCCTCGCGGATGATGCGGATCCGCCCGAGAGGCTTCGAGAACGATCCGTCCAGGTTGCGGTAACTCTTGACGAGGGCGGCAAGCAACGCCGGTCCGCCGGAGCCGCTCCGCATCGCCGCGGCGATCGTCTGCGCGTCGGCCTCGGACAGATACAGCCCGACCACGATCCTTGACCGACGAACGTTGATCACCGTCCACGCATGGCTGGCGGCGGTGCGCGCGGTGGCCGCGCGGGACATCGCCATCGACAGGCCACCCTGCGCGGCAAGGGGCTCGATCAGGTAGAAGCGCTGGCCGATCGCGATCCGGGCCCGCGTCCGGAGGTACTCAGGGCCAACCTCGACTCCGAGTCGAGGTTCTTGCAGGAGGGCCGCGGCAACGGCGGGAGTGAGCGGGTGGAGCCCGGCAGTGGACACATAGCCGCGACCGGCCGCACCCGGGCGGTCCACACGGATCATGCGCGGCAAGCTCGTACCGACTCGTGCCTCGTAGAGGTGCAATCGTGCCTTGATCGGAAACGTCGCCCCGGCAGCACGAAGTGCCGCGCCAAGCATTTGGCCCCCGAACGTCGGCAGGGTGTCGGCAACCTGTGCGGTGAGCTCGATCTCCGGCGTGCGGCTGTACTTGCGGTACGAGCGGATGCTTCGCGGCCGACGTGTCACGAAGGTCCCACCCAAGGACGGCGCCTGTTGCAACCCGGCTCGTACGAAGCGCGCCGGGAAGTTCGTGGCGACCGATCGGCTGAACGCCTCGGACGTGGCCAGGGCGAGGAGGTCTTCGTCCTCGAACACGTAGTCCTCGGATTCGGCCAGCTGTCGCACGGTGTCCTCGATGAGCCCGGCGAGTGCGACCGGACCCGCTTCCTCGGTGAGCGCTTCGGACCCTTCCGCCTCGAGCATGACCAGCCTGAGGCCCGTATCGACGATCGCGGTGGAGAGCGGACCCGACAAGGTCGGCCCGACGAAGCCGCGGATCGCCTTGCCCAGGAACCCGGCCAGGAAGTTCACGACCTTGGATCGGCCGACGAGGTTGATGCCGAGCCGAAGGGCGCCCAGCAGCACCGGGACGAACCGCTCGATCTCCGGACCGAGGTCCTCGTCGTCGCCCGCGTTGCGCAACCTGTCGATCAGCTGAGCGCGCGCCTCGGCGAGCTGTTCCAATGCGCGCGACGGCTCCTCCTCGTCGGCGAACGAGTCGAATCCCTCGCTCTCACCGATCGTGCCCTCCCCGGCGATCAATTCGGCCAAGGCCGCATCGAATGACTCCGCCAGCATCTCGACATCGGTCAAATTCGCCGGCGAGATGGCCGCCTCGTCCAGGGTCTCCTCTTCGCCGACTTCGGAGGTCAACCGCTTCGCGAGCATGCGCGCGGCCGGCTGCAGGGGCGCAGGCAGTCGCCCGATGGCGATCGCGAGGACCCGACGAAGGAGCGGGCTGATCAGGGCCTTCAACCGATTGAGGACCGGACCGAGGAGCCCGCCGGCAACCTTGCCGACGGCCGAGGCGACACCCTTCGCCGCGTTTGCGACGAACTTGACCGCACTCTTCGCTTTGCGGACGAGGGCTCCGATGAACTCCTCGCCCGCCGGGGTCAGCCCGCTCGTCTGCGGGTCGAGGCGCTCGAGGACCTCGTCCAGCTGCTGTTCGTTCAGAGACTCGACGTCGGTCCCCGACAGGCCCTGCTCGAGGCGCTCGAGGTACTGCGTCGCCTCGAACCGTGCAGCCGAAAGATGAGCGTCGCCGAAGCGTTCGCGCTCTTCACCCGAGAAGCCCGCTTCATCACTGAAGCGTTCCGCGATCGCCTGCTCGGTCTCCTCGGCGAGGTAGGCCACGGCTTCATCGAACGCCTCATCGCGCAGCTCGGAGAAGGCCTCGGCCAGGAGAACCTCCGAGTCCGATGCGAGCCGTTCGCCACCGTACGTCTCGGCGAACGGGCTGAGATTCTCGGCCCAGGGCGTGAAGCCAGTCGTCACCGGACCGGCCTCCGGCTGCTCCGATGTGGTCTCGGCAAACGGCGTTTCGAGGCCCGTCTCGGCGAATGGGGTCTCCGTGGCGGTCGGCGCCGTCCACCGCGCTTCTCTCGCGTCCTCGAGCATCGTCATCTCGGCACTCCATGGATCGGTGGCCAGCGTTCCAGGGAGTTCACCACGGAGGCCGTCCAGTGCCGTACGTCGTTCTGCTCGCCTTTCATCCCAGCCGTGTCCGATCGCCGTGGGCGCATCGCAGCGGATCTCGTCCGGGAGGCGTCCGTGAATCGTCCGATTCCGACCGTCCTGCCCTTGGAACGACAGGCTAGTGCTCGAGGAGATCGGCGAGCCCGATCGCGACCAATCGCTCGGTCAGGGCAGGGTCCGGGGTGACACCCAGCTCGTTCCGCAGCCGTTCGGCCAGGGACCGGAAGCACTCGGCCGCCTCGTAGCGATTCCGCTGGGCGAGGTGCGCTTCGATCAACGCTTCGGCGGCGGATTCGCGGAGTGGCTCGGCGCTGAGGGCAGCGGCCCCGGCCTGGGTGGCCAGCACGTGCTGACCGTCTGCTGCCATCGTGCGACAGGCCGCCTCGAGGGCCTGGACGCGAAGAAGATGAAAGGAGTCTTGTGCTTCGACCACCCAGTCGTCGTGCCAGCCCGGCAGGATATCGCTCGAGAGGAGGGCGATCTGTGGCAGCGTCAGGCCGGCTCCGGCGATGGCCTCACTCGCCACGCGCCGCGCCTCGATGAGATCTGTACGGGCGTCGAGGACCAGCTCATCCCCGATGGTCCGTATCCAATCCCGGGGTGTTTGCCAGAGGGTGCGCCGGAGGTTGGCGCGAGCCGTTTCGTCGCGAACCTCGGGCCAGAGACCGGATGCGGCAAAGCCACGTTCGACCGGCTGCCCCCGGATCGCCAGGAATCCGAGGATCCGGCGCGCAGGGAGCGAAAGCCGGACCATGGGATGGATCCCCAAACGCCCGACGACGGCGACCATCTTCCCATCGGCCATCGCACTGCGCTCCCGCCTGAGACACCGACCGGGATCGGGTGCGCGCTCAGCGGAATCGGAACGATACCAACGACTCGTCACTGCGGTGTCGCGGCTGCTCTCTCTGCGCCCGCATATCCAGGCCCCTGAGCGGCTCCCGGCACCCCGACCGACGGATTGCCGGTGGCTGCAATGCGCGAGCCCGCGGGCCGCTGGCACTCTCCGATGAGAGGACCAGCGCCGTGGGCGCCGCCCTCCCCAATCGAACGATCTGTACGCAGAGGTCCCAACGACAGTGCGCCGCCTGATCGTCGATGACAGCCCCCGAGTACCTCGCCTTCGTGGTCTCGTTCAAGGGCGTTCTCCTCGAGGGTCTCGAAGTCGTCTTCATGGTTCTGACGTTCGGCATCTCGGCCGACAACGTTCGTCGCCGCCCATTTTGCGATGGGCTTCATCAACGCAAGTGCCGGCGGTAGCGGCGGCTCATTGCTCTTCCCGTTTGCCACCAACGCCCCGACTCGCTGGGTCTTTGGAAGTCTCGATGGGATGCTGGGGCTGCTCGTCCCGCTCATGATCGGACTCGCCGCGATCGCGGTCCTGACCTTCGTCGTCGCCTTCTTCGCGGCGCTCGGCCTGTGGGTGCCGGCAAATCTTTGGCGGCCCCTCGTCCTGGTCGGTGTGACGTGCTCCATCGCCCTGCTCGTCCTTCACCCGAGCGTGTATGCGGCACTGCCGCTGGGGCTGAACGCGGGCCTGGCATGGGTCGCCTGGACCGCGGCCTGGACGCCGGCTGCCGCCTGAGGAACAGCTGGGTTGTGCTGACGCACCCTCTGAGGGAGGTCGGGGGAACGACTGGTAGACTTCGAGGCGTTCCCTCGGGCGGGAGTAGCTCAGTTGGCAGAGCGGCAGCCTTCCAAGCTGCATGTCGCGAGTTCGAACCTCGTCTCCCGCTCCAAATCACTCCGTTCAGCGCCGAGGTCCAGCCACCCGGCTCCTGGTCCGCCTCGATCATGAGTCGCAGGAGTCCACCACCGACCTCGTACCGTGCCGCCGACGACTCGCGAGAGCCCAAGTGCGGCAGGTAGGACGGGTCAGAGTCGCTCGTCCAGCGTCGGCGCCTCGAATGTGTCCTCGATCTCGAGGTCGTAGCCGCGGCGGTCGAGCCTGATCAACGGCGGTCCGACCCTCGACGAACAGGCACGCCCGGAGGCTCAGGACCACCGGAACTGGCTGCAGGAATCCCGCAGTCGATCGGGGCTCGTTCTGCAGTCGAGCGCAGTGGGACCGGGCGGCGCCTCCCATCAGGATTCGGGATGTCATTCATCCACAAAGCACCAGTCAAATCGGAGGTCTCGATGTCTCTCTTCATCACCAAGCGTCGGCTGTTCAGCCTGGTCTCGGCGTCGGCGCTGGTCGGCACGATGGCCGTGGCCGCCGTGCCCGCCTTTGCCATGGCGGCGTCGCCCTGCCACACGACCGGGTTCGTGCGCGACGGGATCAACCTCACCGCTGCCCAGATCGGCGGCAATGTCACCGGCACGATCGATGCGACCGGCTGCGACATCGGTGCCTACAACCCGGCCCGCGTCGCCACTGCCGACATCCACGGCGCTCGCTACTTTGGCGTCGTCGTCAACGACCGAACCAACGTCAACATCACCAACAGCAAGGTCCACCAGATCGGCGAGAAGCCGTTCGACGGTACGCAGCACGGCCGGGCCATCCTCTACATCAACGGTGCGACCGGCACCATCAGCGGCAACAGGGTCTATGACTTCCAGAAGAACGGGATCGAGATCAGCGGCCTGAACGCCGATGGCAGCGCTCCCTCCAGCGCCACGACCTCCGCGGGCGTCGTGAGGAACGTCATCACCGGCGAGGGTCACATCGGCTACATCGCCCAGAACGGCATCGTGGTCAGGAACGGCGCGAACGCCGGCGTCAAGGACAACACCGTCAGCAGCCTTTGGTACACACCGGCCGGCACCGAAGCAACGGGCCTGCTCAACTACGAAGCCGGCAAGGTCACGGTCTGGAGCAACAAGTTCGTCGATACCGAAGTGCGCATCGACGGCGTCGTGAGCGCGATCGTCCAGGGGCACGCGACGACCTCGATCCGCCCGCACGGCGTCCGCGTCGAGCTCCGCAGCGACGCGAAGCCGGGTGCTCAGGCGGTGCTCGGGGCCAAGGTCGACTGGAAGATCAAGGTCGACGGCAGCCTCCGGCTGCACATCAAGCAGGGCTTCAGCGAAAGCGCCGCGTACTACCAGCCCTTCCGGGCCGGCTCGGGCCGGCACTCGGTCAAGGTCTACATGAACGATCATCTCGTCCGCACGGTCCATCCCCGCTTCTGATCCACACCAGCACCACACAGCGAACCCCGGCCCACTTCGGGCCGGGGTTCTTTCCTGTTCGCGAGCCCGACGGGATACGATTCGGGGGCCCGGCGAGCTGCGAGCAAGCCCAGGCGGCCGGCCCGCTCGTCGACCTGGATCGGAGGTCGGCCATGTCGCACCCGACGCCAACACCCACCGAGCTCGACCCGGAGCTCCTGAACGACCCGCAGGTCCAGGCCTGGTTCGAGAAGCACCTCACGGACCTGCGGGAGGAGGCCTACGGGCCGCGACTCCTGTACTCCATCCTCGTCGGTGCCTTCGCGGTCGGCCTTGTCGCGTACGTCGTCGGCTATCTGCTCAGGACGACCGCTCCGGCGGAGCCGCTCGGGCTCCTCGCCGACATGGTCTACACGTTCGGCTTCGCGCTGTGGACGGGAGCCGTCGTGGTCGTGCTCGTGGAGATCATCCCCGAGGTCAAGCGCCGGCAGATCCAGCGCTCCCTCGAGGCGTACGAGGCCATCCGGAGCCAAAAGGCGATGAAGGGCACGGACGTCATCGAACAGATGTAGGGCGCCGCGCCGGCAGTGCCCTGGCCGTGCTCACGCTTGGGCAGATCACATGCGAGCGAGCAGCTCGGTCTTCTTGGCTTCGAACTCGGCGTCGGTGAGGGCGCCCCGCGCGTGCAGGTCCGCCAGGCGATCGAGGGCATCGGCGGCTTCGGTCGAGGTCATCGCGGACGCGACCGCCGCCGCCGGAGCGGCGGGCGCCTGGGCAGCGGTCGGGGCCGCAGCCCGTGGCGCCTGGCCCTCGCCGCCATCCACGGCCATCTTCTGGTTCATGACCGCGGTGCGAAACTCGTTCGGCTTCGTGATCGTGAGGAAGTGGTCGACGCCTGCCTGGCCCGACGTCGTCAGCAGGGTGATGTCTCCGAAGCCGAGCCGGCCACCGAAGAAACCGACGCGCGTTCGCACGTCGCTCAGCGACGACAGGAGGGTCGTGGAGCTCCGCTTGGACGCGAGCCCCTCCTCGCGCAGGACGCGGACGTTGGTGACGGCGAACTCCGCGGTCCGCCAGGCCACGATGTTGTAGATGATCCAGCCGACCCCGCCGACGACCAGGACGAGGGCCGCGATGTCCATCAGTGAGCCGAGCGCACCGCCGATCGACCCGAACAACCCCTCACCACCGGCCGGCGCGATGAGCCAGAGGATCCAGGCGCCGATCACCATCAGACCCGCCACGAGTGACGCCCGGATGGGCGCGAACCAGTGTTTCTTGGACTCGAAGACGATCGTCTCGCCGCTGATCAGGTTCTGCGTCACCGACACGATGTCCTCCTTCGCGCTCCCGGCGTCCGGCGGACGGCCCGATGGACCTGCATCGTAGGCTCCACGACCGGTTCACCGCGCACCGAGCGCTCATTTTCGGCACCTCGGCTATCGTCGCGCGGTGACCGAGCCGACCGAGCCCGCGAACGCCGCCCCCGACGTTGGTCGGCTGGTGGACGGCCGTTACCGCCTCGGGGAGGTCATCGGCCTGGGCGGGATGGCCACCGTCCACCGCGCGCTGGACACGAAGCTCGACCGGCCCGTGGCGGTCAAGCTCCTGCGGCGCGAGGCGATGGAGGACGCGGACATCGCGATGCGGTTCCGGCGCGAGGCGCTGGCCGCCACCGTCCTGCGCCACCCCAACATCATCGCGTGCCTGGAGACCGGCACGGACAACGGCCAGCCGTTCCTGGTCATGGAGCTCATCGAGGGCGAGGACCTGGCGGCACGTCTGCGCCGGGGCGGACGGCTGGCCCCGACCGAGGCGGCGCGGATCGCTCTCGACGTCGCGCACGCGCTCGGCGTCGCCCACGTTCGGGGCATCGTCCACCGGGACGTGAAGCCCGGCAACATCCTGCTGGCGCGCGACGGCCGGGCGATGGTCACGGACTTCGGGATCGCGCGACTGGCCGCCGATGCCGAAGGCGCGGTCCCGGGGACGACGCTTGGCTCCGTCCACTACTTCAGCCCGGAGCAGGCGACCGGCGCGACGACGACGCCGGCATCCGACGTCTACAGCCTGGGTCTCGTGCTCTACGAATCGCTGACCGGCCGGCGTGCCTGGAGTGGCGACACGACGGCGGCCCTCGCCGCCGCCAGGATCGGCAGCGCCGCCCCGTCACCACGGGCCATCCGCCCGGAGGTCCCGGCCGCGCTGGACGCGGTCGTCGTTCGTGCCCTCGACCCCGATCCGCTCCGACGCTATCCGAATGGCAGCGCGATGGCCACGGCGCTGGAGACCGCGATCGGGACGCCGGACCCGACGAGCCCGACCGTCGCCGTCGATACCGGCGCGCTCGTCGCCGCCTCGTCCGCCGCGCGAGCGATGGGGGGCGGACCCGGGAATGCCACCTCCGGGATGGCGGGCGGCGGCGGGTCCGCGTCGGCGTCCGCGATGATGGCCCCGCCGCTCCGTCCCGCCGGAGCGGGCCTGGCATTCCCGTCCGGGACGACGGCCCGGCGGCCATCGCCGGTCATCGCCGGGCCTCTCGTCGTGCTGCTCGCCGTCGCGGCGGTCGTCGTGGGCGCTCTGTTCGTGGCCTCGATGTCGGGACGCGGCGGATCGGGTTTCCTGGCCGCCGCCGCCAGCCCGACCGCGACGCCGAAACCGACACCCAGACCGACGGCACGACCGACGGCGACGCCGCGACCGACGCCGAGCCCATCGCCGAAGCCGGCGGCCAAGCCGACCGCCAAGCCGACCCCGACCCCGCGACCTGGCACCGTCGGCGACGTGTGCGAGCCGTTCCTCGGGCTGCCGTGCGGCCTCGGCAAGGGGACCTACCAGCCCTCGAAGTTCAGCCCCGTTGTCCGATTCAAGCTCGCCGACGGGTGGAGCGTGACGACGTCGCAGCCGACCCTCCTGGGCATGGATCGCGATGAGGGCGTCCTGACGCTGGCCAGCGCGATCTCGAGCGTCTATCCGTCGGGGGCGGCCCGGGCGGCCCCGTCGTCGGCCCGCGCCATCGTCGAGACCTTCATCGTGACGGACGGAGTCGCCTCCGGCCGGCCGGCCGCGACCCGGGTCGACAAGCGCAAGTCCACCATGCTGGACCTGTCCCCGACCGGCCCGGACAGGGTGCCGTTGTTCGGGGCCGGCGACCAGACCTTCTATCTCGAGCCGAACGGCACGACCCGGATCATCGTGGTCGACGGCCGGGACGGTGTGCTGATCATCGCGATCGAACCGGGCGAGGACTCCGCCCTCGAATCGATGTGGCCCAAGGCGAAGTCCGTGGTGGACAGCCTGCGGTTCCAGTGATCGGTCGCCGCAGCCGGCCGATGGCCGTCGCGTTGGTCGTCCTCGCGCTCGTCCTGTTCGTCGTCCTCGTGCTCATCGGCCCCCTCCGGCCCTACCCGGCCTGGTTGATCGCCTGGTCGATCGCGACGTTCGTCGCCTACGCGGTCGACAAGACCCAGGCGCGACGGGGCGGCTGGCGCATCCCGGAGATCGTCCTGCACGGCCTCGCGGCGATCGGGCGGCGCGATCGGTGGCTGGCTCGGCCTCCTCCTTCTGCACCACAAGACGCGCCACCCGATCTTCCCCGTCGTGCTCGCGATCGCGCTCACGGTCCAGCTCGCGATCGGGTTCGTCATCGGCTGGTAGGGCCGGCCAGGCCCGGCGGGCCTCGGCTTCTCTCGACATCGGCGGTCCGCCCGCGGGTACCCTAGGTCGGCATGAGCCTCATCGCCCTCCGCGACCTGACCCGGCGCTACCCGCGCGGCGTCACCGCCCTCGACGGTCTGACCCTGGAGCTGGAGCCCGGGCATCATCGGGCTCGTCGGTGCCAACGGCGCGGGCAAGAGCACGCTCATCAAGATCCTGCTCGGCCTCCTCGAGCCGACCTCCGGCGAGGCATCGGTCATGGACCTCGACGTCCGGACCGAGGGCACGACGATCCGCCAGTTCGTCGGCTACATGCCCGAGTACGACTGCCTGCCGCCCGACACGTCCGCCACCGACTTCGTCAGCCACATGGCGCGGATGTCCGGCCTGCCGAGCACGGCCGCCCGCGAGCGGACCGCCGAGGTGCTCCGTCACGTCGGCCTGTACGAGGAGCGCTACCGCGCGATCGGCGGCTACTCGACGGGGATGAAGCAGCGGGTCAAGCTGGCCCAGGCCCTCGTCCACGACCCGCGGCTGCTGCTCCTCGACGAGCCGACCAACGGCCTCGACCCGGCCGGCCGCGACGAGATGCTGGCCCTCGTCCGGCGGACCGGCACCGAGTTCGGCATCGCCGTCGTCGTGGCCAGCCACCTGCTGGGCGAGATCGAGCGGGTCTGCGACTACCTCGTGGCGATCGACGCCGGGCGGCTCCTCCGGGCGGCGCCGCTGGGCTCGTTCACGGAACGGACCGGCGTCCTCGCGGTCGAGGTCGAGGAAGGGGAGGACGCCCTGGCCGCGGCGCTCACGGCCAAGGGCCTGCAGGCCGTTGCCGACGGCCGCACCGTGCTGCTCCACGTGACCGAAGACGCCCAGTACGACGTCGTGCGCGACGCGGTCGCGGAGCTCGGCCTGCCGCTCGTCCGGATGGAGCAGCGCCGTCAGAGCCTGGAGGACCTGTTCCGCGACGACGTCCAGGCGCCGGCCGCGCCGACCCAGCCGACACCGCCCGCGCCGTCCGCGCCCGTCGGCGGGGGAGGCGCCCCGTGACCGCCACGCCGACGCCGCCCAACCCGGCCGGAGTCCCGGCCTCCGGTCGGGGCGGCAGCATCTTCGACCTCGGCTACCAGTCGTACACCGGGCCGCGGCTCGGCCGACGGAGCGCGGTCCAGGCGCTGTTCACCCAGACGATCCGGTCGTGCTTCGGGATCGGACGCGGCGGACGCGCCAAGATCGCACCGTTCACGCTGGCGGCCCTGGCCGTCCTGCCGGCCATCCTGGCGGTCGGCATCGCGGCCATCGCGTCGCAGGCCGGCGGCGCCGTCGGTGACGCCTCGCCGATCCGCTACGAGAACTACCACGGCCTGGTCGGCATCCTGATCATGCTGTTCTGCGCGGCGCAGGCACCCGAGCTCTTCGGGCGCGATCAGCGCTACGGCGTCCTGCCGCTCTACTTCTCGCGCGTCCTGACCCGGCCCGACTACGCGCTGGCCAAGGTCCTCGGCCTCTTCCTGGCCCTCCTGGCGGTCGACCTGGCGCCCTACATCATCCTGTTCGTGGGCCGCGTCTTCGTCGCCCCCGACCCGGCGGCCGGGCTGTCGACCGAGCTCGGCGCCGTCCCGAGGTTCCTCGCCCAGGGTGTGCTCGTGGCGGGCCTCCTCGGCGGGATCGCGTCGCTGATCGCGGCCTGGACACCGCGGCGGGCGTACGCCACGGCCACGATCATCGCGGCGTTCATCATCCCGCCGATCATCGTCGGGCTGATCGGGACGCTGACGAACCAGGATCTCGCCCGGTTCATCGTCCTGTTCAGCCCCGGTGACGTCCTGGACGGGACGAACGCCGCGCTCTTCGGCGCGATCTCGGAGAATCCCGTCGTCTCGGCGATCGGTCTGCCCGGCTGGGCGTACATCGCAGCGGCCGTCGTGGGCATCCTCATATCGGTCGGGCTGACCGTCCGGCGCTACGTGCGGATCGCGACGTGACCGCGTCCCAGCCGACCGCGGGCCCCACCACCTCGGCCCCGATCGTCGCCCCTGCCCTCGAGGTCGACCATGTCTCGCGCTGGTACGGCAACGTGGTCGCGGTCAACGACATCTCGTTCGGCCTCGGCCCGGGCGTGACCGGGCTCCTCGGGCCGAACGGCGCGGGCAAGTCGACCTTGCTCCACCTCATGGCCGGGCTGCTCGCGCCGTCGGCCGGGCGCGTGCTGGTCGAGGGCGCGGACGCCTGGCGTCGGCCGGAGATGTACCGCCACCTCGGTCTCGTCCCGGAACGCGAAGCCGTCCACGGCTTCCTGACCGGGCTGGAGTTCGCCCGGCTCAACGCGCGCCTCCAGGGCGTGCCGGATCCCGACGACGCCGCCGCGCGGGCCATCGCCACGGTCGACCTGACCGATGCCGCAGACCGGCCGATCGCCACGTACTCCAAGGGCATGCGCCAGCGGGCCAAGCTGGCCGGCGCGCTCGTCCACGACCCGCGGATCCTGCTCCTCGACGAGCCGTTCAACGGCATGGATCCGCGGCAACGGCTCCACATGATGACCCTGCTCCGGTCGATGGCCGCGGCCGGCAAGACGATCCTCTTCTCGTCGCACATCCTGGAAGAGGTCGAGCGCCTCGCCGACTCCGTGCTGGTCGTCTATGCCGGGCGGCTGGCGGCGGCCGGCGACTTCCGGTCGATCCGGCGGCTGATGACCGACCGGCCGCACACGTTCACGGTCCGCTCGTCGGACGACCGGCGCCTGGCCTCGGCGCTGATGGCCGACGCGTCGGTGTTCGGGGCGGAGCTCGTCGCCGGCCACGTCGCGATCCGGACCGCCGACTACGACGGGTTCACCCGCGCCCTGCCGCAGGTCGCCCGGAGCGCCTCGGTGACGCTGTTCGAGGTCCGCCCGACCGACGACTCGCTCGAGAGCGTCTTCAGCTACCTGGTGCGTCGATGACGCACGATGGCGCCGCTCGTCGAGGTCACGCTCCGCGGCCTGCTCGGGCGGCGCCGCACGCTCCTGCTCGTCCTGCTGGTCGGGCTGCCCGTCCTGATCGCTCTGCTGGTCCGCCTCAGCGGCGGCCGTCCGGATGCCGACCGCGTGCTCGACACGCTCGTCGTCCGCACGGTGATGCCGCTCGTGGCGCTCATCGTCGGGACGGCGGCCATCGGCTCCGAGATCGACGACGGGACCGCCGTCTACCTGATGATCAAGCCGATCCCGCGCTGGCGGATCGCGGCTGTCCAAGATCCTCGTCGCGGCCGGGCTGACCTCCATCCTCGTCGTGCCGGCGGTCGTGATCACCGGCGCCCTGCTGGGCAGCCGCACGGATACGGCGACGACGATCGTCGGCTTCGGCGTCGCCTGCCTGGTCGGGGGCAGCGCCTACGCCGCCGCCTTCGTCGCCCTGAGCGCGTTCACGTCCCGCGCCCTCCTCCTGGGTCTCGCCTACGTGCTGATCTGGGAGGGCGTCCTGTCCGGCCTGCTCGAGGGGACCAAGTTCCTGTCGATCCGCCAGGCGACGCTGGGCCTCGCGGCCGCCTTCGGCATCGACACGCCGGGCGATCCATTGACGCCGGTCGTCTCGGTGACCGTGCTCGTGGTCGTCCTGGTCGGCGCCGCGATCCTCGCCAGCTGGAAGCTGGCCCGGTTCGAGATCCGCGGCGGAGACTGACCCGGCGGGTGCGTTTGACCGCGCAAGCGGGTCCCGCTAGATTCCGTTTGGCAAGCGCCCTTGAGTGTCGGGGTCATGCAACCTTGCTGATCCCGCCCCGGTGCACCAGACGAGCCCCCGGGAGGCACCGCCCGTGACCGCCGCGTTCTTCATCACGCTCCGCGAAGGGCTGGAAGCCGCTCTCATCGTCGGCATCATCGGCGCCTACCTGGTCAAGCTCGACCGGCGCGACGCCCTGCGTGGCGTGTGGGTCGGGGTCGGGGCTGCGATCACCCTGTCGGTCGTGGCCGGGCTGGCGGTCGTGGCGACCGTCGGACGTTTGCCGCTGATCGTCCAGGAGAGCATCGAGGGCCTCGCCGGCCTGATCGCGGTCGTCGTCCTGACCTGGATGCTGTTCTGGATGCGGCGCCAGGGCCGGGCCATGAAGGGCGAGCTCGAGCACGGCGTGGACATCGCCCTGGCCGGTGGCTCGATCCTCGCGCTGGCCGGTCTGGCGTTCATCTCGGTCGCCCGCGAAGGGCTCGAGACGGTCCTGTTCCTGTACGCCATCGGGGCGTCGAGCGGACCGGTCGCCCAGACCCTCATCGCCGCGTTCGCGGGCTTGGCGGTCGCCGCCGGCATCGGCTGGGCGATCTTCCGGGCCGGCATCCGGATCGACCTGCGACGCTTCTTCACGATCACCGGGATCGTCCTGATCTTCGTGTCGGCGGGGCTGGTCGCGTTCGCGGTCCACGAGTTCGGCGAGGCCGGGCTCATCACCAACAGCGGCGCCGTGTTCGACGTCAGCGCGATCCTGCCCGAGTCGAGCCCGCTCGGCTCCGTGCTCGCCGGCCTCTTCGGCTACCGCTCGGCACCGACGCCGCTCGAGGTCGTCGCCTACCTGGCCGTACCTGATCCCGGTCCTGATCCTGTTCCTCAAGCCCGCGCGACGGCCGGCGCCGGCGCCGGCTGCGGCCGCCAGCTGATCGCGACCCGCCTCAGAAGGGCAGGACGCTCCCGAGGTCGGGCAGGACGCCGTCCAGGCCGAACAGGAAGATCGACCCCACGAACAGGCTGAAGATGCCGGCGACCGCGCCGATCGCCACGTAAACCCGCTCGCGCGCCTGGCTCGATACGAAACCGACCGAGCTGAGCATGACGATCGCGAAGTTCGAGATGAGCAGGCCGATGACGAACGCGAACAGCATCGGCACGCCGAGGCCCGCGCTGGACGCCCCTCCGACGGCGGCGATGAGCAGGACCTGCGTCCCGGTCTCCGCACCGATGCCGTGGATCATGCCGACGCCGAAGGACGTGCCCGCGCCGTACGAGCTCATCTCCAGCGGCTCGACGTGCTCGTGCCCGTGGAGCCGCGCTCCGATGACGCGCGAGCCGTGCCGGATCCCGGCGAACACGAGCATCCAGCGGCTGCGCAGCCGGAACGTGTCGCCGGCCCGGGCGTAGCGATAGACCGAGTACATGACCCACAGCCCCAGAACGACCAGCGTGAACCCGACGATCCGGCCCATGATCGGGTCGAGCCAGTCCGGCAGGAGCGCCCCGAACGCGAGCGCGGCCAGCCCGAGGGCGATGACGACCGCCCCGTGACCGAGCGCATAGAGCGTCCCGAGCTTGATCGCCTCGCCCTGGCCGGACAGGATCCGTGCCCGCCCGACGCTCGGTCGGGTGGCCAGGGTGGGGGACAGCGTCGGCGGCGCCGGGGCCGGCGTCGTGGGCCCGGACCTCGCGCGGGCCGCCGTGATCGTGATGGTCGCCGGACACGGTCCGGTGCTGGTCCGTGTGCGCCGCCTCGGCCATGCCCGCGGCCGCGGTCGTGCTGGTGATGTCGGTGATCGCCGCGATGTGGTCCCAGTCGATGCCGTGGCGAACGCCCAGCAGCAGGCCGGTGAGCAGGATGCCGAGATCCGCCGCGGGGGCGGCGGCGGTGGCGACCGCGGCGATGACGTCGAACATGCGTGGATCCTCGGCGGTGAGCGATGAGGGTACCGGACGGGGGCGGATATCGCAACGGGTTGCGTTAACGACGCGTGGCGTCTTGTTCTCGTCTATCCTTTCGCGCGATGACCGCGTCTGGATCAGCCATCGCACCGGAGGACCCGACCTGGGCGGGCGTCCGAGATCGGCTGCGCGCGCGCGGCCTGCGCTGGACGCCCCAGCGGCGGACCCTGATCGAGGTCCTGTCGCATGCCGACGGCCACGTGACCGGAGCCGAGCTGGTCGAGCGCTGCCGCGCGATCGACGCCACGACGACGCCATCGACCGTCTACCGCACGCTGGACGTCCTCGAGGAGCTCGGGCTGCTGCGCCACAGCCACGCCGCCGACGGTCGCGAGGAGTTCCACGTCCAGCCCGCCGCCATCCACGGCCACCTGCACTGCATCGGCTGCGGCACGACGTGGGAGATCGACGCGGACGAGGCGGCAGCCCTGGTGACGTCGATCGAGCGCCGGCGCGATTTCGCCGTCGACCTCAGCCATCTCTCGATCGCCGGGCGCTGCGCGACCTGCATGGCCGCCGGGGCAGACTGAGCGCGGGTGCCGGTCAGGCGAACAGCGACCCGCCGATGACCCCGTCCGTCGTCGTGCCGGGCGGCGCGAAGAAGTAGCCACCGCCGACCGGCTGGATGTACTCCTCCAGCGGCTCCCCCGCGATCCGCTTCTGGACCGTCACGAACCCGCGCTCCAGATCCTGCTGGAAGCACACGAACAGCAGGCCCTCGTCGAGCAGCCCGGCGCCGTCGAAGCCGCGGCTGTACGAGTAGCCGCGGCGCAGGATCCGGTTCGGCTGGGTCGCCGCCGTGCGCGGACTGGCGAGGCGGATGTGGGCATCGAGCGGGATCCGCGCACCCTCGGGATCGTTGTCGTACGCCGGGTCGTCCTCCTCGCGGGCGACGCCGAGCGGCGCCCCGGTCCGCTTCGTCCGGCCGATGATCCCCTCCTGCTCGCCGAGCGCGGTCCGGTCCCAGCGTTCCACGAACATGCGGATCGGGCGGACGACCATGTAGCTGCCGCCGACCGCCCAGGCGGGCTCACCCTGGTCCCCACGGACCCACACGAGGTCGTCCATGAGCGACGCATCCGACGCCTTCGGGTTGGCCGTGCCGTCCTTGAACCCGAGCAGGTTGCGCGGCGTCGCCTGCGTCCCGGGCGTCTCCATCCCGCCGCCCGGCCGCTGCTGGAAGCCGTGGATCAGCCACCGCACGACGAGCGAGCCGCGCGTCCCGGCCATCAGGTAGCGCAGGGCGTGGACGCAGCTGGCCTCGTCGGTGGCGCAGATCTGGACCATCAGGTCGCCGTGGCTGAGGGCCGGCTGCAGGCGGTCGTTCGGGAACGACGGCATCCGGGTCAGCTGCGCCGGACGACGATCGGCGAGCCCGAACCGCTCGTCGAACAGCGACGCACCGAACCCGACGGTCACGGTCAGATCCGACGGCCCGACGGCCGCGCCGAGGATGCCGCTGTCGGGCGGCGGATAGAGCGGGTCGCCGGCCTCGGGGGCGAAGCCGCTCGCGACCTGGCGTGCCCGGCGGGTGAGCTCGGCCATCGTGGTCGCGAGCTCCGGACCGCTCGCGACGACCGCGTCGAGGGCGACGAAGATCGCAGCCGTCTGTGGCCGGGTCGGCGTGACGATCCCGGCCTGGTGCGCTCCGTCGAACGGGATGTAGCCCGGGACGACGACGCCCGGCGCCCGCGTCTCCGTCGCCGTGGCGAGCGCCACGCCACCCACCCCGCCGGCGACCGCGGCGACGCCGACGGCCGCCGACCCGGTCAGGAAGCGCCCGGCGGGAGAGGTTCGGGGCGCTCGGCATGGGGCGGCCTCTACGCCGCCAGCCCGAGGCGGCCGGGCAGCTCGGCCAGGAGCTCGGACAGGTCGGCCAGACGGGCCTGGAGGAGCTTGAGGTCGTCCGCCGTGATGGCGTCGAACGGCTTGTAGCCGCCGTCGGTGGTCGCGTACCTGGCGATGACCTCCTCGACCGCCTTGCCGGCCGCATCGAGCTTGGCCAGATAGGGCGCGTCGAGGTCGGTCAGGATCGCCCGGAGCCCATCGACGATCCGGGCGGACCCGTCGACGTTGGCATCGATCGAGACGAGGTCCGCCTTCGAGTAGCGATCCTCCTCACCGGTCATCTTCGACTGGGCGACCTCCTCGATCAGCTCACCCGCGCCGCGGGCCATCACCCGCGGCTCGATGACCAGGGCGTCGAGGCGCTTCTTGAGCTCAGCGACGTTGGCGCGCAGCTCCGCCGCGACCGGGGCGAGACCGTCGGTGGTGCCGTCCTTGAAGAGCACCTTCTCGATCTTGTGGAAGCCCTTGAACCCTGCATCCTCGACGCCGCCGTCGAAGTCCTCCTCGCGGAGGTCGATGGCCTGGTCGAGGTCCGGGAAGAGCTCAGCGATCGGTTCGATCCGCTCCCATGGGATGCGGGCCGGCGCGTAGAGCGCCTTCGCCCCAGCGAGGTCGCCGCCCTCGACCGCCGCGGTGAACGCCCCGATCCTCGCGACCAGGTCCGTCACCTGCTCGTTGACGTAGGTGGCGTAGCCGTCGCGCGCGGCATCGAGCTTCGCCTGGTCGACGACGGCGTTCGGGGGCAGCGACGGCGCGGCGCCGCCGGTGACCGTGAGCGCGCCCTTGGGCGCCTGGGTGTTGCCGCAGATCATCTGGTAGGTGCCGCCATCCACCCGGGTGGACATGTTCACGACGAAGCCCGGCACGATGTTCTCGACCTCGTCGATGACGCTGGTGTCGGCCAGGACGATCTCGAACTCGGCCGTCTCCGTGCCGGCATTCGTGACGACGAAGGTGACCGGCCCGGACGGGACGGTGACCGCACTCGGGGAGCACCCGGATTCGCTGACGGAGACCGCCACCCGGTCGCCTGACGGCGCGGCGCCGGTGCCACCCTGACAGGCGAGCACGGCCGCCGAGACGGCCAGGAGGGCGAGGATCGGGCGGCGGGCGTGTGACACGGGTCGAGGCTCCAGCGTCCGGGGTCCGGGGCGGGGCGCCCAGGCCCTGGTATCAGGTGCCCGTGCGTTTGTAATGCAAGCGCGCTTGCATGTCAAACGCAAGGCTCGTTGCGATACCACCGGTGCGGAGATGTCGCGCATCCGCCGCGGATCGGTGGTCGAATACGTCGTGACGCGGCACGTGTTCGAGCCACGGCCGATCGGAAGGAGCCGACGAGATGGCGGATGGCGTCGCCCGGATCCCACCCGGGCCTGGCCAGGAATCGGTCTGGGACTACCCGCGTCCGCCGCGCGTCGAGCCCGTCCCGGAGCGCCTGCGCGTGATCGTCGACGGCGAGGTCCTGGCCGAGACGAGCCGTGGCCTGCCGCGTCCTCGAGACGGCCGGCGCGCCGGTCTACTACTTCCCGCCCGATGACGTCCGGATGGACCGCCTGGGTCCGAGCCCGCACCACTCGGTCTGCGAATGGAAGGGCAACGCCTCTACTACCGCTACGTCCACGACGGCCGCACCATCGACAACGTGGCGTGGACCTACCCGGACCCGAACCCCGGCTACGAGATGCTCCGCGACCACCTCGCCTTCTATGCGGGACGCGTCGACGAGGCGTGGGTCGGCGACGAGCGCGCGACGCCGCAGCCGGGCCATTTCTACGGTGGCTGGGTCACGTCGCGGATCGTCGGGCCGATCAAGGGCGAGCCGGGATCGGCCGGCTGGTAGACCGCGGACCCTCGCGGTCGTCGCGGCGGCCGGGCCAGACCGTGGCCAGTCGCCGGGTCAGTCGCCGGTCGGCACGCCGATGATGTTGAACCCGCCGTCGACGTACAGCACCTCGCCGGTCACCGCGCTCGACAGGTCCGAGGCGAGGTAGAGCGCCGCTCCGTCCGACATCCTCCGGCGTGATGTTGGCCCGCAGCGGCGCGACCTCCGCGAACCCCCGGTACATCCCCTTGAAGCCCGGCGATGCCGGCCGCCGCGAGGGTCCGGACCGGGCCCGCGCTGATCGCGTTGACCCGCACGCCGTCCGGGCCGAGGTCGGCGGCGAGATAGCGGACGGACGCCTCCAGGGCCGCCTTGGCCACGCCCATCACGTTGTAGTTGGCCGACGACCTTCTCGGCGCCGTAGTAGGTCAGGGTGATGACCGACGAGCCGCGCCGGAGCAGCGGCCGCGCCGCCCGCGTCAGGGCCACGAGCGAGTAGGCCGAGATGTCGAGGGCGAGCGCGAAGCCGTCGCGCGAGGTGTCGACGAAGCCGCCCTCGAGGTCCTCGCGCTTGGCGAAGGCCAGGGCGTGGACGAGGATGTCGAGCGAGTCGTGCGTCTCGCCCCAGCGCGCGAAGACCCGGTCGATCTGCTCGTCGGACTGGACGTCGCACGGTTCGATGAAGGTCGACCCGATCGATTCGGCGAGCGGGCGGACGCGCTTCTCGATGAGGCTCTCGACCGACGAGAAGCCGACCTCGGCGCCCTCCGCGTGGAGCGCCTGCGGCGATGCCCCAGGCGATCGAGTGATCGTTGGCGACGCCGAAGATGAGCGCCGTCTTGCCGTCGAGCAGTCCCATCCGGTCCTCCACGCGGTGTCGTCGCCGGGCAGCCTACCATCGGCGGATGGCACAGGATCGATCTGCGGACCGCGCTTCAGGGCGTCCGCGGGCTGGTCCTCGATGCCGACGGCGTCATCGTCCTCAAGGGCGAGCCGCTGCCCGGGATCGGTCGACGCGATCCGGAGCCTCCAGGATCGCGCGGCATCCCGTTCCGGGTCGTCACCAACTTCTCGCAGATGCACCGCGAGACGCTGGCCGGCTGGATGGGCAAGAGCGGGCTCGCCATCGACCCGGGCCGGATCATCACCGGGACCTCGGCCACGGCCGCCCATACCGCGGCGGTTCACGCCGGCCGGCCGCTGCTGGTGCTGGCCGCGGCGGATGCGCGCCGCGAGTTCGACGGCCAGCGGCTCGTGACGGCCGACGAGGCGGATGCGCTGCCGGCCGGTGAGGTCGCCGCGGTCGTGCTGGGCGACGCCGGCGACGACCTGTCGTACCGGAACATGGACGTCGCCTTCCGGCTGGTCCAGGGCGGCGCGGATCTCCTCGCCATGCACCGCAACCCGTGGTGGTTCACGCCGGCCGGCATGACCCTCGACGCCGGTGCGTACGTCGCCGCGCTCGAGTTCGCGACCGGCAGGCGGGCCACGATCCTCGGCAAGCCGTCCGCCGGCCGTCTTCCGCCAGGCCGTCGCCGGGTTGGGGGCGGACCTCGGCGAACGGGCCCCGCGATCGGCCTTCGCGATGGTCGGTGACGACCTGTCGGCGGACGTCGCCGCGGCGCAGCGGGTCGGGCTTCGCGGGATCCTCGTCCTGTCCGGCAAGACCGACCGGGCGGAGGCCGAACGTGCCGCCAGGGGCCGCGGGCGCGGGCCGGACGCCATCGCCCCCACGCTGGCCGACGTCGTGGCGGCGCTAGACTGACCGCACCCTTCCCGACACCTGACCGCCACACGAGGCCCACACCATGACCACCGAATCCAAGCCGCGCATCAAGATCACCTACGCGACCCTGAGCGCCGACAACGAGGAGCTGCACGCCGGCTTCGAGGCCGGCCTGACGGCGGCGCGAGCGGGCTTCGGCGGCCACCACCGCAACTTCATCGACGGGGCGTGGCGGGACGGCGACGGAACGTTCGAGACGCGCTCGCCGATCGACCGGGACACCGTCCTGGGCACGTTCGCGCGCGCGACGACGGCCGACGTGGACGAGGCGGTCGCGGCGGCGCGCGCCGCCCAGCCGGCGTGGGCCGCGGTCCCGTGGCGCGAGCGCGTCGAGATCATCCGTCGCGCCGGCGACCTGATCAGCGAGCGTCTCATGGCCTACTCGGCGGACATGGCGGTCGAGGTCGGCAAGAACCGGATCGAGGCGCTCGGCGAGGTCGAGGAATCGGCCGACCTGCTGCGCTACTACGCCCAGACGATGGTGGACAACGACGGCTACGACCACGAGATGGGCAACCTCGGCGACGCCGCGGTCCACACCCGCTCCGTGCTCCGGCCGCACGGCGTCTTCGCCGTCATCAGCCCGTTCAACTTCCCGATGGCGCTCGCCAGCGGCCCGACGGCGGCGGCACTGCTCGCCGGCAACACGGCCATCCTCAAGCCGTCCAGCGCGTCGCCGCTGTCGGCGCTCAACCTGCTCGCTGCGTACATCGACGCGGGCGTGCCCAAGGGCGCGATCAACCTCGTCATGGGCCCGGGCGATACGGTCGGGCAGGCGCTCCAGGATCACCCCGGGATCGACGGCATCGTGTTCACCGGCTCGTACGAGGTCGGGATGCGCCTATACCACTCGTTCTCGAAGGCCTGGCCGCGGCCGACCATCGTGGAGATGGGTGGCAAGAACCCGGCGATCGTCTCGCGCAACGCCGACCTCGAGGAGGCCGCCGAGGGGATCATGCGCAGCGCGTTCGGCTTCGGTGGCCAGAAGTGCTCGGCCAACTCGCGCGTCTACGTCGAGCGGCCGGTCCACGACGAGCTGGTCCGCCTCCTCGTCGAGAAGACCGAGAAGATCGCGGTCGGCGACCCGCTTGTTCGTGCCAACTGGATGGGCCCGGTCATCGACCAGCGCGCCGTGGACCGCCACCAGGCCGCGGTCAGCGAGGCCCGCCGCGATGGGGCGGTGTTCACCGGCGGCGAGCACCTGACCGACGGCGACCTGGCCCGCGGCTTCTACGTCGAGCCGACCGTGGTCGGCAACCTGCCCACCTCGCACCGGCTGTTCCGGGACGAGCTGTTCGCGCCGCTCACCGCGGTCGCCGCGGTCGACTCGATCGACGAGGCGGTGGCCCTGGCCAACGACAACGTCCTCGGGCTGACGGCCGGCATCTACAGCGAGGATCCGGCCGAGGTCCAGAAGTTCCTCGACCACGTCGAGGCCGGAGTCCTGTACGTCAATCGCCGAGCCGGCGCGACGACCGGCGCCTGGCCGGGCGTGCAGGCGTTCGGTGGCTGGAAGGGCAGTGGCTCGACCGGCAAGGCCGGACTGTCGATGTACTACGTCGCGCAGTTCATGCGCGAACAGAGTCGGACGATCGTCGACTAGCGCTTCGCGAGAGCCCGTCGACTGACATCCGGGACGGCGGTTGATGCGACCAACCGATCGTGACGTGCCAGCGAGCCCGGTCCTGACCGATGGTGTCGTCCAGCTGCGCGCGTGGCGCCAGGACGATGCGGCCGCCATCTTCGCCGCGTGCCAGGATCCGGAGATCGCGCGCTGGGTGCCGATCCCGTGGCCCTATCACGAACCGGACGCCCAGTCGCTCATCGACGCGTCGGCCGCCGGCTGGCAGGAGGGGACCGCAGCGCATTTCGCGATCGTTCGGGCAGCGACCGATGAGGTCGTCGGCGCGATCACGCGCTACGGACCGAGCCCGGAGCGGGGCGGCCATCGGGCGACGTTCGGCTACTGGGTCGCCGCCCCCGCACGCGGTCGCGGTGTGGCGACACGGGCCCTGACCCTCATCGTCGACTGGACGCTGGCGACGACGGACGTCGTTCGGCTCGACCTCGAGGTCTTCGCCGGCAACGAGGCATCGCAGATCGTCGCCACTCGATGCGGGTTCACACCTGAGGGCACGCTCCTGTCGATGTACATCCACCGCGGCGAGCCGATCGACGCCGTCTCGTTCTCGCGGATCCGTGGCGTCGCTCGTGTCCCGGGCGGCGAGCCGGTCTGACCTCCGCGCCCGGCGTCTCGCATCCGCCCGGCTATACTCCGCTCCGAGATATCCACACTGCATACTCGTTATGCATTCGAAGCAGAGGTGCACCTTGTCGTCGGGCGCGTCGCGCATCGCCGGAGACCGGCCGGTCCCGCACATCGTCACGGAGCTCCCCGGGCCCAAGGCGCGAGCCCACGTCGAGTTCGACGAGACCTGGACGTCGCCCAGCCTGCCGCGGGCGTACCCGATCGTCCCGGTCCGCGGTGACGGCCTGACCGTCGAGGACATCGACGGCAACCTGTTCCTCGACTTCGCGGCGGGGATCGCCGTCAACTCGACCGGTCACGCGCACCCCCAGGTCGTCGCCGCGATCAAGGAGCAGGCGGCCGAGCTGATCCACTTCTCCGCGTCGGACTTCTACCTGCCGATCTACCCCGAGGTGTGCCGCGAGCTGGCCCGCATCGCGCCGATCTCCGGCCGGGTCCGGGTCTACCTCGGGCAACTCCGGGACGGAGGTCGTCGAGGCATCGATCAAGCTCGCCCGGTTCGCGACCAAACGGCCGTACATCGTCGCCTTCCTGGGCGCCTTCCATGGCCGGACCTACGGCTCGGTCTCGCTGACGGCGTCGAAGGCGAAGTACCACGCCGGCTTCGGGCCGCTCCTGCCGGGCATCTTCCACGCGCCCTACGGCAAGGTGGAAGACCTGCGCTGGTTCGACGAGGTCCTGTTCGACAAGCTCGCCCCGGCCGATGAGGTCGCCGCGATCATCGTCGAGCCGATCCAGGGCGAGGGCGGCTACATCGTCCCCGAGGACGGCTTCCTCCAGGGCCTCCGCGCCATCTGCGACCAGCACGGGATCCTGCTCATCGCCGACGAGATCCAGTCGGGCGCCGGGCGCACCGGCAAGATGTGGGCGGTCGACCACTGGGGCGTCGAGCCGGACATCCTGCTGACGGCCAAGGGCATCGCGTCGGGCATGACCCTGGGCGCGATGGTCGCCCGGGCGGAGCTGCTCGAGACCTGGGGTGCGGGCGCCCACGGCTCGACCTACGGCGGCAACCCGGTCGCCTGCGCGGCGGCCCTGGCGACGATCGAGCTGCTCGAGGGCGGCCTCATCGACAACGCCGCGGTGCGTGGCGAGCAGGCGCAGGCAGGTCTCCGGCCGCTCATCGAGCGATCCGATGGGCTCGTCCGTGACGTCCGCGGCAAGGGCCTGATGCTGGGCATCGAGTTCGACACCGCCGACCACGCGGAGGAGGTCCAGTGGGCCTGCTTCGAGCGCGGGCTCCTCGTCCTCGAGTGCGGCAAGTCGAGCGTCCGGATGTCGCCCGCGCTGACCGTGTCCGAGGCCGAGATGACGACGGCGCTGCGGATCTTCGGCGAAGCGATCGACGACGTCGCCGACCCGCGGCGGCGCGATCGCCCGCGAGGCGACCCTGGCCGGCGCGATGCACGACGGCGAGGTCGGCGGCTGACCGACCGACAACGGGACGGCGATACTGGCCGGGTGAGCACGAACAAGGTCGCGACGATGCGCGACGCGATCGCGACCCTCGTCCGCGACGGCGACACCGTCGCCATCGAGGGCTTCACCCATCTGATCAGCTTCGCCGCCGGCCACGAGATCATCCGCCAGCGCAAGCGCGACCTGACCCTCGCCCGGCTGACCCCGGACGTCATCTACGATCAGATGATCGCGGCCGGCGTCGCCCGCAAGCTCGTGTTCTCGTGGCTCGGCAACCCGGGTGTCGGAGGGCTCGGTGCCATCCGTCGACGGATCGAGGGCGAGATCGGGGACCAGCCGCTCGAGGTCGAGGAGTACAGCCACTTCGGGATGGTCGGGCGGTATACGGCGGGCGCGATGAACCTTCCGTTCTTCCCGCTCCGGAGCTACTTCGAGACAGACCTGCCGGTCGCCAACCCGCTCATCCGGCCGATCGCCTCGCCCTACGGTGACGAGACCGTCTACGCGGTGCCGCCGCTCCGCCCGGACGTGACCATCGTCCACGCCCAGCGGGCCTCGGCCGGCGGCGATACCCAGGTCTGGGGGCTCCTCGGCTGCCAGAAGGAGGCGGCCTTCGCCGCGAAGCGGGTCATCGTGGTCGTCGAGGACGTCGTCGACGAGGACGTCATCCGGGCCGATCCGAACCGGACGATCATCCCGGGGCTCATCGTCGATGCCGTCGTCGTCGAGCCGTGGGGGGCGCACCCTTCGTACGTCCAGGGCGCGTACGACCGGGACAATCGGTTCTACCTCGACTGGGACGCGATCACCCGCGACGAGGCCGCCACGCAGGCGTGGCTGGACGAGTGGGTCCACGGCCTGGACGGCCGGGCCGCCTACATGGACAAGCTTGGGGTGGACCGGGTCGCGTCGCTCCGGCCGGGCAGCGCGCCATCCGGCTCCGTGGATTACGGGTCGTACGGCTGATGGCCAGCCTGCGCTACCTCGTCGCGGACGTGGATCGATCCGTCGCCTTCTACCGCGACCAGCTCGGCTTCGAGCTGAGCGAGCAGATGGGCGCGGCCTTCGCACGGGTCAGCCGTGGCGACCTGAGCCTGTGGTTGAGCGGCCCGACCAGCTCCGCCGCGCGGCCGATGCGTGACGGCCGCGAGCCGGTCCCCGGTGGCTGGAACCGGTTCGTCATCGAGGTCGAGGACCTGGCGGCGGCGGTCAGCCGGATGACGGCCGCCGGCGTCGCGTTCCGCGGCCCTGTCGTGGTCGGGCCGGGCGGGCGCCAGGTGATCGCAGACGATCCGGACGGCAACCCGATCGAGCTCTTCGAGCCGCGCCGATGACGCCGACCGCACCGTTGATGATCCTCGTCGCGGGACCGTATCGCTCCGGCACCGACGGCGACCCGGCCCGCATCGCGGCCAACGTCGAGGCGATGACCGCGGTCTCGCTCGCACTCTGGCGCCGCGGGCACCTGCCGGTCATGGGTGAGTGGTTCGCCCTGCCGCTCATCGAGCAGGCCGAGCACGGCGGCGCGAGCGACGCCTTCGCTGAGATCTTCCACGCCGTTGCGGAACGCCTTCTCGAGCGGTGCGACGCGTGCCTCCGGATCGGCGGCCCGTCCGAGGGCGCGGACCGGATGGTCGCCACCGCGCGACGACTGGGCAAGACCGTCTACCACGATGTCGGGGAGGTCCCGTGACCGAGCCGGGCGCGTTCACCAAGTCCGAGATGATGATCGTCGCGGCGGCGCGCGAGCTCGCCGGCCAGCGCGTGTGCTTCGTCGGGGTCGGGCTGCCCAACATCGCGGTGAACCTCGCCAAGAGGACCGTGGCGCCCGAGCTCGAGCTCGTCTACGAGGCGGGCGTCTTCGGGGCGCGCCCCGCCCGGTTGCCGCTGAGCATCGGCGATCCCACGATCGTGACCGGGGCGACCGCGGTCGTGAGCATGCTGGAGCTGTTCGGCTACTACCTCCAGCGCGGGCTGATCGACGTTGGGTTCCTGGGCGCCGCCCAGATCGACAAGTTCGGCAACATCAACACGACCGTCATCGGTCCGTACGACCACCCGACGACCCGGCTGCCCGGCTCCGGCGGCGCCTGCGAGATCGCGATCAACGCACGACAGGTGTTCGTGATCATGCGCCAGAGCACGCGCAGCTTCGTCGAGACGATCGATTTCCGGACGTCGCCCGGGAATCTCGGTGGCGCGGCGGAGGCCGAGCGGATCCGGCGTGAGGGCGGCTGGCTCGGACGCGGCCCCACGGTCGTCGTGACCGACCTCGGCATCTATCACTTCGATGATACGGGCGTCATGCGCCTCGACTCGCTCCATCCCGGGGCGACCCTGGAGGGCGTGCGCGCGACGATCGGCTGGGACGTGGCCGTGGCCCCGGACCTCGCGGCGACGGCCGCTCCGTCGGACGCGGAGCTCCGGCTGATCCGCGAGGAGCTCGATCCGGGCGGCGTCTACACGAAGTAGGCCCCATCCCGCGGCTCTCGCACCAAGCTCGCCCCTCCGGTCGGCTCTCGCCCCGACCTCGCCCCCCGTATCCTGAGCACCTTGCAGGGGAGCTCTTTCAACGATGGGCGATCACGACTCGCGGCGGACGACGCTGCCGATCCCGGACATGCCGTACAGCGGCCTGACCACGTATGACGCGAAGGATCCCGCGACGTCCTTCTCGCCGATCAGCCCTCTCCGACCACCGGACGGCGCCCCGAATGTCCTGATCGTCCTCATCGACGACGCTGGGTTCGGGTCGAACAGCGCATTCGGCGGCCCGGTGTCCACGCCCACCTTCGAACGCCTCGCGGCCGGTGGCTTGAGCTACTCACGCTTCCACACCACCGCCCTGTGCTCGCCCACGCGCGCCGCGCTCCTGAGCGGGCGCAACCACCACACGGTCGGGATGGGCGGGATCACCGAGATCGCCACCTCGGCCCCCGGCTACAGCTCCGTGCGGCCGAACACCTGTGCGCCCCTGGCCGAGACCCTCAAGCTCAACGGCTATTCCACGGCCCAGATCGGGAAGTGCCACGAGGTCCCGGTCTGGCAGACGAGCCCGATGGGCCCATTCGATGCCTGGCCGAGCAAGGGTGGCGGCTTCGAATACTTCTATGGCTTCATCGGCGGCGAGACCAACCAGTACGCTCCCGCCCTGTATGACGGGACGACACCGATCGAGCCCGAGCGGACAGCCGCGCAGGGCTATCACCTGACCGAGGACCTGGCGGACCACGCCATCGACTGGGTGCGCCAGCAGAAGGCCCTGATGCCGGACAAGCCCTTCTTCATGTACTTCGCGCCCGGCGCCACCCACGCCCCGCACCACGTGCCGGTCGAATGGTCGGCGAAGTACAAGGGCGCGTTCGACCAGGGCTGGGACGCAGTGCGCGCGGAGACGCTCGCCCGGCAGAAGGCTCGCGGTGTCGTCCCGGACGACGCCGTGCTCACGGAGCGACCCGCGGAGATCCCCGCCTGGGACGCCATGCCGGAGGAGCTCAAGCCGATCCTGGCCCGGCAGATGGAGGTCTATGCCGGGTTTCTCGAGCACACCGACCATCATGTCGGCCGTCTGATCGAGGCCATCGACGACCTCGGCGCCCTCGGCGACACGATCGTCATCCTGATCACCGGCGACAACGGCGCGTCCGCCGAAGGCACCGTCAACGGCACGTTCAACGAGCTGCTGATGCTCAACGGGGTCACCGGCGTGGAGACCCCCGAGTTCATGGCCGCCCGGGTCGACCTGTTCGGGACGCCGGCCGCCTACAACCACTACGCCGTCGGCTGGGCCCACGCGATGGACGCTCCGTACCAGTGGACCAAGCAGGTGGCCAGCCATTGGGGTGGCACCCGGAACGGCACCGTCGTCCACTGGCCGAACGGGTTCACGGCGCGCGGCGAGATCCGCAACCAGTTCCATCACGTCATCGACGTCGCACCGACGGTCCTCGACATCGCGGGTCTGCCGCAGCCGACCTTCGTCAACGGCGTCCAGCAGGTGCCCTACGAAGGCGTGAGCCTGCGCTACACGTTCGACGCCGGCGACGCGCCCGATCGGCACGAGACGCAGTACTTCGAGATGTTCGTCAACCGCGGGATCTATCACCAGGGCTGGACGGCGGTCACCCGCCACAGCACGCCGTGGGTCGTCGCGCCGCTGCCACCGATCGACGACGACGTGTGGGAGCTCTACGCACCCGACGACTGGACCCAGGCGCACGACCTGGCGGCCGAGCAGCCCGAGCGGCTCGCCGAGCTCCAGCGGCTGTTCCTGATCGAGGCCGCCCGGCACAACGTGTTGCCGCTCGATGATCGCCGGGTCGAGCGCTTCAACTCCGATCTCGCCGGTCGACCGCAGCTCGTCCATGGGGCGCGGCAGATGCTCTTCGGTGGGATGGGACGGCTGTCCGAGAACTCGGTCCTCACGCTCAAGAACAAGTCGTTCGCGATCACCGCGCAGGTCGACGTGCCCGCGGCCGGGGCGGACGGGGTGATCGTCGCCCAGGGCGGTGCCTTCGGCGGCTGGACGCTCTACGCCTTCGAAGGCAAGCCCGCGTTCTGCTACAACCTGTTCGGGATCCGTCGGTTCAAGATCTACGGCGATGCGGACGTCCCGACCGGCGAACACCAGGTCCGACTCGAGTTCGACTACGACGGCGGCGGGCTCGGCAAGGGCGGTCAGGCCACCCTGTTCCTCGACGGGGCCAAGGTGGGCGAGGGCCGGATCGATGCGACGGTGCCGATGATCTTCTCGGGCGACGAGACGACGGACGTCGGTCGCGACACGGGCACTGCCGTCACGGACGACTTCGGTGGCGACGGGCGGTCATTCACGGGTCGCGTCGCGTGGATCGAGCTGGACATCGGCGACTCGGCCGATGATCAGGACCACCTCATCACGCCCGAGGAGCGGCTCCGCGTCGCGATGGCCCGGCAGTAGCGGCCAGAGCCGCGGGCCACGACGGTCCGCGGCCCCGCGGCCATCGGTCAGCCCTTCGTGAAGTTGACCAGGAACTCGAGGGTGCCGGTGTCGGCGATCGAGACGATGAAGCCACCGATGTTCGGGGCCGTGATCGAGTAGTCCGAGAGCGGGAACGTGAGCGAGCCCGCGACCTGGATCGTGCCGTTGACGAGCTGCGCCTTGGCCGGGATCTCGACCGACTTCGTGACGCCGTGGAGGGTCAGGTCGCCAGTCAGGGTGACATCGGATGCCGTCCCGGCCAGGGCTGCGGCCGGGATCTCGACCGGCTTGGTCAGGGTGAACGTCGCGGTCGGGAACTGGTCCGTCTGCAGCCCTTCGTCCCGCATCCGGTTGTCGCGCTGCGACTTGTCCGAGGCGATGGACGTCGTATCGACGGTCAGCGCACCGGCTGTCAGTGTCGTCGTGGAGCCGGAGGACTCGAGCGTGATGGAGCCCGTGACCTGGTCGGTCCGACCGACGGCGTCGCTCTCCGCGGGCAGGTTGGCCAGCTGCTCGCGGACGCGATACCCGGCGACGCTCCCCGCGGCCACATTCCAGGTGCCGGTCACGGATCCGTCCGAGGTCGTCGCGGGAGCCGTGCTCGCGGTCGTGCCCGTCCCCGTGCTGGCGGCCGGTGCGCCGCTGGCGGCGGGCGTGCTGGACGCCGTCGGCAGGGTCAGCGCCGCGGCACTGTCGCCGCGCAGCACCTGGTCGTAGACGATGAACCCGCCGATGCCGACGGCGATGACGACGACGCCGATGGCAAGGAGGAGCCGGGACCTGGACATGTGGGCATTCTCCGTTGGAGCGGGACATCCCGCCCCGACGCCCCGAACGCTGACACAGCTTCCTGAGACGGCCCTGAGAGGCCTTCGTTTACCAGGGAACGACGGCGACCAGCCGGTCGTACCCGTTGCCTGGGACGCTGCCGACCACACGGCCAGTGGCCGTGTCGAGCTTCACGATCGTGCCGGCGGCGGTGAGGGCGTACAGGGTCCGGCCATCCGGCACCAGGGCGACGGCCTCGACGGCGGTCCCGTCGAGATACCGGCGCTCCACGGCCAGATCGGTGGAGGCCATCCGGACGATGCCGTGGCGGCCGGCGACGTACACGGCGCCGTCCGTGGCGATGACCGCCCGACGACCGGTCATGCCCGGCGCCTGGTGGCCGAACTTGGCCAGGGCGATGCCGCCGCCCTGAGCGGCCGTGGGCGCGAAGACCGCCGTGCCCGTTGCCCGCAGGTCGGTCATGGAGATCCGCGTGGCCGTCCCGAGCGTCGCGTTGGCGGCGACCATGGTCTTGCCGCTCGCGCTGACCGCCAGCCCCCAGTCGAGCGCCGTGGCCGCGTCGTCGTCATCGGTCGCCGGGAGATCGATGCACACCGCCCAGGCATCGATGCTGCTGAGGGCATGGATGAACGGGTGCTCCGCGCCCCGATAGAGCGTGAAGACCATCCCGTCGGGCCGGCGCAGCTGGGTGATGGGATAGCCACCCATGGCCTCGTCGAGGAGGTTCTTGTCGGCCACGGCCCCCTCGCGCAGCCGGCCCCTCGCGACATCCACCGCGCGGACCTGGTAGTGCGCCTCGGGAGGCCCGGCCAGATGCTCGATGACATAGAGCACCGAGCCGTCCGGTGAGATGGCGTCGAACTCGAAGGCGCCCGGCAGGGTGACGAAGACCGGATCCGTCGCGAAACCGCGCTGGAGGATCGCGAACCGACTCTCGGCCCGGGCCGGGCCCGTTCCCGCCGCATCGGCCGGGACGAGCACGATCGTCCGGCCGTTGGCGGAGACGCCCACCGGCATCGGGTCGGCGCCGATGACCGGCAGCCGCCAGCCGCCCTTGATGGTCTGACGGCCGTCGGCGCCCGATCCCACGACATGGTCCGCGACGGTCGTCGTGGCTCCGTCACTGGTCAGCGTGACGAGCCGGCCCCAGGTCGTGTCCGGGACCCCGGTCGGCAGGTAGTCGATCGTCTCGGCCGTGCTGGCCAGGATCACGCGCAGCCAGTCGTCGCCGGCTCGGCCGACGACCAGCCAGGCATCGTCGGCGACGGATCCGTCGGTCGGAGATGGCTGAGCGTCGCGAGCTGTGGCAGCCGGAACGCCAGCGGCGGTCGGGGAACTGGCTGGCGTGGCGGCCGACATGCCGACCGAGCCGTTCGCAACGATCGGACCATTCGCCGCGGACCTTGTGCAGGCGCCGACGACGAGGGCGACGAGCAGGAAGACGATGGGGGAGCGGCGGGGCCACGTGGCGACGATCGACGACATCGGACGACTCCGGTGATGGCGGCATCCCGTTCGATGCCGTCTGTCCTCACTACACCGGCCGGGCCTCGCCGGTTCCCGGCGCCTAGGGCATGGAGTCGGCGATGGCGATCGCAGCGTCGCGCCCGAGCGACGTCTCGAGCCGATAGGTGATCGTCCCGTCCGTCCAGAGGAGGACGTCACCGACCCAGCGGCGGGACTCCTCGATAAAGCCGGCCGGGCCCTCGTAGAAGAACTGGTGGGGGTCGCCGGACACCCAATAGCCACGCTGCCCGTTGACGGTCACCGGGCTGATGGTCGTGCCCGGGCCGAGCGCCTTCGTGTACCAGGCGTCGTCGACCGCTCCCCGGAACGCGGTCAGGATCAGGCCGATGCCGGGTTCGGTGGTCGCAGGGAGGTGAGCGGATGACGCCCAGACGAGGCTGACCTGGTCGTTCCTGGTCGGGTCGACCCACAGGGTGTCCGGCGCGCCGACCGACGGATCGGCCGGCTCCTTGACCGCGAAGCCGGCCTCCGCGTCGAGCGTCGCCGGGTCGACGGTCTGCCCAAGATGGAGATCTGTGCCGAGCGGGGCTGGTGTGACCGAGGTGCGGCCGGGGCCGGACGCACCGGCACCGGCCGATGTCGCGGCCGGCGTGGCGCTCGCCGTTGGACCCGGTGGCGCCGCGGACGGACCGCCGAAGATGATCCGGAGACCGGGCAACCCGAGCCCGGCGGCGCCTGCGATCGCCGCGAGCGCGAGCAGGCCGACGATCGCGAGAATGAGCGCCCGCCGCGCCGATGCCCAGTGCCAGGGTGACAGTCGCGGTCGCTCCGGCGCCAGGGTGGCGGGCGGCGCGCTGGCCTCGAGTCGCGCCCTGACCCTGGCGGCGAGGTCGGATTGACCCGCGGTCGCGGCCGCGACCGGCCAGGCGACGTCGGCGGCCAGCGCGCGCAACGCCGCCCCGAGGTCGTCGTCCGACTGACGCGCGATCGGGATCCTCGGCTGGTCAGCCATGCGCCTGCCCGCCCTCGATCGCCGCAAGCGCCTCGCGCAACCGGCCGAGCGCCCGCGAGGTCCGCGATTTCACCGTGCCCGGTGGCAGTGCCAGCGCCTCGGCCGTCTCCGCCTCGGACAGCCCGAGGAAGTAGCGTGCGCCGATCACCTCGCGGTCCTCGTCACGCAACAGGCCGAACGCGACCCGGAGCTGCTCGCGCGCCTCGCCGGCGAGATACGCCGTCTCCGGCGAGTCGGCCACGGCATCCGTTCCGGCCACTCCGGACGCGCGCAGCGCGAGGCCGGTCCGTCGGTCCGCCGAACGCCGCCGGTTGCGCGCCTCGTTGGCCACGATCCGCAGCAGCCACGGCCGGAATGGCGCTCCGGTCCGGAACCGGGCGAGCGCCGCGTATGCCTTGAGAAAGCCATCCTGGACCGCATCGGCTGCGTCGGCCTCCGGAGCGACGAGATAGGCGGTGCGCATGGCGACATCCTGGTAGCGCCGCACGAGCGTCTCGTACGCGGCGACATCACCAGTCAGGGCGCGGCCGATCAATGCTCCGTCGTCGTCCAGACTTCCTCCGCGCGCAACCGTACCAACTACACCGCGGAGCTCTGGTCGGTTCCCGGCGGGGTTCCCGGGCGTGGCGGCCCGACCGGCGCCGCCTCAGGCGGCGTCGCCGATGTCGACCGGTGTGTCCTGTCAGGTTCGGATCACGACCTGACGGACGGGGGGTTCTCCCCGCCGCTCGGTCGTCGCCCGATCCGCCGCCGAGGTGTCCTAGGTCACCTTGAAGCCGTTGCTCAGGGTGAACGTCCCCTGGTCGGCGTTCGTGACGGTCACGTTGCGGTTGCCGGTGGAGGCTCCCGACGCGACGCTGATCTTGACCGTGAGGTGGCTCGCGTCCGTGAAGGTCACCGAGACCACCGTGATCCCGGACCCCGAGAACGTCACCGCGGCTCCGGCCGCGAACCCGGTGCCCGTGACGACGATGTTCTGATTGGCCAGGCCGCGGGCTTCGCGAGCTCGGATTGAGCGACGTGATCGTCGGCCGCGCATTCACGGTGAATGCATTGGCCAGCGACGTCGTCCCGCCGTCGGATGGATTTCGGACCGTCACGGTCCTCGCCCCGACGGTGGCCGTCGCGGAGATCGAGACGTTGACGTTCAGGTGGCTGACGTCCGTCCGAGTGACGGAGTTGACGGTGATCCCGCTCCCGGAGAAGGCCACGGCGGAGGTGGCCCAGCTCCCGGACGCGAAGTTCGTCGCCGTCACCACGATCACCTGGCTCGTGGCGCCCTGGGCTCGAGAGCTGGGGCTGAGCGAGGTGACGCCTGGGGCGGCGGTGACGGTGAAGGCGCCGGTCTTCGTCGCCCTGCCATCGTCCGGGTTGCGCACGGTCACGTCACGGGCGCCGGTCGCCGCACCTGCCGCGACGGACAGGTTGACGCTGAGGTGGGTGGAGTCCGACCGGCTCACGGAGTTCACCGTGATCCCGGTGCCGGAGAACGACACGGAGCTGTTCGACCAGCTCCCGGACCCGAAGTTCGAGCCCGTGATCGACGATGACCTGGTTCGCGGCACCCTGGCCACGTGAGCTCGGGTTGAGCGAGGTGATGGCCGGGGCCGCGTTGACGGTGAAGGCTGCGAGAGCCGTCGACCGCCCGCCATCGGGGTTGACGACCATGAGGCTGCGGGCACCCGTCGCGGCGGCCGCATCGACGGAGATGTTGACGCTAAGCAGCAGGGAGTTCTGTCGGGTCACGGAGTTGACCGTGATGCCGGTCCCGGAGAACTGGACGGAGGCCGGGGTCCACGTTCCGTTGACGAAGTTGACGCCGATGACGCTGATGGTCTCGTTGACCGCCCCGCGGCCGACCGAAAGCGGCACGGCTGCGATGCCGTATGGGCCCTGGTTGATGCCGAGGCAGCCCGAGCACGTCCCGGCGGTGGTCCCCGGGTTGGTGACGATCACGTTCCGGTTGGTCAGGGAGGCGCTCGTCGTCACGGAGACCGTGGCCGTCAGGTGGGTCGGATCGACGTAGGTCGTCGAGGTGACCGTCACGCCCGTGCCGGAGATCGTGACCGCCGCGCCGGAGACGAAGCCCGTGCCCACCACGGACAGCGGGAAGCTGATCGCCCCACGGCCGATGGACGCGGGTACGGTGCTCGTGACCGTCGGCACCGGGTTGGCGATGCTGAAGGTTCGGCCGACCGACACGGCGGCGCCGTAGTCGGTGTTGCCGGGCTGGCTGGCCGTGATCGTGCACGAACCGGCCCCGGTGAGATGGACCAGGCCACCGACGATGGTGCAGCTGCCGGACGGGGTGAGGGTCACCGGCAGGCCCGAGGAAGCGGTCGCGCCGGCCGGGAAGTCGGCCGTTCCGAACGTCTTCGCGGGAATCGCGGCGAAGGTGATCGTCTGGGTCCGCATCTGTTGCTGGACGGAGGCGGTGTCGCCGGAGGCCGTGTAGTCGTCGTCCGGGCTGCTCGGCGTCGGGCAGGCCGCGAACGGTGCCCCGCCTGGCTTATCGAAGCAGGCGGTGACGGTGAACGTGCCGCCGTTCGGCGGAAGGACGCCCAAGGACGCCTTGCCGTCGGACCCCGTGATGGCCGATGACGTGCGGGTTCCGGCGCCGGTCAGGACGAAGAAGATGCTCCTGGACGGGATCGGAGCCCCGTTCGCGTCACGGAGCGTGGCGGTGACGCCGCTGTCGGTGCCGCTCGGGACGATCCCGCCCGGCGCGTTCAGGGTCAGGCTGGTGGCGCCCTTGGTGATGGTGAACGCATCCGAGTCGCCCGATGGCAGGTCCCCGGCATCGCCGTCGAAGCGTGCCCGCAGGGTGGTGCCGCCCGGCGTGTCGAGGACGGTGAAGGTCGCCGTCGCCACGCCGGAGCTGTTCGTCGTCACCGTCTGCGACGCCGAGCCGAGCGTGAGGATGACGGACTTGCCCGAGAGCCCCGTCGCTCCGTGCTTGAGCGTCGCGGAGACCGTGACGCTGGAGCCGAACGCGGCGCTTGCGGGATGGCTGGCCAGTGACAGCGTTGTCGTCACGGCGGGCGTCTGTGAGGACCCCGCATCGTTGATGTCGTAGAGGTTCCCGAGGTTGTCGTTGCGGCCGACCAGCCCGACACCGTTCACGGCCTGGGCCATGAAGTGGAGCTTCGGGACGTCGGTGGCGGACAACGCGAGGGTCGCCCGCCAGATGCCGGGCGTTGCCGGATCCTGGGTCAGGTCGATCGATGTCCAGTCGTGCGGATGGTCCGACCCGCCCGTATAGGTGATCCAGGCGCCCTGGACGCCGGCGGGGTTCTCGGTGATGGCCGCCTGGAAGGTGACCTTGGAGCCGTCAAACGTCGCGGTGACGTTGTTGAGCGCTGGCGAAGACGCGAGTGCGTGGTAGTCAGTCGTGGCCGAGTAGAACAGCCGGAGGCTGAGGTTGGAGTACGTGCGGAGGGTCGCCTCCGGGCCGTCTCCTTCGGTCCGATATTGGGCCGGCGTCAAGAGCAGCTGGGTCGTCCCGCCACCACTGAGCGCATCGAAGTAGTTGACCCGCCACGGCTGGGATGGCCAGAACGACGACGAGCTGAAACGCCTGCCGTGCGGTCGACTGCTCGGTGCCCGGGGCACCAGTCAGCGGGACGACGCCGCTTTCGTCAGTGAATGAGCCGCCGATGAACCCGACGCCGCGCAGGACCTTGCCGCCAAGCGTGACGTTCTCGGCCTGCAGTGGCAGGACCGGGAGGCCGGGATCTGCAGTCAGCCCGTCGGGGCCAGTGAGGTACGTCGTGTCGATGCTTCCCGTGACATGCCCGGTCGCGTCGGTGGTGTCGAGGGCGTGGGGATGCGAAGTCACCGTCGTCGGGATGGGCAGGTCGGCGGTCACGAGCCCGAGCGTGGAGCCCGGTCCGGCGAGGACCGGATGCGTCTGCCCGGTGACGATCGAGCCACCATCGCCACCCGACGTGTCGCGGTGCGGCAGGTCGACGCTCAGCATCGGCAGGCCGTAGATCGTCGCCTGGAGGAGCGCCTTCGCGTCCATCGGCTGGAGCGACGGGCTGGTTTCGAGATAGTGCTGCTTGGATCGGACGAGCGCGCCACCGACGTCGATGGCGCCGCTGCCCGACTGGAGTTGGTGGGCGAACTCGGCGTAGATCCGTTCGCTCCAGAGCTGGAAGTCGCTGTCGCCGTACTGGTACCCCGTTCCGGCGATGAGCGTCGCGCCCTTTTGGGCGAACGCCTGCGCCCAGTCGAGCGGCTGGCTGACGTTGGCAAGCTGATCGCCGTCGACCAGGTTGTAGCCGGAATGGCAGCCCGCGCTGAACACGATGGAGTTGGTCAGGTCGACTGATGACGACGCAAGGTCGGTCGTTTGCACGACCGTGGTGCCGTCGGCCGCGAGCGCCAGGTTCGAGCTGAAGTGCCCGGCCAGGAACATCAGGTCGTGACGGCTCCCGGTCAGGGCCGACTTCAGCTGGGGTCCGGTCCAGATGTTGCTCGATCAGCTCATCCGGCGCCGCGCCGGTCCCGGTTTCGAGCGTGTCGCTGACCGTCGTTGCCGCATCGGCGAGGAAGTCGTAGCCGGTGACGAGCGACGAGTACTTTCCAGCTGCTCCGGTCGGAGCGACGACCCCGTTCGTCGTGTGGTCCAGGTAGGCGCGCAGGATCCCGGTCGCCTCGCCGGGTGTCTCGACAAGCCGGCCGACCGGAAGATCGGGGATCGGGAAGGCATACGCTCCCAGCGCGAGCGAGATACTGGAGCCGTACTCGTCCTGGCCCAGGACGTAGTCGGACCGGAGGGAGGCCTCCGACGCGCTGGTCGGGTCGACCGGAGGCTGGTAGTTCTTCTCCGGCCCGAGGCCGTTCTGGTCGGGGTAGCGGAAGAACGGGATGACGCCGTCGTCGCCGACGAGGACGACACTCGCGAGGTCCGGATTCGCGTTCCGGTAGGCGGTCACGATGTCCTTGATCGCCGACGCGACCAGGTTCGTGGCATACACGCACGACGGGTTGTTTTCCGCCTGCTGAGCCAGAGCCGCGATCCGAGCGTGACCGGCGAACGCGGGGTCGCCCAGGTCGACGACTGCGCCGCCGATCTGGCTTTGACCCGCGAACGAGCTGCCCGTCGTCTGGCTGCCGAGGGTTGTCCGCAGCGTCGCGATGTCACCGGCCTGGACCGACTGCATGCGGCTGGAGTCCCACAGGACCAGGGTCTTGGCGTCCGACGCCGGCGCGGTGAACGAACCCGGGATGGGGTTGACGCCGGCGCAGGTATTGCCGCTGAGCTGGACCGAGAGCGTGAACGGCAGGTCGCTCGAGGCATCGCCCTTGCCGTTGACGCGGACGTAGAACGTGCCCGTGTTCGTCCACGTGTTGGCGTCGAACGACTCCGACGCGGTCCCGGTGTTGGCGGATCCGGCGATGACGCTTCGGAGCTGGGCGCTCGAGTAGGCGTCCGGGTTCACCCCGAACGGGTTGAACGAGCCGTTCGACGTGAAGGCATTGGACGTGAAGGCGTTCGACGTGAACGCATTGGACGTGAACGCGTTGGACGTGAAGGCATTGGACGTGAACGCGTTGGACGTGAAGGCATTCGACGTGAAGGCGTTGCGACGTGAACGCATTGGACGTGAACGCGTTCGACGTGAACGCGTTGGAGGTAAAGGCGTTCGACGTGAAGGCATTCGACGTGAAGGCGTTGGAGGTGAACGCATTCGACGTGAAGGCGTTCGAGGTGAACGCGTTCGACGTGAACGCGTTGGCGACATCTGCGGAGGCGAACTCCGCCGTGAGGCGCGTCAGATCCGGCGGAGGTCCGCTCGGCGAGCGCGGCGTACGCCGACCCGATGTCCGTGAACAGGAAGACGTCGTCGTCACTGGCAGGTTCGAGAGCGAGACGTGCGACGCTCGCGCCGGGCTGGACGGTGAACTTGTACCAGCGCGCCCGGCCGGCGGTGTCGACGAACCCGCTCGTCGGGCGTGCCGCTGCCGGTCTTCGAGCTGATGTCGGTGGCGTACGGCCACTGGTCGTTCGGGGGCGAGACGACGATGCACGGCCCGACCGGCCCGCTGCCGATCTGCGCCGCGACGAAGTTCGACAGGCTGCCCGACGTTGACGCGCATCGGCCCGCCGAAATAGGCGGTCCCGGTCGACCCGACCGTCGCTGTCAGGGAGAGCGGTGTCGAGGCATTCGTCGGGTCGAAGGTGGGGAGGACGGTCCCGCCGCCCGGCAGCACCCCGTTCGGGCACGTGGCGGCCGTGTGGAGCGTCAGCGTCGTACCCGGCGTTGGCCGGACCGTTGACCATGCCGGTCAGGTAGAGGCCGTTGGCCTCGGCGCCCGTGTCGGCGAAGGCACCGGATGGGACAAGCGCCGGGATCGCCAGGACGAGGCCCGGGATGCCGGCCGTCTGCGTGACCGTGACGGGGATCGCCACCGAGTGGCTACTGCGAGCCGAGCGTGCCGGTGATCGTCGCGGTGTACGTCCCGGGGACCGCGTCGGGGCCGGCCGTCACGGTCAGTGAGGCGGGTGATCCGGTCAACGACCGAGGTCGACCCGAGGCTCGCGGTCACGCCCTGTCCGGCGGGTGCGACGGAAGCGGTCAACGCGACGTCCGCAGGTGTCCCTGTCGACGGTGAGAGGAACGACGGACGTGGCGTCTGATCCCGGATGGACGATCAGTGGCGACGGCGTCGGCGTGCCGAACGCGAAGTCGGTGGCGACCCCGCCCGCGGCCGGGAAGACGGGCACGACGGAAACCGCGTCGAGGACGATGCCGAATGCGCTGGACGGCGCGTCCGTCGACACGAAATCAAGGTTGGTGCGTGGATCCGACTGCCGTGAAGGAGGCCTGCCCGCTGTCGTACGACAGCACGGCCGGCGAGAAGGCCGGCACGCGGCGCCGGGCCATAGGCATGGGTAAAGTGAGCCGAGAGTCGTGGTCCCGGCCTTGACGTCCATCGACGCCGACGAAGGTCGATGGCCCGTCGTCGCCATCACCGGGATTGGACGAGTACTTGAATGTGACCTGGTACTGCTGTCCGGGGACGGTCGGCAGCGTCTGGCGCAAGGCTCGCCGGCAGCGAAGCCATCGAGGTCGATCGACTGATTGCCGTCTGCCGCGTTCCAGACGTCGGGCTGGGTCAGGTCCACAGAGCCGCTGGTCACGGCCCAGCCGGTCAGCGGGGGGAACGGGCCTGGGTACTGATACGCCTGCGGGCCCGAGAGGGCGACGACCGGATCCTCGAAGCTGCCGTTCACGACGCCTTGCAGGCCGACCTGCAGATCACCCTGGAGGAACGAGTTCGAGTCGCCGTTGCCGCCGGAGACGATGAAGCCGAACTCGTCGCCGACCTGGAGGGTCAGGTTCGTCGTGCCCGAATAGTCGAAGCCGTTGGAGGGCGTCGTGCAGCAGCTGATCGGCCCCTTCTGGGCGGGGAGGAGCAACTCGGTGTCCTGAACGTCGATGCGCCGCGCTTGATGTACGCGTGGAGGTCGACCGTGACGCCGGCCCAGGCATGGAGGCCATGCAGCCGCCAGGGCAACGTGATCTGGCCGGCGATCGTCGCCGTCGAGGCGAAGCGCCAGGCTCTGGGTCGGCACACCCGATCCGTTGCCATTTCCGTTCGTTGGAGCCGGGGATATAGCCGGGCGCCAGGTAGTCGTACGTGAACTCGGCCACGCCGCCGGTGCCGTCGTGCGGGACCGCGGTCGTGGTCGGGCCTGCAAGGACGCTCCACGCGGTCGTGCCGGTCCCGGGCGTCACGACCAGCGGGTCCGCGGATGCCCCTGCCGGTGATGCAAGCGGTGCCAGCTGCGCGCACAGCACCGCGATCATCAGCAGCGCGGCGCCGCGACGGCGGGTGGTCCGCGCGGATGCGGCCGGCTGGACGAGCGCGCGGAGTCGGCGCAGGGGCGCCGGCGCCCAAGGTGTGGTCAGGGACACGCGGCGGACCTCCAAAGACTCGCGACGGTGGTGGGGCACAAACGGGACCGCGCGAGCCGAGGCAAGGCTACATCCCGTACTGGACAAACTTCAAGGCTATTGCAATCCCCGGCGCCGCCATGCTACTGGAGTCGACAGATTCCGCTATATGGAAGCGGATGGCGCGGCTCGATCACCGGTGCGACGAAGCACCGCGAACGCCGTGTCCGCGCTCGCCAGGGCCTCCTCGAGTGACATCGCGCGGCCGAGCTCGATCGCGTGATCGGCTGCGTCGGGACCGATCGCCGCGCGCGCCTCGGCGAACTTGTGTTCCAGCTCCGCCTCCAGGGCAGGCGGCCGCGGCGAGCCGACTCGTGCCCGGAGCGCCTCGGCGGCGCCGAGCAGCGTGAAGCCGATGTCGCCACCCAGCGACTGTGCGCAGAGGACCCCGACGTCCTCGAGGATGAAGCCCAGCTCGAACTCGTTCCCGAGATCGCGATACGCGCGGATCGCCTCCGCGTACAGCTCGGCTGCGCGCGCGGGATGGCCGGCATTCCGGTGACCGTCGGCGAGCGTCCGCAGGGAGTGGCTGATCATCGCCCGATCGCCGATCTCCCGGGAGATGGCCAGGGCGACCTCGAGACGGGCGAGGGACTCCTCGGTGCGGCCCAGCAGGAGGCCGTAGTAGCCGGCATTCATCTCGCCGATCCCGATGCCACGCCGGTCGCCGATGTCGCGCCGCAGCGCGAGTGATCGTTCGTTGAGCTCGAACGCACCGGGGTAGTCCCCGGCGAACTCGGCGAGGATCGCCAAGTTCGCATCCGTGGCGGCCACGCCCGACCAATCCCCGATGCTCGCCCGCAGAGCGCGGCTCTCGGAATAGCGTTCGCGCGCTTCCTCGTAGGCACCGCGATGCTGGGCGACGACACCGGCGAGATGGAGCATGGCGGCGGCGCCCGCGTCGTCACCCACGGCCCGGAACCCGTCGAGCGCCGCCGCGAGGCGCTCCGCCGTCACTTCGTAGCGGCTCTGACGCCGCGCCGTCTCGGCGAGCGACGCGTCGGACCAGGCCACCTGCGAAGGCGTGCCACCGGACGTCGCGATCCCGTGGGCCTCCAGCACGACCGATTCCGCGCGGGGCAGGTCCCCGACCAGCTGCAGGACCTTGCCGAGGCTGAGCATCGCATCGACACACTCGCTGCCGGTCAGCAGCGGCACGAGGCGTTCGTAGTAGTCGATCGCTGCGGCGTTGGCATATTCGGCCTGCGCAGCGGCTCCGGCGCGACCGAGGTACTCGATCTTCTTGGCCGCGTCATCGCTGCGCGAGTAGTGGTGGGCCAGCACGTCGAGCTCTCGCTCGATCGAGCCCGCCGCAGTCGCCTCGATGTACGCGCCGACGCGCCCGTGCAACATGGCCCGGATCGCGAAGGGCAGGCTCTCGTAGGCGACCTCCTGGGTCACCACGTGCTTGAACAGGTACGCCTGCTCGGCCTCCTGGTCGAGCGTGACGAGCTCGGCGGCCCGCAGGCCATCGAGCTGCTCGTGGACCATCTCGAGCGACCCGAGCTCCGGATAGACGCCGGGCAGCGTCGGGCCGTGGAAGACGCGGCCGATGACGCTCGCGACCTTCAGGGTGCGGCGCGGCGATTCGCTGAGCGTGTCGATCCGGCTGAGGACGAGGCTCTGGAGGCTGTCCGGGAGATCCAGCGCGCCGAGGGCACCGGGATCGCGCGGGTCGATGCCCTTGCCAAGGAGATAGATGAGCAGCTCCTCGACGTAGAAGGCGTTCCCGCCCGACCGATCGGTGATGAGGTCGACGAGCTCGTCCGAGGCCTCCGCGCCCTCGTCGCCGTTCGATTCGAGGAGCTGCCCGAGCTTCGCGCGGATGAGCAAGCGCGTCTCGGAGGCATCGAGCTCGTCGAGAGCGATCTCGCCGAACTGCGGCAACCGCTCCAGTCCCAGGCCGCCGCCGATGGTCGTGGCTGGTCGATAGGCCAGGACGAACAGGACCGGGAGTGTGGCGGCGGTCCGGACGAGGGTCTCCAGCAGGTCGCGCGACAGCGCGTCGATCCAGTGGCAGTCCTCGATGACGATGACCAGCGGTCGCGTGGCCAGGGCGCGGAGGCAGGTCGCGAGGAGGTCCTCGAGAGACGTCTTGCGCAGCTTGGCGTCGAACGAACGCGTGACGTCGGTGTCCGGGATGGTGAGGCCGACCACCGTCTCGAGGAGTGGTGCGCGATCGACGAGGGCTGGATCGATCGCGGCGAGAGCACGCTCGAGGGCCGCTCGCTGCTCGTCCTCGGAGGTCTCGTCGTCGATGCCCAGGAAGACACGCCAGATCTCGCGCCAGGCGAAGTACGACGAGTTCGACCCGAACGACTGGCACTCCCCGAACGCGACGGACTGTCCACGCCGGCGGGCGATCCGGATGAACTCGGCCACCAGCCGGGACTTGCCCATGCCCGCCTCGGCGGCGATGCCGATGACCCGTCCGCGGCCCTCGCGCGACTCCCTCAGCCCCGTCTGGATCGTGTCCAGCTCCGCGCTTCGCCCGATGAGCGGCAGGGTGTAGCGGGTCTGGCGGCGCGAGGCCCGGGCCAGGGAGCCGTTCAACGCATAGACCACGACCGGCGCGGACTTGCCCTTCACGGTCAGGTCCGGGATAGCGCCCCAGTGGAAGGCATCGCCTGCGCCGCGGTGGACCGCCTCGGACACGTAGATCTGACCGGCCGGCGCAGCTGACATGAGGCGCGCCGACAGGTTGACGGCGTCCCCGAGGCAGACGAACGTCCGACGCATGGCGTGGCCGTAGGTGCCGCTGCGGAGACGTCCGTGGGTGATGCCGATCTGGATGCCGATCGCCGCCGTCGTCCGCTCCAGGTCGCGCAGCTCCAGGGCTGCCGCCGCCGCTCGTGCCGCGTCATCCTCGTGGGCGATGGGCGACCCGAAGACGCCATAGAGGTAGGCACCCTTGTCGCCGAGGGTCAGCTGCAGGACGTTCCCGCCGAACCGAGTCATGACCTGCTGGGCTGCCTGGACCAGGTCGTCCAGCTTGACGATCGCGTCGTCATCGTCGTCGTAGTCGATGCCGCCGAAGCGCAGGAAGAGCGGGAACGCCGGCCGGAGCTCGGCCAGGAACTCGCCCCGCCCGGCTCGGAGGCGCTCGTAGACCGCCGGCAGCAGCCACGGGCGGACGAGGTCGTCCGGGAGACGCGATCCAGGCTCGACCGACGGAGCGTCGGACACATCGACGGCGAGACCCGAGACGACCCCGAACGATCGGCCGGTGTCCGGATCGGTCCGGAGCTCGGCGATGCCGACCCGCGATCCGAGCGTCGCCATGGCCGTCTCGTCGAGGACGATCTCGCCCTTCTCGGCGTGGTGCTCCGCCTCGGCCAGCTGGTCGACGAGGCGGCCGGCCAGGACGTCGATGAGCTGGATCGTCGGGTCGCCGACGACGAAACGCCGGGCCGAACCGACCGCGATGGCGACCTTCATCGCGAGCGTGAACGTGCTGCCACCGGGCGTCACGACCGTCCCGACGCGGCCGATGGCGGCCTGCATCGCGATCGCTGCGGCGACCGCCCGGAGGCCGTCGTCGCCGTCGATCCAGCAGGTGATCGCGTCGCCCGAGAAGTAGATGACATCGCCGCCGAAGCGGTCGTGCTCGCCGATCACCGCGTGGAAGACCCGGCTGAGCGCGGCCGTCAGCTCCTCCGCGCCCCGCTGGGGACCGAGCTCCGCGGCGAGCGCCTCGGTCAGGGGCGTGAAGCCCGAGATGTCGGCGAACAGGCCGGCGCCCTGCACCCGATCCGGCATGGCCGAGCCGGTCGCCAGGGCTCGGCGGCGGTCGCGCGGGATGTACGCCTCGGGGTCGTCGACAGCGAGGTCGGAGCGGCTCGCCGGCGCGTCGACGGGCGCCGCGACGCCCCCGCCCTTGCCGCCCCGCCCCGACTTCGCCTTCGACACGTGGTTCTCCTCAGACCCGAGAGCTCGGGTCGCCCCCCGACGCGAGATACCCATTCTGCACGGTGGCCGCAGATCGCTCGCCGGTCGACGATGCCGGGTTTAGGATGCCGCGGTGAACGAAGGCCGGGTGTTTCGCCGCTCGAGCGTCCCCGAACCACCCGTCGCCGTCGAGGCGCATGGGTCGACCATCCGCGACGCCGAGGGCCGCGAGTACCTCGACGCCGCCGGCGGGGCCATCGTCGTCAACGTCGGCCACGGCCGGCCCGAGATCGCGGCCGCGATGGCGGCGCAGGCCGGTCGCCTGGCCTACGCGCACGGCAGCGCCTTCACGACCGAGCCCCTCGAGGCCTACGCCCGCGAGGTCGCCCGCTACCTGCCGGTCGACGGTCCCGCGATCTACCCGGTCTCCGGCGGCTCGGAGGCGATCGAGACGGCGTTGAAGCTCGCCCGGGCCTACCACCTCGCGCGCGGAGAGGCGGACCGCCTGATCGTGTTCGCCCGGTGGGGGAGCTACCACGGCAACACCCTGGGGGCTCTCGACCTGTCCGGGCGCAAGCCGCTGCGCCGGCCGTACGAGGGCTGGCTCGGGCGCTTCCGGCACGTGTCGGCGGCCTATCCGTACCGCGCGGACTTCCCCGGCGCGAACGCCCTGGCCACCGCCGATGAGCTGGCCGCCGAGCTCGACCGCGCCTTCGCCGCCGCCGGTCCCGGGACGGTCGCCGCGTTCGTCGCGGAACCGATCGTCGGGGCCACGCTGGCGGCCGCGGTCCCGCCCGACGGCTACTGGCCGGCGATCGCGGAGGTCTGCCGGCGTCACGGCGTGCTGCTCATCGCAGACGAGGTCATGACCGGGTTCGGACGGACCGGGCGCTGGTTCGCGCTGGACCACTTCGGCGTCCGCGCGGACATCCTCGTCGCGGCCAAGGGCGCATCGTCGGGCTACTGGCCGTTCGGGTTCGTGGCCGCCTCCGACGAGGTCTACGGGGCGGTGACGGGCAGCGGCGCAGGCTTCGTCCACGGCTTCACCTACTCGCATGCCCCGATCGGCGCGGCCGTGGCCCGCGAGGTGCTGCGGATCCTCGAGACCGAGGACCTCGTCGCGGCGAGCGCCGCCAAGGGTCAGCGATTGCTCCGCCTGCTCGGGGAGGCGATCGGGGGTCATCCAGCGGTCGGCGAGATCCGCGGCCGCGGCCTGCTGGTCGGCATCGAGCTGGTAGCCGATCGCGAGACCCGCGCGCCGTTCCCGCGGGGCGACCGGATCGCGGAGGCGGTCGTCCGCGGCGCGCGTGACCGGGGCGTCCTGCTCTACTCGGGGACCGGCAACGCCAACGGCGTCGACGGAGACACCATCCTGCTCGGGCCGCCCTTCGTCGTCACCGATGCGGAGCTGGACCGGATCGTGGCCGTCCTGGCCGACACGATCGAGGCAGTGGCCGCGTCCACGGCGCCGGCCGGCGAGGCCGTCGCGGGCTGAGGTCTACGGCAAGCGCGAGCCGCGGTTCGCGCCGATCAGGAGGAAGGCCCCGAGCGCCAGGAGGATGATCGGCAGGAGCAGGCCTGCGAACGACGCGCCCGCGATGTTGGCCGCGCCGACGAGCGCGAGGAGGCCGCCGAACCACAGCTGCCAGCCCCAGCCGCCGCCGCTGACGACGCGGACCAGGGCGATGAACAGGAACGCGACCCCGAAGCTGAACGTGCTCAGGCCGTCGTTGTGGATGCCGGCCGCGTTGAGGAGACCCGGCACCGCGAGGGCGGTGATGATCGCGCCGGCGTAGAGCGAGCCCGTGCCGCGGTCGATCGCCCACTTGATCAGGAACGCCAGGCCGATCGCGAGCACGATCAGCGAGCTCGCCGGAGCCGCCTGCGGCACCAGCTGCTGGATCAGGAGCAGCCCGCCGAACACCAGCAGGAAGATGCCGATCCAGGGCAGCCCGGGCCGGCGGGTGTCGTCCGGACCCCATTCCCAGTGGTAGACGCGAACGGACGGCTCGCCGGGCATGCGCCCGCCGCTGTCGGGTCCGAGGCGCGTCACGGGTTCCTGCTTGTCGTCCATGGATGGCCTCCCGGACCTAGTATCCGCGCTCGGGGTCGACCTGGTTGAGCAGCGATTCACCGGCAACGTAGCGCCGGAGGTTCTCGACGAGGAGGTCGTCGAAGTATCGCGCCGACGTGCCCGAAACATGCGGCGTGACGATGACGTTGGGCCCCTCCCACCACGGGCTATCCGGCGGCAGCGGTTCCTGGGCGAAGACGTCCAGGACCGCGCCCGCGAGGCGGCCGCCGCGCAGCGCCTCCAGCAGGGCCGGCTCGTCGACCAGCGGGCCGCGTGCCACGTTGATCAGCCACGCATGCGCCGGCAGGGCCGCGATGACCGCCGCGCTGATGATCCCGCGCGACGCGTCGGTCAGGGGCATGGTCAGGATGAGGACGTCCGCGTCACGGCAGACCTCGGCGAGCATGGCGTCGCCGACGATCCGCTCGGGGATCGAGCCGTCCGGGTCGCCCGTGCCCGGCACGAAGTAGCCGGTGTCCGCGCGGTTCTCGGGCCGGGGCTTGACCGCGACGATCCGCATCCCGAGCGCGGATAGCTGGCGGGCGACCTCGCGACCGATCGCGCCGTAGCCCGCGATCACCGCGCGCCGGTCGCGGACCATCTCGAGCGTCGGCGGCTCGCTCGCCGGCCAGTTGTGGGCGGCCTGGTCGGCGGTCCACGTCGTCGTGGGCTGGTGGATCCGCAGGACCATCCCGGTGACGTACTCGCCGATCGGCACGGCGAAGACGCCACGCGAGTTCGTCACGAGCAGGCCCTTGCGCCAGGGCGGATCGGCCAGCAGGTGGTCGACCCCTGCCGAGCGGACCTGCAGCCAGCGCAGCTTCGGGACGCGCGACAGGTCCGCCGGCGCCCGTCCGCCGACGAGGATCTCGACCTCCGGATCGACCAGGGCGGAGGCGTCGAACCCCTGCCCGAAGACATCGACGACCTCGAGCCCGGGCGCGACCGCCTGCAAGCGCCCGACGGTCTCGGGGCGGATCTCGGCGTCGAGGATCAGGCGCATCGCGTCAACGATAGCGTCCGCCCCCGACGCGAGAAACGCCGGTCTGGGGGCGGGCGCCCCTACGAGCCGGCGAGGCGCGGGGCGGTGCCCGGCGTCCCCGTGCTCCCGTCGTCCTCCGCGTCCTCCGCGTCCTCGACGTGGCTGAAGCCCAGCCGGTCGACGAACCGCCCGAGGATCCCGGGCGCCCACCAGTTCCACTTGCCCATGAGGCGCATGGTGGCCGGCACGAGCAGCACCCGGACGATCGTGGCGTCGACCGCGACGGCGATGGCCATCCCGACGCCGATGCTCTTGATCGTGATGACCTCGGCCAGGGCGAAGGCCGCGAACACGGACACCATGATCAGGGCCGCGCCGGTGATGACCCCGGCGGTCTTCGACAGGCCCTCGGCCACCGATGCCGTGTTGTCGCCGGTCCGCCGGTAGGCCTCCTGGATCCGCGACAGCAGCAGGACCTCGTAGTCCATCGACAGCCCGAAGATCACGCTGAACATGATGATCGGGTTGCCCGCGATGGTGTACCCGAGCGGCTCGAAGTTGAGGAGGTTGGAGAGGTTGCCTTCCTGGAAGATCCAGACCAAGGCGCCGAAGCTGGCGGTGATCGACAGCAGGGTCATGACGATCGCCTTGAACGGGATGGTCAGAGACCCGAACAGCAGGAACAGGATGAAGCCGCTGGCCAGGAGGGTCAGCCCGACCGCGTACGGGGCTCGCTCCGCCTGCGACACGAGGAAGTCGTGGCCGGTGGCAGCGCTGCCGCCGACCTGGGTCGTGATGCCGTCGCCGGCCGGGATCGCGCGGATGACCGGGATCAGGTCGGTCGCCTCCGGGCGGGACGGCGGGAGCGGGCTGATCGCGTCGAGCCGGACCGTGCTGCCGCGCACGTACTGTGCGAGCAGGGCCTCGAGACCGGCCGGTCGCTGGCCGACCGGCTGGGCGTAGAGCGCCGCGACCTGTTCGGGGGTCAGCACGGCGCCGGTCGTCGGGTCGTGGATGGCGAACGGGCTCTCGACCCGGTCGATCCCCTCGAGCCCGTCGACCTGGGCGGCGTAGGCGTCGAGGGCCTTGATGTTGGCGAGGTCCGTGGGCGAGCCCTGGACGTCGGCGAGGACGATGATCGGGGTGGTCTCGCCCGGTGCGAACTCGGTCTGGAGCGCGACGTACGCGTCCCGGCTCTCCACGCCGGGCGGGTAGATCTCGGCGCCCGGCACGCCCTGTTCGAGGCGCAGGAACGGGCTGCCGACGATGAGCAGGAAGGCCAGCGTCGGGACCAGGACCGCGATCGGCCGGCGCATGACGGCGTGCGCGACGCGCTCCCAGCGTGCGGTCCGGGCCGGCTCGACGCCGTCGGCCACCGGCCGGAAGCGGTGCCGGAGGCCGCTCAGCGACAGCGCGTTGACCCGGTGGCCGAGCATCCCGAGGATCGCCGGCAGGAAGGTCAGGGCGAAGACGACCGAGCACAGCACGACGATCGCGCCGGCGATGCCGATCGAGCGGATGGCCGGCGCCTCGAAGAGAAGCAGGCCGGACAGCCCGATCGCGACGGCGACGCCGCTGAACGCGATGGCCTTGCCGGCTGTGGACACGGCTCGTTCGACGGCCTCGGCGACGGTCCGGCCGCGCCGCAGCTCCTCGCGGTAGCGGCTGACGATGAAGAGCGAGTAGTCGATGGCCAGGGCGAGCCCGAGCATCGTCGCGATGTTGAGCACGAAGATGCTCATCTCGACCTGCTGGGCGACGAGGTAGATGAGGGCGAGGCTGCTCGGGATCGCCAGGCCGGCGACCAGCAGGGGCATCCCGGCGGCCACGATCGAGGCGAAGACCAGGATCAGCACGAGCGCGACGACCGGCAGCGAGACGATCTCCGCCTTCTGGAGGTCCTTCTCGGACTGTTCCGCCGAGTCCTTCGTGATCGGCCCGTAGCCGGTCAGCGCGACCGTGTAGCCGGCCGGCGGGACGATGGCCGCGCGGATCGGGTCGACGACCTCGACCGACTGCTCGTCGGTGACGTTCAGCTCGACGACGATGTACGCGGCGTCCCCGGCCGTGCTGATGAAGCGCGGATCGCCCGTCTCCGCGTAGCCGAGGATGCCGGTGACCTCGGGCACGCTCGACAGCCCGGCGGTCGCGGTCGTGATGGCCCCCTGGAACGCGTCGGACTTGGCGTCGGCCCCGGGCGACTCGGACCGGAAGAGCGCGATGACGGAGCTCTTGCCGGCGCCGAACTCGGTGTCGAGGCGGGCCGCCACGGCGGCCGATTTCGGAATTCTGCGTCCAGCCAGCCGCCGGCGGACAGGGCCGATGAGGTCTGCGTCGCGAGCACGGAGCTGGCGATCGCGATGATGACGGCGACGAGGGCGACGGGTCGACGGAAGCGGTAGACGAACGCTCCCCAGCGGCTGAACATCGGAGTTCCTCTCGGGACAAGGTCGGACCCGAGGAAGATAGAGAATGACCATTCGTTTTGTCAAGACAGGATGGTTGCGCCCCGCACGCCGGTGCGCTAGATTGCGATGAACGTCCATTCTCTTTGGGAGTTGAATCGTGCCCCGTGTCAGCGCCGCCCACGAGCAGGAGGTCCGGGACCGGATCCTGTCCGCCGCGGCCCGCGTCTTCGCCCAGAAGGGCTACCACAGCTCGACCATCGCGGATATCGTCCGCGAGAGTGGCCTGTCGGTGGGGGCCATCTACAGCCACTTCTCGGGCAAGGACGAGCTCATCCGGCTGACCTGCGACGAGCTCGCGACGCGCGGCCTGGACGAGCTCGCTCATCGACTCGCGCCGGCACGGACCACCGCCGAACGGCTGGCGATCGCGGTCGCCCTGTACGTCGAGACGATCGACGACTACGACGGCGACCCGGGCCAGGTCTCGCTCGTCCAGGCCTGGGCGGAGGCGGATCGCGAGCCCGGCGTCCGCGAGATGCTGGCGGCCCGTCGCGAGCGGCTGGCCGGTGCGGGCCAGCTCCTGCTGCGGCAGGGCGTGCTCGCGGGCGAGCTGCCGGCCGGGCTCGACGTCGACGCCGTGACGCGCGGCCTGCTGGCGCTGCTGGACGGCCTGCTGCTCCAGAGGATCGAGGCCGGTCCGGCGTACCGTCCGGCCGATCTCGAGCGCCGCGCCGGCGCCATCGTCGAGCTCCTGCTCGCGGCCGCGGGTGCATCGCGGCCGGACGTCCCGGAGCCACTGCCGACGGCGTAGCATCGCCCCCCATGGCCCACGTCCAGACCGTCCTCGGCCCGATCGACCCGACCGACCTTGGGTTCACCCTGCCGCACGAGCACACGCAGATCGCGCTGTGGCACATCCAGTCGCGCTGGGACTACTGGCAGCTGACGCGCGACGAACCGGTCATCCTCGAGGAGCTCGCCCGGTTCCACGCGGCCGGCGGGCGGAGCCTCGTGGACCTCACCCTGACGGGCGTCGGTCGCGACCCGGCCTGGCTGCGCGGCCTGGCCGAGGCGAGCGGGCTCAACCTCGTGATGGGCTGCGGCTGGTACCGCACGGCCTACTACCCGCCCGAGGCCCGCATCGACCGACGTTCGGCAGACGACCTCGCCGACGAGCTGGTCGCCGAGATCGAGAGCGGGGTGGGGGACAGCGGGGTCCGGCCCGGGATCATCGGCGAGATCGGGACGGACAAGCCGTGGGTCTCACCTGCCGAGGAGCGGGTGCATCGGGCGGCGGCGCGCGCGGCCCGCCGGACCGGCCTGGCGATCACCACCCACGCGGTCCTGTCCGACGTCGGTCTCGCCCAGCTTCGGATCTTCGAGGAGGAAGGGGCCGATCCGGGTCGGGTCGTCATCGGCCATGCGGACTCGTACCCGAACCTCGACCACTATCTCGCGATCATCGAGCGCGGGGCCTCGATCGAGTTCGACTTCCTCGGGATGTCGTTCAGCGCCGTCGAGCGGCTCGGCGAAAGCCGCGTGGTCGAGCTCCTCTGCGAGCTCCTGGCACGCGGCCACGCCGACCGGATCCTGCTCAGCCAGGACGTCTGCCACGACTCGCAGCTCACGCGCTACGAGGGCAATGGCTACGTCTACCTCGCGGAGTCGTTCCTGCCGCGTCTCCGGGGAGCCGGCGTCTCCGACGCCGAGATCGACAGCATGACGGTGGCCAACCCGCGACGGCTCCTGACGATCGAGTAGACCGCCGGGAGCCGCCGCGAAGCTGCTCAGCGAGAGAGGGTGGGGTCGTACACGACGGCGGTGTCGAGAGCGCCGGTTCCGTCGCTGCTGTTTTGGCTGACGCCACCGACTACGAAGACCCGGCCATCTCGCATCAAGACGGCCTGGGGCGTGATGCGCCCAGCCGGCATCGGATCGACCTGGGTCCATGCCCCCGTTCGCGGGTCGAACAGCTGGGCCAGGCTGAGGGCCGCGACATCCGGGCCGACACCGCCCGCCGCCAGGACGGTCCCGTCGGCAAACAACGTCGCCGTCTCGCCGACCCGGCCGCCGATCAGCTTGCCGGTCGCGGTGAACCGCCCGGTCACAGGGTCGTACAGCTCCGGCGACGAGGCGTCGTCGCCGACGATGAGGACCTTGCCGTCGTTCAGCTTCGTCGCGGTCTGTTGCGCACGGATTTGCGCCATGGAGCCGGTCGATGTCCAACGCCCGGAGGCCGGGTCGTAGAGCTCCGCGGTCGCCGTGATACCGCCGTTCGCGAAGCCGCCGGTGACGAGGACCTTGCCATCGTCGAGCAGGGTCGCGGACGGGGACGCTCGCCAGGTCGTCATGCTGCCGGTCGCCGTCCAGGTCCCCTTCGCCGGGTCGTAGATCTCCGCCGTGCTGACCTGGCTATCGAGGTTGCCGCCGGCCACGAGGATCCTGCCATCGGCGAGGGTGACAGCGGCATGCTGGTTCCGGACCTCGATGGTCTTGCCGGCTGATCCCCAGTTCCCAGTCGACGGATCGAACGTGTCGGCCGTTTCAGCGCCAGGGTTGCTGCCGGCGCCACCGATGATCAGCACCTTGCCGTTGGCCAGGAGGGTCGCGGTCGGAAACACTCGAGATCGGGACATATTGCCGGCGCTCGTCCATGCGCCCGTGGCCGGGTCATAGATCTCGGCCGAAGCGAGCGTTCGGCCGGGACTGCGGCCGCCCAGGGCCAGCACCCTGCCATCGGGCAGCAGGATGGCGGCGAAGTCCGTGCGCGCCTCGGCCATGCTCCCGGTCTCACTCCAGGCCGAAGCCGCCGTCGATGGCGTGACACTGGCGGCGCTGGCTGATGCTCTGGCCGAAGGTGATGGTCCGGGCGTCCCGACGGACGGGAGACCGGGTCTGGTCAGGAAATAGGCGCCGCCGACCACGAGCACGCCGATGACGGCGGCGGTGGCGAGGCGCATGGGCATCGTCATGGTGGTGAACCTCCGCGGGGCACGCAGGGCGCGCCGCTGTGGGATCGATGGGTATGCGGCGAGGACGGTGTCCACCACCAGGCGCGGGGCCAGGGTCGGGTCATCCTCGAGCCAGTCGGCGATCCGCTGGTCGAAATCGGGTTCGGTCGACCGGTTCATGCGGGTCGCTCCTGTGAGCTCGCGAGGCTGCGATCGCTTGCGTCGAGCGCGATCCGCAGCTGACGGACCGCGTAGTGGAGGCGGGACCGCGCGGTCCCAACGGGGATGCCCAGGGTCGCCGCGATCTCCGTCAGCGGATACCCGAGGTGGTGATGGAGGACGACCACCGCCCGCTGTTCCGGTGACAGCTGGCGGAAGGCGTGATCGAGGTCGTCTCGCGCGGCGACGGAGCGCGCCACGTCCGGCGAGGTGGGCAGATCGGTCTGGAGAAGGCGGACGCGAGCCACGTGGCGGCGTTCGCCGCGGGCCTCGGCGTAGCAGGCGTGGACGACGAGGCGATGAAGCCAGGCGTCGAAGCGGTCGACCTCACGGAGGGACGGCAGGTCCCGCCAGGCCCCGAGCAGTGCCTGCTGGGTGGCGTCCTGCGCCCGATGCGGATCGCGCAGGATCCGGTAGGCGAGCGCATAGCAGCCGTCGATGCTCGACGTGACCAGGGACGCGAACGCTTCCCGGTCGCCAGTCCTGGCCCGCTCGACGAGCTCGGCCTGCATCGTCCGCTCCGGCTGCGGCGGCCCGTCTGACCGCGTCACCGAGTATGGAGCCGGCCCATCGCGAAACGTTCAGTCCAGGCCGGCGGCGGCCCCGATCGACATGGGTTCGTGATGCCGATGCTGGATGTCGAGGCATCCGCGACGGCGGACGATCAGCCCTCGAGGGTGGCCTCGACGCTCAGCGCGACGTTGCCGGCCAGCGCGACGCTGATCGGGCAGCCGTCCCGGGTCGCCTCCGCGGCCGCGACGAAGTCCTCACGGGAGATCCCGGGCACGACGCCCCGGACTGTCAGCGCGCTCGAGACGACCCGCCAGCCCGCCTCCAGCTTGTCGAACGTGACCTCGGCCGACACGTCCAGGCGGTCCGGCGGTGTGCCGGCGCGTCCCAGGGCACCGGAGAGCGCCATCGAGAAGCACGCGGCGTGCGCGGCCGCGACCAGCTCCTCCGGACTCGTCTTGCCATCGGACGACTCGGTCCGGGCGGCCCACGAGACCGGCAGGTCCGTGAACGAGCCCGACGAGATCGCCGAGACGCTCCCGGAGCCGGTGGTCAGGGGGCCGGACCAGGTGGCCTCGGCGCGTCGAATGGCGGACATGGAACTACCTCCGTTGGGATCGCCCGGTCGCAGGGGTCGGTGGACGCATCGTCCCACAGCCGCTGCCCCTTCGTCCCGTGCGGTCCGGTGCGGTTTGCGGTCGTCCGCTGGCGAGCGCATGATTCCGGACGGGGTACCAACGCGCCGGACGCCCGTGACAGCCTGCCCATGTCACTGCACGCGTCGGTGAGGGAGGATCGACCCGTGCTCACCTTGACCCGCCGCCTCAGTCCATTCCTGCTGGCGGGGCTCCTGCTCGTGCCGCAGGCAGCACCCGCCGCCGCCACCACCGGTACGGCCGCGATCAGCGAGTCCGGCCTGACCAGGGCGGGCCAGGATCTGGTCACGAAGACGAACGCGAGACGCAAGGACCACGGCCTGACCTCCCTCCGGCTGGACCCGGACCTGATGGAGATCGCCCGGACACGCGCCCAGGTCATGGCTGCCAGCGATGTGCTGAGCCACACGGAGCCCAACGGCACGAAGGTCTACGACCGGCTGTCCGCCGACGCGATCCACTGGTACGCGGCGGGCGAGATCATCGCCTACAACATGCAGTCCACCATCGGCGGTGCCGTGAACGCGACGATGACCGCCTGGATGCATTCCTCGGGCCACCGCGCGATCATGCTCTCGAGGAGCTACAACTACGTCGGCTACGGAGCGGCGGTGTCGGCGAGCGGCAAGGTCTACTTCGCCGGGGTCTTCGTCAAGCAGCGCGACGAGACGGGCGCCTGGGTGAAGTTCGGGTCACTGACGCGGCGATCGGTCGATGCCGGACACGTGCACGTCACGATCCACTGGACGGGCGGCGACACACGCCTCCAGGTCATGACCGCCGGGCTGCGCTACTTCCAGGTCCAGGCCAGGCGAAGCAACGGCGACTGGGAGTCGTGGGGCGTGACCGCGCGGACCAGCCGGGGCGTGACATGGATCCGGGGCAACAGCTACTTCGTCCGGATCCGGGCCCGTGACAAGGTCGGCAACTGGGGCGCCTGGCACACCCTGCACATCATCCCCTGATCCGGCCCCCGCTCCCGAGTCGGGCGCGGACGGCCGCGGCAAGCGGCCGGTGGCGCGTCGTCCGGGGCAGGACGATCCGTCGGACCTCGCCGAACCGCGCGTGGGCGTCCAAAGCGTCGGTCAGCGCCTCCACGAAGCCGGCTGACGCGAGCGGGTCGAAGCCGCCCTCCCACCACAGGTCGAGCACGCGCAGCGTCCCGGCTCGTCGATCGAACCGCGGCTCGAGCCGGCCCACCAGTCGATCGCCGAAGAGGACCGGCAGCACGTAATACCCCCACCGCCGCCTGGCAGCGGGGACATAGACCTCCCAGACGTAGTCGAAGTCGTACAGCGCGCGCAGAAAGTCGCGGTCCCAGACGAACGGATCGAGCGGCGCAAGGAGCGCCACGCCGGGCGGCCCGGCGGGCTCCGGTGCGTCCAGGAGGCCGATCTCCGCGGGCAGCATGAACCGGTCGCCGCGGACGCCCTCGACGCTCACCGGGACCAGGGCACCGTCCTCGACGAGCTCGGCCAGGAGGTCCGCGCGCCACGGCCGGATCCCGGACCACAGCTCGGCACTGCCTGAGCGTCCGAGGAGGCCGTGGGCTCGATAGCGGGAGAGCAGCTTGTGCCGGCGCTGCTCGCCCACGGCCGGACGGCTGGCGAGCAGCGGGCCCGGGAACAGCCGCTCCGCGAGGTCGTAGACCCGGCGGTTGCCGTCGCGTCTGGCCAGCCCGAGGATGCCCGCCTCCGCCAGCGCCTCGAGGATCGCCCGGATCTGGTTGGTCGGCCGCCAGTACCACTCGATGGCCGCGCGCGGCTCGAAGTCCGTCGAGGCCAGCGGCCCCTCCCGCCGGATCCGGTCCAGCAGCTCCGCCACCAGCGGGGCGTGCTCGTCGAACGCGGCTGCGTCGTGATCTCGGCGGCTGTCGTCCCAGGCGATGCGATACCACGGCAGCTCGGCCGTCGGCACGATCGACAGGCCCTTGTTGTAGGTCTCATACAGCTCGCGTGTGGCGTACAGGAAGCCATCGGTCCACGAACGCCGGTAGCCCGCGATCCGGGCGGCCAGCACCAGGTCATGGTTGCGACCGGTGATCTCGAGCGGGTCGAACTGGAGCGAGCCGAGCCGGTCCACGACGCGCATGACGGATGCCGGCTCCGGCGGCAGGGACCGCGGGGGAGCGAGCAGGTGGCGGGTCGCGAGGAACCGGCGCGCGGTCGCGCGGTCCAGCTGGAGGGATGGGGTCACCGGGCCGATGGTACGGGACCCGCTTGCCGGCACGACGCGATATAGTGTGGGCCGACCGAACTGTACGGAGTTACCGAACATTCCATCTGACGTTAACAGCGGGCCGCGCTCGGCCGACATCGAGCGGGTCCTCGAGGGCTACGAGCGGATGATGCACCGGCTCGTCGTCAGCCATGCCTCGGAGTTCACCGAGGTCGGCATCACGATGGCCCAGGCCAAGGTCCTGTACGTCGTGACGGCCGCCGGCCGGCTGCGCATGTCCCAGCTCGCCGCCCGCCTGGGGATCGGCTCGTCGTCCGCCAGCGAGCTGGCCGACCGGCTCGTCGAGCTGGGCCTGCTCGAGCGACACACGGACGCCGACGACCGCCGCCAGGTCGTGGTCACAGCCACGCCCGATGCGGAGGCCCTGCTCGAGCGTTTCCGCGAGCTCAACGTGCGCCAGCTGCGGGACCTCCTGTCGCGCCTGGACGCCGCGGAGCTGGCCGTCGTCGAACGGTCCATGGGGATCCTCGACATGGCCATCGATCGGGCCGCCGATGCCCCGGCGAGCGCCCAGTCCGCCATCTCCACCAGATCATCCAGCCCGAAACACCAGAAGTCGGAGACACGACCGTGAGTCGCCTGAGTCGCCTCGCCCTGAGCAAGCGGAGCGTCACGCTCCTGTTCGCCGCGGCCCTGTTCATCGCCGGGGCGTCCGCCTGGGGCAGCCTCAAGCAGGAGCTCCTGCCGGACATCGACTTCCCGGTCATCACGGTCGTCACGCCCTACCCGGGCGCCGGCTCGTCCGACGTGACCGAGCAGGTGACGAAGCCGATCGAGAACGCCATCAGTGGCGTGCCGCGTCTCGAGACCATCCAGTCGACGTCGTCCAACTCGATCTCATTGGTCGTCACCCAGTTCTCGTTCGGGACCGACGTCAAGGCGACGACACAGGCCATCACGGAGGCGATCGCCAAGGCCAACCTGCCCGCGTCCGCCCAACCGACGATCCAGGCCCTCAACATCAATGCCTCGCCCGTGGTCATCTCGTCGATCGCCGCGAGCGGGTCCGACGGACTCCAGGAGGTCGCGCGAATCGCGCGGACGGAGATCGTCCCGGAGATCCTCGGGATCGAAGGCGTCGCCCGGGCCGACGTGACCGGCGGCCTCGAGGAGCGGGTCTTCATCACGCTGGACCCGGCCAAGATGGCGGCAGCGACCATCACCAGCCAGCAGATCGTCGGCGTCCTGCAGGCCAACAACCTCACCCTGCCCTCCGGCCAGCTGCCCGCCGACGGCTCGAAGGTGCCGGTGTCGACGATCGGCGAGCTGACATCGGTCGATCAGATCCGCGGGCTCGTCGTCGGCTTCCAGCGCGCCACGCCCGTGGTGGCCGCTCCGGCGGCATCCGCCCCGGCCGCATCCGCGCCCGCCGGCAGCGCCGCGCCGTCGTCCGGACCGAGCAGCGCACCGTCCGCCGCGCCCGTCGCGCCGAAGCCGATCACGATCGGCGACCTCGGCACCGTCGAGCCCGACCTCGTCGCGACGACCGGCTACGGCCGGACCAACGGCAACCAGGCGCTGACGCTGACCGTGTCCAAGGCCTCGAACGCCAACACGGTCGAGGTGGCCGACTTGGTCCAGGCCAAGCTGGCCGAGATCCAGACCCGGCACGCGGATCAGATGACGGTCACGACCGTCGCCGACCTGTCCGTGTTCATCAAGGAGTCGCGCGACGGCCTCGTCCGGGAGGGTGGCCTGGGCGCCATCTTCGCGATCCTGACGATCTTCCTGTTCCTGTTCAGCATCCGCGCGACGATCGTCGCCGCGATCAGCATCCCGCTCTCGATCCTGACCGCGCTCGTGATCATGCAGCTGACCGGGGTGACCATCAACATCATGACCCTGGGCGGCCTGGCGGTCGCCGTGGGCAGAGTGGTGGACGACGCGATCGTCGTCCTCGAGAACATCTACCGGCACAGGGCGCTCGGGGAGGATCGCCTCACGGCGGCCATCAACGGACCCCGCGAGGTCGCCGGCGCGATCACCGCCAGCACGCTCACGACCGTCGCGGTCTTCCTGCCGCTCGGGTTCGTCGGCGGTCTCGTCTCGCAGTTCTTCCTGCCGTTCGCACTGACCGTGACGTTCGCGCTGCTGGCCTCGCTGGTCTGCGCGCTGACCGTCGTCCCGGTCCTGGCCTACTTCCTGATCCGGGACGTCAAGTCCGCGGTCGACGAGGACGGCGAGCCACGCCGGTCGATCTGGGTCCGCCTGTACACCCCGATCATCACCTTCGTCCTGCGCGGCCGGCTGACCAAACTCTCGGTCGTGGTCGTTGCGGCCGTGCTCTTCTTCGCCTCGGCGGCGCTCGCACCGCTGCTCCCGACCCAGTTCATCAACGCCGGGTCCGAGAAGACCCTGATCGTGACCATCGCGCCGCCGACGGGCGCAAGCTCGGCGGCCGTCCTCGAGAAGACCATCCAGGCCGAGACCATCCTGCTGGCCGACCCCGCCGTCGAGCTCGTCCAGACGAGCATCCCGGCCGAGGGCGACACGAGCTCGCAGGTCTTCCAGTCCGCCCTCCAGGGCAGGGCTGCCAACAGCGCGACGATGACCATCCGGCTCAAGGACGACGCCGACGTCGACGAGACTTCCGCGCGGATCGCGACGTCGCTCGAACCGGTCCGGACCGACGGATACGACGCCACGGTCTCCTCGGGCGGTTTCTCCGCCGGCGGCCTCAACGTCATCGTGACGGGCCAGACCGCTGCCGACGTGGACAAGGCCACGACGGCGATCCTCGAGGCGCTCAAGGACCAGTCCGACCTCGTCAACCTCAAGAGCGACCTGGTCAAGGCGACCCCGGAGGTCCAGGTCACGGTCGATCCGAACAAGGCGATCACCGTCGGCATGACGGCCGCGCAGGTGGCCGGCCAGGTCCGCGCGGCGCTCGTTGCGCAGCCGGCGACCAGCATCCAGTCCGCCGACGGCCAGACGGTCCAGGTGGTGGTCCAGCTCGATCCGGCGGCCGTCGACTCGGTCGATGCGCTCAAGGCCCTGCCGGTCGGGACGGTCGCGGTCGTGCCCCTCGGGACGATCTCGACGGTCGAGCAGGTCGAGGTCCAGGGCAGCATCACCCGGATCGACGAGCGACCCGCCTCCTCGATCACGGCCGAGATCACCGGCGACGACACCGGTGCGGTATCCGCCTCGGTCCAGACCGAGCTCGACGGGCTCGCGGCCGCCGGCGCCTTCCCGGCCGGCACGACCGCCGAGCTGGCGGGTGTCAGCCAGCAGCAGAGCGAAGCGTTCGGGGGGCTGTTCGCCTCGATGGGCGTGGCGATCCTGCTGGTCTACGTGATGATGGTGCTCACCTTCAACTCGCTGGTGACGCCGTTCGTCATCCTGTTCACGCTCCCGCTCGCGACGATCGGCGCGTTCCCCGCCCTGTACCTGACCGGCCGCCCGATCGGTGTCAGCGCCCTGATCGGCTTCCTGATGCTCATCGGCATCGTCGTGACGAACGCCATCGTGCTGCTCGACCTCGTGGAACGGTTGCGCTCGGAGGGCATGTCCACCAAGCAGGCCCTGATCGTCGGCGGGCGAACGCGCGTCCGACCGATCCTGATGACCGCGATCGCCACGATCCTCGCGTTGATCCCGCTCGCGGCGGGGTTCAACCAGGGATCGATCATCGCCGCGGAGCTCGGCACGGTCGTCATCGGCGGGCTGTTCAGCTCGACGTTCCTGACGCTGCTGGTCATCCCGGTCGTGTACTCGCTGGTCGACAGCCTCAAGGTCCGGGTCGCGCGGCGGCTCGGGTCGGGCCAGGACGCGGCGGGACCGTCGCCGGAGGTGGCGGGGACGCCGGCCGCCGGCTGACGCGGCCACCGGCCGCCGGCTGAGCCCGGTCCGGCAGTCCCACGTACCGCCTCGCCGTCCAGAGGCGGTGACGGCCGGGGTAGACTCCTAGCGCGCCGCGTCCCGGACGCGACCGTCGGAGGAGACCCCCACCACATGAGCGAGATCGCTACGGCCCTTCCGCCGGGTGACGACCTCGTGCCCGGCTGGCTCAAACGTCTTGCCGCGGTCGGCTGGCGGCTCCTTGCCGCTGTCGCCCTGGTCGTGGTCCTCATCGGGATCCTGACGGTGCTCTCCACGGTCACGGCGTCCGTGCTCGTGGCCGCGATCGTCGCCGCGACGTTCGCCCCCTTCGTGCTGAACCTGCGCAACCGTGGCTGGTCGCGGATCAAGGCCGCGGCGGCGGTCTTCCTCGGCGCGGCCGTGGTCATCGTCGCGACGCTGGCCATCATCGCGTTGGCCTTCCTCCCGTACGTGAAGGACGTCGTCGGGGACCTCCACGCCGGGATCGCAGCCGTGAAGAACCTCCTGACCGAATACAACGTCCCGCCCGAGGTCGCCAGCGCGGTCGAGAACGCCGCGAACGGGGTGGAGGCGTGGCTTTCGTCCTCCGCTGCCGACATCGCGGGCACCGTGGGGATCGTCTTCACGATCGGCCTCCTCGCGACGTTCCTGACCTTCTTCTTCATGATGGACGGTGACAAGGCGTGGGTCTGGGTGCTGTCCTCGGCCAACGAGTGGCGCCGGGATGCCATCACGACGTCCGGTCATGTCGCGCTCGAGCGCGTCGGGGGCTACCTGCGCGGGACCGCGGTCATCGCGGCGTTCGATGGCCTGTTCGAGGGCCTGTTCCTGCTGATCCTGGGGGTCCCGCACGCCCTCCCGCTCGCGGTCATCGTCTTCTTCGGTCGGTTCATCCCGTATATCGGCGGCCTGGTCACGACGCTTCTCCTGTTGTCCGTGACCTTGGCGGCGCAGGGAACGACCGCCGCGTTCGTCCTCCTCGTCCTGATCTCGATCCTCAACGTGATCCAGGGCAAGTTCCTGGCCCCGGCCATCTACAACAAGACGGTCCACATCCATCCGGCGATCGTGCTCACCGCGCTGCCGGCCGGGGCAGCCCTGGCTGGGATCGTCGGGCTCTTCGTCGCGATCCCCGTGGTCGCCTTCACGCTCGCCATCACTGGGGCTTTGATCGAAGTCCTCGGTGTGGATCCGACGGCGCGGTCGACCGCCAACCCGCTCGTCCCGATCTGGCTCGATCGGCTGGGGCAGTGGAGCTGGCGATTGCTGGTGTCGATCGCGCTGCTGGCCGTTGGCATCGCGGCCGCCGTCCAGGTGCCGATCGTGGTCTTGCCGCTCGTGCTGGGCATCGTCCTGGCCTCGACGCTCCTGCCACTCTCACGGCGCCTCGAGGCGCGCGGCTGGAGCAAGGGCCGGGCGGCCCTCGGGGCGACGCTTGGAGCGACCGTGGGCGTGGTCCTCATCGTCGGCCTCACGATCGTCGCGCTGGCGGGACCGGCGAACGACATCGTCTCGAACGCTGCCGCCGGCGCGACATCGTCGAGCGATGCCCTGGGCGGGCAGGGGGGAGCGCTGGTCGCGCTCGTCGAAGGCTTCGGCGCCGGCGTCCTGCTCTCGATCGCGGGGGTCCTCCAGAGCCTCGCCGGGCTGGCCGTGATCGTGTTCCTGGCCGTCCTCCTGACGTTCTACTTCCTGCGCGACGGCGATACGTTCTGGGCGTCGTTCCTGCGGCGCATCGAGCCGGGCCGGCGGTCGTACATCGACGCGGCCGGGACGCGTGCGGTCAACGTGCTCGGCGGGTACATGCTCGGCACCGGTGCCATCTCCGTCTTCGGTGCCGCGACGCAGTTCCTGATCATGGCCATCCTCGGCATCCCGCTGGCATTGCCATTGGCGATCCTGGCCGTCTTCGGCGGGTTCATCCCGTACATCGGGTCGTTGATCACCACCGGTCTGGCATTCCTCGTCACGGTCGCGACCGGATCGCCCCAGGACATCCTGATCATGGCCATCTTCACGATCGTCTTCAACATCGTGCAGGGCAACATCGTCGCCCCGATCGTCTACAGCCGGGTCGTGAGCCTGCACCCGGCCGTCGTCCTCGTCGCGATCCCGGCCGGGAACGCCGTGGCCGGGGTCATCGGCATGTTCCTCGTGGTGCCGTTCCTCGGGGTGATCGCCACGGTCTGGCGGACCCTGCTGCACGTCCTGGACACGGAGCCCGTCGGAGTCTACGACGAGGGAGCCGGCGTGAACTCCGTCGGCGATGGCGCGGCGCCGGTGACCCAGGCGACGACCGTCACGCCCTAGCCGGGACGGCGCGCCCGGCGGCGCGATCATGGGGGGAGTGTGGCTGACCCGCCCCTCGCACTGCCTCGGGCGAGATCCGGCGCCGGACATGAAACGACGCGAGCCGGGTCCCGCGTCGCGGGTCGGCTCGCGTCGTCGCGAGTCGTGGTCAGGCCGAGATCAGATCCCGAGGGCCTTCGCCTTGGCCGCCGCGAACTCCTCGTCGGTGAGGATGCCCTGGGCGTGCAGCTCGGCCAGCTTCTGGAGCTGCGCCGCCTGGGGGTCCTCCGCCGGCGCGGGCGCCGGGGGCGGCGCGTACGCCTGCGGGGGCGGGGCAGCCTGCTGCTGCTCGTAGGCCTGGGCCTCCGCCTGCTGGGCGTACTTCTGCTGCTGATGGTGGGAGACCGCGCCGGCCGTGCCGGCGACCACTGCGGTCGTTGCGGCGGCCCGGACCAGGCCACCTCGTCGTCGCATCATCTGGGGCTCTCCTTTCGGATGGGTTGACTGGGTTAGGAGACGGACTCGGACATGATCTCCTCGACCAGGGCGGCCGGGATCCGGCCGTTGGCGACGAGGATGCCGTCGGCATTGCGAAGGGACGACGCGAACCGCTCCGCCCACACGTTCTCCCAGATCATCAGCGCCGCCGTGCTGTTCGGGTCGAGCGCGCTGCCGATGTCCTCGAAGTCCTCCTGGCCGAGCAGGTTCCGGTTCTCGACGCCGAGCGCCGCGAACGTCGCCTGCGTCTCCGGGCTGGCCTCGTTCAGCTCGATGGATGCGACGTTGCCGTCGTCGTCCTTGGTGATGATCACCAGGTCGAGCACGCGGATGGTGCCGGAGTCCTGGAGCTCCCGGATGGCCGGGATGATCTCGCCGGAGAACTTGTTCCCCGGGAACGCGATCGCGATGTATTCGACGGGACCGATGCTCATTCCCTCTCCTTCAATCCTTGGCCGACAAGTATGCGCCGCTCGAGGCGACTACAGGAACCGCGAGACGCGGTCCATCGTGGCGTTCCAGGCCCGCGACCGGGCGTCCGTCGAGGCGACGGCCGGCGTGGACATCCCGGCCAGCTCGTCGAAGATGCGTCGCTCCGTCAGCTCGGCGACCGCCGGGTCCGCGAACAGCAGGTCCAGCTCGTCGTTCCGGAAGAGCGACAGGTCGTCGAGGTTGCAGCCCCCGACGAAGACCTGATCGTCGATGCGCAGGACCTTGGCATGGGCCATCTGCGGGTGCAGCAGGATCTCCGCGCCGGCATCCAGGAGCCGTCCGTACCAGTGCCGGAACGCGGCGGCGGGGTAGGGCGGCGTGGGTTTGCCGGGTGCGATCAAGCGGACCCGGACCCCACGGAGCGCGGCGGCCAGGATCCGCTCGAGGATGGCCCGGTTGGAGATGTACGGGTTGACGATGTGGATCTGCTCCGCGGCGTCTTCCAGGGCCGTCTCGATCGCGTCGCTGATCGGGTGGTGGCCGGTGCCCGGGACGTTCCACAGCACCGTCGTGGGTGCCTGGAACGCCGCGTCGGGCGCGACCCGCAACGTCTCGATCGGAAAGTAGCGCTCGAGGGCCGGATCCGTCGGGGCGGGCCCATCGTGGTGGCGCCAGCTGAGCAGGAAGACCGACTGGAGCTGCGCGACGATCGGTCCCTCCACCCGGCACATGACGTCGTAGAAGCGCTCGTCGTTGTAGTGGTCCTCGATGCCGCTGCCGCCGACGTAGCCGACCCGCCCGTCGATGACCGCCATCTTGCGATGGTCGAAGTGGAGCAGGTCCTCGCCCCGCGGCCGGAACGAGCGGTCGGCCAGGTCGCCGGTGCGGACGACGGCGATCCCGTCCTGGGCCACGACCTCGACACCCGCTGCCAGCAGCCGCCGGAAGAGATCCTTGCTGCCGAAGTCGACCTCGCTGCCGATGGCGTCGACCGACAGGCGCACCTCGACGCCGGCCGCCACCCGGTCGGCCAGCGCGGTCAGGAAGGTCTCGCCGATGTCACCGGCCTTGTACCCGTAGATGAGCAGGTGGACGTGGTCCGTGGCGGCCGCGATGTCGTCCAGCATCCGCGGGAAGTAGCGCCGCCCATGGAGCAGCGGGTCGACCGCGGTCGCGATCGCCGGCGCGTAGGTCTGGGCCAGGTCGACCCGCCGGACCCGCGGGCGAGCGACGATCTCGGCGGTGCGCGCCGCGGCCGTCTCAGCCCGGATCGCGTCCGGGTCGTAGGGATCGGTCGGGACGCGCGTGCTCCGGCGACGGAGCATCGCCCCGGTCGCGGCCAGACCGGCACCGAGCGCGATCGTCCGACGTCGCGTCATCGTCGCGCTTTCCGATCCCCGTTGGGGTCAGGCAATCCGGTCCCCCTCGTTGGCGTGCCGGTGGCGACGGGGCCCGACCCGCGTCTGTAACTTCGGCACGGGATACTGTAACTCCCCGGTGGCGCCCTGGGGACGGTGGCGGGCGTATCCTCGTGGTCAACGAACCCTAGCGAAGGAGGGCGTCAGATGCCTGACCTCCCCGTGAAGGATGTCCGACCGTCCGCACTCCGCCTGCCCGAGATCGATCGGGACGACATCATGCGAGCGCTGTCCGAGATCCGCCTGCCCGACACCGACCTGTCGAAGCTCCAGCGACCGAAGGTGGAGCTGCCGGACGCGGTGACGAAGTTCGAGATGCCCCGGATCGACCTGTCGTCCGTGGACGTCCCGAAGGCCCTGGCCGGCGCGGCCGCGGCGGTCAACATCGGACGGCGCGCCCGGCGCCCGCGCTGGCCGCTCGCCGTCGGCGGCCTGATCGTGGCCGGTGCCGTCGTGGCCGTCCTCTCCAACGAGGGCATCCGCGGACGGCTGGCCAAGGCCGTCAGTGGCGTGCGCGATCGGCTGATGACGATGCGCGAGGTCGATGACGAGATCCTCGAGATCGACGTGGACGACCCGATCGCCTTCGACGCCGCCGCGACGGCCGCCATCGAGCCGCCCCCGTACACCGAGACGACCTCGTTCGAGGCGACCGCCTACCCCGATGGGCTCGGCGCGGAGAACGGCGACCGGATCCCGGCTTTCGAGGAGACCGGCCGGCCGTCCTGACGTCGCCCATCGCCTGCTCTCATGACGGCCCGCGGCATGCCGCGGGCCGTTCCGTGTTCGCCGCCGGGTGGCGCCCGCTAGACTGGCCCCGCGCGGTCCGCCGGACCCAGCGGCCGGCAGCCACCCCCGAGGAGCGCCCCACCGATGAGCTTCAGCGACATCTTCGCGTCCTTCGTCGTCTTCTTCTTCTGGTTCATGGCGATCTGGATCTTCATCGCGGTCTTCGCGGACATCTTCCGGCGCAATGACATCCACGGGCTGGCCAAGGCCGGCTGGATCGTGCTGATCTTTCTGATCCCGTTCGTGGGGGCCCTGATCTACATCATCGCCCGGCCGAAGATGACCGAGCAGGACAGGCAGGCGATCGCCGCCGCCCAGGCGGCACAGCGACGCGCGAGCGGCTACTCCGCCGCGGACGAGGTCGAGAAGCTGGGCAAGCTCCGGGATGCCGGCACGCTGACGCCCGAGGAGTTCGAGGCGGCCAAGGCCAAGGCGCTGGCAACCTAGCCCAGCGGCACGTCAGGCGACGGCGTTGCCGGGCGGGGCCTCCGGCGCCAGGATCCCGACCGGCGGAGCTCCCGCATCCTCGACCGTCTCGGGCACCGGGGGCGGCACCTCGCCGATCGCCGCCAGGATGTGCCGCCAGACCGCGCCGACGATCCCGACCAGCGGCACGGCCAGGAACATCCCGAGGACGCCGGCCAGCGCTCCACCCGCCGGGATCACGATGAGCACGATCGCGGGATGGAGGCTCACCGCCCGGCCGTAGACCAGGGGCGCGATGACGCTGCCCTGGACGACGTTGAACACGGCCGTCCAGATCCCCATGATGATCACGTCCTGTGTCGTGCCGAACGCGATCGCGACAAGGAAGGCGATGAGGCTGGTGACGAACTGGCCGATGTACGGGATGAACCCGCCGAAGAACGAGAGGATCGCGACCGGCAGCGCCAGCGGCAGGCCGAGCAGGGTCATGACGATGAACCCGGTCACGGCGTTGAAGGCCCCGAGCACGCCGGTCGCGATCATGTAGCCACCGAGCATCGTCACCGCCCGATCGCCGGCGAGCGTGACCTCCGTCCGGCGCCAGCCATCGAGATGCGAGGTGATCCACGCCCATCCCCGGTCGCCGTCGCGCAGCATGAAATAGGCGAGCAGCGCCGTGACCACGAGGAACACGACGGCCGAGGCGAGACCGGTCGCGACGGACGCGATGACGCCGAGCAACCCCGAGCCCACCAGGACCGTCAGCCGTCCGACCACGCCGGATACACCCGCGGGCAGCGCTCCATCGGCGACATTCGCCCCGGCCGTGGCAGCCTGGATCGACTCCTGGACGGATGAGCCGAGAGCCGAGACGGACAGCCACGTCACGACCGTCACCGTCACCCACACGGCGACGCTGACCACGAACGAGGCACGCCCGCGTGACCAGCCGCGGCCCTCCAGGGTCTTGACTGCCGGCAGGAACGTCGCGGCGAGGGTGATCGCGACCACGATCGGGCCGACGACGACCGGGAACTGCGACAGGATGGCGACCGCGAGGGCGATGAGGCCGACGGCCACGAGAAGTCGCCAGCTCCATTGCGCGAGGCGGTCGAGCCAGGCGGGGATGTCGCCGCGAACGGAGACCCGGACCCTGCCGGTCGTCCCGAGCACGTCGAGGACGGCGCCGGTGATCGCCATCACGAAGGCGACCGTCGGCACGGCCACGAACATGCCCGCCAGCCCACCCATCGTGTAGCCGACGAGGAGGGCCAGGAGGATCACCGCGGGGTGCAGCCCGAGGGTCCGATCTGACAGGAACCGACCGAGCAGCCGTTTCTCGATGACCTTCAGGATGACCGCAAGCGCCAGGAGCAGGAGAGCCGTCGGGACCCCGCCGATCGCGAGGCCGGCGAGGCCCAGGATCGCCGCCACGAAAAGACCGCCGATGTATGGGATGAACCCGGCAGCGAGCACGAGCACGGCCAAGGGTCCCGCGAACGAGACGCCGACGAGCGTCAGGACGACGAAGCTCGCGATCGCATCGACGGCCGCGATGGCCGCCGTTCCGCGCACGTACCCGCCGGCGCGGCGCATGGCTTCCTCGCCCGCGTCCCGGATCCGGTCGCTTTGCCAGCCGCCGAGCCCGGCGAGTCCGACGTCCCAGGCCTTGTCCCCGTCGAGGAGCAGATAGAAGGTCAGGAAGAGACCGAGCATCACGATCGTGCCGGCTTCGACCAGTGAATTGACGATCGCCGAACCCTGCTCGGACAGCCAGCTCTCGACCCGCTGGATGACCGTCTCTAGAGTCGTGACCGTGTCAGCCGGCAGGTTGGCGGTGGTGAGCTCCGAGCTCAGACGCTCGAGCCCCTCGTGAAGGAAGCTCGTCAGCTGGGCGAGGAATGGGATCAGCGCGAGCCCGATCAGGAGGAGCGCACCGCCGACGACCAGGACGGTGACGGCGATGGTGCCCCCGGCGGCCTTCGCGCGGCCCCAGCCGCGCGCACGCAATCGTCCATCGATGGGTGCAAGCGTCGCGACCGCGATGACCGCGAACAGGATCGACAGCGTCACGGTCGAGAGGTAGGCGGCGAACCCGATCACGATCGCCGCGAAGGCGACCGTGACCAGCACACGCCAGCCGATCGCGGCCAGGCGCGTCAACCAGCTCGGGACATTCCAGATGGATCCGGACGGCGGCGGTGCGTTCGGGGTCGTCTCCAAGCGCCAACCTTATGCCAGTCGTGGTCGCCGAGTTCGCCATCGTCGTCCGCAGGGCACGGCGAGTCGGCGACGCATTCGACCGTTCGGCGTCCCGCAGGCGCCCAGGGCGTTGGTCAGCCGACCGGCGCTGGTTCCGGCGTCCGGTCGCCGGCTCCCGGGGTCGCCGAAGACTCCACGGGCTCCGCCGCTGGCTTGCCGAGCTCGATCCCGATCGAGTCGAGCCAGCGCCGCAGGTTCCGGTAGATCGCCGGCGCCCCCAGGGGCACCTCCTCGTCCAGGGTCCACTCGGTCGGATGGAGGATGAACGGCTCGGTCTGCGGTCCCCCCAGCCCGCCGTGTGAGCCGATCAGCTCCTCGAACGCGGCCACCTCGCCGAGGTTCGGGTCGTACTGGCTGAGCAGGAGGAGGTCCGGCGCGTGGACCATCTCGTCCTCGCGCTTGAGGCTCAGGATCGTGTGCGGGCCGAACAGCGTCGTCGGGTCCTCGCCTTCGACCTTGTCCTGGTCGAGGAACCGGGTTCCGTTCGGGCCGAAGACCACGGCCCCGAACTCCTTCGACCGGACGAGCATCAGTCCGACGCCCGGATGCGCCGCGACCGATGCGATGAGGCCCGGATGGAGCTCCTCGAGCTCCTCGACGGTGAGTCGGTGATCGTGCCCGGTGAACCAGACGAGGCCCAGGTTGCCCGAGCCGACGACCGCGATGGTGCTGGCATCGGCTTCGGTCGGTTCCTCCTCGGCCTCGTCGAGGTCGACGACGCCATCGGCGCCAGTCTTGCTCGCGAGCGCCGCCCGGGCCACGGTCGGCCCGACGCCCTTGCTCCGGGTGATCTCCGAGAGCAACGAGTTGACGAACACCGATCCTTCGGCCTTGGTCTTGGTCTGGATCAGTGTCGCGCGCCCGCTCATGAGGCTGCGGACGTACTCCCCGAGGCTGACCCCGTAGCGCTGGAGGAACGTCTCGCCGAGGCTCTGCCCGTGGTCGGACAGGATCACGAACTTGTACGGGCGCGGCGCCTCGTCGGTGGCCTTGATCAGCGTCGCGATCGCCCGGTCGACGCCGTCGAGTGCCTCGAAGGATTCGACCCGCTCGGGTCCGCAGTGATGGGCCAGCTCGTCGTAGTCGGTGAAGTCCGCGTAGATGACGTTGGTGCCGCGGTACATCTCGTCGATGATCAGGGACGTGTTCACGTCGCGCAGGAGCACGTTGCTCGCGGCGCGCATCCCGGCGTACTTGAGGCCTCGGTGCATCTGGGGCCGGATGCCGGAGCGCCGCGTGCGCCGCGCCTGGAAGCGTTCCTTGATGAACTCGCCGAGGAACAGCGTGAACGAGCGCAGGTAGCCGCTCGGGCTGAAGAAGAACGACATGAACGCCTGGCTGTCGCCGATGCCGCCGCCCTCGGCCTTGATCGCGGCCGTCGTCAGGTAGGAGCGCGTCGCGTCGCCCGTCATCAGGTTGCAGATGCTGGCCCCGTTGTTGGACAGCAGGCCCTCGCCGTTGGTGATCCGGGACACGATCAGCTCGGCGTCGGCCGGGTTGCTGGAGGCCATCAGGTGCTCGCGGTCCCGTTCATACCAGCGGAAGGCAGGGATGCCGTCGTTGTTGCCGTGCAGGATCCCGGCCTGGCTGCCGGACGTCATCGACGGCAGGATCGCCTCCCACTTCGACAGCGTGTGGGTCCCGTCCCGGACGAGGCTGGCCATCGCGTTGACCGACCCTGCGCGCATGCGCCCGGCCAGGATCGGGTGGGCCAGGCCGTCGATCTGGATGACGACAAGACCGGGCTTGTCGGTGTGTCCCTGCGAGCGCTTGACCAGCAGGCGCTGGACCAGCAGGCCGTAGTACGAGCCGCCGCTGTCGATGCCGAGGATCGAGGTCAGGATCGTGTTGATGATCGCGTAGACGAACGAGGCAAGCAGGGCGACGACGAAGCCGTCCACGTGGACGCCGGGGGCATAGTTCGCGACGATCAGGAACGCGACGACCTGGAGGACGAGGACCAGGACCCCGACCAGGATCAGCGAGATCGGCGCGGCCAATGCCAGCACGACCGGTCGGATGATGGCGTTGAAGAGCGCCATCAGGATGACTGCGAACACCGCGTCGACCAGGCGATCGATCTCCAGGCGTGAGCCGAAGATCCAGGCGGTGGCGATGAACGAGACGGTCGCGACGATCAGGGTGATCAGGAGTCGCTTCAGGAGCGCGATGCGGCCGCCGCGCCATTCCCACAGCACGCGCAGCTGCATCTCGTAGAAGCCGAGCAGTCGGCTCATCCCTGTTGACCCTCCATCCGTCCCGGCCCCCAGCAGCCCGTTCGTGCGTCGCTCTGTCCAGCACAGGATAGGCGCGCCGGCCGTGCATGCATCGATGAAAACACGACGCCCCGCCGGCCGGTTGGTACGATGGCGGCTCCGCTTGCGCTCGACCGCCGCTTCGTGGCCCCAACGCCCGACCGATCGATGACGCGCGAACAGGGGTGGACCGCCGTTGCGGCGGGAGAAGGAGGACGGCCATGACCGAGGGATCGAAGGACACGCCGACCACAGCGTCGGACGACGTGATCATCATGGGCGCGACGGTGGCCGACGAGTACGGCGTGCTGGCCGAGGGCGCCATCGCGGTCGAGGGCGACCACGCACTGGTCGTCGCCCGGTTCGCCGACACCACGTCGGCGCGCGCGATCTACGACAACCTGCTCGCCGGCGAGATCGATGGGTCGCTGCACATCGACGGCGTCCTGGTCGTCAAGGCCGACGACGATGGCCGGCTCCACGTCGAGAAGATGACCGACCACAGCACCCGGACCGGCCTCAAGTGGGGGATCGTCGGCGGCGTCGTCGCCGCGGTCTTCCTGCCCGCCACCCTCGTGGCCGGGGCCGTGACGCTCGGTGTCGCCGGCGCCGCCGCCGGCAAGGCGCGCAACCTCGCTCGTCGCCTCGAGGTCGAGCAGGACCTGGCCGACGTCATCACGCCGGGCACGTCCGGGATCCTCGCGCTCGTCACGGCCAAGGACGCTCCCGCCGTCGAGGCGAAGATGCCCGAAGCCGAGGAGGTCAAGACCGTTCCCGTGGACGAGGAGACCGCGGGTGCGATCAAGGAGGCGGCCGCGGAGGCCGAAACGACAACCCCGTCCGGGACGTAGCCGGGCGCGTCGGCGCCGACGACCCACCGAGCCCGGTCCGCCATGCGGCCGGGCTCGATCCATGTCAGGCGTCGACGGCCGTCACCACCACGGTCGGAGCGGGAGCTCGGCTGGCCGGCCGTCGGCGGGCTTCGCGAGGAGGAGCTGGCAGACGTCCAGCTCGCCCCGCTCGAACCCGAGCCGGGCCGCCGACATGTACAGCCGCCACGTCCGTGCGACCTCGTCGCCCGCCGCGGCGACCGCGGCCGGCCAGTTCGCCTCGAGGCGCGCGACCCATGCCGCGAGAGTCAGCGCGTAGTGGGGCCGGAGGGACTGGACGTCCAGCACCTCGAACCCGGCCGCTCGCGCGAACGCCACGGCATCCTCCACGGCCACCAGCTCGCCGTCGGGGAAGACGTAGCGCTGCAGGAACTGGTTGCCGCGCGGCCGCAGGCCGGACGGCCGATGCCTCGTCCCGGCACCGGCGATGCCGTGGTTGAGGAACAGGCCGCCGGGCTCGAGCGCGTCGTACGCCGCCCGGAAATAGGTCTGCAGGTTGGCCCGCCCGACATGCTCGAACATGCCGACCGAGGCGACCGCATCGAACCGCCCCAGATCGCCCATGTCGCGGTAGTCGAGGACCCGTGCCTCGACCAGCGGGGCGACGCCGGCCGTCCTGGCGCGAGCGTTGGCCTGGTCGGCCTGCCGCTGGCTCAGGGTCACGCCGACGGACGGCGTCCCATAGCGCTCGGCCGCGTAGCCGATCAGCGAGCCCCAGCCACAGCCGATGTCGAGCAGGTGCGTGTCCGGACCCAGCCGCAGCTTGCGCGCGATCAGGTCCAGCTTTCCGTCCTGGGCCTCGTCGAGGAGGCCGGGCGCCGTCAGCGCGGTCGCGCCCACCGGGAAGTAGGCGCACGAGTAGGCCAGCCGGGCGTCGAGCCAGAGCGAGTAGAACGCCTCGCCGACGTCGTAGTGGAAGCGGATCGCGGCCATGTCCCGCGCCCGCGAATGGAGCGCACCGCGCATGCGTGAGCTCCGCTGGAGGCCGGGCACCGGCGTGGCGTCGCGTCGAAGCTCCGGGAGCCACCGGACGATCCTGCGGAGGTCGGCCGGGTGGAGGCGCCGGACGTCGATCGACTCCGCGGCCACGACCGTGGCCATCACGTCGCCGTCGATCTCGACCTCGCCGCGGAGGTACGCCTCGGCGAACGCGTCGCCGCTTGGCGGGAGCAGCAGGTGGGCCACCGCGTCCGGACCGTTGACCACGACCCGCGACCGCGCGCCCCTGGTCCGGGCGCCCGGGCCGGCCAGCACGATCTCGAGCGCATCGCGATCCACGACGGCCCGATCCACGATGTCGACGATGGCCGCTGCGATCGCCCGCCGGCGCGCCGATGTGCCGGATGCGGGTGCGGGTGCGACCGTCGTCGTGCGCTCCGGTCTGCGGTCGACGGCCGTCGTCGGCGGCGGGGTGGCGGTTCGCCCGCTGGTGGCCGGTGGTGTGCGCGGGGCGACCTCGGTCTCGACGCGCGTGTCGATGGGACTCATGGCACCCATGGGGCACCTCCATCTACCCGGCCCACGACCGGACGAGCCCTTCCGCGCCCGGTGGCTGGTCGGCGTCCGGAACATCATCCGCCGAAGTCGCGGAAGAGGCCCGCGTTGACGCTTCGGCCGTTAATCCCGATAATCTGACTCGGAATTAGACACAGGCCCCGCGAGCCCGCCCGCGACGCTCGACGCGCCGCCTCCACCCACGACCGGAGACCCGATGACCGCCACCCGCGAGATCGTCACCGACCAGCGCGATCAGTTCGCCTTCCACGACGACATCGCCTACCTCGCCGAGACCAAGCGCGGCCTGACGCGTGCGACGGTCGAGGAGATCAGCGCCTTCAAGAACGAGCCGGACTGGATGCTCCAGTACCGCCTGCGCGCCTACGAGCACTTCATGAAGCGCCCGCTGCCGACGTGGACGGACGGGCTCGACCGGATCAACTTCGACAACATCGTCTACTACCGCAAGCCGTCCGAGCGCGAAGAGAAGTCGTGGGACGACGTCCCGGACCAGATCAAGGCGACGTTCGAGCGGCTGGGCATCCCCGAGGCGGAGCGCAAGTTCCTCGCCGGCGTCGGCGCCCAGTACGACTCCGAGGTGGTCTACCACTCGGTCAAGGAAGAGCTGTCCAAGCTCGGTGTCGTGTTCATGGGCACGGACCAGGCGCTGATCGAGTACCCGGAGATCTTCCGCAAGCACTTCGGCACGGTCGTGCCCGCCGAGGACAACAAGTTCTCCGCCCTCAACGCGGCGGTCTGGTCCGGCGGCTCGTTCGTGTACGTGCCCAAGGGCGTCGAGGTCCCGCTCCCCCTGCAGGCCTACTTCCGGATCAACGGCGAGAACACGGGCCAGTTCGAGCGGACGCTGATCGTCGTCGACGAGGGCGCCAAGGTCCACTACATCGAGGGCTGCACCGCCCCGATCTACGCCACCGAGTCGCTCCACGTGGCGGTCGTCGAGGTCGTCGCGCTGCCCGGCTCGAAGGTCCGCTACACCACCATCCAGAACTGGTCGAACGACGTCTACAACCTGGTGACCAAGCGCGCCCACGCGTACGAGAACTCGACGGTCGAGTGGATCGACGCGAACACCGGCTCGCGCAAGACGGTCAAGTTCCCGGCCATCTACCTGCGCGGCGAGGGCGCCACGGCGGACATCATCAGCGTCGCGGTCGCGGGCAAGGGCCAGCACCAGGACACCGGCGCCAAGGCCGTCCACCTCGCCCCCAACACGCGCTCGCGGATCGTCAGCAAGTCCGTCTCCAAGGACGGCGGCCGGGCGACCTATCGCGGCCAGCTCAAGGTCTCGCCGGGCGCCACGAACGTCGTGGCCAGCGTCCGCTGCGACGCGCTGATGATGGACGACATCAGCCGGAGCGACACCTACCCGTACATCGACATCCAGGAAGACGACACCTCGATGACCCACGAGGCGACCGTCGGCAAGGTCAGCGCGGACCAGGTCTTCTACCTGATGAGCCGCGGCCTGACCGAGAACGAGGCGACCAACCTCATCGTGCAGGGCTTCCTCGAGGTCTTCACCAAGGAGCTCCCGATGGAGTACGCCATCGAGTTCAACCGGCTGGTCAAGCTCGAGATGGAGGGGTCGCTCGGATGACCGACGCTCCGGCGTCACGCGTCCGGCCCGCCCGTCGCTCGCCCTCGGACCTCTCGTTCCCGTTCGACGACGGGCACGTCGATCGGATCACCGACGGCGAGCCCGCCTGGCTCAGCGCCGACCGGCGGGCCGCCCTCGCCCGGTTCGAGGCGCTGCCGATCGAGTCGAACATGCTGTACACGACCTACGTCGACCTGCGGACCGCGGTCCTCGATGACGTGGCCCCGTATGCCCGCGCCCGACGCCGACGACCTGCTCCCGCACGGGACCGAGCCCGACGCCGGGACGGCCGGCCTCGCCTCGTTCCGAGAGGACGGCGTCGAGATCCTCGCGCTCGACGCCGCCGCGGCCGACGGCCGGCGTCACGCTCGAGACGCTCGGCGACGTTCGTCGACGATGACGCCGCCGAGGCGCTGGTCGCCCGACGCCGGCTCCCTGCCCGAGGACGACAAGCTCGCCCAGCTGACCCGCGCGGGCTGGACCCACGGCGTCGTCCTGCGCGTCCCCGCCGGCGTCCGCCTCGAGCGAGCCGATCGTCATCCGCTGGGCCGTCGGTGCGCCCGGATCGAGCCCTGATCACGCGGACGATCGTCGAGGTCGGCGACGGCGCGGAGGTCAGCCTGCTCGAGGAGCTCGTCCCGTCGGGCGACGAGGCCGATGGTCGCCCGGGCCTCTTCACCGGGACGATGGAGGTGACGCTCGGCCGCGAGGCGAAGCTGTCGGTCTCCAGCCTCCAGGAGCTGTCGACCTCGACCGTCGCATTCCAGCATCGCCATGCCGTCGTCGGCGAGGGGGCGACCCTCCACTGGGCGCTCGCCCAGCTCGGTTCCCGGCTCACGCGGAGCCGGGTGGACAACGTCCTCGACGGCGACCGGAGCTCGGTCGAGCAGGTCGAGATCGTGTTCGGCGGCGAGGACCAGCTGTTCGACCTGACCTCGTACACGCGCCACCATCGGCCGCGACACGACCGGCAACCTGCTGTCGAAGGGCGCGCTGATGGACAGGGCCAAGTCCTTCATGAAGGGCATGATCGTCATCGAGAAGTCCGCGGTCGGGACCGACAGCTACCTGGGCGAGTTCGGGATGAACCTGTCCAAGGCGACCCGCTCGGTCGCCATCCCGAGCCTGGAGATCGACCAGCCCGACTGCCGCCGCGCCGCGCACGCGAGCTCGGTCGGCCCGATCGACGAGACCCAGCTGTTCTACCTCGAGAGCCGTGGCATCCCGCCCGACGAGGCGCGCAAGTTCATCGTCCTCGGCTTCCTCGAGCCGGTCGTCGCCCGCGTCCCGCTGGTCGAGGCCCAGGACCGGCTGCGCGAGCGTCTCGAGGCGAAGTGGGACGCCGGAGCGGGGCTCGGCACGGGTGGCGTCGCCGCCGCGTGAGACGGATCGACCTCCTGGGGGTCGACGAGGTCCCGCCGGGCACGATGAAGATGGCCTGGGTGGACGGCACCGACCAGGTCCTCGTGATCAACTCCAACGGCGACCTCCGCGCCGTCCAGGGCATCTGCAGCCACGAGTACTTCGAGCTCGACAAGGGCTTCCTGACGGCCGGCACGCTGACCTGCGCCCTGCACCTGTCGCGCTTCGATCTCGAGAACGGCGAGCCGCTCGACCCACCCGCGGAGCTGCCGCTCGCGGTCTACTCGGTCGTCGTCGAGGGTGGCCGGATCCTCATCGAGGTTCCCGACGGCCCGCTCGAGGTGAACGAGTGAGGCCCGTGGGCCGTGGTACGAATGGCCGGTATCGGGAGGCCATCGTCCGAGGCTAGCGTGGCCCGACCATGCAACCGATCGAATTCCTCGGGTTCGCCGCCGACTGCACGATCATGGGCAAGATGACGATGTTCGGCGAGCGCCTGACCGACTTCCTCAACGGCCAGGAGCGCTACCTGGTCCACCACGTCGAATGCGAGAGCCTCGAGGACGGCCACAAGGCCGCCATCGACAGCGTGTCGATCGAACGGAGCGACCTGCTCGCGGTCGTCGCGACCGGGCCGCGCGGCAACGAGAAGCAGCGCGTCTCGCTCCAGACGGCCCGTCTGCACCTCTCGATCGGGCCGTACATGGTCCTCGGCCGGATCCACACCCAGGCGGGCCGCGACGCGGTCGCCGACGTGCTCAAGCGGGACCCGATGGTGCCGCTCACGAACGCGACGATCGCCTACGAGGCAGCCGGCGCGATCGTGGCCCGCGACCTGCCGACGATCATCGTCAACCGCCTCCTGGTCGAATGGATCTCGCCGACCACCGAGGCGGCGTCGGTCTTCCCCGATGTGCCCGTCCGCTCACCGTTCGCGGCTCGGCTCCAGAAGGACTTCACCGGCACGCCGAGCGCCTGACCGGTCGTGACGCTCAGGGCGTCAAGGTCAGCGTCGCGACCGTCGCCCCCGCGATTGCGGCCGGCGTGAACAGCAGGGGCACCGTCTCGCCGCGACGCCACGGGCCGACCTGGTCGGCGTAGTGCCGGTCGAACGGGTTGCCGGACTGGCCGGTCGTGATGACGACCCGCGCACCATCGAGGTCGCTCATATCGATGGTCAGCCGATAGCTCGGCATGTTGGTCATGTCGAAGACGTGGTCGATGCCAACGGGCACGACCGTCGGGTCGTCCGGGTCGGGATAGGCCGACGCGAACCGGACGTAGGTGTTGTTGATCGCACCGGCCGTGCCGGAGACCGGGTGGGGACCGTCGTTGAAATACCACTCCAGCGGTGCGATCCCGCTCGTCCCCAGGGTCGCCTCACGGAACGTGGCCGTGTGCAGGCGGCCCCACGTCCAGCCCTCGGGCGCCCCGAGCGCGGTGCGCAGCTCCGCACCGGCCTCGTCCATCGCGCGGCCGATGATGTCGTCCGCGGTCTCGGTCACGCCGGTCGTGCCGATGTCGTCCCACCAGGCCGACGTGGGGTCGTCGATCAGCCCCTGGAGCACGACCCACGAGAACGGGCTGCCGACGTAGTCCCGCGCGAGCGGCCCCAGGTCGTCGTCGAAGATGTCGCGCTGGACGCGGTACTGCCACGCATTGAACGCGGCGCAGCCGACGCTCGCTTCGTCGCAGACCCCGTCCCAATCGGCGATCCGGGTCGAGATGAGCGCGCCGTCGGCGGTCTTTGGGGTGCCCTCGAGGAACTGGACCACGTCCCGGGCGGCCAGCGGCGAGCCGTCGAACTGGATCTGCCCCATCTCGGGGACGGTCAGGCCGTCCGCCCCGGCCTGCGGCGATCAGGTCCAGGATGCGCTCCGCGCGGAAGCCCGGGTCCCATTCCTGGGCGATGAAGTGGGGATACTCACCGTCCACCGCGGCGTTGTTGGCGGTGACCACGACGCCGTCGACCGGATCGTACTGCCACGGCAGGTCGTCGAACGGCACGCGACCGGTCCACTCGCCGCTGCCGTCGTCGCCACGGACCGGTCGATCGCCGCGGTCCGCCTTTGCCGAGCGGATCGGGACGTAACCCGGGAACTGGTAGCCGATGTGGCCGTCGACGTCGGCGTAGACGAAGTTCTGGGCGGGCGCGCCGTACAGCGAGAGTGACGCCCGGAAGTCGGCGAAGCTGGCCGCCGTGTCCAGGCCGAGGATCGCCTCGAACGTCCGGTCCGCCTCGAGGGTGGCGGTCCAGCGGATCGCCATCGGCGGGGCGTCGGCAAGGCGGTCGTCGACCCCGTTGAGGATCGGCCCGTGAACGGTCGAGCGGATCTCGAGGTCGACCGGCGCCGCGCCGCTGACCTTGATCTGCTCGTGGCGGACCGTGAAGGGCACGGAGCCGCCGGCGTGCAGGTAGGCGCCCGGGTCGGCCGGATCGACCTTCTCGATGACGAGGTCCTGGACGTCCGGATCGATGTTGGTCGCGCCCCACGCGATCCGGGCGTTGTGGCCGAGGACGACGCCGGGCACGCCCGGGAACGAGACGCCCGCCACGTCGTACGGACAGGCGGTCGAGACCGACCGGCAGTGCAGCCCGTTGAGGTACCAGATCGAGGGCATCGAGATGCCCAGGTGCGGGTCGTTCGCGAGCAGCGCGCCGCCACTCGCCGACATGGCCGGGCCGACGACCCAGTCGTTCGAGCCGATCCCGTGGTCCGAGGCGAGGCCGTCCGCGGCGTCCAGGCCGGCGGTCCGGAGCAGCCCCTGGCCGAGGCCGGCGAGCGCGTGCCAGGCCGCCGCCTCATCGGGACCGAGGAAGGGCGGCGCGTCCGGGCCGTTGACGGCCGCCCCCACCGGGCGTGGGGTCGCCGTCGTCCCCGTCGAGCCCGCGCCGGTGGGTGGCTTGGCGCGCGGGTTGCCGGCGCCACCCGAGCCGGGCAGACCGGTCGGGGTGATGATCGGAGCGCCGTCGCGGTAGGCGGGGAACAGCTCATCCGTCCGGGCCGGGTCGCCCAGCTGCTGGTCGGCCAGGTACCGGAACACCTCGGAGTCGAAGTTGCCGCCCAGGTTCCACGCCTGGACTTTGCCCCACGCGACGGTGTCGAGGTCCGTCCAGGGCTCGGGCGTGACGCCGGCGACGAGGAATGCCAGCCCGAGCGACCCGCGATGCCCGTCCAGCCAGGCGTTGACCCCCTGGGTGTACGCGTCGAGGACGGCCCGGGCGGGCGGCGCGACCGCATCGAGGTCCCGTTGGGCCGCGACACGCCAGCCGAGGGTCCGGATGAACTTGTCCGTGTCGAGCTGGCTCGCCCCGAACACCTCGGACAGCCGGCCGGCGGAGATGTGCCGCCAGACCTCCATCTGCCACATCCGCTCGCTGGCGTGGACGTAGCCCTGCGCGAAGAAGAGGTCGTGCGGCGTGTCGGCCGTGATGTGCGCGATCCCGGCCCCGTCGCGGGCGACCGTGACCGCCGCGCCGAGCCCGGTGGCCCTGATCGTCCCGGTCGTCTCGGGCATCGCCCGGACGGTGACCCAGGTGAGGAAGCCGGCCGTCGCGACCACGGCCACCAGCGCGACGACGAGCAACAACTCGAGGCCGCGCTTCAGGATCCGCACCGGTCCCCTTCACGAAGTTGACATCCTTGCGGTACGGGCCGGATTCTACCCGTGGAGGATCGTCCACCGCCGATGAGTCCCTGTAGCGGCGTGGAAGACGGGTTCGCCCATTCGGGGGTACTCATGGAGCGATCTGGCAGCCGCGTCACGCGGGCGGTGGCGGGTTTCGACCCGCTCCCGTCGCGAGCGCGCTCCGCGGCACTGACCATCGACATCGCGTCGTCACCGGCCGACGACACCCAGGCGATCGGCATCCCCGTCGCGACCGCCGGCGACGTCCCGCCGGCCATCGGCGTCGATCGTGCGCTGCTTCTCGAGAGCGGCTTCACCGGTGCGCTCGGACAGACGCTTGCCCTTCCGCGTGGCGCCCGGCCGGTCGTGGTCGCGGTGGGTATCGGCGATCCGGGTGGGCTCGATGCCGCCGGTCTGCGTGACGCGGCCGCGGCCTTCGCCCGGGCGGCCGCCCGCGACGCACGCCTGGCGACGACGCTCGGCGACATCGCCGACGTGGATCCGGAGACCGCCGGACAGGCCATCGTGGAAGGCGTCCTCCTGGCCCGCTACCGGTACCGGGCGTTCGTGGACCGCCCATCGGAGGCGGCGCTCACCGCCCTGACCCTGGTCTCCGCGGGCGACCGTGCAGGAGGTCTCGAGACCGGTGCCGCGCGCGGCCGCATCACTGCGGAAGCGGTCCAGATCGCCCGTGACCTGGCCAACACGCCCGCCACCCATCTGACGGCCACCCGGATGGCGGAGATGGCACTCGTCCTCGGCCCGCCGGCGGGGCTCGGCGTGGAGGTCTTCGACAAGGACGCGCTGGTGGCGCTCGGCTGCGGCGGCCTGCTCGGCGTGAACATGGGCAGCGACGAGCCGCCACGGATGATCAAGCTGACCTATACGCCGGCCGCCACGGACGGGGCGCCGGCGAGCCCCGCCGGCCACCTGGCGTTGGTCGGCAAGGGGATCATGTACGACGCGGGCGGGATCAGCCTCAAGCCGTCGGACGCGATGCACGCGGCGATGAAGCAGGACATGTCGGGCGCGGCGGCGGTCCTCGGGTCGATGCTCACGCTGCGCGACCTGGGCTGCACGACGGCGGTCACGGGCTACCTCATGTGCACGGACAACATGCCCTCGGGCAAGGCGATGCGCCTCGGGGACGTGCTGACGATCCGCGGCGGCATGACGGTGGAGGTGTTCAACACGGACGCCGAGGGGCGCCTGGTCATGGCCGACGCGCTCGTCCTGGCCACCGAGCTCGATCCGCCGCCGGACGCCATCGTCACCATCGCGACGTTGACCGGCGCCGCGCTCCGGACCTTCGGGACGGCGCTCGCGGCGACGCTCGGCAACGACCCCGTCCTGGTCGACCAGATCGAGGCCGCGGGTGCGCGGACGGACGAGCCGGTCTGGGAGCTGCCGCTGGTCAAACGCTACCGGCGCAAGCTCGACTCGGCGATCGCGGACATCAAGAACCTCGGCGGCGAGAACGCCGGCACGATCACAGCGGGGCTCTTCCTCGAGGAGTTCACGGGTGCCGTCCCGTTCGGTCACCTGGACATCTGCGGGCCGATGATGACCGACACCGACGACTCGTGGCGATCGACCGGCGCGACGGCGTTCGGCACCCGTCTCCTGAGCGATCTCGCCGTGCATTTCCGGCCGCCACTGGGCTGACCGGTCCCACCCGAAGGACACGCTACCCAGGAGCCCGACCGTGACGGAAGCGACCGCCCCAGCCCCGCAGCACACGTTCATGGGACGCATGCTCGACACCATCGAGCGCGTCGGCAACAAGGTCCCGCACCCAGCGATCATCTTCATCATCCTGATCGCCGGGGTGATCGTCCTCTCCCAGATCCTGTACATCGTCGGGGCGAGCGTCACCTACGACGTCGTCGAGCCGCCGCCGGTCGCCGGCGAGCAGGGCTATCCCCCGGGCAGCTCGGTCGAGGTCCCGTTCGTCCCGCCCGCCTTCGACTACCACGAGGAAGACCTCCACGTGCAACAGGAGACGACGGCGGTCAAGGGCCTCCTGACGGCCGACGGGATCCGCTTCATGATCACGTCGCCGGTCGCCAACTTCAACAACTTCGGCGTGGTCGGGATCATCCTCGTGGCCATGCTCGGCGTCGGGCTGGCCGAGGAGGCCGGGCTCATCGGCGCGCTCATCCGCCTGCTCGTCCGGGTGTCGCCGCTCCGCCTGATCACGTTCATCATCGTGCTCATCGGGATCCTGTCGAGCGTCGCGACGGACGCCGGCTACCTGGTCCTGATCCCGCTCGCTGCGGCCGCCTTCCACAGCATGGGGCGGCATCCGCTGGCGGGGCTCGCGGCGGGCTTCGCCGGGGTCGGCGCGGCGTTCGGGGTCAACCTCCTGATCGCGCCGATCGACGGGATCATGACCGAGGTGGCGAACGAATTGATCGCCCTGGTCGACCCGTCGGCGACGATCGAGGTCACGGCCAACTTCTTCTTCGCCGTCGTGTCGACCTTCTTTCTCGCGATCATCATCACGATCCTGACCGAGAAGGTCATCGAGCCGCGGCTCGGCCCATACACGGGTCACGCCGTCGCCGAACCGACCGACGTCGTTCCCGAGGAGGAACGCCGCGGCTTGCGCTACGCGCTGTACGGCTTCCTGGGCGTGCTCGTCTTCGTCCTCCTCCTGACGCTGCCGCCGGGAGCGCCGTTGCGCAACCCGGACACCGGCGAGATCTTCGGCAACTCGCCGTTCATGACCGGGATCCTGGTCATCATCAGCATCTTCTTCGGCGTCGCCGGCTACGCCTACGGCAAGGGTGCCCACACGATCGCCGGCAGCGTCGAGGCCATCAACGCCGTCGTGAAGACCTACGCGGGCCTGGCCGGCCTGATCTTCCTGCTCCTGATCATCGCCCAGTTCATCGCGTTCTTCAATTACACCAACATCGCGACGGTGCTCGCGGTGGTCCTGGCGGATGCGCTCGAGACGGCCGGCCTCGGTCCGATCCCCCTGCTGGTCGGGTTCGTCCTCGTCACCGCGCTCCTGGACATCATCATCCCGGGCGTCATCCCCAAGTGGGCGATCTTCGCCCCGATCTTCATCCCGCTCTTCCTGCGGCTCGGGATCGCACCGCAGCTCGTGCTGGCGGCCTACCGGGTGGGGGACTCGCCGTTCAACGTGATCACGCCGCTGATGGCGTACTTCGCGGTCATCGTGGTCTTCGCCCAGCGCTACGAGAAGACCGCCGGGGTCGGCACGATCGTCTCGCTGATGATCCCGTACTCGGTGATCCTCCTCATCGCCTGGACCGTGTTCCTGGTCGTCTGGTTCGTCCTCGGCATCCCGCTCGGACCGGGCTCACCGGTCTCCGCCTGATGCATCCGGCGCGCCCGGGACGGTCCCCGGGCGCGGTCGTTCCACCCGGCCCCACCGGATGAGCGACGTGGCGATCACGTTCGCGATCCTGGTCGCGGTCGTCATCGCGTTCATCTCGAACCGCATCCCGGTCGGGCTCGTCGCGATCGGGGCCGCCCTTGCCCTCTACTTCACGGGCGTCCTCGACCTGACCCAGGCCCTGGCCGGGTTCGGCGACCCGGCGGTCATCTTCATCGCCACCCTGTTCGTCGTCAGCGAGGGCCTGGACGCCTCGGGGGTCACGACCTGGGCGGGCCAGGAGCTCGTCGCGCGGGTCGGCGACAGCCGGACCCGGCTGCTGGTCCTGATGATGCTGCTCGTCGCCGGGCTGACCGCGCTGATCAGCGTCAACGGGTCCGTCGCCGCGTTGCTGCCGGTCGTGGTCGTCATCGCGGTCCGCCTCGGACGGTCCCCGTCGCAGCTGCTGATGCCGCTGGTGTTCGGCGCCCACGCCGGCTCGATGCTCGCTCTCACCGGGACGCCGGTCAACGTCATCGTCTCGGAGGCGGCTGCGACCTACGGCGGCCGGCCGTTCGGGTTCTTCGAGTTCGCCCTCGTGGGCGTCCCGCTGGTCATCGGGACGATCGTGATCGTCGTGCTGTTCGGCGAGCGCCTGCTGCCGAGCCGGACCGCCAAGCTGATCCCGACCGACTTCAGCCGGCACGCCCTGACGCTCGTCGAGCAGTACGGGCTGGATGACGAGCTGACCCTCATCAGCCGCGCCTCGGGCGTCGCGGAGGTCGTGATCCCGCCCCGATCGGGCCTCATCGGCGAGACGGTCTTCCCGGGCATGGTCACGGATAGCGGCGACCTCGTCATCGTCGCGATCCAGCGGAAGGGCGAGAAGCAGGGCCCCGGCGACCTGGTCCTCGCGGTCGGTGACGTGCTCCTGCTCCAGGGAGCGTGGTCGGCGCTCGACGAGCGGGTGGCCGGGCCGGACCTCCTCGTCGTCGACAAGCCCGACCAGGTCCGGCGCCAGGTCGTGCCCCTGGGCCTCGGTGCCCGCGAGGCGATCGTCATCCTCGTCGGGATGGTCATCGCCCTCGCGACCGGCGTCGTGCCGTCGGTCGTGGCGGGCCTGCTCGCCGCCGGGGCCATGGTCCTGCTGCGGGTCGTGTCCGTGGACGGCGCCTACCGGGCGATCAACTGGACGACGGTCGTGCTGGTGGCCGGGATGATCCCGCTGTCGACCGCGATGACCCAGACCGGCGCCGCGGACCAGATCGCCGATGCCCTCGTCGGCGCGGTCCGGGACGCGGGGCCGTACGCGCTGCTGGCCGGCCTCTTCGTGATCACGGCGGCGCTCGGCCAGCTCATCAGCAACATGGCCACGGCGCTCATCGTGATCCCGATCGCAGTTGCCGCGGCCGCGGAGCTGGCCGTCTCGCCGCAGCCCGTCCTGATGTCGGTGACGGTCGCCGCGGCCGCGTCCTTCCTGACCCCGGTCGCGACGCCGGTCAACATGATGGTCATGGGCCCGGGCGGCTATCGCTTCGGCGACTACTGGAAGCTCGGGCTGCCGCTGCTGCTCCTGTTCTTCGTGGTCGCGGTCGTCCTGGTCCCGGTCTTCTGGCCGTTCTGACCGCGACGGTCAGGGCAGCTCGACGCCCAGACCGAGCGATTCGGCACGCTCGAGGACGGCCGACGCGAGGATGACGTCGGCGAGCCCGACGCCCAGGTGGGTCGCCACCACCCGGCCCGTCGCGGGTCGTGGCGTGCCGGCCAGGAACGCCTCGCCCAGCATCGCAGTGGGATCCGGGTAGCCGTCGAACAGGCCTGCATCGCGGTTGGCCAGGAACTGCTCGCGATCGTCGACGAGGAACAGGGCCGCGCCCTGGGCGACATCGGCGGCACAGAACGTCGCGTAGTCGACCGGGACGATCAGCGCGTCGTCGGTCAGCCAGTCCGACGTCATCACCTGGCGGACCGGTCCGAACGACGCAGTGGTCACGACGACGTCCGCGTCTGCGATGGCCGAGCGGGCGTCGGGCGCGGACGTCACGCCCCCGATCCCGTCCGTCGTTCGCGCTGCCGCGGCCAGCGTCTCGAGCCGGTCGGGATGCCGGTCGTACAGCGAGACGGCCACGCCGGGCAGGAGCCGCCCGAGGACGGCGAGGTGGCCGTGGCCCTGGATGCCTGCCCCGATCAGGGCGGCCCGTGGCGCGCGACCGGTCACCACGGGGGCGAAACGCCGGATGGCCGCGCCGCTGATGGCGGCGGTCCGGAGCGCGGTGATCGGACCTCCGTCGAGGATCGCCTGCGGCCGGCCGGTCAGCGCATCGTTGAGGACGACCAGGCCGTGGATGGCTGGCAGCCCGATGGCGTTGTTGCTCGGGAAGATCGCGACCCACTTCATGCCGATCCGGTCGTCCCGTCCCGTCCCGTCGGCGCCGCGCAGGAACGCGGGCATCGCGTGGACCGCCGAATCGTCGGGTCGCGGGTGGATGCCGATCTTGGGTGGCAGCTCGGCGTCCGCGACCAGGGCGGTCATGGTCCGCTCGGCGAGGTCCAGCCGGGCATCGAGGTCCGGCATGGCCGCCATGACGTCGGCCGCGGACAGGTAGCGGAGCGGGCGGGCGTCGGGGGCGGTCATCGCGACGCGAGTCTACCCGCCGGTGATGGCCTACGATGCGGCCGTGCCCGCGATCGACGTCAGCCAGAGCCTCGACAACCTGAAGCTGGAACGCGACGCGATCGTCCTGTACGACGCGCTGGCCGGCATCGAGAAGGATCCCCGCCGCGCCGACGCCTTCCGGCGGATCGCCGGGAACGAGCGGCGGCACGCCGAGATCTGGGCGGGCAAGCTGCGCGAGCTCGGGGCGACCGTCCCATCGCCGGACCGGCCGCGGATGCGCGTCCGGTTCATCATCGTGGCGGCCCGGGTCCTCGGCACGGGTGCGGTGGCCGACCTGGTCAAGGCCCTCGAGGGCGACGAGGAGGGCCTGTACGTCGCCCAGGGCGCGTCGCCCGAGGTGGCCGCCATCGCCGCCGACGAGCGACAGCACGCGATCATCTGGGACCAGCTGAAGGCGGGTGATCAGTTCGGCGACGTGACCGGGTCGCGGGATGGGGTGGCCATCGCCCGCCGGGCCAGCAGCGCCGCCGAGATCGGTAACCGCGAGACCTGGCACCGCACCGGTGGCCGGTCCGGCACGCTCCGCGCGGTGATCTTCGGCGTGAGCGACGGCCTCGTCAGCAACCTCTCGCTGGTCATGGGCGTGGCCGGTGCCTCATCGGGCAATCCGAGCTTCATCCTGCTGGCCGGGATCGCCGGTCTCCTCGCCGGCGCCTTCAGCATGGCCGCCGGCGAATACATCTCGATGCAGAGCCAGCGCGAGCTGTTCGAGCGCCAGATCGCGCTCGAGCGGGCAGAGATGGAGGCGATGCCCGAGGAGGAGGAGGCCGAGCTGGCCGCCGCCTACCGGGCCAAGGGCTTCGCACCCGACGAGGCGGCGGGGATCGCCCACCGGATCTTCCGCGATCCGGCGACGGCCCTCGACACCCTCGTCCGGGAGGAGCTCGGGCTCGATCCGGACGAGCTCGGGTCGCCGTGGAAGGCGGCCGGCGGCTCCTTCGTCGCCTTCGCCATCGGTGCAGTCATCCCGGTGCTCCCGTACCTGTTCGGGGGCGGGACCGCGGTCCTGCTGGTCAGCCTCGGGCTCAGCCTCGTCGCGCTCTTCACGGTCGGTGCCGCGGTCAGCCTGCTGACCGGGCGCGGTCTCATCTTCTCGGGCTTCCGGCAGCTCGGGATCGGGCTGGCCGCCGCCATCGTGACCTACCTGATCGGCTCGATCATCGGCGTGGGCGCGGTCTGAGCGCCCGGACCCGATGGCGGATCTCCGCGCACGGCTTCGCGCCGAAGGCCTCGACCCCACCGGCTGGTCGAACGGCCCCGGCGACCGCTACGCGGCACACGACCACGGCTACGACAAGGTCATCGTGGTCGAGCGGGGCTCGATCCGTTTCGGTCTGCCGGCAGGGGGCATGAGCGGAGGGGCGATCGAGCTGGCCGCGGGCGACCGGCTCGAGCTGCCGGCGGGGACGGATCATGACGCCGTCGTCGGGCCGGGTGGCGTGGCCTGCCTCGAGGCGCACCGGCCGGCCGGCACCCTCGATCGCGTCGCTCTCCGCGCCGCCGGGACGTGGTGACGGCCGATCCGGCCGCTCCGGGGTAGGCTATCGCCTCGCGGAGGGCAATCCGATGGACGCGCCGGCACGTATGCCATGACGAATGGTCGAGAGGGGTCGACCGATGACGCTGTGGTCGTCCTCCGGATGGCGGCAGGGTCGGAGGCCGCCCTCGAGACGCTCTATGACCGTTACGGATCGGCGATCTTCGCCGCCGCCTATCGCCTCACATCTGACAGAGGGACAGCTGAGGAAGTCGTGCAGGAGACATTCCTCATCCTGTGGAACCGCGCCGAAACCTTCGATCCCGCTACGGGATCGCTGGGTGCGTGGCTGCATGCGATCGCGCGCAACCGGGCGATCGACCGCCTCCGCGCGGCCGGTCGCCGCCCCAACCTCATCGATCTCTCCTCGGCGGCCGGCACCGACGAGGATGCGACGCAGGCCCTCGAGCGGCTGGCGTCGAGCGGGTCGGTGATCGCCGGCGCGAGCGCACCGGCCAGTCCGGAGGACGCGTTCGCCGCGGTGGGGCTGCGCGACGCGATCCGACAGGCGGTCGCGGTCATGCCGGAGGACGAGCGGACGGTCATCCTCCTGGCCTATCAGGAAGAGCTCTCGCAGGCCGAGATCGCGGCCCGACTGGGCTGGCCGCTCGGCACGGTCAAGACGCGGACGCGCCGGGCGCTCCAGCGGCTGCGGACCGGTCTCGGGGCCGAGTTCGGCCCTGCCGCCGATGCCATGATGCCGGTGCCCGCCGGCGAAGATCGATAAGGACACGATGGACCACGACGCCACGCGCGAACAGCTCGACCTGGCTGCGGCCGAGCCGGGCGGCCTCGAGCGCCTGATGGCCGGCGACACCGCCACGGCCCAGGCGGTCGCCGCGCACCTGGCCGGCTGCGACGCGTGCAGCGAGGAGCTGCTCCGGCTCCAGCGGTCGGCCGCGCTCATCCGATCCGCCGTCCGCGAGCTCCCGCCCGACGACCTCCGTGCCCGGACCCTTGCCGCCGTTCGTGCCCAGGGCGTGCCGCGCCCGCTGGCGACCGCCGCGGCCCCGGCCGGCGCCGGCGATGTCGCGGCAGCCACGGCACTCCCCACGATGGCTCCGGTCATGGCCGCCCCGGCGGCGGCCGCGCCACCATCCGCGGTCGTCGTCGCGCCCCGTGCCGGACGGCGCCCCTGGACGGCTCTCGGCATGGTCGCCACCATCGCGGCGGCCGTCATCCTGTCCGTCCTGACCACGACGCTCGTCGTCGGCTCCCGGGTGGACGCCCAGCTGGCGGCCCAGTCGGAGACCATCAACGCGCTCGAGGAGGTCACGGTCACGACGATGGCGGTGATCTCCCAGCCGGATGCCGAGCACGTCGCGCTGGCGGGCGTCACGGACCCGGCCGCCGACGGCAACCTGGTCTTCTCGCCGTCGACGACCGAGCTGTCGGTCGTGGCCACGGGTCTCGTGCCGCCGCCGGCCGGCTACGAGTACCGCTGCTGGGTCATGGTCGACGGCTCGCGCCAGCGGATCGGCAAGATGTTCTTCGCGGAGGACATCGCCTATTGGGTCGGCCCGGTGCCGGCCATCTCGGACGTGTCGACGGGCGCGACCTTCGGGGTGTCCCTGGTCGGAGCTTCAGGCACCACCCTCGAGACCGACCCGGTCCTCCTCGGCGGGCTCTGACCCGGCGTCCTCGGGCGCCGGCCCATCCGCCGCCGGCTCGTCCGTCGCCATCGCCGGCGCCCCGTCGAGGGCGCCATCGGGAGGGGGTGCCTCGAGATAGGCGCGGTGCAGCTGGAGCATGCGATCGGCGGTATCGGGGCTGACCGCGACGCCCTCCTCGGCCAGGACGGCGGACAGCCAGGCGGCCTCGCCGAGCCGTTCGGCCTCGTCGATCTCGGTCTCGCGCCGTCGTGAATCGAGGATGACGAGCCAAACCAGCCCGGCTCCCACGACGAGCCCGACGATGAGCAGCCAGACGTTGAACTCGGCATTCACCCGCGGCGAAGTATAGGCAGCGGCGCCGCTACACTCCTCGGATGCTCGATTTCACCCCGGATCCGATCGCCTTCACGCTCGGCCCGATCCCCGTCTACTGGTACGGGATCGGCTACGCCGTGGGCCTCGCGGCCGCCTACCTGGTCATGAGCTGGCTGGCGAAGCGAGCCGGCGAGGACGCCGACATCCTCGGCAACGGCCTGATCATCGTCGCGGTCGCGGCGCTCATCGGCGGCCGCGCCTACCACGTCATCGACCAGTGGGCGCTGTACAAGGACGACCCGATCAGGATCTTCCTGCCGCCGTACTCCGGCCTCGGCGTCTACGGCGGGATCATCACGGGAACGATCGCCGCGTGGCTGTACGCGCGCTACAAGAAGGCCCCGTTCCTGCGCTGGGCGGACATCATCGCGCCCGGCCTGTTCGTGATGCAGGCCATCGCCCGCTGGGGCAACTTCTTCAACCAGGAGCTGTACGGCTCGCCGACGACCCTGCCCTGGGGCATCCCGATCGATTGCGCCCACCGGATCGCAGGGGCCGGCTTCGACTACACCTGCGCGGTCCTGCCGGAGACGACCCGGTTCCACCCGCTGTTCCTGTACGAGTCGCTGTCCGGCGCGCTCGGCGCGATCGTGCTCATCTGGCTCGGCTTCCACGCCCGCAAGCGGCTGCGGCCGGGCGACCTCCTGCTGGTCTTCTTCATCTGGTACGGCGCCGTGCGGTTCACGCTCGAGGCGTTCCGCGAGGGCAACTGGACGTTCTTCGGCATCCCGACCGCGCAGATCGTGTCCACCCTGTTCATCCTCGGGGCTCTGGTCATCCTCTTCTGGCGGCACCGGGCCGGTGCGCCGCTGGACGACCCGGCCAGCTTCCCGGCGAACCAGACGTGGGGCGCCATCGGTCGGCCGGTCGATCCCGACGAGCTCGAGGACGACGATGACGACGAGTACGACGATGACGACGAGGACGATGACGGCGAGGAAGCCGACGGCGACGTGGACGACGGTGACGCCGACGGACCCGACGACGAGGAACCCGACGATGACGGCCGCGACGAGTTCGGCACCGACCGCGTGGAGGACCACGACCTCGACGACGACGGCGACCCGGCCGAGGACGATCCGGCAGAGGACCGGCCGGTCTCGCCGCCGGCCACGAACGAGGGACCTGGCTCGGCCGTGACCTGAGATGACGGATCCCGGGCCGTCGCGCGGCACCGCCCGCCGTCGGCCGCCGCCCGGACGTGTCTCGCCCGAGGCCCTCGCGGCGGGACGCGGCGGCGCGGTCGAGGGCCTGGCCTGGCTCGGACGGCCGCCGGAGGCGAAGGCCTCGATCCTGTATCGACTCCTCCGGCTCCTCGGGCGTTTTCTCATCTTCGGCGTCTTCCGCTTTCGGATCGCGACATCGGGTCAGGAGGAGCTGCCGCGCGGCGGCTACCTGCTGGTCGCGGCCGCGCACCGTGGCTGGATGGACCCGTTCGTCGTGATGCACGCGATCCCGGCCCAGCCGCGGGCGTGGTTCCTCGGCAGTGGCCCGTCGACCTTCACCTCGCGCTGGCGTGAGCGGCTGATCCATCGCGTCGGCGGGCTCCTCCCGGTCTGGCGCGGCGGGGTCGGGATCGAGCAGCACATCGCCTCGGCCCGCGCGGTCATCGCCAACCGGGCCGTGTTCGCGCAGATGCCGGAAGGCACGGTCAGCGGCCCGCCCGGCCGGATCGGGCCGTTCCGGACCGGCTGGGCGGTCATCGCCCTGCGCACGGACGCACCGATCGTGCCGCTGGCCATCGCCGGTACCGAGGAGCTGTACATCGGCCGCCGGCTGGCCTCGCGGGTCCTGCCGGCCACCACGCCGCGCGCCCTGGCGGGTCTCGCGCCGGACGCCGCCCTGCCGCCAGCGGGCTCCCGGGAGGAGCTCGACACGGCGCGTCGGATGAGCGATGCGCTTGCCGCGATCCTGGGGCCCGTGGTCGAGGAGCTCTACACCGGGACCGTCGATCCGCCCGGCCACACGCGACGACTCCAGCGCCGCCTGACCTGGCTGCTCCTCCGGCCCGGCCGGCTCGATCGGGAGGGCTGAGACCGGCGCCGGCGGTCCGCTGGCGAGGTCCGCCCGTATACTCGGCCGCGATGCAGTACGCGGAGTCGATCCTCGACCTCGTCGGTCACACCCCGCTGGTCCGGATCACGCGACTGACCCAGGATCTCGGGCCGGCCGACCGGCAGCCGCTGCTGCTCGCGAAGCTCGAGATGCTCAACCCGGGCGGCTCGGTCAAGGATCGGATCGGGCTGCCGATGATCGAGGCGGCCGAACGGGCGGGCCTGCTCAAGCCGGGCGGCACGATCATCGAGCCGACCTCCGGCAACACCGGTCATGGCCTGGCCATCGCCGCCGCCCTCAAGGGCTACCGCTGCATCTTCGTCATGGCCGACAAGCAGTCGTCCGAGAAGCAGCAGCTGCTGCGGGCCTACGGCGCCGAGGTCGTGCTGTGCCCGACCAACGTCGCGCCCGAGTCGCCCGAGTCGTACTACTCGGTGGCGGCGCGTCTCGCCCGGGACATCCCTGGCGCGTTCAAGCCCGACCAGTACTGGAACCCCGAGAACCCGGCCGCCCACGAGCGGACGACCGGGCCGGAGCTGCTGGAGCAGACCGACGGCCGGATCAGCCACTTCGTCGCGAGCGTCGGCACGGGCGGGACGATCTCCGGCGCCGCGCGCGTGCTGAAGGCCCACGATCCGGCGATCCAGGTGATCGGGGCGGACCCGGAAGGCAGCGTGCTGTCCGGCGACACCGCGCGGCCGTACCTGACCGAGGGCGTCGGCGAGGATTTCGTCCCGGGGACCTACGACCCGTCGGTCATCGACCGCTGGGTCCGCGTCAGCGACCGCGACGCGTTCGCCATGGCCCGGCGGCTCACCCGGGAGGAAGGGATCCTCTCGGGCGGCTCGTGCGGGACCGCGATGGTCGCGGCCCTGCAGGTCGTCGGCGAGCTCGCGGGCACGGAGGCGGGCCGTGACGCCGTCGTCGTGGTGCTGCTGCCCGACAGCGGCCGGAGCTACCTGTCGAAGATCTACAACGACGAGTGGATGCGCGCCAACGGCCTGCTGGCCACGACCGGCGCCGTCATCCGCGTCGACGACCTCCTCAACGACCGCCACCACGCAGGGCTCCTTCCGGACCTCGTCATCGCCCGGACGACCCAGCGGGTGGGGGAGGCCATCGCGACGCTCCAGGAGTACTCGATCAGCCAGCTGCCGGTGTCGGAGCGACCGGACGGCGACGCGCTCGAGGGCTTCGTCGGCTCGATCACCGAGAAGGGCCTCCTCGACCGGGCCTTCCGTGACCCGTCGATCGTCGAGCGGACGGTCGGTGAGGTGATGGACCGGCCGCTGCCGTTCGTCGACGTCTCGGCGAGCCTGGACGAGGCGTTCGGGCTGCTGTCGGATGGCTCGTCCGCCGTGATCGCGACGAGCGGCCGGCGTCCGATCGGCGTCGTGACCAAGCTCGATGTGCTCGAGTACCTGGCGCATCGCCCGTCGGGCCGCCGATGACGGTCCCGCCGATCCCGACCGCCCGGTTCGAGCTCGTCTCGATGTCCATGGGCTTCATGGAGTGCCTCGTGGCGCGCGACCTTGCCGGGGCCGAGGCCGAGATCGGCGCGATCGTCCCGGAGGACCTGCCCGACACGCTCGATCACTTCCTCCAGTTCCGGATCGCCGACCTGTCGCTCGATCCGGGCGCGCAGCCCTGGCTCGGCCGCGCGATCGTCCGGACCGAGTCGGACGGGACGCGCCGGATCGTCGGTTCGTGCGGGTTCCACGCCCCGCCCGACGACGAGGGCCGGGTCGAGGTCGGCTACCGGGTGGAGCCGGCGTACCGTCGCCAGCGCGTAGCGTCGGAGGTCGTGCGCGCGCTCTTCGACTGGGCCCACGCCCAGGGCGTCGATCGCTTCCAGGCGTCGGTCTCACCGGGCAACACGGCGTCGCTGGCCGTCATCGGCCGGCTCGGGTTCCACCAGACGGGCGTCCAGATGGACGACATCGACGGCGAGGAGCTGGTCTTCCAGCTCGACAGCTGGCCGCCGGTCGAGACGGAGGCCGGCTGATCCCGATGCCCGACGCCGACCGCGAGCCAAGCTTCGACACCCTGGCCGTCCATGCCGGCGCCGAGCCCGACGAGCTGACCGGCGCCGTCTCGCCGCCCATCTACCAGACGGCGACGTACGCTCAGGACGGCGTCGGGCGACCCCGGGGCGGCTACGAATACTCGCGCTCGCAGAACCCGACGCGCGAACGGCTCGAGCGGGCCGTCGCCGCGCTCGAGGGCGGCACGGACGGGATCGTCTTCGCCTCCGGGTCGGCGGCGACCGCGGCGATCGCCGAGCTGGCCGGACCGGGCGAGGAGATCGTCGTCGGGGACGACGTCTATGGCGGCACATACCGCTATCTCGAGCGGGTCCGGCGCGGGGCCGGCGTGGACGCCCGGTACGTCGACCTGTCCGCCGGTCCGGATGCGCTCTGGGAGGCGCTCTCCGAGCGGACCCGGCTGGTCTGGTTCGAGACGCCCTCGAACCCGCACCTCAAGGTCGTCGACATCGCCGCGACCGCGGCCACGGTGGCACGGCGGGAGGCCGAGGGTGGCCGGCGGCCGCTGGTCGTCGTGGACAACACGTTCGCGTCGCCGGCCAACCAGCAGCCCCTGCGACTCGGCGCGGACATCGTCTTCCACTCGGCGACCAAGTACCTGTCCGGGCATTCGGACACCGTCCTGGGCGTCGCCGTCACCTCGGACGCGGCCGTCGCCCAACGCCTGCGGTTCCTGCAGAACGCGATGGGCGCGGTTCCAGGCCCGCTCGACTGCTTCCTCGTGCTGCGCGGCCTGCGGACACTCCACGTGCGGATGGAGCGGCACGGCTCGAACGCCGCGGCCATCGTCGCGTTCCTGCGGGGACGGTCGGACGTCGCCGACGTGCGCTACCCGGGGTTCGGCGGGATGGTGTCGTTCCTGCCGACCGCCGGCGGGCCGTCCGGACGCACCGCGGAGGAACGGGCGATCGCGATCGCCGAGGGGACGCGCCTGTTCACGCTGGCCGAATCGCTTGGCGGGGTCGAATCCCTGATCGAGCTCCCGGCCGCGATGACCCACATGTCGGTCGCGGGGTCGCCCCTCGCGGTGGACCCGTCGCTCGTGCGCCTGTCGGTCGGGATCGAAGGCGCCGACGACCTGATCTCGGACCTGGTCCAGGCGCTCGACCGGGCCTGATCAAGCGGCCGACAGGCGGCCGCGAACGAGGGCGCGAGCGGTCAGCCGCCGGCCATCGCCGGCAGCAGGGCCAGGGTGTCGCGATCCGTGACCGGCGTATCCAGCCCCTGCAGATGCCGGATGTCCGTGTCGTTGAGGAACGCGTTGACGAACGGGTTGAGGTCGCCGTCCTGGCCGATGAGCTGCGCCTCCAGACCGGGATGCTCCGCGACGAGCGCGGTCACGAGCTGGCGGACGGTCGCCCCGTCGACCGCGACGCGCTTCTCGCCACCGGTCGCCGTCCGAAGGGTCGGCGGGATCCGCACCGTGCTCACGACGCGTCCCCCTCGAGCCAGCGCTCGAAGGCGGACAGGCTGGGCCGGATGACGGGTGCCAGCCCGGGCTGACCCGGCCGGGCGACCCCATCGCCGAGCCCTAGCGAGCGGGCGTCGGGCGTCTTGAGTCCGTTGCCGGTGAGCAGCGCGACGACCTCGTCGCCCTCGCGGATCACGCCTCGCCGGCGCGCTGCGGCGGCCGCGGCGAGGGTCACCCCGCCGGCTGTCTCCGGGTAGATGCCCTCCAGCCGGGCCACGTCCCGGATCGCCTCGGCGGTGACGGTGTCCTCGATCGCCTCGATCGAACCGCCCGAGTCGTTGGCCAGCCCGACCGCGTAGCGGCCGTCGGCCGGATTGCCGATCGCGAGCGATCGGACGATCGTGTCCGGGGTGCGGACCGGCTCGATGACGTCCGTGCCGGCCGCCCAGGCCGTGGCGACGGGGGCGCAGCCGGCGGCCTGGCCGCCGACGAACCTGATCGGCCGTCGCGCGATGAGGCCAAGCTCGGCGAGCTCCTCGAAGCCGCGCGCGACCCGGGTGAACATCGCCCCCGACGCGACCGGCGCGACGATCACGTCCGGCGACCGCCAGCCGAGCGACTCGGCGATCTCGTACGCGAGCGTCTTGGAGCCCTCGGCGTAGAACGGCCGCAGGTTGATGTTGACGAACCCCCAGCCGGTCTCGTCGGCGACCTCGAGACAGAGCCGGTTGACGTCGTCGTACGTGCCCTCGATCGGGACGACCGTGGCGCCGTAGGCCAGCGCGTGGTCGATCTTGGCCGGCTCGAGGTCCGCCGGGATGAACACGTATGCCGGCAGCCCGAGGACGGCGGCAGCGGCGGCGGTGGCGCCGGCCAGGTTGCCCGTCGAGGCGCACGCGAGGGCGTCGACCCCGAACGCGACGGCCCGGGCGGCGGCCACGGCGACCGCGCGGTCCTTGAAGCTGAGCGATGGGTTGCGCGTGTCGTCCTTGATCCAGAGCCTGTCGAGCCGAGCGCCGGGGCGAGGCGATCGGCGGCCAGGAGGGGCGTGGATCCGACCGGCAGCCCGCGAGCCGGTGGCGCGTCGACCGGCAACAGCTCGGCGTAGCGCCAGATCCCGGGCGCGCGGCCGGCGATCGTCTCGCGGGTGAGCGTGGCCCCGACGACCGCGTAGTCGTAGTCCACCTCGAGCGGTCCGAAACAGCTCGGACAGACGTACGACAGCCCGATCGGCTGGGCGGCACCGCAGCCGCGACAGCGCAGGCCACGGATCCGCTCCGCGGGTGGGGCATCTGCGGGGGTGGGGAGGATCTCGATCGCCATGGGTTCTCCGGGGCATACGGGAGGTGCCGCGGGACCGGGGATGGGCGACCGCCTTGGCCAGAAAGGGGGTCTCCGAAGGGAGGTTCCCTTATCGTGCAGGAGGACCTGCCCGGACTTGGCACCTTGCCGATTCGTCGGTAGGTTGTCGTGGCTTCATCGGGCCGGTCCCTCTGCCACTCTTGATAAGAGCTCTTCGGTTGTGTGCGGATGCTAGGAGCCGCCCGCCCGCTTTGTCAACGCGGGCGGGCGGCCCTGCTCAGGCGGCGTCCTCCAACGGACGCGTGACGCGGCCGAAGGTGTGCTCGTTGGCCCGGTAGTGGCGGATCGCGTCGGCCGGATCGCGACCCTCGAGGATGGCCAGCGTCGCCTCCGACAGCAGGTCGTCGTACAGCGGGTCGTACAGGGTCGTCAGCGCGGTCCGTCTCGGACCGACGATGCGGCGGGCCTGCTCGAAGAGGTCGTGGCCGAGGTGCAGGCCGGGCACCGACGGGATCGCGCGGCTGAGCCGCCGGGCGTACTCGGCGGTTCGGTCACCCCGGCCCCCCCGTCGGCGACGCTCGTTGCGGAGGTGGTTCTGGCGGGCGCGGTATTCGGGGTGGGCGGCGCGCCAGGCTCGATAGTAGGCGGCATCGGGCATGGTTCAGACCTCCGATGCGGCGCCGCGAGGACGCGATCGGACGGTTCGGACTGACGCCCGCTGGGCGCCGTGGGACCGGGCGGACAAATGGAGCTCCTCTCTGCCGGGACATCGCGGGACGACCGCGATGAGCGCTGGGGTGACGGGGCGGCGAGGGGCGGCGACGGCGGAGCGGCGAGGGGCGGCGACGGACACGGGGCGGCCTGGGCGGCGACGGGCGCGAGGGAAGCTGGGGCTTCCCGGAGCGTCCAGGGACCTGGACGACGGCCGGCGGTGCACCACGGGCGACACGACGGGTGACGACCCATCGCGGCGACTGGACCATGCGATCGCATGACGACGATCGACGCGACCGCGGACCGTCGGTCGACGGCCCAGGACGGTCGATGCGGACGAACCCGGCGCCCGCGGGTCCAGCTCTCGCGCACGGCGCGTCGGCGAGACCGTCGACCCGTTGTCGCGCCGCGCGTGTGGCGGGCACTCAGGACGGATCGCTCGAACGGGAGTCTACCCCGGGTCGCTCACCTGGTGCTTATCGGCACCATCGCCCTGGCCGGAAGGGACTCAAGGTTGCGGACGGACGTCCTGGTTCGCAACCCCACCGCAACGTGCTAGGATCGCCCGAACACGACTGCGGAAGCCGACTCCTGCGAGCCTTGGGGCCCGCATCACGCGCGGCCGGTCGATCACCGTGATCGCCTGTGCACCGGGAGTCCACCGCAGATGGCCACCACCGCGCCGACCAAGCGCCCCACCCTGGGCCGTTCCATCAGGGCCAACCTGTCCACCGCCGAGCTGTACGAGGACGCCATCCGCCATGGCGAGGGCCTCCTCGCCGCCGACGGACCACTCGTCGTCCGGACCGGCAAGCACACCGGCCGGTCGCCCGAGGACAAGTTCATCGTCGATGAGCCCTCGAGCCACGCGGCGATCTGGTGGGGCAAGGTCAACCGCCCGATCTCCGAGGAGCACTACGACCGCCTGCGGGCCCGGCTCGTCGCGTACTGCCGCATCGAAGGACCTGTACAGCCAGGACTGCTTCATCGGCGCCGCGCCCGCCCACCGGCGGTCGCTCCGGGTCTACACGGAGACGGCCTGGGCGAGCATGTTCGCGCGCAACCTCTTCCGCCGCCCGAGCGCGGATCGAGCTGCAGCGACTTCGCCCCGAACTTCACGATCATCTGCGTGCCCTCGTTCCAGGCCGACCCCGAGACCGAGGGGACGCGCACCGGGACGGCCATCCTCGTCCACCTGCGCCGGATGGAGATCCTGATCGTCGGCACCGAGTACGCGGGCGAGATCAAGAAGAGCGCGTTCACGGTCATGAACTACCTGATGCCCGACGAGGGCGTGCTGCCGATGCACTCGGCCATCAACATCGGCCAGGACGGCGACGCGGCGGTCTTCTTCGGGCTCTCGGGGACCGGCAAGACGACCCTGTCGGCGGACCCGCTGCGGAGCCTGATCGGCGATGACGAGCACGGCTGGGGCGACGGGGTCACCTTCAACTTCGAGGGCGGCTGCTACGCCAAGACGATCCGCCTGTCGCCGATGTACGAGCCCGACATCTTCCAGACGACCCGGCGCTTCGGGACGGTCCTCGAGAACGTCGACCTCGACCCGCGGACGCGCGAGCTCGACCTCGATTCGGAGCGCTTCACCGAGAACACCCGGGGCGCCTACCCGCTCGACTTCATCGGCAACGCCGACGAGACCGGGATCGCCGGCACGCCCGCGGGCCGTCGTCTTCCTGACCGCCGACGCGTTCGGCGTCCTGCCGCCGATCTCGCGGCTGACCCGCGAGCAGGCGGCCTACCACTTCATCAGCGGCTACACGGCCAAGCTGGCCGGCACCGAGGTCGGCGTCAAGGAGCCGACCGCGACGTTCTCGGCCTGCTTCGGGGCGCCGTTCATGCCGCGCCACCCGGGCGAGTACGCGGCGATGCTCGTCGAGCGCCTGGAGCGCGACGACGTCCCGGTCTGGCTGGTCAACACCGGCTGGACCGGCGGCCCGTACGGGGTCGGCGAGCGGATGAACATCGCCCATACCCGGGCCATGGTCCGGGCCGCCCTCGACGGCGACCTCGCGACGGTGCCGACCCGGCTCGACCCCAACTTCGGGCTGGCCGTGCCGCTCCACTGCCCGGACGTGCCGGACGCGTTCCTCGACCCGCGCGGGACGTGGTCCGATCCGGCCGCCTACGACGCGGCCGCGACCCGGCTGGCCGCGATGTTCCGGGCCAACTTCGCGGCCTTCGCCGACGGCGTGCCCGCGGCCATCGCCGCGGCCGGACCCGCCGCGCCCGGGGCGGACGCCGCCGGCTGACGGTCCCGCGTCAGGTGAGGCTGACCGACGGCGGCTCGGCCAGGCCGAGGTGGGCGCGCCGGACGGCGCAGGCCAGGATGATCGCGCCGATCACCAGCGGGCCGAGGCTGAACGCCAGCGGGATCGAGGCGAGGACGAGGACGAGACCAAGCAGGGTGAGGCCGGGGGTGAGCGTCACGGGCGGGACTCCTGGTGGGTGAGGTGGTCAGGCACCACGGTCGCGCGCCGACCAGCTCCGCCACCATCGACGACCGTCCATCCGGCCAGCCCATGAACGACGACCATCCCCGGTGCCGGTCCTACAATGACCGGGCACCCACCGACCGAAAGGAGCTCCCTTCCGCATGGCCCGCAACAAGGTCACCGTCATCGGCGCCGGCAACGTCGGCGCCACGACCGCACAGCGCATCGCCGAGGCCGGATTGGCCGACGTCGTCCTGGTCGACATCGTGGAGGGCCTGCCGCAGGGCAAGGGCCTGGACCTGGCCGAGGCCGCCCCGGTCGTCGGCCACGACGCCCGGATCACCGGCACCAACGACTACGCGGACACGGCCGGCTCGGACATCATCGTGGTCACGTCCGGTCTCGCCCGCCAGCCGGGCATGAGCCGCGACGACCTCCTGGCCAAGAACGCGGGCATCGTCAGGGCCGTGGTCGAGCAGGCGGCGAAGCACAGCCCCGACGCGATCCTGATCGTGGTCACCAACCCGCTCGACGCGATGTGTCACGTGGCGATGAGCGCCTCGGGCTTCCCGCGCGAACGCGTCCTGGGCATGGCCGGCGTCCTCGATTCGGCCCGTTTCCGGACGTTCATCGCGCAGGAGCTCGGCGTCTCGGTCGAGGACACCCACGCCTTCGTCCTCGGCGGTCACGGCGACACGATGGTCCCGCTGTCGCGCTACTCGACCGTGGCCGGCGTGCCGATCACGGAGCTCCTGCCGCCGGAGCGGGTCAAGGCGCTCGAGGAGCGGACGGCCAACGGTGGCGCGGAGGTCGTGGCCCTGCTCAAGACGGGTTCGGCGTTCTACGCGCCGGCCGCGTCGACGTTCGAGATGGTCGAGTCGATCCTGCTCGATCGCAAGCGCGTCCTGCCGTGCGCGGTGCTGCTCGAGGGTGAGTTCGCCACGAACGGGCTGTTCGTCGGGGTGCCGGTCGTGCTCGGCGCGGCGGGCATGGAACGCATCTTCGAGATCGAGCTGACCGCCGATGAGCAGGCCGCCTTCGACGCGTCGTCGGCCGCGGTCAGGGAGCTGGTCGGGAAGCTGGGCTGACGGCCGCTCAGCTGGCGGGGTTCGTGCAGCGCCGGAACGTGCTGCCGGTCCCGCGATAGTCGTAGGTCTTGCCGCCGGCCGTGGCGACGACCTTGTAGCCGTCGGTCAGGACCTGGGTGTAGGCCATGCCCGGCTCCGGGCAGCCGAGCCCGCCATCGGGGAACGTGACCGCCTCGGCCGAGACCAGGGTGACCTGGTCGATCGGGACACCCGCCAGACCGGCGATCTCCGCGACGATCGGATCGGTCACCGAGGCGGGCAGGCTGATCGTGCCCGAGGCCGCAGGCTGGCTCGGGCCCGGCTCGAGCGACGGCTGGTCGCTCGACGGTGTCAGCGAGCCCCCACCGCCGGGCGATGACGATGCGGCGGAACAGCCGCTCACGACGACCAGGGCGGCGACGAGGGCGAACCGGACGGCGGACATGGAGCGAGGGTAGCGCATGCCCGCCAGACGCTCATGGCGCGGGATGGTTCCGGCCGGCTAGGATCCGGTCCCGGTCTCAGCTGCGCACGGCCCGGAGCTGCGGGCTCCGTTCCGCGTCCAGCATGGCCGCCCGTTCCGTCGCCCGTCGCATGGTCTGGTCGAGCGCCAGGCGGTAGATCGCCTCGGTGTCCGGCAAGGGTGTCTCGTCGAGCTCCCGCGCGAGCACGTCGTGGAGGCGCCGGTACTGGCGGATGACCTGCGATCGCGAGCCGATGAGGCCGTGGACGGCGATCAGCACTGCATGGGCCTCCTCGCGCAGCGGATCCCGTTCGAGCAGCCGGTCGGCGGCGGCCTGCGCCCCGGCCGCGTCGCCGTCGGCCAGGCGCCGTTCCGCGACGATCGCCAGGGCGTCCTCGAACCGATCCGACAGGCGCTCCCGCTCCGCCGCGAAGCATTCGTGGCCGAGCCCCTCGAGCAGATCGCCGTGGTACAGCTCGACGGCGGCCTCGGCCCCCAGGGCGTTGCTGGTCATCGCCTCGAAACGGTCGACGTCGAGGTCGATCGTCGCGTCCAGCCGGATGCCGACCGTGTCCGCCTCGATGTCCAGGACCGCCCCGGCACCGAAGCCGGCGTCCGCGAGGCCCTGCCGGACCAGCCACAGCGCCTGGCGCAGGGAGCCGGCGGAGGCCCCGTCCGCGTCCGGCCACAGATCGGCGGCGATCGCTTCCCGGGAGCGAGGCCGGCGGGCCAGCACGAGCAGGGCGAAGAGCGCCTGGGCGTGCCGGCCGGTGAGCCGGATGGGCCGGCCGTCCGCCGTTCGTGCATCGAGCCGGCCGAGCAGATCGACCCGGAGCCTGATGGATGGACAAGGGATGACTGTCGCCATCGTCGTTCCGATCAGTGGCGCACGTCCGGCCCTCCCCACCCTGGGCCGGACGTGCAGATCGCGTGCGGCCGGGCCCCCAGACCCGTCGCAACGGATTGGCCGCCGGGGATGGACATCCTGCGTCCGATTCCCCGTTATGGGCGATGATGTCCGCGCGACCGGCGTCCGGCGAGTCGTGCGCCGACAGCCCAGGTGTCGGCAAGCCGACAGGCCCGCGTTGGCTACACTCATCGCCACCGTGCCGATCGCAGTCCTGACGTTCCAGTTCGATCCCTACACCGAGCTGTTCGGCGGCCTCGTCGTCCGGTGGGGGACTCTCGCTCTGATCGCCATGATCGTCACGGCCCTCGTCCTGGCCGGGATCCTGGCCCGATCGGGCGGGCTCCGCGCCGATGATGTCGCGTTCATCGCCGTCGGGATCGTCCCGGGCGCGGTCATCGGCGGCCGGCTCGGTTACCTCCTCCTGCACGAGACCTTCTACGCAGGCGCACTCGACCGGTTGCTCGATCCGGCCGTCGGCGGCCTGGAGCTCGGGCTGGCGGTCGTGGGCGGGTTCATCAGCGGCGCCTACGTCGCGAGCCTCCTGGGCGGCACGATGGGGCGCTGGCTGCACCTGGCCGCGGCCCCGGCCCTGTTCGTCCTCGGGGCGGGCAAGCTGACCATGGTCCTGACCGGCGCCGGGCAGGGCGTGCCGAGCCGCGAATCGTGGGCGACGGCCTACCTGCCGCCCGGTCCGTGGGGCTCGCTCCTGCCGGCGCTGCCGTCGGTGCCGTCGCAGGCCATCGAGGGTGCCGCGACCCTGGCGATCCTCGCGGTCCTGACCGTGATTCTCGTCGTCGGGGCCTTCGGGCGCCGGGACGGGTCGCTGTTCTTCACGGCGATCGGGCTGTGGGCGGTGGCCAGGGCGCTGGTGTCGACCACGTGGCGGGACCCGGCCGTGACCGGCGACCTGAATGCGGCCGGGCTCATCGCGATCGCGATCGCCGTGACGTGCGGGGCGGCCCTCGTGGTCCTCGCCGTTCACCGCCACCGGACGGCAGGACGCGACGACGCGACGACCGCCGGCGGGCTCGATGTCGCCTGGCCCGACCCGGAGCCGCCCTCGGGGTCCTGAGGAGGGGGACGCCGACCCGCCCGCACGGGCCGCGGAGTATCGTGAGGGGACCCCACTCCTCGAGGTCCAGCCCATGACACAGGTCGAAGCGCCCAACGCCAGCCGCGCCGATGCGCCCGAGCCCGGCCGGATCAGCCATTGGATCGGCGGGCGGACCGTGGTCGGGACCGCGACCCGGGAAGGGCCGGTCTACGATCCGGCCACCGGTCGCCTGACCAAGCACGTCGACTTCGCGTCGAGCGCGGACGTCGACGCGGCCGTCGCGGCGGCCAAGGCGGCATTCCCGGCCTGGCGCGCGACGTCGCTCTCCAAGCGCACCGACATCATGTTCAGGATCCGGAACCTGGTCGAGGCGCACCGGACGGACATCGCCGCACTGCTGACCGCGGAGCACGGCAAGGTCCCATCGGACGCCCTGGGCGAGATCGCCCGGGGTCTCGAGAACCTCGAGTTCGCGTGCGGCATCCCGAGCCTGCTCAAGGGCGGCTTCTCCGAGCAGGTGTCGGGCGGGGTCGACGTCTACCAGATCCGCCAGCCGCTCGGGGTCGTGGCCGGGATCACGCCCTTCAACTTCCCGGCGATGGTCCCGATGTGGATGTTCGCGACGGCCATCGCGACGCGGCAACACGTTCATCCTCAAGCCGTCCGAGAAGGACCCGTCCGCGGCCAACTACCTGGCCGAGCTGCTGGACGAGGCCGGCGTCCCGGCCGGTGTCTTCAACGTCGTCCACGGCGACAAGGTCGCGGTCGACGCGATCCTCGCGCATCCGGACATCGCCGCGATCTCGTTCGTCGGGTCCACGCCGATCGCGCGCTACATCTACGAGACCGGCACGGCCGCCGGCAAGCGGGTCCAGGCCCTGGGCGGCGCCAAGAACCACATGATCGTCCTGCCGGACGCGGACATCGAGATGGCGGCGGACGCGGCGGTCTCGGCCGGCTACGGCTCCGCCGGCGAGCGCTGCATGGCCGTCGCCACGATCGTGGCCGTGGGCGACGTCGCGGACCCGCTCGTGGAGGCGATCCGGGCGCGCCTGCCGGGGATCACCGTCGGACCGGGCAGCGACCCGGCCTCGGAGATGGGACCGCTGGTCACGAAGCAGCATCGCGACAAGGTCGCGTCGTACCTCGACAGCGGCCCCGCCCAGGGCGCCACGGTCGTCACCGACGGTCGCCAGCACCCGCTCTACGACGAGTCGGACGGCTTCTTCCTGGGCGTCTCGCTCATCGACCACGTCACGCCGGCGATGGATGCCTACAAGGACGAGATCTTCGGGCCGGTCCTCACCGTCATGCGGGTCACGACCTACGAGGAGGCGGTTCGGCTGGTCAACGACAACCCGTACGGCAACGGCACGGCGATCTTCACCCGGGATGGCGGCGCCGCGCGCCAGTTCCAGTTCGAGGTCGAGGCGGGGATGGTCGGGATCAACGTGCCCATCCCGGTGCCGGTCGCGTACTACAGCTTCGGTGGCTGGAAGAACTCCCTGTTCGGCGACCTGCACATGTACGGGCCCGAGGGCGTCCAGTTCTACACACGGGCCAAGATCGTGACGTCACGCTGGCCGGATCCGGGCACCAGCAAGATCGATCTCGGCTTCCCGCGCACCCGCTAAAGCCGCCCGTCCCGCGCGGACGGTGACACGGGATTGCAACGGGCGACCGCGCGCCGTCGCATCCGCGGGTGATGCGACCCAGCCCAGCCTTGGGGTCCAGGCACCCCTTAGTGAGGGCTCGGCACGATGACCGACTATCAGACAACGACCACCCGCGAGACCCAGACCGTCGACCCGTCCGTCGCCCCGGCGCCCGCCGTGACGAGCGTCCGGACGACGGATACCGCCTATTCGCCGGCCGGACCCGGCGGCGCGACGCTTGCCGCACGGATCGTGACCTTCGCGTTCGGGATCCTGCAGGTCCTCCTGATCCTCCGGATCGTCCTCCTGCTGCTCGTCGCGAACCCCGGCAACGACGTCGTCCAGCTCATCTTCAACGTGACCCAGCCGTTCGTCGAGCCGTTCCTCGGCATGTTCTCGCTCAACCGCGTGACCGCCGACCAGGGCTCCGTGTTCGACATCGCGGCCCTCGTGGCGCTCATCGCCTGGACTCTCGTGGAAGCGATCGTCCTCGCGGGCATCCGGATCTTCGCCCGGCGCCCCGAAACCGTCTGACCGAGCCGGGCGGCCCGCCCGGGCACAGACTTTTTCAGAAGCTGGCCTCAAGAAAGGAAGAAGGAGTCGCCCCGTCGGGCGACTCCTTCGTTCATGCGTGTGGCCCCTTTCGGGCCCCGTGTCAGCGCGTGACGTGGACCGTCTGGACCACCTGGGTGGTGCCTGGGGTGATATTGGACGTCATCTCGGCGACCGAGTCGAAGGCGCCGGTCTTGGTGCCCTTGAGGTCGAACGTGATCGTCTGCGTCCCACCGGCGGCGGGAGGCGACGTGTTGATAAAGAACTCCGAGCCGTTGGCCGGCGCGGTCGGGATGCTCACACCGCTCGAACCGTCACGGTTCTCGGCACCCCAGTTGACGCCCGAGTCGGGATCGCCGACGCCGGCGTTGCCGAGGCCCGGTCCGTCACCTGGGAAGGTGAGGTTGGCCCCGTACGAGTAGGTGATCTGCTCGCTTTCCGGGCCGGTTCCGACGGAGCCGCCGGCGACCTGGATCCAGGCCTCGAAGCTGTGGGTCGTCGCGTTGCCGAAGTTCTTGACGCCGGCCCAGTCGACGACGATCCAGGTATGGCCACCGGGGCCGTCATTCAGCGTGGCAACCCGGATCGCTCCGGCGCCGGCTGGATTGAGATCGGTCCACAACAGGGCGAGGACGTTGTTCGGTCGTGCCGCGACCGGGAAATGCTGCGGGGTGAAGACGATGTCGCTGCTGTCGCCGCCGCCGACGACGATGTAGCCGTTCGACACGACGCCGATCCGGGTGTACGACTCGCCGCCATAGAAGAAGCCCGGCACGTTGAAGTTGCTGATGGTGTCGTCACCGACGCCGGCGACGTTCGGAACGCCGAGCAACGACAGGTCGAGGTATCCACCGTCCGGTGTCTGGTCGTGCGGGGCCGCCGTGATCGAGTCGATCTTCGGCGGGGTCGCCTGGGCCAGGGTGCCGCTCCAGTGGACGCCGTCCTTCGTGCCGATCGGGGTCGCCGGCGCGGCGATGTTGACGTACTGGAGGCCACTGCCCTTGACCTCCGGGGTCACCGTCAGGTCGACGTTGGCCGGCACGCTGCCGAAGTTGGAGACGCTGGCGGTGCAGTGGCTGACGCCGGTCTTGGCAGAGAAGGACGTCGGGTCACAGCTGTGGGACAGAGTCACGGCGCCCTGCTTCTTCACGAACGCCACCGGGATGGTCACCGGCGTGCCCGTCTTCGGCGTCAGGGTGATGCGCCCGAAGTACTGGCCGTTGGCGGCCAGCGGTGCGCTGATCGTGACCCAGAAGGTGAGGGTCTTGCCCTTGTTGACCTTGAGGGTCGTGGCGCCGGCACCCGGGCCATTCGGACCCGGGGCGTTCTTGGTCACCACGATGCGCGCTCCGGCCGGGTTCTGGACCGACACGTGGAGCGACTGGTTCTTGCCGGACACGTTGAGCGCGGTGCGGTTGGTGGTGATCTGGCCGGTCATCGTCGTCGCGTCGATGCTGGCGATGTTGAGGTCGATCCGATGGATCGGATCCGCACCGGCGGCGACGAAGCCGTTGTAGGTCTCATCGAAGACGAGCGTCGGGTTGACGGCTCGATCGGCCCGGATGGACCCGGAGCCCATGTCGAACGGAGTGGCCGGCGTGACGCCGTCTTCCTTGACGACGCTCTGGACCGAAGAGGTCATGAGCGCCGACTTGATCTGTTCCGGGGTCCACGAGGGATGGGCGGCCTTGACGAGGGCCGACACGCCGGCGGCGTGCGGACTCGACATCGAGGTGCCCGCGATGGCCATATAGAGGTTCCCGACCGGGCCGTTGTCGGCCGTGGTCTGGTCGGGCTGCGGCGTCGTCCCGGCGAGGACCTGGACGCCTGGGGCGGTGATGTCAGGCTTGATCCAGTCGCCGAGCGGACCGCGGGAGGAGAAGGCCGCCATCATGTCGGCCTGCCCCGGCTGTGCGACCCCCTGCGCCCAGGTGGCCTTCACATTGGTATGGGTCGTGACGAAGGTCGTGAACGGCGCGCTGGGCCCGTCGATGTGGATCGCGGGCAGGTAGTGGTTGTCGCTCTCCTGGTCCTGCTTGACCGGGTTGTACAGGATCATCCCGGCGGCGCCGCCGGCGAGGACCCGGCGGCCCTTGTCGATGCGGCCGTTCACGCCCCGCTGGCAGGCGACGATCTTGCCTGTCGCCGTGCCCGCGGCAAGGGTCGACTGGCACAGGGCGTCCTCGCCCGGCAAGGTCTGGGCCATCACCACCGGGGTCGGGCTCGAGATGCCCGCCGTGAGGGTGATGCCCGGGATGTCGAGCGACGCGCCGCCATCGGCCGTGAGGTGGAGGACCGAGCCGAACTCGCGCGGTCCGGTCGAGGCGCCGACCGTGGTCACCCACGGTCCGCCATGGTCGGAGGTCGCCGCGCCCGGGCCGGAGTTGCCGGCAGAGGCATTCACGGAGATCCCGGCATGGACGGCATCGAGGAACGCGAGCTCGACGGCGTCGCTGTACGGCTGGGCGCCGCCCGAGATGGAGAAGTTGATGACGTCGACGCCGTCGGTGATGGCCTGCTGGACGGCCGACACGGAGTCGGAGGTGGCGCAGCCCGCGGCCAGGCAGACGCGATACATGATCACGTGCGCGCCGGGAGCGATACCGCAGACCGGCCCGCGCTCGACGCCGTACAGGACGGCGGACGTGACGCAGTCGCCGGCGGCGGTGGTCAGGGTGTGCGTGCCATGGCCCTCGGAGTCGCGGGCGGAGCACTGGTGGGTCGTGTTGTTGCAGAACTCGTTCGCGTCGGCTCCGGTCGTGGCCATGTAGGTGGCCGTCTTGGCGTAGGCGCCGATGAGCTTGTTGTTGCAGGTGAAGGCCGGGCCGAGGTGGGCCACGTCCGACCCATCGCCGAACTGGCAGGCGCGCGCGCCACCGGGGGCGGTGCCGAGGCTGCCCGGGGCGACCATCGGATGCTCGGGCCAGACGCCGGTGTCGATGACGCCGACGATGACGTTGCTGCCGGCGTTGGCGGAGCCGCCGAGCGACGGCCAGACCTTCGTCGCGCCGATGAACGCGGTGTTGTCATCGAGCGGCTGCTGCAGGGTGTCCTGCTGGACGGCGACGACGCCGTCGGTCTTGAGCAGCGCCCCGATCTGGTTGGCCGGGATGCTCGCCTCGACCCCACCGTAGGCGCCGGCGTAGGCGAAGCGGACCTTGAGGCCGGGGACCGCCTTCTGCGCTCGCGTGGTGATCTTGTCGGACAGCTTGGTCGTGTAGTCGGTGTAGGCCTTGACCGCTGCGGCATTCGCCTTCAGGGTCTTGCCGGTCTTGCGCGGGCTTGTCGCGGCGAGACCGTCGACGCCGCCGGTGTAGGAGGCGGCCACGTCGTAGTCGTACTTGATCATCACGTTGACCGGTGTCGAGTCGGTCCTGCCGAGGAGCGCTGGATCGTTCTCGGCGATCGCTCCGGACGTTGACTTGGCTCCGACGAAGGTCGTGTCGGGGGTCAGTGGTGACGCGGTGAATCGGGTCGGGTCGGCCCCGGTCGCGACGCCCGCGAAGATGAGCTGCCCGGCCAACAGGCACAGCGTGGCCAGGGCGACGGCAATCCGCCTCATGCGCAGGTCTCCTCCGATGAACTGGCAGACGGCCGGATGACACGTCGGGTGGCGCGCGATGCGGCCGGTGGGATGGCCGGAGCCTACGCTCGCCGATGGCGCCGGGTCAACGCTCGGCGACGCCCGAGCGCGCGTCATGGTGCTGCGGCGCACCATCTATTCCGGTCTCGGCGTCGCCCCCGTGCGCAGGCGTGCTGCAAGCCGGGCGATCTCGGCCGGTCCGGTGCCGCAGCAGCCGCCCAGCCAGGTCGCGCCCAGGGCCGTCCACCCGGCGACGACCGCCGGATCGAACGAGCCGCCGTCGTCCGCCAGCCACCGCCGTGACGGCGCATCCCACCGATCCCCGCCGTTCGGGTAGGCCAGCAGCGGGCGGGTCGTGGCACCGTACGCGGCGCCCAACAGGTCCGGCAGGAAACGCGGCGCGGTGCAGTTGATGCCCACGGCCACCATCCCGGGCGCCTCGCCCATGGCGATCGCCGTCTCGACCGGTTCGCCGGCCGAGGTCGACGAACCGTCGCGGCATGAATAGCTCAGCCAGGCCCGCGCGTCGAACGTGTCGAGCAGTCTCACCAGGACCTCCGCCTCGCGGACGGTCGGGATCGTCTCGAACGCGAGCAGGTCGACGCCGGCGTCCAGCAGCGCCTCGATCCGCGGCGCGTGGACCTCGCGGAGCGCGGTCTCACCCGGATCGTAGTCGCCGCGGTACTCGGAGCCGTCGGCCAGCATCGCGCCGTACGGTCCGACGGACCCGGCGACGAGCAGGTCGGTGGCGGCAGGGCCGGCCTCCGCGGCGTACCGGTCGCGAGCGCGCTGGGCGAGCGTCACGCTCTCGCGGATGGCACCGAGGGCGGCCGCCCGGTCGAGGCCGGCCGCCGCGAAGCCGGGGACCGTCGCCTGGTAGCTGGCCGTCGTGGCGACCGTCGCTCCGGCGCGGAAGTAGTCGAGATGGACGTCCTCGATCGCGTCCGGTTCCGTCAGCAGCAGACGTGCCGACCAGAGCCGGTCGGACAGGTCGTGCCCGCGCGCCTCGAGCTCGGTCGCGAGTCCGCCGTCGAGGACGACGATCCGGCCGTCGTCCAGGCCGCCCATCGCTCGGTCAGGCCAGCCGGGCGTGGTCGGCCGGTGCGCGCCGGATGAACGTGCCGTGGCCCTTCCGGCCCGTGAACGTGCCGTCGCGCACGATCACCGAGCCGCGGCTCAGCACGACGTCGCTGCCGCCCTGGACGGTCCGGCCCTCGTAGCACGAGTAGTCGACGTCCATGTGGTGGGTCTTTGCGGAGATCTTGTGCTTGCGTGCCGGGTCGTAGATGACGAGGTCGGCGTCGGACCCGATGGCAACCGCACCCTTGCGCGGGTACATCCCGAACATGCGGGCCGGCGCCGTGGACACGATCTCGACCCAGCGCTCGCGACTGATCCGGCCGGCCACCACGCCCCCGTCGTGGAGCAGGTCGAGCCGGTCCTCGACGCCCGGCAGGCCGTTCGGGATCTTGCGGAAGTCGTCCTTGCCGAGCTCCTTCTGGCCGTGGAAGTCGAACGGGCAGTGATCGGTCGAGACGATCTGGAGGTCGTCGGTCACGAGCCCCGACCAGATGTCCTCCCACTGGTCCTTCGAGCGGAGCGGCGGCGAGCACACGAACTTCGCGCCCGTCGAAGCCGTGCCCGAGGTCGTCCAGCGACAGGAACAGGTACTGCGGGCACGTCTCGGCGAAGGCCTTGGCGCCGCGGTCGCGGGCCGCCCGGACCTCGGCCAGGGCCTCCCGCGCGGAGAGGTGGACGATGTAGACGGGGACCCCGGCGGCTTCGGCCAGGCGGATCACCCGGTTGGTCGCCTCGCCTTCGAAGACGGCCTTGCGGGCCAGGCCGTGCCCGATCGGGTCGGTCGTGCCGGCGGCGACGGTCTGCTCGGCGACGACGTCGATGGCCATGCCGTTCTCGGCGTGCATCATGATCAGCCCGCCGTTCTTGGCGGTCTGCTGCATCGCCCGGAAGATCGCGCCGTCGTCGCTGTAGAAGACGCCCGGGTAGGCCGTGAACAGCTTGAAGTCGGGGACGCCCTCGGCGACCAGGCCGTCCATCTCGGCCAGGGTCGCGTCGTTGACGTCGCTCATGATCATGTGGAAGCCGTAGTCGGCGACGGCATTGCCTTCGGCCTTGGCGTGCCAGGCGTCGAGACCCTGGCGCAGCGAGGCGCCACGCGACTGGACGGCGAAGTCCACGATCGAGGTCGTCCCGCCGAAGGCAGCGGCGCGCGTCCCGCTCTCGAACGTATCCTTGGCGAACGTGCCCCCGAACGGCAGCTCCATGTGGGTATGGACGTCGATGCCGCCCGGGATCACGTACTTGCCGGTCGCGTCGATGGTCTCGTCGGCGGTCACCGTCACCGCCAGGTCCCGTCCGATGAGGGCGATCGTCTCGCCGTCGATCAGCACGTCGGCGGCGGTCGAGCCGTCGGCGCCGACGATGGTCCCGTTGGTGATCAGCGTGCGCATCGGTCCCTCCTGCGCGATGGATCGATCCTCGCCGACTGTGTCAATCCACCGGATGGGAATCATAGGTCGCCGCGAGGGCGGTCATCGCCTCCAGGGCGGATGCGCCACCGCCGATCCGCGCGCCCATCTCGCGGAAGAACCCCTCGAGCCCGGCGGGGACGATGAGGATCAGCGTCCGGGCGGGCGCATCCAGCGTCCGGTACCGGTGGCGCGTCCCACGCGGGATGAAGATGAAGCCACCCGGCTCGAGCACGAGCTCGTCGTGGTCGCGCGTGAAGGCATACCGACCCTCGACCACGTAGAAGGCCTCGTCGCGCTCACGGTGGACGTGCGCGGGTGGGCCGCCGAGCGTCGCCCTGACTTCCTGGAAGAGCTCGAAGGCGCCGTTCGTGACGCCGCTCGACGCCAGAAGCGTCCAGCCCGGTCGGCCCATGTTCGTGGCGACCGCCGGGCGCGAGTCCTCGGGAACATCCATCACCGTCCTCCTCCGACGATCCCTGACCGCCGATGGTAGACCGGCGAACGGGTCAGCTGAGGCCGAGCTGGTTGGCGAGGGGAGCCAGCTGGCGGAGCCACACGGCGGCGGCCAGACCGCATGCGCCGATGGCCAGGGCCAGGGCGATCAGGCTCTCGACCTGGGTGCGACGGCGGGTGCGCTTGGCGCCCCTGCCCTCATCGCCCCACCAGGGATCGCGATGGCGTCGACCGATCATCTCCATGCCTCCACATCGATCCGACCGTCGCTCTTCTCCACGCGCGAGCCGGTCGCCGGATGCGGTCTCATCGTCAGGCACGGACCGGGCCGGCGCCAGCCTGACCTCCGGGCTAATGGGTCGCGGCAGATGGACCGGGTCAGGCGCGGACGGCCGGGATGACGTCGCGGCCGTAGGCCTCCAGCTGCGCTTCCTCGTCGCCGTTCATCAGGTACAGGTTGAACTGGTCGACGCCGGCGGCCGCCAGCTCGCGCAGCTTCGCGACGTGGTCGTCGACGCCGCCGAGGATGCAGAACCGGTCCGTGACGTCGTCCCCGACGAACGACGCGTTGGCGGAGCCGACCTCCGCGTGGTGGTGGTAGTCGTAGCCGGACCGGTCCGAGACGTACCCGGTCAGCGCCTCGGGCAGCTGTTCGCGCGGGTACTTGTTGACCAGGTCGACGACGTGGTTGCTGACCAGCGCCGGGAACCACCGGGTGCGCTCCCGGCCGAGGGCGATGTCGCCGACGTGGGCCGGCGCGGCAGCCTGCACGCGGATCGCGGCGGGATCCCGGCCGGCGGCCGTGGCGGCCTCGCGGACCTGGCCGACGAGCCAGCGGATGAGGTCCGGATCGCCGAGCTGGAGGATGAGCCCGTCCGCGACCCGGCCGGTCATGGCCAGGGCCATCGGCCCGTAGCCCGCGACCCAGACCGGGAGGGTCCAGCCCGTCGTCCACGGGAAGCTCAGCTCCGTGCCCTCGTACTCGATCGTCTCGCCGGCCACCAGCGCCCGGATGACCCGGATCGCCTCCTCCGTGTTGGCCATCGTGATCGGCGGCTTGCCGAGGACGCGCCGGGCCGAGTCGCCACGCCCGATGCCGAGATCCATCCGGCCGCCCGAGATCTCGTCGAGGGTGGCCAGCACGGACGCCGTGACGGTCGGCTCGCGGGTGCCCGGGTTGGTCACGCAGGTCCCGAGGCGCATCCGCTCGGTCACGCCGGCCATCAACGTCAGGAGCGGGTACGGGTCGCGCCACAGGACGTGCGAGTCGAACAGCCAGCCGTACTCGAACCCGGCGGCCTCCGCCTGACGCGTCAAGGCCAGCGTCCGCTCGAGCGTGTGCTCGGGCTTGAGCGTGAAGCCGAACTGCATGGCGCGTGCCTCCGGCCGGGAATGAAGCGGCTCGACCGTCCTCCTCCAGACGGTCGAGCCCGAGGGATGGTAGCGCGAACTACGGACGCGTCAAGTCGGCGTAGGCGTCGGGTCGACGGTCGCGGAAGAACTGCCAGGTGTTGCGGACCTCGGTGATGAGGTCGAGATCGAGGTCGCGGACGATCAGCTCCTCGTCGTGGGCGGATCCGAGGTCACCGACGAACTGGCCGCGCGGGTTCACGAAGTAGCTCTGGCCATAGAAGTCGTCGTCGCCGTAGTCGGACTCGATGCCGACCCGGTTGATGGTCCCGACGTAGTAGCCGTTCGCGACCGCGTGGCTGACCTGCTCGATCCGCCACAGGTACTCGGACAGGCCGCGCGACGTCGCGCTCGGGATGAGGACGATCTCCGCGCCGTTGAGCCCCAGCGCCCGAGCGCCCTCCGGGAAATGCCGGTCGTAGCAGATGTACACGCCGATCTTGCCGACGGCCGTCTCGAACACCGGGTAGCCGAGGTTGCCCGGCCGGAAGTAGAACTTCTCCCAGAAGCCCTTGACGTGCGGGATGTGGGTCTTGCGGTACTTGCCGAGGTACGTCCCGTCCGCGTCGATGACCGCGGCCGTGTTGTAGTAGATGCCCGACGCCTTCTCGTCCTCCTCGTACATCGGCGCGACGACCACCATCCCGGTCGATTTCGCGAGGTCCTGCATGCGCTTCGTCGTCGGGCCGTCCGGGATCAGCTCCGTGTAGCTGTAGTACTGGGCGTCCTGGACCTGGCAGAAATACGGTCCGTAGAACAGCTCCTGGAACAGGATGAACTGCGCCCCGGCCTTGGCCGCCTCGTGGGCTCGTTCCTCGTGCTTCTGGATCATCGATTCCTTGTCGCCGGTCCAGCTGGCCTGGACGAGCGCGCCGCGGATGGTTCGGGCCATGTCGGGCGTCACCTCGCTCGCGTATCGGTTGGTCGAAGAGGCCAGAGGGTACACCTCCGAACGGCCCCCGATCGCTCGCGGCCCGCCCTATTCGTCGGGGATTGCTTCCGGTCTCTTTCGCATGTACCACTCGGTGAACTCGCGACATCGGCCGTCGTCGTCGAACCGGCACACGAAGACATTCGCGAACTCGCGGTCGATCGCGGTCCGGTCGTCGGTCAGGTAGCGGGTCCGGCCGTGGGCGACGCAGGCGTCACCGTCGATGGCGAGGACCTCGTAGTCGGCCTCCCAGGACCCCGGCGCGTCGGGCTCGGCCAGCCAGGCCGCGACGACCGCCGCGCGCCCCACGACGGCCTCGCTGAACGGATCGAAGGCGTAACGCACGTCGGGACTGAACAGGTCGCCGATGGCCAGCGGATCGAGCAGTCGCCAGGCATCGATGTAGCGGTCGAGCCAGGATTGGAAGGCACGGTGGTCCATCGGAGCGTCCTCGTCGCGGCTGCGCTCACGGTAGCATCAGGAGCCAACGAGGTCGCGACTCGGCCGAGCCGGGACGAGGAGGGGACCGATGACCGATCAAGCCGCATTGCTGGCCCGCACGGCCGAGATCGCCGCCGCGTACCTGGCGGGCCTCGAGACACGACCCGTCGGGCGCCCGGTCGATGTTGCCGAGATCCGAAGCGCGATGGGCGGTCCGCTCCCGGACGGCCCGACGGACCCGCTGGCGGTGGTCGAATCGCTGGCCGCGACGGCCGACGCCGGGCTCGTCGCGAGCGCCGGGCCGCGCTACTTCGGCTTCGTCGTCGGTGGCGGGCTGCCTGCGGCGCTCGCGGCCGATTGGCTGGCCAGCACGTGGGACCAGAACGCCGGCCTGTACATCCTGTCGCCCGCGGCGGCCGTCGCGGAGGAGATCGCCGGCGGCTGGCTGGTGGACCTGCTCGAGCTGCCGGCGGGCACGAGCGTCGGGTTCGTGACCGGCGCCACGATGGCCAACTTCACCGCGCTTGCGGCGGCTCGGCACGCGGTGCTGGCGAAGCTCGGCTGGGACGTCGAGCGCCAGGGGCTGCAGGGTGCTCCGCACGTGACCGTCGTGACCCACGAGGGCACGCACGTCACCGTCTACGCGTCGCTCCAGATGCTCGGGCTGGGCCGTGAGGGAACGGGCGTCCGCCGGATCGCCAGCGATGAGCAGGGCCGGATGCGACCCGACGCGCTGCGCGAGGTGCTCGCGGGCCTCGACGGGCCGACCATCGTGTGCGCCCAGGCCGGCAACGTGAACAGCGGGGCGTTCGACCCGTTCGAGGAGATCGTGGCCATCGCCCATGAGCACGGCGCGTGGCTGCACGTCGACGGCGCCTTCGGGATCTGGGCGGCGGCGGTGCCCTCGCTCCGGTCGCAGATGCGCGGTCACACGGGCGCCGATTCGTGGTCGACCGATGCGCACAAGTGGCTCAACGTGCCGTACGACTCCGGCCTCGTGTTCGTGCGCGACGCCGATGCCCACCATGCCGCGATGACCCTGGGCGCCGCCTACTACGTCGAGACGGCGGGGGCCGAGCGCGATCCGTACAACTGGGTGCCGGAGTCGTCGCGTCGCGCCCGCGGGTTTGCGGTGCTCGCCGCCCTCCGTTCGATGGGCCGGTCCGGCCTCGTCGCGCTGATCGAGCGCGACTGCGCACTCGCCCGCCGGATGGCCGAGCGGCTGGGCGAGGGGCCGCGGGTGGCGATCCTGAACGACGTGGTGCTCAACCAGGTCCTCGTCCGCTTCGAGGGGCAGGCGGGCGAGCCCGCCGAGGCCGGCGATGTCCGGACGCGCGCCGTCATCGACGCCGTCCAGCGCGACGGCACGCTCTTCCTCGGCGGGACGACGTGGGCCGGTCATGCCGCGATGCGGGTCTCGGTCTCGGGCTGGTCCACGACCGAGGACGACATCGATCGGTCGGCCGCCGCGATCCTCGCCTGCGCCGCGGCGGTGGACGGCGCCGGATAGCCGACGACCCCGGCCGTGAGGTCACGAGCGGGGTCGTCGGGTCGGCGGCGCATCCGGTGGGCTCCGGATGGCCCTGCTGTCAGCGCGCGGGTTTGGTCGACATCCCCGTGTGCAGGTAGGCCGTGAACCGGGCGCTCACGGCGTGGACGCCGTGGATGTGCACGCCGTTGCGCAAGGTGCTGATCGCCTTGCCGCGGCCGATGTAGATGCCGATGTGCGTGCCTCCGCCCCAGATGACGAGGTCGCCGACGCGCGGGTTGGTCCGGCTGGCCTTGCCGTGGGCCTTGAACCAGCGGTAGATCGATCGGGCCGACCGCAGGAACCCGGTGTGGATGGCTCGGGCATCGCCCGCCTTCCGGAACGCGTAGACCACGAGGCCGGAGCAATCGAACGATCGCGGGCCGGTCGCGCCGTAGTGCCAGCGGTCACCGAGCTGGGCCCGGGCGATCCGGACGATCTGCTGGGCCTCCGTCGCGGAGGTGGCCGCCGCGGGTGTCGAGGGGGCGACGCTGAAGAGGACAGCCGCCGCGAGGGCGACCGGGATGAACGCTCGTGCGCCCAGATGTAGCGTGCGCAATGGTGCTCCTTCCTGCCGGGACGCCGCGTTGGGGGACGCGGCGGGCGGTGACGCCCACGGGCACGCACGGAAGGACATGGCGAACCCGGGTGGGTTCTGGAGGGGGGTGCCGACACGAAAGGGACGTAGCCGGAAATGGCTCAGGGGGAGCCGTGCGAACGGGGCGTTGTTCGTGTTTTCCGGGTTCCCGTGTGTCCTGGGGGTCGTTGGCGGAGCGCAGTCTAGCGTGGATCGGGAAAAAGCGCCGGGGAGCGGTCCCCGGGCATCATCGCCCCGTGCGTCACCGTCACTCCCCCTGGTCGAGCTGACCGGTGACGGCGTCGCCCGGGTCCGGACCGAGGATCCGCACCTGGTACGGCGCTGCGGGCAGTCGATCCCGGTCGAGCGCGACGAGGAACGTGTCGCTGACCGGTGGGCTGCCGCAGCCCAGCGTGAGCCCGAGCGAGAACTGCCCGTCGACGTGGTGCCCGTCCGGATCGAACCGGACCCGATCCAGGCGGGTCGGGCAGGCGATCGTTCCCAGCGGGGTCAGCAGCGCCACGACCGAGCGGTCGAAGTCCACGCGTGGCGGATCGGTGCGGAGGAGCAGCCGCTTCCACGCGACGTCGAACGCGGCCTGATCGCGGATCAAGTCCACCCCGTTCCGCTCGCCGATGGCGCGCTGGTGGGCGAGGAGCTGCCAGCCGTCGCCGTCCGACACCTGTCGCGAATCGTCCCACGCGCGGACGAGCCCGACGACGAGGAGCGCGACGACGCCGGCGGCGACGATCAAACGCCGGGAGGGACCTCGTCGGCTGCGCATGGGCCGATGATGGCAGGGCAGCGACCGGCGCCGCCGGGCGCGGCTATGCTCGCGGTCATGACCGGACGCGAGATCCCGCTCGTGCCTCGACGCGGGTCGCGGATGTTCTCGCCGACACGCCGGCTGGATCGGCTGCCCGACGGCCGGTTCGCCCTCGTCGTCGCGGCGCCCGGCCTGCTGCTCATCGGTGCGTTCGTGCTCCCGCCGATCCTGGCCTCGATCGGGATGAGCTTCTTCCGGATCGAGCTCCTGCGCGACGACTTCACGCCGTTCGTCGGGTTCCGCAACTACGCGACCAGGCTCCCGGCGGACACGGAGTTCCTCGGGACGCTCCCGCTGACCCTGCTGTTCGCGGCGCTGACCTCGGCCCTCGCGGTGCCGCTCGCCCTGGCGACCGCGCTGCTGATCCATAGCCGGGCGCGGTTCGCGGGCGTGCTGGCGGTGGTCCTCCTCCTCCCGTGGGCGATCGCGCCGATCGCCGACGGGATCCTGTGGCGGCTGATGTTCGAGCCGCGGACCGGGATCGTCACGTTTCTCATGACCCAGGTCGGCTTGCCCCCGGTCGTGATCCGCGAGGCGCCCGGTGCCATCGCGGCCATGGTCGTGGCCGTGACCTGGCGATCGATCCCGATCCTGGCGATCCTCTTCCTCGGTGCGCTCCGGCTCGTCCGGCCGGAGGTCCGGCAGGCGGCCAGGCTCGACGGGGCGTCAGGCCGGCAGGTGTTCCGCTACGTCACGTTGCCGGCGATCGCGCCGGTCGTCATCGGCGCCGGCCTCCTCCAGGTCATCCTCGCGCTGCAGGTCTTCGAGGTCCAGTACGCGCTCTCGGCCGGCGCGCCGCCGAAGGGCTCGATGCTGGCCGGGCTGGCGATCTTCAACACCGTCATCGGCGAGATCAGCCTGGGCTACGGATCGGCGATGACGATGGTCGTCGGCCTCTTCATCGCGCTGTGCCTGGCCGGCCTGTACCTGGTCGTCGTGCGGCCACGGCGACGGATCGTCCCGGTCGACCGGGACGACCGGCTCGACGTGTCACCGATCCGCACGGACCCGCGGGCCTGGGCCCGGCTGCGGCGCGACCCGATGCCCGGCACGGAGACCGGGGCGGGCGCGTCCACCGGTTCGGCGCGGGGGCACAGGTTCCGTCGATCGGCCGGCACCGTGCTGGCCGCGACCGCGACCGTCCTGCTCGTCGTCGGCCTCGCCGGACCACTCGTCTGGATCGCCATCGCCAGCACGCAGCCGGCGGCGGCGGTCGCCCAGATGCCGCCGCGGCTGACCGCGAACCTCGATCTGAGCAGCTACAGCCGGCTGATCGCCGACCCGTCGTGGCAGCGGGCCGCCGTGGTCAGCATCGCGGTGACCGTGACGGCCACGCTCATCGCCCTGGCGGTGTCGATCCTCGCCGGCTACCCGCTGGCGCGCTTCCGCATCCGCGGGGCGAGGCTGCTGCTCCTGATCCTCCTCGCGACGATGCTCATCCCGCCGATCGCGCTCGCGATCCCGGTGCTCTACCTGGTCATCGATCTGGGCGTCCGCGACACGATCATCGGCCTCGTGCTGATCAACGCGGCGTTCTGGTCCCCGATCCTCATCTGGCTGGTCAGGGGCGCCTTCCTCGGCGTGCCCGTCGAGATCGAACGGGCGGCCCGGATGGACGGCTTGTCACGGCTCGGCTCGATCTTGCGGGTCAGCCTGCCGGCCGCCGCACCGGTGATCGCCGCGGCGACGGCGATCGTGTTCATCGGGATATGGAACGACTACGTGTTCGTCGCCGTCGTGGGCGGGCGCGAGACGCACACGCTGCCGCGCTTCCTCGGCGAAAGCGCCTCGCCGTTGTTCAACGTGCTGGCCGCGCGGATCGTCCTGACGGTCGCCCCGTGCATCGTCCTGGTCGCCCTGCTCCGGACGAGGATCCTCGCGCTCCGCTGACGCGACCGGTCGGGCATGGTCCGGCACCCGCGGTTGTGCTGTAATCACCTCCCGATGACGGCGCGCATGCCGCCGTTCGACGAGACGATCCGGCGATCGGCCGGTACGCGCCCCGAGGTGACCCATGGGCATCACGACCGCATCCGGCGCCATGACCAGCGAGGAGATCGTCGCGCTCGCGCGTGAGCACACGTTCTTCTCGTGGTCCATCCAGGGTGCCCTCGACCCGATCGCGATCGACCACGCCGAAGGCGTCTACCTGTACACCCCCGAGGGCCGGCGGATCCTCGACTTCAACAGCCAGCTCATGTCGGTCAACATCGGCCACGGCGACCGCCGGGTCATCGACGCGATCACGGCCCAGGCGACGAAGCTCCAGTACGTCCAGCCGGCCTTCGCGACGGAGATCCGGGCGACGGCTCGGGGCCAAGCTGGCCGAGATCCTGCCGGGCGACATGGACAAGGTCTTCTTCACGCTCGGTGGCGCGGAGGCGGTCGAGAACGCGATCAAGCTCGCCCGGCACGCGACCGGCCGCCACAAGATCCTGGCCCGCTACCGCTCGTACCACGGCGCGACCATGGGCGCCATGACGCTGACCGGCGACCCGCGCCGCTGGGCCAACGAGCCGGGCATCGTCGGCGTGGTCCGCTACCCGGACACGCACCGCTGGGGCGAGGCGGAGCCGCGACCCGTGGCCGAGAGCCTGCAGGGCCTCGAGGACGTGATCCGCTACGAAGGCGCGAAGAACATCGCGGCGGTCTTCCTCGAGACGATCGTCGGGACCAATGGGATCCTGATCCCACCGGACGGCTACATCGCGGGCGTTCGCGAGATCTGCACGCGCAACGACATCCTGATGGTCGCCGACGAGGTCATGGCCGGTTTCGGGCGCACCGGGCGCTGGTTCGCGGTCGACCACTGGGACGTCACGCCGGATCTCATGACGATGGCCAAGGGCCTGACCAGCTCGTACCTGCCGCTCGGTGCGGTGGCGATGCGCCACGAGATCGCCGAGAAGTTCGAGACCCAGATGTTCTACGGCGGGCTGACCTACAGCAGCCATCCGGTCAGCCTGGCGGCCTCCCTGGCGACGATCGCCGTCTACGAGGAGGACGGCCTGATCGAGAATGCCGCCCGGCTCGGGCCGGTCCTGCGCGGCCACCACGAGCGGCTGGCGGCGAACCACCCGAGCGTCGGCGCGACGCGCAGCCTCGGCCTGTTCGGGATCATCGACCTCGTGCGCAGCCGCGATCCGTGGACGCCGCTGACGCCGTTCAACGGCACGTCGGACGAGATGAAGGCGATCGGCACGTTCCTGCGCGAGAACGGGCTGTACACGATGATCGCCAACAACTCGATCCACACCAACCCGCCCCTGTGCATCACCGAGGATCAGCTCGCCGAGGGCTTCGAGATCCTCGACCGCGCCCTCGACATCGCCGACGCGGTGGTCGTCTGAGCCGGAGGCTCGACGGACCGACGTGACGACCGCCAGCGGCTTTCTCCGGCGCGGCTCGGCGCCCGCGGCGGTCGCCCCGCGGGCCGGCGCGCGGTCGCGGCCGCGGCGCTGGGCCGGCATCGCGCTCGTCCTCGTCGCCTTCCTGGTGATCTGGGAGATCGCCAAGTGGCTCGGCGGCGACCCATGGCGGCTGCACGGCACCGTGGCCGGCGTGCAGATCGACTACGAGCACCTGCCCCCGTTCGCCTGGCGCATCACGGACGATCTGTCGCTGCCTCACGTCTGGGACATCGCGCGGGCGTTCGTCGACCCGGCCCAGCGGGGCGGCGCGCCTCTGGGCGCCGTCCTGGCCGGCCAGGCGGCATTCACGTTCGGTGAGGCGTTGGCGGGCTTCGCCCTGGGCGGGATCCTCGGCCTCGCGCTGGGCATCGTCTTCGTCCACTCGCGCCTCGCGGAGCGCGCCTTCGTGCCATACGTCGTCGCATCGCAGACCGTGCCGATCCTCGCGATCGCGCCGCTCGTCGTGGTCGCCCTCAAGGCCGACTGGCTGTCGGTGATGGCGGTCGCCACGTACCTGACGTTCTTCCCGGTGACGATCGCCTCGATGCGGGGTCTGCGCGCCTTCGACCCGCGTGCCCTCGAGCTGTTCCGGTCGTATGCCGCGACCCGGCGACAGGTGCTCTGGCAGCTGCGCCTGCCGACCTCGGTGCCGTACCTGTTCTCGGGCTTCCGGGTGGCCGCCGCGGCATCGGTCATCGGCGCGATCATCGGCGAGCAGACGGCGGGCGTCGCCTCGGGACTCGGCAGCGCCATCATCAACTACAACCAGTACTACACGTCCGGCCCGGAGCGTCTGTGGGCGACGATCGTCATGTGCACCCTCGTGGGCTTCGTCTTCGTGGGCATCGTCAACCTGGCCGAGCGGATCCTGACGCGGGGACGCTACCGGCCGGTGGAGGGACTCCTGTGACCACCGAGCCGGACAACGGGCGGCGACCGCGCGGACCAGGCGATCGTGGTCGAGGCGGCCGGCATCGGCAAGGTGTTCGGCTCGGGCGACGGCGCCGTGACCGCGCTCGAATCGGTCGACCTGGCCATCCGCCAGGGCGAGTTCGTGTCGCTCATCGGTCCCAGCGGGTGTGGCAAGTCCACGCTGCTGCGGATCATCGGCGACCTGACCCGTCCGACCAGCGGGACCCTGTCGATCAACGGCAAGCCGGCCGAGCGGGCCCGGCTGGACCGCGACTACGGGATGGTCTTCCAGGCACCGGTGCTGATGGACTGGCGGACCATCGCGCGAAACATCGAGCTGCCGCTCGAGATCATGGGCTATCCCGCGGAGGAGCGACGATCGGCGGGCGGCCGATCTCCTGCGACCTGGTCGAGCTCGAGGCCTTCGCCGACCGGCATCCGTGGGAGCTGTCGGGCGGGATGCAGCAGCGCGTCGCGATCGCCCGGGCGCTCTCGTTCGACCCGAAGCTCCTGCTGATGGACGAGCCGTTCGGGGCGCTCGACGAGATGACCCGCGAGCGGATGAACGCGGAGCTCATGAGCATCTGGCGGCGGACCGGGACGACCATCGTGTTCGTCACCCACAGCATCCCCGAGGCGGTCTTCCTGTCGACCCGCGTCATCGTCATGTCGGCGCGACCCGGCCGGATCTCGCAGGTCGTCGACATCGACCTGCCGGCCGACCGGTCGGTCGAGACCCGCGAGTCCGAGCGCTACTTCCGCCTGGTCACCCGCGTCCGTGAGGCGCTTCGCCAGGACGAACCGGCCGGCGTCGAGCCGACGGTCGGCGATGCCGAGCGCGTTCGGGCCGAGGGCCTCGGGTGAGGACATCGGCAGCCCGCGAGTGGCTGCCCGCGGTCGGCGTCTTCGTCATCGTCCTGGTCGCCTGGGAGGTGGGCTTCCAGGTCCTGGGCGTCCAGTCCTTCCTGATCCCGCGCCCGACCGTCATCGGCGAGCAGCTGGTCTCCGACGCCGCGACGCTCATGCGCGGGCTCCTGTTCACCGGGACCGAGGCCGTGCTCGGACTGGTCGTCGGGGTGGCGCTCGGGACCGCCGCGGGGTTCGCGACCGCCCGCTGGGCCAGCGCCCGCGAGGTCCTGCTGCCGGTCGCGATCGGTGCGAGCACGATCCCGATCATCGCGTTCGCGCCGATCACGCTCAACTGGTTCGGGCCGGAGAGCCTCCTGCCGCGGATCACGATCGTGGCGGTGATGGTCTTCTTCCCGATCATGGTCAACACCATCCGCGGCCTGACCAACGTGGATCAGGGCGCCCTCGAGCTGATGTCGTCGTATGCGGCGGGCGACCGCCAGACGCTGACCAAGCTGCGCGGCCCGAACGCGCTGCCGTACTGGTTCACCGCCCTCAAGATCGCCACCACGCTGAGCGTCATCGGGGCCGTCGTCGGGGAGTTCTTCGGCGGGCCGTTGTACGCGCTCGGGATCTACATCACGCTCCAGACCGGCGCCAGTCGCTACCCGTCCGCGTGGGCGGCGATCGTGCTGGCCTGCGGCCTCGGGATCGGGTTGTATCTCGCGGCCGTCGCGCTCGAGCGGCTGGCGATCCCCTGGTACACGGCGCGCGAGACGGCCCGTTGACGGGGCCGGAGGTGGCCTACCATCCTGCGCAGGGTGCGGTCGGGGTGGTCCGTCGTCCTGTCGGACGGCCCCGACGGTGTGAGGAGGAGCGAACGACATGAGACTCCCTCGGAAGATGCTGGCCACCGCGATCGCGGCGGTCATCCTGGCGGCGTGCAGCTCGAGCGGCGGCGGTGCATCGGGCGGTGCCTCGCTCGCCGTGCTGACGCCGGTGAAGTTCCAGCTCCAATGGGTCGCCCAGTCGCAGTTCGCGGGCTACTACGCAGCGGTCGATCAGGGCTACTACCAGGACCTCGGCCTCGATGTGCAGCTGCTGCTCGGCGGCCCGAACATCAACAACGTCCAGGTCGTCGCGACGGGCGGCGCCGACATCGGGACGGCGTGGCTGCCGAACATGCTCCAGTCGCGCGAGGGTGGCACGGACCTGGTCTCGATCGCCCAGATCTTCCAGCGCTCCGGCACCCGGATGGCGGGCTTCAAGACCGCCAACATCACCACGCCGGCCCAGATGGCGGGCAAGAAGATCGGCATCCTGGCTCGGTGGCAACGAGCCCGAGCTGTTCGCCGCGTTGACCAAGGCGTCGCTCGATCCGACCAAGGAGAACGTCATCAAGCAGAACTTCGACATGTCGGGGCTGCTCAAGGGCGATCTCGACGTGGCGCAGGCCATGATCTACAACGAGTACGCCCAGGTCCTGGAGGCCAAGAACCCGGCCACCGGCGAGCTGTACAAGCCGGAGGACCTCAACGTCATCGACTTCAACGACCCGGCCGTCGGCACGGCCATGCTCCAGGACCAGATCTTCGCCACCGACAAGTGGCTCAAGACCGGCAACAACGCCGACATCGCGGCCAAGTTCCTGCAGGGAACGTTCAAGGGCTGGATCTACTGCCGCGACAACGCCCAGAAGTGCGTCGACATCGTGCTCGCCAAGGGCTCCCAGCTGGGCGCCAGCCACCAGGCCTGGCAGATGAACGAGATCAACGCGCTGATCTGGCCGTCCCCGGCCGGGATCGGCCTCCTCGACAAGACCCTCTACGACCAGACCATCGACATCGCCACGACCTACAAGGTCCTGAAGGCCGCCCCGTCGGCGGACGCGACCCGCACGGACCTCGCCCAGAAGGCGCTCGACGCGCTCGGCACCTCGGTCGACACCAAGGGCGCCAGCTTCGCCAAGCAGACCATCACCCTCAAGGAGGGCGGCAACTAGCCGTTCCCCGGCACACGCACGACGGCCGGCCCGCGAGGGCCGGCCGCTTCGATTCAGGCCGCGGCCGGCGCGAGGCTGCGTCGTGCCTGCGGACACCGTTCCATCGTGCTAGCGGACACCGGTCCGTCGTGCACGCGGACACCGGTCCGTCGGCCGATATTCCCGGCAGTCTTATCTCGGCGCCTGCGACCTCCACATCGAGCCCGGCGGGGCGGGATCCGTTCTGGATCACGCTTGGGCCGCGGCCATGGGCACGACTGGCGGCCCGTAAGGGCCTGTGAAGTGCCAGATGTAAGACTCCTGCGCATGACCGACGACCGATCGGAACGGAACCCTCGCCGACGACCGACCGAGACGGCGCGAGAGGCAGCGCGATTGACCAACGCCATCGCGGCGAGTCTCGGCCGCGATGTTCGAACCAGTCGGCGTGAGTCGCGGTTGAGCCAGGCGCAGATCGCCCAACGAGTCGGCGTCCACCAGTCATGGATCAGCCGGATCGAATCGGGTCGGGGCGGATCCGCGGGACTGGATGTCTGGATCGCGATCGGGGCCGCACTTGGTCGACCATTGGCCGTCACGCTGAGCCGGCCCCTCGCTCAGGAGCGCCGACCCCTCGATGCCGGGCACCTCGAGATCCAAGAGCATCTTCTGTCGCTCGCCCGGAGAACCCGCCGGTCAGCGTCGTTCGAGCTGCCTACGCGACCGGCCGACCCGCGTCACTCGATCGATGTGTGCGTGCGCGATGTGGCGGCCCGCATCCTGTTCATCGAAGAGGCGTGGAACACGTTCACCGACCTCGGCGCAGCGATCCGATCCACGCGGCGAAAGGAGGCGGAGGCTGCCGACTTGGCGATCGCGATCGGCCACGGAGATCCGTTTCGCGTCGCCACGGTGTGGGTCGTCCGCGACACGATGGCCAACCGGGCGCTGATGGCGAGATACCCGCAGATCGTTCGGAGCGCGTTTCCGGGCGCGTCGCGGTCATGGGTCCAGGCCCTGTGCTCCAGGACTGCTCCACCCGTCGCGCCGGGTCTGGTCTGGTTCGACGCAGCGACCAGGCGAATTCACGAATGGAGGCCATCGACCCGCCAGGCTTGAGGGTCGCCTAGGCGGTCGGTCCGGTCGCGGCCGGCGGGCGCACCATCGATGGCCGGCTGAGCGCGATTCCCGGCGATGAACGTGCCGACGCCGACGATGGCCGGTCCGACGTGGGACAGGTCGAGGTAGCCGATCAGGCCGTGGACGCCGATCGCGGCGCCGAACCCGGCCGCGCCCGCGATCAGCAGCGCCTCCCACAGCGCACGGCTGGGCCGCCCGCACCAGACCGCCACGAGGACCGTCAGCCCGGCCGTCGCGAGGCCACCCCCGAAGCCTGCCCGATCGTGCGCGATCAGCGGCACGAGGCGCGGGTCGATGGCGTCGAGCGCGGCCCGGTCGAGACCGAGATACACCAGGTCCTGGGGAACGAAGACGACGAACGTCCCGATCGTCACGATCGTGAGCCCCGCCACGAGCATCCCGAAGCCCGTGAGCAGGAGGAACCCGCGCCCCAGCCAGGCGCGCGACCACACCGGCGGCCGTGCGCCGGGCACCAGCAGCGCCCGGATCCCGAGCGGCGGCCGGAGCTCCTGCGCGTGCGCCGGCCAGGCCGAGGATGAACAGCGGCAGCAGCACGAGCGTCGCCAGCCCGTGCCACGTGTCGAGATAGCCCGTTCCCAGGTAGCTCAGGAAGCTCGGGAAGCCGAGACCGCCACCGATCGCCAGCAGCCACCACGCCCAGGCGCGCCCCTCGGCCAGCGGGAACCGCACGAGCCAGAGGTACAGGACGCTGATCGCGATGAGCGTGCCGCCGAACGCCGCGCGGTCGTGGGCCATGAAATGCACCAGCCGCCCGCCGGCGATCGACCGCAGCTCCCGTTCGGAGATCGTCAGCCACGCGAGGTCGTGGGGCAGGAGCTGGTCGGTCATCGCGAGGAACCAGGCGAACAGGCCGGCCGCGAGGATGATGAGCGCAGCGACCGTCAGGAGGCCGCGGCCGTCAGCCCGCCATGACGCCACGAGTCCGACGTCGTCCGTCCCAGTCCCAACGTGCAACTTGCTATCCACAGGTAGCACGATACTCGCCCGTATCCGGCGGCGTCAACGGGCAGCCATACTTCGATGCGCATGCGTGCCCTGATCTTCGACCTGGACGGGACCCTGGTGGACACCGTCTACGCGCACGTGTTCGCCTGGCAGCGCGCGCTGCTCGAGGCCGGCCACCCGGTCGACGGCTGGCGGATCCACCGCCGGATCGGCATGAGCGGCGGCCTGTTCGCCCGGGCCGTCGCGCGCGAGATCGGTCGGAGCCTGACGGACGACGAGTCGGCCATGCTCCAACGGCGCCACGGCGAGATCTTCCGCGAGATCCTGCCCGAACGCCGGCCTCTGCCCGGCGCGATCGAGCTCCTGGCGACCCTCCGCGGCAGCGGCATCGTGCACGGCATCGCGACGTCGGGCCGGCGGCCGGAGATCGACGCGTCGCTCGACGCCTTGGACGTCCCTGCGGACCTCGTCGTCGTCGAACGGGGCGACGTCCTGCGTGCCAAGCCGGAGCCGGACCTGTTCCTCGCCTGCCAGGAACGGCTGGGAGTCGCGATCGCCGACTGCTACGTGGTCGGCGATGCGGTCTGGGACCTGCTCGCCGCGCGGCGGGCCGGGATGCTCAGCGTCGGGTTGCTGACCGGCGGCTACGGCGAGGACGAGCTTCGCGCGGCGGGCGCCTTCCGGGTCTATCGCGACCCGGCGGAGCTGCTCGATTCGCTCGACGAGCTGGGCCTGGCGGTCGATCCCGCCTGACCGTCGGTCAGCCGGAGCAGTCCAGGAGACCGGCCGCGTGCTTGGCGGCCAGGATCTTCAGGACGGCAGCGTCGACGCGAGCCCGGAAGGCGGCGTCCGTGGCCGCCCGTGCGGCGATCGCCTTTGCCATCGGGTCGGCCACGCTCAGCTCGTTGACCACGATGAGGTCGCCGCCGGCGTCGAGGAAGTCGAGCGCCCGCGCCGCCGGCGTGATCGACTTGACCGCGGTCGCGCCCAGGCTGTCCGAGGCGACGACGCCGTGGAAGCCGAGCTTGTCGCGCAGGAGACCCTGGATGACGGCCGGCGAGAAGACCGCAAGGTGGTCGGGATCGATGCGCTCGTAGGTCGCGAGGGCGACCATCACGACGGGCACGCCGGCCTGGATCGCGCGCGCGAACGGCGCGAGGAACGGATCGTCGACGGTCGTGACCGTGTCGGTCACGTCCGCCGTGAAGTCGGTGTTGCCCACGACCCGGCCCAGACCGGGGAAGTGCTTGGCGGTGGACGCGACATGGGCCGCCTTCATGCCGCCGATGAAGGCGACCACGTGGCTGGCCGCCGCGGACGGCGTGTGGGCGTACTCACGCTTGAGCTTGCCGATCGGAGCGTTCGTCGCGTCCGTCCCGGGTGGCACGACGTCCGCCACGGGTGCCAGATCGAGGTTGACGCCTGCCGCGCGCAGCTGGGCACCCCACCGCGCGGCCCGTGTCTTGAGGGTCGACGTCGACAGCGACCCCTGGCTCAGCGCGGACGGGATCGTGTCGAACCCGGGACCGGACAGGGCCTGGACGAGCCCGCCCTCCTGGTTGGCCGCGACGAAGAAGCGCACGCCACCGGTCGCCGCCGACGTCGCCTGGGCCTGGACGGCGTCCGTGATCGCCCGCACGCGCGCGACCCCGATCGCGGTCTTCGTCGTGAACGACACCGAGCCGAAGTGGTACGTCGCGATCGCGGAGCGCTCCGCGGTCCCGAGCGTGTCCTTGGCCAGCCCGATCATGAACAGCTGGCCGATCCGCTGCGCCTCCGACAGGCCGGCCAGGGTGTGGGTGACGCAGCTCGACGTCTGGGTCCCGCTCGACGTCGGCGTCGGGACGTGTGTCGCCGGCGCCTTCGGGCCGGTGGCCGTCGGCGACGGCTTCACCGACGACGCGGCGGACGTCGAGGGCTCGGCCACCGACTGCGACGGCGAACCGACGACCGAGCCGGTCGCGCCCGATCCGCCGCAGCCGGCCACGAGGGCCGCGATCAGGACAAGGACTGTCATCCGCATGGCATGCGACCTCAGAACGCGATCGGCGTCCAGGTCTTCCCGGCGTCGTGGCTCATCAGCATCCGGCTCGTTCCGCCCTGCTCGGTCTGGATCACGATCCCCTGGGTGGGGGTCGTGAAGCCGAGGTCGGCGAACGTCGCGGCCGCGGCCGGCAGGACGCCGCTCCACGTCTGCCCGCCGTCGGTCGAGGTGAAGAGCTCGGACCCGGCGGCGACGGTGCCACCGATGACGATCGTGGCGACACCCGGCGTGGCGATGACCGCGGCCGCGTCGAGCGGGGTGGCCGGACCGACCTCGGCGAAGCTCGCGCCGCCATCGTGCGAGGCAAACAGGTGGTCGCCCTTCGCATCCCCGAGGGCGCCGACGTCGCACGCAGCGACGAGGTTGCTGGCGCTCGAAGCGGCCAGGACCGCCGGTCCGACGACGTCCAGGCAGACGGGCTTCCAGGTCACCCAGGAGCCGTTGCGGAGCTGCGCCCCGGCGACGACGGTCCGATCGTTCTCCAGCACCCAGCCGCCGGTCCCGGACAGGACGAGCTGCGGGCGCGGGGCCGGCCCGGCACCGACCGGGACACGGACGGAGGCCAGCGTCCACGCGTTGGTCGCGACCTTGCCGGACGCGATCCGGAAGTCCTGCGCTCCGTCATAGACGACCGCGTGGACCGTCCCGCGGGCAGCCTCGAGGGCACGGACCGGCGAATCCTTGGGCAGGCCGGCGATCGACGACTTCGCCCAGGTCGCGCCACCGTCATGGGTGGTCCACAGCTCCGGGCCGTACGCCCAGCCGTCCTTGGCGTTCGCGAACCGGAGGGCAGAGATGCCGGTGCCGGTCTCGTCGACCGGGCTCCGGCCGATCGTGGTCTTCGGAGCCGGGATCGCCGCCCAGGTCACGCCGCCGTCGGTCGTGTGGGCGATGGCGGGACAGAGGCCGGTGTCGCACGCGACGCCGCCGAGCACCCAGCCGTTCTTGGACGAGACGAAGGTCGCCGAGACCGGTGCGAACCCCGCCGGCACGGGCTGCGCCGGCTTCGGGGTCGCCGTCGGGGCCGGGGTGGCCGTGGCCGACGCCTGCACCGAGGGCTCGGTCGACGGGCTGGCCGACGGCTCGACCGAGGGCTCCTCCGAGGCGCTCGGGGACGGGACCACCGCCAGCGACGGGGAGCCGCCGACGATGACCGGCCCGGGACCCGTCGGTCGCAGGATCAGCGCGACGACCGCGATGGCCAGGACCGCGACGAGGAGGCCGAGAGCCGACCCGATCGACCGGGGGGACAGGCCGGATGAGCGCGCCTCGAGCCGCTGGGCCGACGGCTGCCGGCTCGGGATCTCGGCGACCCGGGAGACGAGGCGCTCGGGCGCAGGTTCGCGACCGAGCTGCTCGAGCGCTGCGCGCAGGTCTCGCTCGAACGCAGTGTCGTCCGTCATCGGTCGATGCTCCCTTCATTGGCCGCGTCGATCGCCGACCTGAGGTATCGCAGGGCGTGGTGGAGTCGCGATTTGACGGTGCCCTCGCGAGCCCCGGTCCGTGCCGCGATCCCCTCGATGGTCAGGTCGAAGAAGTAACGGAGCACGACGACCTCGCGCTGGTCCGGGCTGAGGGTCCGCAGAGCGAGGTCGAGCGCGTCGCGATCGACGACGGTGTCGGTCGGATCGGTGGTCGCACGCGGGGCCGGGGCGTAGCCATAGTCCGTCGCTGAGAAGGGCTCGGCGTCGAGACTGAGCGGCGTGCGACCGCGGGTCCGGAGCTGGTCGCGACAGGCGTTGACCAGGATCTTCCCGAACCAGGCATCGAACTTCGCGGTGTCGCGCAGGTCGCCGAACTTTCGCCAGGCGCTGAGGGCCGCGTCGTGGGTGGCATCCTCCGCGTCGGATCGGGAGCCGAGGACCAGGGTGGCGTAGCGATAGGCCTTGTCGAGCGCTGCTCGATCGACGAGGCGGGCGAAGAGCTCCGCGCGCGCCACGTCAGGGCGGTCTGCCGTCTGCCTCACCGGCCGGATGACCTCTGTAGGGTGTTCGATCATGACGTACCGACGGGATGGTCGCGGAAAACGTTCAATCGCGGGCAAGCCGCCGCTGTCACCGAGCTCGCCGACATCCACATCTCGCCTACAGGCGTAGGGTCATGGAGACACGCGCACCCAGAGCGCCATGACCGCGTCCGGTGGCGACCAGCCCGTCGCCGCCCCGCCAGCGTCACGGGAGGTTCGAGATGCTCCGTCGACCACTGACCGCCATGATCGCCCTTGTCCTTGCCCTTGGCGCGTTCGCCGCGCCCGTCGCCGCATCGTCGCCGTTCCCGTCGCGGATCGACCTCCCGTCCGGCTGGATGCCGGAGGGCATCACGGCCGGACGCGGCAACACGATCTACGTCGGCTCGCTGGCCGGCGGTGGCGTGTGGAAGGGCGACGTCCGCACCGGCCGCGGCGGTGTGCTCGTGCCGGCCTGGGGCGGTGCGGCAGCGGGCGTCGAGTACGAGGCCGGCGCGAATCGCCTCTGGGTCGCCGGTGGCCCGACCGGGACCGTCCGCGTCTATGACGCGACGCGCGGGACGCTCCTGCGCCAGTACACGTTCTCGCCGGCCGGGTTCCTCAACGATCTCGTCGTGACCCACGACGCCGTGTACGTGACCGATTCGAACAACGCGTGGCTGGACGTCATCCCGCTCGGGCGCCACGGCCGGCTGCCCGACGCAAGCCTCGTCACGACGCTGCCGCTGACCGGGATCGAGTTCGAGGCCGGCCAGTTCAACGCGAACGGCATCGTCGCCGCGCGCGGCTGGCTCATCGTCGTCGACTCGTTCACGGGCGGCCTGTTCCGGGTCAGCAAGGCGACCGGGGTCGCGACGCCGATCTCGACCGGCGGCGTCAGCGTCGCCAACGGCGACGGCCTGGAGCTCCGCGGCAGCACCCTGTTCGTCGTGCGCAACGCCAACGAGGCCGGCGTCGGCGCGGTGGAAGTCTTCCGACTGGGCCTCCGGCTGACGTCCGCGCGCCCACGCACCGAGCTCACCTCGGCTGACCTCAGCGTGCCGACCACCGGTGCGCTCCAGGCCGGACGGCTGTGGGTGGTCAACGCCCGGTTCGGCATCACGACGACCGAGTACTGGGTCACCGGGCTGCGCACCAGGTCCTAGGAACCGGCTCGGCGGGCCCGTCGGTCAGCGATCGATCTGGCGGACGATCGACGGGTCGGTGATCGCGTGGTCGTTGGCCAGCAGCATCGCCTTCGAGAGGATCACCGAGAGGCGGTGGTCGTCGTCGAACGGCAGGAGGATCCGGGTCGCGCCCGCCGAGACCGGCCCTCGACCCGGGACGATGCACAGGTACTCGTCGTTCGGCTCCATGAGGATGTTCGCGGATCCGAGGTGGATCCGGTAGGTTCGCCGATCGCCCCGGACCCGCAGGTAGCGATCCTCGAGCGTCAGCCGGTCGGCGATCGCGAGCTGCGGAAGCATCCAGGCGAGGACCTCCCGCCGGCTCTCGGCCGAGGCCGTGAGCTCGCCGAACGCCGTGCGTCCCCAGTACTCGTCGAACCGCGCGTTCCGGTCACGCCCGGCATCCTGCCAGTTCACGTCGGCCGCGATCGAGCCGACCCCGACGAAGAGGTCGACGTCGCGCATCGCCTCCGAGAAGATCACGGGCGGGACCTCGCGCAGGGGCAGGACGTCACCGTCGCGTCCGAGCCGGACGAAGCGAACCTGGTCCGTCGTGCAGTGCGCGACGGCGCCCAGGTCGTCGTCGGCTCCCTCGATCGCATCGTGGTAGAACTCGGCCCGGACGCCAACGCTTCGGAACTCGCGCTTGGCGATGCCCTCGTACCCGCCGTCGAACGGCCCGAGGAAGTTGGTCCCCCAACGCCGCGCCCCCATCAGCGCGCGAGCGACCGGGTAGTCGAGGACATGCCCGGCGAACCGGTTCGAGTAGACCTCGGTCGCCTCCTCGGCCGGGGTGAGCAGGTAGACCTCGCGGAACGCCTGCTTGAACGGCTGCCGCACCCCGCGCTCGAGCAGGAACGTCCGCCACGCCCTGATCTCCTCGGGGGTCGCGTGGATCGGATGCCAGACGGCGACACGGGTCAACGGCCCGAGCTCGATCGGCGATCCATCCACGCTGGTCACCCCATCCCCATCCGTGATCCCGGCAAGCCACCGCTCGCCGACCTGGAAGCGCCAGATGAGGTGTGCCGCGACCGCAGCGGTCAGCGGGTGGCGTCGATAGCGCTCCACCCAGTCCGGGTAGGCCCAGGTGCGCTCCTCGACCAGCAGGTCCTCGAGGCGGCCGCGCTCGACCGACAGCGCCTTGCGCAGCTCCTTGAGCTCCGTCTTCGCGGCCGTGACCCCCGTCTTGTCAGCGTCGAGCACCGCCTTGGGCACGGCTGCCGAGACGCGGCCACCCACGCTCCACTCGAGCGTGGCGTCGCCACCCGGCCCGACGGCGAGCAGCGCGATGCCCGGGCCGACCACGATCTCGCGGCGCCCCTCGTCGTCGAGGTTCATGCGCGGCACCGCGAGCTCGAGCAGCTCCGACGCGGTCATCCCCGCGGCCATGGCCGCGCGATCGAGCGCCACGGCCACGGACTTCGCGACGTTCCGGTTCCGGACCTTGGCCTGGATCCGCCCGAGGGCGACGAGCGTTTCCGGCGTGCCGAGGTCGGCCAGGAGGGCGACGGTCGTGTTCGCCAGCCGCTGGTCGCGCGCGTAGTTGTCGTTGCGACCCGACAAGGCCCAGTGCAGACCGGCCCTCCCGAGCGTCTCCGCGACCCACTCCCACCGGCCCACGGCGGCAGCCCAGTAGGCGCCGCGGACGAGGCTCGCGTTGGCCGGCTGGAACGGTGACGCGTCGAGGGCCCGACGCTGCAGGGATCGGGCGTCGAACGACGCGTCGACCATGTGCCGGATGAGGCCCTCGGCGTGCCCGGCCGACAGCAGCTCCTTCGTGCGCGCCTTCCAGCGCTGCGTCGGCGACACGGACGTCGCCTCCGCGAGATGGAGCAGGAGCGGCTCGAGCACGGACGCGTCCGGCGCGCTCTCGAGGTACGCCAGGAGGTCGACGCCCCACGTATCGCCGCGATCGATGAGCCGGGACATCGCGGTCGTCTGCCCGATGAGCCGCAGGAGCCGCGACCGGATCCGACCTTCGTCGCTGGCCGCGATCGAGCCGCGGACGGAGAGCGTGTCGAGGATCTCGCGGATCTCGTCCTCGTGGACGTCGATCCGATCGCCGAGCGATGCGGCGCGCTCGAGGACGGCCGCCGCGTACATGACGCTCTCGACCTGGTGCCACCGGTCGCGATCGACGATGCGCTTCGCCAAACCGAGGACGAGGTGGCGGTCGTCCTCGTCGTGCCCGGGAACCCGACGAGCCAATCCGGAGAGCACCGTCGGGGCAGCGAATGCGCTGAACTGGTCGAGGTCCCGGGCGTTCATCCCGTCGAGCAGGGCGATCCCGAGGGAAACGCGGTCTGCGTCGGGCGCGTCCATGAACTCCCGGTACCAGGGCTGCTTCTTGACGGTGAACAGCCAGTGATCACCTGGGCCGATGACGAACGACGAGCCACCCCCCTGCGGCTGGCCGGGGAGCGTGCTCAGGTACGGCTCGGCTCGCGCACGATGCTTCGACACGGGGTCGCCGCTCGCCGAGGCGATGGCGGCGCGGACGAGGTTCGGAAGGTCCCTCAACCGCCGACCAGGGGGACCAGCTTCACGAAGGTGACGTCCGCGGCGGCGGTCAGGTCGACTTCGTCGTCGAGCGACACCGCCTGGCGTTGATCGACGAGGATGAAGAAGCCGTTGCGCTCGAATGCCTTGACGGCGACCGCCGCCTGCGCCTCCCAATCCACCCATTTCGGCTCCCGACGCGGGCCGTTGAGGGCGACCTCGACCTCGGTGGGGGCGACCAGCCCGTGGAACGGCTCGGTCGGGTGCAGGTTGTGACGCGCCACCTCGTCGCGGACGCGGATCCGGATCAGCTCGCGGATGGTGATCCGATCCGGCAGGTCCGGGATCGTGAACGACGAGACGGGCCGCCCGGCGCCGGTGCGGTCGCGGATCAGGACAGAGGCCACGGTGGATCCCTCGTCAGCGTGTGGCGCCGATCGTGCCGCCTCGAACCCGGCCTTGACAAGTCCCAGTGCTGCCTCGATGCACCGCGATCGTACGGTCGACCGGGTTACCCCAGCTGGTCGCGCCGGCGCGTCAGGTAGGCGGTCTCGGCGGTGTTCCCCGCCAGCTCGAGGGCGCGGTCGTACGCCTTGCGCGACGCCTCGGTGCGGCCGAGCCGGCGCAGGAGGTCGGCACGGGTCGCATGGAAGGCGTGATAGCCGGCCAGCGGGACCGCGAGACGGTCGACCGCCGCGAGCGCCACCTCCGGGCCGTCGAGCTCGGCGATCGCGATGGCACGGTTGAGCGCGACGATCGGCGACGGATCGAGGCGGATGAGCTGGTCGTAGAGGGCGACGACCTGCCACCAGTCGGTGTCCTCCATCTCGCGAGCGGAGGTGTGCACCGCGTTGATCGCCGCGAGGATCTGGTAACGGCCCGGCGGCTCCCCGGCGGCCAGGCGCTCGCGGACGAGCCCGTGACCCTCCGCGATCAGCGCCGCGTCCCACGACCCGCGGTCCTGCTCGCCGAGCGGGACCAGCTCGCCGCTCGACGACACCCGGGCCGTGCCGCGCGCCTCGGTGAGAAGCATCAGGGCCAGCAGCCCGATCACCTCACCGTGCTCCGGCAGGAGGGCGTGGACCAGGCGAGTCAGCCGGATCGCCTCGGCGGTCAGGTCGTGCCTGATCGGATCGGTGTCGGGGCCGGTCGCCAGGTAGCCCTCGTTGAAGACGAGGAAGAGGACGGCGAGGACGCCGGAGACGCGGTCCGGGAGGTCCTCCTCGGACGGCACCCGATAGGGGATCCGGGCGACCTTGATCTTGGCCTTGGCACGGGTGATCCGCTGGCCGATGGCGGCCTCGCCCGCCAGGAAGGCACGGGCGATCTCGGGCACGGTCAGGCCGCCGACCATCCGCAGCGTCAGGGCCACGCGGGCCTCGATGGCGAGCGCCGGATGACAGCAGGTGAAGATCAGGCGGAGCCGGTCGTCCTCGATCGCACCGGGAGGCTCGGCCATGTCGCCGTACGACATCTGAGCGGTCCTCTGCTTGTCGTCACGGACCTTCTCGCGCCGGATCCGATCGATCGCCTTGCGCTTGGCGGTGGTGGTCAGCCATGCCCCGGGATTGGGCGGGACGCCATCGGCCGGCCAGCGCAGCACGGCGGTCGCGAACGCCTCGGCCGTCGCCTCCTCGGCGATGTCGAGGTCGCCGAACCGCCTGGCCAGGGCGGCGACCACCCGCGCCCATTCCTCGTGGTGGGCGTGGGTGATCGCATCACGGGCGTCGATGGCGCGCTCCGGCTCACTCAGGGTAGGCGTCGTCGGACATGAGCTCGAACACCTGTTGCGCACACCGGCAGGCGACAGCGATCTTGGCAGCCCACCTCAGCGCCTCCTCGCGTGAGGCCACGTCGACGACCGCGAATCCGCCGATGTGCTCCTTGCTCTCCGGATACGGGCCGTCGGTGATCGTCCCGTCGGTGCCGACCACGCTCGGGTCCTGGTGCTCCAGCCCGGCGCCGTAGACCCAGATCCCGGCCTGCATGGCCTCCCGCTCCACGGCGTGCGCGGCCTTGGCCACGTCGGGCAGGTCCTCGCGAGGGAAATCCATGTCGCCGTCATCGAACAGGATCATGTACCTGGCCATCTTGGATCGTCTCCTCTCATCGCTTGGCCGCCCTCGCCGGACCGCCTCTCATCGTCTCAACGAACTCCGCCGCCCGGATCCGACATCGCATCGCGGATCCTTGTCGGGACTCATTCGCCCAACAGGGGCCGCACCTCGACCTTCCGGTTGCAGGCCTTCGACCCCTGGGCGGCGAGCTCGAGTGCCACGTCGAGGTCGGGGGCTTCGATGATCCAGAAGCCGGCGAGGTACTCCTTCGCCTCCACGAAGGGCCCGTCGCTGAACACCGCCGCCCCGTCGCGGTTGTCGATCACGGTGGCCGTCTCGGGCGCCCCGAGGCCGGCGGCGAAGACCCAGTGGCCCTCGGCCTGGAGCCGCTCGTTGAACACGTCGATGGTCTCCGCCTCGGAGGGGGTGGCCAACGCGGCCGAGTCGTGGATCACGGAAACGAGGTACTGCATCTCGGGTCATCTCCATCGGGCCGGGCCGCCTCGTGGCGGCCGCTCACCCCTTCTACGAACACGATCGCCGTGTTCCGACAGTGCGACCGGGCGTTTTCATCCGGCGTACCGCGGACGCCCGTGCGGCCGGTAGACCTGGATCGTGACGCCCTTCGCGTCGGTTCGCGACTCGACGGGGTCCAGGGCGATGTCCGGGCCGGCGTCGGGGAAGAGCCGCGTGCCCTGGCCGAGGACCACCGGGACGATGAGCAGGGTCATCTCGTCGACGAGCTCGTGGTCGAGCAGCCATCGGATCAGGGTCCCGCTGCCGTGCACCTGCAGCTCACCCTCCCGGGCCGCCTTGAGCTCGCCGATCGCGGTCGCGAGGTCGCCCGAGAGGACGGTCGTGTTCGGCCACGCCGGTTCGGTGAGCGTCGTCGTCGCGAGGTACTTGGGCCTCGTGTTCAAGGCTGCCGCGATCGGGTTGTTGCCCGGATCGTCCGCCCCGGCGCGCGCTTGCGCCTCCGAGCCCCAGAAGCCGGCGAAGAGCTCGTAGGTCCGCCGGCCGAACAGGAACGCGTCGGCGCGGTGGTAGGTCTCGTTGATGAACGCCATGGTCGTCGCGTCGCCCGCGCCCATGGCCCATCCGCCGCGCACGAACCCGCTCCGGCGGTCCTCGTCCGTCGTGCCGCCATTGCCCTGCATCACCCCATCGACGGTCAGTTGGGTCATGGTCGTCAGCTTCATGGTCGTGGTCCCTTTCGCTGGGCTCGTCCCGTGGATGGCGCCCATCGTGGGCGGCGCGCTCGCCCCGACCACGAACACGTCCGCCCGGATTCGACACGGCCTGCCGGGATCTCGGGAAGCCATCACCGCGCCGAGGGCGGCAGGTAGGACAGCGCTCTCGTCAGGGCGCGCGCCGGTAGTGCATGGCGACCGGGCCACTGCGGAGCGGCGTCGCCGAGACCAGCTCGAGCCGTCGCGTGCTGGGCAGCCCGCCCTGGTACAGGGTCGGGCCGTGGCCGGCGATCATGGGTTGGACGAGGAACCTGTACTCGTCGATCAGGTCCAGCCGGTCCAGCTCGGTCGCGAGCTTGCCGCTCCCGAGGAGCACGCCGGCCGGGGTCGCGTCCTTGAGCGCCTGCACGCCCGTGCGCAGGTCGCCGGCGATCTGGTGACTGTTGGTCCACGTGAAGTCCTGTCGGCTCGACGACACCACGTACTTCGGCTTGGCCTCCAGCTTGACCGCCCACTCGCGTAACGCCGGCGCCGCCTCCAGGTCGCCGCGGGCGACCGCCGGCCAATAGCTCTCCATCATCTCGTAGGTCACTCGGCCCCACAGCATCGCCCCTCCCTCGTCCAGGAGGCGAGTGAAGTAGGCGTGCGTCTCGTCGTTGGCGATCCCCTCCTGGTGGTCGACGCAGCCGTCCAGGGTGACGTTGAGGCTGAAGGTCAAAAGTCCCATGCCGCGAGTCTAGTCAGAGCGGCCCGTCCCGAACTGGCGGTCGCCGGCGTCGCCCAGGCCCGGCTGGATGTAGCCCTTCTCGTTGAGCGAGCGATCCAGCGCCGCGCAGTAGATCTCGACGTCGGGATGCGCCGTCGATGACGGCCTCCACGCCTTCTGGGGCGGCGATGAGGTTGACCAGCTTGATCCTGACGGCTGCACCGCGCCCCACTTCTTGAGCACCTCGATGGCGGCCGTGGCCGACCCGCCGGTCGCCAGCATCGGGTCCAGGATCAGGCACAGGTCGACGGTCGCGGAGTCGGGCAGCTTGTTGTAGTACTCGACCGGCCGGAGCGTTCGCTCGTCCCGGAAGAGCCCCAGGTGCCAGACCTGGGCCGTCGGCATGAGCTCCAGCATCGCGTCGACCATGCCCAGGCCGGCGCGCAGGATCGGGACGAAGCCGACCCGCTCGCCGAGCTCGTCGGCGGTCATCGGCTCCAGCGGCGTGCGGATCTCGAGCGGCCGGACGCGGACGTCGGCGAGCGCCTCGTAGCCCAGCAGCCACGACAGCTCGCGCACGACCTCGCGGAACTTCTTGGGCTCCGTCCGCTCGTCGCGCAGGATCGCGAGCTTGTGCAGGACGGCCGGATGCTGCGAGACGTGGAGGTTCGGGGTCCGGGCATGCACGCGGGTCATCGTAACAATCGGCGGGGTATCCTCGCCCTCGAAGAGTCGCCCGTCCCCGCACACCCGGAGATCCATCGATCGTGCCCGCAGCCGCCGTGCCAGCCACCCCCAGGTCGGGCCGTCCGTCGACGCGTGGCGGGGGCGAAGAGCCGGATCGTCGCGCCGATCCTCGCGCGCCAGCTCCGGAGCGGCATCGAGGAGAGCGTCCATCGCGGCGATATCGTCGAGACCGATGCGGCGGGCCGGGTCATCCGCCAGCTCGGGGACCCCGACCGCGTCGTCACGCTGCGATCGACGGTCAAGCCGTTCGGGCTGCTGGCCCTCGTCGAGGCCGGCGGGATCGCCGCCTTCGATCTCGAGCCCGCCGAGCTCGCGATCATGGCCAGCTCGCACTCGGGCGAGGACCTCCACGTCCGGACGCTCCAGGGCCTGTATCGCCGCTCCGGCGTCAGCCAGGCGTTGCTGGCCTGCGGGTCCGATGGCGCCCCACTCGACGCTGCTGACCGCGGCCCGGCTGGCCCGTGACGGCGAGAAGGCCGGTCCGGTCCGGCACATGTGCTCCGGGCAGCACACCGTGTTCCTCCTCCTCTCGCGCCTCCGCGGCTGGGACGCCGACCGACTACTGGAAGCCCAGCCATCCGTCGCAGGTCGCCTATCGCGACGCGGTCGCCCGGGTCTACGGCACGCCGGCCGCGAAGCTCCAGTCCGCCGTCGACGGCTGCGGGATCGAGACATACGCGTTTCCGCCTGCGCGAGGTCGCGCGCGCCTACGCGATGCTCGCCGACCCGGCCGGGATCCCGGCCAGCGACCCGCGATCCGAGCTGGCCGGATCGCTCACGACGATCCGCGACGCGATGCTGGCCAATGCCGACCTCGTCGCCGGACGCCATGACCGGATCGACACGTCGCTGATGAAGGCAGCGCCCGACCGCCTCGTCAGCAAGGGCGGGATGGAGGCGCTGCGCGCGATCGCGATCCTGCCCGGCGCCCGGAGCGGCACGAACACGGCCGGGGCCTCCGGCATGGCCATCAAGATCGAGGACGGCGATGCGTCCGACCGCGGGACGTGGGCGGCCACGGTCGAGGCGCTCCGGCAGGCGGGCGTGGTCGACGGCGCCTCGCTGCGCGACCTGGCGCGCTACCACCGCCCGGCGGTCCTCGATCCGCACGGCCGGGTCGTGGCCGAGACCGTGCCCGAGTTCGAGCTCGCACCCGTGGGCGAGCTCATCGGCTGAGCGACGCCGGCCACCCGCCGGACCGCCCCGCCCCGAGCGACCGCGACCGACCCGATGATCTCCGACACCGACGCCTACCGGATCCTCGGCCTGACCCGCGGCGCCTCGACCGACGAGGTCAAGCGCGCATACCGCCGGCTGGCCAAGGTCCACCACCCCGATGCCGCCGGCGAGAAGAACCTGCCGCGCTTCCTCGCCATCCAGGCGGCGTACGAGCAGCTGACCGATGGGCTGGACGGAGCGACCCGACCGCGTCGACCGTCGGCCCCGCGCAGGCCATGGGACGCCGATCCGGTCCGGGCCGATGCCACGCACCGGGCATACGGGGGACGGGCTCGTGGGGCCGGTCCCCGGCCGGCCGGTGCCGGGGCCGCGCCCGGGGCGGCGTCGGGCGCCGCGTCGGGCGCGAGTGGCACGTCCACGGGCGGCCCCGCGTCGCACGATGGCTCGACTCGTTCCGGGACCGCGGGATCGTCCGCATCAGGTCGGTCCACGCGCGGACGGACGGCCGGACCCGACACGGGAGCGCCGTCCGGATCCACCCGCGACGGTCGCCGGCGCCGCCGCGCGGGTCCGCCGCCGGGCCAGACTGAAACCGGGACCGGCGACCCCGAGACGAGCAGCGGGCCGCGGCCGGCGGAACCGAAGGGCCGCAAGCGGAAGGCGGCCACTCTCGGATCCACGTCCTACGACGGCGTCGACGGACCCTTCGAGCCCGACTGGCGCGGCGCGAGCTGGTACGGGACCACGAGCGGCACGTACTGGACCCTCAACCCCAAGGAATACGCCGACCCGCGCAAGCACGGCCCTGAGTACCAGGCTCGCGCCCGGCGGGCGACGCGTTCCCGGTTCTCGGGCGCCGCGGCGGCGGACGCCATGCCGGGCGAGACCGAGACCACGGCCGGGGCCCCCGACATCGAGCCGCCGCCCGAGGCGACTGGTCCCGCCGAACCGGGCGCGCCGCCGACCCACACCACGAGCTCATGGTGGGAATCGACCGCGGGCGCGACCGGTCCGGACCCGGAGCCCGTGCCGGGAGGGGCCACGGGCCGTGCCCCCGACCAGCGGATCGACCCACCACCCCCGCCGGACATCGGGCGCGCGATGGCCGACATCGGTCGCGCGCTGACCGACGAGGGGTTCGGTGGGATCCGCGGCCGGGTCGGCCGCGCCATCGTCGGCTGGCTCCCCATCGCGTTCGGGATCGGCTGGCTGGCCGGCGAGATGACCGGCTGCGGGCGGTTCGCCGCGAGCTGCGACAGCACGGCGGACCCGTTCGTGCTCCTGCTCCAGGCGGCGGTCCTGGCAGTCCTGCTGCTGGTCCCGGCGCTCGCCTCGGTGACCGTGATGGGCTCGATCTCCCTGCTCTCGACGGCCGTCGGGGCGACCCTGATCCTGTCGGCGACCGGGGACGCCACCGACGGCGACGCGCGCCGCTCGGTCCTCGGGGCGATCCTGCTGCTCGCCTGGCTGGCCGGTCTTGCGATCGGCGTCGTCCGCCGGGTCCGTGCGCTCTCGCCACCGGCCACTCCCGTATCCTGAGGTCATGCCACCTCGACGCCACGACGCCCGCGATCTGTCTGCCGCGGCCCAGGAATACCTCCTCGCCCTGCGGGTGCTGGACGGGTCCGAGGATCCCGGCCGGGTGACCGCGGCGCAGGTCGCCCGCCACCTGGGCGTGACGACCCAGGCCGCCAGCGAGATGTTCCGGCGCCTCGCCGCGGACGGGCTCGTCGGCCACGCCGAGGGCCGCGACCTCCACCTGACGCCGGCCGGTCGAGCGGCCGCGGACGGGATCTTCCGCCGCCACGCCCTCCTCGAGTGGCTGCTGACCTCGGTCATCGGCCTCGGCTGGGCGGAGTCCGACGACGAGGCGATGCGCCTCCAGGGCGCGATCTCGCCGCGGGTCGAGGCCCGGCTCGACGAGATGCTCGGGCACCCCGAGACCTGCCCGCACGGCAACCCGATCGACGCCGAGACGGCACGCCGCCGGCCGGCCGGCACCCGGCTGAGCGAGATGGAGGCGGGCTCGCCCGGCGACGATCTACCGGATCACCGAGGAGGCCGAGGAGGACGCCGGTCTGCTGTCCTACCTCGAGGCGCGCGCCCTGACGCCCGGCGCCCACGTGACGATCCTCGCCCGCAGCGAATCGCTCGACTCGCTGACCCTCGACGGTCCGCGCGGCCGGGCGACGCTGGGCCTCCGGCCGGCGGCGCTCGTCCGGGTGCTGCCCGGGCGAGGCGGATCCGGCGCTCTTCCACCACGTCCCGGAACGGGCCGGCCGGGGATGACGGCCCCCCGGGTCCGGATCGCCCCGAGCCCGACCGGACCGCTCCACATCGGCACGGCCCGGACGGCCCTGTTCAACTACCTCTACGCCCGGCACACGGGCGGCACGTTCATCCTGCGCCTCGAGGACACCGACCAGGCCCGCAGCTCCGTCGCCTACGAGCGGGACATCCTCGACGGCCTGCACTGGCTCGGCCTGCACTGGGACGAGGGCCCGGAGGTGGCCGGCGAGGCGGCCCGCGGCCCGTTCGCGCCCTATCGCCAGATGCTGCGCCTGCCGCTCTACGCGGAGGCAGCCGAGCGGCTCCTGGCCGTCGACCATGGCCTACCACTGCTACTGCACGCCGGAGGAGCTCGATGCCGATCGGAAGGCCCAGGAGGCGGCCAAGCAGGCGCCCCGCTACGTCGGTCGCTGCGCGGCGCTGACCGCCGAGGAGCGCGCCGCACGGGTCGCCGAGGGCCGGCAGGCCGTGCGACTCCGGTTCCGGGTCGGCACGGGCGTCGTCGGGCTTCGACGACATCGTCCGCGGCCGGGTCGAGTTCGACGTCGTCAACCTCGGCGGCGACTTCGTGATCGTCCGGGCCGACGGCACGCCGCTCTACCACTTCACGGTCGTGGTCGACGACGCGGCGATGGAGATCAGCCGACGTGATCCGGGGCGAGGACCACCTCTGCAACACGCCCAAGCACATCCTGCTCTTCCGGGCGCTCGGCCATCCCGAGCCCCGGTTCGCCCACCTGCCGCTGATCCTCAATCCGGACCGGACCAAGATGAGCAAGCGCAAGAGCCAGACCGCGGTCGTCGGACTACATCGCCGAGGGCTTCATCCGCGAGGCGCTGGTCAACTACCTGGCGCTCCTCGGCTGGTCGACCGGGACCGAGGAGGAGGTCCTGTCGATCGACGAGATCGTCGAGCGCTTCGAGCCTCGACCGAGGTCCACAAGGGCGGCGCGGTCTTCGATCGCGAGCGGCTCGAGTGGCTCAACGGCCAGTGGATCCGCCGGCTCGAGCCGGACGACCTGGTCGAGCGCCTGCGGCCGTTCGTCGCCGCGGAGCTCGCGGCCGGCCGGATCGACCGGATGCCCGACGACGAGGAGCTCGGGCGCTCCTGCCGGTGATCCAGGAGCGGCTGCCCGAGCTCGGCGCGATCGGCGACCTGGTCGGCTTCCTGTGGGTCGACGACCTGCAGTTCGACGCCGGCGCTGCTGGTGCCCAAGCGCTGGGATGCGGCGACGACGCGCGACGGGCCTGAGCCGGCACGGGCGACCATCGCGGAGGCCGTCGGCCGTCGCATTCGAGGCCGACGAGCTCGAGCCGCCCCTGCGCGCCCTGGCCGAGGCACGGGGCTGGAAGGTCGGCGACCTGTTCATGGCCATCCGGGTCGCCGTCACCGGGCGGACCGCCACGCCGCCGCTGTTCGACACGCTCGTCGCGCTCGGCCGGGACCGGGTCCTGGCCCGCCTCGATCGGGCGATCCAGCTGACTCGCGGACGCATAGATCGAGGGAGGACCGATGACCCACAACGACTGTCCAGGTCTGGCTCGACCGCTACATCGCGGCCTGGAGCACGTACGACCCCGAGGCGATCGGGGCGCTGTTCGCCGACGAGGCCGAGTACCGCTACCAGCCGTGGGCGGACCCGGTCGTCGGTCGCGATGCGATCGTCGCCGACTGGCTGTCGGACAAGGACGAGTCCGGCTCGTGGACCGCCCACTACGACGTGTGGGCGTTCGACGGTGAGCGGGCCGACGCGATCGGGCAGAGCCGGTACACGCAACCCGGACGGCTCGTTCAAGACGCTCTACTACAACCACTTCCAGCTGCGCGTTCGACAGCCACGGCAAGTGCGTCGAGTTCATCGAGTACTTCATGGAGCTGCCGGAGCGGCTGCGCGCGGGGCGTTGATCCAATCATCGGTAATCGGGCGCCAATGGCCCGTTAACACGCGTCGGTATCCTGAACGGCAGATGGCACGCACGATCCTCGTCGTTGACGACGAGCCGGCCCTGCGCGAGGCGCTCGTCGAGGCGCTCGAATCCGACGGGTTCCGGGTCGTGTCGGCCGCGGACGGGCGCGAGGCGCTGATGCGCTTCCGTGCGGACCGGCCGGACCTGGTGCTGCTCGACCTGATGCTCCCGGAGCTCTCCGGGATCGAGGTCTGCCGGATCATCCGCGCCGAATCGAGCGTGCCGATCGTGATGCTCACGGCCAAGGATTCCGAGCTGGACAAGGTCGTCGGGCCTGGAGCTCGGGGCCGACGATTACGTCACCAAGCCGTTCAGCCTGCGCGAGCTGACCGCCCGCATCCGTGCCCTGTTCCGCCGCTCCGACCAGGCCGTCGCGGTCGATGCCGCTCCGGCCGTCGTCGACCTCGGCCCGGTCCAGGCCGATCTCGGCGGGCGCCGGCTGCTGCGGGACGGCGAGGTCGTCCCTCTCAAGCCGAAGGCGTTCGAGCTGCTGGCCTTCCTCATCCGCCACCCGGGCCAGGTCTTCACGCGCGACCAGCTCCTCGAGCACGTCTGGGGCTACGACTACGGCGGAGAGACGCGGACCGTCGACGTCCACATCCACTGGCTCCGCAGCCGGATCGAGGCGGACCCGGCCAACCCGGCGTTCCTCCATACGGTGCGCGGCGTCGGCTACGTGTTCCGCCGCCCGACCTGACTCGCCCGACCTCGTCCTCGGCCCCCCTAGTTGGCCTTGTGGTACATCCGCTCCATCGCCTCGGCCGCGTCCTCGGCCGCGTCGATCGTGTCCTCGAGGTATGTGTAGAGGTCGCGCCACTTGATGACCTCGATCACGGCGAGCTCGTCGTGGAACAGCCTGGCCATCGCCGCACGAGACAGGCCATCGGCCTCCTTCTCGAGCTGGTGGATCGCGGCGAAATGCCTCTCGAGGTCCTTCATCCCATCGAACTTGCGCAGGGCGGCCGCGAGCTCGCTGCCCTGGCCGTCAAGGATCGCCGCGAGCCGTCGCGCCTCGGGGGTCGGCTCCTTGACGCCGTAGATGACGAACGCCTCGGCGATGGACTGGATGCCGTCGACGACGTCATCGAGACGTGAGACCAGCTCGTGGATGTCCTCACGATCGAACGGGGTGACGAAGGCGTCCTCGAGCCGGCGGGTGACCTCGTCATCGATCTCGTCGCCCCGTTTCTCCAGCCCCTGGATGTTGGCGACACGAGATTCGAGCTTGTCGTACTGATCGACCATCTCGTGAAGAGCCGTGGCTGCCGCGGCCAGGTTGTCCCCGTCGAGGATGAACAGCTCGAAGAACTTCGGGTCCTTCGGGAGGATGTGGAAACTCATCGGGGTCTCTCCGCGGGCAGGTGTGGCATCAGGGGGCTCCAAGGGCGTTCAAGACGACCCAGGCCAGGGCGGCGAGGATACCGGCCATCGGGATCGTCAGGATCCAGGCGACGAGGATGCGCCGGGCGACGCCCCAGCGGACCGCGCGGGCACCCTGGCTCGCGCCGACACCCATGATCGCGCTCGAGATGACCTGCGTCGTCGAGACGGGCATCCCGAAGTGGGCGGTCGTCAGCAGGATCGAGGCGCCCGTCGTCTCGGCTGCGAAGCCGTGGACCGGTTCGAGCTTGGCGACGCGCTGGCCCATGGTCCGCATGATCCGCCAGCCACCGACCGCGGTCCCGGCCGAGAGCGCCGTCGCGGACACGATGATGACCCAGGTCGGCACTGTGACATCCGGGATCACCCCGGCCGAGAAGAGGGCCAGCGTGATGATGCCCATCGTCTTCTGGGCATCGTTGGAGCCGTGGGCGAAGGCCATGAACGCGGCGGAGAAGACCTGCAGCCGGCGGAAGCGGCGAGCCATCGGCTTGCGCTTGGACCACCGGAAGATCCAGAAGATCGCGAGGATGAAGGCGAACGCGATCGTGAACCCGAGGATCGGCGAGGTGAACATCGGGATGATGACCTTGCCGAAGATCCCCGGCAGGTTCAGGGCGCCAGTCCCGGCGCCGATGATCGTCGCGCCGAGCAGGCCGCCGATGAGCGCGTGACTGCTCGAGCTTGGCAGGCCCCGCTGCCAGGTGATCAGGTTCCACGCGATCGCCCCGATGAGCGCCGCAGCGACGATTGACTGGGTGGTCGTCGCCTCGTCGACGAGGCCGCTGCCGATGGTCACCGCGACCGCAGTGCCCGCAAAGGCGCCGATGAAGTTGAACGCGGTGGCCATGAGGATCGCCCACCCCGGCGAGAGGGCGCGCGTCGCGACGGACGTGGCGATCGAGTTCGCGGTGTCGTGGAACCCGTTCGTGTAGTCGAACGCGACCGCCAGCACGAGGACGAAGACGAGCATGGCGGTCACGCCATCCACCGATGACTACTCCCTGCACGACGATCTGGCACTCGGCGCACCGCGGGTCTCGAGGGCGGCGGGAGCGCGGCCATGGTACCGCGCTCGATCGGTGACGGACGTTCACCGGGCGATAAGCATCCGTTGACCTCCGGGTCCGAACCTGTGGTCATGCCGATCGTCGCTCGCCAGCCCGGATCCCCGCCGCCGACGGTCGGGCGATCCGGCGGCGCGCCGTCGACCGGTGGGTCGGGACCGTCCGAGGATCTCCTCCCTTTGGGCGGGACCGCATCGAATGCATCGGCGCTGGCGCCACACCGGGCGCTGGCGCTCGATGCGCTTCTTGTCCTCCGCATCCTCCGCGACCACCCTCGCGACGCCGGCCCGTGGGGGGTGCCGGCGTTCGCGCGGGAGGTCGATCAGATCCGTGCCCAGCTGGCCCCGATCCGGGATCGGCGCGGGCTCGCCGCGTCCTTCGGGCGCGAGGCGTTCCGGACGTCCGGCGCGCGCGACGCGACACAGGGGGCCGGCGCGGCCGACCTGCCGGACGGGATCGGCCCGGTCCGCGTCGCATACGCGGTCCGGTGGCTCGAGCTCGGCCGGGGCGTCCGGAAGCCGGCATGGTCGTCGCTCGTCACCGATCCCGCCTGACAGTCGCGAGGCGGCGCGCCCGCTATCCTTCGCGGATGCGTCTCTCCCAGCTCTTCTTCAGCACCCTCCGTGACGATCCGGCCGACGCCGAGATGCCGTCGCACCGCCTGCTCGTCCGCGCGGGCTACGTCCGCCAGCTCGGGTCCGGGATCTATTCGCTGCTGCCGCTCGGCAAGCGGGTCAACGACCGGGTCGAGCAGGTCATCCGCGAGGAGCAGAACGCGATCGGCGGCCAGGAGCTGGAGATGCCGGTCGTCCACCCCGCGGACGTCTGGCGCGCGAGCGGCCGGTTCGACGCCGTCGGCCCGGAGCTGACCCGGTTCAAGGATCGCAACGGCCGGGACATGGTCCTTGCGATGACCCACGAGGAGGTCGTCGCCCTGCTCCTCGCCGACATCGTCAAGTCGTGGCGCCAGCTCCCGCTGCAGGTCTACCACTTCCAGACCAAGTGGCGCGACGAGCCGCGGGCCCGGGGCGGTCTGATCCGCGTCCGCGAGTTCGTCATGAAGGACGCCTACAGCTGCGACCGCGACGAGGCCGGCCTCGACGCCAGCTACTGGGCGCAGCACGGCGCGTACGTCCGGATCTTCGAGCGCCTCGGCCTCGACGCGATCCCGGTCAGCTCCGACGTCGGGATGATGGGCGGCAGCCTGGCCCATGAGTTCATGGTCCTCAACCCGGCCGGCGAGGACGTCCTCGTCCTGTGCGAGGCGTGCGGCTACGCCGCCAATCGCCAGGTCGCGGTCATCCCCAAGCCCGATCCCGCCCCCGAGGAGGCCGCCCCGCTCGAGGAGGTCGAGACGCCCGGCACGACCACGATCGCGACGCTGGCCGCGTTCCTCGGCATCGGACCGGAGCGGACGGCCAAGGCCGCGTTCTTCGTGACCGGCGACGGACGCCTCGTGACCGCGATCGTGCGCGGCGATCACGAGGTCAACGAGACCAAGCTCGTCAACGCCATCGCGGCCAAGGGCGGCGGCCTCCGGCCCGCCACGATCGAGGAGATCAAGGCGGCCGGCATGGAGCCCGGCTACGGGTCGCCGATCGGCGCACACGACACGGTCGTCGTCGTGGACGACCTCGTCGCGCGCTCGCCGAACCTGGTCGCGGGCGCCAACCGGGTCGGCTGGCACTACCGCAACGTGAACGTCGGCCGCGACTTCACGCCGGACGTCGTCGCCGACCTGACCAACGCCCAGGAGGGCGATCCCTGCCCGACCTGCGGTCAGCCGCTGATCCTGCGCAACGGGATCGAGGTCGGCAACATCTTCAAGCTCGGCACGAGGTACAGCGACGCGGTCGGGGCGACGTACCTCGGCGAGGACGGCGTGGCCCACCCGATCATCATGGGCTCGTACGGCATCGGCGTCGGGCGCAACGTCGCCTGCGTCGTCGAAGCCCACCATGACGACAAGGGCATCATCTGGCCGGCTGAGGTCGCGCCCTACGCCGCGCACCTGGTCGAGATCGGGGCGGCCAGGGAGCCCAGGGTCGCGGAGCTCGCCGAGCGCCTCCACCAGGTCGCCGTCGACGCCGGCCGCGAGATCCTGTGGGACGACCGGGACGAGTCGCCGGGCGTCAAGTTCACGGACGCCGAGCTGCTGGGCATGCCCTGGATCCTGACCGTCAGCCCGCGCTCGCTGGCGGCGGGCGGCGTCGAGGTCACGGAACGCGCGACGGGGGAACGGGCGACCCGCTCGATCGAGGAGGTCGAGGCGCTCCTGACCGGCGCCCGGGACTAGCCGGTCGGGCCGGTCGCGGCGTCAGCCGCCGCCGATGTCCTCGGGGACCTCGCTCGCCAGCGCGGCCCGGACCTCGGCCAGCTGCTCCTGGCTCAGGCTCGTGCCATCGAGCGAGATGACCGCGTCGCCGGTGGCCGGCATCTCCTCCGCAAGCTGCTCGGACGAGACCTCGGTCCCGGTCAGCGCCTCATCGGGGACGTCGAGCCGGCTGATGGCGAACGTCACGCCCGGCGGGATCGACGCCGTGATGCTGACCTCGGAGATCCGGTACGGCGACCGCTTCTCGCGGAGCGACCCGTTGGTCATCTCCTGGAGCGCAGTCGACTTGATGATGAGATCGGCCAGGACGCCGGGGTCGATCCGCTCCACGACGGTCGAGACGCCGCGGCGTGCCGCGCCGAGGGCGCTCCGCGCGGACTGGCCCAGCCGCTCCTGTGTCTCCGGGTCGGCGGCGGTGTGCGTGACCATGCCCGCAGCCTGCTGCGCCTGCCCGGCAGCGGCCTCGGCGGCTTCCCTGGCGCGCTTGATGAAGCTCACGTCGCGGAGTCTAGCGAGCGGATGGGTCGCTGACCACTAGGATTCACACGTGCCACCACGCCCAACGCTGCCCACCGACGACCTGTACGCACGCCTCGAGATCTCCGTCGATGCCAGTCCGGAGGCGATCGAGGTCGCCTGGCGGTCGCTGCTGCGCCTCCACCACCCGGACGTCGCAGGCCCGACCGGTCTCGAGCGGGCCAAGCGGATCAACGTCGCGCACGACTGGCTGAGCGATCCCGAGCTGCGGGCGCGGTACGACCACGAGCGTGGCCTGCGCCGGTCGCTCCGCGACACGGGCGGTCGCGACCCGCGCCGGGAGCCGGGCCCCGCGGCGCCCGAAACCGCGCGGAGCGTCCGGCGCCGCCCCCTCGACCCGGCCGAGGCCCTGGCCCGCTTCCTGGACCGCGTCGCGGCGCTGGATCCCGACGAGATCGACCGTCTCGCGTGCGCCGAGCCGCCACCGATCGCCTTCGGGGCCACGATCGCGCGGTTCCTGCCCGAGGACCGGCTCGCGGCGCTCGCGGCGATGGCCACGGCCGTGGACGCGCGGCTCGATCCTGCCGCGGCGGCCAGGCCCGGCGTGCGCGACGCCGTCGAGGGCTTCGGGACCGAGCTCGTCCTCGGCGACTTCCTCGACGAGCTCCTGACCGACCCGTTCCGCGAGCGCGCGCGGGAGCGCCTGACCCGGGGCTGGCAGGCCGCCGTGGGACAGCCCCGCTACGGGCCGAACGGCGTCGCCGTCCGGGCGCTCCTCGCCCGGCTGGCGGCGCTCGACGCGGCCGGTGTGACGGCGCTGGCAGCGACCGCCGGGCGGGCCGGTCTCGACCGCCAGCCCGACGAGCCGTGGCCGCCGGGGACCTCGCCCGATGACGACGAGGCGCTCCGGGTGTCCTCGATCCTGGCGGCGGGCGATGCCGCGGCGGCCATCCCCGCGGCCCTCACGGACCCGGCCACCCTGGCCCGCGCGCGACGCTCCGCGCGCCGGCTCGCTCACCTGCTCGTCCTGCGCCACGCCTTCGCGCCGACAGCCTTCGCCTCCCTCACCCGGGCGTGGCGGCCGCGCTTCCTGCCGGACGACCGGCCGGCCGCTCGCGTTCGTCCGCGCCGCGGCGACTGACCGCCGAACATCCCGGCGCTCGGCTGTGGGATGCTCGCGGCGATGGAGGCGTGGCTGATCGCGATCGTGGCGTTGGGCGCCCTGCTGATCGTCGGCGCGGCCGCGACCCGCGCGCGCCGGCAGGTCATCGCGCTGGAGCGAGCGGCGGATGTCGCACCCGGGACGGACCCCGTCGTCGCGATCACCGAGCTCCGGGAACGGACGACCCGTCTCGAGGAGGAGGCGACGGCCGCGGCCGTCGACCGGGCCGCACTGATCGAGGCCCTCCGGCTGGGTGTCATCGGCGTCGACGAGCGGCTGCGGATCGTCACGGCCAACGCGGCCGCCCACGGCCTCATGCAGCGCGCAGCCGGCTCGCTGGTCGGGCGGTCGCTCATCGAGATGTTCCTCGACCTCCAGGTGGAGGCGATCGCGCGCGCGGCATTCGCCGACGGCCGGGCCACCGGCGAGGTGGCGCTGGCCGGCGCGGACGGTCCGCGCATCGTCGTCCACGCGCACCGGGCGCCGGGCGGCGGCATCTGGCTGATCCTCGAGGACGTCTCCGAGCTCCGTCGCCTGCAGCGCATCCGGACCGAGTTCATCGACAACCTGTCGCATGAGCTGCGCACGCCGCTCACGACCGTCAGCCTGCTGACCGAGACGCTGGCGCGGGATGCCGCGGCTGCCGGGAAGGGCGTGCCGCCCCGGATGCGCGACCGGATCGCGAGCATCGAGGTGGAGACGGGCCATCTCGTCCAGATGGTCAACGAGCTGCTCGACCTGTCCCGGATCGAGAGCGGCCGGGCGCTCGGGGCGATGGACCCGCTCGACCTGGGCGAGGTCGCCCAGGACGCGACGGACCGGCTGCGCCTGTTCGCCGAACGGCAGGGGGTCGCCCTGTCCGTCGTCATCCCCGAGCCGGTGCCGACCGTCCGGGGGGACGAGGCGCGCCTCCAGCAGGTCCTGGTCAACCTGCTCCACAACGCGGTCAAGTTCAGCCCCGACGGCGGGGCCGTGACCGTCACGGTGCGGAGCGAGCCGCCGGAGGTGGTGGTGTCCGTCGCGGACCACGGCGTCGGGATCCCGCGTGCGGCTCAGGCGCGCATCTTCGAGCGCTTCTACAAGGTCGACCGGGCGCGCGTCCGCGGCGAGAGCGGCGGGACCGGTCTCGGGCTGGCCATCGCCCGCCATATCGTCGAGCAGCACGGCGGCCGGATCCGGGTCGAGTCGACCGAGGGCGCCGGCAGCACGTTCTCGTTCACGATCCCCATCGCCCCACCGCCGAGCTGAGGAGTCCGATGGATCGCCTGCACGTCGCGACCCTGAACATCCGCAACCTGGCCGATCGCTGGTTCGAGCGCCTGCCGCTCCTGCTGGCGGACATGGCGGCCCTCCAGCCCGACCTCCTGGGGCTCCAGGAGGTCGTCTATCCGATGCAGCAGGATCGCTTGCTCGGCGCGGCGGGGGAGGGCCGCTACGGCGTCGTGCGCGGTTGGGCCGGCCGCCCGGAGTACGGCAACAGCCTGCTCATTCGAGAGCCCCTCGCCGCGGCCGAGGCGGACCGCCTCGAGCTGGGGCTGAACAGGTCCGCGCATCGGGCGATCGTCGCGCTGCCCGGCGGTTCGTCCGTTCTCGTCGTCGTCACCCACCTCCATCACCTCGGCACCGGACGAGGCGGAGCGAGACGAGCAGATCGCCGCGATCCTGCCCTGGCTGGACGGCGGACCCGGTGGGGACGCGACGATCCTGATGGGCGACTTCAACGCCGATCCCGCGGAACCGGGCCCGCAGCGCCTCCGCGCGGCCGGGTTCCGGTCCGCCTTCGCCGAGGCCAACGGGGCCGATCCGGACGTGACCTGGCCGTCCGGGCTCCAGGCGCCCGCCATGGATACCGACGGCGACCCGGAATGCCTCGACTACGTGTGGGTCCGCGGCGTGGCCCGGGTCGAGTCGGCCCGGCTGGTCTTCGATCGCCCGGCCCCCGAGGACCCGACGCTGTACCCGAGCGATCACCTCGGGATCGCGACCGTGCTCGAGATCGGCTAGTGGCCGGATCCGCGACGTCGCCTCGACCGCTGCGTCTCGCGCATCGCGGGGACTGGCGGGGGGCGCCCGAGAACACGCTGGGAGCGTTCACCGCCGCGCTCGCGATCCCGGGCTGCGATGGTCTCGAGCTGGACGTGTGCCGGGCGTCTGACGGGGCGCTCGTGGTCTACCACGACGAGACGCTCCAGCGGCTGCACGGCCGGCCGGACCGGGTCGATACCCTCACGGTCGACGAGCTCGACGCCGTCGGCATCCCGACCCTGGCCGACATCCTGCTCGCAGTCGGCCGACGCGTCTTTCTCGACATCGAGCTGAAGGTCGATCCGGGGCCGGATGTCGCCGGGGTGCTGGCCGCCGGCCGCGGTCCCGGACTGACCGCGGCGATCGTGTCGTCGTTCGATCCGGTCGCCCTGGAGCGGGTCGCGCACCTGGCACCGGCGTGGCCGCGCTGGCTCAACAGCCAGGCGCTGGACACGCCCACGGTGGCCCTGGCGGTCGAGCTCGGGTGCCGGGCCGTCGCCGTCAATTGGCGATCCATCGATCCGCGTTCCATGGCTTTGGCACGGGCGGCCGGTCTCGACGTCGCGGCGTGGACAGTGCGGCGTCGCTCGACGTTCGAGCGCCTGGCGCGCCTCGGCGTCGTCGCGGTCTGCGTCGAGGCCGCCGCACTCGACGGCTGACCGAGGAGAGCGGGGGAGTCGCGGGCCGCGACGGCGCCTCGGCCGCCGAGGCGGCGCGCCTATCCTGCGACCGAACCCCGACGGAGGACGAGCGTGGCGGAACGGGCAGAGCGCGCCGAGCTGGTGATCGTCGGCGCCGGCACGATCGGTGGCTGGGCGTCGGTCTTCGCGGCGGCATCGGGCGCCGGCCGTGTGGTCGTCCTGGACCGCGGCCAGGTCGGTGGCGGCGCCTCGTCGCGGGCGGCCGGGATGGTCCGCGCGCAGGGCGGGACGCCGGCCACGGTCGCGCTCGGCCGGTGGAGCATCGACTTTTACAACGGCCAGCACGCGACCTACGGCACGGATTCGGGCTTCCGTGAGCTGGGCTACCTGATCCTCGCCGTGACCGAGGCGGACGAGGCCGCCGGTCGGGAGCGCGTCGCGATGCAGCGGGCCGCCGGTCTCGACGTTGCCTGGCTGGACGCCGCGGCCGCCGCCGAGACCGCGGTCACGCTGGCCCCGAACGGCCACCGCGGCGGGAGCTACCTCGCGACCGACGGCGCGATCGACCCGCCCCGGAACGTGCGCGCGTACTCGCTGGCGATGCAGGCGGCGGGGGTCGAGCTGCGCGAGCGGACGACGTTCACGGGCCTCCGCACGACCGCGACGAGTGGCGGCCGGCGAGTCGTCGCCGTGGAGACCGACCGGGGCGCCATCGAGACCGAGCGCGTGCTCCTGACCGGCGGACCGAGCCTGCGCGCCGTCGGCCGCGCGGCGGGCGTCCGCATCCCGGTCGGGGCGGCCCGCCACACCGTGAGCGTGCTCGAGCCCCATCCGGCCTTCGACGTCGAGCGGATGCCGATGGTCTTCGACATCGGCGCCGGGCTGTACTGGCGGCTCGAGGAGCGCGGCCTGCTCGTCGGCTGGAGCGACCCGGACGAGGCGCCGGGCGAGGCGCGCTCGATCGACTGGGCCTTCCACGACGCGATGCGGGCGCGGTTGGCCGGTCTCGTGCCGGTGACCGCCGGCCTCGGCCTGCGCCGGATCTGGGTCGCCACGATCGACTACACGCCGGACCACCTGCCGATCCTCGGGCCGGCCCTCGACGCAGACGGCGCACCGATCGAGGGCGTGACCGTCGCCTCGGCCGGCGGCCACGGGATGATGTGGGGTCCGGGCGTCGCCCGCGCGGCGGCCGACCTCGCGATCCACGGCCGGACCGACGTCGTCGACGTGACCGACCTCGGCCTGGATCGGTTCGACGCCGACGGCCGCAGCCGCCTCGCCGCCGACCCGATCGCGCTGCCGTTCCCGATCGCCGCGGCCGACGACGACGGGCCCGGGGTCGCATCCACGGGCTGAGGCGCACGGCGGGCGTGACATCGCTGGTTTGTGCGCCTCTCGCACAAATGCGCGTGGTACGCTCGGGGACCGGAGCCGCGGCTCGTCGCGTGACCGTTCCAGGGGCTGGGCACAGGGAGGTTGGGGTGATGGCCGAGGCGTTCTTCACCGAGGTCCCGGAACGGATCCGGTTCGGCGGCCTGATGTCGACCGAGCCGCTCTCCTACAAGGTCTACGACCCCGACCGGCTCGTCCTCGGCACGCGCATGGAAGACCACCTGCGACCGGGCGTCTGCTTCTGGCACTCGTTCGCCTGGGCGGGCGTGGACATGTTCGGCGTCGGGACGCTGGATCGGCCGTGGCTTGACGGCTCCGTGGACCCGATGGATGGCGCCCGGACCAAGATGGCCGTGGCCTTCGAGTTCTTCGAGAAGATCGGGATCCCGTACTACTGCTTCCACGACCGGGACGTCGCGCCCGAGACCGGAAGCTTCGCCGAGTTCCGGGCCGCCCTCGATGCGCTGAGCGACGACGCGGCCGGCTACCAGGAGCGGACCGGCGTCCGGCTGCTGTGGGGGACGGCCAACCTGTTCACGCATCCGCGCTACCAGGCGGGCGCCTCCACCAACCCGGATCCCGAGGTCTTCGCCTACGCCGCGGCGCAGGTCAAGCACATGCTCGAGGTCACCCAGCGCCTCGGTGGCGAGAACTATGTCCTGTGGGGCGGCCGCGAGGGCTACGACACGCTCCTGAACACGGACCTCAAGCGTGAGGGCGCCCAGCTCGCCCGGTTCCTGCACCTCGTCGCGGAGCACAAGCACCGGATCGGGTTCGGCGGCCAGCTCCTGATCGAGCCGAAGCCGATGGAGCCGACCAAGCACCAGTACGACTACGACGTGGCGACCGTCTACGGCTTCCTCGTCCGCAACGGGCTCGAGGACGAGTACCGCGTGAACATCGAGGCCAACCACGCGACGCTGGCCGGCCACAGCTTCCACCATGAGGTCGCGTTCGCGGCCGCCAACGGGATCCTCGGCAGCATCGACGCCAACCGCGGCGACCCACAGAACGGCTGGGACACCGACCAGTTCCCGAACTCGGTCGAGGACCTCGCGTTGCCCCTGTACGAGATCCTCCGCGCCGGTGGCATCGCGCCGGGCGGCTTCAACTTCGATGCCAAGCTGCGCCGCCAGAGCACGGACCGGACCGACCTGTTCCACGCTCACATCGGCGGTCTCGACACGCTCGCCCAGGCACTCCTGGTCGCGGCGGACCTGATCGAGACGGGTCGTCTCGCGGAGATGCGGGAGGCGCGCTACCGGGGCTGGAGCGGCGCGCTCGGCAGCGCGATCCTCGACGGCTCGGAGACGCTCGCATCGCTCGAGGGGAAGGTCGCGTCCGGCGCGATCGATCCGCGGCCCGTGTCGGGCCACCAGGAGCTGCTCGAGAACGTGGTCAACGAGTCGACCTGGAGGGCGGCCGGGGCGCCGGTCGAGTCGACCGCCGGCCACTGAGGGTGGGTCTCACCCTCGGCATCGACGTCTCGACGACGGCCACCAAGGCCGTCCTCGTCGACGAGACCGGTACCGTCCGCGGGGTCGGCACCGCCGAGTACCGTTTCAGCACGCCCCACCCGCTCTGGAGCGAGCAGGATCCGGCGGCCTGGTGGGACGGGGCCGTCACCGCGATCGGGTCCGTCCTGGCCACGGCGGGCGCCTCCGGTGACGACGTCGAGGCCATCGGCCTGACGGGCCAGATGCACGGGCTCGTCCTGCTCGACGACGCCGACCGGGTGCTTCGTCCAGCCATCCTGTGGAACGACCAGCGGACCGCTGCCGAGTGCGACGCGATCCGCGCCGCGGTCGGCCCCGAACGGCTCGTCGCGATCACCGGCAACGACGCGCTGACCGGCTTCACGGCGCCGAAGCTCGTCTGGGTCCGCGACCATGAGCCCGACGTGTGGTCGCGGGCCGCCCACGTCCTGCTGCCCAAGGACTACCTGCGGCTTCGCCTGACCGGGGAGCACGTCATGGACAAGGCCGACGGGTCCGGCACGATCCTGTTCGACCTCGCCGCGCGCGACTGGTCGCCCGAGGTCGTGGCCGCGCTCCGGATCCCGCCCGCCTGGCTGCCGCCCACGTTCGAGGGCCCGGCGGTGACCGGCACGATCACGGCGCTCGCCGCCGCCGCCACGGGGTTGCGACCCGGCACCCCGGTCGTCGCCGGCGGCGGCGACCAGTCGGCCAACGCGGTCGGGGTCGGGGTCGTGGCACCCGGGGAGATGGCGCTGTCGCTCGGGACCTCCGGGGTCGTCTTCGCCGCGACGGACCGCCCGCTCCACGAGCCAAAGGGCATCGTCCACGCCTTCTGTCACGCCGTCCCCGGTCGGTGGCACATGATGTCGGTCATGCTGTCGGCCGCCGGCAGCCTGCGCTGGTTCCGCGACGCGCTGGCCCCGGGGACCGAGTTCGGTGCCCTCGTGGAGGCCGCCGCCGACGTGGAGGCGGCCACCGACGGCCTGTTCTTCCTGCCGTACCTGACGGGGGAGCGGAGCCCGTACCCGGACCCGTACGCGCGTGGCGCGTTCGTCGGGCTGACCATCGGCCACGACCGGCGCCACCTGACCCGGGCGGTCATCGAGGGCGTCGCCTTCGGTCTTCGCGACGGTCTCGATCTCATGCTCGCGGCCGGCCTGCCCCGCCCGAGCCGGATCCGGGCCTCCGGCGGCGGAATCGCCAGCCCGCTGTGGCGGTCGATCCTGGCGGACGTGCTGGAGACCGGGATCGCGACCGTGTCGACGACGGAGGGCGCAGCCTACGGGGCGGCGATCCTGGCCGCAGTCGGCGCGGGCTGGTTCACCGACGTCGAGACGGCCACGACGGCCATCGTCACGGTCACGCCCGTCGCCGAGCCCGGCGCCGGCGTCGAGGCCTACCGGGCGGCGCACGCCCGGTTCCGGGCGCTCTACCCGGCGCTCGCCCCCACGTTCGACGGGCCGTAGGCCCCGAGCGCCCCGCCCGGACCGGCGTCAGCCGCGCAGCTCGATCGCTTCCTTGTCCTTCTCGGTGACCTCGTCCGGCTTCTTGCCGAGGATGATCATCCCGAGGACGTCGTCCGCCGTCACCTCTGTCTTGGCGACCGTGTCGACGATCTGCCCGTGGTACATGACGCTGATCCGGTCGGACAGGTCGAAGACGTCGTGGATGTCGTGGCTGATGAGGAAGATCCCGATGCCATCGTCCTTGAGCTGCCGGACGAGGTTACGGACCTGCGCGGTCTCGGCCGGACCGAGCGCCGCGGTCGGTTCGTCCATGATCAGGATCCGGGCGTTGAAGTAGACCGCGCGGGCGATGGCGACGGCCTGACGCTGGCCGCCCGACAGGGACTTCACAGGTAACGCGAAGCGCGTGAAGTTCGGGTTCAGGCGCCCCATGATCTTGCGCGTCTCGGCCTCCATGCTCGAGTCGTCGAGGGAGCCCAGGCGGGTCGTCAGCTCACGACCGAGGAACAGGTTGCCCGGCGCGTCGATGTTGTCGGCCAGGGCCAGCGTCTGGTAGATCGTCTCGATGTTCAGGGCCTTGGCATCGCGCGGATTGCGGATCGAAACGGGCTGGCCGTTGACGAGGATCTCGCCACTGTCGGCGGGATGGGCCCCCGACAAGACCCGCATGAGCGTGGACTTGCCGGCGCCGTTGCCGCCGACGAGGCCGATGACCTCCCCGGCGTGCAGGTCGATGCTGACGCTGCGCACGGCGTGCACGCCACCGAAGGCCACGTTGATGTCGCGCATCTCGACGAGTGGGGTGCCAGCTGCGACGGTCACTGGGCCATCCTCCTGCCGTTCACGAGCTGCGCCGGCGGTTGAAGGAGTCGAAGCCCACGGCCAGGATCAGCACGATCCCGGCGACGACATTCTGGCCGGGCGAGTTGACGCCCATGAAGCTCAGCCCGTAGGCGAGCGACTGCAGGACGAAGGCGCCCAGGACGGCGCCCGGGATGGTCCCGATGCCGCCCGCGAACGACGTGCCGCCGACGACGGCCGCGGCGATGACGTACAGCTCGTAGCTCTGGCCGACGTCGAGCGTCGCGCCGTTGAGCCGTGCCGCGGCGACGGCGGCGGCGAGAGCGCACAGGATGCCCATCAGGGCGTAGGTCTTGAGGATCGTCCAGCGTGTGTTGATGCCGGCCAGCTCGGCCGCATCGGGATTGCCGCCGTAGGCGTAGACATAGCGGCCGAAGCGGCGCCGGGTCGCCAGCCAGGTCATGGCCAGCGTCACGCCGATGAGCAGGACGAGCGGGAACGGGAAGCCGGTCGGGATCCGCCAGCCGCCGGCGGGCGTCGGTCCCAGGTTCTGCTCCGCGGCGACGCGTTCGGCCAGACCCTCCGGCCAGAGGTTGGCGTTGGCGAACGCGGCCACGGCCAGCACCAAGCCGCACCCGACCACCCCGAGGAGGACCTCCGCCCAGACCGGGCGGACGGGGAATCCGTAGCGCCGTCTCTGGCGACGGCCGTTGATGAGCAACGCGATGATGGCAACACAGCCCACCACGCCGATGATCCAGGTCAGCGGTCCGCCCACGGATCCCTGGGCTCCGCCACCGACGAGCTGGAAGTTCGTGTCCAGGCCGGACACGGCGGCGCCGCTCGAGAGATACCAGACGGCTCCGCGGATCGACAGCAGCCCGCCCAGCGTGACGATGAACGAGGGCACGCCGACGTAGGCGATGATGAACCCCTGGAGCGCCCCGAAGCCCGCCCCGAGGACGACGCCGAAGGCCAGTGCGATGAGCCAGCGGAAGGGAAAGTCCGGGCCGATGCCCAGGATGTTCGGCATCCAGTCGGTCATGAGCAGCGCGTAGGTCATGGCGATGAAGCCGACCAGGGACCCGACGGACAGGTCGATGTTGCGCGACACGATGACGAGGACCATGCCGGTGGCGATGATCGCCACGCCGGTCGCCTGGACCGCCAGCGTCACCATGTTGGTGGGCTGGAAGAACTTGCCACCGCTCAGGATGTTGAACGTGAGCAGGATCAGCCCGAGGGCGAGGAGCATGCCGAACAGCCGGAGATCGATCTCCGTCTGCGCCAGCAGACCGCGCAATGAGGTCCGAACGGGAGGCTGCGCCTGACTCGAAACCGGTGCCGTGTCCGCCACGTTCGCCACGACGGGCCCCTCCTGGTCTTTGGGGCGAATCGACCTGCGTCCCCGGGTTGCCCCGGGGACGCAGGTTGGATTGCTAGGTCAGCGGTCGGAGACCGCTACTTGCAGGCTGCCGGTGCGGTCGCCGCGTCGACGCCCTTGCACAGGTCCGCCTTGGTGATCTGCTTCGCGTCGATCGCCACCTGGAGGTTCTCCGCGGTGAGCGGGGTCGGCTGGAGGATGAACGACTTGACCACGGTCTTGCCCGGGGTCGTGAAGTCCTTGGCTGTGAGCCCGTCCTTCGGCGCCACGTCGGGGGCGACGAGGCCGTCCGGGATCGTCAGGGCCAGGTTCTTCGGGTCCGCGCAGAGCTTCAGCGCGGCCGCGCCGGCGAGCTTGCCCAGCTCGTTGGCGTTCTTGAAGACGTCCACGTACTGCTTGCCCAGCGCGACGTTGTTCAGGTTGGCGGGGTCGCCGTCCTGGCCGCTCAGGGGCGGGAAGCCGTAGTTCTTGGCCGTCAGCGCACCGACGACGCCGAGCGCCGTGCTGTCGTTCTCGGCCAGGATCGCGTCGATCTTGGTGCCGTCGGCGACGGCCTTGTCGATGATCGCTTCCATGTTGGTCTGGGCCTTCTCGGTCTTCCAGGCGTCCGTGAACGTCCCGTCAGGACCGTTGAGGATCTTGATGTCGCCGGAGGCGACCTTGTCCTTCAGGCCGGCCAGGTCCCAGCCCTGGCGGCAGGAACGTGGATGCGTTCGGGTCGCCCGGGTCGCCCTTGATCAGGACGTAGTTGCCCTTCGGCACCTTGGCGATGATGGCCTCGGCTTCCTTCTGGCCGACGAGGACGTTGTCGAACGTGATGTAGAGGATGCTCGGATCCTCGATCAGGCGGTCGTAGGCGATGACGGGGATGCCCGCGTCCTTCGCCTTCTGGAGCGCCGGAAGGATGGCCTTGTTGTCCTGGGCCAGCAGGATCAGGACCTTGGCACCCTTCGAGATCAGAGTGTCGACGTCGGTCAGCTGCTGCTCGTTGCTCAGGTTCGCGTCGGCGTCGATGTACTTGCCGCCGCCGGCCTCGACGGTCGCCTGGATGTTCGGCTTGTCATGGGCTGCCCAGCGCGGCTGCTGGAAGTTGTTCCACGAGACGCCGACCGTGCAATCGGTCGCAGCGGCCGAGCCACCGGTCCCGCCGCTCGCCGCGGGACTCGAGCCCGAGCTCGAGCACGCCGCCAGGACGACCACGGCCACGGCCATGAGCGACCCGAATCTCTTGCTGATCATCGCTGTTCTGTCCTCCTCCTCTGGGGTCCATATCGAATCACAAGGGTCCGAATGTCGGCGCTAGGCTACCACCCTCCTGTGCCCCGCTATGCCGTATCGCGTGTCAACGCCCCGCGGGCGCATCCACCTGGCCGGATCGGCCAGGAGTGGCTCCATCGCGAGCTCAGCGGCGCCGCGCAGCGACGCCTCGACGCCCAGCTTCGATGGGACGATCCGCACCAGTCGTCGAGGCGCCGAGAGGGCCCGACGATCGAGCTCCGCCTCGACGATCTGAGCGACGAACGGGTGGATCCGGCTGAACAGCCCACCGAAGACGACGAGCCGCGGATCGAGCAGGTTGACGAGACCGGCCAGCCCGATCCCGATCCATCGCCCGGTCTCCATGAGGGCATCGAGAGCGACCGGCGAGCCCGCCTCCGCCTCCGCGAGGAGCTCGTCGATCGCGTCCCGGCCGCCGGTCGGGATCCGGCCCGCTCGCCGGAGGAGGCTCTGCGAGCCCGCCTCGGTCTCCCAGCAGCCGATGGACCCGCAGCGGCACGCGAGGCCGCCGGCCGCGTTGACCGGCATGTGGCCGACCTCGCCGCCATACCCGGCGGCGCCGATGAACGGCTCGCCGTCGACGATGATGCCCCCGCCGACGCCGACCTCGCCCGACAGGTACAGGATGTGGTCGGCCCCGACTGCGGCCCCGCGGCGTGCTTCCGCGAGGGCACCCAGGTCGGCCTCGTTCGCGACGTGGATCGGGACGTCGTCACCGAACCTGCGGACGAGCTCGTCCCGGAGGCCGACATCGATCCAGCCGAGGTTGGGGGCCATCGACACGACCCCGTCGGACCGGCGGACGACGCCGACGACCGCGACGCCGATCCCGATCCGCGCATCGGGTGACGGATCGTCGCGCTGGAGGGTGTCCGCCAGCTCGCCGAGGTCGGCGACGACCTGGCTGACCGAGGAGTGCCGGCGCGGCCGGTCGACCCGGATCTCGTCGATGATCTCGCCACCGAGCCCGACGACCGCCGCCGCGATCGAGTCGACCTCGATGTCGAGGGCCAGGACCGTCGCTCCGTCGGGGACCGGCGAGACGAGCGGCGACGGCCGACCCGGCGTCCCGAGCGGCGCGGCCCGCGTCTCCGACACGAGTCCGCTCGCGGCCAGCTCGCCGATGAGGCCGCGGATCGCGCTGCGGGTGAGACCGGTGCGTGCCACGAGCTCCGATCGCGAGAGGGCGCCGCGCGTGTGCAGCTCGCGCAGGATGACGCTCAGGTTCGCCCGGCGAACCGTCTCGCTGCGCTGTCCGAGCTCGTCCCGTCGGTTCAACACGCTCGGTTTGTGTTCCTTTCTTCCAAAAGTCTGTGACACACTGGTCCACGCTGGACGTGGTGTCAAGATGCGCGCTCGAGGGACGGTTCCGCCATGAGCACACTCCGCTGGGGGATCCTGTCGACCGCGGACATCGCCCGGAACAAGGTCATCCCCGGGCTCCGCAAGGCGGCCCGCTGCGAGATCGTGGCGATCGCGTCGCGCGACGACCGACGTGCTGCGGCGGCGGCCGCCGAGCTGGGGATCCCGCGAGCCCACGGCTCGTACGAGGCACTCCTGGCCGATCCTGAGGTGGACGCGGTCTACATCCCGCTGCCCAACCACATGCATGCCGAATGGACGATCGCGGCCGCGCGGGCGGGCAAGCACGTCCTGTGCGAGAAGCCACTCGCGCTGAAGGCGGCCGACGCCGAGCGGATGGCGGAGGCGAGCCGGGCCGCCGGCGTCCACCTGATGGAGGCGTTCATGTACCGCCTCCACCCATCGTGGGTCGCCGTGCGCGAGCTCGTGGCGGCTGGGCGGATCGGGCAGCTGGTCGCAATCGACAGCTGGTTCTCGTACTTCAACGACGACCTGGCGAACATCCGGAACCAGGCGGACGTCGGCGGCGGCGCCCTGTTCGACATCGGCTGCTATTGCATCAACCTGTCGCGGATGCTGTTCGGCGAGGAGCCGCAGAACGTCCAGGCGTGGCTGCGCCGGGATCCGGACGCCGGCGTCGACGTCGTTGCCAGCGCGCTGCTCGGCTTCGGGGATGGGGTCGCGACGTTCACCTGCTCCACCCGGGCGGAGCCGGACCAGCGCGTGCACGTCTACGGCACGACCGGCCGGATCACGATCCCGATCCCGTTCAACATCCCGCCCGACCGCCCGACCGAGATCTGGCTGACCGCGGGCGGCGACCCGCCTGTGGCGCCCGCCACGGAGGTCCTGCGCTTCGAGACGGCGGATCCATATGCGGTGGAGGGCGAACGGTTCGCGTCGGCCGTCCTCGACGGCCTGCCGACCCCCACGCCGATCGAGGACGCCGTCGCCAACCTGCGCGTCATCGAGCGGATCCTTGCGGCGGCCGGCTCGGCCGGGTCGGCCGGCGCCGTCGATATGGGCGGGGCTCGCTCCGGAGCGCCCGGCGGCGGGTGAGGTCGACGGCGATGAACGGGGTTCTCGGCTATCGTGCGCCGACGATGTCCCCGTCCGGTAGCCGAGCATGACCGAGCCGCGCCCCGAACACGTGACGGTCGCCGCCGGCTCCCGAACAGTGATCCGGCCCCGGCGGGCGGTCGTCGCCATCGTCGTGGCCGTCGTGGCGGTCGTGGTCATCGGCGGCGGTTTCGCGGTCAGCCGGCTGGGGTCCCCGTCCTCGACGGCCCTCGGGCCACCGCGCTTCGTCGACGAGACTGCCGGATCCGGCGTCGGCCACACCTACATGGGCGACTTCCCGTACTCGGTCGGCGGCGGGGTCGCGGTCACCGACTGCGACGGCGATGGCCGGCCCGACCTGTACGTCTCGGGCGGGAGTGCCCCGGCCGCCCTGTACCGCAACGAGAGCACGGTCGGTGGGGCGCTGCGGTTCGCGAAGGTGGCCGATCCGGCCACCGATCTCACCGCGGTCATCGGCGCCTACCCGCTCGACGTCGATGGCGACGGCACGGTCGACCTGATGGTCCTCCGGAACGGCGAGAACGTGGCCCTGCGCGGCCTGGGCGATTGCCGGTTCGAGCGTGCCAACGAGAGGTGGGGGATGGCCGGTGGCGACGCGATCACGACCGCGTTCAGCGCGACCTGGGAGGGTGCCGCGAGCCTGCCGACCCTGGCGTTCGGCAACTACGTGGCCGACGCGGCCACCCAGGACCCGAATCACCTGTGCGCGGACGACGAGCTCATCCGGCCGGCCGCCGGCGGCCAACGCTACGACGCTCCGATCCCGCTGACGCCGTCCTGGTGCACGCTGTCGATGCTGTTCAGCGATTGGGATCGGTCCGGTCGACGGGACCTCCGGGTGAGCAACGACCGCCACTACTACAGCGAGCTGGGCGACGGTCAGGAGCAGCTCTGGCGGGTCGCGCCGGGCGAGGCACCCCGCCAGTACACCGCCGCGGATGGCTGGAAGCCGGTCCGGATCCAGGGCATGGGGATCGGCAGCTACGACGTCGACGGCGACGGCTATCCCGACGCCTATCTGACGAGCCAGGGTCCGAACGTCCTCCAGGCCCTGTCCGGCGGACCGTCGCAGCCGACCTACGGGGACCTGGCGCTCAAGCTCGGCGTGTCGGCGACACGGCCGTCGACCGGCGGCGACCCGCTGCCGTCGACCGCCTGGCACCCCGAGTTCCAGGACGTCAACAACGACGGCCTGATCGACCTCTTCGTCTCGAAGGGCAACGTCGACCAGCAGGCCGAGTACGCGACCCGCGACCCGTCGGACCTGTTCCTCGGTCAGCCCGACGGCATGTACACCCAGGTGGCCGAGGCCGCCGGCATCCTCGACTACGAGCGCGGGCGGGGCGCAGCCCTGGCCGATCTCAACCTCGACGGCCTACCCGACCTCGTCGAGGTCTTCTACGACGCCCCAGTGCGGCTCTGGCGGAACACCGGCGTCGACGGAGCGGGGGCGGAGTCGGCGTCGGCCGGGCACTGGCTGGCCCTCCGTCTGGCCCAACCGGGCCCGAACCGGGACGCGATCGGCGCCTGGATCGAGGTCAAGATGGGTGACACGACCGTCCGTCGGGAGCACACGGTCGGTGGCGGGCACGCCGGCGGCGAGCTCGGCTGGGTCCACGTCGGTCTCGGCGGGGCCGACGGCGCGGAGGTCCGCGTCCAGTGGCCGGACGGCACCGTCGGTCCCTGGCTCCACGCGACCGCCGACCAGTTCGCCACCATCGAGCGCGACGCGACGGCGATCCAGCCCTGGTCGCGACCCAAGGAGTAGCGAACGACATGACCGCCCGAAGCGCCGAGGCCCGCCTCGCCCCGATCGACCTGCCCGACTTCGGGATGCCCGATGCGAGCCCGGAGCTGCCGCCGTCGCTGTATCGGACGCGGCTGGCCGCCCTTCGCGCTCGCGTCGCGGAGCGGGGCTACGACCGGCTGGTCATGTACGCCGACCGCGAGCACAGCGCGAACCTCGCCTGGCTGACCGGGTTCGACCCGCGCTTCGAGGAGGCCGTGCTCATCGTCGGGCCGGCCGGCGACCCGGCCATCCTGGTCGGCAACGAGTGCTACGGGATGGCCGGCGCGGCACCGCTGGCCATGCGCCGCCACCGGTTCCAGGACCTGAGCCTGCCCGGCCAGCCGCGCGACCGATCGCGCCCGCTCGCGGAGATCCTGGGCGAGGAGGGGATCGGGCAGGGGAGCCGGGTGGGGGTCGTCGGCTGGAAGACGTACGCGGACCGCGGCTCGATGGACGTCCCGTCCTACATCGCCGACGAGCTGCGACGGGTCACGGGGGAGAGTGGCGCGGTCGAGAACGCGACCGACCTGCTCATCGACGCCGGCGACGGGCTGCGGGTCATCAACGAGGTGGACCAGCTGGCCGCGCTCGAAGACGCCGCCTGCCGGACCTCGAACGGGGTGCGCCGGCTGCTGCTCGGCCTCCGGCCCGGGATGACCGAACGCGAGGCGGTCCGGCTCCTCGACTGGGACGGGGCGCCGCTGTCCTGCCACCTCATGCTCACCGCCGGTCCGCGCGCGACGCTCGGGCTGCTGAGCCCGGGCGATCGGGCCATCGAGGCCGGCGACCGGTTCACCGTCGCCTTCGGGATCTGGGGCGCTCTCGTCTGCCGGGCGGGGTTCGTGGTCGCCGACGCCGCCGAGCTCCCGGCCGGCATCGGCGACTACGTCGACCGCCTCGTGGCGCCGTATTTCGAGGCGGTCGCCGAGTGGTACGGCGCGCTGCGGATCGGGCAGACCGGTGGCGCGCTGTTCGAGATCGTGGACCGGCACCTGGGCGATCCGTTCTTCGGGATCTTCCTCAATCCCGGCCATCAGATCCAGCTCGACGAGTGGGTCAACTCGCCGATCTCGCGCGGGTCGACGATCGAGCTCCGGTCCGGGATGGCCTTCCAGGTGGACATCATCCCGGCGACCGGGACCGACTACTTCACGACCAACATCGAGGACGGCGTGGCGCTCGCCGACGCGTCCCTGCGCGCGGCGTTCGAAGCGGCCCATCCCGCGGCGTGGGCACGGATCCAGGCGCGTCGCTGCGTTCATGGCCGACGCGCTCGGGATCGAGCTCCACCCGGATGTCCTGCCGTTCTCGAACCTGCCCGCCTACCTGCCGCCGTTCCTGCTGCGCCCGGATCACGCGATGACGATGCTGCCGGCCGACTGAGCGGTCCGGCCTGATCCGTGCGCCGGTCAGGCCGTTGCCGTCACCGCCGCCTCCTGACGTTCCGCTGACGGCTGGCGGAGGATCGCGAGGATCGCCCCGAGGACGATGAGTGCGCCGATCCACTGACGCGGATCGAGCCGCTCGCCGAGCAGGATCGCCCCCGCCGCAACGCCCACGATCGGGATCAGGTAGAACGAGAGCGCCGCGTACGAGGCCGGGACGTGGCGCAGTGCGCCGAGGTAGAACCAGTAGGCGCCGGCGTAGTAGAGGACGCCGGAGCCGATCGCACTTGCGAGACCGAACGGAGTCAGCGCCGTCGGCACGATCCGGCCGCCGCCCAGGCCGACCACGAGGACCAGCCCGATGGCCAGCACGAGTGCGTGTGCCTGCTGGGAGAGGACCACCTGGCTCGTCTCCGTGGCATCCGGGATCCAACGTCGTGTGACGACGGAATAGACCGCGCAGCACAGGATCCCGACGAGCGTCAGGCTCACCCCGATCAGCTCTCCGGTGCTCGCCGATGGGTCATAGAGGATCACGACCATCCCGGTGACCGCGGTGAGTGACAGGACGACAAAGGCCGGTGTGATCCGCTCGCGCAGGAACCAGGCCGCCAGGAACAGGATCATCAGCGGCTCGACGGCCCACAGCAGAACGTACAGGCTGGCCGTGATCGTCGTCAGCCCGATCAGGCCAAGCGCGTATGCGAGACCCGGGTTCAGGAGGCCGAGCCGGCCCAGCAGTGGCGAGCCTTCGGTCCGGAACGAGATCCCCTGAGATCGCATCAGGACGGCCAGGACCGCGAGGCTGGCGGCGAGTTGGACTGGAAGGAGCGTGAACGGCGAGATCTCGGTGAGGGCCGCTTTGCTGATGACCGTGCCGACACCCCAGCTGGTGGCAGCGAGGATCAGCGCGGCAAGATCACGCGGCGCGATCGGCGGACGGGACATGACGGTTACGCGAAGGTCCGGCGCATCGCGACGGCACTCGTCGAGCAGGCGGTCTCGAACTCGACGGAGCGCGCAACGTCCGCCGGCACCGTCGCGCGATCGATGACCGCGTAGCCGAGGCGGCTGAACCATGACTCGGCCCTCTCGGTCAACAGGAGGAGGCTCGTCGCCCCGCGATCCCGCGCCAGATCCTCGACCGCATGGACGAGACTCGTCCCGACGCCCGTCCCTCGTTGGTCGGGCACGACGGCGACCGAGCGGAGAAGTGCGACTCCGTCGTACGGCTCGATGGCCGCACAGCCGACCAGGCGATCGCCATCCCTGGCGATGACACCGCTTGCGAACGCCTCGGCCGCGCCGTCCAGTGGCAGGCCGGCCTCGGTCAGCAGGTCGCGGACCGAGGACCAGTCGCCGCGTGCGGCGCGGCTGAGCTGCATCAGCAGCAGCCCTCGCCACCGCAGCAGCCGCCGGCCTCGGCGACCGGCAGCAGCCCGCGCTTCGCGGTCAGGTCGATCAGCGGTCGCGCATCCGCGGGCTTGGTCGCCTTGATGATCGCGCTGATCATCCCGTCGGTGACGGTGTGCGACGGCGTGATCGAGACCTCGGTCAGCCCGACCGCCTCGAGGCCCTGGCGGAACTCCGAGATGGACAGGGCGCCAGCGATGCAGCCCGCGTACGAGCCGCGCTCGGCGCGCTGCTCGGGGCTCAGCGAGTCCTCGGCCACGATGTCGCTGATGCCGATCCGACCGCCCGGGCGCAGGACCCGGGCGATCTCGGCGAAGACGGCGGGCTTGTCCGCCGCGAGGTTGACGACGCAGTTGCTGATCACGACGTCGATCGACTCGGCAGGCAGCGGTAGCGCCTCGATGTGGCCCTTGAGGAACTCGACGTTTGTCGCGCCGGCCTGGGCGGCGTTCTGCTGGGCCAGCGCCAGCATCTCGTCGGTCATGTCGACACCGAACGCGCGACCGGTCGGACCGACCCGCTTGGCCGAGAGGAGGACATCGATGCCGCCGCCCGAACCGAGGTCGAGGACGCGCTCGCCCGGATGGAGATCCGCGACCGCGGTCGGGTTGCCGCAGCCGAGAGAAGCGAGGACCGCGGCGTCCGGCAGTTCATCGCGCTCGAGCGCGGAGTACAGGTTGGCGCCGATGGTCTCGGGATCGCTGCAACACGAGGAGCCTTGGGTCGCCCGGATCGCCGCGTCTGCATAGTGCTGGCGAACGTCCTCGTGGATGCTCTCGGTGGACTCGCTCGTCGTGGTCGCGGTGGTCATCGTGCTCCTCGGGTGCTGGCGGGCCGTGGTCGCTGTATTGATACTTGTCAAGATAGATATTTGTCAATACAGTGAGCGCATGAAGCGCCAGACCGACCCGGACGTCCTGCTCCTCCAGGCCGCCGCCGACCCGACCCGACTCGCCATCCTCCGCCAGTTGAGCGATCTCGCCGAGGTCTGCGCCTGCGACTTCACCGCCTGCTGCGACGTCAGCCAGCCGACCGTGTCGCACCATCTCAAGGTCCTCCGCGACGCGGGCTGGATCGCAGGCGAGCGGCGCGGGACCTGGATCTGGTACTCGATCCGGCCCCAGGCGGTCGAGCGCTTCCGCGAGCTCGCCGGCGGGTTCGGCCCGGCCATCGGTCTCCCGCCCACATCGCGACGCCTCCCGGTGGTCGAGGCCACGCGCCTAGAAGATGACGCTTGACCTTCGAGCGACTCGAAGGTCTACGATCGCGACGCATGAGGATCGCCGAGCTTGCGACACGCGCCGGGGTGGCCGCCTCAGCAGTGCGCTGGTACGAGCAGGAGGGCGTCCTTCCGGCACCCGCGCGCCGCCCGAACGGCTACCGCGAGTACGACGAGCGTCGATCTCGCGCGGCTCCGCCTCGTCATCTCGCTCCGGCGGCTGGGCCTCGCGCCGGAAGATGCGGGGCGACTCGCGCGCCTCTGCCTCGAGCGGGGTGCCGTGGACCTCGACCTCGCGCCGTTGGTGGCGGAACAACGCCGGGCATCGCCCGGCAGCGCGCGGACCTCGATCGGCTCGAGGGCGAGCTGCTCGATCTCGAGATGACGATCGCGGCCGCCGGCCGAGCCTCACGGAAGGAGCGTCCCGTGTCCAAAGCGCCGATCCGCGTCCTCTTCGTCTGCACCCACAACTCGGCCCGAAGCCAGATCGCCGAGGCGCTGCTCGAGCGGTACGGCGGCGATGACTTCGAGGTCTTTTCGGCGGGCACAGAGGTGACCCGGGTCAACCCGTTCGCCATCGTGTCCTCGAGGAGGCCGGCATCGACTGGAGACGGTGCCCGCAGCAAGTCGATCACCGAGTTCCTGGACCAGACGTTCGACTACGTCATCACCGTCTGTGATCGCGCCCGCGCGACATGCCCGGTCTTCCCGGGATCCTCGAACACGCTGCACTGGGGACTGGATGACCCATCGGAGGTGGAGGGCTCTGACGAAGAGAAGCTCGCCGCATTCCGTCGGACCGAGACCGAGGTGTCCGCCCGCCTCCGACCTTTCATCGAGGTCGCGCTCCGCGCCGCAGGTCGGCCGCGGCGACCCGCCCTCGCTTGAGGGCTGTCGCCGCCGAGTTCCTGGGCACCTTCGCGCTCGTCTTCTTCGGTTGCGGCGCGATCGCGAACGGGCTCCCTCCGACATCGGTCGCGCTCGCCTTCGGCCTGGTCGTCGCGGTGATGGTGTACACCTTCGGCCACATCTCCGGCGCCCACTTCAATCCGGCGGTCTCGATCGCCTTCGCGATCGGGCGGCACCTGCCCTGGTCCAGGGTCGCCGCGTACGCGGCCGCCCAGATCCTGGGAGCCACCATCGCGGCGCTCGCCCTGCGCGCGACGCTCGGGCCGGACGCCGACCTGGGCGTCACCCAGCCGACCGGGTCCGACCTGCAGTCCTTCGCCTGGGAGGTCGTCCTGACGTTCGTCCTGATGCTGGTGATCACGGCCGTGGCGACGGACATCCGGGCCGTCGGGCAGGCGGCCGCGCTCGCGATCGGCGGCACGGTGGCCCTCGGTGCCCTCGTCGGCGGTCCGATCAGCGGCGCATCGATGAACCCGGCTCGCTCGATCGGGCCGGCGATCATCTCAGGCGACTTCGCGCATCTCTGGATCTACATCGCGGCGCCGATCCTCGGGGCGGCCCTCGGGACGCTCGCGTACCGGTCCCTGCGCGGCGGTCCGCTCGACCCGGCCGAGTAGCGGCGCGCCCCTCAGCGCTCGGGTTTCAGCAGGTCAGGCGGGACCAGCCAGCGGAGCGTTCCGGCGCCGGCGGACAGCGGGCGCTCGACATCGACCAGCGCGAACGCGCCCTTGCGCATCGGCAGGTCCGCGGTGCCCGACAGGAGCGCGAGGAGCTCGCTGAAGTCGGGGTCGTGACCGACGATCACGGGCCGGGCGGGATCACCGGCGTCGACAAGGATCCGCTCGAGGGTCGGGAGGTCGAAAGGGCTGGCGAGCCGGTCGTCGACCGTGACGGGCGTGCCCAGGTGGCCGGCGACGATCTCCGCGGTGCGCGCCGCACGGACCTTGGGCGACGTGATGAAGACGTCCGGCGAGAACTTGACGCCGGCAAGGAACGCTCCCAGGCGCTCGGCCTGGCGCTCGCCCTTGTCCGAGAGCGGCCGGTTCTCGTCGGGGCCTTGCCAGGTGAGGCGGTCGCCGGCGTGCGCATGGCGGAGGAACGAGAGATCGGTCACGACCCCGCTAGGGTAGCGGTTCGACGCGCGAGCGGGCCTGCCCCGGCCACCCGCCGGCCCGGTCACGGGTTGAGGTCTTCGACGTCTCCCGTCACGAGGTAGACGACGTCCTCGGCGATGTTCGTCGCCCGGTCGCCGATCCGCTCCAGGTAGTGCGAGGCGATGATGATCCGGGTGCCGCGCTCCACATTGGCCGGGTCCTGACGCATCAACTCCACGACCTCGTCGAAGGTGGCGTGGTAGAGCCGGTCGATCTCGTCGTCCTCGACCGCGATCTCACGGGCCTTGATCGCGTCCGATTCGATCAGTGCCCTCAGGACGCCGTGGACGAGGACCGCCGAACGCTCTGCCATCTCGGGCAGGTGGATGTGGTGTTCGAGTGGCGGCTCAGGAGCCAGCTTGATCGCCGCCTTGGCGACCGATGCCGCGTGGTCGCCCATCCGTTCCAGCTCGTACGTCACATGGTCCAGGGTGAGGAGGTAGCGCAGGTCGCGCGCCACCGGTTGCTGAGTTGCGATGGTGACCGCGATCAGACGCGAGACTCCTCGCTGGGCCTCGTTGATGATCGCGTCACCCTTGATGACGTCCAGCGCGAGCGCCGGGTCGTGCGCGACCAGGGCTCGGGACGCCTCCCGGATCGCCGCCTCGACGAGGGCGCCCATCCTGAGCACGGAGTCGCGGATCAACTGCTCTTCGCGGTCCAGCGCCTCGCGGGGAGCCGAGCCACCCGGCCGCGACAGGTCCGGATGCGCCTCGGTGTTGCGGGAATCGGTCATCAGCGCCTCGATCTGGGCGTCCATCATCGTATCTCCCGTCAGATGGTCGTCGGTCATCGTCGACCTCGGTTCAACCGAACCGGCCGGAGACGTAGTCCTCGGTCAGCTGCTGGCTCGGGTTGGTGAAGATCTGGACGGTCTGGTCCATCTCGACCAGGTAGCCCGCCCGGTCCGGACCCATCGTGAAGAACGCCGTGTAGTCGCTGATCCGCGAGGCCTGCTGCATGTTGTGAGTGACGATCACGATGGTGTAGTTCGAGCGCAGCTCGGCCATCAGCTCCTCGATCCGGAGCGTGGCGACCGGGTCCAGCGCGGACGCCGGCTCGTCCATCAGGATGACCTCGGGGTCGACTGCGAGGGCCCGCGCGATGCACAGTCGCTGCTGCTGGCCACCCGACAGCGACGTGCCGCCCTGGCGGAGCTTGTCCTTGACCTCGTCCCACAGCGCGGCCCGACGGAGACATCGCTCGACCACTTCGTCATAGGTGGAAGTCTTCGGCCGGCCGGTCAGCCGGAGCCCGGCGATGACGTTGTCGTAGATCGACATCGTGGGAAACGGGTTGGGCCGTTGGAAGACCATGCCGACGACCCGCCGCAGTGCCACCGGGTCGATCGCCGAGCCATAGATGTCCTCGCCGTCCAGCCGAACGGATCCCTCGACGCGCGTCTCGGGAGTCAGCTCGTGCATCCGGTTGAGGGTTCGCAGGAACGTCGACTTGCCGCAACCGGACGGTCCGATGATCGCCGTGATCGCATGCGGCTGGACGGTCAGAGAAATGTCCCGCACAGCTCGAAAGGCGCCGTAGTAGACGTGCAGCCCGTCGATGTCGATCCGGCCCGAGGCTTGCTCGACCGTACCGGTCGATAGCGCCGCCGACGCATCCGTCCGGGTCGCTGCCATGGCCTGCACGGGCGAAGGGTCGGCCTTCGTCTCCGGTGGCCTGGGAGATGGGTCGCGCAGCTGGGTGGTCACGGGATCGGGCTCCTTCATCGGGCTCGCTGTCCCGCGGTCCGGAAGCGGACGAGGACGTTGACGACGAGGACGAACAGCAAGAGCAGGAACGCCGCACCCCAGGCCTGCTGGTTCTGCAGCTCGTACGGCTGCCGGGCGTTGACGAAGATGAACAAGGGCAGGGCATCCATCGGCTTCGAGAAGTCGCCGACGTTCACGAGCCGGCTGCCGAGGGCCGTGAACAGCAGCGGCGCGGTCTCGCCGGCCGCCCGGGCGACGGCGAGCATGATCCCGGTCAGGATGCCGGGCAGCCCCGTCCGGACGGCGACGGACAGGACGGTCCGCCAGGTCGGGATCCCGAGCGCCAGGGAGGCCTCGCGGAGCGAGCCGGGGACGAGCTTCAGGATCTCCTCGGTCGTGCGCATGATGACCGGCACCATGATCACGGCCAGGGCGACGCTGCCGGCGAACGCGTTGTACTGCTTGAACGGCTGGACGAGGAATGTATAGACGAAGATCCCGATCAGGATCGACGGCACCCCGACGAGGACGTCCGCCGCGAACCGTACGCCGCGGGCGGCGCGCTGCGAGCTGAACTCGTTGACGTAGATCCCGGCCAGGACGCCGAAGGGGATCGCGATGAGCGTGGCGAGGCCGACCATCTGGATCGTGCCGAGGATTGCCCCGTATGCGCCACCGCCGATGCCCTGGGCTCGCGACGGCTTGGTCAGCAGGTCCAGGTTGAGGGCGGCCAGGCCGTTGATGGTCACGAAGATGAGCACTGCGGCGAGCGGGATGACGCAGGCCAGCGCCGCCAGGAGCGCCACCGTGCGCATGCCGCGGTCGACCCACAGCCGGCGGCCGTGTGAGCCGGTCGCGGTGAGGCGGCTGACCAGGGCCGGGTTCGCGGCGGCCATCAGTCGCCTCCCACGGGACCGGCGACCCGCCACACGAGCAGGCGGGCGACCACGTTCATGATCACGGTCACGACCAGCAGGATCAGCCCCAGGGCGATCAGGCTGGAGGTCGGCAGCCCGGCCGGCGCCTCGTTGAAGGTCGTGGCGATCTTCGAGGCGATCGTCTGGGTCTGGTCGAACAACGAGGTCGGGATCGCGTCCTTGTTGCCGATGATCATCGTCACCGCCATCGTCTCGCCGAGCGCCCGGCCAAGCCCGAGGATGACCGCCCCGATGATTCCCGACCTCGCATACGGGACCACCGCCCGCCGGATCGTCTCCCAACGTGTCGCGCCGAGCGCGAACATCGCCTCACGTTGCGAGCCTGGGACCGCCTGGATGACCTCGCGCGAGATGGTGACGACGGTCGGCAGGACCATGATCGTGAGGATCACTCCTGCGCTGAACAGGCCGATGCCGTAGGTCGGACCACCCAGGAACGGGATCCAGCCGAAGACCGACACGATCCACGCCTCGACCGTTCCGCGCAGGAAGGGGGCCAGGATGAAGACGCCCCACAGGCCGATGACGACGCTCGGGATCGCGGCAAGCAGCTCGATCATGAAGGTCAGCGGCGTGGCCACCCGACCCGGCGCCAGCTCCGAGAGGTAGATCGCGGTGAAGATGCCGATGGGGGCCGCGATGGCGATCGCCAGGAGCGACGAGAGGACGGTGCCGACGATGAACGGCAGTGCCCCGTAGATGCCCGCGACCGGATCCCACACCTCGCCGGTGATGAAGGCCAGGCCGAAGGTCTGCCAGGTCAGACGGGAGTTCCAGATCAGAAGCAGCGCGATCAGGATCAGGAGCGCGCCGACCGTCCCCGCCGCGAACCGGGTCGAGCCGCGGAAGGCGCGATCCGCCAGCTGCCCGGTCCCCTGGCGAGAGCGCGCGACGAGCGTCAAATGGGTCATCGATCCCTGCCTGTCATCGGTCTGTCGAGGGTAGCGTTCGGCTCAAGCCGATGTGGAGTGCCCGACCCGATCGGGGCACCCACATCGTCGATCGCTCGACCTGCGATGGAGGTCAGGGCCAGATCGGCGAGCCGCCGGTCGTGACGAGGTGGAGCTCGGTCAGCGCCTTCTCCTGGACTTCCTTGGGTAGAGGCGCGTACCCCAGCGAGGCTTCCGTCGCCTGACCGTCGGTCAGCGCCCAGTACAAGAACGAGACGAGCGTCTGGCCCTTGTCCGCGTTCGCCTGATCCTGGTAGACGAGCAGGTACGTGTACGAGGCGATCGGGTAGGTGTCCGCACCGGCGCCGTTGATGATCGGGGCCTGGCGGAAGTCGGCGGGGAAGTCCGCGAGGGCTGCCTCGGCAGCGGCCGTGACACCGTCGGTCGAGCCGGGCACGAAGGCCCCGTCCGCATTCTTGACGTAGGCAGAAGTCAGCTTCGTGGCCGATGCATAGTTCAGCTCGACGTATCCGACCGCGCCCGGCGTCTGCTTGACCGCGGTCGCGACGCCGTCGTTTCCGGCCGCGCCGATACCTGTGGGCCACTTGACCTCCTTGCCCTTGCCCACGGTCGAGTGCCAGGTGGGGTCGACCGTGTCGAGGTAGGTCGTGAAGGCGTTGGTCGTCCCCGAGCCGTCCGAGCGGTGGACGACGAGGATGTCCAGGTCAGGCAGTGTCACGCCCGCGTTATTGGCCGCGATGGCGGGGTCGTTCCACTTCTTGATCGTGCCCAGGTAGATCCCGGCGATGTTGGCCGAGTCGAGCTGGAGCTTGGGCGTGTCCGGCAGGTTGTAGATCATCACCACCGCGCCAAGGGCGGTGGGAAAGTGGAGCATCTTGGCGCCGGATGGCAGGGCCGCGATCTCCTCGTCCTTCATCGCTGCGTCGGAAGCGCCGAAGTCGACGGTCCCCTCTGTGATGGCCTTGATGCCCGCCCCCGAGCCGTTGGCCTGGTAGTCGATCTGGACGTTCGGGTAGACGCCGTTGAATGCCTGGAACCAGCTGTCGTAGAGCGGTGCCGGGAAGGTGGCGCCCGCGCCCTGGAGCGTGATCGAGGCCGACGGCGGCACCGGTGCTGCCGCCATGCTCGGGCCGGCCGATGCGTCGCCGGTCGAGGGCGCCAGGCTGGTCGCCGTGGTCGGGGCCGCGACTGACGCGGCGGGCGACGTCGAGGCGGCGCTGCTCGAGCAGGCGCTCAGGCCGATTGCCGCGATCAGCGTGAGCGCACCGAGGCGCCTGGGGGTCGTGATCACTCGATGATCCTCCTCGTGGCCGCCGCTGGGGCACGGCGGTTCTGGGACATTGCGGTTCCTTTCACTTGACGAGGACACCATCGCGGCCCGTCATGAACGGGCGATGCGTCGTGGGTTAGCGGATCGTTAACGATCCGGCCGTGCGCGGCCTCAGAGCGCCCGGCCCACCGCCAGGCCGGCCGCGACGGCCACCAGGCCGAGGATCACCGAGCCGCCGAGGTTCGCCAGGGCCGGCGCCCACGAGCCGCCTTCGAGGAGGGCCCACGATTCGAGCATGTAGGTCGAGAACGTCGTGTAGGCGCCGATGAAGCCGACCATCACGGGACCGCGGATGTCCGCCGGCAGGATGGCCCGCTCGGCGGTGAGGGCGAACAGCAGGCCGAGCACGAACGAGCCGGTGAGGTTCACCACCAGGGTGCCCCACGGGAACGCCGCCCCCGTGCGCTCGACGACGAAGCCGTCGACGAGGTAGCGCGAGATCGCGCCGGCGAAGCCGCCGAGGCCGATGAGGATCAGCGGCATGCCTGGAGGATAGCGGCGGCGGAGCCGTCGGCGCCGGGCAGCCGTCGGCGCCGGCGCCCACGCGCTAGCATCGAAGGCGTGCCAGCACTGCGTCTCGACCGGGTCGTCGGGTGTTGATCGCGGCCGAGGGCCTGGATGGATCCGGCAAGTCGGCCGGTCTCGACGGCGTCGCGCGGTGGCTGGAGCGGAAGGGTCGCCGCGTCCACCTGGTGACATGGCGACCCTCGCGCGTGGTGGCCCGCGCCGCCGGCATGCCGGGTGGACGGCAGGCTCTCACGCCCCGGGTCGCGGCCCTGCTGGCTGCGTCGGAGGCCGCTCGCCGGATCGCGGTGGAGATCGAGCGGCCGCTGGCCCGCGGCGACGTCGTGCTGGCCGACCGCTATGTCTGGACCGCCGTTGCCCGCGAGGTGGCGCGCGGCCTCGACCCGGCCTGGATCGCGTCCCTGTACCGGTTCGCGCCGCGCCCGGACCTCGTTCTGTTCCATCGCCAGGAACCGGCGGCCGCCTTGGCCCGCGCGATCGCGACGCGACCGTCCGCCGCCCGCGGCGAGGCAGTGGCGCTGGCCTATGCCGCGTTCCTGGAACGCCTGATGGCCGCCTACGAGGGATTGCTGGAGGATGGGGCGACCGAGCCGTGGCCGGTGGACGCCCTCGTCATCGATCCACGGACCGATCCCGGTGTCCGCGTCGCCACGATCCGAGAGGCCATCCGGCCGATGCTGACCGCGCCGACCGTCGGCCGTTCCGGGGGCCCGAGGCGGCCGGGGACGCCGCGGATGCCCGCCGGCCGGTGAGGACCATGACGACGCCGTCTGCCCGGCCCGGCGCCCACGGCCAGCCCGGTGTGCTGTTCGTCCTCGAGGGGATCGACCGGTCGGGCCGCTCGACCCATCTCCGACGCCTCGACGAACACCTGCGCTATGCCGGTCGGGGCGTCGCCCGGACGTCGCTCGCAAGCTCGCTCCTGAGCGGGGATCGGATCCGACGCGCGAAACGCGATCGCGAGGCGGACCCGACCGAGACGGCGCTCCTCTACGCCGCGGACCTGGCCGAGCGCGTCGAGCAGGTGGTCATGCCCGCCCTGCGCGCCGGTCTCGTCGTGCTCGCCGACCGGTACTGCTGGACCCCGATGGCGCGAGCCGAGGCCCGCGGCGTGGACGGCGCCTGGCTCGATGCCCTGTTCGCGTTCGTGCCGGCGCCGGACGCCGTGCTGTTCCTCGACGTCGACGCCGAGGCGTCCCTGGCCCGACACGTCGACGATCCGGATCCGTACGAGGCAGGTCTCGACGTCGGGCTGTCGGCAGACCTGCGCGAGAGCTACCGGCTGTTCGCCGGGCGCCTCTACGCCTGTTTCGACCGGTATGCGGGTCCCGGTGGCTTCACCCGCATCCGCGCAGCCGACCCGATCGAGCAGGTCGGCCAGCGCGTGCTCCGGGCGGCGGATTCGGTCCTGGCCGCGCGCGCCGACGCACGGCCGGGTGGGCGAGCCGGCCAGCCGGTGTCCGCATGACCCGGATCGTCCACCTCTCCGACTTCCACTTCGATGGCTCGCCCGAGCTGCGGCGCGCCCTGCGCTCGCTCGTGGACTCGGCTCTCGCACGCGCGCCCGACCTCGTCGTCGTCACCGGCGACCTGTCGGCCGACGGCCGTCCGTCCGAGCTCGACGAGGTCGCGGCCGAGCTGGCGCGCTTCGGCTCGATCCCGCGCGTCGTCATCCCCGGCAATCGCGACCTCGAGCGGTCGGTCGGACCACCCGGCGACGCGCGACCGTTGCCGGTCGATTCGGATCTCGACTATTTCCTGGCGCTCGAGCCCGCGCTGACGCTCGGGTTCGACGAGACGGGACGCGAGATCGGGGACGGTGACGCCTCCAGTGGCGACGACCCGGAGGAGGCCTGGATCGCGCGGTTCGGGAGTCTCGCCGGTGGGCATCGGGGCACCGACGTCCACGTCGTCGCGGTCAACTCGACGCCGCGGCTCCGGTCCGAATCGCTGGAGCGCGCTGCTCGGGAGCTGCGCCGCGCCCGGCCGGGGGCGCTGCGGATCTTCGCGCTGCACCACGGCCTGTTGCCGGTCCCGGGCCGGAAGCTCCGCGACGGTGACCTGACCCATCGCTCGGGCGACGTGCTGGCCCTCCTGACCGACCTCGAGGTGGACCTCGCCCTCCACGGCCACATCCACCGGGCCAACGCCTGGCAGCTGTCCGACGGCCGCGGGACGGTCGTCATCGCCAGCGCCGGGGCGCTCGTCAACGACGGACGGCGTGACGCCAGCTATCTCGAGATCCTCGACGAACATGGCAGACTTGCGATCTGGCGACGGTCCGTGTCGACCGGCCGGCCCACGCTGCTCTACGAGGGTGCGCGCATCGCGCGCCGCTGAACGGAGGTCGATCCGCATGGCCAAGCGAGGCGACAAGCCGTCGAAACGGGCCGAAGGACCGCGCGGGGGCGGCGTCGAGACCGTCACCGATGTCATCGTCGACGCCGACGGCACCGTGACCCCGGTGTCCGGTCGCACGGCGAAGGAGCTGCACAAGCTCGAGAAGAAGCTCGCTGCCGCGCGCAAGACCGAGGCGAAGCGTCTCCGGCAATTGCAGGCAGCCGAGGCGACCAAGGGCCGCAAGCAGGTCGGGAAGCGAACGCGTCAGGCCACCGAGGCGGCCAAGGAGGTCTCGTCGCTGGCGGCCAAGCTGCAACGGGCCGCAGCCGAGGCAGCCGGATCGGCCGCGGTCACGGCTGCACCGCCGACTGCGACCGCGACGTTGGCACCTGCGCCCGCGCCGGCGCCGCGCGCCACCACCCCGCGGGCCACCACCCCGCGAGCCACGACGCGGCGGACGAAACGGGCGACCGCCGCGCGAGCGACTCGATCCGCGAGCACGCGGAAGCCGGCGACGACCCGGCGTGCACCTGCCGCTTCGAGGGCCGCGACCGCGGCTCCAACGGCCGCGACGCCAGCATCGGCCGCGTCGAAGGCCCCGGCATCTGCGTCGCCGCGCAAGCCGGCGACTGCCCGGAAGCCGACGTCACCCGCGAAGCGGACGACCGCCGCGAAGCCGGCGACCGCGGCGAAGCCGACGACCGCGGCGACACCCGCAACCGCGGCGACCGCCGCCACGCCGGCAGCAGTCGCGACGACGACGGCAGCGGCCCCCGCCAGGACGCCTGCAGGGACCACACCCTCGACGCCCGTCGCATCCGCGAAGCCGGCCCCCGCACGACGGACCACCACCGCTCGCAAGCCTGCCTCTGCCGCGAAGCCCCCGACCGCCAGGACAGCGACCACCAAGCCCGCAACGACCGGGACGCCGGCGAAGGCGGCCGCCAAACCTGCCACGACCCGCAAGCCCGCAGCGACCCGCACGCGGTCGACGGCCAAGCGGGCGCCGGCCGCCGGGAAGCCGGCATCGACCGCCGCCAAGCCCAAGACGCCGACCAGCAAGCCGGCCACCCCTCGATCCACGACCCGATCGCCAGCGCGGAGGTCCCTTCGTCCGGCCTCCGCTGGTCCCGACGACGCCCCCTCCTGACGACATCACGACCCAGGCGACCGTCGACCCGTCCCTCACGCCCGGCCCCGTGGTCGGCGCGGCGGTCGACATCGGGTCCAACTCGGTCCATCTCGTTGCCGCCGTCGTCGCCGGCCACCGGCTCCAGCCGCTGGTCGACGAGTCGGTCTTCCTCGGTCTCGGCACGGCCGTCGACGAGCGCGGCTACCTGGGTCGTGCCCGCCGCGGCGAGCTGACGGCCGTTCTCGTCCGATACGCGGACACGGCCGCTCGCCTCGGCGCGACCGGCATCACGTTCCTCGGCACCGAGCCGATCCGCCGGGCCGCCGACGCGGCCGCGGTCGTCCGGGAGGTGTTCGCCGCGGCCGGGGCGCCGGTCCACGTCCTGACTCATGCCGAGGAGGCGTACCTGACCATCATCGGCGTCACCGAGGGCATGCCGGTCACCCAGGAGACCCTCGTGATCGACGTCGGCGGCGGCAGCTGCGAGTTCTGCATCGTCGACCCGACCCACCGTCCGCGAGCGACGGGTCTCCAGCTTGGGTCCGCCCGACTCAGCGACCGGTTCGTCACGCACGATCCGGCGACGCCCGCCGAGGTCGCCGCGATGCATGCCGCGGCCCGCGAGGTCATCGCCGGCGCCCCGGCGGCCCACCCCAGCGAGATCGTCGCGGTCGGTGGCACCGCGTCGAACCTGCTCAAGGTGCTCCCTGCCGCGATGCTCGATCGAACCCTCACGCGCGAGCGGATCGCGGAGGTGCTGGCGATCCTCGCCGCCGAGCCGGCGGCGATCGCGTCCGAACGGCACCTGATCAATCCCATCCGCGCCCGGATCCTGCCGGCCGGCGCGGCGATCGTGGACGCGATCCTCGAGACGTACGGCGCGGATCGGCTCCGCGTCTCGGAGGCCGGCGTCCGGGAGGGCGCGATCCTCGCCGTTGATCATGCCGGCCCGGCGTGGCGGGACAGCCTCGTGGACCTGGCCCACGGCTGGCGAGCCTAGGGCGGCGGATCGCGATTACAGCTTGGCGACGACCCGCCCGAGCGTCCGCCGGAACGTGACACCGGCCACGCCGCGCCACGGTGCCCCGATGCTCCGCCGCAACCGGGCGACCTCGCGCTCGCGGCTGATCAGGTAGCGCCCGATGGCCGCGCTCTCGAGACCGGACAGGTCGCCCGCGTGCTCGACGAGGAACGTCCGGGCCATCGACGCCGACACGTCCGCGTCGTTCATCAGGCCCAGGTGGTCCTGAAGGGCGGTCACGCGGGCGATCAGCGGCGCCGCGTCATCGCCGAGCGCCTCGCGCACGAACTCGAGCGTGTAGCGCAGCCACTTGCCGGCGATCCGCAGCTCGTGGAGCGTCTCGACGTCCGCCCAGCGCAGGACGGGCTCGTAGCCGCGCATCTGCTCGTAGGCGGTCCAGATCCGGGAACCGGCGGTGTCTCGGACCCGGTGCGGCTGGGTCGGCAGGACCGGGACCACCGCAGCGCCCTCGGTCCGGACGAAATCGCGGTAGTCGTCGACCCACCGCCGGTAGCCGTCCGAGTCCAGCTCGCGGATGAGCAGGACGCGCGCGTCGTCACGGTGCTCGCGCCAGTCGGACAGGAGCGGCTCGATCGCGCGCTGCTCGCTGACCGGCAGGTCCGCCCGGTACAGGTCGGCCGCCTCGAGCAGCACGTCGAGGTCGCGAACCGCACCGAGCCGTGACGCGATCTCGCGCAGGCCATTGCGGTAGCGCTTCGTGCGGGCCGGCCGGAACGACGCCCCGAAGACGCGCCAGGCGGCGCGCTGGCGGCGGGTGGCGACGCGCATCGCGTGGAGATCCTCGGGGTCCGACCCCTCGCGGGTGCCGGCCTCACGGGCGAGCATCCGGGCGAGGTGGAAGCGCATGACCTTGCGGCCGGCCTCGGCCACGTGGTCGTCGGCGGTCACCCCGGGGTTCCGACCGACAACGAGGCGCGCGTCCTGGCTCGTCGCCTCCTCGATCGCCTCGTCGACGACGTCGGACGTGGTCGCGACGGCGCCGATCGGCTCGTGCTCGGCGGACGCGGGCTCGGCGGACGTGGCCTCGGCCTCGGTCTCGCGGTCTTCGGCGTCGTCGGGCTGCTCGGCGACCTCGTCCTCCGCCCCGGCGGCGGATCCACCGCGGCGCCGGCGCGAGCCCGTTCGGACCGCTTCCATCGCCGCCTCGAACTTGCTGCCGCTGGCGGGCGCCAGGGCATGATCCGCGGCGAAGACGTCGGCCAGGGAGGTCAGCCGCTCCTCGGCGCCGCGGACCAGCTCCGCCTCGAGCTCCACGAACCGGTCGACGACGCGGGAGCGCGACACGACGTCGACCTCGTCGAGGCTCAGCTCGACCCGCGTGTCGCCGTCGCGGACGACCCGCTTGCGTCGCAGCTGCCGGATGGTCACGAGCTCCACCAGCGGTGCGTCGCCGGCCAGCTCGAGGACGAGCGAGCGGGCGTCCGACGCGGGCCAGTCGAGCGGCCCGGCCGTCCGGTCTGCCGGACCTTCGAGCTCTTCGCGCCGGACCGAGCCACCCGGACCGTCCGTCCGGGCGAGAGACTTGACCGACACGATCGTGCCCTTTCCCGAGCGCCGCAACCGGACGGCGAACCCGGCCCGGGTCATCGCCCCGTCCGCAGTGTCGACGTAGCGGTCCTCGAGCTGCGACGAGCGCGGCGCGGCGGTGCCGCTGAATGAGCCGATCTCCTCGGCCACCAGGTAGCGCTCGGCGACGGCGAGGTCGACGACCCGGTACTTGAGCTCGACCTCGACGGGGCGCTCGACGGCTGCGCTCACGCGCGCGGGTCCAGCGAGCCGGCGCCGGCGGCCGGTCGGTGGGGGGTCGTCACGACGCTGCCGTTGGCCAATGCATCCTCCTTGAGCACCTCGAAGGTGTCGATCGTGCCCTCGCGTCCCTCGAGGGTCTCCGTCCGGACCCAGGTGGCATCCGGCTTGAGCTGCCATGAGCGCCGGTCGTCGGCGAGCATCACGTCGATGATCTGGGCCAGCCGCACCTGGGCGTCGAAATCCTCGACGGGGGCGACCGCCTCCACCCGCCGGTCCAGGTTGCGATCCATCAGGTCCGCGGAGCCGATGTACCACTCGCGCTCGCCGCCGTTGTCGAAGCTCCAGATCCGCGAATGCTCGAGGAACTCGCCGATGATGGAGCGGACCCGGATGTTCTCGGACACGCCGGGCAGACCGGGCTGGATCGAGCAGGCGCCCCGGATGATCAGGTCGATCGAGACGCCCGCGTTCGACGCCCGATACAGCGCCTCGATGACGGCCACGTCGACGATCGCGTTGAGCTTGAGGACGATCCGGGCCGGCCGTCCGGACGCCGCATGGCCGACCTCGCGATCGACCAGGTCGAGGAACCGCGGACGCAGGCTGTGCGGCGCGACGAGCAGCCGGCGGAACGTCCGCTGACGCGAGAGCCCGGTCAGGTTGTTGAACAGGTCGGTCACGTCCGCGCCGATCTCGGGCCGGCAGGTCAGCAGGCCGAGGTCCACGTACAGGCGCGCCGTCTTCGGGTTGTAGTTGCCGGTCCCGATGTGGACGTAGCGCCGCAGGCCGGACCCCTCGCGTCGGACGACGAGGGCCGTCTTCGAGTGCGTCTTGAGGCCGACCAGCCCGTACACGACGTGTGCGCCGGCACGCTCCAGCTTGCGCGCCCAGACGATGTTGGCCTCCTCGTCGAAGCGGGCCTTGATCTCGACCAGGACGACGACCTGCTTGCCGCGCTCGGCGGCCCTGATCAGCGACTGGACGATGGGCGAGTCGCCCGAGGTGCGGTAGAGCGTCTGCTTGATGGTCAGGACGTCGGGATCGTTGGCGGCCTGGGTGATGAACCGCTCGGTCGACGCGGCGAACGACTCGTACGGATGGTGGACGAGGATGTCGCCCGCCCGGATCGCCGCGAAGACGTCGGCCGGCTCGTCCTCGTCGGGCGGGATCAGCCGGGGCGGGGTGACCGGCGACCACGGCACGGGCTTGAGGTCGGGCCGGTCGAGGTCGGCGATCGCCCACAGCCCGGTCAGGTCGAGCATCCCGCTGACCTCGTAGCAGTCGGCCTCGCCGAGCCCCAGGCCGCGCAGCAACAGGGCTCGGGTGGCGGCCGGCATCGACCGCTCGACCTCGAGCCGGACCGCGGCGCCGAAGCGCCGCCGCCGAAGCTCCTCCTCGATCGCCAGGAGGAGGTCGTCCGCCTCGTCCTCCTCGATCTCGAAGTCGGCGTTGCGGGTGACCCGGAAGAGGTGGTGCTCCTCGACCTCCATGCCGCTGAACAGCGCGTCGAGGTTGGCCTCGATGACCTGGTCGAGCAGGACGAAGCGGGACGGCTCGACCTCGAGCAGACGGGGCAGGATCTGCGGGACCTTGACCCGGGCGAAGCCGCGCTCGCCGGTCTCCGGGTCGCGCAGCCCGACGGCGATCGAGAGGCTGAGGGTCGAGATGTACGGGAACGGATGGCCGGGATCGACGGCGAGCGGCGTCAGGACGGGGAAGATCTCGTCGAGGAACCGCCGGCGGAGCGCCTCGTGATGCTCCGGGATGCTGGCGTAGTCGAGCAGCTCCACGCCCTCGGCGGCCAGAGTCCGGCGAACCGACAGGAAGATCGCCGAATGGTCGGCCACGAGCCCGAGCACGCGCTCGCGCACCGCCGCCAGCTGCTCGTCTGCGGTCCGGCCGTCCGGCGAGCGGGCGACCTTGCGCGCCTCCACCTGCTGGCGCAGGCCGGCGACCCGCACCTGGAAGAACTCGTCGAGGTTGCCCGCGAAGATGGCCAGGAACTTCACCCGTTCGAGCAGCGGGTTGCGCTCGTCGCGCGCCTCGTGCAGGACGCGGGCATTGAACTCGAGCCAGGACAGCTCGCGGTTCAGGTACGGGAAGGTGACCTTCGGGCGGCTGGCGCGACGGGGTCGTGGCGCGACGGCAGGGCGGGCGGGTGCGCCGGGATCGATCGCGGCCATCGGGGGGTGCTGGGCCTCCGCAACGGGGCCGACACGCGTGTCTGGCCCGGCCGGCGAGGATAGCACGCCCCTCGTGCTCAATCCTCGGTCAGGTACCGCCGTTCGCCATTCGCCGGGTCCAGCCAGACCCGCATCCGGTGGCCCGACGTCGGGTCGACGAAGACCTCGTCGCTCCGCCGGAAGCGGGGTTCGAGGCGGGTCCCCGGCGGCTCGCCGCCCGCCCTCCCGGTCGGCAGCCCGTCCCGGTCGGTGGCGTCCGAGCGATAGCGCACGCGCTCGATCAGGGTGCCGACGATGCAGGCGATGCCGATGCCGAGGATCCACAGCCCGGTGATGAAGGCGGCCGCGCCGCCGAAGGCGATGGTGGCCAGGCCGGCCAGCATCATGGTCACGCCGAACAGGAGGACGATGACGCGGGCGACCCCCAGGCCGGCGGTCATTCGACGGGAGTGGTCGGGCCGCCCGTGCCCCCCGGGTCGGGGGCGACGATGACCGCGGTGCCGTAGGCGACGATCTCGCTCATCGTGCCGGACAGCTCCGAGCTGTCGAAGCGCATCGAGAGCACCGCGTTCGCACCGAGCAGCGTCGCGTTCTGGACGAGCCGGTCGAGCGCCTGCCGGCGGGTGTCCTCGAGCAGGCTGGTGTACTCGTGGATCTCGCCACCGCCGAGCGAGCGGATGCTGGCCATCAGGTTGCCGCCCAGCCCACGGCTGCGCACCACGAGCCCGAAGACCATGCCTTTGCTCTCGACGATGCGGTTGCCGGCGAGGTAGGGGGTCGTGACGACGATCATGCGTGCTCCTCATGGCGATCCGCGACGGCGGATCCGACGGTGGGCGCCCCGAGCCGCCGGATGGCCGCGCAGGACTCGCACGGGCAGCGGTCGCGAAGCATCGTGAACGTGTAGTAGCCGGTGTGGTGGCCATCCGCCCAGGTCGGGGCGATCGCGTAGCCGCCGACCATCGAGATGTCGGTCAGGCGGGTCTGCTCCTCGGTCAGGGTCGGGCCGCTGTCCAGCCAGCCCGGCAGGCCCGCCTCGCCGCGACAGAACGCGCAGGGGCACAGCCAGCGCAGCGTGGTCGTGTCGTACACGGTGGCGTGGCCGTCGTCCCAGCCGATCTCGAGGCGACCGGCAGCCCGGTTCGCGTGGATCGTGACCGGGGTCGTGCGGTTCATGCGACCGATCGTACCCCCTCGCCCTCGGACGAGCGTGGTTGCTCGACGGCCCAGGACCACTGGCCGGACGTGGCTGCGCGGAAACGCCGCTATCCTCGGCGTCGTGAGCCTCGAGATCGACCACGTCACCAAGCGGTTCGGCAGCACGACCGCGCTCGATCGATTGACGTTCGACGTCGGCCGGGGCGAGGTCTTCGGCTTCCTCGGGGCCAACGGCGCCGGCAAGACCACGACCATGCGGATCTGCCTCGGGATCGTCCGGGCCGATGCGGGCGAGATCCGCTGGGATGGCCGGCCGACCTCGGGGCTGGCCCGTCGGACCTGGGGCTACCTGCCCGAGGAGCGCGGGCTCCATCCGCGGATGGGCGTCCTGGATCAGCTCGTCTACTTCGGGTCGCTGTACGGGATGCCGGCCGAGCGCGCCCGGCGCGAGGCGACCGCCTGGCTGGCGCGTTTCCGGATCCCCGAATACGCGGGACGCCGGGCCGAGGAGCTGTCCAAGGGCAACCAGCAGAAGGTCCAGTTCATCGCCGCGGTCCTCCACGACCCGGAGGTGCTGCTCATGGACGAGCCCTTCACCGGGCTCGACCCGCTCAACCTCGTCCTCCTGCGCGAGGCGTTCATGGAGCTGCGCGACCGTGGCCGGACCCTCGTCTTCTCCACCCACCAGATGGAGGCCGCCGAGGCTCTGTGCGAATCGGTCGCGATCGTCGACCACGGACGCCTCGTGGCCGGCGGCAAGCTGCGCGATCTCAAGCGCGCCAGCGGGCACCGGACGGTCCGGCTGACCCTCGAAGGCGACCCGCTGCCACCGTGGCTCGCGGGCCTGACCGGCGTCGCGGGCGTCCGCAAGGGCCCCGATGGGGCCGAGCTCGAGCTGCTGCCCAGCGCCGATCCGCCGGCGATCCTGGCCGCGATCCTGGCCCACGGCGCGCTGGTGACCCGGTTCGACCTGGCGGAGCCGAGCCTGGAGGCGCTGTTCATCGAGCACGTCGGCCGCCCGTCGGATGATGCGACGACGGTCGAGCCCGGGCTGGCGGTCCCGACCGTCCCCGCCGGCGGCATCGCCTGATGGCGGATCGCGACCCGCTGCTGCCGAACGCCGGGATCGTCGCGCGCCGCGAATATCGCGACCGGACCCGCAGCCGGCTGTACATCGGTTCGACGATCGTCCTCGCGCTGCTGGCCATGCTGGTGGCGATCGCGCCGATCGCCGTCCGCTATCTCGATCGCCAGACGGTCACCCGGATCGCGGTCGTGGCCACCGACGCGGACCTCGCCAGCCGCACGGTGTCGATGGCCGACTCGCTTCTCAACGTCCCCCCGCCCGGCGCGGACGCCGCGACATGGAAGAAGCCGTTCGCGATCGAGGTCGCCGACGATGCCGCGACCGCCAAAGCCGCCCTCGAGAACGGGTCGATCGTCGGGATCATGCTCGTCCAGCGGCTGGCGAACGGCCAGGTGGACGTGCTTCTGCGGACGACCGAGGGACCGAACAGCCCGCGCAGCCAGATCCTGAGCGTTGCGGCCTTCGGCATCGGCGTCCTCGATTGGAGCGCCCGGCTGCCACCGGACGCGTCGCGCCCGGAGTTCCATCCGCCGTCCTACCAGGTGCAGTCGCTCACCATCGCGACCGACGCGGGCGTCGCGCTCGATGCGCGCCAGGCCGCCAGCCGCCATCTGCTCGGCCTCGTGTTCGTCATCCTGCTCCTGATCTCGATCGTCATCTACGGCATGTGGGTCGCGACCGGGGTCGCCGCCGAGAAGAGCAGCCGCGTGATGGAGCTGATGATCAGCGCCGCGTCCCCGCGCCAGATGCTGACGGGCAAGGTCGTCGGGATCGGCGCGGCCGGGCTGACCCAGTACATCGCGATCGCCATCCCGGCGCTCCTGCTGCTCGCCCTCCAGGACCAGATCGCGACGGCCGTGCTCGGCCCCGACTGGGTGGCCGGGGCGCCTCTCGGCGGTCTGACGCCCCAGCTGCTGCTGGGCTACGGGATCTTCTTCCTGCTCGGGTTCACGCTGTTCGCCCTGATCTACGCCGCGATGGGCTCGTTCGTCAGCCGTCCCGACGACCTCCAGACACTGTCCCTGCCGCTGAGCCTGGTGGCGATGACCGGCTACCTCGTCGCGGTGCTCGTGCTGGGCGGCGGGGGCGGGACGTTCCTGACGCTCGCTTCGTTCGTGCCCCCGTTCAGCCCGTTCGTCATGCTCGCGCGGCTGATGGTCTCGGCCGTGCAGCCGTGGGAGCTTCTGCTGTCGATCGGGCTGCTGCTGGCGGCCATCGCGGTCATCGCGGTCGTCGCGACCCGGATGTACGCGGCGGGCGTCCTGCTCTACGGCCAGCGGCCCGGGCTGCGCGCCTTCGTCTCGGCGGCGCGGCGCGCGTGACGGAGCAGTTCCGGCTCCGGTGAGTCGCGAGCCCGACCTCGGGACTGCAACGGCCAGGGAGCGGCTCCACTGGACGATCGCCTCCGGCGGGCGGGATCACGACCTCGACCTGCTCCCGGCTGTCATCCGGAATTCCGTCCGGATCGAGCTCGATGGAGCGGCGGTCGGCCGGCTGCGGAAGCCCAGTCAGCAGCATCCATGGCGCGAGACGTCGGTCACGATCGATGGCAGGCCGGCGGTCGTGGCACTCATCCGGCACTGGCCAGTCATGCAGACGGATGCCTTCGTCGACGGCCGTTCGCTGCTCGATGGGCGAACGATCGCGGAGGCTCGCCTCACTGCGCCAGCACCGATCGGCTCGTACGAGACATGGCTCGGCGGCCTGTACCGATCGGGTGCGCCGCCGCGGCGCCCGCTGGTCAGGGGGTGGCAGGGGCTGGTCGTTGCCGCCTCGATCGCGGCGATCGTCGTGCTGTCGGTCACGCAACCCGGCGGCCTGGTGGCGGGTCTTGTCGCCACGGTCGCGCTGACGAGCCTCGTCGCCATCTGGTGGGGGTCCTGGGTCGAGGTCGCCGGTCGCGCACACGGGTGGCTGTTGGATCGACCCGCCCTGGGCGACACGGTTCGCGTGCTCGGGTTCTTCGGTGTGTTCATCGGCTACCCGATCGTCTCGGCCCTGGTGCTGGCAGGGCTCCTCCGGCCGCTTGTGGACTGACGTCCGATCAGGTCTCGACCGTCCCTGACCATTCCCGGCAGTCTTATCTCGACGGTATCGAGCACCCGAAGCCCGCCGCGATCAGGCCTCAGACCTCGTCGAACGGCAACCGGCTGATCAGCGCCAGGACCGGTGCGGCGGCCGGGCCTGGCACCTCGAGCTCGCCCTCGGGTTCGGCCGGGCCGCCGGCGACCGGCGCCGCCGCAACGTAGCGCCAGAGCCTGCTGCGGATGCCGGGCAGGTACGGACTGGTCCGCTGACGGGCGAGGATGCCGGCGATCCCCTGCGCGACGGCCGCCTCGTACAGGGCGATGCCCTCCGTCGCGATGGCCGGCACGGCCACCACCTCGTCGCCCGGTCGGAGCACCTTGCGGAGCAGCTCCCGTCGGCGGACCAGCGGCTGCGACAGCAGCGACCGGCCGTCGAGGTGGAGCAGGTCGAAGGCGAGGAATGCCACCGGCCGCCCCACGCCGCCGTCCAGGCGTCGACCGAGCTCCGGGGCGTCGGCACGGCCGGCCGCGTCGACCACGACCAGCTCGCCATCGAGAACGGCGGACCGCGCAGCGACCCGGACTGCCAGCCCGGCCAGCTCCGGCAGGGCCGCGGTCAGGTCGCGTCCGTCGGCATCGCGGACGATGACCGCACCCGCCCCCGCGAGCTCGGCCGGCCCGATCGACACGAGTGCACGCTGGCCGCCCCACCACGGCTCGAACAGGTGATCGTCCGAATCGAATGGCGCCGGCAGCGGACGCGGGAGCATCGGCCGGAGGTCCGGGAGCTCGGGCAGCTGGTCGGCTTCGAGGCGCAGCGAAAGCTGGTCGGCCATCGTCGTTCGATGGTAGCCCGCTAGACTTCGGGCGTCCCGCTCGCTGGAGGATCGCCCGTGCCGCGTGCGCCCCGCCCCGACGACCTGTACCGCATCCGCGTCGCCACCGAGCCCCGCCTGTCGCCCGACGGTGCGCTCGCGGCGATGACCGTCCAGACGGTCTCCCCCGGCTTTGACGGCTACCGAACGGCGATCTGGCTGGTCGCCACGGACGGCTCCGGCTCGGCGCGGCAGGTGACCCTGGGTATCCGCCACGACCGACATCCGCGGTTCTCGCCGGACGGCCGGACGCTCGCCTTCATCTCCGACCGGCGCGCGCACGTCGAGGAGCATTCGGACGGTCGCGCCCGCGAGGCGACGGATCACCAAGGGAAGGACCGCGAGGACGCCAGCCAGGTCCACCTCCTGCCGCTCGAGGGCGGTGAGGCGCGCCGCCTGACCGACCTGCCGCGAGGCGTCGACGCGTTCGAATGGTCGCCCGACGGGACCCGGCTCGTGGTCGTGACGGCGTCCGTCGGCGGGACGCGCGTCGAGGACGATCGGCGTCGCGGCATCGAGCGGCGCCCGGAGCCCGGCACGCCGCCGCCCTCCGACTACCGGTTCATCGACCGTCTCGACTACATGCTCAACGGAGCCGGGTTCACGTTCGACAAGGTGCCGCACCTCTGGCTGGTCGACGTCGCGACCGGCGAGGCCAGCCGCCTGACCAACGGGCGGGTCGCGGACCGGGAGCCGGCCTGGTCGCCGGACGGGGGCCGGATCGCCTTCGTCTCGAACCGGCGGCGCGATCCCGACCTGTTCAGCGGCCACCAGGACATCCACGTCGTCGACGTCGAGACGCGCGCGGTCACGGCGGTGACGCGCGGGCCGCGATCCAGCTTCTACGGGCCGGCCTGGCTGCCGGACGGGCGGACCATCGCCGCGTTCGGGCACCGGCTCGAAGGAGGCGCCGGGAGCCGCAACGACGTGTGGCTGTTCGACCCGGACGGCGCCGACGCGACCCCGAGCGGCGGCCGCAACCTGTCCGGCCCTCACGACCTGATGCCGGGCTCGGGGATGAGCAGCGACGTGACCCGCGGCGAGACCACGCCGCTCATCGTGTCGAAGGGCGGCCGCTGGCTCTATCTCAGCGCCCCGGTCGACGGGTCGTACGAGCTATGGCGGATCGCCGTCGCCGACGGCCGGCTTGAGCGGCTGACCGAGGACCGTCACTACATCTCGGGCTGGCACGCGGTGGCCGCCCCCGGCCGGGGCGGGACGCGGATCGCCTACCTGCGCTCGACGGCGACGACACCGCCGGATCTGTGGACCCTCGACAGCGGCCGGTCCAAGGGCCCGGTCGGGCGGCGCCTGACGTCCCTCAACAAGGACGTGCTGGCTGACCTCGCCCTCCGCGAGCCGATCGAGCGGCACGCGACGGTCGACGGGCGTGACATCCAGGGCTGGTTCCTCCCGGCCGGCGTCCCGCCCGGCCCGGTCGTGGTGGAGATCCACGGCGGCCCGCACACGCTCTATGGCTGGTCCCTCTCGTGGGAGTTCCAGCTCCTTGCCGCGGCCGGGATCGGCGTCTACTACTGCAACCCGCGCGGCTCGGAGGGCTACGGCGAGGCCTTCAACGACGCCAACCACCGGGACTGGGGGCCGGGCCCGATGCGCGACGTGCTCGCCGGCGTCGACGCGCTGGTGGCGGACGGCCTGGCCGATCCGGAGCGCCTCGGTCTCACCGGCGGCTCCTACGGCGGCTACCTGACCAACTGGATCGTCGGACACGACGACCGCTTCCGCGCGGCGATGACGTGCCGGTCCGTGGCGGACATGAGCGTCCTGTTCACCACCGGCGACATCTCCGGGGGCGACTGGGCGCGGCTCGAGTTCGACACCGACGCCGTGGGAGGACCCCGCCTACTTCCGGGAGATCTCGCCGATCGCCTACGCCGACCGGATCCGGACCCCGCTGCTCATCCAGCACTCGGAGCGCGACATCCGCACGACCATCGCCCAGGCCGAGGCGCTGTTCACGGTCCTGCGCTCGCTCCGCCGGCCGGTGCGGCTGCTGCGCGTCCCGGACGAGAACCACGAGCTGACTCGCTCGGGGACGCCGTACCGGCGGGTCGAGAACCTGCGGGTCGCGGAGGACTGGTTCCGGCACTTCCTGGTCGAGGGCCGGCAAGGCATGCCGCCCCTGCCACGGGTCCGCGGCCGCTAGGCGAGGGTCGCGACCTCGTCCGGCCCCTCGTGGGCCGAGGTGTATCCTTCGCGTCCCATGACCGCCACGCGACGCCCCGAGTCACCCACGCGCGAGCGCGCGAACGAGCTGATCCGTGCCTGGGACGGTCGCCCGGGGCCCCTCGGCAGCCTGCTCGGGCGGGTCACCGCGGTCGACCAGGTCGGAGTCGAGGAGCGGGTCGATTCGCTCAAGCGGCGCTCGATCAAGAAGGCGTCGAAGGTGTGGGCGCTCGAGCTCGCGATCTCGATGATGGACCTCACCACCCTCGAGGGGAAGGACACGCCGGGCAAGATCCGCGCGATGTGCGTGAAGGCGATGCGCCCGCAGCCGGGCGACGCCACCATCCCGTCCGTGGCGGCGGTGTGCGTCTATCCGGCGCTCGTCGCGGAAGCCAAGGACGCGCTCCGCGGGTCGACCGTGAAGGTCGCCAGCGTCGCGACCGGATTCCCGTCCGGCCAGACGTTCCGTGACATCAAGATCGCCGAGACCCGCGCGGCCGTCGAGGCCGGCGCCGACGAGGTCGACATGGTCATCGACCGCGGCGCCTTCCTGTCGGGCGACTACCTGACCGTCTTCGAGGAGATCGTCGAGGTCAAGGAGGCGGCCGGCGAGGCGCACCTCAAGGTGATCCTCGAGACGGGCGAGCTGGAGACCTACGACAACGTCCGGCGTGCGTCGGTGCTGGCCATGGCAGCCGGCGCGGACTTCATCAAGACCTCGACGGGCAAGGTGTCGCCGGCGGCCACGATGCCGGTCACGCTGGTCATGCTCGAGGCGATCCGCGACTTCGAGCGCTCGACGGGACGGCAGATCGGGATGAAGCCCGCCGGCGGGATCCGGACCGCGAAAGAGGCGATCCAGTACCTCGTGATCCTGTACGAGACCCTCGGCCCGCGCTGGATGTCGCCCGACTGGTTCCGGTTCGGGGCGTCCAGCCTGCTCAACGACGTCCTCATGCAGATCGAGTTCCAGCGGACCGGCCGCTATCAGGACCCGGACGACTTCACGCTCGACTGAAGCGCGAGAAGCCGAGCTCATCCAGGCGAGAACCTTTCGGGCATGCCGTTCGTCTGGACTGTCGACATGAGACTCCTGGCGCTGCCCGTGGACGCTCCGCCCGCCGAGATCGCCGGCTCCGAAGCCGACGCGTCCCGCAACGCCACATTTCTCGGTGCATCACGCCCGGCGCTCGATCGTGCGTACCGGCTCGCCGGGCTGCTCCTCGCTGATGCGCATGAGGCCGAGGATGCGGTCCAGGACGCCCTCGTGGTGGCATGGCAGTCGTTCGGGACCCTCCGCGAGGCGGACAGGTTCGAAGCGTGGTTCGATCGGATCCTGGTCAACGGCTGCCGCGATCGGCTTCGCCGGCGAAAGATCGTGCGGTTCGTCCCGATCGACGTTGGGATCGACCCAGCCGGTCGCGATCCGTTCGCCGAGTTCATCGAGCGCGACGCGCTGCTCGCCGGTCTCATCCGCCTGAGCCCGGATGAGCGGATCGTCGTCGTCCTGCGCTTCTGGGCAGACCTCCCGCTCGACGCGATCGCCGAGCGGCTGGGGTGGCCGCTCGGGACGGTGAAATCGAGACTCCATCGGGCTCTTGAGAGGCTCCACGACGCTCTGGCGCCGGACGGGCAGGAGGCAGGTCGATGAGCGACGACCTCGAACGACGACTGGGGGAGGCGTTCCATCGCGGGTCCCTGCCGCCCGCTCCGCCGAGCCTCCTCGATGCTCTCCGGCGAGTCCCGGACGCGCCGGTCGCCGGACGACACGCCAGGGTGGGTCGATCTCGTTTCGGGCTGCTCGTGGCAGCGGTCGTCCTCGTCGCGGGCGGAGTCGTGGCGGTCGTTGTCGGCTCGAGTCCACGGCCTGCAGTGATCACCTTGACACCCGCGACGCCGGCGCCGTCGCCGGGGCTCGCGTCAGCGATCGCCGGCCTCCGTCTCGAGTTCGTCGCCAAACCGGTCGCCGGGGCGACACCGACCTCCGCCGACATGGCAGCCATCGTCACGGTCGTCAAGTCACGACTCGCATCCGCCGGCATCGTTGACCCGACGGTCACGATCGAGGGTTCGGACACGGTCGTCGTCGAGCTCCCAGGGGTCACCGATTCCCATCCGATCTCGATGTTGCTCGGGCACGCGGGCGAGGTCGCGTTCGTGCCGCTCGGGTCGACACAGGTCACAGAAGGCGATGCGCTCGACCTCGCCGCGTTCCCACCACTGCTCACTGGCGATGCGATCGCATCCGCCAGCGTCGGCAGCGACCAGAACGGTCGACCCGCGATCGACTTCGTCCTGACCGCAGCCGGCGCCAGGGCATTCGGCGCCTACACCGCCGCCAATATCGGCGACTACCTCGCGATCACGCTCGATGGCTTCGTCGTCAGCGCACCTGTCATCCAGAACGAGATCCGCGACGGCCAGGTCCAGATCACGGGCGGGGGGCTAGCGGGATTCGGACCCGATGAAGCCGCCGCTTTCGTCGCGATCCTCAAGAGCGATCCGCTGCCGTTCCCGCTCGAGCTGAGGACGTCGCAGGTCACCGAGGGCCCGAGCCCGAGCGCTCCCTGACTACGGGTCGATCTCCGGGTGCACCGGCGCGCGGAGAGCGACCGGGTCGCCCAGCCAGGACGTCGCGGGCATCGCCCAATAACCGGCCATCGACTCGAGACGCGTCGCGTAGGTCGCCCGGGAGGCCTCGAAGGCCGGCCACGCCGCGTCGCGTGGGGCAAGGCGGAACCCAGCCTCCTCGAGCCGATCGCAGACGAGATCGAACGACTCACGATCCAGGTCCGACCCGGCCCCGTCGCGGAAGCCGAGGTTGTAGATGTCCTCGACCAGGTGCGTGCCCACGCGCTTGAACACCTTGGCCTCGCCGCGCGGCACGCCCTCGATGGTCGTGAGCACGAGGCTCGCCGTGTCGAGCACCGAGCCCAGCGCGCTGATCCACGACAGGTTGTCGTGGCTCGACCGGAAGAAGCCCAGCAGTGGATATGCGACGTGCGAATCGAGGACCTCGGCGGCCCAGCGCTGCCAGACGAGGAACAGGTCCGGCAGCCGGCTCGTGAGGTCCAGCTGGGCGTAGTTCTCGAGCAGCGCCACGGCGGACGGCGGCGCCCCGGCTGACGCCTGCAACACGACGATCTCCACCTCCCGGCGCTGGTACGAGCCGTAGAGCGAGAACAGGAACGTCACGACGAGCGCCACGGCACCGAGCCCGCCCACGGCCGCGGTGGCCGCGAACAGGCGGGCCAACGGGCCTTCCGCGACGATGTCGCCGAACCCGAGCGTCAGGAGCGACGTCGCCGCGAAGTAGACCGCGGTGCCGAGGTCGGTCGGGATCGGGCGGAGCTCGTCGCGCAGCGCGTACAGAACCAGGCCGTAACCGACGATCAGGGTGGTCAGCCACGAGACGAGCAGGGCGATGACCATCGCCGGCGCGAACAGGCCCAGGATCCGGTCGCGCGTCGCGCCGGACCGTCCGCGCAGCGTGGCGCGCAGCACGCGCCACGAACCGCGGACCACATACCGGGCGATCCGGAACCAGCCCGGCGTGGGCCGGGGGACGATGACCGTCTCGAAGAGATCCCAGAACGCGAGGATGATCAGGAACAGACCGAGAGCGAGGAAGACCGCATCCATCGGTCAGCGATCATCCCACGCCGGAAAGCCGCAGGAAGGCCGCCGGCGGGGAGCCACCGGCGGCCGGCCGAGGGTTCAGCAGGGGACGGGGGAGGTCCCGCTGGCGAGCGGCTGCTGCGCGACCGCGCCTTCCGCGGGAGAGGGAGCGCGATCCCGGAACACGAACGGCGGCAGGTCCTCTTCCTGGACGCCGCGCGGGCGAGGCGGCATCGCCCGGCTGACGACGAACGCGGACGGCCAGGTGGACACGTCGGGGTCGACACGGACCGATGCGAAGGTGAGGACGGTCACGAACAGGAGGGCGATGGCGCCCAGGACGATGACGATGGTGAGCACGGTGGTGGTCTCCGTAGGTTGTTTCGACTGCGCCCATCGTCGCGCCGGCTGCCTCATCCCGACCACGGACCACCGTCGAGACGTGCACTGGACGAACGTCCACCCCGCGCGCTACGGCCAAACCTTTACGCGAGGGTGAACGTTGCGATATCGTTAGCCGATGTCGGATGCCCAACCGCCTGCGCGCGCCCCGGAGCGACTGCTGCGGATCACCGAGGTGGCGGCCGAGACGGGCCTCACGACCCGGGCGATCCGCTACTACGAGGAGATCGGGCTGCTGGAGCCCGCCGCGCGGTCCGACGGCGACTACCGGCTGTACGACGCATCCGACCTCGACCGCCTGCAGTTCATCCGGAGCCTGCGTGATGACGCGGGGTTCTCGCTGGCCCAGATCGGCCAGCTCCTCGAGGACGACGCCGCTCGCGAGCGCAATCGCGAGCGCTACCGGCAGACCGGCGATCCGAACGAGCGACGAACCCTCCTCCTCGACGCCCGGGCACGCGTCGACCACCAGATCGAGATCCTCGAGGCCAAGGCCGACCGTCTCGCCGAGATGATCGGCGAGGCACGCGTGCGGGCGCGCCACCTCGATGCCCACCTGGTCGAGCTCGATGGCGGCCCGGCGCCCCACCCGGATCGCGCCCCGGCCGTGCGCGACGACCCGACATGATCGGCCTCGCCGCTCTCAGCCCGTCGCGGCTCGCCGAGTCGAACGGGATGAGCCCCTTCCGTCACCGCAACTACCGGCTCTTCTTTGCCGGCCAGGCGGTCTCGCTCGTCGGGACGTGGATGCAGCAGGTCGCCCAGGCGTGGCTCGTGCTGGAGCTGACCCACGATCCCATCTGGCTGGGCATCGTCGCCGCGGCGCAGTTCCTCCCGGTCATCATCCTGGGGCTGTTCGCCGGCGTCGCCGCGGATGCCTTCCCGAAGCGCCGCGTCCTGCTCTGGGTCCAGACCGCGATGATGATCCTGGCCGCGATCCTGGCGGTGCTGACCATCACCGGCGTCGTCCAGGTCTGGATGATCCTGGTGCTGGCCTTCCTGCTGGGCATCGCCAACGCCGTCGACATGCCCGTGCGGCAGGCGTTCTCGGTGGAGCTCGTCGGGCACGACGACGTGAGCCCGGCGGTCGCGCTCAACTCGGCCATGTTCAACGGCGCGCGGGTCATCGGCCCGGCCCTCGCCGGTCTGGCCATCGCCGCCTTCGGGGTCGGGCCGGCGTTCGTCATCAACGCGTTCAGCTTCCTCGCGGTCATCGTCGGGCTTCAGCTCATGGACGAGGAGTCGTTCCACACGCTGGTCCGCATCGAGCGACCGACGTCCGTCCGCGCCGTGATCGACAACCTGGCGGAAGGGCTGGCGTACGTGCGCCGGACCGAGGTCGTGCTGCTGGCGGTCGTCGTCGTCGCCACCGTCGCGACGGTCGGCATGAACTTCACGGTCCTCATCCCGGCGTTCGCCGAGGGGGTCCTCCAGAGCGACGCCTCCGGCTACGGCTTCCTGATGGCGGCGTCGGGGATCGGCTCGCTGCTGGCGGCGATGCGACTGGTGTTCGGTGGCCGGCCGCGCCCGATCCGCCTGGCGACCGGGGCCATGCTGCTCGGCGTCTCGTCCGTCCTCCTGGCCGTCGACCGGAACTTCGCGATCGCCCTCGGGCTCATGGTCCTGATCGGCTTCGGGTCGATCCTGATGGCCGCCACCGGCAATACGACCATCCAGCTGGCGGTCCCCGACCAGCTGCGGGGCCGGGTCATGAGCGTCTACACGACGGCCTTCAGCGTCTCCGTGCCGCTCGGCGGGCTGACGATGGGTGCCGTGGCCTCGGCGGCGGGCGTCCCGTTCGCGATCGCGCTCGGCGGCGCGCTGTCGCTGCTGATCGGCGTCGCCGCCCTGGCGTGGGGGCGCCGGCACTCCCTGGAGATCGTCCCGGGCGGTTCGGTGGGTTCGCCGACAGGTGGGACGATCCCGGGCGCCGCACGGACCCGCTGAGGCTGGTCGAGGACTGGCAGCGCCGGCCCCACGCCGAGCATGACCTTTACGTAAACGTGAAGGTTCTGGTATGATACCGGGGAGATGCCCCACACCCCGACACCCCCTGCCCCCACATCCGCGCCCGCCCGCCTGCTCCGGATCAACGAGGTCGCGGCCGAGATCGGCCTGACCACGCGGACGATCCGCTACTACGAAGAGGTCGGCCTGCTCGCGCCGGCCGCCCGGTCCGATGGCGACTACCGGCTGTACGACGCGTCCGACCTGGACCGCCTGCGGTTCATCCGCGACCTGCGCGACGACGCGGGCTTCTCGCTGACCCAGATCCGCCAGCTCCTCGAGGACGAGGCCGCGCGGGAGCGGAACCGAGCCCGCCTGCGCGCCACGACCGACCCGGTCGAGCGCCGCGAGTACCTCGGCGAAGCGGAGGAGCGGATCCTGCGCCAGATCGCGCTGCTCGACGCCAAGGCGGCGCGGCTGGCGATCATGATCGACGAAGCCCAGGCCCGGCTCGCCCGCGTCCGCGGACACCTGGCCGAGCTCGACGTGCCCGGCGAGACGGCCGGCGAGACGACCCGATGAACGGCTCCGGAACGAGCGCCGGCCTCCACGCCATCGCCGGCGAGACGCGCGACCGCTATCGCTGGATCGTGCTGGGGGTCACGAGCGTCGGCGCCCTGCTGGCGGCCCTCACCTCGGGCACGCTCGTCATCGCGCTGCCGGAGATCCTGCGCGACCTCCATACGGACCTGTTCAGCCTGATGTGGATCGTCGTCGGCTACACGCTGGCGGCGACCGTCCTCGTCCTGAACGCGGGTCGGATCGCCGACCAGGTCGGCCGAGCACGCTCATACACCGGCGGCTTCGCGTTGTTCACGATCGCATCGGTCGCGTGCGCGCTGGCCCCGAGCGCCGTCCTCCTCATCGTCGCTCGGCTCGTCCAGGGCATCGGCGGCGCGTTCCTGATGGCCAATTCGGCGGCCCTGGTGACCGACGCGTTCCCGCGCCGGGAGCTCGGCCGCGCCCTCGGGATCAACGCCATGGTCGTCGGGGCCGGCCTGATCCTGGGCCCGATCCTCGGCGGCTGGCTGACGAGCTACGGCTGGCAGACCGTGTTCTGGTTCAACGTGCCGATCGGCATCGTCGGCACGATCGCCGCCGCGCTGCTGCTCGTCGAACAGGGCCGCCACACGGAGCGGGCCGGGTTCGACGTCGCCGGCAGCTTCCTCTACCTGATCGGCCTGAGCGGGCTCGTCTCGGCGCTCGCGTTCGGTGGCATCTACGGCTGGACGACGCCGTGGGTCATCGGCGGGTTCGCCGCGTTCGTCATCGCAGCGCCGGCGTTCCTGTGGGTCGAGGCGCATCATCCCGCGCCGCTGCTCGACCTCGGCCTCTTCCGCAACCGGCTGTTCGCGCTCGGCAACCTGACCGGGCTGCTCAACGGCGTGGCACGGAACGGGGTCCTGTTCCTCCTCGTCTTCTACCTGCAGGGCGCGCGCGGCTACGACCCGGTCACGGCCGGGCTGATGCTGGCGCCGCTCGCCATCGGGCTGCTCGTCCTGTCGCCGATCAGCGGCGCGCTCTCGGACCGGATCGGGTCGCGGCTCCTGGCCACGGCCGGGATGCTGGTCACTGCCGTCGGCCTCTTCGGGCTGACGACCATCCAGGTCGACACCCCGTACTGGCAGCTCGCCCTCTGGCAGCTGATCATCGGCGCCGGCTCCGGGCTCTTCATCTCGCCGAACACGAGCGCCGTGATGGGCGTCGTGCCCCCGGCGCAGCGCGGCATGGGCGCCGGGACGCGGATGATGCTGACCCAGACGGGCTTCGTCATCAGCATCGCGCTGTCGATCGGGCTCGTCGCGAGCGTGGTCGACCCGTCCGTCCTGCTGGCGCATCTTCTCCGGCTCGCAGGTCGGCGCCGACGGCATCGACATGGAGCCGTTCATCACGGCACTCCATATCGCGTTCGGCGTCGGCGTCGTCGCCAGCCTGCTCGGTGCCGTCGTGTCCGCGTCGCGCGGCAAGCACGACGCGTTCGAGGAGACGACGGTCGCCTCGGGAGCCGCGGCATGACCTCGATGCAGCGCGGCATGACTGCGTTCCATCACCGGAACTATCGGCTGTTCTTCGGCGGCCAGGCGATCTCCCTGATCGGCACCTGGATGCAGTCGGTCGCCCAGGCCTGGCTGGTGCTGATGCTGACCCATGACCCGTTGTGGCTGGGGGTGGTCGCGGCCGCCCAGTTCATCCCGGTCCTCGTGTTCGGCCTCTTCGCCGGCGTCCTGGCCGACAACCTGCCCAAGCGGCAGACCCTCGTCGCGACCCAGGCGATCAAGATGTGCCTGTCGATCATCCTGGCCGTCGTCGCGATCACCGGGTTCGCGTCGATCCCGTTCCTCATCGTGTTGGCGCTGTGCATCGGGACGGTCAACGCCGTCGACATGCCGGTCCGCCAGTCCTTCGCGGTCGAGATGGTCGGGCGCGAGGACATCGGCAACGCGGTCGCCCTGAACTCGGCGATGTTCAACAGCGCACGGGTCATCGGCCCGGCGGTCGCCGGTCTTGTGATCGGGGCGGTCGGCGTGGCCGCAGCCTTCGTGATCGATGCCGTCAGCTTCCTGGCCGTGATCGGGGCATTGCTCGCGATGCGCGAGTCCGAGCTCCATCCGGCCGCCCGCATCGAGCGACCCGAGTCGTTCGGTGCGGTCATGACCCAGCTGCGCGAGGGTCTTGGGTACGTCCGGACGACCCCGGTGGTCCTCATCGCCGTCCTGGTGGTCGGCCTGGTCGGGACGTTCGGGCTCAACTTCACGGTCATCATCCCGCCGTACGCCGAAGGTGTGCTCGATAGCGACGCTGCCGGGTACGGCTTCCTGATGGCGGCATCCGGCGTCGGCTCGCTCCTGGCTGCGCTGTGGCTCGCGTTCGGCAACGGCACCCGGATCCGCCGGATCGGCTACGGCGCGCTCATCCTGGGGATCGGCGAGATCGCTCTTGGCGCGTCGCGGTCCTTCCCGACCTCGTTGCTGCTGATGGTCGCGGTCGGCTTCGGCGGGATCCTCATGGCCACGACCGCCAACACGACGATGCAGCTGGCGGTGCCGGACGGCCTGCGGGGCCGGGTCATGAGCGTCTACACGACGGTCTTCGCCGGTTCGACCCCCATCGGCGGGCCGGTCATGGGCGGGCTCGCCTCGGTCTTCGGAGTGGCCGTCTCGCTCGCGGTCGGCGGCGTGCTGTCAGCCCTCGTGGGGGCCGGCGCGCTCGTCTGGATGCGCCGGCACGGGCTGGACCGGGGCGTGCTCCGGCCGCCTGAGCCGGGAGCGGTGCCCCTGGGCGTGCCGGCTGCGGTCCCTGCCGCGAGCGCTGCACCGAGCGGCGCACTGCCGGGTCGCGTCCGCCCTCGCTGATCACTCGCCCGCGCGCTTGGGCCGTCGGCTCCTGGCGGTGATGCTTGATCTTGGCCGCCTCTGGTCACCCTCCGCCGTGATGCCAATGGCGGCATATCGTGCGTTGGCTTGGGTCAGCGTCCTGGGTGATGCCAGTGGCGGCATATCGTCGGGCGTCTCGGGGGCGTCGGGCGTCTTGGGCGTCTCGGTTACCGCGGTGGGGCTCGATCGGAGCGCGCGCTAGCGCCCTGATGCCGCCATTGGCATACCACCGAGAAGACGTCCCTGACGCCGAGATCAAGCATCAGCCGTCGACGGCGCCGAAGACCAGCGAAGCGTTGAGGCCCCCGAAGCCGAACGATGTCGACAGCACGTGCCGGTAGGTGCCGTCGCGGCCGTCGCGCAGCAGGCCGGGCAGCAACGTGGCGATCTCCGGGTCCGGCTCCGCGAGGTTGACCGACGCCGGGGCCCAGCCGTCACGGATGGTCAGGGCGCAGATCGCCGCCTCGATCGCACCGGACGCCCCGAGCGGGTGCCCGTACAGCGCCTTGGTGCCGCTGACCGGCACGCCGGCCGCCCGGTCGCCCAGGGCGAGGGCGATCGCCCGGGCCTCGGCGATGTCTCCGATCGGGGTCGAGGAGGCGTGCGCGTTGACGTAGTCGATCGCGGCCGGGTCGACGCCTGCGTCGTCGAGCGCGATGGTCGCCGCGCGGGCCGCCTCGGTCCCGTCGGCCCGCGGCTGGACCATGTGGTGGGCATCGGACGTCGCGCCGTAGCCCATGAGCTCGGCGTAGGGGACCGCACCCCGGGCCTCGGCCGCCTCGGCCGTCTCGAGGACCAGGAGCGCCGCACCCTCGCCCATGACGAAGCCGTCCCGGCCCACGTCGAACGGTCGCGCCGCCGTGCCCGGCGCGTCGTTGTGGCCGGCCGACAGGGCCCGGATGATGTCGAACGCCCCGAAGGCGAGCGGGCTGAGCGGGATCTCGACGCCGCCGGCGATCGCCGCGTCGATCCGCCCCTCCCGCAGGTCCCCGAGCGCCTCGCCAAGAGCGACGGCGCCCGACGCGCACGAGTTCGCCGTCGACAGGATCGGCCCCCGGACGTCGAGCGCGATGCCGAGATTGGCCGGCGCCGCTCCGCCGAACACGGCGAGCGCCAGGTTCGGGGCCACCTGGCGGATGCCTTTCTCGAGGTAGCGCTCGTGCTGTGACTCGGCGTAGGCGATCCCGCCGAGGGCCGAGCCCAGGTAGATCCCGATCCGCTGCGGGTGTGCCCCGCCGCGCTCGCCGGGCGTCAGCCCCGCGTCGTCCAGGGCGAGCCGCCCGGCGACCAGGCCGAACTGGCTGAATCGGTCGAGCTGCCGGGCGATCTTGGGCGGCATCCAGGCCAGCGGGTCGAAGTCGTCGACCTGCGCCGCGACCTGCGACCGGAACTCGGACGGATCGAAGCGGTCGATCCGGGTGACCGGCGACCGCCCGGCCCGGAGCCCGGCGCGGAACGCCTCCTTGCCCGTGCCGATCGCCGTGATGACGCCGATCCCGGTGATCCAGATCCGTCGCCGGTCGGTCATGCCGGTCCCTCCGTCTCGGCCGAGGCATCGGATCGCCGCTCGTCGGCCAGCGCCTCCGCGAGGGCGCGGAACGTGCCCAGCGTCCGGCCCGCGATCGGCCGCGTGAAGGCGCGGTCGACGAACGCCGCGAAGAGCGCGATGCGCGGGCGGAAGTCGTGGTCGATCGCCACGTGACACGCCGCCGGCCCGCGTGTCTCGATCCGCCACGTGACGTCCATCCCCCGGGTTGCCCCGGCGACGTGCACGAAACGGAGCCGTCGCGTGGCCGGCTCGCTCCACGTGCGCGCACGCCAGGCCACCGGCAGGCCGAGCCCCAGGACGCCGACGAGCGGGAACGGCCGGCGGGCCACGAAGTCGATCACGACCGCGTCGGCCCGCACGTCCACGGCGTGCGAGCGCACGTAGTGGGGGAGCAGCCGCTCCCACCGGCGCGGGTCACGGGCGAGGTCGAAGACGAGGTCGGCCGGGGCGGCGATGTCGAGCATGATCGTGCTGTGCATCGGCTGGTCCTCAGCCGGCCGGGTCGGGGGCGGGCGTTGTCACGATGGCCGCGCGCGGCGTCGCCGGCACGCGGCCGGCCGCGATCGACCGGAGCGCACGTCGGGCAAGCTCGGCGAGGTGCAGGCGGGCCGCCGCCTGGGGCGTGAACCAGGCGCACGTGTCGGTCGAGCCGTCCACCTCGTCGCGCAACGTGCCGCCGGCGATCCGGACGCGGTACACGATCCGGATCGCGTGCATCCGCCCCTCGAGGCCGTCGATCGGACCCGGGAACAGGCGATCCGATACGTCGGCCAGCTCGATGATCTCGCCCGTGTAGCCGCTCTCCTCGGTCAGCTCCCGCAGCACGGCCATGGCCGGGCGTTCCCCGAACTCGAGCCCGCCCCCGGGCAGTGTCCAGAACTCGCCCGGCTTGACCGCGGGCGCGATCCGGCACAGCAGGATCCGGCCGGACTCGTCGAGGCAGATCGCATAGGCCCCGACACGCGTCCGTCCGTCGCCGGTCATGGCGCGAGGAGCGCGGCAAGGAAGCGCGGGTCGAGCGCGCGGCCGGCCGGAACGAGGTCGCCCATCACGAGACCCATGGTCGCACGGACGGCCGGCCGCGCGGCGACCCGCCTGGCGGCGTAATCGAACAGCGCCGGGCGCCCGAGAAAGGCCTGGACGAGCCACGACACGCCGTCCTTGGCCAGGAAGCGGCGCTGCATCGCCCGCTCGTAGGCCGCGAAGGGCGCCGTGTCGGCTGCGTGACCGCCGCGCCCACGCGCCAGGATCGCGCCGGCCGCCAGCTCCGCGGAGACAAGCGCCCGGTGAAGACCCTCGCCCGTGAACGGGTCCAGGAAGCCCGCCGCGTCGCCGACGAGGAGCCAGCCGTGACCCGCGCGTCGGGTGACCCGGTGGCCCAGGGGCGACGCGCCGGCGACGGCGTCGAGCGGCGGTCCTGCGCGCCACGTGGCGGCGTCGTCGGCCGTTGGCGGGATCGCCGCGACGATCGAATCCACGACCGCGCGCGCCCCGTCCCGGGCCAGAGCAGGGCGCCACGACCGGCCGAGCACGATCCCGACGTTGACCCGCCCGCCCGGCACGGGCGCGATCCCGACGTAGCCATCGCGCAGGATCCGCATCCGGGCGTCGCGGCACGCCGTCGGGTCGTCGTCGGCGAGGTGATAGGTCAGGCCGATCCGCGGGTCGAGCCGGACCGGGCGGGCGACCCCGGCGCCGCGGGCCACGACCGAGTGGGGCCCGTCCGCGCCGACCACGACCGACGCGCGGACGCCGACCGACCGTCCGCCCGGATCGCGGACCTCGAGGCGACCGGCAGCCGGCTCGGTCGCGGTGACCGTCCAGCCGGCCCGGACCTCTGCACCGGCAGCGGCCGCTCGCGCGAGCAGGAGCGGATCCAGCCGCGAACGGTCGAACCCGACGGCGGGCGGTCCGCCGGTCTCGGTGCCGTAGGTCAGGCGGAACGCGGTGCCGCCCGGCGGCTCCACGCGCATCGCCGGGATCGGTCGGGCCACCTCGGCCAGGATCACCGGATCGAGCCCACCTCGCCCGAGCGCCGCGACGGCTGCGGGCGAGGCGAAGACGCCGCCCGCGCGCCAGTGCCAGGCCGGCGAGCGCTCGAAGACGACGACCTCCAGACCGGCGCTCGCCAGCCGGGCCGCCAGAACGGCGCCCGCCGGCCCGCCGCCGACGATCGCGATCTCGACCCGATCGACGGCCGCGGTCATCCCTCCGCCCCGATCGGGTCGGGCGCTCCGCCGTCACCCGCGCTCTCGGCGGACGGCAGCGCCGCGATCGCGTAGCGCTGGCCGAACGCCCCGCGCAGACGGCGGACCGGCGTCAGGCCCGCCTCGCGGAGCATGTCGGCCATCTCGTTGGCCGTATACGACCGCCGGACGGAGAGCGGCGCGTCCTGCCGCGTATACCGGTTGCGGGTCAGGAGGTGCGAGAGAAGCCAGGCGCCGATCCAGCCGAACCACCGGCGATCGAGATCGTTGACCACCACGCCGAGCCGGGCGACCCGGCCCATCTCGCGCATCAACGTGACCGCCTCGGCCGGGGTGCAGTGATGGACGACCATCGAGGTGTGGGCCACGTCGAACGACCGATCGGGGAAGGGGAGTGACCTCCCGTCGCCGACGTGCAGCTCGATCCCGTCCGTGACCGCCAGGGCCGGTGTGGCGAGGACGGCCGCGGCGAGGACCTCCGGCCGGCTGTCGATGGCGACGATCGACAGGCCGCGCCCCAGCGCCGTCGCCCGGGCGAGGAGTGCCAGCGGGATGTCCGCTCCGCCGGTCCCGACGTCGATCAGGGTCACCTCGTGGCGATGGGCGGCCAGGGCGTCGATCGCGCCGGCGCTCAGCGTCACGCCGTCGAGCCAGCGGTTCACCCGCCGCAGGTCGCGCAGGTTGCCGACCAGCGCAGCCGGGTCGTCCAGCGGGCCGTCGAGCAGCTCGACGGCATCGGTGCGGCGGTCCATCGTTGGCAGGGTACGACGCCCCGTACCATCCGGACCATGATCGTCGTCGCTGGCGAGGCCCTGATCGATCTCCTGGTCCGGTCGGACGGGACGGTGTCCGCCACGCCCGGCGGCGGCCCGTTCAACACCGCGCGGACCATCGGCCGGCTCGGTGAACAGGTCGCCTTCCTCGGCTGCCTGTCGACCGACCGGTTCGGCGCGCGTCTGCGAGACGCCCTGGCACGCGACGGCGTCGACCTGTCGATGATGGAGACGACCGACGCGCCGACGACGCTGGCCGTCGCAGACCTCGATGCGAACGGCGGGGCGGTGTACCGGTTCCACACGGCGGGCACGTCCGCGCCACGCCTGTCGCTGGGTATGGTGCGTGACGCACTCGCGTCGCGGCCGGCGGCGCTCCATGTCGGCACGTTGGGTCTCGTGCTGGAGCCGATGGCCGCCGCGATCGTCGGCGCCATGCCGTCCGTCTCGAGCGGGACGGTCGTGATGCTCGATCCGAACTGCCGGCCGGGCGTCATCACCGACCGGGCGGCCTACCTCGACCGTCTCGGCGCGATCGTCAGGCGGAGCGACGTCGTCAAGGCAAGCGTCGACGACCTTGCCTACCTCGCCCCGGCCGTGGCGCCGGTCGCCGCCGCGCGCGGCCTTCTCGACCGCGGACCGGCGCTCGTGCTCGTGACCGACGGCCGGCGCCCGGCCATCGCGGTCATGCCGGACCGGGTCCTCGAGATCCCCGCGCCGGCGGTCGCCGTCGTCGACACGGTCGGTGCCGGGGATGCCTTCGGTGGCGCGTTCCTCGCCCACTGGGTGGAGCTCGGGCTCGGTCGTGCGGCGCTCGCTGATCCTGGCCTTGTCGACTCTGCGGTCCGGCTCGCCGTCGAGGTGGCCGCCATCACCTGCAGCCGCGCCGGGGCCGATCCGCCCCGACGCGGCGAGCTCGGCTGGCCCCCGCGCCGGCCCGCCGTTCGCTAGGCTGTCGGTCATGACGTCTGCCGCCCGCCGCCTCCTGCCGATCGCCTTCGCCCTGCTCGCCCTGGCCGCCACGGCTCCCGGGACCTCCGCCGCAGGTCCGTCCTCAGCCGCGTTCCCGAACCAGAGCCTGGGCAACCGTGGCGCCGACGTCCGGGCCATCCAGGGCCTGCTCCGGGCACACGGCAGCACGATCGCGGTGGACGGCGTCTTCGGTGCCACGACCCGCGACGCCGTCAAGGCGTTCCAGACAGCGAGAGGCCTGAGTGCCACGGGCATCGTCCGCGACACGACCTGGGCGAAGCTCATCGTCGGGCTCCATCCGGGCACGACCGGTGAAGCGGTGAAGGTCGTCCAGCGCGAGCTCAACGAGAAGCGCAAGGCCGGTCTGACGGTGGACGGCGTCTTCGGGACCGCGACCCGCAACGCGGTCATCGCGTTCCAGAGGCACGTCCGCATGACGCCGCACGGGAACGTCGGCGCGGTGACGTGGCGGAAGCTGATCTGGCACTACGACTATCCGTCGTTCAGCGCATCAACCAATCTGTGCGACTACAGCGTCGGCAACGGCAAGGCGAACTGGGCGACCGGCGGCGCGATCGGCCAGCTCGAGGCGGCATCGAAGGCCTTCGCGGCCACCCACCAGGGCCGCGTCTCCGTGGGTGACGCCAGCTACGAGCACGGCGGAAACATCCCGCTCCACGCGACCCACGAGGTCGGTCTCGACGTCGACATCCGCCCGATCCGGGACGCCGAGAACCAGTGCACGTGGGGCACGAACTGGCGGCTTGCGTCGTACGACCGGGCCGCCACCCGGACCCTGATCAAGATGATCCGGGCGGCCGCGCCCGGCCACGTCAAGCTCATCTACTTCAACGACCCGGTCCTCATCCGCGAGCACCTGACGACGTGGTACAGCGGTCACGACGACCACCTCCACATCCGCTACTGCGAGCCGTCCTACCCGATCGCGCGGTACCGCTGCTGAGGGGTCAGGGCAGCGCGATCTTCTCGGTGACGTCGCTCGCGAACAGGCCCGGCTGGCGTCCGCCGAGCACGACGTAGGCCGTGCCGTCGATCACCCCGGCCCCGACGCCGTGACGCGCCACGCCGAGATCCGGCAGCTTGCTGAGCGTCCCATCAGAGGCGATGCACTCGACCTGGGGGTTCGTGCCGCCGGGTGACTCGCCGCCGGCCAGGCATGCGCCCAGCGCCGGCCACCAGAAGGCACCGACCCCACCGCGTGGCGTCGGCAGCTCGCCGACCGTGTGGACGTCGCTCGTGCCCTCGATGACGTCGACGATGCCCAGGTTCTTGTCGAGGCCGCCGACCCGGCCGCCGAGCACGTAGGTCCTCCCAGCGCCGTCGGTCGTGACGGCCAGGTGCTCCCGGGCCGTCGGCAGGCGCCCGGCGGGCGACCAGGCTTCATCGCCGGGCGCGAACGCGAAGACCTCGCTCGCGACGCCGTCCGGCTTGACGCCGCCCGCATAGACGATCCGCTTGCCGTCGAACGCGGCGCCGCCCGCCGCGCGCGCCTCGGGCAGCGGCACCCCGTCGACCCAGGCTTTCGTGCCATCGTCGAGACGTCGGACCGCGTTGGTCGGGAGCGTCATCGTGTCACCGACGTAGCCGCCGACGAGCGCCAGCCCGGCTGGCGTGGACACGAGCGCCGCATGGTGGACAGCGGCGGGAAGCGTCGGGCCGGCCGACCACTTCCCGGTCACCGGATCGAACACGAGGACGGCCACGCTCGCGGTCCCGTCCGGCCGCAGGCCGCCGGCCACCCAGATCCGGCCGTTGTGGACGGCGACCGCGACCTCGGTCAGCTCGATCGGCGCGGCGGCCACGGTCGACCACGGACCGGTCGCCACGGTCGAGGGCGCGGCCTTGCCGAGCACGCCACAGCCGGCGAGGACGCCGGCCAGCAGCAGGCCGGAGACGAGGACGCGGATACGCATGTTGGGAGGATATGGCAAGTTCGGGCGGTGTCGGCCCGACCTGTGGTCACCGCGAGGCTGGTACGAATCTCCCGCTCGGCCGGCCGGGAAGCACCGTCCGGACCGAGTGACATAATGGCGAGCATGGCCACCGACACGCCCACCAGCCTCGTCCCGTCGAACGTCGGCTCGCCGTCGAGCTGGGGCCTCGGTGACGGCCAGGCGATCCCGTGGGAGTACGCGCCCGCACCCGAGGCGCGCGACATCGTCACGATCAAGGAGCGGTACGGGCTGTTCATCGGTGGCCGCGACGTGGCAGCCGAGGGCGGCGGCACGTTCGCGACGGTCAACCCTGCCACGGAAGAGACGATGGCCCTGGTCGCCAAGGGCACGCCGGCCGACGCCGACAAGGCGGTTCGCGCCGCGCGCCGCGCGCAGACCCGGTCGTGGGGCACGCTCCCGGGCCGCGAGCGCGCCAAGTACCTGTTCCGGATCGCGCGGATCCTTCAGGAGCGCAGCCGCGAGTTCGCGGTCCTCGAGTCGATGGACTCCGGCAAGCCGATCAAGGAGAGCCGCGACGTCGACGTCCCGCTCGCGGCGGCCCACTTCTGGTACTACGCGGGCTGGGCGGACAAGCTCGAGTACGCCTTCCCGGGCCGGGTCGCCCGGCCGCTCGGCGTGGCGGCGCAGATCATCCCGTGGAACTTCCCGCTGCTGATGCTCGCCTGGAAGATCGCGCCGGCCCTGGCCGCGGGCAACACGGTCGTGCTCAAGCCGGCCTCGACGACGCCCCTGTCCGCGCTCCTCTTCGCCGACGTGTGCCGCCAGGCCGACCTGCCGCCCGGTGTCGTCAACATCGTCACCGGCCCGGGCGAGACCGGGATGGCGCTGGTGACCCACACAGGTGTCGACAAGGTGGCCTTCACCGGCTCGACGGAGATCGGCAAGCGGATCGCCAGGGGCGTGGCCGGGACCGACAAGGCGTTGACCCTCGAGCTCGGCGGCAAGGCCGCCAACATCGTCTTCGACGACGCGCCGCTCGATCAGGCCGTCGAGGGCATCGTCAACGGCATCTACTTCAACCAGGGCGAGGTGTGCTGCGCCGGGTCGCGACTCCTGGCCCAGGAATCGATCGTCGAGCCCCTGGTCGAGAAGCTCAAGGACCGGCTGTCGACCATCCGGGTCGGCGACCCGCTCGACAAGAACACCGACGTCGGGGCGATCAACTCGCGGAGCCAGCTGGAGAAGATCACCGAGCTCGTGGCGTCCGGCGTCGCCGAGGGCGCCGAGATGTACCAGCCCGCCTGCGACCTGCCCGACCGGGGCTACTTCTTCCGGCCGACGCTCTTCACCAACGTCGCCCAGAGCCATCGGATCGCGCGCGAGGAGATCTTCGGGCCGGTCCTGTCCGTGCTGACGTTCCGGACCCCGGACGAGGCGGTCGAGAAGGCCAACAACACCGTCTACGGGCTGTCGGCCGGGATCTGGACCGACAAGGGCTCGCGGATCCTCGAGATGGTCCAGAAGATGCGCGCGGGCGTGGTCTGGGCCAACACGTTCAACCGGTTCGACCCGACCTCGCCGTTCGGCGGCTACAAGGAATCGGGCTTTGGACGCGAGGGCGGCATGCACGGTCTCCACGCTTACGTCCGGCTGGAGGACCGCTGATGGCGGCGCGGAACGGGACGTCGCGGGCCGGTGTGCCACGCGCCGCGGCGCCGGCCGCGACCCGGATCGACGTCCGCAAGACCTACAAGCTGTACATCGGCGGCGCGTTCCCGCGGACCGAGAGTGGCCGCTCGTACCTCGTCTCGGGCGCGGACGGGACGCCGCTCGCCAACGCCTGCCGAGCCTCGCGCAAGGACGTCCGCGACGCGGTCCGGGCGGCTCGCGGTGCCTTCCCGGGCTGGGCGGCACGGACGGCGATGAACCGCGGCCAGGTCCTCTACCGCGTGGCGGAGCTGATGGAGGGCCGGCGCGAGCAGTTCGCCGCCGAGGTCGAGGCCGCCGAGGGTCTCCGGCCCGCCGCCGCGCGCACCGCGGTGGACCGGGCGATCGACCGCTGGGTCTGGTACGCGGGCTGGGCCGACAAGATCGGCCAGGTCCTCGGCTCGTCGAACCCGGTCGCGGCGCCGTACTTCAACTTCACCATCCCTGAGCCCACCGGCGTGGTCGGCGTCGTCGCCCCCGAGACCTCGTCGCTCCTCGGCCTCGTCAGCCGGCTCGCACCGCCGCTCGTGACGGGCAACGTCGTCGTGCTCCTCGCGAGCGAGCATCGGCCCCTGCCCGCCGTGACCCTGACCGAGGTCCTTGCCACGTCCGACGTCCCGGGCGGCGTCGTGAACGTCCTGACCGGATATCGCACGGAGCTGGTGCCGGTCCTCGCCGCCCATGCCGACGTGGACGCCCTCGACACCTGGGGCGTCCCCGACGAGCTCCGGACGGAGACCGAGCTGAGCGCGGCCGAGGACATCAAGCGCCTGTCGCGCCGGTCGACCAAGGTCGCCGAGGCACGCTTCGACTGGCTCGACGACGCCGCCGCCGAGCGCCCCGAATGGATCGCCGCCTTCCTCGAGATGAAGACGGTCTGGCATCCGATCGGCGGCTGACGATGGCGGTGGGCACCGACGGGACGCACGGCAGGGGATCGGATCGCCTCGCCTCGGACGACGGGACGGTCGAACGGCGCGTCTTCGTCCTCGCGACGCCGCGCACGGTCTGGGCGACGCTGCACGATCCGGCGGCCACGACGGCCCTCTTCCCGGAGCTCCGCCTCGGCCCCGCCGCACCGCCCTGGCCGGCCGCGGCGACGACCCGCTCCGCGCGGGCGCGACTCGGGCTGCTGCGTGACGTGGCGCAGGTCGAGAGCCTCGAGGCACGACCCGATTCGCGTTTCCGGGTCCGGGTCACGGCGTCCGGCTTCGACAGTGAGTGGAGCTGGCGCCTGGAGCCGGTGGCGGGTGGGACGCGGGTCATCCACGCCGCCTCCTTCGAACCGTTCGATCGCTGGACGGGCATCCTCGTCCGGCTCGGCCGGGCCTCGCTCGCCAGCCGGGTCGAGGCGCATCTCCGCGTCCTGAAGGAGCGGGCCGAGGCGGCCCAGCGTTCGTCGAACCCCGCCACGTGAGCGTCGATCCCGCGCGGATCGGCGAACCGAACGAACCCCCGGACATCCCGTTCGAGGGCCTCCGCCGCAACGCGTTCGCCCTGGTCGCGGGGCTCGTCCTGCTGTTCGCGATCGGGTTCCTCGTCCCCGACCTGACCCCGCCCTCGACCCAGCCAGTGCCGGTCGAGGTGTACCGCGGCCGGATCCTGGAGCTCCTGCCCCCCAGCAGCGACCCGACCGATCCGGACGTCCGCATCGTCGTGCTCGATGGGGCGCTCCAGGGGCAGACGGTCGACGCCCACCTCCAGGGTCCCTCGGGCGCGGAGGCGCTGCCGCGCTACCAGGTCGGCGACGAGGTGATCGTGAACGCCTCGACCGATCCCGATTCGACGTTCATCGCGGTCGCCGACCTGTACCGGGTCCCGGCCCTCACGCTGCTGCTCATCCTGTTCGCGGCCGCCGTGACGGTCGTCGGCGGCTGGCGCGGCGTCCGCTCGCTGATCGCCCTCGCTCTGACCCTGGCCGTGATCGTCAAGATCGTGGTCCCGCTGATCATCGCCGGGCGGGATCCCGTCTGGGTCGCCATCGCGGCGGCGACCGGGGTGACCATCGTGACCCTGCTGCTGACCGAGGGGGCGCACACCCGGACCGTGGCCGCGGTCATCGGGACGTTCATCTCGCTGGCGCTGGTGGCAGTCCTCGCCGTGGTGTTCGACGGGCTGGCCCGGTTCACGACCTTCCACGGCTCGGAGGAGGTGGGCTACCTGCAGGCCGCGGGCCTCGGCGACATCGACATCGGTGGCCTGTTCCTGGCCGCGATCATCTTCGGCGCCCTGGGCATCCTCGACGACGTGACCGTGACCCAGGCCGCGACCGTGGCGGAGCTCCACGACACCAGCCCGTCGCTCAGCCGCATGGGGCTGGCCCGCCGGTCGTTGAACGTCGGCCGGTCGCACATCGCGGCCACCGTCAATACGCTCGTCCTCGCCTACGTCGGCGCGTCGCTGCCGCTCATCGTGCTGTTCGCCGCGGGGCGCCAGAGCCCGCTCCTGACGGCGTCCATGGAGATCGTCGCGGTCGAGTTCGTGCGCGCCATCGTCGGCAGCATCGGGATCGTCGCGGCCGTGCCGCTGACCACGGCCGTCGCCGTCGTGCTGACCGATCGGCGCCTGCCGTTCATCGACCGATCGGGCAGCGAGGCGCGTCGCCAGCACGGTTGGCACTGACCGATTCGGGTAGTGTCTGGCCCGGAGGGAGAAGCATGCCACCCGTCATCAAGACCGAGCGCCTGACCAAGGCATACGGAGCCCATCGCGGGATCACCGAGCTCGACCTCGAGGTGGCCGAAGGCGAGATCTTCGGCTTCCTGGGGCCGAACGGGGCGGGCAAGACCACCACGATGCGGGTCCTGCTCGACCTGATCCGGCCGACGTCCGGACGCGCCGAGGTGTTCGGCATCGAGACCACCGTGGACCCGGTCGCGATCCACCGTCGGATCGGCTACCTGCCCGGCGAGTTCGACCTGTACGACCGGCTGACCGGCGCCCAGACGATCACCTACTTCGGGAACCTGCGGGGCGGCGTGGACAAGGCGTACGTCGCGGAGCTCGTCGAGCGGCTCGACCTCGACCCGAGCCGCCGCTTCAAGGAGTACTCGAAGGGCAACAAGCAGAAGGTCGGCCTGATCGTCGCGCTCCAGCACCGACCCGACCTGCTGATCCTCGACGAGCCGACGTCCGGCCTGGATCCGCTCGTCCAGCAGACGTTCTTCGCGATCGTTCGCGAGGCGCGCGAGGCCGGTCGCACGATCTTCCTCTCCAGCCACATCATCGACGAGGTCGACCGGACCTGCGACCGGGTGGCGATCATCCGCGAGGGCCGGCTGGTCCAGGTCGATTCGATCGAGGCCATCCGCCGCCTCGCCTTCCACCACGTCGAGCTGAGCTTCGGGACGCCGGTCGCGCCGGCGATCTTCGAGTCGATCCCGGGGGTCCAGGACGTGGTGGCGACCGGGGACACCGTCTCGATGCGGGTGAACGGCCCGATCGGGGCCGTCATCGCGGCGGCCGCTCCCCACGGCCTCGTGGACGTCGTGAGCCGTGAGCCGAACCTCGAGGACGTCTTCCTCGCCCAGTACGGCGAGCATCCGGTCGACCTCGTCGGGCCGGCGTCATGACCGCGTCCGCCGCCGAGCGGACCCTCAGCCGGCCCGGGCCGTGGTCGCGACTCGCCGGGCTCGGCACGATCTACGGCAAGACCGTCCGCGACAGCCGGCGCGCCGCGGTCGTCGTCGGCGGCGTCGCCGCCCTGTTCATGATCGGGACGGGGGCGCCGTACGGGTTCGCCCCGGAGTTCTCGACGGTCGCGCTCCGGCAGGCCTTCATCGCCGGACTGACAGCGCTGCCGCCCGCTCTCCGCGGCCTGCTCGGGCAGCCGATCAACCTCGAGACGATGGGCGGCTTCCTGTCCTGGCGCGTCGGCAACTTCCTGCCGGTCATGCTCGGCCTGTGGCCGGTCCTCGCCCTGTCGGGGACGCTGGCCGGCGAGGCGGCCAAGGGCAGCCTCGACCTGCTGGCGGCAACGCCACAGAGCCGCCGGACGATCGCTCTCGAGAAGCTGGCGGGTCACGTGACCGCGGTCGCCTTCGCGATGCTCATCCTGGCCGTGGCGATCTGGGCGGTCGGCGCAGTCTTCGGGAAGCTGCCGGGCGACGAGATCCCGCTCGCGGCCGCAGCAGGCCAGGTCGTGCTCTACGCGACGATGATGCTGTTCGTCGGTGGGGTGTCGTTCGCGACGGCACCGTATGTCGGCCGGACCCGGGCCATGGCGTTCGGGTTGATCGTGCTCTTCGCGAGCTACCTGATCTACAGCTACGCGACGCTGTCACCGGTCATCGACGCGCTCACGCCGCTGTCGTTCTTCACATGGACAGCCGGGCACCGCCCGATGGCCGGGGTGACGGACTGGGCGTCCGTCGGCGTGATGACCGTCCTCGACCTCGTGCTGTTCGCGGTCGGCGTGATCGCCTTCGCCCGCCGCGACCTCGGGGGCGTCGCCAACGTGGGCTGGCTCCGCCTGCCGTCGCTGCCCGCGGGGATCGCCGGACCGTTCAGCCGTCAGCTGGCGGACCGGGCCGGCGTCGCGATCGCCTGGGGTCTGGGTATCGGGCTGTACGGGATCCTGATCGTCGCCTCTGTCGACGCCTTCAGCGACATGATCGGCAACCTGCCCCAGATCGCCGCGCTCATCAACTCGGTCTACCCGGGCCTCGACCTGACCCAGCCGTCCGCGGTGCTGCAGCTGACCTTCTTCAGCTTCGGTTCGTTCATCTTCGGGCTGGCGGGGGCCGGGTTCCTGGCCGGCTGGGCCGGCGACGAGGGCCGGCGCCGGCTCGAGGTCGTCCTGTCGACGCCGCGGTCGCGCGCCAGCTGGACCGTCCGCAGCGGGCTCGGCGTGCTGGCGGCGCTGGGCCTGACGACGCTCATCGTGGCCGTGTTCATCGGGGTTTCGGTCGCGATCCAGGGCGGCGACGTCGGACCGCCGGTGGCCGGGATCGGCGTCCTCGGCCTGGCCGCCGCCGGGTTCACCGGGATCGGGCTGGCGGTCGGCGGCGTCGTCCGAGCGTCGCTGGCGGCCGGCGTCACGGCCGTCCTCGTCATCGCCACGATGCTGCTCGACACGCTGGGGGCCGCGCTGAAGCTGCCCCAGTGGGTCCTCGACCTGTCGCTCTACCAGCACCTCGGCCAGCCCATGGCCGGCAGCTTCGACCCGGTCGGGATCGCGGTGGCGGCGGTCATGGTCGTCGGGGGCGTGGCGGTCTGCGCATTCGGTCTCACGCGGCGCGATATCGGCAGGTAACGTCCGGGGGTGGAACCCTGGGTCATCGCGCTCGTCGTCGTGTCCGCCGTTCTGCACCTGGCCTGGAACGTCCGGCTCAAGACGGCCGGCGACCCCCTTCGGGCGGCCACGATCGGGATGCTCGCGGCGTCGGTCGGCATCGTGCCGCTCGGGATCGCGGTCTGGTGGGCGCAGGGCCAGGTCCAGCTCCCGGTCGAGGGGATCGTCCTGGGGGTCGCGTCCGGGGTGGTCGAGGCGGCCTATTTCATCCTGCTGTCGGCGGCCTACCGGCGCGGCGACCTGTCGGTCGTCTACCCGCTCGCGCGCGGGACGGCGCCGCTGCTGGCGGTGTTCATCGGGATCGTCGTGTTCGACGAGCGGCTCGGCGTCGCGGGCTCGATCGGGATCGCGCTCCTGCTCATCGGGTTCCTCGTCCTGCAGCGGCCGTGGCGGATCATCGCGATGGCCCGGAGCGGGTCGGCCGAGGCGCGCAAGGCGGCCGCCGACAGCGCGGTCCTGTTCGCGCTCGCGACGGGAGTGATGATCGCGACGTACAGCGCGATCGATCGCCTCGGGACGCGCCAGATCGACCCCTTCCCGTATGCGGCGATCCTGTGGGTCGACGTGCGCCGTGGTGCTCGTGGTCTGGGTCCGGTTCGTGGCCGGCGGCGACCTCCTGCGCTACGGACCTGCGGCGGCGCGCCGGGCCGCGGTGGGCGGCTGGCTGACGCTCGCGGCCTACCTGTGCATCCTCATCGCGCTCAGCGTCGCGCCACTGAGCGGCGTGGCGCCGCTGCGCGAGTCGGCGACGGTCTTCGCGGCGGCCTGGGGCTCCGTCCGGATGGGCGAGGCAAGCGACCGTTCCGAGGCGACCCGCCGGATCGGGGCGTCCGTGCTCATCGTGGGGGGTGCGCTGCTGCTGGCGGTCGGGAACTGAGGGCCAGCAGCGAGCTCTAGGCCGCCTCGACCGGTGGCACGCGCCCGAACACCCGGCGGCGCCCGAACCGGCTGTTGACCAGGCCGACGCCGGCGATCACGAGCCCGGTCCCGACGATGATCCGGGCGTCGACGGGCTCGGCCAGGACGAGATAGCCGAGGACGATCCCGACGACCGGGATGAGGTAGGCGACGAGGGTCGTCCGGGTCGCGCCCCAGTGCTGGAACAGCCGGAACACGGCGAGGTAGGCGAGACCGGAACCGAGGATCCCCAGCCACAGGATCGAGAAGATCGCTTCGCCGTCCGGCGTGGCCGTCCATGGGTGCTCGAACAGCAGCGCGATGACGCCCGTGATGATCGCGGCGAAGCTCACCTGGAAGACGGCCGGGATCATCGGCGGCGAGGCCGCGGACGTTGCGCCGCGAGTAGACCGCCCCGCACGCGTAGCTGAACGCGGCCGCGAGGAGGGCCAGCTCGCCGGTGACCGACGATCCGGCCCCCGTGAGGCCCGGGCTGGTGATGATGATCACGCCGATGAACCCGACGATGAGCCCGATGATGCCGTTGACCCGGATCGGTTCGTCGGCCAGGAAGATCGCCGAGAGGACGATCGCGAACAGCGGCACGGGCGAGGTCAGGATCGCCGCGAGCGACGATTCGACCGACTGCTCGGCCCAGGTGATGAGCAGGAACGGGATCGTGATGTTGACGATGGCCATGACCAGGAGGTGGCCGTAGATCCGGCGTTCGCGCGGGAGCGGCTGCTTGGCGATCCGGACGACCGTCCACAGAAGGATCGAGCCGACGACGAGCCGGAGAGCCACGAGGGTGAACGTCCCGAAGTCGTCGACGGCGAGCTTGATGAACAGGTAGCTCGAGCCCCACATGAAGCCGAGCGCGAAGAAGACCAGCCAGTCGATCCGGTTCGACCGTTCGTTCATCGGGGCATCATACCGGCCGTTGGCCTACACGGATGGGCCAACATCCGGTCGCGCCGGGCGGTGGTGATGCTTGTTTTCGGGCGCCTCCGGAGACCCATCGGCGTGATGCCAATGGCAGCATCAACTGGGGTCGAGGCGACGACGCCGGCCCGCCACACGCGCGCACGGTATGCCTCCATTGGCATACGGGAAGAGCCCGGCGCTGGCGCCGAATTTCAAGCATCAGATCGCCCATCGACATCCAGAACCCCGCGTCGACGAGAACCGTTGCACCCAGCGCGCTGCGCCGGGCCGCACGGGCCTGCGCTCCGCGCCGCGCCGCCACACGGCCACGTCACCGCCAGCGCGTCAGGATCGCCTCCCGATCGAACAGCGCGACGCCCGCACGCAGGCCGAGGAGGCTCAGCACCAGCACGATCACCGCCAGCAGGATGTAGCCGGGCGCGCCCACCAGCAGCGTGCCGGTCGCCTGGAGCAACGTGACGGCGATGATCGGGACCACGATGATGCCGCCGATCTGCTGCGCGACCCGCGGGTCGTTGACCCGGGCGCTCACGACGACGCCCGCGACCACCGACGACAGCCCGACCGCCGGCCCGAGGATGAAGACGCCGGCCAGCCAGCTCGGATCGGTCACGACCCCGAGCAGGTTCGGCCCGTAGACGATCGACGCCAGCACGACGAACGCCAGGTACGTGACCCAGCCGGCCAGCACGCCCGGGACCAGGGCGGCGATCGCCTTGCCGGTCAGCAGCTCGCTGGTCTGGATCGGTGTCGCGAGCACGGGCTCCAGCGTCCGGGCCTGCTTCTCGCCGATGATCGAGAACGTCGCGATCGACAGCGGGATGTAGGCGGGCATCAGCAGGAAGAACGCGAGGAACTGCTGGACCGCGAAGGCGCCGGCCAGCTCGGACGGGCTGAACGCGGCCCACTCGGGACGCTGCGACAGCACCGAGCTCGCGAGCTGCGGCGGCAGCTCCCGGTTGCCGACGACGCCGGCCAGGATGAGTGGCGCGATGGTCAGCACCACCGGCGGGATCAGGATGGTCGACATCAGGAGGCGGTTGCGGATCGTCTCCGACCATTCCCGGCGCAGGACCGTGGTCACGATGCGGCCGCGCATCAGGCGGCCTCGCCCTGGTCGGGCCGGACGCCCATGACCTCGAAGTAGACCTCCTCGAGCGTCGTGGCGTGCTCGTGGACCGCGATGATGTCGGCGCCGGCCGCGACGAGCGACCGAACGAGGTCCGGGGTGATCCTCGGCCGGGTCGGCCGCTGCCACGACGAGCCGATGGTCCACGGCCTCCACGCCGCCCACGCCCGCCACGGAGCGCGCGGCCGTGACGAGCGCCTCGGTCGCCGCGCTCGCCAGCCCGATGTCCACGCCGCGCCCGGCGGCCATCGATCCACGCAGCCCCGCCGGCGAGTCGATCCGCAGCAGCCCGCCCCGGACGAACGCCACGCGGTCGCACAAGCGGTCCGCCTCGACGAGGTTGTGGGTCGCGAGGACGATCGTCCGGCCCGACCGTCGCAGCGCCTCGATCGCCTCGCGGACGACGTACGCGGCCTCCGGGTCGAGCGCCGCCGTCGGCTCGTCGAGGAACACGACCGCCGGGTCGTGAAGCAGGGCGCGGGCGATGGCCAGCTTCTGTTTCATGCCCTTGCTGAACGTGCCGGCGATGTCGTCGCGCCGGTCCCACAGCGAGAACAGCCGCAGGTACCGCTCGATCCGCTCGGCGCGCGTCGCCCGATCGAGCCCGTACAGCCGCCCGAAGAAGTCGAGGTTGGCCGTCGCCGACAGCTTGTCGTAGAGCCCCGGGGTCTCGGTCAGGATGCCGATCCGGGCGCGGACCTCCTCGGGGTGCTCGACGACGTCGAAGCCGTCCACGGAGGCGCGACCCTCGGTCGGTTCGATGAGCGCGGTCAGGACCCGCACCGTCGTGGTCTTGCCCGCGCCGTTCGGCCCGAGCAGGCCGAGCACCTCGCCGCGGAACACCTCGAGGTCCATCCCGCGGATCGCCCACAGGTCGCCGAACCGACGGCCCAGACCGACCGCGCGGAGCATGACTGGGTCGGGCGTGGCCATCGCCCCCAGTCTGACCGACCGTGCCACAATCGTCCGGTGACCCGACCGTGGACTCTCCCCGAGGTGACGGGGACCGGTCGCCAGCCGATGCACAGCGTCGAGCATCTCGACCGCCTGCCGCTCGATGGACGCTGGCGCTTTCAGCTCCTCAGGACGCCCGACGCTCCGGCCGGGACGGACTGGTCCGAGGCGGACGTTCCCGGCCTCTGGACGATGGCCGGGACCTGGGACCTGCCGCACTACACCAACGTCCAGATGCCCTTCGCGGGCCGGCCGCCGGCGATCCCTGAGGTCAACCCGACGGGCGTCTACGAGCGCGACTTCGAGATCCCCGCGGCCTGGGCCGGCCGGCGCATCGTCCTCCACGTCGGGGCGGCCGAGAGCGTCCTCATCGTGAGCCTCAACGGCGAGGAGATCGGGACCGGCAAGGATTCGCACCTGGCCTCGGAGTTCGACCTGACCGATCGCCTGCGACCGGGGGGCAACACCCTCACCCTTCGCGTGGTCAAGTGGTCGGACGCCACCTTCGTCGAGGACCAGGACCAATGGTGGCACGGCGGGATCACCCGACCGGTCTACCTCTACGCGACCCGCGACGTATATCTCGCCGATGTGCGGGTCGATGCGGCCTCGCCGACGACCTGTCGACCGGCACGCTCGACCTGATCGTCACCGTCGGCTTCCCGGGTCTGCGCGCTGCCACCGGGCTGGACCGTCGAGGCGGCCCTCGAGGGTACGGACGCGACCCTGCGGACCGCCGCGACCTCGATTCGACCCGCGGAGTCTCGAGGGCTGGAGCCGGGACGATCAGAAGCTGATGTTCCGCCATGCGTCGGGCCTGTTGGCGGCCGAGGACGAGCCCGCCTGGGAGATCGTCCAACGCCGGATGGCGCCGCCGCTCGACGGCCTCGTCAGCTGGCACGTCGAGGTCCCGGACGTCCGGCGCTGGTCCGCGGAGCGGCCGGACCGTTACCCGCTGCACGTCTCGCTGCATGCCCCCGATGGCTCGGTCGCCGAGTCGGTCATCGTGCAGGTCGGCTTCCGGCGGGTCGAGATCGTCGGGCTGGACCTGCTGGTCAACGGCGCCCGTGTCTTCCTGCGCGGGGTCAACCGCCACGACTTCGACCAGCACACCGGGCGGGTCATCTCACCGGAGGCGATGCGCGCCGACCTCGTCCTGATGAAGCAGTTCGGGTTCAACGCGGTCCGAACGTCGCACTACCCGAACGACCCCGCGTTCCTCGACCTGACCGACGAGCTCGGGCTGTACGTCATCGGCGAGGCCGACATCGAATCACACGCCTTCCAGAGCACCCTGTGCGACGACCACCGCTACCTCTCCCAGTGGGTCGATCGGGTCTCGCGGATGGCGCAGCGCGACAAGAACCACCCGTCGGTCATCCTCTGGTCGCTCGGCAACGAGTCGGGGCTCGGGGCCAACCACGAGGCCGCCGCGGCGTGGCTGCGCGACTACGATCCGAGCCGGCCGCTCCACTACGAGGGCGCCATCCGCTACGACTGGACGAGCGACCAGGACGTCAGCGACCTGACCTGCCCGATGTACCCGCCGATCGGCGACATCGTCGATCACGCCCGGTCGGGGCTCCAGCGCCACCCCCTGATCATGTGCGAGTTCAGCCACGCGATGGGCAACAGCAACGGGACGCTGGCCGAGTACTGGGACGCCATCGAATCCACGCCCGGGCTCCAGGGCGGCTTCATCTGGGAGTTCTGGGATCACGGCCTGGTCCAGACCCTGCCCGACGGCCGGACCCGCTGGGCCTACGGCGGCGACTTCGGCGACCAGCCCAACGACGGCAACTTCGTGTGCGACGGGATGGTCTGGCCGGACCGGCGGCCCAAGCCGGCGATGTGGGAGCACAAGCGGCTGGCCGCCCCGGTCCGCATCGGCGGCTCGCCGTCGGACCTCGCCGGCGGTCGGGTCGAGATCGCCAACCACCAGCATTTCACCGATCTCGGCTGGCTCCGCGCCCGATACAGCCTGACGATGGACGGCGTCAAGGTCGCCGGCGGGCCGTTCGACCTGCCGGACCTCGGTCCGGGCGAGCGGGCGACCGTCGACCTGCCCGGCTGGGAGACGCCCGATGGCGCCACCGGCGAGACCTTCCTGACCGTGACCGTGACCACGGCCGACGCGACGGCCTGGGCTCCGGCCGGCTTCGAGGTCTGCGCCCTCCAGCTCCCGGTCTGGGACGCGACCCCGGCGCGGGGCGCCGCCGGCACCACCGCCGTCACCGCCACCACCGGCGATCGCACCATCGAGGTCGACGCCGACGGCCGCCTCGTCCATCCGCTCCTGGCCGCGCCGCCCGTGCTCTCGCTGTGGCGCGCGCCGACCGACAACGACCGGATCGGCGGGATGGCCGCGCGCTGGCGCGAGTGGGGCGTGGATGGCCTCGAACGGCGACCGGGGACCGTCGACCGGGCCGGCGCGACGACCACGGTCCGTGACACGTACGTCGCCAACGGCGGCGCGATCGTGATCCCGCACGAAGCCACCTACACGGCCCTCGCGAACGGCGGGATCGCCGTCACCGAGAGCGTCGACATCCCCGCCGAGCTGGACGACCTCGGCCGGATCGGTACGGTCCTCGAGGTGGTCGGCGGGCCGGAAACCCTGCGCTGGTTCGGAACAGGCCCGCACGAGACGTACCCGGATCGCAAGCGGGCGGGCCTGGTCGGCCGCTGGTCCTCGACCGTGACCGACCAGTACGTCCCGTACATCCGGCCCCAGGAGAACGGCGGTCACGCCGACGTGCGCTGGCTGGAGCTCGGCGAGGCGGGTCCCGGTCGCGGCCTTCGCATCGAGCTCGGCGCACCGGCCCAGGTCTCCGTCACCCATCACCGCGCTGCCGACCTGGCAGGCGCGACGCATGACGTGGACCTGACACCCCTGGCCGAGACGGTCATCCACCTCGATGCCGCGCATCGCGGCCTGGGAACCGCCAGCTGCGGACCGGACACGCTGCCCGAGTACCGGATCGCGACCGGCCGGCACCAGTGGAGCTGGACCCTGCGCGACATCCCGGGCGACTGACCCATGCCGGTCAGCTGGGCGCCGGAGACCCGCACCTTCCACCTCCGCAACGAGCTGGTCAGCTACGTCATGCGGGTCCATGACGACGGGGGCCTCGGCCACCTGCATTTCGGCGGGGCGCTGGCGGACGGCAGGGTCCTCTCACAGGTCGAGCCCGGGGGCTTCGCCGGCTTCGCGAACCGCGTGGGCGACCCGGTCGGGCTCGAGTACCCGACGACGGGCTCCGGCGACTTCCGGATCCCGGCGCTGACCGTCGAGCACGCGGACGGCTCGACCATCCTCGCCCTGACCTACGCGCACCACCGGATCGTGCCGGGCAAGCCGGGTTGGCCAAACAACGATCTCCCGACGACCTACGTCGAGGACGACGCGGAGGCCGACACCCTCGAGATCACCCTCGAGGATCGGGTCGGCGGCCTCGCCGTGGATCTCGCCTACACGATCTTCCGCGACCATCCCGCGATCGCCCGGAGCGCCCGCATCCGCAACGACGGGCCGACCCCGGTTCGCCTGACCGGCGTCATGAGCGCCGCGCTCGACCTACCGGACGCTCGCTGGCACTTCCTCCAGCTGAGCGGCACATGGAGTCGCGAGAACCACATCGTCGAACGCCGGCTCCGGCCCGGGCGTCAGTCGGTCGGCAGCGACCGGGGGGTCTCCAGCCACCAGCACAACCCGTTCATCGCCCTGCGTCGCGCGACCACCACCGAGGACGCCGGCGAGGTCTACGGGTTCAGCCTGGTCTACTCGGGCAACTTCCTGGCTGAGGCCGAGGTCGACGCCTTCGAGACCACCCGGGTCCGGCTCGGGATCAGCCCGGACACGTTCACCTGGACCCTCGAGCCGGGCGGCACGTTCGTCAGCCCGGAGGCCGTCCTCGTCTTCTCGGACGCCGGTCTCGGAGCCATGAGCGACGCCTATCACGGCCTCTACCGGGACCGGCTGGCGCGCGGTGCCTGGCGCGACGCACCCCGCCCCGTCGTCATCAATAACTGGGAAGCGACCTACTTCGGCTTCGACGAGACCAAGCTGCTCGAGATCGCGACGTCCGCCCGCGATCTCGGCGTCGAGCTGTTCGTCCTCGACGACGGCTGGTTCGGCAAACGGGACTCGGACGACTCGTCGCTCGGCGACTGGTTCGTCGATCGGCGCAAGCTCCCGAACGGCCTCGAAGGCCTCGCGGCCGGGGTCGAGGCGCTCGGCATGACCTTCGGTCTGTGGATCGAGCCCGAGATGGTCAGCGAACGGAGCGAGCTGTTCGCCGCGCACCCGGACTGGGCCGTCGGCGTGCCCGGCCGGCCCCGGACCGAGAGTCGCCAGCAGCTCGTGCTGGACATGTCGCGCCCAGAGGTCGTCGACCACCTCGTCGAGGTCCTGTCCGCGGTCCTCTCGAGCGCCCCGATCTCGTACGTCAAATGGGACATGAACCGGAACATCACGGAGCCGTACAGCGCCGCGCTGCCGGCTGACCGGCAGGGCGAGTTCTTCCACCGCTACGTCCTCGGCGTGTACGAGCTCTACGCCCGGCTCGTGACGGCGTTCCCGACGATCCTGTTCGAATCGTGCTCGAGCGGTGGTGGCCGGTTCGATCCGGGCATGCTCGCGTTCGCGCCACAGGCGTGGACCAGCGACGACACCGACGCCGTCGAGCGGCTCGCCATCCAGTGGGGGACCTCGCTGGTCTACCCGACGAGCTCGATGGGCGCCCACGTGGCCGCCGTCCCCAACCACCAGACCGGTCGGATCACGCCGATCGGCACCCGCGCGGCCGTCGCCTTCTTCGGCGCCTTCGGCTACGAGCTCGACCCGACCGCGCTGTCCCCGGACGACCGCGCCACCGTCGCCGACCAGATCGCGTTCTACAAGGCCCACCGCGACGTCTTCCAGCGTGGCCGGTTCGTCCGACTCCGCAGCCCATTCGAGGGCGATGGCAACGAGACCGCCTGGATGGCCGTCGCACCCGACGCCCGCGAGGCCGTGGTCGGCCTGTACCGGACGCTCAACCATCCCGTGCCGCCGGCCGATCGTCTGCGGCTACGCGGGCTGGACCCGGCGCGGTCCTACCGGGTCAGCGCCTGGCCGGCGGCCGACGCGGCCGACGAGCCGCTGGCCCGGGCCAACGCCGGGATCCATGGGGGCGACGAGCTGATGGCGGTCGGACTGACGCTGTCGGCGGACCGGCACGCGGGTGCGAGCTGGGGCGACTTCCGCGCCTGGCTGTTCGTCCTCGAGGCCGTCTGACCGCGGCATCGAGTTTGTGATCCGGCTGTGATGCCGGACGGAGGCGCTGCACGGCGCGATCGGGCATCCGGTGGGATGATGTCGGCGAGGGAGCGGAGACGATCGGAAGGAGATCGGCGATGCTCGGACTGGATCGGTTGACCCTGCGTTTGTTCCTCGGTCAGGCGGCCGACGCGATCACCTTCGTGTGGTTCTACGTCTTCGTCGGCGCCTCGGTCCACGCGGAACGGAACCCGCTCATCCTCGGGCTGATGGCCCTCGGTGGGCTCGCCGCGGTCGGGCTGTTCAAGATGGCCGTCACCCTGATCGTCATCTACCGCTATCACCGGGCCGGCACGAACCCGGTCCGCCACCGTTGGTTCGTGCCGCTCCGGACGATCGCGATCTCGGCCGCCACCGCGTCGGGGATCGTGGGCGCCGGGTTCAACATCGGGGCGATCGTGGGCGCCCGCCTGATCGGCTAGGGGGGCCAGGGCGCCGGCAGCGGCCAGGGCGCCGGCCGGGGGTCGGGTCGCGCGCGTGCCCGCTTATCCCTTCGTCGAGCCCAGGGTCAGGCCGCGCACGAACTGCTTCGACAGGATCAGGTAGACGACGATCGTCGGGATGGCCACGATCAGCGAGGCCGCCGCGAGCTGGTTCTGGTCCGTGAAGAAGGCGCCCTGCAGGTTGTTCAGGGCCGACGTGATCGGTCGCCGATCACCGTCCTTCATCAGGAACAGCGCCCAGAAGAAGTCGTTGTACATGAACGTGAACTCGAGGGTGGCCAGCGCGGCGAGGGCGGGCCGGCAGAGCGGCAGGATGACCCTGCGGTAGATCATCCAGACCGATGCGCCATCGACCAGCGCGGCTTCGGTCAGCTCCTTCGAGATGGTCTTCATGTAGTTGCTCAGGACGAAGGTGCAGAACCCCGTCTGGAAGATCACGTGGATGAGGATGATCCCGAAGTACTGGTTGTAGAGCAGCCCGTTGTCGCTCAGCGGCCACGGCACCGGCAGGAGCAGGTACAGGCGGTAGAGCGGGACGATGATGATCTGGGGCGGGAGGAGGTTGCCCGCCGTGAACATGATCAGCAGCGCGATGTTGAGCTTGAAGCTGAACCGGGAGAACGCGAACCCGAGCATCGACGAGATCCACAGGATCAGGAACAGCGCCGGGATCACGATGATCAGCGTGTTGAGGAAGAAGCGGGGCATCTCGGCGCCGTCCCAGGCCGAGATGAAGTTGTCGAAGTTCAGCGTGTGCGGGAACGAGAAGTAGCCGTTGACGATGGTGTCGCCGATCGGCCGGAACGCCGTGAAGGCGACCCACGCCAGCGGGAACAGCCAGATCAGCGACATCACGATGAGGAACAGCGTGGAGGGCGACCCGCTGCCAGCGGATCCGGCGTCGCGGCAGGGCCGCGGGCTGGACGACCGCCGCCACGCCGGTGGTCGAGCTCGTGCTCGTGCTCACGCCGCGTCGCTCCGCGCAGGTCCGCGTGAGGAAGATCACGATCGGCACCAGGGAGATCAGCAGCAGCACGACGGCGATGGCCGATCCGAACCCGATCAGGCTGGCCTCGCTGAGCGCGTTGTTGACGATCAGGGTCGACAGCAGCTCGAGCCCGTTCTTGCCCTTGTTGATGATGTACACGATGTCGAACGCGCGGAGCGATTCGATGACGGTCACGACGATCACGACGACGTTGATCGGCTGCATCACCGGGAAGACCACGCGGAAGAACGTCTGGCGGGCGTTCGCGCCGTCGATCGCGGCCGCCTCGCGGAGGGTCGGGTCGACGCTCTTGAGCCCGGCGAGGTACAGGACCATCACGTAGCCGACGTGCCGCCAGCTCGCGGCGACGAGGACCGCCCAGATGTTGAGCGACGGGTTGCCGAGGAAGTCGATCGCGGTGTCCGAGCTCGTATGCCCGAGGATGCTGTTGATGAACCCCTGCGACGTGTACATCTGCTCCCAGATGAACCCGACGATGGCGAGCGACAGCACGACCGGGATGAAGAACGCGCTCTGGTAGATGCGCGTGCCGCGCATCTCGCGATCGAGCAGGACCGCCAGGAAGATGCCGATCGGCGTCGCGATGAACACGAGGACCAGCAGCCACAGGATGTTGTGCCAGACGGCCGGCCAGAAGAGCGCGTACTGGGTGAACAGCGCCTCGTAGTTCTTGAGGCCGACGATGTTCTCGCCGGTGATCGGCGCGATCCCGCGCCAGTTCGTCAGCGACAGGCCGATCGACGCCAGCGTCGGCCCCCAGATGAAGAACAGGCACAGGAAGGTCGGAATGCCGACCATCAGGCTCAGGGTCAGCTTGTCCCGTCGGGTCAGGAGCGAGTAGCGACCCGTTCGCGGTCGAGCAGCGCCAACCGCCCCGCCGGCGGGGGGACCGGTCGGGGCGGTGGCACCTGTGTCGGTGATCGGCCCTGACATGGCGTCAGGATACGAGCGTCAGACGAGCGGGGGAAGCTGATCCCAGAAGTCCTGGATGGACTTCTGGTAGGCGGCCAGGTCCTGGGTCGGGTTGGCCAGGAACTTCTGGAGGAGGCTCTGCGCACCGTTCGCGCCGGCGAAGTCGGAGCGCGTGTCGCGGTCGAAGTACTGGGTGATCTTCTGGGCCTCGCTGACGACGGCCACGGCCTTCTTCTGGAGGGCGCTGTAGCCGCTGGTGTCCGCGTCCGTGGCCGTCGGGATGAGGCCCGGCTGGTTCTTGAACATGATCAGCTGGGTCGTGCCCTTGGACCAGAACTCGAGGTAGGCCTTGGCCGCGTCGAGCTCGGCGGCGAGCTTGGGCGACTTGGCGCTGATCTGGATCGTGTCGATCGGGGCGTCCAGGGCCTTCTCGGCGTCGTACTGGGTGCCGAGGTTCGGGAACGGGAAGAAGTCGAGGTCCTCGAGGTCCGCCGGGTCCTTCGTGGCCGAGAACTGCGCCGAGACGAACAGCCCGAGCAGGTACATCCCGGACTTCTTCTGGACGAGCGTGTCGGCCGCGTTCTGCCAGGTCAGGCCCGCGTAGTCCTTGGCGTGGTAGGGGAGGAACTCCGCCCACTTCTGGAACACCGCAGTGACCTTCGGGTCCGTCCACTTCTCCTTGCCGGCCATCAGCGCGACGTGGAAGTCGTAGCCGTTCAGCCGGAGGTTGAGGATGTCGAACGTGCCCTGCGCCGGCCAGCCGTCCTTGTCGCCGAAGGCGATCGGGGTCAGGCCGTCCGTCTGCATCTTCTTGCACAGAGCGATCAGCTCGTCCCACGTCGTTGGGACGGTGTAGTTCTTGGCGGCGAACACGCTCTTGCGGTAGAAGACCGCCCACGGGTAGTAGTCGACGGGGATCCCGTAGACCTTGCCGTCGTTCCCGACGACCGCGTTGGCGAAGCCGGGCGTGAAGTTGCCCTTGACCTTGGCCCACACGTCGTCGATCGCGGTGTTGAGCTTCTGATCCGCGAAGAACTTCATGCGGAACCCGGAGAACCACGTGTAGACCGTGTCCGGCGTGGCGCCCAGGTAGTTGGAGATCTGATCCTGGAACGTGTTGTGGTCGACCGTGTTCAGGTTGGCCGTGATCCCGGTGGCCGTCTTGAAGGCGTCGCCGATGGCGACCATGCCGCTCTTCGGCGCGGGATCCGAGTTGTAGCTGCCGACGCTGACGGCCCCGACCCCGGCGCTGCCCCCACCGGCCGGTGCACCGCTCGAGCTCGTCGAGCTGCAGGCTGCGATGATCGCGGGGATGGACACCAGGCCGGCAGCGCCGACGATGCCCTTCAGGACGGTCCGACGTGTGACCGGGTCGATCCGGATGGGTTCATCCATGGCGGGGATACTCCTCCTCCGACGCTGCCCGACAAAATCCGACAGGATCAGCCGGATTGTCCCTACCCGCAACCGGGATGTCAAGGCATCGCAACGGTTTCTGTGGCTTGGTTGTTGGAATACGTTGACTTTCTGTCGGTTGGGCGGCAATCTCTGATCAGAAGGGGTGAGCGCGGGTGTCAATCGTGACGCGTCGGATCGACTGCGTGGGGGCGGCCTGATGTTGGCGCGCCAACGCCAGGCGTTCATCCTCGATCGCGTCCGCGAGGACGGTGCGGTCCGGGTCGCCGACCTCGTCCGCGAGCTCGGCGTGTCGGACATGACGGTCCGGCGCGACCTCGAGATCCTCGACGAGCGCGGGCTGCTCGAGAAGGTCCACGGCGGCGCGACCTCGATCGCCGGGTCGGCCATGTTCGAGCCCGGGTTCGCCGTCAAGTCGTCCCTGCAGCAGGCCGAGAAGGATGCCATCGCCGATGCGGCCGTCGGCCTGGCCGAGCCCGGGATGGCGGTCGCGGTGTCCGCCGGGACGACGACGTTCGCGCTGGCCCAGCGGCTCGCCCACGTCCCGGGGCTGACCGTCGTGACCAACTCGATCCGGGTGGCGGATGTGCTCCACCAGGTCGGCTCGTCCGACCAGACGATCATCCTGACCGGGGGCGTCCGGACCCCGTCCGAGGCACTGGTCGGGCCGTTCGCGGTGGCGGCCCTGCGGACGATCCACGTGGACCTGGTGTTCGTCGGGGTCCATGGCATGGACCCGCGCTCGGGGTTCACCTGCCCCAACCTTCTCGAGGCGGACACGGACCGCGCGCTCATCGAGGCCGGCCGGCGCCTGGTCGTCGTGGCCGACCATTCGAAGTGGGGCGTCATCGGGATCAGCTCCATCGCCCGGCTGGACCAGGCGGACGTCCTCGTGACCGATGCCGGGCTGGCACCCGAGGCGCGGATCATCCTGACCGAATCCGTCCGCGAGCTGATCGTGGTCGATCCCGCGCCGGCCGGCGGGGCCGTGCGCGCCGGCGACGCAGGCCGCTCGATGTCCACTGACGGGAAGGCGGCTCGGGCGTCCGTCGCCCGGCTGGCCGGCGAGCCGCATCGGCGCTACAACCCGCTGATCGACGAATGGGTCCTGGTCTCGGCGGGGCGGACCCGTCGGCCCTGGCTCGGGGCCGAGGAGCCGACGCAGGACGCCGCCGGCCTCGCGTACGACCCGGGCTGCTACCTCTGCCCGGGCAACACCCGGGCGAACGGCAACGCCAACCCCGCCTACACGGAGACCTACGTCTTCACGAACGACTTCGCGGCGCTCCGGCCGGACACGTCCCTCGAGGGGTTCGACGACGGCCTGCTCCGGGCGGAAGGGCGAGCGCGGCTCGTGCCGCGTCGTGTGCTTCTCGCCGCAGCACGACCTGACCCTCGGCCGGATGGCCCGCGACGATGTCCGGCGCGTGATCGACGTGTGGGCCGAGCAGACCGCCGAGCTGGGCGCCGCGTACCGGTGGGTCCAGGTCTTCGAGAACCGGGGCGAGGCGATGGGCGCGTCGAACCCGCACCCCCACGGCCAGATCTGGGCCGGCACGGCACTGCCCGGGGACGGTGCCCGCGAGGACGCCTCGCAGCGCGCCCACCTGGCGGCGACCGGGCACCGGCTCCTGCTCGACTACGTCGACCGTGAGTCCGGCGGCCAACGGGTGATCGTCGAGACCGACGAGTGGCTGACCGTCGTGCCGTTCTGGGCGGCCTGGCCGTTCGAGACGCTGCTCATCCCGAAGCGGCCGGCCGCTCGCCTGACCGAGCTGGACGACGCCGCGCGGGACGACCTGGCGGTGGTGCTCCACGAGCTGATCGGTCGCTATGACGGGCTGTTCAAGCGGCCGTTCCCGTATTCGATGGGCTGGCACCAGGCGCCGTTCGGCGAGGGCGACACCGACCACTGGCAGGTCCACGCCCACTTCTACCCGCCGCTCCTCCGGGCCAACGTGCGCAAGTTCATGGTCGGCTACGAGCTGCTGGCCGAGACGCAGCGGGACCTGACCGCCGAGGACGCGGCTGGACGATTGCGGGCGGTGGTTCTGGCGGCCGCGCCAGCAGGCGAGTCGGCGGCGCCGGAGCCGACCCGGGCCTGACCGGCCTGCGCGGCGTGGCCGCGCTTCCTCCACTCAAGCGATCCCGTGATGCTTGATTTCCGGTTCCCGCGAAGGGTCACTTGCGTGATGCCAATGGCAGCATCAGCCGCGCGCTCGCGTGTGCCTCGTGTGGTCACGCCTTCTCGCCCGGACCAGGGGCACCGTCTCGCCAAGCGTGTATGCCGCCACTGGCATACGCCGGATAGGGTGACCCGGACAGCCCGAAATCAAGCATCAACCTCGCCGCCGCCGCCGCTGCCGCTCCTCGACCGAGCCGCCGGGTAGCATGAGCACCTCAGCACGACCGGAGGCACGATGCGGACCTGGGGCGGACGGTTCAGCGGCGAGACGGACGGGCGCGTCGCGGACTTCACCCGCTCGATCGAGGTCGATGCCGCCCTCGCCGCCGACGACATCGCCGGTTCCATCGCCCACGTTCGTGGTCTCGGCCGGGCCGGCCTGCTGACCGCCGACGAGGTCGAGACCCTCGTCGACGGCCTCGTTGCGCTCGCCGACGACGTCGAGGCCGGGCGCATGTCCTGGGATCCCGCTCTCGAAGATATCCACATGAACGTCGAGGTCGCCCTGACCGAGAAGGTCGGACCGCTGGCCGGCCGCCTCCACACGGGTCGCTCGCGCAACGACCAGGTCGCGACGGACATGCGGCTCTGGACGCGCCGCTCGATCGACGAGCTCGACGGCGCGCTGCGCGATTTCGAGCGGGCGCTCGTCGACCTCGCCGAGCGCGACGGCACGGCGGTCCTGCCTGGCACGACCCACATCCAGCCGGCACAGCCGGTCCTCTTCGCCCACCACCTGCTCGCCTACGTCGAGATGGCCGAGCGCGATCGCGGCCGCCTGGCCGACGCGCGAGCCCGCCTCAACGTCTCGCCCCTGGGCTCGGGCGCGCTCGCGGGCGCCGGCTACCCGCTCGATCGCGAAACCACAGCCGGAGAGCTCGGCTTCGATGGCGTCAGCGCGAACTCGCTCGACGCCGTCTCCGACCGCGACTTCGTCGTCGAGACCTTGGCCGCCATCGCCCTCGGCATGGTCCACCTGAGCCGGCTGGCCGAGGAGATCACCTGGTGGTCGAACCCGCGGTTCGGGTTCGTGCGCGTCGCCGACGCGTTCTCGACCGGCAGCTCGATGATGCCGAACAAGAAGAACCCCGACCCGGCCGAGCTGGTCCGTGGCCGCGCTGCTCGCGTCATCGGGGAGCTGACGGGAAGCCTGACGCTGCTCAAGGGCCTGCCGCTGGCTTACCAGCGCGATCTCCAGGAGAGCGTCGCGCCGCTGTTCGACGCGGTCGCCGTCTACGAGACCTCGCTCCGGGTCATGGCCGGCGCTCGTCGGCACGCTGACGATCGACGCGGCCCGGATGGCCGCCGCGGCAGGGGAGGGCTACACGACCGCCACGGCCGTCGCCGACGCCCTCGTCCGGCGCGGGGTCGCCTTCCGGACGGCGCACCACATCGTCGGCTCGCTGGTGGCACAGGCCGAGGCTGCGGGCATCGGCCTCGACGACGTCCCGGACGCCATGATCGGGCTGGCCCTCGGGGCGAGCGGCGACACGACGGCCGCCGGCCTGGCCGAGGACGCGGAGCTCGGCGACGAGCTGCGTGCGGCGGCATCCATCGACGGGGCGCTCGCGTCGGCCGACGTCATCGGCGGCACGGCGCCGACCCGCGTGGCGACGGCGCTCGCGGCGGCCCGCGCGAGGTTGGCGGCGGCGGACTAGTCCCGGCGCGTACCATCGATCCGATCGCGCTCCGCCCAGGGGATCGCCGTGCCGGATCTGGCCACCATCGTCAAGGCGCCCAAGGCCCTGCTCCACGACCATCTTGACGGTGGGCTGCGACCGGCCACGGTCATCGACCTGGCGGCTGAGTACGGCTACACCGCGCTGCCGACCACCGATGTCGACGACCTCACGACCTGGTTCCGGCGGGGAGCCGATCGCAAGAGCCTCGAGCTCTACCTGGAGACGTTCGCCCACACGTTCGGGGTCATGCAGTGGCCGGACGCGATCACCCGTGTCGCCGCCGAGTGCGCCGAGGACCTCGCGGCCGACGGCGTCGCCTACGCCGAGGTCCGGATGGCGCCCGAGCTGTGCACCGAGCAGGGGCTGACCCTGGACGAGGCGACGGCCGCGATCCTCGACGGCTTCCGGATCGGCGCGATGCGGGCGGCGGAGGACGGCCACCCGATCGTCATGAAGCTGCTGGTCACAGCGATGCGCCAGGCGGCGCGATCGGTCGAGGTCGCCGAGTGCGCCATCCGCTGGCGCGACGCCGGCGTGGTCGGGTTCGACGTCGCCGGGCCGGAGAAGGGCTACCCGCCGACCCGCTATCTCGATGCCTTCGAGACCATCCGCCGGGCCAACTTCCACATCACGATCCACGCCGGCGAGTCGTTCGGGCTGCCGTCGATCTGGGAGGCTCTCCAGTTCGCGGGCGCCGAGCGCCTCGGTCATGGCGTCCGGATCGTCGACGACATCACGGTCCGCGACGACGGCTCGGTCGAGCTCGGGCGGCTTGGCGGCATTCGTCCGCGACCGCCGGGTCCCGCTGGAGATGTGCCCGAGCTCCAACGTCCACACCGGCGCCGCCGCAACCATCGCGGACCACCCGATCGACCTCCTCCGCCGCCTCCGCTACCGGGTCACGGTCAACACGGACAACCGGCTCATGAGCGGCGTCTCGCTGTCGTCGGAGTTCGCGGCGCTCGACGAGGCCTTCGGGATCGGCCTCGGCGAGATGGAGTGGCTGACGATCAACGCCATGAAGAGCGCGTTCGCGCCGTTCGACGAGCGCCTGCGGCTGATCAACGAGGTCGTCAAGCCGGGCTACGCGCGGCTCCGCGCGGAGGAGTCCCGGGTCGTCACCGCCTGACGCGGTCCGCGCCTCAGCCGGCCGGCAGCGCCACCACGAACCGCGAGCCGCCGTAGCCGTTCCCCTCGAGGAAGATCCGGCCGCCCATCGCCGACATCAGCCGGCGCGCGGCGAACAGCCCGATCCCGGAGCCGCGCGACCGGCCGCGGCCCTCGATCCGCACGAACGGCTCGAAGACGCTCTCCCAATCCTCGCGCGGAACGCCCGGGCCATCGTCCGTGACGTAGACCTGCACTTCGTCGCCGACCCGCCAGATGCCGATGCTGACACCCTCGGCGGACGGCGCGTACTTCGAATTCGTTCTCGAGCAGCTGCTCGAGCACCTGGCGGAAGCGCGTCGCGTCACCGACCGCTGTCATGCCCTCAGCCGACCCGTTCCAGCGGATCGGACGGGGACGGAGCAGCAGGCGCAGGGTCTCGACGGTCTCGTCGACCGCCCAGACCGCGTCGAACGGTGCCCGCGACAACCCGGTCAGGCCTTCCCCGCGGACGGACGCGAGGATCGAATCCACGAGGCGATCGAGCCGCCCGAGCTGCTCCACCGCGGCCGACCGCCACCCGACCGGGTCGGCGTTCTCGTCGGCGGCGACCTCGCCGGTCGCCGCCTCGGCGAGCAGGTCGACGTAGACGCGTACCACCGACAATGGCGTCCGCAGCTCGTGCGTCACCACGCTGAGGAGCTCGGACCGGCCGGCGTCGAGGGCGGTCAGCTCGGCCAGGCGTGCCTCGACCTCGGCCGTCAGCCGCCCCTTCTCGACGATCCCGGCCAGCAGCGCGGCGATGGTCTCGAGGAACGCGATCTCGCCCGGCTCGAACCGGCGGGTCTCCCGGGTCTGGACGTTGAGGACGCCGACGACGTCGTCGTGCCACACGAGCGGCACGGACAGCATGCCCCGGAGGGCCTCGACGTCGAAGCCGCGCACCCACGCGAAGCGATCGTCGACGGTGACGTCCTCGACCGCGAGCGGCGCGCGCGACTCGGCCACCCGGCCGGTGATGCCCTGGCCCCAGGCGAGGCTGACCCGGCCGACCTGCGCGCGATCGAGGCCGTTCGTCGCGGCGAGGGTCAGGTTGGTCCGATCCGAGCCGGCGAGGTAGAACGAGCAGACCTCGACGCCCATCGCGGCCGTCGTGCCGTCCACGATCGAGCGCATCAGCTCGTCCCAGTCGCGTGCCTGGGTCGCAAGCTGGGCGATCTCGTTGAGGAAGGCAAGCTCGCCGAGGTCGCTCACGCTCCGGGCGGCCCGGGCGTCGTCGTCCGCGATCAGAGCCCGCTCAGGGTCTGGATCTCGTCGCGCAGCGCGATGAGGTCGTCGTCCGTCGGAGCCAGGTCGCGCAGCTCCTCGTTGCCGGGCAGGACCTGCCTGAGGAGCCCCCGTGCCGCGTCGAGGTCGCCGCTGAGGGCGTGGAAGCAGGCCAGGTTGTAGCGGGCGACGGACGCCGCGCGGTCCGGCCAGTCGCCGCGGTCGAGCATCGCCTGGGTCCGATCGGCGAGGGCACGGACGCGGTCCGTCATGCCGACGCTCGCCGCGATCGGCCCGAGGTGACCGAGGTCGTGCTCCGGGCCGTCGCCCATGATCGGGCCGAGCACCGACTGCTGGGTCAGGGCCTCGTCGCTGGCCGCTTCGATCTCGACGATCAGCTCGTTCGCCGTCGCGTCCGCGTCGGCGTCGACGTCGTCCCACGACCAGCGGGCACGCTCGTCGTGGAAGATCGCGTTGGTCGCGTCGAGTCCCTCGCCCGGGAGGGTCGGCTCGGGGAGGTCCACCCGCGAGGGCGGCCATCTTGGCCGCCTGGCGGTGCCGCCAGGCCGAGAGGTGGGCGAGGTTGTCCTTGGGCGACCAGCCGCCGTCGGCGCCGGGCGCATCGCGGACGGCCGGGTCGAGGGCGGCGAAGATCGCCCGCTCCGTCTCGCGGCAGGCGCGGATGCTGTCGATGAGGTCGGAACGCAGGTCGGTGTCGGTCAGGTCAGCCATCGGCGCGATGGTAGCAAGCCCGCGCCAGCGCCCGACGCACGGGCCGGGCGGTCCTCGCCTCGGGCCCGCCGGGTCAGACCCCGGCCGGCTCCGGATCGGTGACGGATGTCGGCAGGTCCTGGAGCAGCGGATCGGTCCAGGTCCAGGCCGCGCCGTGGTGCTTGCCGACGGCGCCGTGCCGGGCCGCCTCGACCCGCAGCGGCAGCCCGAAGATCTCGATGAACCCGACCGCCGACGCGTGGTCGAACGCGTCGCCCTCGTCGTACGTGGCGAGGCTCTTGTCGTACAGCGACATCGGCGAGCGCCGGCCGACGACGACCGCCGACCCGTGATCGAGCCGCACCCGGACCTCGCCCGAGACGACCCGCTGCGACGACGCGACGTACGCGCGCAGGTCGCGCGACAGGGCGCTGAACCAGAGGCCGTCGTAGATGAGGCGGGCCAGCTCGTCCGCGACGAACCGGTTGAACCGGAGCGTGTCGCGCGACAGCGTCAGCCCCTCGAGCGCGCGGTGCGCGGCGTGCAGGATGGTCGCCGCCGGCGTCTCGTAGATCTCGCGGCTCTTGATCCCGACCAGCCGGTCCTCGACGTGGTCGATGCGACCGACGCCGTGGGCGCCGCCCAGCTCGTGGACGCGCTCGACCAGCTCCACCGAGCCCAGCCGCTCCCCGTCGAGCGCGACCGGCACGCCGCCTTCGAACTCGATCAGCAGCTCGACCGGGTCGGGTGCGTCGGCGGCGGCGACGGTCCACTCGTAGGCGTCGGCCGGCGGCGTGACCCACGGGTCCTCGAGGACGCCCGTCTCGCACGAGCGGCCCCACAGGTTGACGTCGATCGAGTAGGGCGAGGCCTTGGTGATCGGGATCTCGATGCCGCGCTCGGCCGCGTAGTCGATCTCCTGGTCGCGGGTCAGGCCCATCCCGACGCGCATCGGGGCGATGACCTCGAGCCCCGGATCGAGGGCGTGGGTGGCGATATCGAACCGGACCTGGTCGTTGCCCTTGCCGGTGCAGCCGTGGGCGACCGCGTCGGCGCCCTCGGCTTGGCGACCTCGACGAGGAGCTGCGCGATGAGCGGCCGGGCAAGCGCCGTGGCCAGCGGATAGGCGCCCTGGTAGAGGGCGTTCGCCTGCAGGTGCGGCCAGACGAAGTCGGTCACGAACCGCTCGCGGGCGTCCACCACGTACGCGCGCGAGGCGCCGGCGGAGATCGCGCGTGCCTCGACGCCGGATCGCAGCGACCCGCCGCCCAGGTCGACGGTCAGCGTCACGACCTCGACCCCGAACTGTTCTCTGAGCCAGGCGACGGCGACCGAGGTATCGAGTCCGCCCGAATACGCGAGGACGACCTTGTTCACGGGATGCTTGAACCTCCGGAGCGTGCCTGGATGGCCTGGAAGCGGACGAGCCAGCGCTCGAGACGCGAGTCGTCGGCGAAGAGGACGAGGAGCGTATTGTCGCCCGCCAGCGTCCCTTCCTGCTCGCGCAGGCTCGAATTCGTCGATGGCCTGGGCGATGATGCTGGCCGTGCCGGGCGTCCCGGTCAGCACGAGCGTCAGGCCGCTCCGGCCGATGCGGATGGGGATGTCGGCGAGGATCCGCTCGAGCCGGACGTCCGAGGCGACGGTGCCGTTGGATGGCGCGACGACCACGGGCAGGACGTAGACGTGACCGTCGGCGCCGGGCGCCTTGACCAGGCCGAGCTCCGAGATGTCGCGCGAGACGGTCGCCTGGGTCACCGCGAAGCCCTGCGCGCTGAGGGCGTCGACGACCTCGCGCTGGCTGCCGATCGGTCGCGTGCTGACCAGCTCGCGGATCGCGCGCTGGCGCTGCGCCTTGAAGTCGTGGCCGTTCTGGGCGGTCACGCCGGTCACGCGGCGCCCGCGTGGGCCGGCCTGCTGGCGGTGATCCGCGTGCCGAAGGTCGGGTCGGTCAGGGCGCGTTCCAGCGCCTCGGGTGCGGACGAGTCCGCGATGATCGCCTCGGCCCCGTCCCAGCCGAGCGCCCCGAGCGCGGCGCGCACCTTGGGCACCATGCCGCCGGCGATGACGCCGGATTCGATGAGCGCCTCGGCCTCGCCCGACCGTCAGCGCGTCGAGCCGGTGGCCGTCGGCGTCGCGGACGCCGTCGACATCGGTCAGCAGCACGAGCTGGCGGGCGCCCAGACCGGCGGCGATCCCGGCCGCCACGTCGTCGGCGTTGACGTTGCAGACGATCCCGTCGGCGTCCCGGGCGAGCGGCGCGACGACGGGCACCTGGCCGCCGACGAGGATCGCGTCGAGCAGATCGCGACGCAGGCCGACGACCGAGGCGACGAGCCCGAGCTTGGGGATGCGCTCGGCGATGAGCAGGCCGCCGTCGACGCCGGACAGGCCGACGGCATCGACGCCGAGGTCGCGCAGGCCGGACACGAGCTCGCTGTTGACGACACCGCGCAGAACCGCGGCGGCCACCTCGAGCGACTGGGCGTCCGTCACGCGCAGGCCGCCTTCGAACGTGCTCGGGACGCCGAGGCGCTCGAGCCATTCGGTGATGCGCTTGCCGCCGCCATGGACCAGGACCACGGGACGTCGACGCGCGACCGCGGCCACTTCCGCGAGCACCTGACTCTGGTCGGCGATGGTCGTGCCGCCCAGCTTGACGACCAGGATCTCGCTCACGTCGTGTATTCCGAGTTCTCGAGCACGTACTGCTCGGTCAGGTCGCAGCCGAACGCCTCGCCGCGGCCGTCGCCGAGACCGAGGTCCAGGCCCAGGATCACCTCGGGCGCCTCCATCGCGGCGCGGGCCGCCGCACGATCGAAGGCGACCGGCCCGCCGGCCGGCGCCGTCGAACACGAGGTGGCCGGCGATCGAGATCCGGAGCAGAGCGGGGTCCAGCACGGCCGGGGTGCCGGCACGGGCCGTCGCGTCCGCCGCGGACAGGCCGCCCGCCTCCAGGACGGCCGCATCGGCCAGCCGGCCGTTGCCGGCCGCGCCGGCGATCCGGCCCCAGTTCGGGTCGCGACCGTGGGCCGCGGCCTTGACCAGGCTGGACGACACGATCGGCCCGGGCCACGGCTCGCGCATCCGCGTCGTCCCGTGCCCCGGTCACCGCGGCCGTGATGAGCGTGCTGGCCCCTTCGCCGTCGGCGGCCTGCTGCCGGGCCAGGTCGCGCGCGATCGCCTCGATGGCGGCGCCGAGGACGCCGGCGGCCGTCGTGCCGGCCCCCACCGGCGCGGCCTCCGACGCCCCGGATGCCAGGAGGAAGACGGTGTCGTTCGTGCTCGTGTCGCCGTCCACCGAGAGCTGGTCCCACGTCCGGGCGGCGGCCGGCCGGAGCATGCCCCACAGCACCTCGGGCGCGACGGTCGCGTCGGTCAGCACGATCGAGAGCATCGTCGCCATCCGCGGATGGATCATCCCGACGCCCTTGGCCACGCCGCTGACGCGGACCGTCACCGGCTTGCCGTCGGCGGCCGGGAGCTCGACGGTCGTCGTCGCGACCTTGGTCTTCGAATCGGTGGTGCGCAGGGCGGTCGCGACCGCGCAGCAACCCGTCATCGGTGGCGGCCAGCGTCGGGACGAGCGCCGCGAGACCCGCCCGGACCTTCTCGAGCGGCAGCCGTGTCCCGATGATCCCGGTGGAGAGATGGAGCGTGTGCTCGGTCTTGTTCTCGGTCGCGTCCGCGAGCATCGCCGCGATCTCGCGCTGATCCGCGTCGCCGTCGGCGCCGGTCGCCGCATTGGCCGAGCCGCTGGTCGAGATGATCGCGCCCGCCCAGCCGAAGCCGCCGCGCGCATCCCCGGACGTCGCCGCGAGGTGCTCCTTCGACAGCCGCACGGGTGCGGCCGCGAACGTGTTCGGGGTGAAGACGGCGGCCACGGCGGCCGGACCCGACGTCGTGGTGACGACGGCGAGGTCCGGCCGGCCCGAGGCCTTGATCCCGGCCACCGTGCCGCCAGCCCTGAAACCGGGTGGCATGGTGGAACGTCGCTCGACCGGTGGGAGGTCCGACGAGGACACCGGGACGGAGGGATGCTCGATGGTGGTCATGGCGCGAGTGGCAGCTGTTCGAGGCCGGCCGTCTCGGGCAGGCCGTGGACGAGGTTGAAGGCCTGGATCGCCTGGCCGGCCGCGCCCTTGACCAGGTTGTCCTCGACCCCGATCGCGAGGATCCGGCCGGTCCGCTCGTCGAAGCTGACATGCACCTGGACGACGTTGCTGCCCGTCGTCCGCTTGGTCGCCGGCGGCGTCGACGACAGCGCCACGAACGGCTCGTCGGCGTAGGCCGCCTCGTAGAGCCCGACGAGCTCGCGCCCGTCGACCGGGCGGGTCGGACGCACATGGCAGGCCGACAGGATCCCGCGGGTCATCGGGACGAGGTGGGGGAGGAAGTCGACCCCGACGATGCCGGGGTTCGCCGACACGTCGAGCCCGGCGCGGACCGTGATGTCGGCAAGCTCCTGCTCGATCTCCGCGACGTGCCGGTGGCCCCCGACGCCATACGCGCGGACACTCTCGTTGACCTCGCTGTACATCATCTCGGGCTTCGACTCGCGCCCTGCGCCCGACACGCCGCTCTTGGCGTCGACCACGAGATCGCCGATGAGGCCGGCGCGCGCCAGCGGGAGCAGGGCGAGGAGCGTTGCGGTCGGGTAGCAGCCGGGCGAGCCGACGATGGCGATCGGGGCGTCGACCAGGGCCTGCAGCTCGGCGCGATGGAGCTCCGGGAGGCCGTAGACGGCGGTATCGAGGAGGTCGGGCCGCGGGTGCTCGAAGCCATACCAGCGCGGGTAGTCGGCAGCGTCCCGGAGCCGGAAATCGGGCCCGAGGTCGATGACCGCGGTGCCGGCCGTGGCAAGCTCCAGCGCGACCTCGACGCCCTTGCCGTGGGGCAGGGCCATGAACACGGCGTCGGGCGCCGCGGCCGGATCCGCGGGGAGCGCGGCATCGACCGTCAGCTCGGTGGTGGCCAGGTGCGGGTGGATCCAGGCGATCGGATCGTGGTCGCCGCTCGCGACCGACGAGGCCGACGATCTCGACGTTCGGGTGGCGCGCCAGCAGACGGACGAGCTCCCCGCCGACGTAGCCAGTCGCTCCGATGATCCCGACCCGGATCCGCCGCGGCCCACCCGCCGGGTCGACGCCCCGCTCTGAGCGGGGGAGTGCCACGGACGCAGGTGCAGCCTGGATCGGCTCGACAGCGGTCATCGCATGACTATACAGGGTCGTTGCATAGTCATGCAACCAGCACGCAACGTGGTCGTCGTGCGCCCGAAACCCATCCGCCTGGTGGTGATGCTTGATTTTGAGTCACTCGGATCGCCTCGCTCGGATGATGCCAATGGCGGCATCTAGATGCCCGGCCCTGGGCTCGGCCGGCGCCGCGAAGCGTCCTGATGCTGCCATTGGCATCGGGCGGGGAGGGAGCCCAGGACGCCTCAAATCAAGCATCAAACGCAACCGTCGAACCCCTACTACTTCGGTCGGGTTTCTTGGTATCGTTGTCGCCCACGCCAAACCTCTTCGGAGTCGATCTCGATGCCTGTCCCCACTGCGGTTCCCGCCGACGCCGCCGCCCAGCTCCCGAAGGCGCGGATGATCGACCCGCGCGGGCATCGGTTCGGGGCGGGCGTCTCGGCCATCCTGCTGGTCGTCGCGTTCCTGACCGGGACGGTCCCCCTCGTCGCCCTCGCGCTCCTGTCGATCGGGGTCAGCGCCGCGTTCGGTCTCAAGTACTCGATCTACGGGGTCGTCTGGCGCCGGATCGCGAAGGTCCTGGCCCTGCCCAAGGTCGAGCCCGAGCACGAGTACCCGCCGCGCTTCGCGCAGACCCTGGGCAGCGCCGCGCTGATCCTGGCCCTGGTGGCCTTCGCGCGTCGGCGCCACGACGATCGGCTGGGGTCTCACCCTCGCGGTCGCCGGGTCTGCAGACGGTGCTCGCCGTGACCGGCTACTGCCTCGGCTGCCGGCTGTACTTCCTGCGCTGGTGGGTCCCGTCGGTCGTCACCCGGATCTGGACCCGCGGCCGGTCCGGCGGCCCCAACCGGACGCTTGCCCCGGAACCGATCGTCTACCGCTGATCGCCCTTAGCGCTGGTCGCCCTTCGCGCTGATCGCTCCCTGGTCGGGCAGGACGTCGGGCCGGGCGTACGGCCCGGTCGCGATCACCTCGTCCTCGGCCTCGTACGGGGCCTCGCCCGGTCGAGCGGATCCGGTACCGGTGATGGACGACCGTGTCCCCGGCCGAGACCATCGCGTTGACCGGGCAGTACTTCGTCGCCGACAGCTCGATCGACCGGCGCAGTGCCGCCTCGGACAGGTCGCGTCCGACGAACTCGTGCACGACGTCGATCGACGTGAAGATCTGCGGGTACTCGTCGCGCTGGGTGCCGCGGACGTGGAGCCGGTACTCGTCGACCGCCTGACGCTTCTTGGCCGCGATCGACACCACGTCCATCGCGGAGCACGCCCCGAGCGCCATCAGGATCGTCTCGACCGGGCTGCCGCCCTGGTTCGACACGCGGTCGTCGAAGGCCATCGCGTGCCCGGAGCTCGGGTCGGCCGCGAACAGCATCCCGCCCTCGTGGCGCATCTCGACCGACTTCTCGGTGGGCATCCGGGTCAGACGCCGGCCAGGGCGATCGACGCGGGCTCGTCGTCGTCCGGACGTCCCTCGTCCGGGTCGGGCGGAAGTTCGGACCACATCGCCGGGTCGTCGGCGAGGAACTGCTCGCGGTAGAGGCGGGCGTACAGGCCGTCGAGGGCGAGCAGCTCGGCGTGCGTGCCACGCTCGGCGATCCGGCCGCGTTCGTAGACGATGATCTGGTCGGCGCGCAGGATCGTCGACAGGCGGTGGGCGATGGCGATCGTCGTCCGCCCCTCCATCAGGCTCTCGAAGGCTCGCTGGATGAGCCGCTCGCGAGACGGTGTCGAGCGCCGAGGTCGCCTCGTCGAGGATCAGGATCCGCGGGTCCTTGAGCAGCACCCGGGCGATCGCCATCCGCTGCTTCTCGCCACCCGACAGCTTGTAGCCGCGTTCGCCGACGATCGTGTCGTAGCCGTCGGGCAGGTCCATCACCCGGTCGTGGATCGAGGCTGCCACCGCGGCGGCGATGACCTCGTCCTCGGTCGCCTCGGGCTTGGCGTAGCGGATGTTGTCCTTGACCGTCGCGTGGAACAGGTAGGTCTCCTGGGTCACGGCGCCGATGATCTCACCGAGCGAAGCGAGCTTGATCTTGCGGACGTCGATGTCGTCGATCTCGACCGCGCCCGAGTCGACGTCGTACAGCCGCGAGACGAGGTAGGTCGTGGTCGTCTTGCCCGCACCGGACGGACCGACCAGGGCGATGAGCTGGCCGGGCTCGGCGGTGAAGTCGACGTGGTCGAGGGCGAACGGGACCGGGGTGGGCACGGCCGGGGCGGCCAGGGCGGCGGCGGCCGCGTCGGTCCCCCCGACGGCCCCGGCCTCGATCGCCTCGGCGTCGGCGTCGCGTGCTTCGATCGCCAGCTCCACCTCCGGCGCCCACTCCGGCTCGGCGAGGCGCTCCTGGTCGAGGACCGCGTCGTGAGCCCGCTGCGAGGGCACGGCCGCGGTCGGGTACTTGAACGAGACGTCGCGGAAGCGCACCCGGCCGGCGGTCGTGGCCGGGTCAGCGGCCACGGCATCGGGCGCGTCGACGATCTCGGGATCCATCTCGAGGTACTCGAAGATCCGGTCGAACAGGGCGAGCGAGCCCTGGATCTCGACCTGGATGTTGAGCAGCTGGCCGAGCGGGAAGAACAGCCGGCTCTGGAGCGTGGTGAACGCGACGATCACGCCCGCCGTGGGGGCGTCCGGGCTGCCGTTGGCGGCCAGCGTGCCGGCCAGCCAGTACACGAACGCCGGCATGATCGAGAAGATCGTGCCGATGATCATGAAGAACCACCGGCCGACCATCGCCTGGCGGATCTGGAGCCGGGCCAGGCGCTTGTTGAGGCCGCGGAACTTCTCGATCGAGTTGGCCTGCTGGCCGAACGTCTTCGAGAGCAGGATGCCCGAGACGCTGAGGGTCTCCTCGGTCGTCGCGGTCATCTCGGCCAGGGACTTCTGGGTCTCGGAGGAGACCTCGCGCCGGACCTTGCCGACCCGATAGGTGAGGTACAGGAAGAACGGGACCATGGCCAGGGACAGGAGCGCGAGGCGCCAATCGAGCAGGAACATCGCGATGATCGTGCTGATCGCGACGGCCAGGTTGCTGGTGACCGAGCTGGCGGTGTCGGTGATGACCCCCTGGACACCCCCGACGTCATTGGCCAGGCGGCTCTGGATCTCGCCGGTGCGCGTCTCGGTGAAGAAGCGCAGCGGCATCGACTGGAGGTGGGAGTACAGGGCGCCGCGCAGGTCCTGCATCACGTTCTGGCCGATGACGTTGTTGAGGTAGCTCTGCCCGACGCCGATCAGGCCGGTGATGATCGGGAGCACGATCATCAGGCCGACGTAGAGGTTGAGGTTCGCGTAGTCCTGACCGACGATCACCTGGTCGATCAGGAGGCCGAGCAGGAGCGGGTTGATCAGGCCGATGAGACTCGTGCTGAGGATGGCCGCGAGCACGACCACGACCTGGAACTTGTACGGACTGAAGAAGGCCGCGATCTTGCGCAGGGTCTTGGCCCGGCGCTCCTTCGGGACCGGCGTGAAGTCCGAAGCGGCTCCGCCGCGCCCGCCGCGCCCACTGCCACCGCCACCGACCGCGCCACCGGTTGCCGTTCGTGTCTGTCCGCGTGGGAACCCCATCAGGCCCCCATCTCATTCGTCATCAACCTCGACGCTACCACGGAATGCGACGGTGAGCCGTGAGCGCGCCGGCCCGAGGCCCGATCAGAGGCTGATGCTTGTTTTTGACCGGTCGGAGGTCTCCTTCCGGCGTGATGCCAATGGCAGCATCACTTTCTGGCGCCGGTGCATCGGCGGGTACGTGAGCAGTGAGTGGACGACCCTACTGTGCCCACATGGCCTGGGATCAACCACACCGCGACCCGCAGCGACAGCACGGCTTCGACCTCATCGGCCAGATGGTTCGTGCGCGACGCCATCGTCTCGGTTGGAGCCAGCGCTATCTCGAGATGCTCGCCGGCATCGACCAGACGGTGATCTCGCGGATCGAGAACGGCAAGCAGTTTGGGCTTCGCTGGTTGCGGTTCGCCGACCTCGTGGACGCGCTCGGCGGCCTCGAGGGTGTTTCGAATCCTCCGGACCTGATCGCGAAGGCCCCGTTCGGCGTGAGTCGAGCGGATGCGGACCGGGTCGAATTCGTGCCGCCGCCCATCCCGACGATCGACCTCACCGGCGACCTCGACGGATGGGAGGAACGGCATCGCGGGAGGTTCGACGAGCTCGGCGGCCACGACAACGGGGATGACGACGAGCACGACGACGGGGACGACGAGGACGACGAAGACGAGCAGGACCGATGACAGCGCCCAACCATTGAGCGGACCGGCTGACAGCGCCCAACCGTTGAACTGATCGGCCGACCGCGTGATGCCGCCATTGGCATCACCCGGGTGGGAGTCTCCTGGCGCAGAAATCAAGCATCACGTCGCGGCGCATCACGTCGCGGCGTATCACGCCCCGGCTCGCGCCGAGCGCCGGCTTACCAGGCTGTGGTGGTCGCGGCCTCGGTGATACCTTCGGATTCGAGCCAGCGTTCGGCGTCGATGGCGGCCTTGCAGCCGTCGGCTGCCGCGGTCACCGCCTGGCGATATCGATGGTCGTGGACGTCGCCGGCGATGAAGACGCCGTCGATCTTCGAGCCGGTCTCATCGTGGACGACGAGGTAGCCCTTCTCGTCGACGTCGAGCCAGTCGCGGAACGCCTCGGTGTTGGGGCGGTAGCCGATCGCGATGAACAGGCCCTCGACCGGCGAGCTTCCACTCGTCGCCGGTGCGCGTGTCGGAGAGCAGCAGGCCGTCGACCTTCGCGTCGCCGAGGACTTCCTCGACGGCCGTATTCGCGTGGATCTCGATCTTGGGGTGGGCGTGCGCCCGGTCGACCATGATCTTCGAGGCACGGAACGCGTCGCGACGGTGGAGCAGGTGGACCTTGGTCGCGAAGCGCGTCAGGTAGGTCGCCTCCTCGAACGCGGTGTCGCCGCCGCCGACGACGGCGATCTCGCGGTCCTTGAAGAAGAACCCGTCGCAGGTCGCGCAGGCCGACACGCCGCGGCCGCGGAGCCGCGTCTCGCTGTCGAGGCCGAGCCACAGCGCCGACGCTCCCGTGGCGACGATGACGGCCTGGGCGCGGTATTCGGTGCCGCGGGCCCAGATCCGGAACGGACGCTCCGAGAAGTCGACCCGGTCGATGTCGACGTCGACCATCTTCGACCCGAAGCGCTCGGCCTGGGCGCGCATGGCGGCCATCAGCTCGGGGCCCTGGATCCCGTCCTCGAAGCCCGGGTAGTTCTCGACGTCGCTGGTCAGCATCAGCTGGCCACCGGGCGCGGACCCGGCCAGCACGATCGGCTCGAGGTTGGCCCGTGCCGCGTAGATCGCGGCGGTCAGGCCGGCGGGGCCGGAGCCGACGATCACGACCTTCGCGTCGACCCGGCCCTCGCCGCTGCGAACGGTCGATGGGCCGTCGGTGCCGACGGTCGGCGCGTTCGCTCCGTCGCCGACGATCGAGATGCTGAGCCCGCCGAACGGGTTCGAGGGGGGAGTGTTGCCGTTGGCGTGGTCGGTCATCGTTCCGTCATCGTAGCACGGCTTCGATACCCCCTGGGGGTATGCCTCCAGCCCGTCACGGCAGGCCTCGGAGCTGCGGGATGACGTCGCTGCCGATGAGGTCGAGCGCGACGGGGTCGGGGAGTCCGCGCATGCCGATGATGATGTGCTCCGCGCCGGCATCGGACAACTCGCCGAACCGGTTGACGACGTGCGCCGGCGACATCGTTCCGGGCCGATCGTCGGCCGAGATCGACACGTTCTGGAGGGTCGAATGCTCGATCTCGTTCGGGTCGCGGCCGACCGCGGCGCAATGCTCGGCCAGGATCGCGTACTTGCGGGCGATGCCCTCGGGCGTGCCGAAGACGTTGCAGGCGTCGGCGTACTGGGCCACGAGGCGCAGGGTCTTCTTCTCGCCGCCGCCGCCGATCATGATCGGGACCCTGGGGCGTGACAGCGACTGCGGGGAGTTGAGCAGGCGCCCGGCACGGAACAACCGCCCGTTGAACGCCTCCTCCGAGCCGCGCTCACCCTCCCACATCCCGTGGGCGATCTGGAGCGTCTCCTCGAGCATCTCGAAGCGCTCGCCGAGCGGCGGGAACGGGAACCCGAGGGCCCGCGACTCCTCCTCGTTCCACGCCGCGCCGATCCCGAGCCAGGCCCGGCCGCCGGACAGGACGTCGAGGGTCGTGGCGGCCTTCACCCACAGGCCCGGGTTGCGGTAATGGATGCCGCCGACCATCAGGCCGAGCCGAGCTCGCTTCGTCTGGGCCGCCAGGAAGCCGAGCGTCGTCCAACCCTCGAGCATCGGCTCCTCGGTCTTGCCGACGCTCCGGATCTGGAAGAAATGGTCCATGACCCAGATCGAATCGAAGCCGACGTCGTCGGCCTGGCGGGCGATCCCGGAGAGGGTCGAGGCGATGGCCGGGGTGCCGCCGGGCCACGTGAACGAGTTGATCTGGAGGCCGATCTTCATCGTTGCGGAGCGTACCAGTCGGTCTTCAGCGGCGTGAACGTGGCGCTCGTGGCGTCGGCTCCGGACGCGGTCTTGACGGCACTACTAACACAGTTTATAGTCCGTCGAGATGAGCGTTCCGCATGCCCTTCTGGGCCTTCTCGAGCAGCAGCCGCGACACGGGTACGACCTGAAGCGGCTGGTCGACCGTTACTTCGCGCCGGACCATCCGGTCGCGTTCGCGCAGGTGTATTCGACGCTCGGGCGGCTCGAGCAGCGCGGTCGCGTCCGGGTCGACCAGGTGGAGCAGGCGGAAGGCCCCGAGCGACGTCGCTACGCGATCACCGACGAGGGGACCCGCGAGCTCGAGCGCTGGCTCGATGAGCCTCTCGATGCCGAGCCCCATCTCCAGGCGTCGCTGTTCACGAAGGTCGTGCTTGCGATCCTGTCGGGCCGTCCGGTCGAGCCGCTCGTCGACGCTGAGCGACACGCCCATCTCGAGCGCATGCGTGAGCTGACGGCGGTTCGTCGCACCTCGTCGATGCCGGTCGCGCTCCTCGCCGACTACGCCCTCTTCCACCTCGAAGCCGACCTGCGCTGGCTGGACCTGACGGCCGCCCGCGTCGACGAGCTCCGCCGAACCATCCTCGACTCCCCGGAGGTCCCGTGACCATGATCGCCAACCCGCCCACACTCCCGGCCTCCGCGGCCGCGGCCGCCAGGGTCGCCGGCGTCGCGGCCGACGGCGTGCCGCTCATCGACGCCACCGACCTGCGCAAGCGCTTCGGGCAGACCGAGGCGCTGCGCGGCATCGACTTCGCGCTCGCGCCCGGCGAGATCGTCGCGGTCATGGGCCCGAGCGGCTCGGGCAAGTCGACGCTGCTGCACTGCCTGGCCGGGATCACGGTCCCGGACGAGGGCCACGTCGCGTTCCGCGGCGCCCGCATCGACGCGATGAGCGACGCCGACCGCAGCCGCCTGCGCCGGACCGCCTTCGGGTTCGTCTTCCAGTTCGGGCAGCTCGTCCCGGAGCTCCCGGCCATCGAGAACGTGGCGCTCCCGCTCCTGCTCAACGGCATCGGCCGTGGTCCGGCCGAGCAGCAGGCCGCGGCCTGGTTCCCGCGTCTCGGGCTCGAGGGTCTCGAGCACCGGCGGGCGGGCGAGATGTCCGGCGGGCAGGCCCAGCGCGTGGCCATCGCGCGGGCGCTCGTCATCGAGCCGGCCGTGATCTTCGCCGACGAGCCGACCGGCTCCCTCGACAGCCTCGCCGGCGAGCACGTCATGGAGCTGCTGACCCGCGCCGCCACGGAACAGGGCGCCGCCGTCGTGCTCGTGACCCACGAGGCGCGGGTCGCCGCCTACGCCCACCGCGAGATCATCGTGCGGGACGGCCGCCTCAGCGGGGCGGACGCGCGGTGATCCGGCTGGGGCTTCGACTGGCGTTCAGTGGCGGCCGGGGAGCGGCGATCGGCCTGGCACTCACTGCGTTCGCCGTCGCGACGGGGACCGCGATCCTGCTGTTCGCCCTGTCGTTCCGGCCCGCCCTCGACGACCGGGCCGAGCGCGCCGCGTGGCGGACGAGCTTCATCCTCACCGCCGATGGGACGGCCGCAGGCGCCGATCTGCTGATCCGCTCCGATGTCGACGAGTACCAGGGCCAGCCGATCGTCCGCGTGCTGGTCGCGGGGCTGAGCCGCGGATCCGCCGACCCCGCCGGGCGTCGACCGGCTGCCCGGGCCGGGTGAGGCGATCGTCTCGCCCGCGCTCGCGGCGCTCATGAAGAACGTGCCCGCCGACCAGCTCGGCGACCGGATCGGGACCGTGGTCGGGACGGTCGGCGACGCGGGTCTCCGCTCGCCCGACGAGCTCGTCGCGATCGTCGGCCTGGACTCGGCCGCTTTGGGCGAGATGGGTGCGTCGCCGATCACCGGTTTCGACACCACGCCACCGACGCCCGACATCCCACCGGTCGCGATCCTCATGATCGTGCTGGCGGTCATCGGTGCGCTGGTCCCGGTGGCGGTCTTCGTTTCGACGGCGACCCGGCTGTCCGCCGCGCGGCGTGAGCAGCGGCTTGCGGCGCTCCGCCTGGTCGGCGCCACGGGCTCGCAGGTGACGGCCCTGGCCGCGGTCGAGGCGCTGTTCGTGACGATCATCGGGGTGGTCGCGGGGATCGGCCTGTTCCTCCTGACCCGACCGCTGGTCGCGAAGATCCCGCTCGACAACGCGACGTGGTTCCCGGCCTCGATCGTGCCGCCGCTCGGGCCTGCGCTCGTGCTGCTCCTCCTGATCCCGGTCGTCGGCGTCGGCGCCGCGGTCGTGGCGCTCCGGCGGGTCGTCGTCACGCCGCTCGGCGTCCAGCGCCGGCAGACCCCGGGGATGCCCGGCGTCCGCCGCGCGATCCCGCTCGTCGCGTCGATCCTCCTGCTGCCGGTCGCGATCGCGTTCTTGCGCGGCGACGCCTCGACGAACGTGCTCGCGATCGGGCTCGTCGGGGTCGCGTTCGGTGGCGTCATCGTCGGGATCGTGCTGGTCGGCCCGTGGCTGACGTATCTCGTCGGTCGGGCGCTCCATGCGCTGCCGGGCGGAGCCTCGATGCTCCTGGCGTCGCGGCGGCTGACCGACGACCCGCGTGCCTCGTTCGGCGCGATCGCCGGCGTGATCATGGCGGTCTTCGTCGCGAGTGCGTTCTTCTCGTTCGTGGCCTACGCCGACGGCCAGGAGTTCGACCGGGCCGGGGTGATCGCCGCGGACCAGGTCTATGTCGAGATGCCGTACAACGAGGGCCCGCCGTTCGCCGAGGTCCCCGCCCGGATCGCGGCCGTGCCGGGCGTCCGTTCCGTGCTGCCGATCGCGAGTGCCGAGCTGATGGAGATCGGCCCGGCGACGGCCTGGGTCGTGCCGTGCGTCGACCTCGCACGACAATTCGGCATCCCGGTGGGGGAGTGCGGCGACGGCTCGGTCAAGGTGCACTCGGTCGGTGGCGACACGCCACTCGAGCCCGGCTCGTACACGATCATCCCGGACCGGGGCGAGCGACGGCCGATCACGCTGACGGTGGCCGCCGGGGACACCGCCCCGTTGCTGACCCCGGTCTTCGCCGGCAACCGGCTGCCGCAGCTCATCATCGAGCCGGACGCGCTGACCGGTCCGAGGGCGCCGTCGCCGACCAAGTTCTACGTCACGACCGACGGGTCCGCGGCGACCGGAGAGCGGCTGCGGACCACGGTCCTCGAGTCGGTCCCCACCGCCTACGTCCGCCTCGCGGCGGAGAGCCGGTCGACCTCGCGGGTGTACGAGGAGTTCGGGCGGGTCGTCGGGCTGGGCCTGATCGGCACGCTCGTGCTCGCCGGCTGCAGCCTGGCCGTGGCGGTCACCACGAGCGTGCTGGAACGGCGCCGGCAGTTCGCTCTCCTGCGCAGTGCCGGCATGCCCGTGTCCCGGCTGCGGGCGCTGGTCCTCCTGCAGGCCGGCGCGCCATTGCTGGCCGTGGCCGCGTTCTCGGCAGTGCTCGGCATCGCCGTCGCGCAGCTGATCCTCCGCCTGGCAACGGTGGACGCAGTCCCGTGGCCCGACCCATCGCTTGCGCTGATCCTCGGCGCGAGCCTGGTCGGGGCCCTCGCGGTCGTCGCACTGATGCTGCCACCGCTCGAGCGACTGACGAGGCCGGAGACCGCCCGGGCGGAGTAGACGCTGAGCGCCAAGCGCGGCGCTTGATGCTTGATTTGGGGCGTTCCGAGGACCCCCGGTGCCGTGATGCCAATGGCAGCATCACCTGAAAGGGGGGAGAGCGGCGGCGGGCGGACGGGCTGGCTGCGGGGCCGTCGCCCCCGGCGGGACCCAAGGTCGCAACCGCGAGCTTGATGCTGCCATTGGCATCGAGCGGGACAGGGTCCCTTCAAGGCCCGAAATCAAGCATCACGACCCGTGAAGTCGGTGCAAAACGGTCCGTGTCGTAGCATCGGCGGCGATGGAGCGGACGACGGCGACGAACACGCATCTGGCCGGGGACGCGGCGCTTGTCGAGCGTGCCCGCGCCGGCGACCGGGAAGCGTTCACGGCACTGGTCGACGCACGCTTGTCGACGACCTACCGGACGGCCTCCGCGTTCCTGGGCAGCGAACCCGACGCGCGCGAGGTGACCGAGGAGATCTTCGTCCGGGCCTGGCGCGACCTGCCCGAGCTGCCCGCGCCGGATGGCTTCGGGGCGTGGTTCACCGCGATCGTCGACGAGACATGCCGGCGAGCCGCCCTCGACCGGCGACGCGGCAAGGTCCGAGACATCTCGCCCGGCCCGGCCGACATGGCCGCAGCGGACCGTCCGGCGACCTCCGGCACCCTCCGCGGGCAGATCCTGGAGCGGGTCGCGACGACCAAACAGCGCTCCGGTCCGCGAACCGTCGCGACGGCACTCGCCCGGCCCGACCGCGTCTCGATGAGCCGGCGCAAGCGGCTCGGGATCGGGATCCCCGTGATCGTGCTCTTGAGCGTCGCGCTCGTGGCCATCATCGGGCAGCGGATGCAGCCGCCCCAGACGCCGTTCCGGACGGGTCTGGTCGCATTCGTCCGGGACGGTGACGTCTACGTCGCCAACTCGGATGGGACGGGAGCGACCCGGATCGTCCACCAGGACGGGCTCGCGATGTCGGCGGTCGTCTGGTCGCCCGATGGCCGGCGCGTCGCCATCGACGGTGACGCGGGCGCGATCCTGTACGACACGTCCACCGACACGACGACGCACATCGGTGGCAACAACCCGGTGTTCTCGCCGGACGGCCGGCAGATCGCCGTCATCGATTTCGACGAGGACGCGCCGCGGCTCCGCCTGCAGGACCTGGTGTCGGGCGCCGCGACGAAGCACCAGATCGACACGATCGGAGACCTCGCGTGGTCACCCGATGGCCGGTGGATCGCGGCAGCCGGATCGGATGGCAGCCGCGGCACCGACGGAACCACGAACTTCGTGAGGATGGACGTGTCCAGCGGACAGGTCCTCGACGCCGATCCGGACACACGCGTCCGCGGTGCGGTCCGTCAGCCCGCGTGGTCGCCGGACTCGTTTCGCATCGCGTTCAGCCGGGGCACCATCACCGGCTACCGATGCCGGGGCGACTCGATGTGCGACTCGGACGTCTTCACGGCAGATCCCGACGGGACCGGCGTCGTGCAGCTGAACGATCCGAAGACCGTCGCGGATCAGCCTGCCTGGTCGCCCGACGGCGACTGGATCGCCTTCCGCCAGTCGGACTCCGCCCCCGCACCGGACGATTCGACCGTGGATCCGGACGCCGACGTCGGACTCGTCGTGATCTCCCCGGACCTGACGGCAACCCGGACCCTGGATGCCAAGGGAGTCAAGGAATTCGCATGGAGTCCCGAGGGCGATCGGCTGCGGTATGTCCGCAGTGAAGGCCAGGGCCGGCCGGCAACACTGTGGGAGGTCCCCTTCACGGATGAGGCCTGGGCCGATGGCAAGGCCCCGAAGGCGCAGGCCCTCGGCCTCTCGATCGACGCCGCCATCCCGTCCTACTACACGCGCAGGGGCGCCGGCATCGCATGGCAGTCCCTGGCTCGCGCTGCGGACACGCCGAGTGTTCCGAGCGCCAAGCCTGCGGCACCCGCTCCGGCCGTCGCGATCGCGACACCCGAGGCGGCGCCGCCCGCCGATCCGAGCGCGTCGTGGCCGACGCTCGCGATCGACACGGTCGACGGCTGTGCGCCGCCGACGCTCGTCGCCACGGTTGACGGCACCACGACGCCGGTCGGAAAGGCGTGTTTCGCGTCCGACAACATGCAATACGGCTGGTCGCCGACGGGCACCCAGTACGCGCGGCTCAACGCCAGCGGCGAGCTGTCGATCATGGATCTCGACGGAACGGTGCACGTGAAGGTCGGCGGCCTGACCGGTCTGGGCGGGTTCTCCTGGTCGCCCGGCGGATCCTGGCTCGATGTCATCGGGCCGGGCGACCGGATACTGCGCCCGGACGGATCCGGCATCCGCGACCTCCCCGGATCGCCGATCTGGTCGCCCGACGACCGTCGACTGTGGGTCACGCAGCCCGATGGGACCGTGCTCGTCGGGCAGGGCGACGGATCTGGCCTCGCGCGCGTCGGGTCGCTTCCCGATGGCGCTACGTGGTCGCCGGACGGGTCGCGGATCGCCTTCATCCGGGACGGCGACGCGTGGACCGCCGCCGCCGACGGCACGGACGCCCGGAACGTGACGAGCTTCCCGCTCGGTGGAGCAGGCAACATCCTCTGGTCACCCGACGGACAGTCGCTGGCAGTCTCCGCGACGCATGGGGTCTGGGTCATGCGGGCCGATGGGAGCGACCGGAAGGCCATCCTGTTCGGTCCCGCGAGCCAGATCAACAACCAGGTGTGGTCGCCCGACTCGCGCCGCCTCGCGGTCGAGACCTACGCCGACTCTCGGGCCGGCCCGGGGATCACGAACTATCTCGTCGACGTGGACGGCTCGACCGCGATCACGCTCGATGGGCTCACCGGGGCTGCGTGGTCGCCCGACGGGCGGTTCCTCGCGGGCAGCCACGCCGTCGCGAGCCAGGGCGGTGGCTACGAGATCGGCAACCTCGAGCTCATGAATGCCGACGGATCCGGTCGGCACGAGCTGCCGGTGAACTCGAACGGGAACTGGCCGATCTGGGTGAATCGGGACCATTGACCTTCGCCGAGCGCGTTAGTGGCGGAGTAGCATCAGGACGAACGCCGGGGGGTCAGCGATCAGAGGCTTGATGAGCGAGGATCCGACCACCCGAGCCGCCATCCCGACGATCGCCACCGCCCGGCCCCACGACCCGCCGGGCCTCCTGATCCGGGCCGTCTGGTTCGTCTTCATCGGCTGGTGGCTGAGCGCGGTCGTCGTCGGCGTCGCCTACTTCCTGTGCGCGATCATCATCGGCCTCCCGCTCGGGTTCATGCTCTTCAACCAGCTGCCGCTGATCCTGACCCTGCGGCCGCGCACGGACCGGATCGTCACCGAGGTCCGCGACGGCGTCGCCTACACGACGGGCGGGACCGCCAACCAGCTGCCCCTCTGGATCCGGGCGGTCTGGTTCATCCTCGTCGGCTGGTGGCTCGGTGCCTTCTACATCAGCGTTGCCTGGGCGCTGTGCGTGCTGATCGTCACGCTGCCGATCGGGCTGTGGCTCTTCAATCGGATCGGCGCCGTCATGACCCTGCTGCGCTACTGATGCCGCGGTGAAGATGACCTGGCCGGATCAGGGCGCAGCCGCCGCGGGCGGAAACGGGGAGAGCCTCGGCCAGCGCGCCGAGCGCAGCGTCCACGAGCGCCTCCGCGCGCGCCCTGTCCGCCGACTACGTCCTCCTCCAGAACGTCTCGTGGGTCGTCCGGTCGCACGGCGGCTTCGTCCGCGAGGGCGAGGCGGACATCGTCGTCGCCCACCCGGACAAGGGCTTCCTGACCATCGAGGTCAAGGGCGGCCCGATCGCCCGCGACAGCCTCGGCCGCTGGTGGGCCGGCAACCGCCAGCTGGACCGGCCGCCGTTCGAGCAGGCTGCCGACAGCCACCACAGCCTCGTCGCCAAGCTGCGCGAGCTGCCGGACTGGCCGGCCGACCTGGACCCGATCGTCGGCCACGCCGTCGCGTTCCCCAACGTCGAGGTCGCGAGCCTCGGCACGAAGGTCTTCGACCTGGGCATGAGCGCGGACCCGGACCTCATCCTCGACAAGGCGATCCTGGACCCGGAGGGGCCGCGCAACCAGCGGATCCGCGACTGGGTCGACGGCTGCTTCGAGCTGTGGGCGGGCGGCGCGAAGCGGGCGCCCGGGCAGAAGGGCATCGAGCTCCTCCAGGCGACGATCACCTCGCCGCTCGAGCTCCGGACGCTGCTCCGCTCCGAGATCGCCGACGGGAACCGCGAGACCGTCCGCGCGACGGACGAGCAGCTCTACCTCCTCGAACACGTTGCGTGGCGTCCGGCGGGCGGCGGTCGTCGGCGGGGCCGGGACCGGCAAGACGATGCTGGCCATGGCCAAGGCCCGCCAGCTCGCGACGGAGGGCTTCGAGACCCTGCTGGTCTGCTTCAACTCGCCGCTGGCGCGGGTCCTCGCGGACGAGACCCGCGACGTCGCGGAGCGGACCGGGCACCTCCACGTCAGCACGTTCCACCAGCTCGCCGAGGACCTCGCGCGCGAGGCGGGCACGCTGCCGGCCAAGCCGGAGCCGGTGACCCCGGAGTGGTTCGCGGACACGCTGCCGGAGGCGCTCGATGCCGCGATCGGGAGCTCGGGCCGCGCTACCACGCGATCGTGGTGGACGAGGCGCAGGACTTCGACGGCGGCTGGCTCGCGTCGCTCGAGGGGCTGCTGTACGGCGGGAAGCAGGACGTCCTCTACGTCTTCCACGATCCGGCGCAGGCGGTCTTCCGTGCCGATCAGACCGGGGAGCTGGGGCTGACCGACTACCCGCTCGACTTCAACTGCCGCAACGCCCAGCCGATCCACGCGCTCATCGAGCCGTTCGCCAAGGGCGGCCTGTCGTCGATGGCCCGCCGCCAGGACGGCCGGCCGGTCGAGCTCATCGCCGCCGACGTCGACAGCGAGGCGATCGAGGCGCTGCGCAAGGTGCTCCACCGGCTGGTCGAGACCGAGGGCGTGGCGCCCGGCTCGATCGCGGTCATCAGCGGCCTGGGCCTGGAGCATTCGGCCGTCTGGAAGCAGCGCCGCTACGGCAACCAGGTCCTGTGGAACGGCGCGGTGGGGGACGACGGGCGGCTCGCTCGGTCTCGCGGCGGACGCAGTCCCGGAGCCGCCGAAGGACGTCATCCTGTGCGAGTCGATCCGCCGCTTCAAGGGCCTGGAACGGCCGGTCATCGTGCTGCTGGAGATCCCCGGGACGACCCGGAACGGCTGGACCGGCTGCTGTACATCGGGGCGTCACGGGCGCGGCAGCACCTGGTGATCATCACGCCGGTGGCCGTGCTGCGGCGGCTGGAGCGGCCGACGTGAGTCGCTGACATGGATGATTCGGTTTCGCGGGAGCGACGAGGCGACAGCCGCCGTATGACCCAGTGATCAGCCCACGTTGCGCAGAAGCAGCTTGAAGCGGACATCGAGGACGATGACGTCGCCAGCGAACTTCGAGAGCGAGCTCGGGCAGCATTTCTCGATGGAGCGGAGATACTCCCGCGACACATCGGAAGAGCGATGACTGGCGACGAATCGGAGAGGGTCTTAGCTCGTTACCCAGGTGATTCATCCTGAAGCGAACGCCAACGTCAATTCCCCTGATCATTCATTAGTGCCCTGCCGGATGTCACGCGCCGCTTGTCGCGTGATGGTCGGCGCACGACATGATCCGGCTCGTACATCTTTGTCATCGCGGGCGCCTCGGCCCGAGTTGTCGGCCCCGTTTTTGCGAGCGAGCAGGCCGCGACTTACGCCGCCAACTTTCGACATGGGCGGCTCGAATTCGGAAGTGCTTTCGGATAGTTGCAGCCGGCAACGGCTTGGTGACGACGAGGTGATCCAGCTTCGTGACGACGAAGAGACGAAGAAGCGGGCCGACGTATCGCAAGGTCCTCCAGTCATCAAGGACCCTGGTGCCGAGCAAGCCGCCCAAGCTCGGCGCGGAGCGGACACACGGCGCCGCTTCCTCGACCCGCTTCTTCGGGCGCCTCGGTTTCCTGCCTCAATCAAGTGGGGACGTCTCCAACACCAGTCTACGTTGGGAACCCGCGCAAAGCAATACCTGGACTATCAGGACTCGTCGTCGATGCTCTTCCGCGCGTCGCCGTGGAGGCCAAGGCTATCAGATGTTGCGGCTTGAACGAACAGCACCAGCGGCGCTCAAGAATGAGTCCGGTCTCAGTTCGTGCTCTGAATCGAAATGGGCTAATCGTGACAAACAAGACGCGAATGGCGGCTCTACCAGGATTCACCGAAAGGCCCGCTTCGCGAGAAGCTGCTGTCTCAGTCGACCTCGTCGCCTGGGAGACCGATGTCAGTCTCAATTCCATCTTCGGACGGCTGTGGCTGGTCAGGAAGCCTTCCAAACCTCGGGTGGACCGTCCGCATGGCTCGTCGGCCAAGCAGCTCGATCGGTTGCTCCGGAGACCCCTCGTTGACGCATCAATCGCCCCCGAGCTCAAGTACATCCGCAAGCGCCTCGCAGATCAGGCAATCACGGCAACAACTGACAACCTCAGCTACCTAGTTCAAGGTGCACCTTGAAACCACTACAAGATCAAGGCCAAAGTCCAGCTCCAGCGGGAGGCAGTCGTCGGCGCATCTATCCCAATTCCCACCCCAACTCCGCTACCAGTCCCGCTGCCGCCGGTAAGAAGCTTCCCGCCGGCATGAAGGAAGCCGTTACTACCGGCTCATCGCTTGGCAGTGGAAGCGTCCACGCCGCAGAATGTTTTGAAGGCGGATTTATTCGGAGCCAATTTCGGGATTAACCAGGACTTGGCCAATGATCTCCCAGGAAAAAACTGGCGGGTCTTCAACCGAAAGTTCAGCTTCCCCCATGTATCTCGCCTTCTCATCCCGAAAGAAGCCGGTCGCCGCTGGCCTTGCGTGTGGGGCCCTCGGACCGTCTCGAAGGGCCTTCAGACGGACGACATCGTCCTATGTTCCCCAATGGGAATCGCCAGTACATGGTCAGGCGCATCGCCGGCGGCTATTACTACGTGGCTGATGGTACTTTCCCCACCGACGAGCCCCAGTCATCGTGGCTTCAGCACCTCCCCCTCGATCAGCTCCGCGATGAGTAAGCCCCTACGAAATTTCACCGGCTCGATTGGCACGGTAGAGAGCGATCCATGGCTTCAGTGACGAAATCGAACGCCTCCTCTCCGGCAAGGACCTATCTACAGGCATATGGCTGAGACGCGTTTGCTTGCCACGATAGGCGGGACATTGTGGGCCTACGGACTCTGATCCGTCACTTCCGATCGGAGCGCTCCCGCAGGGCCCTCAGGCCGAGGCTTCGCCGCAGCCTTGAAGGCCTGATGGTGTGCCTGACCACAACTACTTCTCGAACCTGATCTGGCAGATCGCCGACCTGCTGCGCGGCCCCTACCGGCCGCCGCAGTACGAGCGCGTCATGCTGCCGATGACCGTGCTGCGCCGCTTCGATTGCGTACTCGCGCCGACCAAGGCCAAGGTGCTGGCGGAGTACGAGAAGCGCTAAGGGCGGCAAGCTCGAAGGCGACGCGCTCGACAGCCAATCTGAACAAGGCCGCCGGCCAGCGCTTCCACAACCACTCGCCGCTCGACTTCGAGAAGCTGAAGGGCGACCCCGACAACATCGACAAGCACCTCGTCAGCTACATCAAGGGCTTCTCGGCGAACGTCCGCGACATCTTCGAGTTCTTCGAGTTCGAGAACGAGATCGAGAGGATGCGCGAGGCGAACATCCTCTATCTCGTCGTCTCGAAGTTCTGCGACGTCGACCTGCACCCGAACACGGTGCCGAACGAGCAGATGGGGCTCATCTTTGAGAACCTCATCCGGCGCTTCAACGAACTGGCCAACGAGACCGCCGGCGACCACTTCACGCCGCGCGAAGTCATCCGGCTGATGGTGAACTCTGTTCATCCACGACGACAAGCTGCTCGCCACGCCCGGCACCGTGCGCAAGCTGCTCGACCCGGCCTGCGGCACCGGCGGCATGCTGGCCGAAGCGCAGAACTACCTGCGCGAGCACCACGGCGCGGCGAAGCTCTACGTCTACGGGCAGGACTACAACAAGCGCGCCTTCGCCACCGCCGCGTCCGACATGCTGATGAAGCAGGTAGACCACAACGGCGGCGGCAACAACGTCCGCTTCGGCGACAGCTTCACCGAGGACCAGTTCGCGGGCGAGACCTTCGACTACTTCCTCACCAATCCGCCCTTCGGCGTGGACTGGAAGAAGCAGCAGAAGGAAATCCAGCAGCGAGCACGACAAGCGCGGCTTCGACGGGCGCTTCGGCGCCGGGCTGCCGCGCGTGAACGACGGCTCGCTGCTCTTCCTGCAGCACATGATCGCCAAGTTCGAGCCCGTGCGCCCGGCGGAGCACAAGCACGGCTCGCGCCTCGCCATCGTCTTCTCGCGGCTCGCCGCTGTTCACCGGCGGCGCGGGCTCGGGCGAGAGCGACATCCGCAAGTGGATCATCGAGAACGACTGGCTGGAGGCCATCGTCGCCCTGCCGGAGCAGATGTTCTACAACACCGGCATCGGCACCTACGTCTGGATCGTCACCAACCGCAAGGAGAAGCGGCGCAAGGGCAAGATCCAGCTCCTCGATGCGCGCGACGTCTGGACCGCGGGCGGCAGCGAGGACAACAAGCGCAGCCTCGGCGACAAGCGCCGGCACATGACCGCCGACCAGATCGCCGAGATCGTCGAGCTCTACGGCCGGCAGACCGACGGCGAGACGCTCGAAGATCTTCGACAACGCCGACTTCGGCTACACCCGCGTCACCGTCGAGCGGCCGCTGCGCCTGCGCTATCAGATGACTATCGGAAGACAAGGCCCGCTTCCTCGACGCCTGCCCGCACCTGCTCGACGACGTGCAGGCCATCGACAAGGCGCTCGGCCGCGAACCGCAGCTCGACTGGAACGCGGTCTGGAGCCGCATCGAGGATCTGCTGCACGCAGCGCAAGTCACGCTGGAAGGCGACCTGAGCAGAAGCTCTTCCGCACCGTGTTCACGCAGAAGGACCCGGAGGCCGAGCCGGTCGCCAAGGGCGGGCGCGACGAGGGCTACGAGCCCGATGCCGACCTGCGCGATTTCGAGAACGTGCCGCTCAAGGACGATATCGACGCCTACTTCGAGCGCGAGGTGCGCCCGCATGTGCCCGATGCCTGGATGGACCGCAGCAAGGACAAGGTCGGCTACGAGATCAACTTCAACCGCCACTTCTATAAGTACACGCCGCCGCGGCCGCTCGAGGAGATCGACACGGAGTTGAGCAGGCCGAGGAAGAGATCATGCGGTTGCTGCGTGAGGTGACGAACTGAATGTCCGTCCAGATTCGGTGGCCGACGAGGCAAATTCGCTTCGCGACGCGGCGCGCCCATCTGACGGAAATTCGCCGCCTCCTTTTTTCAAAAGTTACCCTAGTGATTTCCTCGCGATGGAGGTTATAACGGCGACAGAGGTCATCTTGATATATGGTCATTCGCGACATCGAGGAAGTGGGGCTTCGGGCTGCGCACCATTCTTCGATGGAGATGTCGTCGTCGCCGAGGTCACGCCCTGCTTTGAAAACGGAAAGGGCGCTGTGAGCCGTGGCACCTGCGGCGGGATCGGTTTTGACGCGACTGAGCTGTACGTCCTGACGCCGACCCCCGACTTGGACGGTCGCTTCCTGTATTCTCGTGCACACGTCGAGCCCGCCATTTCTATGGATTCGGCAGAGGCAAGCTTGACCGGCACGGCGGGCCAAAAAACGGATTTCGGAAACTTCATACGCGACGACCGCATTCCTGTTCCTCCTTCTCGCCTTGGCAACGCGCCATGGCGGAGACTTCCTCGACCGCGAGACTGGGTCGACTTGATGATTTGATGGCGGCGAAGGAGGAGCCGCGGGTACTCCAGCTTCTTGGCTCGAGAAACGCCGGTCATTCATCTACCGCGCTGTCCCCGTGGCCTCAATTCGAATGCGTCCCACCGGGACTCTGTGCATGGCACCTTGGCTGGGAGATGCCGCGCATTGGGAGGTGTCTGCAGATCAAATTTGGGTTTGCGCGCATTGGAAATTGGGACAACGCCACCGACAGGGATGTCCGAGTACTACGACGGGGATATTCCTTGGGTGACGACTTTTCTGAGCTCCGGGAAAATGTGATTGGATCCACGAAATCAATCGCTTACCCGCCTTGGAGAGGAAGACGCTTCCGTCATTGGGATGTATCCGCCCGGCTCCGTGTTGTTTGCCATGTAGGTGCACGATTGGGCGCGTCGGCCCTCGGCATCGAGGCGACAGTCAATCAGGCCGTATGCTCCTGGCTGAACCGAGCCGTTTCGATCCGACAGCTCGTCTTCTTCGCTCTTCGGCCTCGCGAGAAGCAGCTAATTGTTCAGGCCTGGGGTGGGGGCCAGCCGAAACCTCAACGCCGAGAAGGTGCGCGAACACCGCCTCGCCTGCCCGGCCTCTCCCCGAGCAACGCGCCATTCTCACGCTATCTGCGCCGACGACGCGGAAACTCGATGTCGAGAATGCTATTCAGTTGAGAGGCCATCGCCCTACTCAAGGATCGGTAAAAGCGCCCACGCTGATAGCCGATGTCTGTGACCGGTCAGCTCGACATCGCGTTGTTGAAGCGATGAGATTTACGCGAACTTTCGCTTCCACATTCCGCGTGCATGTCGATCCGCCGACGTTTCAGTTCGCTGACCGCTTCACTGTGGTCGCCGGCATCAACGGGCGAGGACAAGACCGCAATGCTCGACGCGCTTCGCGCTGCTGTGTTTCCGGTTCCTTGCCGCTGGTTTCGCCGGCACGAAGCGGATTCGCGCGATCGCCCCATCGGACGTCAACCTCGACGCAACGTCAGCAAAACTGGGTATGAAGGTGACCTGCAGTGACGATTCCGCTCGAATTTCAACCTCCGCTACGACAGCGAAGGTCGTCGGTCACCGCGACCAACCTGTCCAGCCGGCCGTGAAGCGCGAGGTCGGGACGTTTACGTGACCCCACGCGCGCCGACGACGAGGCGCCGCTTGCTGTGTTCTACGCGACTGATCGCGCGGATACCGTTTGCCCAGAACGCTGCCGGCGGAGGTGCCGCGGGGACACGCGGCCGCATAGCGGGTGCCCTCTTCAATGGAACGGTGAATTCCGCGACTTCATGGCCCGATCGCGGCGCTGTCACAGTCGAACGCCTAACTGAGCGGCCAACGACCACGGCTACCTTGGCGACCGCGCCGTCGAAGGCATCTGCGGCGCCCTCGCCACGTTCCTTGGCGGCTTTGAAAACGCTGGCGTACAAGAAGGTAGCTTCGCCTGCTGATCGACGAATTGCTGGGGTTCCGCTTGACATATCACCGGGGTTGTTTTCAGACGGCGACGTTCAACTCCTCGCCCTGATCTGCGACCTCAGTCAGCCGATTGGCGCTGGCGAATCCCCTACTCAGATAAACCGCTGCGCGGCGCCGGTGTCGATTCTTATCGACGAGCTTGAACTACACCTGCACCCTAGATGGCAGCTCGACGTCATCAGAGGATCTTTCAGGGCGACTTACCCGAATATTCAGTTCATCGCGACGACCCATTCGCCTTTCATTTCCAAACCGCTCAGCGAAGGCGAGGTAATGGCGCTCGACACTACCCGACCTGGCGATCGAGCCCGCTGAGGCGCTCTATCGAGGAATGGCGCGACATCTGGTGATGGGCATAAACGAAACACAGAAACGCAGTCCACAGCGTCTACCAGGAGATGTTGGATCCCGCGCGCCGCTACCTGGAGCTAGTCGAGCAGAAGCGCGGGTTGCGAGTCCAGTTCGGCGTAACTCGGTACACAACGACCTTGTCGTGGGCGTGTTGGCTCCGTTCAGTGACGATTGCCAGCTTACATGGCCCTCCTTGAACGCCGCGGATTGACAGAACGGGAGCTCTGGTACGTCGAGCCAATCGATCGCGGGGCGGCTCCGGCTGCTGTACGCCCGATTCGAGGATGCGAACAGAATCGGTCGATGGGCTTCGGCAACTGCGGCTGCTGTAGCTGTCGTCCTCGCCACCCTGCTTTCAGTCTGAACACATCCAGCCCAAGGGGGTGGCCACCTATGCCCACCTTGAATGCGAGTGAACGAATTTCCTCTTTGCTTTGCGTCAACTGCAACCTCAAGTCAAGTCGCCCGGTTCGATGCGACGACGTATTGCTGCCCGACCGCGATAACACGTTCATCGCTTTCGCCTACGACGAACTCGGCATAGTCGCTGCCGATCCTGCTGTATCGGCCTCATCGGAGCCTGGCGATGGCCCTGTGCGAGCTAACGGCGCTTCAACCCGTGGAGCACCCGGATTGGGATGATCCGTCACGTTTTCAGCTTTGGAACCCTCGGCCGAAAGAGTCCGAGCGTGGGTGCAAGCAAAGGACGCACGACCGACTTCGATGCCGGCCGGACATCAGCTGGTGCGATTGCGCGCGAG
>CAVWLQ010000001.1:0-15176 GCA_963755995.1 uncultured Chloroflexia bacterium | reverse complement strand
GTTGACCCGGGCATCGACCGACCGCGCCGCGGAACCGGCCTCTCGGCCGATGCCCGCGGCCGGCTCCCTGGAAGATACTCGGGCCATGAACGTCATCGAAGTCTACCACCTGACCAAGCGCTACGGCGACCGCACCGCCGTCCACGGCGTGTCCTTCTCGGTCGAGCAGGGCGAGATCTTCGGCATCCTCGGCCCGAACGGCGCCGGCAAGACGACGACCGTCGAGTCGATCGTCGGCCTGCGGCGCCCGACTCCGGCACGATCCGCGTGCTGGGCATGGACCCGCGCGGACCGCGACCAGCTCCGGCCGTCGTCGGCATCCAGCTCCAGCAGAGCGAGCTGCCCGACCAGATCCGCGTCCGCGAGGCGCTCGAGCTCTACGCCTCGTTCTACGCCGGCCCCCGGACCCGGGCCGGCTGATGACGACCTCGGGCTCGCGGACAAGCGCAACGCCCGTTCGGCAAGCTGTCGGGCGGCGAGAAGCAGCGGCTCTCGATCGCGCTCGCGCTGATCGGCAACCCCAGGGTCGCGATCCTCGACGAGCTCACGACCGGCCTCGACCCGCAGGCCAGGCGCGACACGTGGCAGCTCATCGAGGACGTCCGCGCGAGCGGCGTGACCGTGATCCTCGTCACCCACTTCATGGAGGAGGCCGAGCGCCTCGCGGACCGGATCGCGCTGATCCGCGCGGCCGGGTGGTCGCGCTCGACACGCCGGCCGGGATCGTCTCGATGGTCGACCCCGAGCAGCGTCTCCGGTTCCGCCGTCCGCCCCGATCGACGACGGGCCTCCTCACCGACCTGCCCGAGGTGCGCAGCGTGCGCGGCCGGCCAGACGGTCGAGGTCTCCGGCACCGGCAACGTCGTCGCAGGCCGTCACCTCGGTCCTCGCGCGCAACCAGATCGTCGCCAACGAGCTGCGGATCGAACAGGCGGGCCTCGACGACGCGTTCGTCGCCCTCACCGGTCGCACGCCCGCCCGCTAGCCCGATCTTCAGAGGAGCTGCGCGCGCTCACCCTCAGCGAGACCCGGCTGTTCTTCCGAGAGCCCGGCGTGTGGCTCGCTGCCACGCCCTGCCGACATCATCCTGCTGGTCTTCGGCTCCTCTTCGGGTCGAGCCCCCGACCCCGCGCTCGGCGGGCGGCGCTTGATCGACATCTTCGCGCCGTCCATGGTGGTCATGACGCTCGGCATCCTCGGCGTCAACCCTGCCGTTCCGGCTCGTGACGTACCGCGAACGGGGCGTGCTGCGCCGCCTGTCGACAACCCCGGCCAGCCCGCCGGCTGCTGACCGCCCAGCTCGCCTCTACATGGTCCTCTCGGTCGTGAGCCTCGTGCTGCTGCTCTCGTCGCGAACATCGCGTTCGACGTGCCGCTGCCCCAGCCGATCGGCTACGCCGCGCGTTCCTCCTTGGCATGACCTCGCTCTTCGCCATCGGGCTCCTGGTCGCGGCGGTTCGCCCCGTCGAACCGGGCGGCAACGGCCATCGCCATCCCGATGTTCTTCGTGGTGATGTTCCTGGGCGGCGTCTACCTGCCGCGGGTGCTGCCCGACGCCCTGATCCGGATCGGCCACTTCACGCCCCCGGCGTGCAGGGCCTCCAGGACGCGTGGATGGGGACCGCGCCGCAGCCGGCACCGCTCCTGGGCATGGCCGTGCTGACCGTCGTCGTGGGCTCGCTGGCCGTGCGGCTGTTCCGGTGGGAGTGACGGGCCGGCCGCCGGCGCCGTCCGTTCGCCGGCCGGCCGTGGAGTAGCGTTGCGCCATGAGCGTGACGACGAAACCGGCGTTCGAGCGCTTCGGCGACACACTGGTCGCGCGCTGCGGGTACGTCCTGCTCGCGGTGGCGACGATCCTGGGCTCCTCGAAGGACCGGGAGCACGACGAGCGGCTCACGGCCCTCGCCATCGCCGTGGCGGCCGCCGCCGGATCTACGTCCTCTTCACGCGGATGCCGGAGCCGCGGCGGGACGACCGCGTGCGCATGGGCGTGTTCTTCGTGGGCGTGCTGGTCCTCGCATCGATCCTCATGCTCCGCCAGCCGGTCTTCTTCGTCTTCATGATCAGCGGCTTCTTCCACGCTTCGTACCTGCGGCCGCTCCCGCTCGCGGTCGTCGGGGTGGGCGCCACGTCGATCCTCGTGAACAGCCTCATCATCGGGCTGCCGCAGACGACCGAGGCGTGGACCTTCTACCTCGTGATCATCAGCGTGCAGACCGTCGTGATCGGCGCCGGCGTGTACATCGGCGAGCGGATCACCGAGCAGAACGAGGAGCGGCGGCAGGCGCTCGCGCGGCTCGAGGCGGCGACGATCGAGAACGCCGGCCTCCATGCCAGCTGCTCACCCAGGCCCGCGAGGCGGGCGTGCTCGACGAGCGGCAGCGCATGGCCCGCGAGATCCACGACACCATCGCCCAGGGCCTCATCGCGATCGTCACGCAGCTCGAGGCGGCGGACCAGGCCCGCGACCGGCCGGCGGATCGGGACCGGCACCTCGACAACGCCGAGCGGCTGGCGCGCGAGAGCCTGACCGAGGCGCGCCGCTCGGTCGAAGCCTCGATGCCCACCGCCCTCGAGGCGGGACGCTGCCGGACGCCATCGCCGATGTCGCCCGCGAATGGTCCGAGATGAACACGGTCCCGGTCGCGGTCACCGTCACCGGTGAGGTCGTCGCGCTCCATCCCGAGTCGAGGTCGCGCTCCTGCGGATCGCCCAGGAGGCGCTCGCCAACGTCGCCCGCCATGCTGGGGCCGCGCACGCCTGGCTCACGCTGTCCTACATGGGCGACGTCGTGACCCTCGACGTCCGCGACGACGGGACGGGCTTCCGCGTCGACGAGCCCGGGTCCGGGGATGGCGCCGGGTTCGGGCTGAGCGGGATGCGCCAGCGGGTGGCCCGCGTCGCCGGCTCCCTCGCGATCGAATCGGAGCCGGGCGGCGGCACGGCCGTGTCGGCCCGCGTCCCGGCGATCGCGGCCGGGACCGCGTCGGTCGTCGCCGCGCCGTGAGCCCGATCCGGCTGCTGATCGTCGACGACCACCCGGTCGTCCGTGACGGCCTGCGCGGGATGCTCGCCGGCGACCCGGACCTCGAGGTCGTGGGCGAGGCCGCGGATGGCGCCGAGGCGCTGCGCCTCGTCGGACCGCTCCGGCCGGACGTCATCTTGATGGACCTGCGGATGCCGGGCATGGGCGGTGCCGCCGCCATCCGCCAGCTCGCCCAGCAGGGCGCCGAGGCCCGCGTGCTCGTGCTCACGACCTACGACTCGGACAGCGACGTCGTGCCCGCCCTCGAGGCCGGGGCGACCGGCTACCTCCTCAAGGACCTCAAGACGCGCCCCGGGAGCAGCTGGTCCGCGCGATCCGCGCTGCCGCCCGCGATGAGGCGGTCCTCGCGCCATCGGTCGCCACCCGGCTCGTGAGCCAACTGCGGGCGCCGGCGCATGACGCGCTCAGCGAACGAGAGCTCGAGGTCCTGACGCTCATCGCCCAGGGGGAGACGAACCGCGGCGCCGCCGCCCGCCTGTTCATCTCGGAGGCGACGGTCAAGACGCACCTCCTCCACATCTACGCGAAGCTCGACGTCAACGACCGCGCCGCCGCGGTCGCGGCCGGCTACGAGCGCGGGCTGCTGGTCCCGCACCGCACCTAGGGGCTCGCGCGCCTCTACGGCGCGTCGACATTGGCACGCCGCTGTCACGAGAACGGCGGTCTCGACCGCGCCGCATCGGCGTCGCTCAGACGAACGTGGGGGCACATCGAAAGGAGTCGATCGCGATGTGTCTGACCTGTGGCTGCATGGATGCCCATCTCGAGATGGGCGAGTCGAACATCACCTACGAGGACATCAAGCGGGCGGCCGACGAGAACGGCCGATCGGTCGCCGAGACGCTCGAGATCATGGAGCGGACCGAGGCGAAGGACCGCCAGGAGCACAGCCAGGAGTATGCCGGGAAGGCGTGACCGACGACTTCCAGGATCGGCGCGCAAAGCTGACGCACTCGGGGGCGCGTCGTGACATTCCGTCATCCGAGTCGCGCAAAACGATCGACGTGCCCGGATCGGGCTAGCGGTTCAAGCGCCAGATCTCGGCGGTCAGTATCGCCGCGAACGAGACCCATGCAAGGTATGGGAGAAGCAGGAGCCCGGCGCGACGGCTCGTAGTGCCGAAGGCGACGGTGGTCGCGACGATCGCCAGCCAAAGCGCGAGGATCTCGATGAGCGCTCCGCGCAGGTCGTGCTCGACGAAGAAGATCCATGACCAGCCGAAGTTCAGGAGCAGCTGGACCGCGAACAGTCCGAGACCCATCTGACGAGCGATGCGCTCACGGTCCGACCGAACCACCTCGACGAGCGCGACGCCCATCATCGCGTAGAGGGCTGTCCAGACGGGACCGAAGACCCGGTCCGGCGGATCCCAGTCGGGGCGTTGGATCGTCCGGTACCAGTCGCGGATCCCGGTACGGCTCGCCGCGGCTCCGCCCGCGCCGACCAGCAGCGGGATGGCGGCGATCGCCAGGTTGGTCAGGCGCTGGTTGCCGAAGCGTCGGGGGGCCCGCCCGATGCGGCCCGGTGGGTGTGCCGAGGTCATAGTCGAGACGGTGGATGTGGGACGTCGCAGGCTTGACCGCAGAGGCCGCGGCATGTCTTGCAAAAACGCGTCACACCTGAGGCATCCCCGATCGCTGTTCACGAAGGACGCCGGCGGAGTCACGTAAGCCGAGTCCTCCGGCCATGTCAGGCCGTCCCGCCTCGCTGGGCCTTTCCCTGCTGGAGGATGCGGATCGGGTTTCCGAACGGGTCGCGCACCCCCATGTCCGTGCCGTAGAAGTGCTCGGTGGGCTCCTGCGTGAAATCGGTGACGCCGCGTTCCTTGAGCGTCTCGTAGAGCGCCTTCGCGTCGTCCGTGATGAAGACCAGGCCGCCCAGTGCTCCCTTCGTGATCAGCTCGCGAAGCTGGGCCGCCGTGGCGTCGTCATGCAATGGCGACCCGGGCTGCTCCAGCGAGACCTCGGTGCCCGGCTGCCCGGGGACGCGAACGGTGAGCCAGCGATAGTCGCCTTGGCGCACGTCGTTGCCTTTCTCGAGCCCGAGCTTGTTGACATAGAAGTCGAGGGCCTCCTCCTTGTCCAGGACATAGATCGAGGCGACGTTGAGGCTGGTGATCACGGGTCTCTCCTCTGCGGGTTCGGTGCGGGGACGACCGTCACCCTACGGGACCATCGCCGTGGCGGCTTCTCCGAACCTGCTCGATCCCACCGATCTCATCGGCCGCGATCCGTGGCCGCATCGCCGCCAGCTGCACGCAATGCGGCGCGACCACCGGGCCGTGGCCCAGGCGGTACGTCGACGGCGTCTCTCCCACGATCCGGCGGAACGTGCGGCTGAACGTCCCCAGGCTGCCGAAGCCGACGTCGAAGCAGATGTCGGTGACGCTGCGGTCGGTCTCGCGGAGCAGGAACATCGACCGCTCGACCCGCCGCCGCTGCAGGTAGCGGTGCGGCGTCTCCCCGAACACCTGGCGGAAGCACCGGCTGAAGTGCGCCTCGGAGATGTGCGCCACCGCCGCGACCGTGCGGACGTCGAGCGGTTCCGCGTAGGAACGGTCCATGGCGTCGCGGGCGCGCAGCAGGCGCCGGTTCAGGTCTTCGGCTTCCCGGGTCACGACGCCACGCTACGCCATCCGGGCCACTTCTGCGCCTGCGCGATCAGCCGAATGTGAAGCAGTACGCCTCGACGCCGGCACCGAGGAACTCGATCTCGAATCGGCGCTCGGCGATCGCCCCCGGCTGGCGGATGAGCTGGTACGTGCGCTGTGCGTCCACGAGCCCGCTGGCGTCGCCGGCCACATCGGTCCCGACCGCGTCGGTGGCGAGGCGCCCGTCGAGGTAGACCCGGAACGGGATGGACGCACCACGCGTCGCCGGGCCCATCACCAGGTTGACGTCGCGGGCCTGGAACTGGAAGGCGATGCGCCCGCCGGGCTCGTCGAGGATCCCGGCGTGCCGCGCGACGGTCCAGGTCCCGGTCAGGTCCCAGGCGTTGAGGGGGAGCGCCGCGGCCGCCGCGTATCCATGCGGCTGGTCGAACGCGGCCAGTTCGGCCGACGCGAAGCCCGTCGCCTGGCCGTAGCCGACGTAGGTCTCGGGCGACCGGAGCGTCCGCCAGTCCGCGGCGACCTCGAGGCCCTGGGGATCGACGTCGACCAGCCCTTGGTCGACGTCCGGCGCCCCGGCGTCGATCAGGAGCTGCTGGACGACCATCTCGGTCATCGCGTACTCGCCCTCACCGAAATGGTGGTAGCGGATCCGGCCCTGCGTGTCGGCGAGATAGATCGCCGGCCAGAAGTGGTTGTCGAAGGCGCGCCAGACGCCGTAGGCGCTGTCGACCGCGACCGGGTACTCGACCCCGAGCGCGCGCGTCCGCGGGACGACGTTGTCGAGGTCGCGTTCGAAGCCGAACTCGGGCGTGTGCACGCCGATGACGGTCAGGCCGGCCGGCGCGTACTTCGCGGCCCACGCCCGCCGGTACGGCAGCGTGCGGAGCCAGTTGACGCACGTGTAGGTCCAGAAGTCGACCAGGACGACCCGCCCCCGCAGGCCTTCCGCGGTCAGCGGGTCCGAGTTGATCCAGCTCGTCGCGCCGTCGAACGAGCCAAGCTGCCCTTCGACGGGCAGGGCCGGCGCGTCGTCGGCCGGTCGATGGGCGAACGAGCGGATCACGGCAGGTCCTCGCTTGATTCGGGTCGTGTGCGACGCATCATCGCGTACCCGTGCGATCCTGCGTTCGCTACGGCTGAGACATGCATGTCTCAGCATCTCTCTGTGATGAGACAGCATTGTCTCACTTCTGCTACGATGATCGCGTGACGACCGCCTCCCGCCACGCTGAGACGTCCTCGGCCATCCTGGCGATGGCGATCTCGGTGCTCGCAGAGCGGCCCGACGCCACGATGGCCGAGATCGCGGCGGCCTCGGGTGTCGGACGGGCCACCGTCTATCGGTACTTCCCGACGAGAGAGGTCCTCGTGGCGGCGCTCACAGCCGAGGCGCTGGAGGTGCTCGCGTCGCGGATCGGTGACGCGGGCCGGGACGACGCGACCGCCCTGGACGCGATCGAACGGCTCGTGCGCTCGTTCCTCGAGGCCAGCGACGCGCTCGTGCTGCTGACACGCCATCCAGCCGGGATCCCCGGATCGGACTTGAGCGCCGAGATGGAGCGGGTCGTCTGGGCACCGTCGCGGGCCATCCTCCAGCGTGGGATCGACGACGGCACCGTCCGGCGCGGGCTGGACCCCGCCCTCCTGAGCCGGTCACTCGCCGGCCTGGCCATCGCCGCGATGGACGCCGGGCTCCCGGGAACGCTCGGGATCGACGAGGCGAGTGACGTGGTCGCGACGCTGTTCCTCAACGGGGCCGCCCGTCGGTCGAAGTCGAAGCCCAAGTCGAAGTCGAAGCACGCCGCGACCGAGTAGCATCGCCCGGTGCTGACGATCGACCAGGTCCGGACGCCCGACGAGATCGCCGCCGTCGGCGCCATCCTCCGCGAGTTCACGACATGGGTCATGACGCTCGAGAAGGACAGCGACGAGGCGCCGACGTTCCAGGGCCTCGAGCGCGAGCTGGCGACGCTCCCGGGCGTCTACGGGCCACCCCGCGGCCGATTGCTCCTCGCAACCCTCGACGGCGAGGCGGCCGGCTGCTTCGCGCTGAAGCCCCACCACGACGATACCGGCGAGCTGAAACGGCTGTACGTGCGACCGGAGGCGCGCGGTCACGAGATCGGCCGCCACCTCGTGGAGCGACTCGTGGCCGAGGCGCGCGTCGCCGGCTATCGACACCTCGTACTCGACAGCCACATCACGATGACGCGGGCGCACGACCTCTACCGTGGCGTCGGCTTCCGCGAGGTGCCCGCACCCGACGGCTTCCCGGAGCGCTTCCGTCCGGTCGTCGTGTTCATGGAGATGGACCTGGCGTAGATTCGCCGCCGGCCGGGTCAGGCCCGCTCGTCGCCGCCGAACGCCGCGAGCCGGTCGCCCGAGGGGACCACGTAGTAGCCGCCCGTCAGCGGCGTCGTGAACTTCATCAGGTCGTCGATCAGGCCCCCCGGCCGGCCGACCATGTTGTCGAGCATCCCGGCGAGCACGGCCTGGGTCGCGCTGAACCCGACGAAGATCGTCCCATGCGTGGTCACCGAGCCGTACGCGATGTTCCGCCGGAAGATGTCGCCGAAGGCGTCCTGGTCGGTCCGGGCCACATGGGATCCCTCGGGTCGCGGGTCGAGCTCCACGCTGTCCATCTTGCGGCGGCCGATCACGGCCTCCTGGCCCTCCGTCGAGAGCGCCTCCCAGCTCGAGATGTCGTGCTCCCACTGCTGGAGCAGGAGGATCGAGCCGCCGGCACCGGGCTCGCCCTCGGGGATCAGGGCGAGCGCCATCGCCTCGATCAGGCTGGGGTTCTCGGTCCCGTCGATGAACCCGGTCAGGTCGCGATCGTGGTGGTACGGCCAGCCGACGATCTCGTGCGTGAGCCTCGCGTGACCCGCGAGCGCCGCGACGATCGCCCGCGACACGTCGAAGACGACGTCGTAGCCAGGCCCGGTCAGCCAGACCACGATGTCGTGCTGGGTCGCCGGCATGACCTTGCCCGTGGGGCCGGTGACCGGCTCATCGAAGCCGTGCGCCCCGGGCGGCGCGGCGTCAGGCGCGACCGATGCCCAGACCTCCGGGCGGTAGCCCACCACGAGGTTGACACCGTCGATGGTGGTCCGCGGCTCGCGCAGCGAGGCGACGAGGGCGACGGCATCGCCCGGCGAGGCTGATGCGAGCACGTCGAACTCGAGCCAGGCGTGCGAGGACGTGCCAAGGGCGAAGATCCCGGTCTGGGGTGCCGCCATGAGCCCACTCCTCCGATGCCGTCGTCGCATCGTACGGGCACGAGCGCCCGCCGCGTCACCAGTCCCGGCACCACCCATTCGTCCGGTCGTGTGTCGGCAACCTCATGGTCCGGGTTACGAGCACGCCTCGCGGGGCGCACGGTGGCGGCACGAGCCCCCGTCGCTGAACCCTTGGCCCCGACGCTCGACCCTTACAGGTGTCGCCTTGCGTCGCCAGATCAGCGTGCTCGCCGTGAGCCTCCTCACCTTCGCGGTCCTCGGCTTCGCCCCGGTCATGACCGCCACGACGATGGCCGCGACCCTCGCCCCGACCACCACGTGCAGCAACGGCGTCGACGATACGCCCGGCCTCGGCCTCATCTGCGAGGTCACCGTCGTCAACCGGATCACCGCCAGCGGCGGCTCGGCCCAGGTCACGGTCCGCGAATGCCACGGCGCCGCGGGCGATCCGACCGCCGCGTGCACGGTCACCCATCGGAACCTGACGGCGCCGGTCCGGAAGGTCACGCAGTGCAATGCCTCGACCAACGGCGGCGGCGGGACGCTCCGCTGCAAGGTCGTCATCACCAACCACTTCATCGGCGTGACCGCCGCTGCGTCGGCGGTGACGGTCAACCAGTGCGTGGGCTCCGGCGACGGGATCGCCAACACCTGCGATCCGTTCCCGTCGACCACCTCGGGCGCCACGGTCACGCAGTGCAACGGGTCCGCCAACGGCGGAACGCTCGTCCAGCTCGCCTGCACCGCGACCGGCACCAGGTCGGCCGGCCTGCCGCTGACGATCAACCAGTGCAACGGCTCGACCAACGGCGGCGGGGCGCTCGTGATCTGCTCGGTCCGCCTCGTCAACGACTTCGCGGCCGCCCCGGTCGGCAGCGACACCACCGTCACCACCAAGTCGACCCTCGGCGGACCGGTCCCGACCCCGCCTGCGACCGACACCACCGAAGCCGCCAGTGATGCACCGAATCCGATGGATGCCACCTGGCCGGCAGCGCTCATCGCCCTCGCGCTCGGTGGCCTGGCCATCACCTGGCGCGTGAAGCGGGCCGGCGCAACCCGCTAGCTCCTCACCTCGTGCGCCCGGCGCGCCCGCAAGGGTCGCCGGGCGCTTCCGCGTCCCGGGAGGGTCCGGTTCGAGGGCGGTGCGGGCGGCCGCACCGTCGCGCCGCCGGCCATCGGGTAGGCTCCGCTCAGGAGGGTCAGGGGACCCACTCGGACAAGAGGGACGACCGATGTCGCTCATCGCCGCGACCACGTTCGATGACCCGGTGGTCTCGACGCTCATCGAACGGGAAGCCGCCCGTCAGGACGCCACGCTGAACATGGTCGCGGCCGAATCCACGGCGCCGCCCGCCGTGCTCCGGGCGCTGGGGTCGGTGTTCAACAACAAACCGGCCGAGGGATATCCCGGGCGGCGCTACCACCGCGGCTGCGAGGTCGCCGACGAGCTCGAGGAGCTGGCGGTCGCGCGTGCGACCGAGCTCTTCGGTGCCGGGCATGCGAATGTGCAGCCGCACTCGGGCGTCCAGGCGAATGTCGCGGTGTATGCGGCCCTCCTCGCACCCGGCGACCGGGTCGTGAGCATGGACCTGCGCCACGGCGGTCACCTGTCGCATGGCGCGTCGGCGTCGATCACGGGCGCCATCTACGATTTCCGGCAGTACGGCGTGCGCGCCGATACGGAGCTGATCGACTACGACCAGGTCCGCGACGTATCGCTCGCGCATCGGCCGAGGCTCATCGTCGCGGGCGGCAGCTCGTACCCCCGCGCCATCGACTACGCCCTGCTCCGCTCGATCGCCGACGAGGTCGCGGCGCCACTGCTCGTCGACATGTCGCACATCTCGGGGTTGGTGGCCGCCGGCGTCCTCCCGAGCCCGGTCCCGCACGCCCAGTTCGTGACGTCGACCACCTACAAGACGCTCCTTGGCCCGCACGGCGGCATCGTCCTCTGCGACGCCGAGCACGCGAGGGCCATCGATCGGGCCGTCTTTCCTGGGACCCAGGGGACACCGTCGATGGGGCAGATCGCCGGCAAGGCCGTCTGCTTCGCCTACGCCCGGACGGGGGAGTTCCACGACATCCAGCAGGCGACGGTGGACAACGCCGCAGCGCTCGCCGGCGCCCTGGCCGACGCCGGGTTCCGATCCGTGTCGGGCGGGACGGACAACCACCTGGTGCTTCTGGACCTGCGGGAGAACGGGTTGACCGGCGACCGCGCCGAGGCCGCCCTCGAAGCGGTGGGGATCGTCTGCAACCGAAATGCCATCCCGTTCGATCCGGCCCCGATCCGCCAGACGAGCGGCATCCGGATCGGGACGCCCGGGGTCAGCCTTCGAGGCATGCGTCGCCCGGAGATCCTCGAGATCGCCGGCCTGATCGCGACCATCCTCCATTCGATCGACGATGCGCGCGTGGCCGCCCGCGCACGGGAGCAGGTCGCTGCGCTGTGCGGACGGTTCCCGCAGCCGGGTCGACGACTCGACTGACGAGCGGCACGGGGCCGCCGGCACGCTCGGCCCTCACGCCGGGACGGTCGCCGCCCGTTCGTCCTTGCTGTCCCAGACCGTCTTGAGCGGGTCCTGCTGACCGAAGGCGAGGAGCGCGATGGCCCCGCCGACCACGCCGATGACGCCGCAGAACAGGAACGCCGCGTGGAGCCCGCTCGTGTAGGCGTCGATGTAGGGCAGCACGTCGGCCGCGCCGATCGTGGTCGCGACCTGGCTGAACGAGGGGGTGCCGACCGCGATGAGCACGTCCCGGAAGGCCGCGATCGCGGCGCTCGCGTCGGCGGCCGGGAGCGCGGCCACCGAGTCGGTGTAGGCGGCCGTCGCGACCTGGGCCACGAGCGCGCTGACCACGACGATCCCGATGCGCGACCCGACCGAGATCGACGCCTCGTTGAGCGCCGCCGCCGTCGCGGGCAATCCTTGCGGCACGCTCGCGAAGATGATCGCCGTTCGAACGGTCGTGGCCACGACGAAACCCGCCCCGATGAGCAGGCACGGCAGGACGAACCCGATGTACGAGGCGGACTGCGTCGTCACCGCGGACAGGACCAGGTTGCCGATCCCCACGAACACCACGCCGCCGCCGACGAGCCACCGCGGTGAGACGCGGCTGAGGAGGTAGCCGGCGACCGGGCCGGCGAGCACCAGGGCGGCGAAGAGCGGCGCGAGCGCGGCCACCGCAAGCACCGGCCCGTATCCGAGCACGAGCCGGAAGTACAGCGGCAGGTTGAGCATCGCGGCGGTCTGCGAGACGGCGATGACGACGCCGACGAACAGCGCGATCGCCACGTTCCGCCGGATGATCCCGACGGGACCGACCTGCCGCCTCCGGGAGAGGCGGTCGTAGAAAAGCACGAGCGCCGGCCCGCCCACGATCATCGCCCAGCGGATCGGGTTGTCGAGGCCGCCGCCGATCCAGGTGAGCCCGATGGTCATCGTGATGATCCCGAAGGCCCACACGGCGACCCCGACGACGAGCGGCCGCTCGGCGAGCGACGGCCGGTGCAGCTCCAGGACGTGGCGGGACGCGACGCGGATCGCGAGGGCGCACGCGGCGATCGCCGCGACGTAGGCGGGCCAGCGCTCGCCCGGGATGAGCTGCAGGAGGACGGGCCCGGCGGCGCCGGCCGCCCCGTAGGCGCCGTAGGCGAGGCCGATCGCGGTGGCGCGGACCGGTCCGCGATACCGGGTCGCGACGAGCGCGATCGAGACCGGGATGACGAACGTCGCGCCCGCGTGGCCGATGAGCCTCGTGGCGACGTAGAGCGGACCGTCCTGCAGGATCAGGGCGGCGACACCCGCGAGCAGCTCCACCGTGAGCCCGCCGAGGATGATCGGCCGCGACCGCCGCGAGTCGCCGAGCGCCCCACCGAGCAGCAGCAGCGCGGCTGCGCTGAGGGAGGCGAGCATGACCGTCGTCTCGAGCTGCGGGTTCTCGCGGACCGCGGCCTGGACGGACGGCAGCGCCGGACTCCAGACCTGCGGGTCGAGCGCCGCGGCGAAGAGCGCCAGCGAGCCCGCCAGCAGCGCGCCCTTCGCGACCGGGTCGACGAACAGGTCGCCGATGAACGCGGGCAGCGGTGGGCGACGCATCGGCGTATTGGATGTCACGCGGCCGCGCAGCGCAACTCCGTGCGCGGCCGCGTCGTCCTGGACCGGCTCGCCGGGTCTGACGGGCCGCCCGGCTGACTCAGGCCAGGGCGTCGAGGATCGCGGCGAGCTCCCCTGGTCGGGTCATGAACGGCGAGTGCGCGCCGTCGATCTCGACCGCCTCCACGCCGAGGCGGTCGCGACTCGCCGAACGGACCCAGTCCGGGTTGATCGCCCGGTCGTCGCGGCAGACGATCGTCCGCGACTCGACCGCGGGCCAGGCCGTCAGCGGCGTGGTCTCGCTCATCACCCGGTAGCACTGCGGGCGCAGACGCGCGGCCGCCCAGCCGCCACCTCGGGCGTCGCGTCGTGGTAGAAGACCTCGCGCGCCGTGTCGGCCCGACCATCCAGACGTCGTCGCCCAGATCGGTCCACTCGGCGGTCGTCGGGGCCACGTCGCCCGCGAGCGCCTCGGTCGCGCGCTGCTCGTTCGCGCTCAGACCCGGCAGCGGGAGGAAGGCGGCGAGGAAGACGAGCCGCCGGATCGGCCGGCGCGCGGCCACGATCGGGGTGACCAGCCCGCCCATCGAATGGCCGACGAGCACGGGCTCCGGCATCGTCGCGATCGCCTCGATGACGGCATCCGCATAGGCCGACGCCCCGAGCGACGGGTCCGAGACCGGCAGGTCGGCCGCGATGACCCGATGCCCCAGCGCCTCCAGCTCCGGCGCCAGGCGATCCAGCACCACGCCCCGTGGTACGAGCCGTGCACCAGCGCGATGTCCATGGCTGCTGCCTCATCCGAGACGGCCGTGACGGCCGTCGGGGAGAGGATGCCCCTCCTCGCCGGCGATGTCGATGGGCGCGTCGCGGGTCCTACCCCTCGGGGAGCTCGGACGGCGCCGTGGCGATCGCCGGTGCGCTCTCGCGGACCACCAACTGGGTCGAGAGGGTCAGGCTGCGGACGGCGCCGGGGCCGGATGGCTCGTTGGCCACCGCCAGGACCTCGCGGACGCCGAGCTCGCCGAGCTCGTACAGCGGCTGGACGACGGTCGTGAGCGAGGGGGTGATGTGGGCGGCCTCGTCGAGCCCGTCGAAGCCGATGATCGCGATGGCATCGGGGATCGCGATCCCGCGGGCGTGCGCCGCCCGGATCACGCCGAGCCCCATCTGGTCGTTCGCCACGAAGATGCCATCGATGTCGGGGGCCAGGTCAGCATCTGCTCGAGGGCCGCCTCGCCGCTCGCCGGAGACCAGTCGCCGACGACGACCGGGCCTGACGCGACCCCCGCGTCTCGCAGGGTCGAGCTCCAGCCGTCCTGGCGGTCGCGGGCCTCGCTCCATGGCGCCGGCCCGGCGATGTGCCCGATCCGGCGGCGGCCGAGGGCGAGCAGGTGCGCCGTCGCCTGGCGGGCACCGTCGCGGTTGTCGATCAGGATCGTCGAGTGATCCGGCGACGGCTCGGACTTGAGGAAGATGGTCGGTGGCGACGCGGCCGGCAGCTGCGAGCGGACCCTGGCGATGTTCGTCCCGAGCTGCGGGGCCGCGAAGATGATGGCCTCGACGCGGTGGGCGATCATGAACTCGATGACCGGCGCGATGTCGACGGTCTCCGTGCTCTCGATCTCCTTCAGCAGGACCCCGTAGCCGGCCGCCTGCGCCTCCTCGGTGATCCCGTTGAGCGTCTGGGCGACGCCGAAATAGCGCAGGCCCGCCACGACGACCCCGAGCGTGCGCGAACGACCGTGGACGAGGCTTCGGGCGACGGCGCTCGGCCGGAACCCGGTCGCGGCGATGGCCGCCTCCACCGCCAGGCGGGTCTCGCGCGACACGTCCGGCCGCTCGTTGATGACCCGCGAGACGGTCTGGGTGGAGACCCCGCACATCCGCGCGATCTCCCGGATCGTGATCCCGTGGCCGGCTGGGGCCGGTTCCCTTGCCATGGCGTCGTAGGGTAGCATCGTCCGTGAACGATAACGGGAACGATAACGGGCCACCCCGCAGCACGTCATCGCGAGACCGAGGGACCAGCCAGCCATGACCAAGTACGCGATCGGCGTCGATTTCGGCACCGAGTCCGGTCGCGCCGTGCTCGTCGACGTCGCCGACGGCCGGCAGCTCGCGACCTCGGTCACGCCGTACCGCAGCGGCGTCATCGACGATCGGCTCCCCTCCCC